>JAQTMR010000006.1 GCA_028714255.1 Phycisphaerae bacterium | reverse complement strand
AATTTTGTCCGACTGGGGTACGATTACGAAACCACGATGAAGAAAATATTGGTGATTGAGCAGTTGGACAGGTTCCACGCTGAACGGCTGCGGAACGGAAGATAAAAATATGAAGGTTATTTTAACATTAGTTACAGTCATCTTTTGTTTGTTCTCCGGGTTGGTGTATCCTGCGTTCGGTGGCGATATAAATAGTCCCGCCGAAGAAGCACCCCAGCTTATAGCGGCTGATGATAAGGTTTTTTTCGGAGTTGATAATGCTCCCGCGGCCGGTGTTACGCTCGGTTCGACCGACCCCAATAGCGGGTTTAAATTCGAGCTGGAATTGACAAGCAAAGGCGCAGCTATCAGCAAATCTGTCTTCAGCGAATTCGACAACCGCGAACCTGACCCCAATAAACTTGAGAAGCTGGTGTTTCTTTCGCCGGTAAAGCAGCCCTATGGCAATGAAGTTTTATCGATGGCCAACAGGGAATTCGTATTCGTTGAGCATCAGCAGCAGCTTCCATTGGACAAACTTAACTGGCAAAGTTTCGATGTTGACACTCTGCCGGACGGCTCTCAAACGGCGCGTTTCGAGACGACTATAAAAGACGATGGCAGCGGTTCGCCCGCGATAAAACTGGTTAAGACCTACAAGATTGTTCCGGACAGTTATCTTCTTGTCTGCGAGCTTACAATTGAGAATCTCACCTCCACAGAGCAAAAAGTTCGGTTTAATTTAACCGGGCCGGTGGGTATCAGCCGGGAAGATGACAGCAGAGATGACGAAAAAATCGTGGCCGGGTTCATGGATTCGAAGGGCGGAGTGGTAACAGCAAGGCTCGACGCCAAGAAGTTAAGCAAGGCAAAAAGCTTCGATGACCAGAGGCTGACGCGGGCCGGTGACGATTTCCTCTGGGCCGCGGCGGTAAATAAATATTTCGCCGGCATACTTGTCCCTATGCCGGATGAAGGTACGGATTTCTGTAATTGGGTGGCAGACAAAGCGGGGCAGTTTTACAATCCCGACGGCCAGGGTGATACCGGCGATGAGACGGTCGGAGTCGATTTTAGAATTGCGTCAACAGTGTTGGCCTCGGCTGGTCAGGCCGAAAGCGCAAGGACGTATAATTTCCAGCTTTATCTGGGGCCGAAGGACAAGCCGTTGTTTGATAAGAACGAGATGTACAGCAGACTGGGATTTCTGCAGACGATAGATTTTATGAGCTGCTGCTGTCCCGCGGCGGTGATACAGCCTCTGGCCTTCGGGATATTGGCGATTATGAAATGGATGTACGGCTTTATCGGTAATTACGGCGTCGTCATTATCATACTGGTGTTCCTGATGCGACTCGCTATGCATCCGGTTACCAAGAAAAGCCAGGTCTCGATGAGCAAGATGAGCAAGCTTGCTCCTATGGCTGAAGAAATAAAGAAGAAATACGCCGGCAATAAGGCCGAGATGAATAAACGTTTGATGGGCCTTTACAAAGAGCACGGCGCATCGCCGATTATGGGTATGCTGCCGATGTTTGTTCAGATGCCGATTTGGATTGCGTTGTGGAGCGCGGTTTATACGAGTATCGACCTGCGGGGAGCGGAGTTTTTGCCGTTCTGGATTACCGACCTTTCGGTGCCGGACGCCCTTATCAGGTTTGCAACGGTGACAGTTCCGCTGGTGGGCTGGAAGATTGATTCGTTTAACCTTTTGCCTATTTTGATGGGCGTGGCATTTTATATGCAGCAGCGGCTGATGCCCTCGCAGGCACAGGCAGCCTCTCCGGAAGCGGCCCAGCAGCAGAAAATGATGATGATTATGATGCCGCTGCTTTTCCCACTGATGCTATACAAGGCGCCTTCGGGAGTGAACCTGTATATTATGGCCAGTACCTTCGCCGGTGTTATTGAGCAGTACGTTATAAGAAAGCATATCCGCGAGAGGGACGAGGCTGAAGCAAGGGGATTGGTTGCCGTGACGAGCAAAACCGGCGGCAAGGTCAAAAAGAAAAAACCCAAACCGTTCTTTAGAACTTAGAGCCTGGGACGATGTATAACCTTAGCGATACTGTCGCAGCTGTGAGTTCTCCGCCATTGGGGGCAAGGCTGCTTGTACGCATAACCGGCCCGGAGACAATCGAGAAAATCAATTTTCTCTTTACGCCTGCGGTTGGGCTTGAAACAGAGGAACGAAAAGCGAGATTAATACCCGGCAGGGTAGCGGTGGATGACGAGCTTGAAATCGATGCGCTGTTGTATCTTTTTCCTGCTCCCAATTCTTATACTGGCGAAACGGTCGCTGAAATTCATATTTACGCAAACCAGTCCGTTGCCGGCGCCTTGCTGGAAAAGCTGCTCGGTAAAGGACTTAGAATGGCTGGGCCGGGCGAATTTACCGCAAGGGCGTATCTTAACGGTAAAATCGATTTGGCCCAGGCAGAAGCGGTAAATGAGATTATTGTCAGCTCGAACAAATTACAATTAGCTGCGGCAGAGAAAATTCTCGGCGGAAGGTTGGCTGAAGCTACGGAGAAAATCAGTTCGGAACTAATGGATTGCCTTAGTCTCATCGAAGCCGGTCTGGATTTCAGCAGCGAGGATATCGAATTGGAAACCAACATGGGGACAAGCCGAAGGCTTTCCGGCATCAAGGGAGAACTCGAACGCTTGCTTGCCGGCAGTATTAATTGCGAATCGACACTGGATTTGCCGGCTGTGGGAATCGCAGGTGCGCCCAATGCAGGCAAGAGCAGTCTGCTTAATAAACTGGCGGGCTGGGAGAGAAGTATCGTATCGCCGCAGCGCAAGACCACGAGGGACATCCTGACCAGCGAGCTTTCACTGAAGCATAACCGTTGTGTTGTGTTCGATTGCGCTGGATTAATAGCGTTGCCTGATAATATACTCGATGAATTGGCGCAGCAGGCGGCGGTCAAATCGCTGCAAAGCAGCTCCGTCGTTGTTTTTTGCGTTGACGTATCGAAAACAAATTGGGATGAGGATATTTCGATTCGCGGGCTGATAGAACCAAAAGCCTTGATACCAGTCGCGACAAAATCTGATTTACTTTCAGAGAAAATTCTGGCAGAGCGCATCGCCGAGTTGAAAAAATTATTCGGCGGTGATTTTTTGACAACCTCCGCGAAGACAGAAGCAGGCCTGGAGTCACTGCGCGATACTATCGATAAAAAATTAATCGAACTTGCATTCGGCGACGGCAGGCGGGCGACGCAGGGACGGGAGGCGAGTTTGATTGCGCTTACCACACGCCACAGGCAGGCGGTGACAGAATCGATTGAAAACGTCGGCGAAGCTGTAAATGAATTAAAAGCCGACAATAGCGAAGTTGCCGCGATGCTGCTGCGGGCAGCTTACCAAAGCATATCCGGCATTGAGCAGCAACACGTGGATGAAAAGATACTGGACAGGATATTCTCCCGTTTCTGCATCGGTAAATAATCAAACCTTAATCCAGCGGCGTTTCAATGATTATGCAGTCGGGCGTTTGCGTTTACCCAGCAGCACAATATCCCGAATCGCATCGACGCCCTTTGCGGTGAGCCATCTTTTTTCGAATTTGGGGTCCTGAACTATCTGCGCGATAGCGGAAAGCGAATAGAGATGGAAGTTTCGCTCGTCTTTGCTGCCTGCAATCACGAAAATCGCCTGCACCTGTCTGTGCGCATCGGAGAAAGAGATGCCGTCTTTACAGCGGGCGATGAGGACATCGAATGTGCGTTCGCCTTCGATTATTATATGAGGTATCGCGAGGATATCGCTCAGTACCGTGCTGCTTTCCTTTTCTCTGGCTGTGAGCCGGCGGTAAATATCTTCCGACAGTCTGCCTCCGAGCCGGGCGGATAACTGTTCTGCGGCGAGGCGGAAGAAATCATCTACGCTCACGGCTTTGTCTATATCGAGAACGACACACCGCTCTGCGATGCGGTCGAACTTGTCTTTTACGATATCGTCACGGCTCCTGATGATTTCTCTGAGTTCTTTTTCGAGCGAGTAATTGGTAAGCTCTTTGGCGGTGATTCGTTCGATAAGATGCAGCAGGGCATATTCTCTGTTTGTTTTGATTCGGCCGTAGAACCAGTACACGGATACGCCGGCGACGATGAGCAGTGAACTGACGAGCAGGGCGTCTTTGCCCATTTCCAGAATTAGAAAGCAAAAGCCTATGATTCCGGCGATTTGAAGCCATGGGTACAAGGGGACGTGGAAAGTTGGGCGGTAATTTTGAATCCGGCTCTCGCGCAGGATTATGACGGACAGGCACGCAAGGATATTCGTAAGGATTAAGACAATGGAAGCTGCCTCGACGAGAATCTCCAGCTTCAAGAACAGCGAAATGACTATGAAAGCGGCGGTAACGAAAAGGGCGTTGTGAGGGGTTCCGAAACGCGTATTGATTTTGCCGAAAATTCCCGGCAGCAGGCCGTCGTTGCTGAGCGGAACAAGACTTCTGGCCGAGGTCATAATCCCGGCGTTAGCGGTGGAAAGAAATGCGAAGATGGCCGCGATTGCCATCACAATTTTGCCCCAACTGCCTAAAAAGACCTCTGCGCCGTCGGATATGGGCATAAGTGACTGGCTGAGTTTGTCGCCGTCGAGGACTCCGGCGGTGACGAAGACCATAAACGCGTAAAGGATGCTGACGACGAGCAGGGAGATTATCATACCGAGAGGGATATCGCGTGACGGGTTTTTGATTTCCTCTGCGACGCTGGCGATTTTCAAAAGCCCGGTGTATGAAACAAACACGAAGCCGGTCGTGAAAAACACGGTCCTTAATCCGTGCGGAACAAACGGTGAGAAGTTTTCGACCTTTACCTTAGGCAGGCCGACCACAATATAGGCCAGCATAAGAACAAACAAGCCGATGACAAGAGCCACCTGTACCCTGCCGGCTTCCTTGATGCCGATGAGATTTATCACCAGAAACAGTATGCAGAAGAACAGGGCGATGATGTGGATGTCGATATCGAAAAGCAGGCGGGTGAAAATCGACATACCCACGAGTGCAAATGCGCTTTTCATCGCCAGTGCAAACCAGCTCAATAATCCTGCGACCGTTCCGACGCCGGGGCCGAGGCTGCGAATTACGGTGAAGCAGTCGCCGCCGGCCTTGGGCATCGCGGTTGTCATCTCGGCGATGCTAAGCATTCCGGGAAGCGATAACAAGCCCGCGAGGAAATAGCAGACGATTACCGAAGGGCCGGCTTTGGCGTATGCCAGGCCCGGCAGAATGAACAGCCCGGAGCTTATCATCGCACCGGAGGCTATGCAGAAAATGTCGAGCAGGCCCAGTTCCTGTCTTAGCTTCATAATCCGTTACCTTCGCTTTTCAGGTTAACTGTACGAACGATATGTTAATTCGTCCGGTCTGTTTAGACAAGGATTTATTTCGCAGCGTTAATTAAGATAGCCACAGAGTTCACAGAGGTCACAGAGAATAAAAGATAAAAGAAAAAGGGAGGCGCGCCAAAAGGTGTCTCAGGGTTGGCAGGTGTATCCGCCTGCTACAAGCCATCCCATAACGGTCATTCCCACAAAATTTATCCCCAAGTGAGTGGGAATCCAAAATATTAACATAAATTACTGGATACCTGCTTTCGCAGGTATGACAAGTCATTTCGGTTGGTTTTAAAAATCAGTGTTAATCCGTGTCTAAATCAACCCGCCGTAAAACGGCGGGCTAAATACAGCATAAAAATCAATGTCATTTGTGTAATCTGTGGCTGTTACTGGTCTTTGGCCTCGAACTCGGCGTCGATTACATCGTCGCCGCCTTTTCGTTTGACCTCGCCTTCGCTCGGCGGGCTGCCGGCATTGGCGCCGTTTGTTTTATCTGTTGCGGAAGCGGCTTGTTTTTTAGCTGCTTCTTCATAAAGCACCTTGCCCAGTTCCTGGCCTGCGGCACCGAGGTTTTCAATGGCCTTTTTTATGGCGTCTGCGTCTTCGCCTTTTATGGCCTCTTTCAGATTATTGACCGCGTTTTCGATTCCGCCTCGTGTCTCGGCAGAGACCTTGTCGCCGTGCTCTTTGAGCGTCTTTTCCGTCGAATAAATCAACTGGTCGGCCTGGTTCTTCAAATCGATGACCTCTCTTTTCTTTTTATCTTCTGCAGCGTGGGCCTCGGCATCTACGGTCATCTTTTTAACTTCTTCTTCGCTCAATCCGGAGCTGGATTTAATTTCGATTGACTGCTGTTTGCCTGTGCCGAGGTCTTTCGCGGAGACGTGGAGTATGCCGTTGGCGTCGATATCGAATGCGACCTCAATTTGCGGAATGCCTCGTGGGGCAGGTGGGATATCGGCAAGCTGGAACCTTCCGAGTGTGCGGTTGTCCCGTGCGAATTCTCTTTCGCCCTGCAGGATGTGGATATCAACGGTTGTCTGGCTGTCGGCTGCGGTCGAGAAAACTTCCTTTTTGCTGGTGGGTATCGTGGTGTTGCGGTCAATCAGTTTTGTCATAACGCCGCCTAATGTTTCAACGCCCAGCGAAAGCGGAGTTACGTCCAGAAGCAGAATGTCTTTTACGCCCGCATCGCCCGCAAGGACGGCGCCCTGAACGGCTGCGCCAAGCGCGACGACTTCGTCGGGGTTAAGACTTTTGTTAGGCTCTTTCTTGAAGATTTCTTTGGCGATTTCATAAACCTTCGGAATCCTCGTGGAGCCGCCGACGAACAATACCTCGGCAATATCTTTCTGGGTAAGCTTGGCGTCTTCCATCGCCTTGTAGCACGGACCTTTCAGTTTTTCGAGGACCGGCTCGACCAGAGATTCGAACTTGCTGCGGGAGAGCGTAATCTGCAGATGTTTTGGGCCGGAGGAATCCGCTGTGATAAATGGAAGATTAACGGTGGCTTCTAACTGTGTGCTCAATTCGCATTTTGCCTTTTCCGCGGCCTCTTTCAGCCTTTGATGCGCCATCGGGTCACTGCGAAGGTCGATGCCCTCGGTCTTTTTGAATTCATCGGCCAGATAATTTATCAGTACCGCATCGAGGTCGTCACCGCCTAAGTGCGTATCGCCATTGGTGCTGAGGACCTCGAAGACGTTGTCGCCGATATCGAGGATTGATATATCGAATGTTCCGCCTCCGAAATCGAAGATGGCTACCTTTTCGTTCTTTTTCTTTTCCAGCCCGTAAGCCAGCGCAGCAGCCGTCGGCTCATTGATAATGCGCTCGACTTTTAATCCCGCTATTGCGCCTGCGTCTTTTGTTGCCTGACGCTGCGAATCGTTAAAGTATGCGGGAACCGTAATAACGGCTCGTTCGACCGTTTCACCGAGATAGTCTTCGGCGGTCTTTTTCAAGTCCTGCAGAATCATCGCCGAGACTTCGGGCGGCGTATATTCCTTGCCGCGGACGTTGACCTTGACCAGTTCATCCGGCCCGCCTGTGATTTTATAGGGGACTATTTTTTCTTCACCGGCGACTTCTTTGTGCCTTCGGCCCATAAAACGCTTAATGGAATATACGGTGTTTTCAGGATTGGTTACCTGCTGGTGTCTTGCGATTTGTCCGACCAGCCGTTCGCCTTTGTCGGTGAAGCCTACCACGGACGGAGTCAGCCGTGAGCCTGAGGAGTTAATCAAAACCTTCGGTGCGGAGCCTTCCATCACGGCAACCACTGAAAGTGTTGTTCCCAAATCTATTCCGATTATTTTGTTAGTAGCCATTTCGTACTTCCTTTCGTTTTTCTATTGCTCGTTATATTAGCGTGTAGATGCATCGCTGTAAATAGAATATGCAAAAGCCGTGCCATCAGTTGAGCCATAGCTGGCTTGGCAAGCTAACCTCTTGTTTGTCAAGAAGTTAAGCGTTTTAGCCCTGTATTCTGCCTTCCGGCTTTCCGTGCCATTTTGGCAGATAAACATAATAATAGTTTGTGGGAAGGGGGAAAACGACAAACATTGTCAGTTGCGTGCTAACCGTTCAGTGCCGAGCGGATGATTTGCGCCCTGAGGACATCCCGGTGGGCGGCGTCGAGTGTTTTTCCGCAGTTCAATTGCAGATGTGCTGGTTGAGTGAGCATAAACAGCCGATTTATTGTTGTAATCGACAGGTTCAACGGCTTATCAGCGCCGCCTGCGCTAATCTTACAGAGCTTTTCTATCGCCGGCGTTGAAGCGCCCATGCGTTCGTGCATATTGATGCCCAATCGCAGATGGCTCAGCAAAAATAACGCCTCCTGCGAGCTTATCAAATGGGCGTTTCGCAGCAGCGCCATCGCGCGGGAGATTTTGTCATCGAGGACGTCAGGCTCCTTCGAGAGCAGTTGGTTCCTCGCGGCGTTTTCGTATTCGACAATTTCGGGAATGATAGCATTCTCAAATTGCGCGACTACCTCGGCCTCTGAGATGCCGAGCGATACCTGGTTCGAAAGCTGGTAGAAGTCGCCCGCCGCCTCGGTGCCTTCGCCGAACAGGCCTCGCACGGCCAGACCCATGTCCCTCGAGGCGTTCAGGAATTTTTCTATTTGGCCGGTCATCTTCAAGGCCGGCAGGTGCAGCATTACCGAAACCCTTATACCTGTACCCAGATTGGTCGGGCAGGCCGTCAGGTAGCCATACCGGGGGCTAAAGGCGTAATCTATCCTCTCTTCTATCATATCGTCGATGCGGTTTATCTGCACGGCGCATTGGCTTAGCTGCAGGCCGCCTTTTAACACCTGAAGTCGAAGGTGGTCTTCTTCGTTAATCATCGCGGTAAAAAATTCCCGCTGGGCGATGACCACCCCGCGTGGGCCCTTGCCGAAGGCGTGATGCCGGCTGATTAAATGTCTTTCGACCATCAGGTGCCTGTCGAGGGCGGGGGTCTTGTCCACGCTAAGGTAGGAGATTTTATCGCCGAGCTCCAGCGACATCAGGATATCTTTCAGCTTGTCGAGTATCTCGGATTTTTCAGCGACGGAGCATCGGCTGAGGAATTTGTACCCTGCCAGGTTCCGTGCCAGGCGAATCCGGGATGATATGACAATATCGGCCAGCGGCCCTGAGCCGTCAAACCATTCGTTTATGTCGCCGCTTATATCGGTCAGCTTCATACCTGTCTGGTTTATAGATTACCAGTTACCAAATTCTTTATTTCAGTTGATTTATTTCGTCTCGTAATTTAGCGGCAAGCTCATAATCTTCGCTTTGCACCGCTGCGTCTAATTGTTGGCGCAGTGCCGTAAGATTTATTTGCTTTTTTGTTTCCTTCGGCGTTTTCGATGGCACCTTCCCGCGGTGGACCGTTTTGCTGTTATGCGCCTTTTCAATCAACGGCTGCAATTGTTTCTCGAAGACTTCGTAGTCGTAGGGACATCCCAGCACCGCTTCTTTGGTGAATTGAGTCAGCGTAATGCTGCAGTGGGGACACGAAAGCTCATGTTCAGAGTCGCCGAACAACTCGTCATCCGAAGGCTGGGTGGCGAGCAGGCCGGTGAGCAGCTCGTTTATGGAGAGCTGGCTCTTGACTGCGATACCTTCTTCCTGCGCACAAAGCTCACAAAGATGCATCTCGCTGCGCACCCCGTCGGTTATCTCGGTCAAATGAATGGTCGCTTCTTTTTTTTGGCAAATCTGGCACTGCATATCAATAGGTCCTTTCCGGGCATTATATCAAAGTTACGTCCCAATAACCATTAAATTCGTGAAAGTCGATATTGCGTATATTATACCGGCCCGCTGCTATTAGATAATCGTCAAATTCGCGGGCTTGCTGTAGGTTAGATTGGTTATTTGCCGAATTTTGCCGAACAGCCCGGCTCCTCGATGACCTTTATACTTCGCAGTTTCACGCCCTGCGGAAGCTTCGGTTCGAGTTTGTCGAATATGTATTTCGCCGTGTTTTCCGCCGACTGGGAATTTTTCTGAAAGTAATCGATGCTGTCTAACTGGACGTTATCGAACTTTGCCACTATCTCATCGAGCGATTTTCTAAGCCGGCGAAAATCCATAACGCATCCGGTATTATCGAGCTTGTCACTGCTGACTTTGGCGACAACTTCCCAGTCGTGCCGGTGCGGATGTTCTTTCGAGCCGTCCGGCAGAATCAACTGATGCGATGCCCGAAAATGCGTTTCAATGCTGATTGTGAACATTTTAAATCCGGATTTCGAATTTTGTGCTTCGTGCTTTATTTTTTAAGACGTTTTTTCAATCGGTCATGGACATTTTTCGGGATGAGGTTTGACAGGTCTCCGCCTAACGAAGCTATTTCCCTGATTAACGATGAGCTTGTGAAGCTGTACTGCTCGCTTGTCATAATAAATACGGTTTCGACCCCGGCTACGGCGCGATTGGTCATCGCAAGCTGGAACTCATACTGAACGTCGGTGAGACTTCGCAGGCCGCGGAGAATAGCGTTGGCTTTTATTTGGGTAGCGTATTCGACTGTCAGCCCGTCGAAGGTTTCCACCGATACGCCCGGTATATCGGTTATCAGCTCTGCTATCATTTCCACGCGTTCTTCGGGAGTAAACAGCGGATTCTTTATGGGGCTTTGGCCCACCGCGATGATAAGCTCGTCGAATAGTTTTATGCCGCGATTGATTACGTCCAAATGCCCGTTCGTAATCGGGTCGAACGACCCGGGGAAAATCGCTCTTACAAATTTTTTCGCCATCAGCGCTCCTTTTCTTTAAGGCGGTTATTATACATCAATAGCCATTAGCAGGTCAAATGGTTCGTGTCTCGTGATTAAATCGGATCGCAAGGCAGAAATTCAAGGGAGTGCCCTAATTTGAATTCCCTACTTTTTCATATTGTTAAAAGCGGGTGGCTTAGTTTGATAATAGAAAGATTAAACTGGAACGGCAAATGCTTTAGCCCTGAGAAAATCGGCGAGTCCGTGAAAGCCCTGCGATTTTGCAGACGCATTAAGGATTATTTTTTCCTCTTTTGTCAATCTGACGTTAACTTGTTCGGTTCTATTGCCTTCACACGCCGGAGATGGTACTACTTCGCCTTGTTCTAAAAGATGAGCAACTACCGAAATAAGACCTTCTTTGGTGTTTTGAATGCACTCGTCGGGAGTTTTGCCATCACCAAAAACATTTGGCATTTCAAGTCCTCTGCCGTACCATTCACCGTCCTCGAAAGACATAATAATCTCATATTTTTCGGTTACTTTTTGGGCTTTAGCAAGAATTTTCTCATCAAATGCTCTATTCAATTTTTTTGATTTGTTTGACATAAAACCCCTTTACTTTACCATTGTGAACAGGCACACTTATTGGTAACGAGTTCTTTCTTACGAAAATATGGTGCGAGCCACTGATTCTGTCCAACTTAAATCCTTTTGACTCTAATAGTTTCCTTACTTGGCTAAACCTCTCCGTATTTGCCATATATTAAGTATAGCATAGGCTATACCTATCGTCAATATAAAATACTAAATTTAACAAAAGTTGTTCATATTTATTTAATTGCTTTGCAAGAAAGAAGTTACGGGCATATTCAAGCTGGTTAATGAAAAAAGAATGTTAACTTAGGGCAGTTCCAAGTTCTGTTGGCCCGCCGTAGCGCAAGCGAAGACGGATTCATCCCTCGATAGCATCATAGGGTAGCGGTTTACTCCGTCGGCTCCACTCTTTCCTTGGCCAATGTAACAGGTATGTCCAGCCAGAAGGTTGCGCCTTTGTCGAGTTCGCTTTCCACCCCGATACTTCCGGCGAGCATCGCGGCCAGTTCCTTGCTGATGGCAAGACCCAATCCGCTGCCAGTCGTCTGGCGGGTCAGCGAGCCGTCGGCCCGGCTGAACTTCTCGAATATCTTTTCCCTGTCCGACTCGGCGATGCCGCAGCCGGTATCGGTAACCGCAATCCGAACAGTTTGCTCGGCCTGCATACCCGCCCGGACTTCAATCCTGCCGTTTTCAGGCGTGAACTTTACGGAGTTGCTTAAAAAGTTATACAATATCTGCTGCACCTTGCCGGCGTCCGTCGTAAGAATCGGGATGTTGTCGTCGACCGTTAATTTGACCTTAATTCTTTTTCTTTTCGTAAGCGCAGAGAAGGAACCGACCGCCGCCTTGCACAATTGAGGTATCGAAGTTTTTTCTATGTGCAGCTCGATTTTGCCGGCCTCGGCTTTCGCAAGGTTCAGCAGGTCGTTAATCATATTCAGAAGATTTTTCCCGCCCTCAATAATATTCTCGGCGTATCTTCGCCCTTTCTCTTTTCTCAGCAGCTCCGGTTTTTCCCGCAGTATCTCCGCAAAGCCCAATATCGCGTTTAAAGGCGTCCTGAACTCGTGCGAGATGTTGGCCAGAAATTCGCTCTTTATTTTGTTGGCCTTGAACAGCTCGATATTCCGCTCCGAAAGCTCGGCAATCTTTGCGTCCAGCTGTTTGTTTGCCTGGCGAAGTCTTTCCTGGGCGGCCTGCAGACCGTCAAGCATGTGATTAAACGCCTCGGCAAGCCGTTCGTATTCGTCGCCGGTTTGTATCGAACTTCTGATGTCGAGATTGCCCTCGGAGACATTGTTTGCGATTGCCCGAAGCTGCCGGATTGGACGAAGAATTACGCGCTGTGTTATTATATAAAAGGCGACGACCGCTCCGGTGCCGGCGATTAGTCCCGCGATGATTATCCAAACCCTGTTCAGCAGAACCATTCTGCTGATTTCAGCGGCAGGCCTTTGGATTATCACCGCACCAACAAGCTCGTTTTGGCTGAAAGGCCTCGCCGAGCCCTGTGGGTTATGACAGCCTATGCAGTTTTCGTTTGCACGGAAGACCTTTATGTAATTGCTGTAAAGAGTTCCGTTATACTCGGCCAGCAGAATATTATCGTTTCTTTCCTCGTCGGTTTTCAGAGACTCAATCATTTCCTTCTGCTGGTCGCTCAATGTCACCGGCGGCCTGGCCTCGGGTTGATTTTCACTTTCTTTTGTGAACCGAATCCAGCGCATATCGGGGTTGTTCACATCCAGCACAGTTCCTCGATTGCCCAGCACCGGAAGGGCGGTTTGGGATGTTTGTTTTTCCTGGAAATGCCGGGCCAGCAGAATCTCGCTTTTTGCTCGGCCGGCGTCGAGAGCGGCCTTTTTTATCAATTGTCCCATCCAGATATAAGGCAGAAGAAGTGCCAGCGTAAGCACCAGTACCACCGCCGCCCCAAAGGCTGCCCTGCATTTTCCCGCCAGAGAAAACGGCGACAAATGCAAAATCGACAGAATCCTATGATAAATTAGATGTAGATACTTCCACATAAAATCAAAGCCTACCTTGTTCGCCGACTCGTCCGGCGCAGCTTTAGCGAAGTCAGAAGCCCCGGCGGAAGAGAATTACCCTGCCGTTTTACTCTTTTTTCTGCTCGATTGCGTGCAGGTGTTTTTGTGTTCGCAGATTCAACTCGTCTAATTGTTTCTGGTCAACCTCGCTCGGCGCTTCGGTCATAAGGCACTGGCCCCGCTGGGTCTTTGGAAATGCGATGACGTCTCTTATATTTTCCGTGCCGGTAAGCATCATAATCATCCTGTCGAGCCCGAACGCTATTCCGCCGTGCGGCGGGGCGCCGTACTCCAGCGCCTGCAGGAAGAAGCCGAACCGCTGCTGCGCCTGCTGCCGCGAAATTTTGAGCAGGTCAAAAACTTTTTCCTGAACTTTCGGGTCGTGGATACGAATACTGCCGCCGCCGATTTCGTAGCCGTTGACGACAATGTCGTATGCCTGCGAGCAGATATTAGCCGGGTCGCTGTCGAGTTTGTGCAGTTCCTCCGGCACGGGTGCCGTGAACGGATGGTGCAGTGAATCATACCGTTTCTCATCCTCGTTCCATTCGAACAGCGGGAAATCGACTATCCATACAAACTCGAACGCTTCTTCATCGTAGAGTTTCAGGTCCCTTGCTATTTTACACCGCAGCGGCGCGAGAGCCTTGTTGGCCCCTTTCTCGGCATCGGCAACCAGCAAAACCAGGTCCCCGTCTTTGGCGCCGAAGCGTTCGATTATCCGGCCGATTTGCTCTGGGGTGAAGAACTTCGCGATATTGCTGCTCAATGTCAGTTTGCCGTCTTCTGTTTTTACTTTTAACCACGCCAGTCCCTTTGCCCCGTAGTCGGCGGCAAATTCGGTCAGCGTCTTTTCGATATCGTTTCTCGAATATTTCTCGCCGCCTCCGGGTACGCAAAGACCTTTTACACGCCCTCCTTTTTCAACAGTCGAAGTAAATACCTTGAACGTGCTTGCCTTTGCGATATCGGTAATGTCGCACAATTTCATATCGAACCGCAAATCGGGCCTGTCGGTGCCGTAATTGTCTATTGCTTCTTTATAAGACATTCGCCTCATCGGCGCCTTGACTTCGGCGCCAATAACACGCTTCCATATCTTCGCCACTAAGTTTTCATGAACGCCGATGATGTCGTTGCAGTCAACGAAACTCATCTCGACGTCGATTTGCGTAAATTCCGCCTGCCTGTCTGCACGGGGGTCCTCGTCACGGAAGCAGCGGACTATCTGGAAGTATTTATCGACCCCGCCGACCATCAGAATCTGCTTGAATAATTGCGGCGACTGCGGCAGCGCGTAAAAACAGTTCGGCATCAGTCTGCTGGGTACGAGAAAATCCCTCGCTCCTTCGGGCGTGCTCTTGGCTAATATCGGCGTTTCGATTTCCAAAAAACCGAGTTGGTCGAAATAATCCCGCACCATTTTAGTTACCCGATGCCGTACGCGCAGCGTCTTTTGCATCTGCGGCCGGCGAAGGTCGATGTATCTCCTGGTTAGCCTGACTTCTTCGCTGGTCTTTATCCCGTCCTCGATTTCAAAAGGCGGCGTCTTCGATGTATTAAGGATTTCAACCTCCTGCACGGCCACTTCGATTTGACCGGTCGGCAGCTTCGGGTTTTCCAGTCCTTCGCCTCGCGGCTGAACTATGCCTCTGGCCGCCATTACCCATTCGCAGCGGACCGCTCTCGCCTGCTTGTGAATCTCCGGCTGAGTTTCAGGATTGAAAACTAATTGCGTCAGCCCCTCTTTGTCCCGGAGGTCGATAAACACCAGCCCGCCGTGGTCGCGGTAAGAATGAACCCAACCGGCCAATGTTACCTTTTTGCCCGCGGCCTCAAGACGAAGCTGACCGCAATTGTGTGTTCTCTTAAGCATAGTAATATCTTTCTAAAAAATCGGCCAAACTACCTCTTATACGTTAATGTGAAACAGTTGAAACAGTCTATCCGCCCAGGCCGGGTTAGTCAATAACGGCTATTGAGATTTGGTTTTTGCGAAAAAACCGTGCGGCTCCCGCAAAGGCATAATATAAACGCCGGCCCTGCTTTCCGCCGGACGCGGTGCTTAGAAAAATACTCAATATTACCAAATTGTATTATATTTCTTGTTGCATTCATCGTTACATTAAGTTATAATGGTTCATTTGTAATCTTTAGCTTATACGTGGTTTCTACTGGGGAAATTAAGGTAAAACCACAGATTGGAATAATTTTTATATTATCTTTTTCGGGCCGAACTTTTTAATTGTTGAAGACGTAATAAAGCTATGTAAGAACTTAATGGGCTGGGGTTTTAACTCCTCTTTTCCTCCCTCCGACCTCGGCCCATTTTTTGCTCTTAATGCCGCTTCCAGGCGGCTTTATGTATAAATTTGGTACTTGACCCTTTACTTTTAAGAACGGAATATGTAAAATAATGTTGTTGTTTTTTAGGGTCATTTAACAGGACTGAGAATATATCGCTTTTTCCTCTCCCTCCGCACTCAGTCCTGTTTTTATGCGCAAAACATAGAGTCTCACCCTGTACAATTTTGTCATTTTTGAGCGCCCCAGCCTAAAAAGACCTACTCCTAAGTAGGATTTAGCGGGTTTTACCTTAATATCGCCTGGCAGTGGTCTTGCCGCTGCGTTTGTAATTGACAAAAAAGTAACGCAGGGCGTCTATCGGGTGGTCGTATACGCCGTCCTTAAGCGGAAGCTCGCCCGCCTGCGGTGAGCTTGTCGAACCCGATTTACCGCCCTCCGGATAACGATAACACCGTATCGCCTCTATCAGCCGTTGACATTTGGGCGAGATTAATATTCTGCTTTTGCCGTCGCCGGCCCTTAGACTTCGGCGGATAAGCTCAATCCCCTCAAGAATGCCGCTTCGCCGAAATCGTGTAACTATTCCCATTGCCCGCAATTCCCTAACAACACTTGTGCCGGTTACGTCGTTCCTGCCCGACCCCGCCGGGTCGCAAAATGTCGCCGCTACGCACGCTTCGCCGGCAGGCGTCCGTTTTTTCATTTCCTCTGCGTGTACGTCTATCGTTGCCCTGCTGCGGATGTATTCGTCTATCACCCGAACATTGCCATTTTCATCGACCTGCACCCATAAACACACAAACGGATTCACAAACCCGAAGTCGAGCGTCCTGTATAACGGCAGGCTTGGATTGTAATCGACCTGCCCGATATGTTCGCTCGGCTCGAACTCATCGAAGACCACATTCTCCCGGTTGGGCCTCTTGCAGAGCATCTCCGACTCCCACCCGGCCTTGCTTGCCCGGCGCATCGCGGTTATACAATCGTCAATCTGCAAATAGCCTTCGCTGCGCTTGGCCTTGCCCTCGCAGTCGTTCCATAACGGACACTGCGAGCAGTTTCTGTCGGCGCATTTTTCTATCACCTCCCACAAGCACCACTTAAAGACCGGCGTGCCGACCTCATCGGCAAAAGAAACTATTCTTTGCATCAGCCCGTAAGGCCGGTGCATTGTGCTTATCATCTCCATCGCTGCTCGCAAATCGGATGTGCTTTGAGTGGTGAACTTCGCCGCGGCGAAAACGTCCTCGTCGAAAAGCTCGACCTCGTCGCAGCGAAGTTTTTGAATATGCTGTCCCCGCACGCTTCTTTGCGATTGCGTCAGCACCTCGACCGCAGAGCCGTTGGCGAATCTGCATTTACTTTTGCGAATCGCCCCAGCCAGAAATTCCTCGAAACCGTTCCGCAAAAAACTGGTTAAATATTCGTACATCCTGCCCGCCTGTTCCCCCGAGCCGCTGAGAATCCGCACCTGACAGCCGGGCTTGAAAACGCAGTCCAGAAGAGTTGCGATTGCCGCCAGTTCAGTCTTGCCGCCCCCCCGGTTCGCCCATACAATTGCGTCACCGTTTGTAGATTTTTCCGCCGGGAAACCTGCCTTGAGCGAAGTCGAAAGGTCAGCGGAGTAACTGTGCCATAAATAATCCATCGGGCTGTTGTGTCCCTCGCAGATTCTTTTATCGGGAATATCGATGCCCAAATAGACCTTGACGTAATTTTTGATGTCCCCTCGGGACGACGGCGCCCTCCGCCGCAGACGCGAATAGACCTCTGTCGCTTTTTCTATTAGTTCGGAATTTGCCGCTTTAATTAAACCTGATTTTACCATTAACCACGTTCCTTAAAGAACTTACGACGGTGGTGACAGTGTGTGAAAAAATATCAAAAATAATCGTATATTTTTTTGCCTTCCTCGATATATGGAGTATATTCTAAGTAGAGAGCTTTCAAAAGTAAATCTGGCTTCGTGAGACAGGGTTTAATGATAAATGCAAGAGAGCGTTATCGTACAAAGGGAGACCGACCAGACAAAATAAAATAAAAAAGAGGCCGGTGTCTCCCTTTTTGCGCGAATTTTCTGTTTTTGTCTTTATGTCATTTCGCAATTTTCTCCTCCGCCATCGCCGCTAATAATCTGCTCGCCGTTTCAGGAGTAAGTGCAGTATTTACCTGTAGGCTTTCGCCGCCGGCTTCTCGTCCGCTTGCCTCGGCGTAGCCCTTAGGCGAAGACGGGTCATCCTTCGTCCCTCGTCCATCATCCTTCGCTGCCTTCAGTGCAGAAATAATATCCAGGCACGCCCGCCGAGCGGTCTCCGCCTTGTCGGACGCGGTAAGCTCGACTAACTTTGCCGCCGCAAGGCAGCAGTACTTGGCCATTAAAAGTTCGCTTCTCCGCCGAAGCCCGTTGATGCATCGCTTAAACTGTTCCGCGAAAACCTTGTTCGTTAGCCACCTCTCGTAGGTGCTTCGATATACCTTGTGTTTGTCTAAAACTCCCTGCTCATCAAGGTCGCTATTGAACAAATCATGCAATACCGTCAATTGCCTGCCGGTCAGGCGTCTTCGTTTGCCCATAACCTTTTACTCTCCGAATCTGTTTTCATTTCTGCTTTCTTTCGTCCCTCCTCCATCACCCCTCATCCATCGTTCTTCTAAGGAACTCCTCGGCTATATGGGCCAGCGCCGCCGCCCGCTTCACGGCTCTCGTTTTTTCTTTTGTCTGCTCTTTCACCGATGACAGTGCTTTTTCTATTGTCCCCTGCTGCGCATCGTTAACAAAAAATATCATCGGGTTTGAAAAACTCTTCACATCTGTCCCAGTAGGCCTGCTCGGCATTTTCAAATTTGTAAGCCGCTCAATCTGCTTTGCTGTTTGAGGCAGCAGCTTCGCAAGCTCACCTGACTCTATACTCCTGTTCAATCGTTTCAGCAGCGTCAGCTTTTTGCCGAGTTCATCTGACCCGCCGAGCCGGTTAACAGTAGCGAGCAGAATGTCCGTTTGCTCGTCGTCGATGTCCCACACCACACAATCCGCCGCTTCGCATCCCAGCTTCGTTAAGGCGCGCCAGCGGTGATGGCCGTTGATTAATTGGAAACAACCTTCTTTTTCCGGATGAGGCCTGACCAATATCGGCTCGTACCTGCCCGTCCGCTCTATGTTCCGCACCAGCTTATTGAAAGTTACGCTGCTCTGCCTGTTTGGGTTATCAGGATGCGCAATAAGTTTGTCCAATCTGATTGACTGAATCGCATTTGCCATAATTCTAAATTCTCAATTCCAAATTCTTATTGAACCATATGTAATAGACAGGCCGAAACGTCAGCTTGCTCAATACGAATCTCGTCCGTTCCACCCCTGCCTTCTCATAACGCTTTCTTCCATAGCTTTGTAAAAAATAGTTAATTTGCGACTCGATAAACGCTGCCTTCTGCTGCCCCAGCCTCTCGAACTTGCGCTGCACTTTCTCTGCGTCGATGAGTTCTTCCTTTTCGACCCCGACCGCGCTGAACGCCTCGACAAGCTGAACGCATCGCGTCGGCATATTCGCTGCAAAGGCCTGCATACCCGCCTTTTCAAAAAATGGGTTCACAATCCCCATCACCGCCATCGCCTCGATTATGGGTACACCCATCACCGGCATCGTCTCGCGCACCAGTCGGCTCGCCAGCCCCAGCCCGCGAAACCTCGGCTCGATTATCACCCTGCTTATAAGGCGGATATTCTTATTGATAAGCGATAACCGCGTCCCCATATCAAAGCCGGTGAATAAATCCCCCGTCGCTGCGTTGCGCAGCTCCACCCCCATACTCGGCATCGTATAAACTATTGCCCCCACAGGCTCTCCGTCAGACTTACAGAGCCGCGACAGTAATGGAGCGGCAAATTCTATCCTAAAGCGCGCCGGTTTATCCGGCGGGTTCTCTGAAATCGTAAACCTTTGGTGAGCAACGTCGAACCATTTCAAATCTTAAATCCCCCAAACCACAAATCGCAAATCGCAAATTGTAAATCGAAAATCGATGGCTACAACCTCGCCCCCATTGCGATGCCTGGGTATTATTTTTTTGCTCGGTGACAAATCTTTTTGGCTTGCCGTTCGTAGGCCTGCTCGATTATTTCCACGGATTCAAAAAGGGTTGGTTCCATTTTGAGCATCTCGACTAACCTGCGTTCAGCTTCAGTATGTTCCTCGATGCTGCCATCTTCCAAAATATGTTTGATGTTAATATTGTGTTTTTTCAGGTGCCTCGATACGAGAATAGTCCTGTGACATTGTAACGGGTCTTTCTCCGTGCACATCAATGCGATGCGATATTTTGAAATATCCGCGAGCAGACGTTCAATCCCACGCTTAAACTCCTCTCTCTTGGCGATGTGTTGAAAGTCCACGCAACCGTTTTTATAACAGTTTTGGTCTCCCGGCCGACCGCCCAATTCCTTTCCCATAAATATATATGCGATACCTGCTGTTTCAAGTGCCGACGCAAGGGCATCCTTGTTAAATTGTGGACAATATCTGCTGTAAGGTGCTGAACGAACATCGGCAACGCAGGTGATTTTGTGCTGTTTTAATAGACTTACGAAGTCTTCTATCGTGTGATTTGAATAGCCTATCGTATACAAGATGTCGCTTTTTAACTCAACCATACCGTTCACAATAACCAAAACTCTAACTTTTGTTAAATCAAATCCAGCCTTCTGCTCCGATACTGCTTTTCTTTTTATTTAATCTTTTTCTTTGCGTTCTCTGCGTCCTCAGCGGTTAAATCTTAGTTCTCGTCCTTCTTCCATCCTCCCTCATCCATCACCTGCCGCCTGCTCTTGTGCTTTTATAAATGACCTGCGTCGCTCCGGACAATTCCTTAACCACAAGCACGTCTGGCGCCAAATCTAAAAGTATATCTTCATGACTTGACGCCAGAATAAACGTAACCCCCGTCCGTTTTGCGTACTTGTGTATATTGTAGGAAATCACCGCAGCGGTAATACGGTCCAGTTCGTTACAGTATTCATCCGCGAAGATAAATTTCGCCCCCGAGCCAAGCGCAACAGCCAGCCGAAACCGGTACTTCTGCCCATCACTTAAATTTGCGGGCTGATTGAGAACGCAGAATGCGTCATTCAGCCCCGCGATGCTAAGTGTCTTCAGCCCCTCTACAAAATCGCCGGCAATGCAGTCAATCACCGATTTATCCGCAGGCAGCTTTATTTTATTAAGATTCACCCTCTCCGAAGCCGGAACTGCTTTTTCCAGTTCTCTTAATAGCACGCTTTTGCCCGCCCCCGATGGCCCTGTAATATACACAATGTCCCCATCGTTGATTTCCAACTGGCAGTTTACAGTACATAGACCAGCGTTGAGTCTGTCCGTCGTCAGCCCGAACATCCTCATCACCGCGATACTTCTCTCGCTGATTTGACCCTGCCGCCCGAAGGTTTTTGAAATGTTATAACTCGGCATTATTTCCCGTCCCTTCGTTACGCGCTTACCGCCGTCTTGGCCTCCGGCAGGGCGATAATCCCCTGGATTTTCTTTAGGGTCTTGCGGACGCTGTAGTACGTCGAATCTCGTTTTGTTGCGATTTTTTTTATCGACAGGCCCGTCAAAAAATAATCCTTTGCGATGTCCAGTTCACCCCTGCTGAACCTGTCACGGTTTCGCAGGCAAGTTATATATTCCCCGTTGATAAGGCGCTTTGTCACCTTATGTATCCTTCGTGCGATGCTCGCCTCGTTGACCCCGGACAGCCGAGCCATCTGCCGAAAGCTGTTGCCGTTCTCCATATACATTGTCATCAGTACTCTGTCCTTGCCGGCGAGAAGACCGACCCTGCTGCGCAAAAGGTCTATCCTGTCGCGATATTCGGTCCTGCTCTTTGTGCTGCCCTGCGATATGTTTTCATGTATCCTTCTCATAAATTAATTCCCCCTTCCTTAGGTTAATTACCGGGCTGTTTTTGCCCCCTTAAGATTTTGGCCCCGTTATTACTGCTTATAATACATACTTTTTAATTATTTGTCTAACAATAGCTGTATTTTAACACAAAACAAAACAAAAATCAAGCATTTTGTGATATTTATTGTAAATTTTTCAAAAAGTTTGCTATATATTGAACATGGGCAATTTAACCGCATTTTTAAGTGGTTTTCTTGGAATATTTGCAGAATCATATTGATTTCGGCAGGCTCATAAGCCATAATGACTCTCTTAAACAGCAAGTACGGCAATAAATAATAAAGAAGGGGCTGGTTTTTTACAAAATTGTCAGAATAGTGTTAATCCATGGATGGTAATCTGGTTAAGGGGGTAAATAATGCCGGGTAGGCCGAAAAAGAAGAAGCAGCCAAAGAGCGTAAAATCGCCACATCGTCGTACAGTGCAACCTGGGGGCAGCGAGCTTCGGCACGAGCGAACGGAAGAGAATCTGCAGAAAAGCGAACTGCTTTATCAAACACTGATGAAACATATTCACCTCGGGATTACCCTTATCGATACTAACTACAAGGTAGTCACGACGAACACCGGTCAGGGCAAGATTTTAAACAAGCCCCACAGCAAGCTTGTTGGTAAATACTGTTTCAGAGAATTTGAAAAACGCAAAGCTGTTTGTTCGCACTGTCCCGGGACGCAAGCTATGGCTATGGGGCATCCTGCGGAGGTTGAAACCATAGGCGTCCGGGATGATGGCAGCCGTGTGCCGGCTCGTGTTCAGGCTTTTCCGGTTTTTGGTTCTGATGGTACAGTACAGGGTTTTCTTGAGGTTGTAGAAGACATCTCAGGGCGCAAGCAGGCAGAGGAAAAATTAAAAGAATCCGAAAAGAGATTCAAAACTATTTTTGACAACGCCCCTGATGGAATGCTTCTGACAGACGTGAAAAGTAAAAAATTCCATATGGGCAACAAAGCAATTTGCAAAATGCTTGGTTATACCCCGGAAGAAATCAAAAATCTGACAGTTTGGGATATTACTCCGAAAGAACTTTCATCTTACGCTATAGAACAGTTTGAGAAACTGGCAAGAGGAGAAATCTCGCTGGCCGGAGATGGCGCTGTTCAGGTCAAAAGAAAAGATGGCAGTATTCTTTATGTTGCTATCAGCGCGTTTCCCATAACTCTCGAAGGAAAAACGTATATTACAGGCGTTCTCAGGGATGTCACCGAACATAAGAAAGCCGAAGAATCACTGCGTACCAGCGAAGCTCAACTGGCCAACGCCATGAATATCGCAAAGCTGGGTTATTGGGAATATGACGTAGCTGAAGATATGTTTACTTTCAACGATTACTTCTACTCGATTTTTCGCACATCGGCTGAAAAAGTCGGCGGCTATAAGATGTCGCCTGAACGTTATGCCCGGCAATTCATACATCCTGACGATGCCTCGATGCTCGAAACAGAAACTAAAAAAGCTGTTGAAAGCACAGACCCGAATTACAGCCGTCGGCTGGAACATCGTATTATTTATGCTGACGGCGAAATTGGCTACATTGTGGTACGCTTCTTCGTCGTAAAAGACAAACAGGGCCGTACTATCAAGACTTTCGGTGCCAATCAGGACATAACCGAATCTAAAAAGGCCGAGGAGGAGCTTAATATATATCGCGAGAAAATGGCCCGAGCTGAACGGCTCGCCTCGCTGGGAACTTTAAGCGCAACACTGGCGCATGAATTAACCCAGCCTTTGACGGTTATTCGCCTCTCGCTCGAGAACTCATTGGACGACCTCGAGGCGGCGTCTGGTTCGCAGGTTGTTCTGGATATGCTCAAGGACGGCTTGAAGGAGGTTTCAACAGCAACCTCAGTAGTTGACAGGTTCCGCAATTATGCGAGGCAATCTTCGAGAAAAACTCTCTGCCAAACGAACATCAGCGCAATCGCAGGCAGGATTATCCAGCTGCTGGATAATCCTGCTCAACGGGCAAAAACGACCTTGCATCTCAAAGGCATGGACAAGCTGCCGACCGTATGTTCGAACGAAAAAGACCTTGAGCAGTTGTTCTTTACGCTGACGGAGAACGCGATACAAGCTGCCGACGGCAGAAAACCCCATCAGCTTACTATCGAGGGTGTTGTAAAAGGCGGGAATATCGAACTGCGATTCGCCGACAACTGTGCCGGCATAGCCCCGGAAAATCTCAACAAGATTTTTGACCCGTTTTTCACCACCGGCTCCGATGACGGAAGGACGGGGCTGGGGCTTCCCATCGCCCAGCGAATCGTATCGGAGTCTGGAGGCAAAATTCGTGTGCAAAGCCGGCCTGGAAAAGGCACAACTTTTTATATTACTTTGCCGATTCATTCTGAAACAGTTAAGTAAAGGCTTTTGATGACGACTGATAACCAGCACATATTTTTTGTCGATGATGAGCCTGCTATATGCAGGTCTGTATCCAATACTCTCCGTCGTTACGGACACAAGGTTGACTGTTTTCCAGATGCCGAACATTGCTTAAAGCAATTGCAGATGCAAAGTTGTGATTTGCTTATTACCGATGTGAAAATGCCCAACATAGACGGCATAGAGCTGGTTCGCAGAGCTAAAAGCATCGCTCCCTGGCTGCCGATTCTTGTGATAACAGGCTATGGCGATATCCCAATGGCCGTCAGGGCCGTAAAGGCAGGGGCGTTGGAATTTATCGAAAAACCACTGCAAAAGCAAAGTCTGCTGACGGCTGTTCGGTCAGCGTTGAAGCAGCCGAACACAGAAAATATTCTTAAAGGCAAGCCGCTGACCAAAAAAGAGATAGTCGTTTTACGTTTAATCCTGCAGGGCAAAAACAACAGGGAAATAGCGAGGATATTGCACCGTTCCATTCGAACAGTCGAAGACCACCGCCGGCACATTATGGGCAAGTTAGATGTGGACAATGTGGTTGACCTGGTCAAAAGAGCTACTGATATGGGCTTGGCCTAAACGCCGATAGGCCGGCAGCATCCTAAAGTCGCCCTTGCGTTATCTTCCGGCAGGCCTTATAACTCCGAATTCCTTCCTTAGAAGCCATAAAAGTTCAAAAAAGACGCAAAATCCCGTAGTTGCCACGATTGATTAATCACACCAAAAAAAGTTATATTCTACCGCGTTCGCTGCAGGTGAAGCGGAGGGATAATTTCTCTGACGATAGTTGGGGTTTGAATAGAAAAAGAAAACGTTCTGATTCCTCCTAGTGAGCCGGGCCTGGCGGTCATTTTGTCGGGCCCGGCTGGATATAATCGCCCTTTTGGGGTTTTTAGATAAATTGCCCGCAGAAAACCGGGGCTAAAGCGATTTAAGATTTGGAGGTTGCTCCGTCTTCTCCGCCGCTTAGCCCCGTTTTTGTTTTCGCTCTCGGCAGTCAAGTCAGTTCGGGAATTACTATGAAAAAAATTTGCATTTAATCTTCAGCAAACTATACTAACCCATTGGAAGGATATATAGGTATAAAAATGCAAGGAAGGATTCCTAAGATAGTTGTGGTCGGCGGAGCCTATGTGGATTTAGCCATAAGGTGCCAGCAGATTCCTTCTCCCGGCCAGTCTGCTGCCGGCTCTATGTTATCATATACCGCTACGGGCCCAGGCCCGAATCAGGCGGCCGAGGCTGCCCTGTGCGGCTGCCAGGTACACCTTATAAGTACGGTAGGCGGTGACCCGTTCGCACAGATGGTCAGGGAAAGCCTTGCCGAATCCGGCGTCAACACCGATTTTATTCATATCGCCGAAGCCAAGAACACCGGCGTTGTTGCAACTCTGGTTAACGCCAAAGGTGAAAATGCCGTCCTTACATACACTGGCGCCAACAGCGCCCTGCAGCCGCAGGATATCAACGACGCCGAGCAGGTTATATCGCAAGCTGATGTTTGTTTGATTCACGGCCAACTGCCGCAGGATACGGTCGCAGCGGCCATTCGATGCGCCAAGGTGCATAACGTTAAGGTCATTCTAAATCCCGCAAGGCCCACCGAACAACCCGACCAAAGCAGCAACTCTTTGCCTATGGAGTATTTTTCAGCAGACATACTGGTTCCGAATCTTTGCGAGGCTGCCGATATCGCGGACCAGTCTGCTGATATTCACACTGCCAAACTCATCGGTTCTGACTTAGTGGCTCGCGGTGCAAATGCTGTCGTCATAACAATGGGCCGGCGAGGCTGTATGGTTATTGACAGAAACGGCGCAGACCACATCCCGTCTTTCGAAGTCGAGCTTGTTGACCAGACAGGCAGAGGCGATGCCTTTGCAGGGGCGCTTGCCGCCTGCTGTGCCGTGGATGAGGATTTAAGAAAAGCGGTTAAATTCGCCTCGGCGGCGGGGGCGCTTGCCTGTACAAAATTCGGCTCGATTGAGGCACTGCCCACAAAGGCCGAGATTATCGAACTGCTCCAAAAAGAATAGATTTAAAAACCATCGCTTTGTTTTGAAAAACACTTCCGTCTTCGCTAAAGCTTTGAGGGATAAATTGACGGAGAAAGTGTTAAATTGATAGACTCGCGACCAGCGAAGATGCAGGATGATATACACATTATCTGTGTTATTAAGGCATTTTTATAGGCAGGTCCAATAAAAAGATAAAGTTTTTCGCACTCTTTGCCGAATAACTTATGTGGGCGTTTAGCCTCTTTTCAATGCTGAAAACGAAGATTTCAGGTTATATATGAAAGGTCCTTTGTTTCCGGAATGGGCCTTAGGCAGGTGGAGATAAGCTATGAGGATTATAGCGGTTGTTAATCAGAAGGGCGGCTGCGGCAAGACAACGGTATCGATAAATCTTGCCAGCGCCCTTGCCGAAATCGGCCATAAAACATTACTGGTCGATATGGACCCCCAGTCGCATTGTGCCGTCGGGCTTGCTGTGCCGGAAGAACAAATCGAGCAAAGCATCTATGATGTTCTGATAAGCACAAGCAGAAGTGAAGCTATGAAGCTGGAGGAAATCCTTTGGCAGATTAGCGACAAACTGGAGTTGGCGCCTGCCAGTATAGACCTGTCAGCCTTCGAGCAGCAAATGGCCGGTATCGCAGAGCGAGAGTGCTGTCTGAAAAATGTTCTGCACGCAATAAAGGGTGAATACGAATATGTGATAGTCGATTGTCCGCCCGCCGTGGGACTATTGACCTTCAATGCGCTAAGGACGGCCACCGATGTTGTTGTCCCCGTGGAGACCGGATATTTTGCGCTGCACGGACTCAGCAAGCAGCTCGAAACCCTCGGCATACTCTGCAAAAGATGCGACCATCAGATAAATGTCAGGGTACTGGCCAGTATGTATGACATAAGGACAAAGATGGCCAGAGAAATCCTCGCTGAATTGCGGGCGCACTTCGCTGATAAGATGTTCAAGACAGTCGTCAATTTCAACACTAAAATTAAAGAGGCCTCCAGTTTTGGCCAGCCCATTTGTGAATACGACCCTGCCAGTAAAGGCCAGAGAGATTTTCGCGCGTTGGCCGAGGAAGTTATTAACTCGCAGGCAGGACAACACCGCTCCGAGATAGTCACCTCTTTAGCCAGCCGGCTCGAAGCAATCAGCTCTACCGCCGATGAATTGCTGAAGTCTGCGAAGCCGGCCGTAAAAACCCTGCAAAAAACCCAGCGGGCCGAAAAACCTCAACCGGCAGATACCAACGCCAAACTTTCTGATTATTACGGCGTAAGCCAGGTAAACGATGCTATAGCATTTGTAACACTTTATCCGCGGGCCAGTAGCGTGCAGATTGCCGGCGATTTTAATAACTGGCAGCCGGTCAAAACCCCTCTGCAAAAAGTCGGCGATAGCGGCGTATGGCAGACGAAGCTAAAACTGCCCGCCGGGAAATATCGCTACCGCCTGGTCGTGGACGGGCAGTGGCAGCAGGACCCCTACAACGAAACAACGGAATTGAATCCCTTCGGCGGGTTTAACTCCGTCGTCGAAGTAAAATAAAACCAATCGGCTGGTTACTAACACCCGCTCAGCGATAAAAACACCTGCCCCAAAACCCCATTTTTTGCTTGACTTTTGCGTTCGAGAAGATATAATTTTCCGCGGAAGAGGCGAGAGATTCGGTTTCCAATTATTACTTTTTGAAGTGTGAATGTGGATACTCGAAGCTCTGCGACAGGAATAGTTATGGCCTTTTCCCTTGTGATGGTTTTTCATTCCATTTGTTTTCCCTTCCATATTCATATTTTCACCAGTGGTTTTAATCTGCCAATCCCCGCCGAGTCGCAGCGGGGCAGGTATGGATTTAATAGGGCGGGGGTTGTTTATCAGAATTTGCCGCCGGGCCGGCAGGGAACGTTCGCGAAATAGTGCAACGAATTGGTGTGATGCTCGTCATAATGGCGGGGGCCTGGGGTAGCGCTAATTGTCTGGGCACTGTTCATATCTACAGCGGCAGCTTTAATCTGCCGATACCCGAACCAAACAAAAGCGACCCATACATCAGCAAAGGACGGATGACAGATGCAATCATAAATGTCCCCGACCATCTTACTATCCACGACCTTGATATTGGCATAAGCTTGACGCACACCAACGTATTCGATTTGCAAATCTTCCTGCAAAGCCCCGCCGGCACAAAAATCTGCCTCAATATGTATAACCCTTACAAGGAATTTTTCGTCGGCGTAAATTACATGAATACTATATTTGACGACGAAGCAACACTATCCATTAAAGATGCCTCTCCGCCTTTCACCGGCCGGTTCAGACCCGTTGAATCTTACGAACTTTCCGAATTCGACGGCGAGGACGCCTTCGGCCCCTGGCACCTGCAGGTTTACGATATGTGGGACTACGACATCGGCACCTTGAACAATGTTGAACTTATGATTTCCACCCCAGAGCCAGCCACGTTCTTTCTACTCGCGCTCGGCGCAATGCTCTTAAAAAAACGCAAAAAATAACTGTGGATATTAGAATTGAAACTGGTCTTTGAACGCGGTTTTGAAATCATAGACGTTATTGAAATCGTCGATTGAATCGGTAGGCTGGGCGCTCATCCACTTGTATTTTATCATCAGATAAACAATTTCACCGAAATCGCGTGTTGTTTTTATGTTCCAGGTATTTAATGTCAGCATTGCCAGCCTGCCCCATTTTTCAAGGGCCAGCTTCCTCAGTCCCTCGCAAAGGGTTTGCCCGGTGATATGGCTCGGCTCGGTGGGGATTTTTTTCGCGGTGTAGCCAAGCCCTTCATAAACGAACTTCAGAGCTGCCGCGCCGAATCGACCGTCTTCTTTGGCAATATCTTCCAATTTTGTTTTCATTTTTCCTGCCGCAAAAACGTGGCTAATTTTAATCAGTGTACAGTCTGGCCGGGTACTGCTCCGGAATCGACGGAGAGCATAAAAATCTCTTTGCCCCCGGCTCCGGATGCCAGAATCATTCCTTCCGATACGCCGAATTTCATTTTACGAGGCCGAAGGTTCGCGACACAGACAACCAGTCTGCCGAGGAGCTGCTCTGGTTGATACGCCTGTGCGATACCTGCAAAAACGTTTTTCGTTATCCCTCCGATATCCAGTTCGAGGTGCAGAAGTTTATCCGCACCTTCGACCTTCTCGGCCTTTACAACCTTTGCGACTCGCAAATCTATCTTTGCAAAATCGTCGATAGTGCATTCCGGCTTAATCGCCTCGGTCAGGTTAACCGTCGGCTGGGGACTCTGGCTTTCTTTGCTTTCTTCTATCATCGCTTTTACCTTTTCTTCGTCAATTCTTTCGACTAATCGCGGGTAATCGTTTATTTTATGGCCTTCCAGCATCGTTTTGACATCCGCGAAATTTTGCTCTCCGACATCGAGACATTCCTGCACCTTCTTTGCGTAGTCGGGCAGGATGGGTTTTAAGTAAATCGTCAATATTTTAACCGCGTTTATTATCACCGTAAGGGTCGTTTGTGTTTTTTCCAAATCGGTTTTCACGGTCGCCCAGGGCTGGTTCTGTTCCACGTATCGGTTCGCCTCGTCCGCCAGCGAGGCAATAGTTCGCACTGCGGCGGCGTAGTTCAGGCTTTCATAGTTTTCTATAATTTGTGCATCGGCAGCGGCGAGCTTTTCTATTAATCCTCTGCCCTGGTCGTCTAATCGCCCGAGCTGGCCGGCGAATTTTTTTGTAATCATCGGGACCGAGCGCGAAGCGAGGTTCGCGAGCTTTCCGACCAAATCAGAATTGATTTTGTTTATAAAATCTTCCGTGCTCAAATCTATATCTTCGACGCCGCCTGCCAGTTTGCTTGCGTAGTAGTATCGCAGGTATTCGGGATTAAGATACTTCAGATAGGTGCTCGCCTTGATAAATGTCCCGCGCGATTTGCTCATCTTTTCGCCGTTAACCGTTAAAAAGCCGTGTATGAAAAGCTTGTTGGCGGTTTTAAAGCCGGCCCCCATGAGCATCGCTGGCCAGAAAAGGGCGTGGAAATAAGTAATGTCCTTGCCGATAAAGTGATAAAGCTCGTTCTCCGGGCCGTTCCAGAGCTCATCAAAATCCAAACCGTTTTTGTCGCAGTAGTTTTTCGCCGAAGCCATATACCCGATAGGGGCGTCCAGCCAAACATAGAAAAACTTATTTTCTTCTCCGGGTATTTTGAAACCGAAATAGGGCCCGTCCCTCGAGATGTCCCAGTCTCTCAGGCCCGTTTTGAACCACTCCTCGAGTTTGTTTGCCACCGATTGCTGAATGTAGCCTTGCGAGATGAGGTCGCGGAGTTTTTGTTCGTAATTGGAGAGTTTGAAAAAGTAATGTTCACTTTCTTTTCGGACAGGCTTGTTCGAGCAGGTTGCGCAGTGCGGTTCGATTAAGTCCGTGGGCTGATAAGTTCCGCCGCAGACCTCGCAGGAGTCGCCGTACTGGTCCTCAGCTTTGCAGCGGGGACAGGCGCCGCGAATGTATCTGTCCGGCAGAAACATCTTGCAGCTTTCGCAATAGCTCTGTTCGACAGTTCGTTTGACGATTGCCCCGGCCTTATTAAGAGAATTGAAAATTAATTCGCTAAGGTGTTTGTTTTCCGGTGAGTGTGTTGTGTAATAATTATCGAACTCCACGAGAAAGCCTTTGAAGTCCTTCTGATGTTCTGTATGTATGCGTTCGATTAGCTGCTCGGCTGTTACCCCGGCGGCGCGGGCGCTTATCATTATCGGCGTGCCGTGGGTATCATCGGAGCAAAAGTACAGGCACTTGTTGCCGCACATCTTCTGGAATCGCACCCAGATATCGGTCTGAAGATATTCTACCATGTGCCCTATGTGTATCGGGCCGTTTGCATAAGGCAGGGCGGATGTTACTACAATTTTACGGGGCATGACTTTTCCTTTCCGCCTTTAGCGAGACTTCGCCGAAGGCGAGAACGCCTATTCTTTTTCACTTTCCTTGTCGTCCCGGCTTTGGTTATTTTGGGCCTCGTTCTGTCGGCCCCTTTCAACTGATGCAGGGGTAATTTTTTCGAGTTCCTCGAGGGGGACGGCGATTTTTGTGCCGTCTTCCAGTTCTATCATAATCAGTTGAGTCAATATCTGTGCGTCGATGACTCTTCCGCGGCCCTGTTTGGTCCTTACAATGGTATTCTTTCTCGGCAGGTTCCTTTTAAGCTCGGTGTAAGTTTGGTCCTCATACCGCAGGCAGCATTTGAGTCTGCCGCAGTACCCCGAAATTTTTGAAGGGTCGAGAGTTGCCTTTTGCATCTTGGCCATTCGCATATTTACCGGCTTTAAGGCCTTGAGAAACCTTATGCAGCAGCATTCCTGACCGCAGCTTTCTACGTCACCGAGTAGCTTGGCCTCGTCGCGTGAGCCGATTTGACGCATCTCGATTCTTGTCTGGCGTTCGCGCGCAATCTTTTTTACCAGGTCGCGGAAGTCAACCCGGCCGTCGGACATAAAGTAGAAAATAAGACGCTCGCCGCCGAATATGTGTTCTGCATCGACTATTTTCATCTGCATGCCGAGTTCTTTGACAAAACTCCTGCAGCATTTCAGCTCTTCTTTTGCAATTTTACGCAGATGGTTTTCTTCGCTTATATCGTCGGCGGTTGCGTAACGAATGAATTTGCCGGCCTCTTCGACGACAAGGTCGATTTCGCTGTCGTCGAAATACCTTTTAAGCTGCTCCCTGCTCAATTTGAATTGCCCGCCCCTGTAAGGACAGGATTGGCCTACGATATGACCCAGTTCGAGACCTCTGTTGGTTTTTACAACTACTCGGCAGGGCAGTTGGGGTATATCGCTTTCGTGATGCTCGAACCAGCCGAGCGTATTCGTTCGGCCGTAGCCGACCAGCATATATTTTTTATTTCTTGCCTGTTTGGGCTTTATTGTCGTGGTATCTGTCATTTCAGTCACGTGCGTTAATCCCGCTGTTTCTAATTCTAAACCTTTATTATATCAGAAACTACGAGATTTAACAATAGCTGTTCGAAAATAAGCTTTTCGTTGACGTTCGACTCTATCCAGTGCATTGTTTTGTAGGCGTCGGCGATTTTTTCCGCGGACTGCTCGCTGCTGAAGCGCTCGGCTATACTTTTTATTTGCGCTTGCTGGTCGGAATTGATGATGGTTTGCGGCCCTGCGATATTTATTTTCATCGCGTCATGCAAAGCCGATATGATTATTTGGATAAGGATTTTCTGCGCCTTGCGGTTTATATCCGTTTTGCTGGTTGCGCTCTCTATCTCCTGCCACGCGGCGGCGATTTTTTTGCCATTCTCCAAAAGCTGTTCAGCAAGCGTTAAACACTCGGCCAGTTTATATGTCGCCAATGAGCCGAGAAGTTCTTTTTTAGTCTTGTAAATATTCGCACCAGCCAATTCGAGCCGGGCCCACTGGCAGGCTTGCCCCAAACTGCCCTGCGATAACTGCGCGAAGTATTGCGCCTTTTTCCCTTCGAGCCCCATCTCTTTCAATCGGTCGATTATCTTCTCTGTATCTATCCGCAGGAAACGAATTGTCCGGCATCTTGACTTGGTAGTGGCAAGAAGTCTTTCCGTCCGCGTACATAATAGGATAATTGTGCAGTAGTCGGGCGGCTCTTCGAGCGCCTTCAGCATCGCGTTTTGCGACGAGGCGTTCAGTCTCTCGGCTTCGCTGATAACATAGACCTTCCTTTTCGACAAAGTCGGCTTGGTCGATATTTTTTCGATTAGAAATTCGCGGATAACATCAATCGCCAAATCGACAGGCGTTTTTTTGCCCTTATTGTCTTTTGTAAATTCGAGCAGCTCTTTGTAGATGAGATTAAAATCCGGATGCGAGTCAGCCTCGAACAATCGGCAGGATTCGCACGCCCCGCAACTATCGGCGAAGTCTTTTTCTATAACAGGCTTTTCGCAAAGCAGCATCTTCGCCCATTCCCGTGCGGCCTTGAATTTGCCAACGCCCTCGGCGCCTGCAAAAATGTATGCGTGAGGCATCTTGTCCGCAGCAAAACCTCTTTGCAGAATCGAAATCGCATTGTCCTGACAAAAAATCTCTTTAAGTGACATCGCGTGCTAAAACATCTTTTCAATAGAGTTGATTATTTTTTTATGTACGGTTTCAATATCATCGGCAGAATCAATGACGGCAAAATCACTTCTTCCCTCGGCTAATTTCAAAAATCCTTCGCGGACTTTTTTATGATAGCCTTCGCCTTTTTGCTCCATCCGGTCTAAAGTCTTCTTGAGCCTCTTTGCCGCCGTCTCCGAATCAGCGTCGAGAATTATCGTCAAATCGGGCCAGGGCTTTTCGAGGCAGTCTTCCGCCATTTTTGTGACCGCTTCTATTGTTAGTCCGCCGGCAAAACCCTGATAAGCACAGGTACTCGAAAGCCACCTGTCAGTAACGACGCATTTATTTTCTTTTAACGCGGGTTTAATTTTCTCCTGCCAAAGCTGAACCCTCGCCGCCATATACAGCATCACTTCCGCTGCGGCAGTCATTGCGATATGTTCGGGATTAAGCAGAATTTGACGGATTTTCTCGCCGATAGCAGTTGCGCCAGGCTCGCGGAATGTCTCGACCGCGACATTTTGTTTTTTGAGCCAATCGACCAGCAGTTTCGTCTGCGCAGTCTTCCCGCAGCCGTCCGGCCCGTCAATAACTATGAATTTCCCTGATAATTTATTTTTCACTTAATCACCGAAAGTTTCTATTTTGCCAGATGGAAGTTTTCGTTGCCGACAAGTTGCCGGATTTTTCTGCAAAATTCCAAATCCGGATTTACGCTAAGACCCTTGTCAGCGGTCGCATAAACCTTGCCCCTGTCGGTTGTCACCGCTAAGTAAACAGGGCTTTGTCCCCTGTGATGCTCGCAGATGCTTTTTATCGCAGCCACCTTTTCTTTGGTAACGTCTTTTGCGTCCAGCCTTATCCGTACCTTCGCGGCTAATTTTTCCCTGACCTGCTCGAGAGCTATTAATTCCGTAGCGATGATATTAGGCTTTTCCCTTCTGTAATCGAGCTTCCCTTTTACGAATACAATCGCTTCCTTGACCAGCAATTCTGCGAAACTATCGAGCGTATCCGGAAACATAACCACCTCGACCTGTCCCTGCAAATCTTCGAGCGCAAAGACCGCCATTTTCGACCCTGCGTTTCGGCCCTTTTGCGTAATATGGTATCGGATTTTACTTATCAGCCCGCCGATAACTACTTGTTTGTCCTGTGTGCCTTCGGTTAATTGCGAGCTGTCGCAGGTTGAATAAAGGTCTATCTCCTCGGCATGATGGCTTAATGGATTACTGGTGACATAAAAACCGAGCACCTCTTTTTCATAAACCAGCATCTGCATCTCCGGCCATGGAGCGACATTCGGCAGACGCTCATGGTCCTTCGAATAGTCCGATTCGCTTTTCTTGCCGAAAAAGTTCATCTGGCCGTTTTGCTTGTCAGCCTGAAGCGTGGTACCGTTCTGCATTACCTTTTCCAGGCCCGCCAGCATTTGCGACCGGCTGCCTCCGAGCTTGTCGCAGGCCCCGGATTTTATCAGTGCCTCGAGAACCTGTTTGTTGGCCGCTCGTAAATCTACGTTTTCGCAGAAGTGGAACAAACTTTGAAATTTGCCCGTTCTTTCCCGTGCGGCGATGATTTGCTCGACCGCTTTTCCGCCGACACCTTTGACCGCCGCCAGACCGAAGCGAACTACGCCCTTTTTGTCCTCGCCGTGACCTTTGTAAAGAGGCGTAAAATCGACCCCGCTTTCGTTGATGTCCGGCGCAAGCACCTCGACTCCCATCGCTTTGCACTCAGCGATATAACTGACGACCTTGTCGGTGTCACCCATTTCGTAAGTCAGCAAAGCCGCCATATATTCGATAGGCCAATAGGTCTTCATATAAGCCGTCTGGTATGCGATGACCGCGTAGCGCGTCGAATGGCTCTTGTTGAAGCCGTAGCCGGCGAATCGCTCGATAAATTCGAAAATCTGCTGCGCCTGATTTTTTGTCAGGCCTTTACTCGTACAGCCCGTGATGAATCTCTCTTTTTCCTTGGCGATGGTTTTCGCTTTCTTCTTGCTTATCGCCTTGATTAAACCGTAGGCCTCCCGCAGCGGTATGTCACCGAGTCGATTGCAAATCCGCATCACCTGTTCCTGATAGACCATAATGCCGTAGGTCTCATCGAGGATTTCGTTCATAATCGGGTGCGGCAGCTTCCATTTCGCGCCGTGCTTTCGCTCGACATAGTCCGGGATTAGTATCATCGGGCCGGGCCGATACAGCGCGTTCGCGGCGATGAGGTCTTCGATTCTGTCGGGCTTCATCTTCATCAGCAAATCCTGCATCCCGCCGGACTCGAACTGGAAAACTCCCTTTGTTTTGCCGTTGGAAAATAGCTTAAAAACCTTCTGGTCGCTGAAATCGAGTTTTTCGAAGTCGATAACTTTATTGTGGAGTTTGGCGACTAATTCCCTGCTGCGCTCCAAAACGCTTAGCGTCTTCAAACCCAAAAAGTCCATCTTCAACAGCCCGACTTTTTCAACCATAGGCCCTTCGTACTGCGTTATTATGTCCTCGGAGCCGGGCGCCTTATAGACGGGTATGAAATTGGTCAATGGCTCGTCGGCGATGACAACCCCGGCTGCGTGAACGGACGCGTGGCGGGTAAGGCCCTCGAGCCTTTTGCAGATATCGATTACTCTTCTGGTTTGCTCGTTTTGTTCGTAAGCCTGTTTTAATTTCGGCTCAGTATTCAGCGCCTTGTCCAGCGTCATACCGAGCGAGTCGGGGATAAGCTTGGCCAGCATATCGGCCTCGCTCAAGGGTACACCGAGCACCCTGCAGATGTCACGGATAACGGCGCGGGCCTTCATTGTTCCGAATGTTATAATTTGCGCAACGTGGCCGTATTTCTGCCGGACGTAGTCGATGATTTTGCTCCGCCCGACTTGGCAGATGTCGATATCGATATCAGGCAGTTCGTTGCGCTGCGGGTCCATAAATCGCTCGAATAGCAAATCGTATCGAATCGGGTCAACGTTGCACAATCCCAGACAGTACCCGACAAGTGTCCCTACTCCGCTGCCTCTTGCGCCTGCGGGGATATTGTTTTCGTGCGCATAATTGCAGAAGTCCCAGACGATAAGAAAATAGCTGGCAAAACCCTTCGATTCGATTACTTCCAGCTCCCTGTCGAGCCGTTCTTTTATTTTGTCCGTAATCCCGCCGTATATCCGCTCGGCCTGTTTGTAACATAAGTTAGTGAGAAACTTCTCGGCTGTTGTCCCGTCCGGAGGCTGGAAGCGGGGAGCATGACGAGTCTTCAAATCAAGCTCTACGTTACAACGCTCGGCTATCGCCAGCGTATTGTCGCAGGCCTCGACTCCAACCTCACCGAAGAGCGACCGCATCTGTTCAGCGTTTTTGAAGAAAAGGTCTTTCGGATAAATCATTCGGCTGGGGTCGTCAGCATTCTTGCCCGTGCTTATACAGCATAAACAGTTGTGTGCCTCCCAGTCATCTTCCTGCAAAAAATGAACGTCGTTGGTTGCGACCAGCGGCAGTCCCATTTTCCCCGCAAGGTTTATCAATGCCTCGTTGAGATGCGGGTCGTCGTTTTCATGACTTTGCAGTTCAATGAAGAATCTGTCGGTGCCGAATATTTTTGCGTAGCTCTCCGCCGCTGCAAAGGCTGCCTTTTCATCGCCTCTTGCCAAAAGCGTAGCAAGCTCGCCTTTAACACACGCCGAGGTGGCTATCAACCCGGCGTTCAGCTCGGCGAGGATTTCCTTGTCGATTCTCGGGCGATAGTAAAATCCTTCAGTAAAGCCGATACTTGCCAGCTTTAAAAGGTTTTGATAACCGGCGTTGTTTTCTGCTAAAAGGACCAGGTGAAAAGATGCATCGGTGATACTGCTTTTTTGTTTGTCGAGCCTGCTGCGCGGCGCGATATATGCTTCAATACCGAGTATCGGTTTAATGTGAAGGGCCGTTGCTTTTGTGTAGAATTCGACCGCGCCGAACATGTTGCCGTGGTCGGTAACGGCCACAGCGTTCATTTCCAACTGCTTGCAGCGGTTGAGCAATCTGTCAAAGGGTATCGCGCCATCGAGCAGCGAATATTGACTGTGCAGATGAAGATGCGTAAATCCTTTACTTGCCATAAGTTAAACGTCTTTCTAAGAGTAAAACCGTATGCTTATAATAGAAGCTGGGCTTGACCGTGTCAAGGGGATAGATTCGGGTCAGCTTGTAAAAAATCGGTGGTTGGAAATCGGCCGCTGTCGCTGTTTTTCAATTGACTTTTGGGCCGTTATTGCTTACACTTCCGCCTCGTCGATAACGACTATGTCTTCCGACTGAAGCGTATGATCCCCATCTGTGAGCGCGTAGCTCAACGACTGGGATTATTAACCATATTAAAGGGGTAAATAGGAATGTTTACAAAAAAACAGAAAATGGGCGTTGCGTTTTTAACGCTGCTGGCAGCGTCGCTCATGGTTTCGTGCTGCTTCGCCGAAGAGGACGAAACTGTTGAATTGAAGGGCTTTGTCGGCGTCATCAAAGATGCCAATGAAGCTATCATTTCAGTGCAGTTGACCACAGACGAAGGTGTCTATGAAGTTGAGCTTGATGCGGAAGGTTTAGCGCTTGCCGAGAACATAGAAGGCGCCAAAGTCAGTGTCGAGGGTATAGTTTACGAAGAAGACAACCAGATGTGGCTGAAAGTCCTGACGTTCGAAGCGGTCGAGGAAGAGCCGGAGGCATAAATCCGGAATAGGCTCGGCAGGATTTGGCAGTCCGAAAATTCCAGTGTATAACACCGCCGCAGTTAACAAAGAGAATCATCTGCGGCGGTTTTTTTTGACCAGCCATTGCTTGAGGGATGGGGAAGCTGTTCACGGCAGGGCAATTGGCCTGCGGCATTTAAAAACCGCCTTTTCACTATTAAAACCTCGGTATTTATACAATCGATGACCAATCCGCCATTGTTTTCTGATACCCAAAAAACAGAAAAATTGTGTAAAAGTTCCGTTTTTCTCTTGAATCGTAAAGAAATTATGTATATACTACACGGCTCATACAAAGTGGGACACACGCACAGATTGTGCCTTCCTGTGATCCCAAGTACCATCTCTTACGGTATTTCCCCAATGCTATGAAAATGTAGCGGTTTTCTATGGTGGAAGATGTGTATTCTTCCCGAGGAAACTGCAAGGCTGTAGAAATATATTTGGAGGCAAAACATGTTTACAAAGAAGAATTTGGTAATGCTTGCGGTTGTGTTAATCGCAGGGGCCGCACTTTTAATTGCTGGCGAGTCGGTTAAGGTACAGGGTCTTGTCGGCGTTACTACCAATGCAGAGGGCGTAATCACCGCTGTTACCCTGACGGCTCAGGATGGAGTCGTTTATAATGTAACACTGGACGAACAGGGACTCAAACTCGGCACAGATATGGCCGACAAAAATGTCGAGGTAGAGGGAGCCGTTGTAGATAACGATGGTCAGAATTGGATAACGGTGCAAAGCTATACCCAGGAACAAGAGTAACATCCGGACAATAACGAGTATTAAAACCGCTATGAGGATATATTTACTCATAGCGGTTTTTTTATTTGAATGGTATAAAACGAGCTCCGGGGCCTTACGCGTCGCTATGCACCGTCTTTAACCCGAACTTACTGCTTTTCTCCAGGGGCTTCTTTGAGTGGCCCTTAACCCGGAGATAACGGTAACTATCAGCACAATTGCCAGCGTTACGGTTGCGAACCAGTATCCCCACGTCGCGGTCTGGACGTGAGCTATCTTTATTACCATCATTCCGATGGCAAAGGATTGTAAAAACATCTTGATTTTGCCGGAGAATGTAGCGGCGAAGTTAATGCCGCGGGCCTCGGCAATATGACGCAGTGTCGTGACATAGACCTCTCTTGAAATAATGACCCCTGCTACCAGCCATTGGATTACGGCCATTGTGGTCGGCTTGAAATCGAAAAGTTTCGGCTCGCCGATTAGCGCAAAACAAATAAATGCCCCACAGACAAGAACCTTATCGGCAAGAGGGTCCATCATTCGTCCGAACTTGCTCGTGACTTTTAGCTTTCGAGCTACTGGACCGTCTATAATGTCGGTAAGACCGGCGATAACGAATATTATAAATGCGTAGTCGAGAAAATCAGGGAAGGGCCGTTCACCATCGGCGTAAAACCGCGGCGAAAGCAGAAGCATAACCAGAAAAACAATGGTTAAAACGAGCCGGCCGAAAGTCAGAATATTGGGAATTTGTTTAACCATGCCGATAATTTTACTTTCATTTCCAGCGCAGCACAATACTAAATTTCTTCGACAATTAAATCGTAATCCTTAGTATCGATGACTTTGGTGTTAATAAATTGCCCCGCTTTTGCCGAACAGTTTCGTATTAAACAAATGCTGTCAATATCAGGAGCTTGGCCGTAAAAACGACCTGCCCCAGCGTCTTTTGTTTCAGCCGAATCGACCAGGCAGCTAAGTTCGCTGCCTACTCGGCCTGTGTTCTTCGCAAAGGCGATTTCCTGCTGGGTCAGCATCAGCTCTTCCAGCCGATGTTGTTTTATCTTATCCGGGACCTGGCCGGGCATCTCCGCGGCACTCGTACCGGATTCGGGATAGTACTTAAAGCCGCCGAGCGCATCGAACTTGACCGATTTAACGAAGTCCAGAAGTTCCTCGAATTGCTGGTCGGTCTCGCCGGGAAAGCCGACAATAAAAGTGGTTCGCAGTGCAGCATCAGGCAGCTTTCTCCGTAGATTTTCAATAACGCAGCAGATGCTTTCTCTGGTGTCGGGCCGGCGCATATCCTTCAAGATTTTGTCGTTTATATGCTGGAGGGGGACATCGAAGTAGTGGACGATTCTTTCACTTTCCACGATGGTTTCAATTAGCTCCTCCGTTATCCCCGCCGGGTACAGATACATCAATCTAATCCACGCCAGCCCTGCGATTTTTTCGAGTTCCTTTAATAGTTCAGCCAGGCCGTTTTTCATTTTCAAATCCCGGCCGTAGCTGGCTGTGTCCTGTGCTATGATATTCAGTTCGACCGCACCCGCTGAAACTAATTCCTCAGCTTCATCGAGAATAAGTTTTTTGGGTTTGCTTCTAAAAGGCCCCCTTATCGCAGGTACCGTGCAAAAAGAGCAGCGGTGATTACAGCCCTCGCTGATTCGCAGATACGCCCAGTGGTCAGGCGTAATAAGCAATCTTGTTCTGTCGTCGTTGATTGTCCGCGGCGATTGTTCGAGGTAACAGGTCGGCTGTTCGCAGCCGAGAGTCTTTTCGATTATCCGTGCGATTGCATCTCGCTGGCCGAGGCCGACTATGGCATCGACTCCAGATGCCTGGCCGAACAGCTCCGCACCCAATATTTCCGAGAGACATCCTGCGACAATCACTTTCTTTACGGTCCCGTTGCGTTTGCAGTCTATCGCGTGCTTTATTGCTTCGAGCGCCTCTGCCCTGGCGGGCGCTATAAATCCGCAGGTATTTATGACGACGACATCCGCCTGCCATGCGTCCGACGGCTCAGGCTGACTGGTTATCAGGAAACCCGCTTTGGCGATTTCAGCCAGCATCCTTTCGCTGTCAACGATGTTTTTAGGACAGCCCAGCGCTAAAAAGCCGACTGTCCGTCGATTTTGCTCGGATTTTTGGCTTTTCTTCTTTTTCATAATCCGGATGAAAATAGCAAAAAACAGCCGCTTGGTCTAATGTTTTAATCCGGCACCACACGAAATCGGAGGTTTCACAAAATAAATATGGTTGCATACAGTTCGGGTATATGTATACTGGGGACTATTAAATAGAATTATTGATTAGTATTGTTACTTGAGGGATTGCATATGGACAATTTCGATGTCAATAAATCTTCTCCACGCGACGACCTCAATGACCCCATTCCTTTCGACGACAACAATAGCGCCAATAGTGCGGGCGTTTCACATTCGCCGCTGAATTTAAGTGGTGGCAGCCCGGCGCCGGCGTCAAAGATTGAGGCCCCGCCAGGAACGGTTATAAAAAAGCCGGCCGGAAACACAGCCTCTGCCGAAAGAATCACAGGCGTTAAAACCTTCTTTACGAAGCTGCACGCCGGCGCTATTGAGTTCCTCGATGAGATAATCGCAAAATGGCTTAAAGAAAACCCGGGTGTCTCTATAAAGCTGACCAATGTGATTACCGGCGAGATTCAGGGCAAAAAAACCGAGCCTAATATTATAATTACGGTTTGGTATTGATCCTAACGGCGGACGAGAGAAGGTTTGCTTTAACGGTATTCGTCAAAGCAGCTCGTCGATTGCCTCGGAAAGAATTTTTTTGCTTGTCAGGCCGACCCATTTCTTCAGTACTTCGCCGTCCTTGAATAAGATAATGGTCGGTATCGCGCTTATGCCGAATTCCATAGCGCTGTCACGAGCATCATCCGTGTTAAGTTTGCAGATTTTAGCCTTGCCCGCATAACCGCCCGCAACTTCTTCGAGAATTGGAGCCATCATCTTGCAAGGCCCGCACCACGGCGCCCAGAAATCGACCAGCACCGGAACATCAGAATTGTGAACAACCTCGTCAAAATCGGCATCAGTTAGTTCAATTACGTTACCAGCCATTCTCTTTTCCTTTCCGATGTTGCCCTCGCTTCTTCGCTTTGCGAAGCAAAAAGGCGGCGAGTCGTTTGAATTCCTTAACAGCGAACAGAAATCATTCTAATGACGAAGCTAAACCCTGTCAAATGTTAATCCATCTGTGCCGGATTAATTTTCCGCCTGTGGTTCATTGGCGGACTCAACTTTTTCATATTCCGCCTCCGAAGCCTTCCGGTGGCCTTTGGCCGGCAATTCCGCGATTGGAATAGGAGGCTTTTCCGGTTTCGCCTCAACGTCGTGGCTTGCCTCAACATCCTGTTCAACCTCAACGGCTTGTTCGTTGTTGGCCTCGGCTTCAGCTTCCGCGAGAGTGAAAATAGCTTTTTGCACTGCCTGCTCGGCGTTTTCCTCCGTCAACGGACGCAAATTTATAGTGCCTTCATATTGCTCGGCGCCGACCAGCTTCTCCCGAACCAGTTCGAGAATCGCCAGGAATAATCCAATCATTACTATCCGCTTTTTCCTGCCCTCGAATATCCGCTCGAAACTCATCGCACCCTCTGTTTGCAAACGATGCAGAATCTCTATCTGATACAAATCTATCGGCGTGTCGTCCTTGATATGACTTACATCGAAACGAACCCCGCCCGTCGCCTCGATAATCGAGCCGAACGCTTCGAGCAAATCCCACACGCTCAACTGTTCGAGGTCAACTTCCGGCTCTTCGCCGGGCTTCAACTGTTCGAGAATCGCCGCAGGCCGGGCGAAACGTTTGTTCGTCTCATCAGCCGCGGCGCAGAGTAAATTTGCTGCGTCTTTGAATTTTTTGTATTCGAGAAGCTGCCGAATAAGCTCCGCCCGCGGGTCGGTCAAATCTTCACCCCCCAGGCCGGCTTCGTCTTCGGTCTTCGGAAGCAGCATCGCAGATTTTATCTGCAGCAGCGTCGAGGCCATTACTAAAAAATCGCCCGCCAAATCGATATCCAGACTTTGCAGCATCTCGATATAACGGATGTACTGCTCGGTTATCTCCGAAATCGGAATATCGTAAATATCCACTTCCTCCCTGCGGACAAGATACAGCAGCAAATCCATAGGCCCTGCGAATATATCGAGATTTACACGATAGTCAGCCAATTATTGTTCCTCTTCTTCCTCTCCGAGTACCTGCACCTGTTCCTTACTCGATTCGAGAATATCCATCGCCTCTTTTGCCCTGCTCGCAAAAACCTGCAGCTCGGGCCCTTCGACAAACAAAAAACCTGAATATGTATTCGCCGCGTTCGCGCCAGTGACAGCCGCGGTGATTCCGAAATCCGCCAACTGCTGTTTCGCCAGCTCCGCTTCGATGTAGTTTTCGAACTGCGCGATTGTAACGAGTTTGTCTTCCATTTCTATCTCCCCAATCCTGCCGCCTGCCGCGCCTGTTCGAGAATCTTTACCGCTACCGCCTTCGCCCGCTCAGCTCCGTCGGCAAGCACTTCTCTGACGTAATCGACATTATTTTCAAGTTCCGTTCTTTTCTGCCGGTAAGGCTGGAAGTATTCCATTATCAATTCTACCAGCCGTTTCTTCACTTCCCCGTACCCCATCCCGCCGTTGCGATACCTGCCTTCCCACTCCGCCAGCTCCTCTGCCGAAGCGACTAACTTCAAAAGCGCAAAGACATTGCACTTATTGGGATTTTTCGGCTCTTCCACGGGCGTAGAGTCCGTGACAATACTCATAATTTTTTTCTTAGCCGCTTTTTCAGGCTCGAATATCCCTATCGTATTATTATAACTTTTGCTCATCTTCCGCCCGTCAATCCCCGGCACGACCGCCACCGATTCGAGAATATAATCTTTAGGTATGGTAAAGATTTCGCCGTATGTATTATTGAAACGTATCGCGATATCGCGTGTAACCTCGATATGCTGCTTCTGGTCCGCCCCGACCGGCACCAAATCGCTCTTGTAAATCAGGATGTCCGCCGCCTGCAAAACCGGATACGCGAACAGCCCGTGGTTCGCGCTTAGCCCCTGTGCCACCTTGTCTTTATAGCTTGTGCATCGCTCCAAAAGCCCCTTCGGTGTTACGCACGACAGCAGCCACGCCAATTCCAAAACCTCCGGCACATCCGATTGCCGCCAGAATACGGTTTTCTTCGTATCCAGTCCCAATGCGAGATAATCCATCGTAACATCGAGCGTATGCTGCGCAACGTCTTCTGGCTTGGGGTTACTGGTTAGCGCGTGATAATCTGCTATGAAATAGAAGCAGTCGTGTTCGGCCTGTAATTTTAAATGCTGGCGCATTGCGCCGAAGAAATTACCGATATGAAGCCTGCCGCTTGGCTGTATGCCTGATAGAACTCTCAATTAAAACTCCCTTAGTAGTGAGCCATTAACACACATAAAGACCCCGGGATTCTACGCAAAACCCCCTTAAATGTCAATGTTTTTGTATTCCGTTGGTTAGCCCCGTGGCTTGCGACGGGGGTTGTTTAGCCGTCGCCAGAATGGCAACGTATTTTTGTCATTCCTGCGTAAGCAGGAATCCACTTTCAACCAACGACTAAAAACCAGTGACTATCGACTAACCTGCTTGTGCTGCCAGAGTTTACCCCGTGGGATGCGCCGTTTGCTATCCCATCGGGGCTCGGATACTTTTTTACCTACTGTTTGTTTCCTCATTCTGCCGGAGTTTACCCCGTGAAGTGCTTTGGCTACTTCATCGGGGGCAGCGCCGCGCGATTTTTGCTGTTGTGCGAAGCATGCCATAGGTAAGTCCTCCAGTTCGGCTCCTGTTCCTATTTTACTGCGTCCCTTTGCTCCAAATTTTCCATTGCTATCATAATAATGGTGGTATAACATCACTCTAAAACATACTATGTATATTATAGGAAATTGGAGGAAATTAAAATGGATCTAGTAGTCACAATTCTTGCTGCAATAGCCGCTCTGTTCGGAATTTACGCAGGAATTATAACTTACAAAAAATGGGACATAGATCGCTCAACTACAAAATTCAAAAACACCAGAAATGCTGTTAAAGCAAATCGTTTACATCTTAGCGAGCTAGCATTAAAGCTAGGCCGAGAGAATTCTGCACACCTCAAAATTGTAAACGGCATGCCATTGCTTACAAAAAAACATGGTTTCCTGCAAAGCCTATCCCACTTGAAAATATCAAGCTAAAACAAGAAAAGGATATATCTGTCAAAATTAATTGGTCCATGGATAACTTGCCTAGACATGCGGGTGGAAAATATAAGAGATACTCTCAAGCCATAGAGGAATTAGATAAACCAGAGGAATTTACTGATAGAACTCAATACCGATTACTCAAAGTAGATGGTACGAAGTTTGTATTTTCAAACCATATGTATTCATATTTCGATAAAATCAATTACGGAGAGTATCTGGTTTATGAACTGGAACATCACAACCTCGAAAAATCGTGGTTTAAAAGACATAGCAACAGAAAACAACTTTTGCAGCAAATTCAAGAACCGTATAATCATATCGTCCTTTGTGGAATAGATACTTTGACGATGCTCCATAATGGAACAGAACTAAGGATAATTATGCACATTCGGGGAGCTGACAAGACTGCTACTTCAATGGGTACTTATCATGTTATCCCTGCTGGAGAGTTTCAGCCCTCCTGTATAGCTCCTGCTTCTATCAAGGAAGACTTAAACTTATGGAAAAATATTATGCGTGAATATGCCGAGGAACTTCTTGGTATGGATGAATACGATGGCAATAGTGCTGTCCCTATTAATTATGGTATCGAACCATTTGTTTCTCTAGAAAATGAACGAACTAATGGCAATATAAGACCCTTTTATTTAGGGTTTGGACTTGAACCAGCATCACTTCAAGGCGAGATTCTTACTGTAGTTGTATTTAAAGAAGAAACTTTCAATAAGATTTTCCCGAATGTATTAACTGAAAACCGTGAGGGGGAAATTATAACTGACAAAGACAGATGGGGAAGACAATTCACAGAAGAGGAATATAATAGCTACCGAGAGGCAAATATTCTTCCTACCACAGCGGCAATACTTGATATTGCATGGAATCAGAGGAAGTTTTTTCAAAAGATTTTCTAAGTAGGTAATGATTTCTAATAGTCCCCAATTCACCTAACAAAATCTGTGCGGGTACTGCCAGAGTTTACCCCGTGGGATGCGCCGTTTGCTATCCCATCGGGGCTCGGATACTTTTTTACCTACTGTTCGTTTCCTCATTCCGGCTTCCGGAAACAACAGCAAAAAAAACACGATTGTTGGACTATTAGATTAGTATATACGCACATACTAATATGCTTTTGATTCCACATTCTCTCTGCATCATCTGTGGCCAAACTTTGCTGCGTAATCCGCGCAATCTGCGTCTAATTTTTCTCCGTAAGGCGTCCCGAGGACTTTGTGTTTTTTGTGCTTTTTCGTGGCTAAAAAAATCTGCTTGCCGCGGCGAAGTTTTTCAGCGTAGCCGGGTGTTAACTTAGGCAACTTTTCTATGAACTAAAAACTAAGAACTCAAAACTGCGAGCTCTCTGTGGCTAAAAAATCCCCCCTTCCTGTCCGTTGGTTTTCGTCGTCTGTCGTCCCTCGTCGGTCTTCTACGCCCCGCGCGATCATTTGCGCAGGGGGGTATAAAAATTGTTGTATATTTCCACCTGTTTTTTGCATGTTTTAGTGTAAGTTTTTGTAAGTTTGTGTATGGTTTTTATAAATTTGTGTAAGTTTGCGCACGTCAAAAAGCGCGAACTTGCGCAATTTATCGCGGCGAAGCCTTAGCGAAGACGGAATGATGCTACCCTATTTTGCTTATCTTGCCCAATTTGTCTAAAACGGGGAGCGTAGTCGAGCCATCCTAAATTTCCTCTACCCGCTATCCCCTGTACCCTATTCCCTTTTTTTTTAATCCTTGTAAAATACTTAACTTATGAAATCTAAATTGCTCATTCTTTTCCTCGCATCAAGGCCGAAGTTTCTGGTCGCAAGCGCAGCTCCCGTCCTTGTCGGCTCGGCGCTGGGCTTTGCGGTGACGGGGACGTTCTCGCCATATCTGTTTATCTTAGCGTTACTTGCGACAATGCTCCTGCACAGCGGCGCCAATATAGCCAACGATTATTTCGACCATACATCGGGAAACGACTGGCTCAATAAAAATCCAACCCCATTCTCCGGCGGCAGACTATATATCCAGCAGGGCATCCTCTCTCCAAAAGCGACATTACTTCTTTCCCTTGTTACACTTACGGCAGGTGCCATAATCGGAATCGTAATCGTTCTAATCACGCGCAGCCCTTTTATTTTAACCCTCGGCCTAATCGGCCTATTAGGTGGATTTTTCTACACGGCTCCACCTCTTCGCCTTGGCTACCGTTCCGCCGGCGAACCCGTTATTGCGCTGTTGTTCGGCCTGCTGCCGGTCTATGGCTCATATTATTTGCAGACGAAAATAATAGACGTGATTCCACTTCTGCCTGCGGTTATCGTGTCGATTTTGATTTTTCTTGTGATTTTGATAAACGAATTTCCCGATGTCACTGCTGATGCTGCGGTGAAAAAGCGAACGCTTGTTGTTCGTTTCGGTACGGGCGTTTCGATTTGGATTTACCGAATCGCACTATCGGCAAGCTATCTTGTTGCTGTGGCTGCAATGCTGATTTATCGTCCGTTTGTTTACGCGGGGGTTCTTTATCTGCTTACACTGCCGGTGGGTGTGATTGCGATAAAAGCAGCGAACAAGGAAGATTTGCTCAAACCCGGCCAGTACCGTTTCTGCCAGTTGACGGTGCTCTTGCACGCCCTTGGCTCGCTGGCCCTTACCGTTGGTTTTGTCATTTTCGGACTCATCGAGTACGGCAGAATCTAATTGACCTAACCGCCTACTGCGTTTAAACTTACTGCACTATAAATATGGACAGGCGGATAGTAATAAATGCAGATGATTTTGGCGTGAGCAGCAGTGTAAACCAGGCTGTGGCGCAGGCGCATACCAACGGTGTGCTGACCAGCGCGACGATTATGGCAAATATGCCCGCTGCCGAGGAAGCTGTGAAAATAGCAAAGCAACTTCCCAATCTCGGCGTTGGTGTTCATCTTAATCTGTTCAAAGGTAAGCCATTATCGAAAGATAAATGCGTCGATTGTTTGGTTGACACAGAGGGCAATTTTGCTTTTTCACCAGCCAAGCTGTCGCTTTTGTCCTTGTGCAGACGTAAAATCCGAAACGCCATACGGACCGAGTTGGCTGCGCAGATTCAGTGGGTGATTGACAACGGCATAAAGCCAACCCATTTGGATTCGCACAAGCACATTCATAACTTCCCCGTTGTATTTTCGATAGTCTGCGGGCTGGCGAAGCAGTTTCAGATTCCCGCGGTACGTTTCAGCCTTGAGCCGAGGCAGCTTTTGTCGATGCCCTGGCCTTTGTCGAGTGAAGGCGGAAGAGCGAGCGCAAAAACAATTCGGACGATGGCCGGGATTAACCGAATCCAAAATTCAGCTTTTTTGAAAACCGATTGTCTGCTCGGAGTTTCGCATATTGGAAGGATAGACGTGAATTTCTTCAAGGCGGTCGCTTTGTATAACTCGGCGGCGGTTGCGGAGGTGATGACCCATCCGGGACTTGACAACGGCCAAAGCAAAATACAGCGAAAGGGCGAATTCGAGGCTCTTTGCAGCGAAAGAACCAAACAGTATTTCAAGGACGCAGGAATAAAATTGGTGCATTATGGAAACCTCTAACCAGTTTAATAAAAACGCGAACCACAAAGATATCGATTGTTCGATTGTAGTGCCGCTCTACAATGAAGCGCCGGCGGTCAACGAGCTTTACAGCAGGCTGGTAAAAACAATGAACGAAACGGGCCTATATTACGAGCTGGTCTTCGTTGACGACGGCAGCAGCGACAACACACTCGAACTGATAAAAGATATTGCAAGCAAAGACAGCAAGGTCAGGGGCGTTGAGCTTCGCCGGAATTTCGGCCAGACGCCCGCTTTAGCCGCCGGGTTCGATGTCGCAAGGGGACAGATAGTAATATCGATGGACGGCGACCTCGAAAACTTCCCGGAGGAGATACCGAATTTTATCGAGAAGATTAACGCAGGCTACGACGTTGTCAGCGGCTGGCGAAAGCACAGGGCGCACGGTTTTATAATGAGAAGAATACCGAGCATGACGGCCAACTGGATTGCCTCGAAGGTAAGCGGCGTCGATATTCACGATTTCGGCAACACTTTCAAGGCGTACAAACGCGAAGTAATCGACGAATTGAACCTTTACGGCGAGATGCACAGATTTGTCCCGGCGTTGATGTCACGCAGCGGCATCAGAATCATCGAGATACCGGTAAAGCATATTAACAGGCCGCACGGGACCAGTAATTATGGAATCTCCAGAACGGTCAGGGTCGTCTTCGACCTGATAACTCTCAAGTTTCTGCTCGGATACGTTACCAAGCCTCTGCATTTTTTCGGCAGGCCTGCGATGTATTCGATTCTATTGTCGATGGCATTGTTCGCCTATATACTCTATGATAAGTTCGTTTATAAGGTGCCGATTATGGTAGCGCACGCACCATTGACGGCTTTGGCGACGATGCTTTTACTGATTGGCGCGATATTCATCACCACGGGACTGATAGGTGAGATGATAAGCAGGGTCTATTTCGAATCGACGAACAAAAAGATATATTCGGTCCGCAAGGTACATCAAAGGTAAACTTTAAAGGCAGGTTAAAAGTGGCAAAAAAGAAAAAACAATCTCTGGCTGCTCTGTATATTATTTTATTCGTGGTAGCAACGACAATTTTACTGGTCAGGCATTTTCATATCAAAAATTTCCATATCATAGAGCCGGAAGTCCTTTATGTAAGCGGCCAGCCGAGGGGAATGGACTATACACGCCTGCTCTATCGATACCACATTGCTACAATCATTAACCTCCGCTCGCCCGCGGAGCATCGCGACAAAAACTGGTATAACGAGGAAATCACCTGGGTACGCGGCAACGGCGTTAAATATATTGAAATGCCCGTTGAAAAAGCCGATTATTTCCCAACTGCGGAAACGCAGGAGCAATTCCTTGCCATAATGGCCGACAGGAACAATCTGCCCGTACTCGTCCACGGCAGCAGCGGCAAGAGAAGAGTAGCTATGCTGACTGCTGTTTGGCTTAGAAAAGTCCAGAAGTATTCTTTTGAAGAAACCGCGAAAGTGATTGAAGAAATCAACGACGACCTGGAGATAACCGAAGCCGAAAAAAATTTCATCGAGCAGTTGGCACCACAAGCGGACTGAAATTCTCTACATATTGTCTTCGGCCGGCCTTGCTGATTTGTGCAGTAGCGCCCCATACACAACATTTCCTTTGTGCCGTTCGGCCTGCTCCTCTATATAAACGATTTCAAATTTATCTTTTTCAATCAGCTCGTCCAGGTATTTGCCGAATGCCACGACCCAGCAGCCTTCATTATACAGTTTGTATGTCTCTGGTTCTGTTGCTATTTCGGGCACGCGCTTGCCGAAGTAGTGAATGAACCTCATAGAGGCGGATTTATACGCTATTAGTTTTTCTGATGCCGGGCCGCCTTCGGCGAGGTCTCGCCGCTCTGCGGCGGACACTTTTTCCACTACAATACGGGTGAACTCTCTGGAGGGCTGATTATAATTCAGAGGATTTACAAAAACGACATAAGCAATCATAACTAAAACAACGATGCCGGCAAAAGTTGTCCAGCACGCAAGGCCTGGTTTTCCTCTGGCAAATAGCAAGGCAATGACCGCAACAGCAGCTATCGTTACCGCGCCGATTATTATTGCGCCCGTAAGCAGTTCAGGATAAGCTTTGGCTATGTATATCGGTCCGGCGATGGCAGCGGCAATTAAAGCAACAATATGATTTCGCAGGATGTCCCTTGCGTATTTCTGCGTGTAGGCTTTGTGCACGAAAATCATATCTTCCAGCAGGATGCCTATCAATATAGCCGCCGCCGGCATCAAAGGCAGTATGTAGTGCTGACGCTTGCCTCCGGAAATGGTAATAAACACAAGGTCAACAACGAACCACAGCCATAAAAATTGCATCGTGGAACGTTTTTTGTTCCAAACTTCGAAAAAAGGTGCAGCCATCGCCATCGGCAGAAAAGCTACCCAAGGCGCTATAAATATGAACATTTCCAGCAGGTAATAATAAATCGGCTTGTGCCCCGGGACGTAATCACCCAGGAAGCGGTCAACAAATTCATTTTTCCACAGCGTAAGGTCCCAGTTTAATTTGTGAGCAATCGCCAGCGGCCAGGGCAGTACGATGGCCAGAAAAATAATTACCCCAATCACCGATGTCCAGTTGAACAGTTTTTTCCATTGCCGGGATATGGAAACATAAAAAAACAGCGGAATCAGAACGAGCGGCAGCGGTGCGGGCCCTTTGGCCAGGTTGCCCAGTGCAAAACTTATCCAGAATACGAGCATATACCAAATCTGCTTACGCCGGTCTTTTGCGGTAATCGCCGAGTAAAAACTTAAAAAACACAGCAAAATAAAAAACGTAAGAGCCATCTCAGGCCGGGCATTGTGAGTGTAGGTGACATAACCGATAGATGTCCCCCAAACTCCCGCGGAGATTGCCGCTGCGCGAACCGACAGCCACTGACTTACAAAGTACAGAATGGCTATAGCAGAAAGTACTCCGAAAACAGCGCTTGGCAGCCGGGTAGTGAATTCATCGACATTGCCGGTCATCTGGGCCAAGCCCGCTACGAGCCAATAACATAATGGCGTTTTCTGGAGACGAGACTCTCCGTTGCAGGTAGGCCTAATCCAATCGCCGCTTTGAAGCATCTCCCGCGCGGTAATCGAAACGAAACACTCATGATTATTAAGCGGCCTCTCGGAAAGCGTCCATAATGCGCTTACCGCCGAGAGCAGCAATACTCCACCAATGATAAATCCCTTTGTTCTCCTGGCGCTGTTACCATTGTTACGGCTGTATTCCATTATTTAACCTCGTCCCGCTGAATGTTTTAGGCAGGTTATTTTATCAGTTTGATTATTTCATTGATATCGTTAGGTGCTTCTATAGGCGGATTGCTGAATTCGCCCTGTTTTTCCTTATGGTAGTTGACTGTCACGCCCGGGTCCTTGAGTACGTGCCCGGTGAGCACGCAGGCGACTCGCTCGCCGGCCGAAATTACGCCTTCGGTTCGCAGATGTCTTAATCCGGCAATCGTCGCCGCCGAGGCCGGCTCACAACCCAGGCCGTGTTTGCCTATGACCGCCTTGGCGTCGCAAATCTCTTCGTCGGTGACCTTGCGTACGACGCCGTTAGTTACGTCAATCGCCCGCAGACATTTCTTCAGATTGACCGGACGCGAAATTTCTATCGCCGAGGCGCAGGTGTGCGGCGAGAAATTACGCGCCGTCAAGTCGGCATAGAAGTCATCAATTGTTTTCTGATTTGTTCTGCCGTTGTTCCAGGTGAGTTTCCTGTTATTGACCAGCTCGGTAAGCGTATCGGCGCCGGCGGCGTTGATAATCGCCATTCGCGGTATTCGCTTAATCAGCCCGAGTTGTTTTAATTCGGAAAATGCCTTGCCGAATGCGCTCGAATTACCGAGGTTGCCGCCGGGCACTACTATCCAGTCCGGCAATTCCCAGTTCAGGGCCTCGATGATTCGGTACATGATTGTCTTTTGGCCTTCCAGCCTGAATGGGTTTAGTGAGTTGAGCAGATACAATCCGAGCTTGGTGCAGACGTCCTGAACCTGCCGCATACAGTCATCGAAATCGCCTGCTATTTGAATCGTCTGCGAACCGTAGTCCATCGCCTGGCTTAGCTTGCCGAAGGCGATTCTGCCCGAGCCGATAAACACAGTTGCTTTCAGGCCGCAGCTATGCGCATACAAAGCCATCGATGCCGAGGTGTTTCCTGTCGATGCGCACACGCAGGATTTTGCTCCTATCATACTGGCGTGGCTGAACGCCGCGGTCATACCGTTATCTTTGAAGGAGCCTGACGGATTCAGACCTTCGTATTGCAGGAACAAACAGCCGGGCTTCATATCGACATATTTGGCGACCGCGTCATTTTGCTGCAGGACGGTCTGGCCTTCGCCGATGGTTACTTTATATTTGTCTTCGCAGAAGTTAAGCAGCTCACGAAACCGCCACACGCCCGAAAAATCCAGGGAATTGTTTCTGGTTGACCAGCGTTTGCCGAATTCGCTGAGTTTCCTTGGCACCTTTATCTTGTCCCAGTTGTATTGTGTATCCAGCAGCTCGCCGCACTTTGGGCACTTAAACCCGCCCTCGGCGAACCCGCAATCCAGTTCCGCCGCACAATCCGGATTAATGCATCTTTGAAAAGCAACATTGGTACTCATATACAAAGCTCCTTTTGGATTTATTGCGGAGTGATTATAGACCAAAACGTTAATTTCTGCAAATTGTCTTTCTTTTGCTTACTCTATCCCGCTTAGAACGACGGACTTGTCTGCTTGTGTTGTTTTGCCGTTGAATTTTTCTATTAGCGCCGGCAGTTCGGAAATTCGGCTTATTTTGTGGATGCCTTTCGGAACTTTCTTTCCGGCGTTGGTATATGCCTCTTTCAGAACGGCCCGCATATCGGCTTTCATCGCCGGCCGGATGTCCTTGTCCACGCGGTCGCCGACGAAGAGAATGTTGTCCATAAGTTCGTTCAGTCTTTCTGCCGCTATTTGAAAGATTCGTCTGTCGGGCTTTCGGAATTCGAATTGGTAGGAATAAAACCGGCAGGGGAAAAAATCCAGCATTCCGAATTCGCGCAGGTGCCTGTCGAGAGAGCCGGCGTTTATAAACGTATTGCTCACTATTCCAAGCTTTAGCCCCATATCGCGCAGTCTTGTTAACGTCTCTGTTATATCCGGCTCGACCTTCGCCAGCCTGCTTAACGGCTCATACCACAGCCAGCCGACCTCTTCCCATTGGTCCTCGCTAAGGGCAACACCTTTCTTTATGCCGATTTTCTTCAATAACGACAGGGCGTTAAAATCTTTTCCAGTCAGGTTGGAAATCAGACAGTGTAGCCGAACAGCCATCATACTGTGCCAGCAATACCATTCGAAGTTGCCGAGAGGCTGATTAAGGCTTTGCAGGAATTCGTAAGTCAGCTTTGCGCTTTGGCGAAAGACCTGCCTTGTGTTAATCCTGCCGAAGTTCACCAGCGTTTCGCCGAGGTCGAACAATACCGCTTTTATCTTTTTGTCCGGGGCAATCAGCATCTTTATTTTCTCAACGGCGGCAAGTCATCGCCGAAAATCTCCCGCATCCATTCGACCAGTTCTTCATCCGATATCGCCGATACGCGGTTGGCCGAATACTCAGCGTCTATTCTGGTCTTTATCTCGGTTATATGAGGGTCATGTTTGGCAATTTCAATCTCATACCTGGCTTCTATCCAGTGCTTGATACCCGCTGCGCCGCTCTTGTCGGTAATCGCCACGGTGACGGGGCGGTTGAGCAGTTTCTTCGTATCGAAACAGTTATATATTTCCTCGTTTTTCAGCAGGCCGTCGGCGTGAATGCCGGCCCGCGTAACGTTGAAATCTCTGCCGATGAGCGGATAATTGTGCGGAATCTCGAAGCCCAAATCTTTTCTTGCGTATTCCGCCAGTTCTGTTATCGCCGCGTAGTTGACTCCGTCCGTATGGCCTTTCAATTGCGCATGTTCTACGACCAGCGCCTCCAGAGGTGAATTGCCGGTCCGCTCGCCGAATCCGAGTATTGCGCTATTGGCGGAGCTGCAGCCGTACAGCCACGCTGTCGCAGCATCCACCTGGCCCTTGTGAAAATCATTATGGCCGTGCCATTCCAGCCATTCGGACGGCACTCCGATTTGACGAAGCCCGCAAATAAGTTTCGGTACACTCCTCGGCAGAGCTGTTTCAGCCCAAGGCAGTCCGAATCCGAGCGTGTCGCAGAGCCGAATTTTAACCGGCTTGTTATACTCCTTGGATAGTTTCATCAGTTCCGCTGCGAAAGGCAGCACGAAACCTTCGTAGTCGGCTCGCGTGATGTCCTCGAAGTGACATCGCGGGATAACGCCGCTGTCCAGCGCGGCCCTTGCAATATCGAGATACGCATCCATCGCCTGCTTTCGCGTCTTGCGAAGCTTCAGGAATATATGATAATCGCTTGCCGAGGTCAGGATACCGGTTTCGCTAAGTCCCATTTGTTTAACTAATCTGAAATCTGCGGTAACAGCCCTTATCCAGCCGGTAATCCCGGGAAACTTATAGCCACGTGCCTTACACAGTTCTACCGCTTTTCTGTCTCGGTCCGAATACAGAAAGAACTCGCACTGCCGAATCAGGCCGGTGTTGCCGTCTATTTTGTGCAGTAAGTCATATATCCGCAGGATTTGCTCCGGCGTGTAAGGAGGACGGGCCTGCTGGCCGTCACGGAAAGTCGTATCGGTTATCCATATCTTATCCGGAATGTCATACGCGACTTTTTGCTCGTCGAATACTACCTTTGGAAACTCGTTATACGGGAACATCTCCCGGTATAAATTGGGTTTTTCCACGTCTATAAGTTTTGGCTCTTCTTTGGCCATATTAATCTCCTGTAATGTTGTCGGCTATCGCACATCCCGTTCGAGAACGAGGTAATGGCCGAGATGGGAGTCGAACCCATACGCCCGTGAGGACAGGGGATTTTAAGTCCCCAGCGTCTGCCATTCCGCCACTCGGCCCGGCCTAATAGACTACTGAATTTTGGGTCAATTTGCAAATTGTTTCTTAATTTACCGGCTTTTGGGCCAATCGCGGCAAATCTAAACCAGCCGCGAACGAAGATAATTTTACGGTAAGAAAAATCCTGATTGAAGAAAACGTATGATATGCGGAAATGATTAGAACCGACGGCCCGGTAGGAATCGAGATATCAGCCTTGAGATGAACCGGGGCTGAAACCGCCGGAGAAAATCTGCTATCCGGTCGGTTGCCTGAACCATCCTGACCCGGCGGTCGAGAGCTTTTAATTGCGGGTCATCACCCGCCAGGGCAAGCGCCTTTTTGATTCTCTCGGCTGCTTCGTCTAACCGGCCCATCCCGAGATAAACAACGGCCGAATCCCGCAAAACGCGGACGTCCGTCGGCCTTATATCGAGCGCGTGGCCGAAAAAGTCCGCGGCGTCGGCGAGCCGGCCTTTCATAGTCCCGACAAGACCGAGATAATAATAGGCGTCCGCGTTGGCGCAGTCGATATCGACGGCCTTTAGCAGACAATGTGTCGCGTAATCGGTGTCACCCACACCGAGAAACATCGACCCCATGGAAACCAGTATGTCCGTATCCTCCGGAGCCAGTTTCACCTCCGAAACCAGATGTCCCCTCGCTTCCTCACTTTTGCCGTTCATCATCGCGTACTCGGCCAGCCGATACTGCGGCCCAGTGAGCCTGTTGTCCCTTCGCAATGCTTCGTTGAATAGTTTTAACGCCTGGCCGTAATCGCCTTTATAAAAAGCGACCTCTCCCAAATAAAACAATGCCGCTGCAAACCCCGGCATAAGTTCGAGTATCCTGTTGAATTTTTCCTTCGCAGCGTCGACCTCGCCGATATCGAGCAGAAACAAGCCGAAGTCGAGAATAACATCGATATCACCGGGGTTAATACGAAGCTCGGTTAAGAAATACTCGTGCCCGCGGTTGTAATCGCCGTCGGCCCAGTACGCCTGGGCGATTCGATAGTTAATTTGCGGATGAGTCGGCTCGAGTTTGGCCGTCTTCTTCCAGCAGTGAATCGCTTTTTTGTAATCGCCGCGAACGAAAAGATTGTTGCCGATATTATAATAACATAACGCACAGTCCGGATTCAGCTGCTGGGCGAGGTAAAACATCTGCTCGGCCAAATCGTATTGGCCCATCTCGGTATAAGTAATTATCCGGTTGCAGTAGCAGGGTTCGAATTCCGGGTCTAACTGCTGGATGTGTTCGAAGGTCTCGATTGCCCGGTCGTATTGGCCGGTGCGGGTATAATCGACCGCCAGCGAATTTAATATCTCCAGGTCCTCAGGATTTATTTGCAAAGCAATCTCGTATTCTCTTATCGCTTCTTCGAACTCGCCCTTGGTGTCCAGTGTAAGGGCCCTGTCGAAATGCCATGCGCCGTTGGCGGGATTTATCTCGATGGCGGCCTCAAGCTCGGTGAGTGCCTGAGGTATCTTGCCGTCCTCATAAAGCTCGAACGCCTTCATCGCTTTGTGCTCGGCATCTGAATAAGAATCAAATTCCATATCATCGAAAATCATAGCAGCTCCGTTTAATTGTTTTGGCGCAGCGACTTAACGAGTCGCCCTGAAGTGTTTCGGCGATAAATTCCCATCGGGTTAGCAGTTTTTCCCGGAACGTTCCTGCTTTGCCCGCATTAAAAATTTCACTGGCAATTTGGCCCGTAACCTCTTATAATTACCAAAGTTAACCCGGTAACGATGAATAGGCTCGGCAGGCAGACAGGGTCGCAACTGGTCTTTTTCTGGAATCTGTCTTCTGTTAGTCTTATAATGTGTGGTCGCCCCCTGTGCCTTTTAGGGCCGGGAAGGGGGGCGGTACCGGTTTTGTCAGATTAAAAATATTGGTTGGAGAAGCGAAACTATGCTTAAAGAAATAAAAGGAAAAATAACCGCCGGCAAGGGCAGTTACGCTATCGTAGTCAGCAGGTTCAACGAATTTATAACCGGCAAGCTGCTCGCGGGCGCAATCGATTGTCTAAAGCGACACGGTGCATCCGAAGAGCAGATTTCCATAGTATGGGTTCCGGGCGCCTGCGAAATTACCATAGCTGCGAAAAAACTCGCTCAAAGCGGCAAATACGCTGCCATCATTTGCATCGGTGCGGTCATAAAAGGCCAGACGTCTCACTACGATTACGTTTCCCAAATGGTATCGCGCGGCATCGGACAAATCAGCTATGATTCAGCGGTGCCGGTAATTTTCGCCGTGCTGACCTGTGACACTCTCGAGCAGGCTGTCGAAAGAGCGGGTACGAAAATGGGTAACGCCGGTGCCGACGCGGCGATGACGGCGATGGAAACTGCAAACGTTCTCGAACAGATTGTATAGTGAGCTTGTCCGTCCTGAGCGGTGCCGAAGGGTCGAATCTATTTGAGTCGTTCCTTGACAATTTAAAATATCCGATGGTTGATTAACGAGAGGCCGAAGGTGGACAAAAGAACAAGGGCCAGAGAGTTGGCGATGCAGGGACTATATCAGCTCGAAGTGCAGGGCCGCGACTTGCTCGAAGGCCTGGCTCGGTTCTTCATGGAAAATGACCCCAATCCTTCGGTTCGCAAACTCGCCTCGGAATGGACGAAAGGCGCATGGGAAAACTCGGCTGAATGTGACGCCCTTATAACAGCATCGATAATAAAATGGCAGTTGCCCCGCCTTTCGATGGTTGACAGGTGCATTTTAAGACTGGCGGTTTACCAGTTGAAGTTCTGTCCTGATATACCGCCGAGGGTTGTGATAAATGAGGCCATTGAGCTTGCCAAAAAGTTCAGCACCGACAAATCGCCGGCGTTTATTAACGGCGTGCTCGATGCTGTCTTGAAGAAAATTATCGCTGATGACGCTGATTGATTTTGATTACGCTGATAATTTTTTATGATAAGAGGTTTTTGAATTGGCATTAATAGTGAAAAACGAATACGTCGCCAGCGGAATCACAGGTAATGTTATCGGTTCTGCAATGGAGGTGCACAGGTGTCTCGGTCCTGGATTTCTGGAGAGCGTGTACGAGCAGGCATTGGCAGTTGAACTTGAGTTGAAAAAAATAAAATTTGAAAGACAAAAGAGCCTGCCCGTTTTTTATCGCGACGAAATTATCAAAAAGTTTACCTGCGATTTTCTTGTCGATGGTCAAATAATAGTCGAATTGAAAGCTGTAAAAGAAATTGCGGAAATCGACCGGCTCCAGGTCATAAATTATCTAAAAGCATGCGGCATTGAAATCGGATTGCTGCTTAACTTCGGCGGGCAATCCCTTGAATATAAAAGATTGATTAACTCAAGAAATAAAAATCATAATAATCATTTTGAATCAGTGTAATCAGTGATATGAGGACAATCGCTGTATTAAACCAGAAGGGCGGGGTAGGGAAAACCACGACGGTGGCAAATGTCGCCGCGGCCGTTGCCGCTATGGGTTTGAAGGTGGCTGTTCTTGACTTCGACCCGCAGGCGCATCTTACAATACACCTCGGCGTGGAACCTGAAAACATCGATTCAGGCTCGTATAGACTTCTTACGCAGTCGACAAAATTCGAAGACGAAATCCTGCTTGTGCGTCCCAATCTTTGGCTGCTGCCGGCCAATATCAATCTCGTCGGCGCAGAAAGCGAGCTTGTAAGTGTTGTCGGAAGAGAGACCATTCTGCGCGAGGCTCTTAATGCGGTTGAAGACAAATTCGATTATGTTTTCATCGATTGCCCGCCTTCGCTGGGGCTATTGACCTTGAACGCCCTGGCCGCGGCCGAAGAAGTCTTAATTCCGCTCCAGCCGCACTTTCTCGCTCTGCAGGGATTTGGGAAATTGCTGCAGACCGTTGAGCTTGTTAATAAAAGGATAAATCCCAGCCTCAAGGTTAAATGGATTTTGCTGTGTATGTTCGACACCCGTGCCTCGCTTCCGAATGAGGTCAGGGCCGATATAGAGCAATTCCTGGATAGCGCACGCACAACCAACTGCGCCTGGGCCGATGCTCATGTTCTGCCCTGTTTTATCCGCAGGAACATAAAATTAGCCGAGGCCCCAAGCTACGGCAAAACAATCTTCGAGTACGAGCCTTCCTGTCATGGCGCCGAAGACTACAAAAAAATCGCCGAATCCATATGTACTCAATTGCAACTGTCTCCACAGCCTGAAATACCTACTGCCTCCGATGAAAATCAAAAACCCCCGATTGAAATCAAATCCATCTCCCAGCCCGATTTGCAAACCTCGCCTTGCGAATCCGAGTCTGCCCAAACAGAACCTGCTTGCGACCCATCGCAATCTTAAAAAATCAAACCAGTTGCTGCGGATTTTGCAACTGTTCACAGATTGTATTCAGAAATTTCGCTGCATAGACCTCGTCAACAACTCTGCGGTCAGCGGCAAGCGAGATAGTCACTATTTTTCGTTCAGTTGGTTTGCCGTCTATTGGAACAATGTCCCTGCTCACATTACCGACCGCTAAAACGGCGCTTGTCGGAGGCGGCACGATTGCCAGAAAAGAATCGACGCCGTAGGCGCCGAGATTGCTTAACGCTATCGTTTCGCCCTGCATTTCTTCGAAGGTTAATTTGTTGTCGCGGCCCTTATCGATAAGCGATTGCTCAAGCTCGGCAATCTCGGCCAATGTTTTTTTATCCGCGTCCTTTATCACCGGCACAACGAGGCCCTGCGGGGCATTGACGGCAAAGCCGATGTTGATTGAATCGGGTATTTTAATATTATCGCTGTCAATCCTGCCGAGCACGAGTTGGTACTGCTTCGCTGCCAGTGCCGTCGCGCGAATATAAAAAGCGTCTGTCGTTATTCTGACGCCCAGCGATTTCCGAAACTTTGGCCTAAGCCCCATCAGTTCGGTAACATCAGCCTTTGACTCGATGTAAAAACAGGGTTTAGTCTGCTTCGATTGCAGCATCCTTTGACCGATGAGCTTCTGGATTCGCGTCAGCGGGATATGAGTATTTGCCGAATTTTCCGAAGATTGTTTAGTCATTTTCTTTTTATGCAAAAAAATGGGCGATACAGGGCTCGAACCTGTGACCTCGCGGGTGTGATCCGCGCGCTCTAACCAACTGAGCCAATCGCCCCCAAGTCCGAACCTATTAGAGCATTTATTGGTGCTGTTTGTCAAGCGTTAATCGTTGTGCTGCTCCATAGTGACAAAGTTGATTCTGCCGAGCTTGACGCCCTTTATGCTGATTATATTTTCCGCCGTCTTTTTAATTTCTCCCACGCGCCCGCGCAGCACAATTATCTCCAGGCAGTCATGCTCTCCTAAATGAATGTGCATTGCTGAAATCGTTTGCAGGAGGTGTGAATGTTGCAGGCTGGTTATCTTTTCCATCAGCTTTGTCGAATGATGGTCATAAACCAGAGTTACCGCAGCTACCGCTTTTGCTTTCGGGTCGCCCACTTGCATATCGCTTAGCTGCTGGCGCACAAGGTCGCGTATCGCCTCTGACCGGCTCTGATAACCCTGCTTGGCAATCAGCTTATCGAACTTCGAAAGCAGTTCCTCTTCCAGTGACACCCCTATTCGCTCAACCTGGCTCATTTTTTGTTCTCCCGTGATAACAGCGAAACCGATTCTGCCGGTTTTTGACCGGTTAGGCGATATTTTACCCGATAAAAATTTTTTTGGAATAATTAAATTTTCTTATTGGCGCGGTAGCACGATTTTCATATTCTTATGCACGGTAACACGATTTTTATATTTTTATGCGCAAACGCAGAGGCAATTTTTTATTAGGAGAACCAGTCATGAAAAAAATAGATGTGGTATTGGTCGTATTGTTGACAATTAGTTCGATTGCATTTGCCGACGACCCCTGCACGCCGGTAACTCACCAGCAACTGCAGGCTGTAGACCAGGATGGGGTAGGCACTTATAACGCCGAAGGAAAAGTTATCATAGAGGGAATTATACTGAACAATCCCGAAGAGATTCTTAATCCCACACCCGCCATGGGCTATATGGGTGGTCAGTGGCAAATCTATATACAGGGGGACGGCAACGACCACGCTGGCACAGCCGTGTATCTGGGACAGTATTACGCCAGAGTAGGCGGCCAGTCGGGAAGCTATACCGACGAACAATTGATTTCCGAATTGTGTCGTATAAATCACGACCCTGACACAGGCTACACATTTGCCGCCGGTGACAGAGTAAGAATTACAGGCTGGTACAAATTCTACAAGGGAAAGATTAACGTCAACGAGCAGCACGAAGCTGACCCTGCATTCGACTTCGAGGTGGAATTGCTCGAACCTGCCGTCGGTCTGCCCCAGCCGGAACTCATCACCCTCGATATGGTAAAGGACGGTAGCGACCAGTATATATTCGACCAGACAAGGCTCACAGGTTGCGAATACTATCAGGCTCGTCTGGTAAGGATAAATGATGTTAATATTAACCCGGAAAACTGGGTGCCTGACGGCACAGTTATAATTACCGATGCGAACGGCCTGACATTCCCCGTTAAACTCGGAATCGGCGACGGGTTTACAAGATATGGTTGTCCCACCGGCCAAATCGACATCATAGCGATTTTCGACCAGGAAAGTTCCGGGACTACGGTTTGTCAGGATGGATACAGGCTTTGGGTGCCTGATTATGACGGCAATGGCCTTGTGCTGACCGACCGCGGACATGAAAGAGGTAATCTGCCCGGTGATATTAATACAGATTATAAAGTTGACTTCTACGACTTTGCCGAGCTTGCAAATAATTGGCTTCAGAATAGAGCAGGGCTTGGTGAATGCTGTGAATAGGCCGGATTGAATTAATGGAGTTAAACTTGGGCGGCAGGGCGGTTGATAGTTGTCCTGCCGCCAAGGCTATGGATTTATTTTTACAAATGAAGCGTGCTTTTACATTAGTTGAATTGCTGTTTGTTATCTTCATTATCGCGATGCTGATGGGAATACTGATACCGGCGATGTCACGGGCGAGAGAACAGGCAAAAGTAGTTGTTGTCAACACCGAACTTCGTCAGATAGGTCTTGCTCTGGAGTTGTACTACAATGACAACCAAAAGTATCCCCCGACACAGGCGGACTGTAGCGGCGGCTCGTTGGCCAGCCATTTATATCAGCTTCCGAAGGTACTGGTTACAAACAGGTACCTGCCATCGACGTCTCACGGAGAAGCTATGTCGACAACAATGGAAGACAGGTTCAACCGCGGCCATACCTATAAATACCGAAGCGTCGGCGAAATCATAAAGGATAGAGACATAATCCATAAGAAGATATGGTCAAAGCTATGGATACCTAACCATTTTCCCGCAAGCAGCAGCATTAGCCTTAGCGAAGGTCAGTGGCGCCCTAATGATGACGAATGCAAGCTTTACCCAGAAGACCATAGTTTGTTTCCATTGATTTCGCCTGTTAGATGGGTGGTTTTCAGCGTAGGTCCGAGGTTTGATGAACAGTGGCTCGAAGAAAAATTAAACTTTGAAGCCAGATACCCTGTGCCAAAAGAGCTTTGGTATACCTCTGATAAGCGACGGGGTTTTATTGTAAGAATGGAGTTAAAAAAAGGAACACAAATCGGTTCGTTTGGGAGAAGTTTATAAGTGTTGAAAAATTACTTATCATATTTGTTTCTGTTAACGACAGAAGCACACTTGTATTCATATAAAAATATAGTGCTGTTAACCAAATGAGAAAGTAATGAAAACTTTTGTGGAGGTATAAATTATGAGAAGCTACAGATTGTTTTTGCAGTTTGGTATTACCGTGTTGTTTTCGACCTTAGCGCAGGCCGGACCACCGATGCAGCAGTGGGTAGCGTCCTACAATGGCCCGGGGAATCACCACGATGAGGCTACGGCTTTGGCTATAGACAGCACCGGCAATATTTATGTGACTGGTTGGGGATATGGCGTTGATACTTGCGAGGACTATGCCACAATTAAGTATGATGAAAATGGCAACCAGTTATGGGTAAGACGCTACGATGGCCCTGCAGACGAATGTAGCTGGGATGAGGCTGAGGCTGTGACTATAGACGACTCGGGTAATGTTTATGTGACCGGCGGCAGCCACGGTATCGATACATACGAGGATTATGCTACGGTTAAATATGATGCCAATGGTAACCAATTGTGGGTAAGACGCTACAATGGCTCTGGAAATGGCTATGATAGAGCTATAGCCTTGGCGGTGGATAATTCAGGTAATATATATGTAGCTGGTGATAGTGATGCCGCTGATAGATATACAGACTGCATAACGATTAAATATGATACCAATGGTAACCAGTTGTGGATGAGATGTTACGATGGTCCTGGTGCAAGAGGTTCAGATGATCATGTTATGGATATGGCTGTGGATGATTTTGGCAATGTCTATGTGACTGGCTATAGATGCGAGCAATATGAACCCTCTACGCCTGACTATACAACGATTAAGTATGACTCAAATGGCAATCAGTTGTGGGTAAGATGCTATAACGGTCCAGGAAATTCAGGTGATAGAGCTACATCTTTAGCTGTGGACAATTTTGGCAATGTCTATGTTACAGGTGAGAGCTATGGCGGCAGTGAATCATATACAGACTATGCGACAATTAAATATGACTCGAATGGTAATGAATTGTGGGTAAAACGCTACAACGGCCCAAATGACCAAGATTTCGCCACAGCCTTGGCCTTGGATGATTTTGGCGATGTCTATGTGACTGGGGCGAGCTGGGAGGATGAAGGTGATAGATACGACTGCGCAACGATCAAATATGATGCCAATGGCAATCAGCTTTGGGTAGCCCGCTATGGCAGGGGAAGTTATGATTATGATGTACCTACAGCTATAGTTGTAAATAATAAACAGAGTATCTATATTAGTGGTTATAGTGACTACTACTACACCGACTTGCACAGTCTTATAAGCATTAAGTATAATACCGAAGGTGTCCTGCAATGGGCAACATGTTACAATGGTCAAGATGTGTCACAAACCACTGTAGATATGGTTATTGACAATTCAGGCAATATCTACCTGTCTGGTCATAGTTATGATGACTATGTGACGATTAAATATTTAGACCCAAGGATAGAACCAAATATTGTTGTGGAGGATTTTGAGTCATATGTTAACAGTTCGGCCTTGCGGCAAGAATGGGCTGATAAGATTAATCCTGAAGGCTTGTTAAAAGGAACCGCCGAAGTCCAGCTAATGCAAAATCCTGAAATTGCAAATGGTATGCAATCAATAAAGGTCAAATACAACAATAGTAGCACTCCACACGTCTCTGAAACGTGGCGTTTTTTCAACCCACCAGCGGATTGGACCGAAACCGGCGTTAAAATATTAGCTCTATACTTCTATGGAGATTCAGGAAACGATGCTAATGAGCAGATGTATATGATTATAGAAGACACAAACGCTAACAAAGCAGTAGTTCTGTATGATGGCAATCCGAATGACCTGAAAAATGAAACGTGGCAATTCTGGTCTATTGAACTGCATGATTTCGAGAATGGCGGTGTGAACTTGGCAGATGTCAATAAGCTTACTATCGGTTTTGGCGATGGGAATGAGCCGTTAGGCAGCGGTAGTGGTTGGGTATATTTTGACGATGTTGGACTTTATGTGCCCAGATGTCTCGATGAGCCAATTGCTGATATTACAGGTGATTGTGTAGTTGATTTTGAAGATTTGAAGTTACTTGCTTTTCACTGGCTTGAGCAAGAGGGAAATCCCGTTGGAGATATATACGAAGATAGCAAGGTTGACTTAAAAGACTACACAGTTATGGCATATATGTGGCTCGAAGAAGGCGAGAGAGGAATATTGCCTTAATCGACGTTTATATATTGGCAGATATCGGAATTTTCGTTGTGGATGTATATTCACTGTGTTGTTTCTACATATTGGGAATCTTGATAAATGGTTTACAGTATAGGCCCGCAGTTTAATGAATATGAGATGAAAAGGAATCACTATCCTGTCCCTAAGCAGACATGGTATGACAGCAAAAAGCGAAAGGGCATCATAGTCAGAATGCGCCTCAAAAACGGTAAACATATTGGTTCGTTCGAGAATTAATAATAAAATGCAAAATACAAATTTGATTCGCATATTAATATTTTCGATTGCTATTGGTTGTATCCTGACCGGCTGTAAAGATACCGCCGCCGACCGGGTTCAGCCCGAAATAGCGGTAACCAATTCGTATTTACACTGTGTGGTTAACGACCTTTGTAATTGTCAAAAAAATGTTTTCTGTTTGACGCCGCCGGGTATGTGTCCGGGCCATTTCGATATCTCGCCGGGGCAGGTGAACAAGCTTTGCGAATGCAGACTCCTGCTGCGGTTCGATTTTCAGCAGGGCATCGATGGATCTCTCTCGCGAATGAAAGACAAAGGGCTGAAAATAGCTCCTGTCCCTGCCTTGCCGGGTTTGTGCGTGCCTGAAACTTATCTTGCCGCCTGCCGGAAAGTTTGCGGCATCCTTTCATCGGAATACCCACAGGAACGGGCCGAATACGAACTAAGACTAAAGCAAATAGAAAAGCGATTGGAAAATTTGACTAACGAACTTTCTGCGAAGATAAAACAGGCGAGCATGGAGCGTGCCGGAGTTCTCGCCTCGGTCCATCAGTTGCATTTCTGCAATTGGCTCGGACTGGAGACGATAGCGGAGTTTGCGGGCAGTGACATCGAAACGATTTCCAATATTAACGATTGCATCCAAAAATCTAAAGGCCGAAATGTAAGATTTGTCATAGCCAACAAGCAGGAAGGCACCGCCCTTGCCGATGCCCTGGCTGAAAGGCTGGGTGCTAAAGTCGTGGTCTTCAGTAATTTCCCCAATGCCGCCGGCGATAAAAACGGCTTTGATGATCTTCTGCGGGCAAACGTACTGGCACTTCTTGAAACGGCGGGGAAATAATGATGAGCAGCCGGTTAAGTCTCTCGAATGTAAAAATAAAACGCAGCGGTCGTACCATTCTCCATATCGATAATCTGCAAATCCCTCCCGGAACGTTCGCAGGCATAATCGGGACAAACGGCGCAGGCAAAACAACACTTCTGAAAGTTTGCTGCGGCCTGATAAAACCGAACCAGGGCTCGGTAGAATTTGACGATACGAATTTAGCTGTGCTTGGCCCCTGGAAAAGAGCGAACCTGCGAAAGCGCATAGGCTATATTCCGCAGGCCGCCGAGTACAATTCCGAATTACCATTTACACTGCGCGAAGTCGTGGCTATGGGCCGCATAAGCGTAAGAGCGTTACTTTCGCCGCTTCGCCGGCAGGATTACGAATATGTTGACCATTGGATTGACAAACTCGGCCTGACTAATCGGCGAAACCAAACTTTCAGAAGTCTTTCCGGAGGCGAGCAGCAAAAAGTCCTTATCGCAAGGGCGATGGTTCAGAACCCGGCGATACTGATGCTCGACGAGCCGGGCTCGAACCTTGACTTCAACTGGAAATACCAGATTACAGATATTATAGACGACCTGTATCAGCAGACGAATATTACGATTCTAATGGTTTCTCATGAAACGAATCTGCTGCCTCGAAGTTGCGGCAGAATCGTTCTCCTTCACCAGGGCAAAATCCTTGCCGATGGCCCCGCCGAGGAGGTCTTCGCATCAGATGCGCTTGAGATTGCCTATCAATGCCCCGTCGAAACGGTCGAGGTCGCAGGGCGGAAATACACCGCCATTAAAAGTAAAGTATGAGATGTTTATAGTATGGATTCGTTTTTCTATTTAGTAATGTTCGCCGGCGCCGTTGCCGGCGCCAGCACGGGACTGCTGGGAGTGTACATTGTTGGTATGCGAATGCCTTTTATAGGTACTTGTATTTCACACGCTGCGATGGCTGGAATTATTTTTGCCAGTCTGCTCGGTATCGAAAACCCGATATGGGGAGCCGTTGCAGCTTCGGTAATAACTTCGATGAGCCTGGCTGCGATTCGCCCGGAAAAATCCAGGCTCGATACCAACGTGGGACTGGCAATACTTTTTTCGCTTATGCTGGGCCTTACCTTTCTCGGTATGGGCCTGGTGCAGGACAGCCGGTCCGAAGTTCTCGGTCTGCTTTGGGGCAGCATACTTTTCGTTCGGCAGAGAACCGCCGTTATTATCACAGTCATGGCCTTGACCCTTGCGGCTTTCACCATCGTTTTCAACAAAGAGATGAAAGTGCTTTTGTTCAGCCGGTCAATTGCCGCGGCGACGGGTGTGCACGAAAGCTTTGTTTATTGTCTGTTCCTGGCCCTGTGCGGACTAACGCTGTCAGTTAATCTGAAAATGATAGGGGGGTTAATGATTTTCAGCTTGATTACCAATCCCGCTGCCGCGGCGTATCAAATATGCCGGGGACACAAGTCCGTGGTTCTTACCGCGACTTTACTCGGAATGCTGAGTACCGTCATCGGCTTTTTGATTTCTTTCTACTCTAAAAAATTGCCAACCGGAGCATGTGTTGTTATAGTCAGCTCTGCCATATTCGCCATCGCCGCGATATACAGGCATATCGCCGGTAAAGAAGATTAATTTGGAAGTGAGGTTTTATAATGTCATCAGAAAAAAAGATTTGTATTATGGATTTGAACGATACAACTGAATATCAGCAGCTTTTACCCGGCAGGCCGCAGACCTGCGGAATGCGCGCCGGCAGAGTATATTTAAAGCCGGGCGAAACCTGCGGCAGGCACAGCACCGAACAGCACGAAGAAATGCTTGTTTTCCTGTCCGGCAAGGGAACCGCCCTGATTGGCGAACAGGAATCCCCATTCGAAGTCGGCCTGGGCAAGGTATCCTATATACCTCCTCACACCATTCATAATGTCAAAAATACTGGAGCCGAACCTCTTGTTTACATCTATTGTGTAACGCCGATAGAATAATTTTAGTGAGTTATGCGCTCACAGCCCCAAAAACTGGATAGCCAGTCCGCAAAGGCATATCGTCGCTCCCGCTATGGCGTGAGAAAAACGCTCCATACGGTTTAATTGAGCGAAGTTCACTCCCGCTCTGGCGAGCATAACCACGCCTAACATCGTGCCGATTGTCACTGCCCCGAACACGGCTGTCACCACGACCAGGCCGAACCAGCTGTTCTTCGCGGCGGGATACATTAGAATCGGTATCAAGGGTTCACAAGGCCCGAAAACAAAAATCGTAAACAGCACCCATGGCGTGATGCTCGGATTAGCCTTGTTATCATGAACGTGAGCGTGCTCTCGATGATGGTCGTGCGGATGCTCGTGTGCGCCCTCGGCTATGTGGATGTGACTATGCACGTGGGACTTGTTCTGGTATGCCCGGCGAAGTCCCCAAACGAAATATACCAGCCCGAATGCGATAAGCAGCCAAGCTGCTATGTTGCCGCGCACCGATTCGAAGACCTCCAGCTTATTGACTGCCAGCCCAAGAGCGACGCCCACCAGACCAAGCACTACGGAACTGCCTATGTGCCCTATGCCGCACAGGAAAGTTATTATAGCGGTTTTCAAAGCCGACCATTTTCGCGCCCACGACATCATAATAAAGGGCAGATAATGGTCAGGCCCGAAAAGCGTATGGGAAAAGCCTATCGAGGCGGCGGTAATAATAAGAACCTTCAGTTCCGTTGTCATAATCAACTTCTCCGAAAGACGAATAGTCTATTATAAAAGCGGTAAAATCGCAATAACCTAACAAAAATGCCCGCAAAATTCAGAACGTAGGGGGCAGACTCTGCGTGTTCGCTCGACCTCGCTATACCTTACTTTGTAATTTTTTTACAATATATTTACTTAGAAATTTGGGTAATGTTTTTAAAATAGTATTTATCCTATCGATCTTGTTCGGGGGTAATGTTGCAAGAAGAGGGTCTTTGTCCAACAGTTTTGTTTCGTAAGAATAAAAGTTTCCTATCCTGAAGGGAATATACCCTTTTCCCAATTGTTCTAAAGTCCAGTTATCTTTAATGCCAGCCAATCCATAGTTTTTTCTGATTATGGTTATAGCCTTTTCCTCTGGATGACCGCCAAAATCTTTATGCACTGGAACTATCTTAGGTTTATCGTAGGAACGAATGTTACCCAAAAAAAGCGTTAAAAGAGCATTGAAATATGCTAAACCTTTGTTCATTATCTTCGTAATTTCGTGATTAGAATATGACTTTAGCGGTTTTTTAATCCTAACTTCACCTTCGTATAATGAATAATCGGAGTGAAAAACAGCATTTCTTAAATCACGGTCAAATACATCTTTTAAAGGATAAATAGAGTTACCCATATTAATTCTTGATGCCATTAAATCTAACGTTCTAATCTTTTCAGAGGGTGTTTGAGGTCTTAGATAGTTATTTTTACCTTGGTGGTCGGGGAAATTATCAATGCAAAAACGTTCCCCCTCACAAATACAAATCAAATTCGCCAATATTTCATATGGTGCTGATGCCTCAACTATATGAGCATATAGAAGCAAATTAAGGTGACGAGACAGGTAGAAATCTTTGATCTTTTTCTCTAAGTAAGAAACACTTTTGAAAATTTGTTGGCTGCTTTCGAAGGGATCCCAGCCAGGCCCTGAGCACCCTCCTACTCTAAGTAAAGTTAATATAAATTCAAACTCACAGGTATCTTTCGCTCTTTCAAATAATGGATCAAAGGCATTTAGATAATCTATAAATAAATCCTTGTAAATAGGAACAATACCTTTAGGTAATTTTGTGTACTCCCATTTGCCTTCTTTATTTTTTATAATCGAGGGTTTCTTAAATATATCTGTTTTCATCTTTATCTAGACAATGGTAGATAAATAGGGACAGCCACCATTTTTAACCTGCCATAATGCCTTTTTTTCTTGTTATGTATAATTCTACCCAAACCACATTCTTTTACAACGCCAAATTTTCCCACGTAATCCACGGTTTAAACTTCAATCAAAATCGCAGCTACCCGAAACCAAAAACGGCTAATTTCAAAATTTTTTTGTTTCTTTAATCGCAACGACTTAACCAACGCTGCACCTCGGAGCGTAGCGCAGACCTTGGCGAAGACGGGCACAATTTTCGCTCCATTTGCGCAAGTCCGCCTTACTAAGGAGGAGGTCTTTTTACGAAATGCTATGAAAAACCAAAACACAATTTTACTTCTAACTATTTACTCTGTGTTCTCTGTGAACTCTGTGGCTAAAAATGAATCAATTAAAACAACTAAATTATGCAAAACAAACCCAATTTTAAAAAAAGTCAAATGCTTGCAACATTAGCAGTAACAATGAATTGCAACGAAAAAACAACATTGGACACTTGGTTAAAACAAACCCAAACGAACCCAATTTATCCTGAGCGTACCTGTCCTGAATGCAATCGAAGGAGTCGAAGGATTTATGGTATGCGGTTAAAAATAGTATCTTCCCAAATAGTCAACAATGACCTTCTTGACTTCGAGCGGGTCTATGGCTCCGGTATGGCGATACAAAATCTCACCGCCGGGCTTGATGATGACCGTATAAGGGATGCCGCCATGCCAATCCTCGCCCAAAGCCTCTCCGAGCCCGGTTTTATCATCAGAGCTAAACAAGTAATTTTTGCAGGAGACCTGTTTGTCTTTCAGGAACTTCAATACGTTTGTCTTTTTACTCGGCGTATCGCCGCTGATTGTCACCATCTCGAAGGCTCTGCCCCGATACATCCTGTTTATATTTACAAGCTCGGGTATTTCGATGACACATGGCCCGCACCATGTCGCCCAGATATTTACCATACGCAGTTTTTCGGAATCGTTTTTCAACAGAGCCCTGACGCCGTCAGCATCGATAAGATTTATATCGACTCGCTCTTTCGCCCAATCTAAAAACGCCCGTTCAGCGGATTTGCGTTTGTCGGCCCATTTGACCGAGCAGCCGAAGGTTTTTGTCTTTTTCAATGTTACATCCCCGCCTTGCAGCATCGCATCGAGTGCGTCGCGCAGAAAGTTCTTGTTGACCTTGCTCGGGTCCTCGACGTTATCGATAGCGCCCGTGTATTGAAGCCTGCGCTGCTTATCGAATACGAATACGTGAGGCGTGCTGACCGGGCCGTATTGAACGGAGACGCTTTGTGTTTGGCCGTCGTATAGGTATGGGAAGTTGAAATGACGTTCGGTCGCGCGCATTTTCATTTCCTCTAAAGAATCACCCATATCGCTGTACCCCATCTCATCGAGCCGAACGGCCAATGGGTCATTGGGCGATATGGCGATTACCGCGACGCCCTTATCTTTGTAATCGGCTGCGAGCTTTATAATTCTGCTTTCGTATGCCTGTGCGGTAGGGCAGTGATTGGCGGTGAAGACAATAACGATAATATTGGCGTCGGCAAAATCGGCAAGCGTATAATTTCGCCCATCGACGGCGGGAAGATTAAAATCCGGCGCGACAGAACCTATTGCCAGCGGGACAATATGTTTTGATTCGGCAAAACAGACGCAAGCCAGAGTTAATACAATCACAACCGCATTCGATAGTAACCTGTATTTTTTCATAAACCTTTCTCCAAATGAAAAACTTCTAATAGCAAACAGAAATCAATCCTTTCTGGTAACGTATATTACCTGCTCGGCGAAGAAGTTCGGTGCGAATCGTATCGGCTTAAGGCGAGCTTTACCTAACGGAATCTTCTCTTCGACTTTGACGCCGAGCTTGGCGCAGAAATCGTCGAAATCCTTAATCGACAAGAAGTGTATGTTTTGCGAATTGTGCCATTTGCAGTGCAATTGTTTGGTCTGGGGCGCTTTGCCGAGGAATAACAACTGCGCCCTGCATTGCCAGTGCGCGAAGTTGGGAAAACTGACTATCACTTTCTTTCCGACCCGAAGCAGTTCTTTAAAAACCTTCTTTGGCTCTTTTACCGTCTGCAGCGTTTGCGACAGAATCACATAATCGAAGCTCTTGTTGGCGTAATTGGCCAGGCCGAGCTCGATATCGTGCTGGATAATGGACAGCCCGCGATTTACGCACGCCAGTACAAGTTCCTGCTGAAATTCGATGCCTCTGCCCTTTACGTTCTTGTCGGCGGTGAGGTTGGCGAGCAGTTCTCCGTTTCCGCAGCCGATATCCAGTACCGTGCTGTTCGGCTTTATCAGCGATTCAATCAGTTCATAATCGACGCGTGCCCGGCTGGACGGCATTTTGTATTTTGCCTTTTGTGTTTTGTGTTTCGTCGCACGCGTTATCCCCGGCCGATGCGTCGCATCTAAGAAGCCTGAAAGAAATGAGCCGAGTATTTCCGGCTCCAGCAGGAACGCATCGTGGCCGTAGGGCGAAGCGATATCACAGTAGCTGACGGGCTTGTTCGCGGCGGCCAGAGCGTCCACCATCGCCTTCGATTGTGCGGGGGTAAAGAGCCAGTCGCTCGCAAAACTGATTACAAGGAACCGCGACTTCGTTTCCGCAAACGCTTTTTCCAGCGACCCGTACTCTTTTTCGAGGTCGAAATAGTCCGCGGCCTTGGTTATATAAAGGTAGCTGTTGGCGTCGAACCTTTCGACGAAGCTCTGGCCCTGATAGTCAAGGTATGTTTCGACCGCAAACTCGCTGTTGAAATCGTAACTGTAGCTTTCTGCGCTTCGCAGCTCGCGTCCGAACTTTGCGCGCATCCCCTGTTCCGAGAGGTATGTTATATGTCCTATCATCCTCGCGATGCCCAATCCCATGTCCGGGCTTTTGCCGGTATGATACTGTCCGCCGGCGAAATTGGAATCGGCCAGTATCGCGTTTCTTCCTACTGCGTCGAACGCTATCGATTGTGCGCTTAGGTGCGTCGTCGTCGCAATCGCAATCGCCGATTTGACAAAATCGGGATATGCAATCGCCCACTGCAGGACCTGCATTCCTCCGATTGAGCCGCCGATTACGCTCAGCAGATTTTTTATGCCGAGTTTGTCGGCCAGCAGTTTCTGCACCTTCACCATATCAGCGATTGTTATAATCGGAAAGTCCAGTCCGTATGGTTTTTGTGTTTGCGGATTAACCGAGCGAGGCCCGGTCGTTCCGCTGCAGCCACCCAGAAAGTTGGAGCAGATAACAAAATATTTATTCGTATCGATACCCTTACCCGGCCCGACCATAACGTTCCACCAGCCTGGTTTTTTGTCTTCAGGACTGTTCACGCCGGCAACGTGTGCGTTGCCGCTAAGGGCGTGGCAAATCAGAATGGCGTTATCGCCCGCTTCGTTAAGCTTGCCGTACGTCTCGTATGCCACATCGATAGGGCCTAATTTTTTGCCGCTCTCCAGCTCAAGCGGCTTATCCTGCTCAATAACGCGCATCTTATCTGTTTTAACAAGACCCACTGAATTTTTCCCTGTTTCTGCCATAACCGGCTCCAAGTATACACAAAAACTCCTGCCTGTAAAGAGCACCAGCGGAATCGGCCAGCCTTGCCAGCCCCTTCCTCGGCGGGTAGGGCGGTTGCCGGCAGTATTTTATATTTTAGAATTGTTAAAAAAACTTGACACCGTAGAAACTCCTAAGTAGATTGTGACGTATGTAAGGTACTGAAATGTATCCAAGTGATTAACATTTGGCGAAAGGAGATATAAAATGGCAAAGAGGAGAAAAGCTGCGAAAAGGAAAAAGACTCCGGCACTGTGGACGACCGCAGAGGTCAATCTGTTGAAGAGACTCTTCCCGACGAACCCAACCTCTAAGGTAGCTGTGAAGCTGAAAAGAAAGACCGATGCAGTAAAGAAGAAAGCATCCAGAATGGGTCTTAAAAAGTCGAGGAAATACCTGAAGTCTCTCGGCAAGATATAAATGATTGCCCCTGTTGCCTCGGGTGGGTTTATCTCTATTTAGTAACGCGGTATCGAAACCCCGCCAGTTCTTTAGTTGTTTCTTGGCAGGTTCAGCGGAGGTGGTCTGTCCTGTTCGCGTAATCTCGCTAACCTTTATGTGAGATTGCCTCCCGAGAATGCCTGCGACGACTGCGTTATCAGGTACATCCTTTGCAATAACACAGTTCGTTCCCACACAGGCCGAACCCGGGAAGATTGTGCCGTCTGCGTTTTTGGCGGTGTTAGGCAGAATGCCGTTTAGGGCTGTTTTTAGAGGTTCCGCGATTTCCTTCAGCTTATAAATTCCTTCAAATTTATCTTGACAATTGTTTAAGTTTAATTATACTAAAGCCCAAGAAGAGGATAGTGCAAATGGAGAATTTCCGGTTACAAGTCTCGCAGGAACTAATAAAGACAATGCCCCGTGTGTTAATCTGCGCCTTGCGCCGTTAGATAATTAGTGTATTTTTTCTTTAAGAGGAAGGAGGGAATGATGAAAAAGTTATTAATATTCTGCGTGGCCCTTTCAATGTCTCAATTGGCTTTGGCACTTCCTTACTTTCGAGTTGACCCCGCCGACGCAAAGGACCATTTTATGCCGAGTGATGTTATTACGATTCAACTGTGGGACAACCAGCCGGTTCGCAGCTTTTATATCGAGGCAATCACCGATAATGGTATCGGTGGCATAGCTGCTGAACCACAGTTATTTAACGGTGGTTTTGATTTTACGATGCCAGGGACGCTCAATTATGATGGGAAATTAGTTGTGTATGTCGCTGCCGGCGTCACAATGCCCGCAGGACCTTTTCCTGTCGGCTTTTTGTACAGCTTTGAGTATCACGTGCCTGACGTCCCAATGTCGACAATCGTTTCGATTGAAACATTTGCTGATGGTGATTTGTACCTCTTATCTTACATTGATTATGCCGATGGTTCCTTTTATGAAGGTCATATAGACGGACCTGTTTTACATTACATCCCTGAGCCGGCGACACTTGCCCTCTTTGCCCTCGGTGCATTGTTGCTAAGACGGCATAAATAAAATCGAGCCGATGTGATTATTTAAAAGGCAGGATTTTAACCCTGCCTTTTTTTGATTCGCACAACAATCCCGCCAGTTTATAAAGTGTGTTTTTAGCGAGGCTTAATTATTTTTTGTTCCTTAAACACCTTGCCGCTGGGGTAATCGGTGAAAGTTACTTTGACTACCAGCGATTTTTCCTCGCCGGTGATTTCGTCGCCTATGTCAAAGGGGAGTCTGTAATTAATCGTTACGAGCGTTGCACACCAGAGTTTTTTCAACTGGTCAGGCGTTACGTGCCAGCTGCCGAGTTTCGCTTCACCATCCTCTTTGTTCAAGTTCCACAGCTCGACATCCACAGTGCCGCTGGCTTTTACGATGTCGTTCTGTTCGTCGATTGGCTGTATATAGACGAGCAGCTTTTCTTTTTTGCCGTCTTTGTCTTTATCGTAAAGATTGGTGTACCTGGTAATTTTGATTTTTTGTAGGTTATAAAGGTCTTCGAGCCTGACATCAGCCGGCAACTTGGAGAGGACCTGCACCTGATTTTTTAATTGTTCCGTTTCTGATTTGGACTGCTCGATTTGGTTTTTCAGTTCCTTTTTTTCCAGCCTGAGCGTTTCGACCTCTTTCGCCGGATTGCCGCTTTGGCAGCCTGCAACAGCGGCAAGCAGGCATCCGACCAGAATGATGGTTTTTCTCACCTGCGCAGCCCTTTCAATCCATTCGTGTTTTTTTTAACCGTTCTGTTCCTGGTGCTTGGCGATTTCAGGCGCTTTCTGCAATATCCTGTCGGCTAATCCGTAGTTGATTGCCTCTTCCGCCTCGAGCCAGAGATTTCGGTCGCAATCCTTTTCTACCTTTTCGGGGGTTTGCCCCGTATGCCTGGCCAATATATTATAAAGTCTGTTGCGTAACCGCAATATTTCCTTCGCTTCGATATCCAAATCGGTAGCGGGTCCTTCGAGTACGCCTGAAATTAACGGCTGATGTAAAAGAGCTCTGCTGTTATTGAGGACAAAGCGTTTGCCGGCCTTTCCGCTTGCCAGTAATACCGCGGCCATACTCGCCGCTTGTCCGACGCAGTAAGTCGCGACGTCGCATCGCAGGAACTGCATGGTGTCGTATATCGCAAGGCCCGCGGTGATTGAGCCGCCTCCTGAATTGATATAAAAGTGGATGTCGGCCTTGTTATCTTCGTTGCTCAGGAAGAGCATCTGTGCGACAATTAGATTCGCCGTATCATCGTTAACGCTGCCGCCAAGAAAGACGATTCTGTCCTTGAGCAGTCTGGAATAAATATCGTAGGCGCGTTCGGTTCGTCCGCTTTTTTCGATTACTATCGGCACTAAAGTTTGATTAATAGTCATATCTCATATCTCGTATAGGCTGATTTACTTTTTATCTTTTTCTTTATCGTCGTGTTCGTGGAGCACCTCGTCAATAAGGCCGTACTCTTTTGCTTCGTCTGCGGTCATATATCTGTCTCTTTCAGTTTCGGCGGCGATTTTTTCGATAGGCAGTCCCGTGTGTTTGGCGAGAATCTCGTTTAGCATGGTTTTGGCTTTGAGGATTTCTTCCGCCTGGATTTTGATATCCGAAGCCTGGCCCGTGACGCCGCCCCACGGCTGGTGAAGCATAACCTTTGCGTGCGGAAGGGCGAAGCGTTTGCCTTTTGTGCCGGCTGCCAATACCACCGCACCGCCGGACTGGGCCCTGCCGATACAATAGGTCGCGACAGGGGAATTGACGAAGTGCATGGTGTCGTAAATAGCCATCGTATCGTCAACGCTGCCGCCGGGAGAATTGATGTACAGGCTGATTTCGCTGTTGCGTTTGAGATTGTCGAGGTAGAGCATCTTCATAATGACCTCGGCGGCCCTGGCGTATGATATCTCGCCAATCAAAAAGACAATACGGTTGTCCAGCAGCATATCGTCGAGGCTCATCTGGCGGAATCGCTGATAATCGCTTCCGGGGCCGTACTGGTCGTATATTTCCTGAGGTTTCAAAATCTTTCTTTCGGGATGTTCAATGAACATTTATTGCTTCCTTATATTGTCTATACCCAAACACTCCCTTATCGGGTATTTTTGCCCTTAGGTTTCTTTTTTTGGGCGGTTGTTTTGCTTTTTTGGGACGGTTTTTTCTCTGCCGGGGCTGTCTTTTTAGCGGTTTTCGGCGCTGACTTCTTAGCTGCCGGCTTAGTTGTTTCTTCTTTCTTTACGGTCTTCTCGGTCTTAGCCGGTTTTTTCTCGGCCTTTTTGATTTCTTTTTTAGGCTCGACTTCCGTTATTTTTGCCGATTCGAGTAATTTCGCGATGCACTTATCTTCCCGGACCTGGAGCCTGAATTGTACCAGCGAGCCGTCACGCAGCATTTCTTCCCTCATTCTTTCGGGACGCTGTCCGCGCTGAACGGCTAATTGTGCGATATGGCCGTTCATTTCCTCTTCGCTGACTTCGATGTCGAATTTCTCCGCGACCTTATTCATTATAAAGAACGTCTTGAGCTGCTCTTTCGCCTGCTGCTCACTGCCAGCCTTGAGTTGTTCCATCTGCTCTTCGATTTGCTCGCGTCCGACTCCGCGCATCAGCAGGTTGGTATATTGTCTCTGCAATATCGAGGTCGATTGTTCCGCGACGACGTTCACAGGCAGGTCGAGTTTGGTATTGTCGAGCATATATTTGTGAATCTGCTCAGCCATCTCGCCGCGTGACTGCTGTTCGAGTCTTGCCTGCAGGCTCTCGCGCAGTTTGTCTTTCAACTCGGCTTCGTCTTTGACGCCGAACCTGTTGAAGAGATTTTCGTTCAGCTCCGCGGGCTTGAGATATTTTGATTCTTTGACGGTGATATGAACCTCAACTTTTTTGCCGCGGTACTCCTGTCGGTAATACGTTTTCGGGACATCAACGCTTATGTGTTTGTAGCTGCCGGATTTGGCGCCTGTGAGAAGCTCATCGAGTTTTTCTACGGGTATTGCTCCGACAAAGCCGTTTCGCCGGGCGTATATCTCGACGTTGTCGAGTTTTTCTTCCTCTTCGACGCCTTCGACTTTCAGCATCACGTCGGCGATTACCTGGTCTTCGAGCTCGACTGTTCCGCCTTCGCGAGGCGTCCATATACCCGACCATTTTTGCAGCTGCTCGATTTCACTGTCGATTTGCTCGTCTGTAATTTTCAATTTTGTCTTTTCGACGGGTATGCCTTCGAGTTTGGGCAAATCGAACTCCGGACGCACTTCGACCTCGAACTCGAATTTCAAAGGCCCTGTTTCGGGCAGCTCCACCTTTTCGTAGTCGATGTCCGGGTCGCGAAGAACTTCGAGCTTGTTATCTTTAAGGGCCGACTCGCTCGCGTCAGCCAGCAGTTTCAGTTTGACCTGCTCGGATGTTTCTTTGCCGAACCTTTTCTCCAAAAGCCTGCGGGGGACTCTGCCTTTGCGAAAGCCCGGCACTAAAGCATCCTTGCGCAATGTCTCGTACTGTTCGTCGGAGGTTGCTTTGACCGTTTCTTCCGGGACCTCTATGGAGACTTTTTTCTTGCAGGGGCCTGCCTCTTCGATTTTTACCGTGTTCTTTACCATTGTGGTTTGCTTTTCTTCGTCAGCCATTTTGGCGCTCCTAACCGAATCTATGAGATAATAAACAAAAAAGGCATCGAGAAAACAAGTTCTCTAAGCCCAATTTCAGCAATTTTTAAACATATCGGCAACCATCGCCCTGACTACATTTAGCCGGTAACTCGCCGATACTATATCCGTAATTCGCCGCTCGTGTCTCGTGGCTCGAAAACGACGGGTCACAAGAGCCGAGTAACGGGTCACGGTTATACAAAGCGGGTGATGAGGCTCGAACTCACGACATTCACGTTGGCAACGTGACGCTCTACCACTGAGCTACACCCGCGTCAATTATTTATGATTTTCTATTTACTATTTATTATTTTTAACTTGCCAAAAGATACCGCTATTGTAAAAAAGGTTTGCCGGAGCTGCAAGTGGTTTTTTGCGAAAGTTGGGCGTTTATATCGGCTGAAAACGGGGTTGGAATAACTGGTTTACAAGCCGTTTTATAGCCTTTTCGTACAGACCTGTTCGGTTGTCATACCTGCGAAAGCAGGTATCCAGCAATTTATAGTTGATATGGATTCCCGCTTTCGCGGGAATGACACTTTTTATGAAATCGTAAGCATGCATATACCCAGAAAAAGGGCGGGAATTTTTTGAAAGTTTTGTTTGCCCGAATGCCGATTCGGGATATAATATAAGTAGCGGAGAGAAAACCGCAAATAAAGTGTATCACTGAGATTTCAAACGTTTCGGTCAAAGCAGGAAAAAGGACTTGGGAAACGGTTGGAAGGCTCGGTGCTCTCGTTTACGGGGAGCACCGATTGCTTTTGTACAAAGCAGCGGGTGCTTTCGTAAAGCTATAGAAAGAGCATCGTCCTTTACGTTCCCAAGGGGTTTCCTGCCCCTGACCGAGCGTAATTGCGGCGGTGCTCTTTAATTTTATGCCCGCCGCGGAAAGGACTGCGGCCATGAAACTCACGTTCAAAAGGGGATTGTTCCGACTTGTGCTGGCAACAGCAGTAGTTTTAGCATGTCTGCCTGTCGCCGAGGAGTTCGTGTTAGGTGTTATGTGCACACTATGTTGCGCGGGGTGGATAGTCTGCTGGGTGGCGGGAGGTTTTTTTGAAATTAGGAAATCCTGACAGAGAAAATTCCCTCCCCCGTTTACTGCACGGCCTGACGGCTCGTTTACTGTTTTTTTCCTCCTCCGAGCTTGCGGCCTGCCCCCTGGCTGCTTGAGGCCGTGCGGTTTTATAAAAATTAACCATGGATTTGCACGGATTTTTTTAACTTTTATATCTCTGTGTTCTCTGTGCCCTCTGTAGCTGAATATTTTTTTGAAAGGGCGAAAAAGTAATTTATTATCCTTTGCAAAAATAGCGGGAAGAAATATGATAGAGAGTAATTGGGGTCTGTAACAAGATAACGGATTGCTTCTACCGGCTTTTAAGCGGTTACGGAATTGGTTATGCGGAGAGAGTATTTTACAAGCAATTCGAGCGTTTATATCCAGTCGGTCGAGGCCGATAAGGAACTCTGGGCCAGACGGGCGGGCGACGGCGGATTGCAGAGGCTTTCGGGCGCGGTTCATATCTCCAGACGCAAATTCGAGGAGCTTATGGCCGAATACCAGTCTGCGCTGCCGGGCGGGGGAGTTTGTCTCGATGCCGAGCTGGCAGCGGAGTTATTCGGGGACGCCCAGCGGGAAAAATTCATCGGCAATATAGCGAATGATGATACGACGATTTTCTTTCTGGTTGCCAAAGACCCGGGCGCATACGAAATCGGCTGCAGCAGTACAATCAAGCGAATAGAACAAATCCAATAGCCCTATTTTAACCAGCCAAATTTCCGCCTTGTGTTTGGGTGGGATTGGGGGGATAATAATGAAAATTAAAAATCAAAACTAAAAGGGCAAAATTGCGGAATTGCCCATGCTGATTATGAAATAAGAATTGGCGGAGAAGAAATTTAAATGGATTCCTATATACTTGCCGCGTTAGTCACAGCAACAGCTACCTTAGTAGCTGCTGTTCTTACTCCATTCATTCAGTGGGCACTCCATTCAGTTCCGAGCAAAAAATGCCCCAATGAGACACGGGACAGAATCTACCGCATAGGCTTTTTCTGCTTCGCAGGCATCCTAACGTCCGGATTTGTCTTGACTATCGCCCTTTTCCTTAATGCTGCAAGCAGGTACAAGATGATTACTCCTGACTTCGGGTATGTAATTCGTCTGCCACTTCAATCTAATTCTTCGATGTATATCAAACACCAAAAGAATCTGGCATTTCCCAAGACATTGATGTGGCTTTCCCCAAAGACAGTTGAGTTAAGCGCAAATAAATATCATAAACAAGACACAAATTTGTTGCAGGCTTTTACTGCCGAGATATCACGTCCTGTGCCAATTCCAAAAGAGTGCATATATCTTGAGTCACATCTCCGCCCCATGAATTCATGGTCTGGGTTCATGCTGTGTAAGTATTTTGGTGTTTTTTCCGTTGATCTATCACAGAAATCAGAGATGCTTCTTATTCTCAATTCCGAGGCCAACGATATTATAGAAATCGGCTTCAAAGACAGAGAAAGTAATGAGACAAAGTTGAAATTACCCGTGAAAACAGGATGGCACGGCTATGTTATTCCGACTGCTGATTTCCATTGCGTCAACAAAAAACGTGTTTCCCTGTTTGTGTTTGCGCATTCCTCAGCGATCAGTACTGCGTTGGACAATAAATTTTGGATTGCTTATATTGGTCTTAGGTGAGTACGAGCAGTTTTACCACTGCATGTTCTATACAAAGAAGAATTGGCGGGAAAATGGGTGCGAAGTATCTGAGATTATTCAAAATAGTATTTTTGTCTGCGGTGATTTTTTTTGCTGCGAGCGTTTTCGCCGATGTGAATCAGCCGGGGGCGAAAGAGGAAAAACCGGCACGGCAGGAACATAAGCATCCGGCTTTCACGGAACGGGCAAAAGAACGGGAGAGAATGGTAATCGCGCAGATTGAGGCGAGGGACATTCGAGACCTTAACGTTTTAAGCGCGATGCGGATTGTGCCGAGGCACGCGTTCGTTCCGGAGAATGTGCGGAAATTAGCCTACACGGACCGTCCGCTTCCGATAGGCCTCGGCCAGACGATAAGCCAGCCTTATATCGTGGCGTTTATGACCGAGGCGCTGGAACTTAATCCTACTTCGAAGGTGTTGGAAATCGGGACGGGGTCGGGCTATCAGGCGGCAGTGTGTGCAGAAATCGCGGCGGAGGTATATACGATAGAGATTGTTGAAGGGCTGGCGAAATACGCGGATGAGAAATTAAAAGAGCTTGGTTATCCGAATGTATTCGTCAGGGCCGGCGACGGGTATTTCGGCTGGCCGGAGAAGGGGCCTTTCGATGCGATAATCGGTACGGCGGCGGCGGAGCGAATCCCGCAGCCTTTGGTCGAGCAGTTAAAGCCGGGCGGCAGGATGATACTGCCTTACGAGACCGAGGCGGGTTTTCAATATCTCGTATTGATAACCAAAGACGAGAAGGGAAATCTCAGCAAGAGAAACGTTATGCCTGTTCGATTCGTTCCTATGACCGGAGAGGTGAAAAAGAAGGGGGATTGAGTCGCATTTTTGGTCGGGCGGGGTCGAGATTGCTTCGTCGCTTTCGCTCCTCGCAATGACGAAAAGCGGATCCCCGCCTTCGCGGAAATGACAGGGGAAGGGGGGCGAATTGTACAGTGTGGCGCAGCCGCAGGACCCCGTCAGTTATTTAGCTTGAAACGAAATTAAATAAGGTTATAATGCTGTCTTCGTGAATTTCGGATGAAGATAAGCTATTACTAATAGAGGACATAATCAATGGAAAGCCGACGCAAGAGCAGTATTAAGAAGTTACGGAAAAGCGGTTTCAGGGCCCGGATGCGAACCAGTAAGGGCCGAAAGACAATCAGCAATAAACGCCGGGCAGGACGCCCAACCAACGTTAGAAGTCTTTTCAAGAACATGTAGAACCACCGGCCCATGTGCCGAAAATGAGAGATGAGAGTTCAAATCCGGCTGCGGCACGCTTCGCCGCGACAAGTCTTTTTCTCCCAACTACTCCTGAGGAGATGTGTCAGCTCGGGTGGAAGCAGGCTGATGTTATTCTTGTTACCGGCGACGGGTATGTTGACCATCCGAGTTTCGGCGTTGCGCTGATTGGCAGGTATCTGGAGAAATCAGGCTACAAGGTTGCGATACTCGCCCAGCCCGACTGGCGGAGCGCGGACGCGTTTCGAACGCTGGGGCCTCCGAGATTGTTTTGGGGGATTACATCCGGCGCAATCGATTCGCAGTTCAATGATTACGCTTCGATGGGGCATCGGCGGAAAAGAGATGTGTATAGTCCGGGCGGGGCGTTGGGGCTTCGGCCGAGAAGGCCTTTGCTTGTTTATGCGGCGCGGGTACGCGAGGCGTTCAAGGGAATCCCTGTTATTTTGGGCGGACTCGAAGCCAGCTTGCGCAGGCTCGCGCATTACGACTATATCGAAGACAAACTCAAGAAGTCGGTGTTAATTGACGCCAAGGCTGATTTGCTCGTTCACGGAATGGGCGAAAGGGCAATCAAAGAAATTGCGGAGCGGTTAAGCAGAGGCGTGGCTATCAGTGATTTAGCAGGTATCCCGGGCACCGCGTATCCAGTCAGGCGCGGGACAATAATTCCCGACAATGCGGTTCGTCTGCCTTCGTTATCGCAGCAGGAGGACGAACCGAATTTGGTTATGTCCGCGCAGGAATTATACGAGGCGCAGGCTCATCCGAAGGGACTGGCCGTAATCCAGGACCAGCAGGCAGGCGAGATTATCGTGATGCCGCCGGCGGAACCTTTAAGTACATCAGAGATGGATGATTTATACGATGCGCCTTTTACCAGAAATTGGCATCCGCGTTATGACAGGCTCGGCGGCGTGCCTGCCTTGGAGCCGATACAGTTTTCGATAACGACGCATCGGGGCTGTTTCGGCGGCTGTTCGTTTTGCGCGATTTATTTTCATCAGGGTAAAGAAATCAGCTCCCGTTCCATCGAGAGCTTATTGGCAGAAGCTGACAATCTGACGAAACACAAGCAGTTTCGCGGCACTATCAGTGACATAGGCGGGCCGACGGCTAATATGTACGGGATGAAATGCGGCAGGGGCGGCGGCTGCGCAATGGTGAGCTGTCTTTTTCCTTCGGTGTGCAAGCATTTGAAATCCGACGCGGGGCCGTTGATTGAAATGATGAAAGCTTTTCTGAAGTGGCAAAGCAGCAAGTCTTCCCGGATAAATATATATGTCGCTTCGGGCATTCGTCACGATTTGGCGCTCCAAAACAAGGAATACATCGACCTGCTGGCGAGGCATTTTGTTGGCGGCCATCTCAAGGTCGCTCCCGAACATTATTGTCCCGGAGTTCTTGAGCTTATGGGCAAACCGCCATTCGAACTCTTCGAGGAATTCGAGGCGTATTTTCAGGAGGCTTCGAGCAGGGCGGGTAAAAAGCAATACATCGTGCCGTATTTTATAAGCTCGCATCCGGGCTGCACCAGCGATGATGCGCTGAAGCTGACCGAGTATTTGGTCTCACGAGGCTGGTGTCCCCAGCAGGTTCAGGATTTCGGCCCGGTGCCGTTGACTGCTTCGACGGCAATGTATGTGTCCGGCCTTGACACGAAGGGCAAAAGAATCTTTATCCCGAAAGGGCACAAGGAAAAGATTCTTCAGGCAGCCTTGCTGCGATACAGCGAGAGCAGAAACGAAAAGACGGTAACCGATTTTCTCAGGCGCTGCAGCCGAACGGATTTAATCACCCGGATTAACCGTCTGCTGGAGCAGAGAAAGCGCAGCCGAGACGAAAAAGAATACGAATATTAATCGCTACCATTTCTTAAATATAAAAAAAACAGCGGCAACCATCATTATAAAACCGACCGCATAATTCCATTTGAGTTCTTCCTTGAGATATACGACGGAAAAGACGGAAAAAACCAGCAGGGTAATAACTTCCTGAATGGTTTTTAGCTGTGCGGCGGTAAACTGGCAGTGTCCTATTCGGTTGGCCGGGACCTGAAAGCAGTATTCGAAAAACGCGATTAGCCAGCTAACGATGATTACCCCCAACAAGGGGGCCGATTTAAACTTTAAGTGTCCATACCAGGCGATAGTCATAAATACATTCGATATCAGCAAAAGAATGATGGTTTTCACTTTCCAGGGGCCTTTCGTTCAATATGTTAATCCTATATATCCAAATAACTTAGTAAAAGAGTGAGAGTTTAGCATTCGGCCCTGGAAAAACAATATTGCAGAAGCGGTAAGAAAAATTTGCTCAAATTCATCCAATATGGTCGAATATAGCTATTCTGGAAGAAACTATTATATTGCATATGGTATTGGGAGTTTAAACTGTGAGAAACAAGGTTTTACTTTATCTACTGCTGTCAGTTGCGGTTGTAATAACCGGCTGTAAAGCCCCTATGAAAAAGGCTGTCGCTCCGCCTTATGATAAGCCCCTGCTGCCAGGCCAATCGGCGCTGCGCAAAATAACAAACCCGGCGGAGATTCCCGATTTTACATTAGCCTGTTTTGACGTGGATGGTTTGAAGGTCGCAGTTGAAAGAAGCCTTAATTACCTCAGTAAGCCATCGAGTAAGGGGTTTTTCCCGGTCAGCGGCATAGACCATCAAATGGCGGTGGACAGTTTGAAGGAGTTCTCGGCGCTATTGGATTCGGGCATGAACGGTACGGATTTGAACGCCGCCATCAGGGACAAATTCGATGTTTATACGTCGGTGGGCTGTGACGATGAGGGGACGGTACTGTTCACAGGCTATTTCACGCCTATTTTCGAGGGCTCGCTCGAGCCAAGCGATGATTTCAAGTATCCGCTGTATAAGCAGCCTGATAATTTGGTCAAAGACGCTAACGGCGTGGTATTCGGGCGAAAGATGGCGGACGGCAGTATCATACCATATCCATCGCGGGCCGTGATTGAAGATGCGATGATGCTCAGGGGCAAAGAATTAGTCTGGCTGAAGGACCCGCTCGAAGCGTATATAGCGCACATACAGGGTTCGGCTAAAATAAGACTGCCGGACGGCAATTTGTTTACGGTAGGTTATGTCGCGCATAACGGGTACGAATATAGAAGTATGTCGCAGGCCATGGTGAACGACGGCAAAATATCCGGTTCGCAACTGAGTCTGACCGGAATTATAGATTACTTCAAGAAGCATCCCGATGAGATTTCGTATTATACGCGATTAAATCCGAGATACATTTTCTTCGGCGAGCAGAAGGGCGAACCCCGTGGCAGTTTGAACGAGCCAGTAACTCCGATGAGGAGTATTGCCACAGACAAGTCGATATTTCCCCGCGGCTGTCTGACCTTTGTGTCCACTACGCTGCCCCGGAAAGAGGCCGGCGATGTTGTTATGCGGCCTTTCACGGGATTTATGCTTGACCAGGACACCGGCGGCGCAATCCGCGCACCCGGGCGCTGTGATGTTTATATCGGTGTTGGAGATACGGCGGGCAAGCTTGCGGGACAGACATATCAGGAAGGAAGACTGTATTACCTGTTTTTGAAGCAATAAAAACCGGGCTAAAAAGAGGCATTGCAAATGGCCGTCAAAATGAGAAGAGTTGTTGTTTATATCATAGTTTTCGCGTGCCTTGCAGCAATGGTGTATATGGGGCGCGGCTGGTTTTATGGGGCTGCCACTATACGCGAACTCTTAACCGAGAACAAACAGCTCAAGCAGGCGATAACAAACCTCACAGTCGAAGACCAAATCGGTTACGCAAAAGTGATTTCACAGGAGACCCGCGACGGAAAATTGTTTACGAACGTAAGGTTCGTTGAAACCGCCAGGGACGATAAGCTGAAAAAGGTGCTCGAAAAAAATTACACTGTCGAGGGTGACATAGTTCATTTCGACGCACTGGTCGTGAAATTCGGCGACAAGATGGTAATGGACGGCAAGGCAAAGGCGTTGTACCTGTGGCGGAGGGTATATGGTGAAAATACCGCCCCGGAGAACGGTTTGACAATCGAAGAGCCGGGCAGGGAACCTCAAAGATACAAAGACCTGCTGGAGCTTCTACCGACGAACGAAAGAAATTTGTTCTGGACGAATATATGGGATCCTGACCAGTTGAAAGAACACGGTATCAAAGCTGTCTATGGCAACGTAGTGTACACGAAGCTTAGGAAGGGGCTTGTTTACGTCTTCAAGATAAGCTCGGCAGGTCAGTTGTATCCGGAAGTTATGCCGGATATGTACGAGTAGCAATATTCGCCCGCGACAGTGAAGATTATGTGAAGAAGCAAACGATTTTCTGGGATGCTATATCGCTGATAATCTGAAGCTGGCCTGATTCAATTTCATATACCTTCACGACATTCTCGTACTTTTGCTCTTCAGGGAGAAAGTCGGCCAGTAAATTAGGCATTTTCAGCAGTCGGTCTTTGCTGAATACCACATCCTGCTTCTGCGGGAAGAGAGCCACGTAAAATATATCAGTTTCCACGAGGTCCTGAAAGAAGTGAGTGCCGAAGGACAGTTCAGGCATTAAGTTGCCTCCTTCGTAAGCTACTTCGACAAGGACAGCTATTTTGCTGATTTCGGAGAAGCTGACAGGGACACCCAGGCTCGGAGTTGTTGTCCCCCATCTGCCCGGCCCGAACAGAATAGCAGGGGTCGTTTCTCTGCTGATTATCTGTTTGTTTAATTTGCCTACCAGCCTTGCGATGCTGTATCTCTGCGCAATTGGGGTTTCGACATACGCCTGCGGGTCAACATAGATGATTCTCTTAATCGGTTGAGATATGCTGCCGCCCATCGTATATCCTTTTGACGCAAAAAGAATATTTTCGGGTTTGATATCTTCCGGCATTTGCACGCTTGCCCTTAAGCCTTTGGTTTGCAGGGGTCTGCATTGAACCAAATTTATTTTGAACGAATTATCGTCGGCGAAGTTGACGGTAAATTCTATATCCAGCGGGTATTGATAATAATTTTCGAGTGTTTTGAGCAGGTTCTGCATTATTTGTATGAAGTTCGTATCTGACAGGAGCTTCTTAAAAGTCAAAACCCAAGACCTTTGGGCTTTCATACCAAGCCCTTTCCTTTTTTGGTCGGTAAGGTGGTCGGAACTGGCTATCAGGTCTAATTTGATATCGAGGTTTTCGTTCAGCAGTTCGGATAAGTCAACGGTCCTTAAACAATTTTGGTCGGTATCAAGCAGGTCTATATTGTGCTGTGAGAATCTTCTTTCGTCTTCCCTGTCGGCATAAGGCCGCAGCAACGGCTGGTCCAATGCGATTATCTGTGGGTAATCGTCTTCTGCCCGCTCTACTGCCCTGGTGCCGAGACCCATAACGAGCCTGAGCATCCCCGCTTTCGGGTCAAGTTCCGGGCTCCATGCGAAAGTATTATACGAGACGCCTACGCCTGCCAGGTCGGGGAAAAAGTATTTGTTTTTATAAGAGCCGGATACCCGCTGGACGAGCAAAGCCATTTGTTCGTCCTGCTGGTCAAGCCCTCGCTGCAAGCGATACGTCAGGGCGTCTTCGTCCATGGTGCTTGCGTAAATTCTTCGCACCGCCTCTTCGAACTCAGAATATCGCCGGTCAGGGTCGCCCTGACTTACAAGAAACAGGCTTTCGTATTTACCGGCGAATGCGTTGCCGAACGAATCTTCGAGCAGACTGCTTGAGCGAACTATAATTGGAGACTGACCGAAATATTCTATTATCTCACGAAATCGTTCGCGAATCTGGTCTGGAAATTTGCCTCGGAGCATTTTTTCTTTCAGTTCGGGAGCGACCTGAAAATATCCATCCTTTGTTTTCTGCTTCATAAGCAATTGCCACCAGCCGTTTTCAACGATGTAGCTGTAGAAGATATCCGAGCCGACGTAGAACGAATCATGGGTTTCCATGTATTGGCCCCAGTCGAATGCTTTATCGTCTAAAAGGATTTTTTGCGCTATCAACATTCCGGTAGCCTTGCCGCCGATAAAGCCGCTGCCGATTAATCTGCTTTTGATATTTATCAAATCTTTAATCGCGAAATTACGTTGAGCGAGCTGTGAGATTCTTTTCTCCCGCCCAATCATTATTCTGCAAAGCTCCTTCCCAAGCTCTTTGATTTTTGGAGAATCCGCGGGTTCTTTTGCGAGGCTGTCCGCTTTCATAAACAGGCGGTCCCAGTAATCCAGCACTCTTGCCGGGCCACCGAGGCCTTTCTGCGAAATGTGAGAAAACAGCCTGCTCGCGTCGATGCTGCTTATTACAGGTGCGAAGTTATCCTTCTTCTGCAGATGAGGCAGAAACATCGTAGGCGAGTATCGGCCCAGCACCTTCAATGGGTGGACGTAAAAATTTTCGTCGAAATCATAAACGTCCAGCAGCAGTTGAGTTGTTTCGCGGATACGGGCAATGGTTTGAAAAGAATGATAATTACGCAGCAGGGCGAAGTATGCGATTGTGTCCAGCTCGAAAAGATAAGGACAGGTGACCAAAAAGAAATTTCCAACCATCAGGTCTGTTGCCCATGCGCTTAACAGGTCGGAAAGACAATCGAACAGGTAATATGCTCCGATACCTTCCTTGGAAATGATGTTGTGGACCTGTGTGGAGAAACTTTCGAAGCCGCCTTTTGCGTCGAGCTGATAGACCGTAACGTTAGGCTGGTTTTCGATAAGGGGCCTGTGTTGGGCGAACCTCATATAAATAACATTGCGTTTGTCTTCGAGGGCCTTGTTTATGTACGGCTTAACAAAGTGGCTATAGTCTTCGATGCTGTCAACCTGCCAGACGACGTTGTCGCCTTTTTTCAAATCGCAGAGTATCTTATCCAGGCCGGCAAAGCCGGTACTCGCCCATGCTGTCATAATCAGCCTTTCTTCTCGCGGTATCGCTTATAGTCGATACCCAGTTCTTTGACTTTATATCGCACAATCCTTGCGGTGGTTTTTAAGTCCCGTGCTGTTGCCGCCAGGTTTCCATCACAGCGTTTGAGCGCATCGACAATCTGGTCGCGTTCGAATAAATTTATCCTTTCTGTTAACGAGCCTGCGCCGATAGTGTCGGACGTATCTGAAAGCTGCAGGGTCGGAGGCAGGTGATGGCCGTGGATAACGCCGTCGCTGCTTAAAAGTACTGCTCTTTCGATGCAGTTTTCAAGCTCGCGGACATTGCCCGGCCAGTGATACGACACCATCATATTAATCGCAGGAGTGCTGATGCGTCTGATGTCTTTATTCATTTTCCGGGAATATCGCTCCGCGAAAAAATCAGCCAATAGTAAAATGTCATCCTTTCGCCGCCGCAGCGGCGGCAGGAAAATAGGAAACACGTTTATGCGATAGTAAAGGTCCTGCCTGAAGATTCCTTTATCTACACATTTTTCCAAATCCCGGTTCGTAGCTACGAGGATTCGTGCGTTTGTTTTTATGGTTTGGTTGCTGCCGACGCGTTCGAATTCCCTTTCCTGAAGAACTCGAAGAAGCCTTACCTGGGTAGCAGAGGAGAAATCGCCTATTTCATCCAAAAACAGCGTTCCATTGTTCGCTTCTTCAAGCCTGCCTTTTCTGCCTTGTATCGCTCCGGTGAAAGCGCCTTTTTCATGGCCGAACAGTTCGCTTTCGAGCAGGTTTTCATTTAGGGCTGCGCAGTTAACTTTTATAAAAGGCCCATTTGCTCTGGGGCTGGAAAAGTGAATAGCGTGAGCGACTAATTCCTTGCCGGTTCCTGATTCGCCGCGGATAAGAACGGTTGTGTCACTGCCGGCGACCTGATGAATTTGGTGATACACGTCGCGCATTGTGCTGGAATTGCCTATTATGTTTTCTGGGCGGAACCTGTCTTCCAGTTCGTGGCGCAGACGCAGGTTTTCATCTTCGAGCTGCTGACGCTCGATAGTAGCTTCCCGCCGAGTCCTCAAATCATTGGCAATCATACTTGCTACGATGCTTAGTATGCGTATCTCATCACTGGATGGCGCTGTTTCTTCAAATGGCTTGTCAACCGAGATTGTCCCGATGACCTCGTTGCCGATGGTAATTGGCACACAGATAAAACTTAAATCCTGCTTTGTAACATTCCATCTTTCAAACCGATTCAGAAACAACGGCTCCTGAGAAACCCTCGGTATAATCATTGCTTTGCCGGTTTGCATTACCTTGCCGGTTACGCCTTCGCCAATGCGGTATGTGATTTTGCTGCTTTGTTCCTGTGAGAGATTATGCACCGCTTCGATTCTAATCTCATCGCCGCTCGGCGCAAGAAGCGTAATTGTGCCTCGGTTAAGATTAAGCTCCTCGTCCAGGATATTCAAGACCTCGACAAGAGCTGATTTTTGGCGTGTACCGCCGGCCAGTATTTGACTTACCTTGTAAAGGGCTTCAAGCTGTTTTAAGTCGTGAGGAGCGGATGCCGCTCTTGTTTGCCAGGACGTTTCTTTTTTAGTCATTTTCAAAAGACCTCTCTAAATTCAATATGACATAAATGTAACATATTCCGAGAGAGGCACAAGTTGTTTCTTTTCAAGAAAATTCGCAACAAGGGACGATGTTGCGTAAGTATAGCAGATAAAAGGAGATGCGAAAACACGTTTTTGTCAGAATATTTTTTCTGGCAGCGAGACACAGGTTTTTAGTTCCTGCGGGGCAGAGACGTAAATGTGCTGTTTTTGTGGCAGGTTACAAAAATGTTGCGTTTTTCCCATTGTTTTTTGGTGGGATTAAACCATATCTATATGTTAAATAAGCAGTTACGTTTTGTTTGGCGGTGCTGGCACGGGCGTTGCTATGTGTAGGGGTAATTGTATCGGTGCCGAAAGAACTATAGGTAAAAATCTGAAAGGAGAATGACAGTGAGGCTTGGAAGACTTGGCAGTTTAGGTTTAGTGCTAATGATGTTGGCGTTTACAGTAGGGGCCGCCATGGCAGAAGACAAGGTAGAGTTTGGTTTTTCAGCGGACTATTTCGGCAAGTATATATGGCGAGGACAGAATCTGACTGATGGTTCGGTATTTCAGCCCGGTTTTAGCGTCGGCTATAAGGGTTTTACCGCATCAATCTGGGGCAATCTTGAAATGACAAGCGTTAATGATAACAGCGGCGAGTTTACGGAGCTTGATTATACACTTGATTATACAGGTGCAGTTCCAGGTATAGAAGGCCTAAGCTATTCGGTCGGTATGATATACTATGATTTTCCGAATACAGCCTTTGAAGCTACTACGGAAATTTACTGGGGATTTAGTTTGGACGCTCCGTTCAATCCATCGATAACGGTTTATCACGATGTTGACGAGGTGGACGGCACATATGTTTCACTTGGGTTTGGGCACAGCATTGAAAAGATTTTCGAACTTGGTCCTGACCTGCCGGTCGGAATGGAACTTGGTGCAAGTTTAGGCTGGGGCAGCAGTGCATATAACAAGGCTTACTGGGGAGTTAGCGGCGGCAAGATGCAGGACCTTGCGCTTTCGGTTAGTTTCCCGATAGATATTGGCGGTTGGAGTTTATCACCAAGCCTTAATTATGTCACGCTGCTCAGCGACTCCATACGCGATACCGGGGCTGACAGTGATATGTTTTTCGCCGGCGTTAGTCTTTCCAAAAGCTTTTAATGATGATGTTTGAAAGGATATTAATATGAAAAAGTTGCTTCTTATTATTGTGTTGGCAGTGGTATTGCTATCTGGTGCCGCACTATTTGCTGCTGAACAGGATAGCCCGGAGGGCGTAATGGCAGCGGAAGCACCCGCTGGGGCAAAGGTTGAAGATGTACCCGCGGCAAGCCTGGAAAGCATCAAAGAAGAACTCCAGCTAAACATCAACATAGTCTGGACCTGCGTAGCGGCGTTCCTGGTGTTCTTTATGCAGGCCGGCTTCGCGATGGTCGAGACGGGTTTTACCAGGGCCAAAAACGCCGTCAATATTTTGATGAAGAACCTGATGGATTTTTCTGTCGGCAGTCTTGCGTTTTTCCTGGTCGGATTCGGGCTGATGTTCGGCGTCTCGAACGGTTTATTCGGGACTACTATGTTCGGTCTTGCCGGGACCGAGCCTGGAGCGGACTGGAACTGGACGTTCCTGATTTTTCAGACGGTCTTTGCTGCAACAGCTGCGACCATCGTCTCCGGCGCAATGGCTGAACGAACCAAATTTATAGCGTATTTGTTTTACAGCGCCGTGATTTCACTGGTGATATACCCTGTATTCGGCTCATGGGCATGGGGCAACCTTCTTTTGACTGACAATAACAGTTGGCTGGCGAATATGGGCTTTCACGACTTTGCAGGCTCGACGGTTGTGCATTCTATCGGCGGCTGGCTGGCTTTGGCGGGCGCTGTTATGCTGGGGCCTCGTTTAGGAAAATATGCACCTGACGGTAAGCCGCGTGCCATTCTCGGACACAACCTGCCTTTGGCGGCTTTGGGTGTGTTTATTCTGTGGTTCGGCTGGTTCGGGTTTAACCCCGGCAGCACCACGGCTGGAAACGGTTCCATAGGGTATATTGCGGTAACAACTAATTTGGCTGCCGCGGCCGGTGCGGTTATGGCGCTGGTTGCTTCGTGGTCACTTTTGAAAAAGCCTGATATTTCAATGACCCTCAACGGAGCATTGGCAGGTCTTGTGGCAATTACATGTCCCTGCGATGGCGTTTCTCCGGCAGGTGCAATTGCCATCGGTAGTGTTGCCGGTGTTCTGGTGGTGCTCAGCGTATTGTTCTTCGATTATGTGCTGAAAGTTGATGACCCGGTCGGTGCCGTCAGTGTTCACGGCGTAAACGGTTTGTGGGGTACTCTTTCTTACGGATTGTTTGCGACCGACGGCGGCTTGTTTTACGGCGGCGGTCTCAAGCTATTCGGAGTGCAGGTTTTAGGAGCCGCGACGGCGTTCGCATGGGCCTTTGGACTCGGATTGATACTGTTCTGGTTTTTGAGCCGAACAACAGGGTTGCGTGTCAGTGCCGCAGAAGAGAGCAAAGGACTGGATATTGGCGAGCATGGCAACGAAGCATATGCAGGGTTCCAGGTATTCACTACAGAATAAATGAGACAACCCTGTTTAAAAAAGGAGATACGATTATGAAACTGATTATTGCATACATCCAGCCGCACAAGCTCAATGACGTGAAGCAGTCGCTATATAAAGAGGAAGTTTACAAGATGTCGGTGACGAATTCACTGGGTTGCGGACAGCAAAAGGGCTATCACGAGTCGTACCGCGGCGTGGGTATGGAAGTGAACCTGCTGAAAAAAGTTCGGTTGGAGATAGCTGTGAATGAGGACTTCGTCGATCGCACGATAAAGGCAATCATTGATGGCGCAAATACAGGGCAAATCGGTGACGGCAAAATTTTCGTTGTTGACCTTGCTGAGTGTATCCGCATTCGGACAGGTGAAACCGGCAGCAAAGCCATCGGGTAGAAGCAGAAGTGAATTTTCAATAGAATGACGGGGCATCGCACAGGCGGTTGCTTTAGTCAGGGAGGGCTCTGTTCCACGGCTGGCAGAGCCCATCTTTTTTTTCTCGGATTAGATTGTAAATAGTTACAATTATGTAATCTTGGCTCGCCATAGTTACATAAATGTAAGAGCAAATCCCTCTCGCCTATGGTGTTGACTGAGTATAACTCTTTGTCTTAGCTGCACTTAAAGATGTTTCTTAGATTCAGGCGTTTCTGGTATAGCAATTGCTCAATGTCTTTACAGTTTTTCCGTATCTTTGTACAGCCGTTTGTTGTAAGCTGTGGAAGCAGTTTAAGAGCAACACAGGGATGGAGGCTCAATGACTTTTGTTGGGCACCTTGCTCCTGAGGTCAATTAGGAGAGTAAGAGAAATGGACAATAAAGTAATTGTAGATACAATTTGGGTTTTGATTACAGCCAAGATGGTTTTCTTTATGAACCTCGGGTTCGCAGCTGTTGAATCAGGGTTCGCACGGTCGAAAAACTGTGTAAATATATTATCAAAGAATTTCGTAGTCTTTGCGGTGTCATCACTGGGATTTCTAATTTTAGGCTGGGGCCTGATGTTTGGTGACGGCAACGGCCTGGTCGGCCTTAAGGGGTTGTTTTTCGCCGGCGGTTTAGACAATTCTCCTGCGGTAGGTGAGGCGTACAGGGGCGTGTACTCGGCCATTTCGTGGACGGGTGTCCCCTTCTGGGCCAAATTCTTTTTCCAATTGGTATTCTGCGGAACAGCGGCAACTATTGTTTCAGGAGCGGTAGCAGAACGCATTAAATATGTATCGTTCATCATCTTTTCATTTGTTATGGCTATGTTGATATATCCGATAATTGGACACTGGGTATGGGGGGGCGGCTGGCTTTCGAAATTGGGGGCGTTAGATTTTGCCGGCTCGACAGTGGTTCATAGTGTCGGAGGATGGGCAGCACTGGCGGGCGTGGCAATACTCGGGCCGCGAATCGGCAAGTATGATAACGGCCGCATCAGAGCAATTCCCGGTCACAACCTGTCGCTGGCAACAATCGGCGCATTTGTTCTGTGGTTCGGTTGGTTCGGATTTAATCCCGGCTCAACTATGTGTGCCGACCCAATCGCAATCAGTCATGTTGCGGTAACCACCAATATGGCCGCGGCAATGGGGATTCTGAGCGCTACACTGACCTCCTGGCTGTTGCTTGGCAAGCCCGATTTGGGTATGACTTTAAACGGATGCCTCGCTGGTCTGGTGGCAATTACGGCTCCGTGTGCATTCGTTAGCGTAGGCTGCTCATTGCTAATCGGGTTTATAGCTGGCGGTTTAGTTGTGCTTGCGGTAATGATGTTTGACCGTCTTCGTCTGGATGACCCGGTTGGTGCGTTATCTGTGCATCTTGTTAATGGCATATTCGGCACCCTTTGCGTAGGATTGTTTGCAAAAGATAAAATCGCCGGCATAGCGACAGGCAACGGATTGTTCTACGGCGGCGGATTTACTTTGCTGAAAGCACAATTAATCACTGTTGTTTCAGTGGGAGCATTTGTGCTGGTTATAGCCGCAGTGACCTGGATTGTCTTGAAAGCAACCATCGGTATTCGGGTTTCGCGGGAAGAAGAAATACGCGGCCTTGATATTGGCGAGCATGGCAATGAGGCGTATGCAGGATTTCAAATATTCACCACAGAATAAGTAAGGCGGACTTGACTCAAAGGAGATAAAATTATGAAACTGGTAATTGCATATATCCAGCCGCATAAGCTCAATGATGTTAAGCAGTCGCTATACAAGGAAGAAGTTTACAAAATGTCCGTAACGAACTCGCTGGGCTGCGGTCAGCAGAAAGGTTATCATGAATCATATCGCGGCGTTGGTATGGAAGTGAACCTGCTGAAGAAAGTTCGGCTGGAGATAGCGGTAAATGATAATTTCGTAGAGCGAACGATAAAGGCAATCATCGATGGCGCAAAGACGGGACAAATCGGTGACGGTAAGATTTTTGTACTCGACCTGCCGGAATGCATCCGCATCAGAACGGGTGAAAGAGGCGGCGAGGCTATTGGATAAAAGACAAATATTAACAATCTAATTTTTTAATGAGGTAAGCTAATGAAACCAAAAGAGTTTTTTGAATTTGCAAAGAAGAACAACGCCAGGATGGTGGACCTGAAGTTCGTTGACCTTCTCGGCACCTGGCAGCACTGCACGTTCCCAGTGGAGTTCCTCGATGAAAAGACCTTGAAGGAAGGTCTCGGCTTCGACGGTTCTTCAATCCGCGGCTGGAAGCCGATTCACCAGTCCGACATGATGGCGGTTCCGGATATGAACACCGTGGTAATGGACCAATTTTTTGCCAAGCCAACGGTGAGTGTCCTCGCTGATATTTTCGACCCGCTCACACGGGAAGAGTACAACCGCGACCCGCGATATATCGCCAAAAGGGCGGAGGAATTCGCGAAGAAAACAGGCTTGGCGGATACCGCTTATTACGGTCCTGAGCCGGAGTTCTTTATCTTCGACGAAGTCCGCTATGAGCAGAACCAGCACACCGGAATGTACTCAATCGATTCGGCGGAAGGTTCATGGAATACTGCCCGTTTCGAAGAACCCAATCTTGGGTACAAGCCTTCGTACAAAGGCGGTTATTTCCCTGTAAGCCCGACCGATACCCAGCAGGATATTCGTACCGAAATGGTCGAGGAAATGCAGAAGGTCGGGATTGCGATTGAGAAACACCATCATGAAGTAGCAACCGGCGGTCAGGCTGAAATCGATATGGTTTACGCGCCATTAGTCGAACAGGCCGACAAGCTTATGTGGTATAAATACATAGTCAAGAATGTTGCCAAGCGTCACGGCAAAACGGCGACGTTTATGCCCAAGCCGGTATTCCAGGACAACGGCTCAGGTATGCACACGCACTTCTCGCTTTGGAAAAACGGCAAAAACCTGTTCGCCGGCAAGGGCTACGCGGGACTTTCCGACCTTGCTATGCATGCGATTGCCGGGCTTATCGCGCACGCCCCGGCCATTTTAGCTTTTGCGGCTCCGACAACAAATTCGTATCGTCGGCTCGTCCCCGGTTTCGAGGCGCCGGTGAACCTTTGTATGTCCGCCCGCAACCGCTCGGCTGCCTGCCGAATCCCGATGTATTCATCAAGTGCAAGCGCAAAGCGAGTAGAATTCCGCTGCCCGGACCCGAGCTGCAACGGCTACCTTACTTTCGCCGCGATGCTGATGGCTGCCAACGACGGCATTAAACGCAAACTCGACCCAGGCAAACCGATGGATGTGGATGTTTATGAGCTCTCGAAGAAGGAGCTGGAAAAAACCAAAAAAGCGCCGGGCTCACTCAATGAAGCTATTGACGCGCTCGAAAAGGACCATAAATTCCTCATCGAGGGTGACGTCTTTACTGACGACCTTGTCGAGACCTGGATTCAGTGGAAACGTGAAAAGGAACTGGACGAGATGGCGCTTCGGCCGCACCCACATGAGTTCCATCTGTATTATGATAGTTGATATGTAGCAGTGCAGTTTGTAAACTGTTGCATTGATGTGTTTCGCCTCCCTGTCGGTGCGGCTGCTGCCGGGTCGACAGGGCGGCTTTATGTATGGTTTTAACGGAATTAAATGGTGAAGAACCCGAAAAACATTGGACTTTATGATGAGCAGTACGAGCATGGCTCCTGCGGTATAGGCGCCGTTGTCAACATATCGGGCCGACGCGACCACTCTATTATTGAATACGGCAAGGAGATTATTCTAAACCTGCGACACCGCGGGGCGGCTGGTGCCGACGAGATAACAGGCGATGGCGCGGGCATTTTGTTTCAAATCCCTCATGAGTTTCTGCGGGCCGAGTGTGAACGCCTGGGCTTTTCCCTGCCCGGCTCTGACAAATATGGGGTGGGTATGGTATTCGGCCCCCAAAACGAAGAGCTTCGCAGGGGCTGTGACCAAATCTTAGAGGACTCGATTAAACATTACGGCTTGAAAGTACTGGGCTGGCGGGATGTACCTACGTCAAATGATTGTCTGGGCCAAATAGCATTGGGAGCCGAGCCTTTTATAAAACAGATTTTCGTTGATGGTTTGGGTCTTGAAGATGTGCTGCTCGAACGGAAGCTGTATTTAGCGCGTAAACGGGCCGAAAAGCTTGCCAGAAAAAAGTTCGGGCAGGAAGGCGAAGATTTCTATGTCTCATCACTTTCCTGCAGAACCATTTGTTACAAGGGCATGTTTATGGCATGGCAGTTGTTCGCCTATTATCCCGACCTTGCGGATGAACGGATGGTTTCTGCCCTGGCAATAGTGCATCAGCGGTACAGCACCAATACGTTTCCAAACTGGCGGCTTGCCCAGCCGTTGCGGTGCATTGCTCATAACGGAGAGATAAACACACTCAGCGGCAATCGCAACTGGATGCAGGCCCGTCAGATGAAGATGTCCAGCGAGGCGTTTGGTGACGACATCAGCGATTTGCTGCCGATATTGACTCCTCAAGGCAGTGACTCGGCGTGTTTTGATAATGTGCTCGAACTGCTTGTTCGTTCCGGCCGAAGCCTGCCTCATTCGATGATGATGATGATACCCGAAGCGTTCGGAGCAAAATATCATATCAGTACGGACAAACGCGCTTTTTACGAGTATCACGCAGCGATACTTGAACCATGGGACGGACCTGCCGCGGTGGTTTTTACCGATGGACGGATTGTCGGCGGAACACTCGACCGCAATGGTCTGCGGCCCTGCCGGTATCTTGTAACAACTGATGATTTGGTCATCATGGCCAGTGAAGCCGGCGTCGTTCAGATTCCGCCGGAGAAAATCCGGCAAAAGGGCCGTCTGCAGCCGGGCCATATGTTTCTTGTTGATACGGTTGAAGGACGGATAATCTCCGACAACGAGACAAAAAGTAAAATTGCCCGCCAAAAGCCTTATCGAAGATGGCTTGATGAAAACAGGATTGAGCTTCGCGGTTTATTCGATGCGCCCAAATTGGTGCAGGCCGACCCTGAAACATTAGTCCGGAATTTGCGATTGTTCGGCTACACGCGCGAAGAACTGAAAATGATTTTGCTTCCGATGGCCTTACACGGACAAGAGCCGGTAGGTTCTATGGGAAATGACTCGCCGCTGGCGGTGCTTTCCGACAAGCCGAAGTTATTATTTAATTATTTCAAACAGCTTTTTGCCCAGGTGACAAATCCTCCAATAGACCCTCTGCGCGAGGGATTAGTTATGAGTTTGATGAATTTCGTGGGCAAAAAGTCAAACATTCTCGAAGAAACGCCCGAGCACTGCCGTCAGCTTAAATTGCCTCATCCGATTTTGGCTAATGAAGATATTCAACGGCTGCGTACGGTAAAGAGACAGGACCTTAAAACCGTTACCATATCGGCTGTTTTTGATATTGGCGCTTCCAATCTCGCGCAGAGTTTGAAACAGGCCCTGAGCGAACTGGTCGGTTCTGCCGAGCAGGCCATAAAGAAGGGGGCTGCACTTATAATAATCAGTGACAGGGAAGCTTCGCAGACAAAAGCTCCGATTCCATCGCTTTTAGCAACGGCTGCGGTTCATCACGGCCTGCTTAATCGCGGGCTGCGCGGCGAGGCGGGTTTGATTGTCGAAAGCGGCGAGCCGCGCGAAGTCATGCATTTTTGCCTTTTATGTGGCTTCGGCGCAAACGCGATAAATCCCTATCTGGCGTTTGAGATGCTTAATTATCTGCACCAGCAGACCGAGCTTCCCAGCGAGATGGAGCCATCTCAAATAGCGGACAATTATATTGCCGCGATTAAGAAAGGCATCTTAAAAACAATAAGCAAAATGGGGATATCGACTTTGAGAAGTTACACGGCGGCCCAGTTGTTCGAGGCTATCGGGCTGAATCGTTCTTTCGTAGATGAGTACTTTACAGGGACAAGTTCAAGAGTTGGTGGGATAGGGCTGGCGGAAATTGCCAGTGAGGCGGCTGAACGCCATAAAGCGGCTTTTGAGCAGCGTCCCTTGGGGACGCTTGAATTGGATTTTGGCGGGGACTATCATTACAGACATAACAGCGAACGGCATCTTTGGAATCCTGCGACCATTACGTCTTTGCAGCATGCCGTCAAGTTCGCTGACCAGCAGGCTTACGAAAATTATGCAAAAGAGGTGAACCAGCAGGCCCAAAGCCTGTACACCCTGCGCGGACTTTTTGAATTTGTTGATGGCAAGCCGATACCGATTGAGCAGGTCGAATCTGCCGAGAAAATAGTCAAGAGATTCTGCACTGGTGCGATGAGTCACGGCTCAATCAGCAAAGAAACACACGAGTGCCTGGCTATTGCCATGAATCGCATAGGCGCGATGAGTAATAGCGGCGAAGGAGGCGAAGACTCCAGCCGATATAAACTTGAACCAAACGGCGATTCGAAAAATTGTGCCATTAAGCAGGTTGCCAGTGGACGGTTCGGCGTCACAGCGAATTATCTCGCACATGCCAAAGAGCTTCAAATAAAAATAGCCCAGGGCGCTAAGCCCGGCGAAGGTGGGCAGCTGCCGGGTCATAAGGTCACCGAAGAAATCGCCCGGCTGCGGCATTCGACCGCGGGGGTAACACTGATATCGCCTCCGCCGCACCACGATATATATTCAATCGAGGACCTGGCACAGCTTATATACGACCTCAAGTGCAGTAATCCCGGGGTGAAAGTTTCAGTTAAGCTTGTTGCCGAGGTCGGAGTCGGCGCTATCGCCGCCGGAGTTGCCAAGGGCAACGCGGACGAAGTGCTTATCAGCGGACACGACGGCGGAACCGGAGCCAGTCCTTTATCTTCGATAAAACATACAGGATGTCCCTGGGAGCTCGGTGTGGCTGAGACCCAGCAGGTTTTGGTAATGAACAATCTAAGAGGCCGTATTCGCCTTCAGGCGGATGGCCAAATAAAGACCGGCAGGGATGTTGTTATCGCGGCTTTGCTCGGAGCCGAGCAGTTCGGTTTCGGTACGGCCGCTTTGGTATCGCTTGGCTGTACCCTGCTTCGCAAGTGTCACGAAGGAGCCTGTCCCTTTGGAATCGGCACACAGGACCCTGAACTGCGAAAACGATTTGCGGGAAAGCCCGAGTACATCGAGAGGTTTATGTATTTTGTGGCTGAAGAAGTCAGACAAATTATGTCACGCCTGGGGTTCAGTAAGTTCGAGGATATGATTGGCAGAGTGGAAAAATTGAAAACCGCCGCCGCGATTAATCACTGGAAGGCAAAGGGTCTGGATTTTTCCGCGATTTTCCAACAGCCCGATGCCTCGGACGGCAGGGCGATAAGATTGGTAAGCCAACAGGCGGACAAACTCAAGGACCATCTTGATTGGCAGCTTATTGAGAAAGCCGAACCGGCGATTGAGCGGGCCAAACATACTGTTATAGAAATGCCGATTCACAACACCGACCGAACAGTTGGGGCGATTTTGAGTAATAAGATAGTAAGGAAGTACGGCGAAAAAGGTTTGCCCGGCGATACGCTTGAAATCGTCCTGAACGGTTCCGCGGGCCAGAGCTTTGGAGCTTTTCTTGTGCCCGGCGTGACTTTGAAGCTCATCGGCGACAGCAACGATTATCTGGGCAAAAGTCTTTCCGGCGGACGAATCATTGTCAGGACGCCGGAAGGTTCGCAATTTATAAGTCATGAAAATATTATTATAGGCAATACCGCTCTTTACGGCGCGACGTCAGGCGAGGCTTTTATAAATGGAATGACCGGCGAGAGATTCTGCGTGCGAAACAGCGGAGCGACTGCTGTCGTCGAAGGCGTCGGCGACCACTGTTGCGAATATATGACCGGAGGCCTGGTCGTGGTTCTTGGCAAGACCGGATGCAACTTCGCCGCGGGAATGAGCGGCGGCCTTGCTTATGTGCTCGACGAGGCGCAGCTGTTTGATACGATGTGCAACCTTGATATGGTCGAGCTGGAAAGCGTCTGGAAGGAAGAAGACAAAGAACTGCTGCATGAGCTTATTCAGCAGCATCTTAAATGGACCGGAAGTGCTCGTGCGAAAAGTGTTTTGGATACATGGCTGGATATAGTCGGCAAATTCGTGAAGGTTGTCCCGATAGATTACCGCAAGGCCCTCGAAAAAATGCGTGTTGCCCAGCAGCGAGATACTGAAACAGTACCGGCGACGGAAGAGGTATTTACATGGGTGAAGTAAAGGGTTTTCTAAAATATAGCCGGCAGGAAGTTGACCATCGGCCGATTGAGCAGAGGGTACATGATTTTAATGAAATAGATGTGCCGCTTACGCCGGAGCAAATCCACGAGCAGACCGCAAGATGTATGGATTGCGGGGTACCGTTTTGCCACGGCGCCGGCTGTCCGCTGAAAAATTCTATACCGGACTTAAACGAGCTGATTTATAAGGATAAATGGGAACAGGCCTGCCAGTTGCTTCATTCGACCAACAACTTCCCGGAGATTACCGGCCGAGTATGCCCGGCTCCCTGCGAAACCGCATGTACGCTTTCTATTAACGATAAGCCGGTATTGATAAGACATATTGAGTATCAGATAGTTGAGCGCGGCTTCCAGCAAGGTTGGATAAAACCTCTGCCGGCTAAACGAAAGACCGGCAAAAAAATCGCCGTGGTCGGCTCCGGACCTGCCGGCCTAGCGGCAGCTCAGCAGTTGGCACGCGCAGGTCACAGTATAGTTGTTTTCGAAAAGGACCAGCGGGTAGGAGGTCTGCTGCGTTATGGTATTCCGGATTTTAAACTCGCCAAGGATGTTATCGACCGCAGGGTGAAACAATTGATTGCCGAAGGCGTTGAATTTCAGACTGCGGTTAATGTGGGAGAGGACATCTCCGCGAGATACCTGAAAAACAAATTCGATTGTATCTGTCTTACAATGGGTGCGGGCCAGCCTCGCGACCTCAATATAGAGGGGCGTGGGTACGAAAACATTTTGTTTGCTATGGATTATTTGAAGGCGCAGAACAAGTGCCGTGAGACGTCCCCTGGTGGACTTTGCGCCAACGGGATTAAAGATGAGTCTTCTATGTCGATGAAGAACAGGATTGTAGTGGTAGTAGGAGGCGGTGACACGGGAAGCGATTGTGTTGGAACGGCCCGCAGACAGGGAGCCAAAGAAATTTACCAGCTTGAGATTCTGCCGAAGCCCCCGGAGACCCCGCCGCCCGATACACCCTGGCCTATGTGGCCGAGGATTATGCGGACTTCTTCTTCGCATCAGGAAGGCTGTAACCGCCGCTGGGGCGTAATGACAAAGAAATTCTCCGGCGCCGAAACTCGCGTTAGCCAGTTGCACTGCTGTGAGGTCGAGTGGTTCAGAAAAAACGGCCAGTGGAAACTCAAGGAATTAGCGGGAACGGAATTTACTCTTGCGGCTGATGTTGTCATTTTGGCTCTCGGATTTCTTCACGTGGCGCATAGCGGGCTTGTGAAAGATTTAGGTTTAAAACTCGATGGTTCCGGCAATATCGCGGTAGAAAATTATCAGACCAGCGAACAGGGAGTATTTGCTGCCGGTGACACGGCCAGCGGAGCTTCATTGGTTGTTCGGGCTGTTAACAGCGGGCGCGAAGCCGCTGCGGCCATCGATAACTGGATAAAAGCAGGAGCAGGGAACGGCTGATTATGCGAATCGCTTTGGCACAATTTAATACATCGGTCGGTGATATCAGGGGAAACACCGAGAAAATAAAAAAGCTAAGCGCCGAGGCCTATGACTTAGGCGCTGATATTGTGGTTTTTCCCGAAATGTCGGTGTGCGGTTATCCTCCCGAAGACCTGCTGCTTAAAAAACATTTTTTAGAGAATAACCGGCTGGCTGTGGAACACATAGCGAAAAACTGTCCTGATATTGTTGTTGTCGCCGGCTTTGCGGAGTTAAATGAAAATGGCTGTTTTAATTCGCTTGCCGTGCTGCAAAACGGCGAAATATCGAAAATTTATCGCAAAAGCATTCTGCCCAACTACGGCGTGTTCGACGAGAGACGTTATTTTCGGCCCGGAACCGAAACAGTACGAATTATGATAAAGGGCATGGCGGTAGCTTTTACGATTTGTGAGGACGTGTGGCGGCTAAAGTGGCTGGACAGCTTTTTTAGTGAAATACCCCGGATAGACGTAATCATAAATATTTCAGCATCTCCTTTTCACGTGGGAAAAATCAAACAGAGGCAGGAGATTCTTTCCCAATGCGCAAAGCATTTTCAATGTGCGGTTGCCTATTGCAATTTAATCGGCGGTCAGGACGAGTTGGTTTTCGACGGACGAAGTATGTTTGTGGATTCGTCCGGCAAAGTCGTTTGCCAGGCACATGCCTTTGCGGAAGATATGCTGCTGGCGGATTTAACATCAGTCGAGAATAAAAAGCCCCGACTTAAAGCTGTTGCTGCCGCTTCGAAGCCTGACAAGTCTTTGCCGGATGACCATATTTCCGAAGTTTATAACGCCCTTGTTCTTGGAGTCAGGGACTACGTGCGAAAAAGCAATTTTTCCAAGGTTATAATCGGCCTCAGCGGCGGAATAGATTCGTCTCTTACCGCGGCAATTGCGGTAAGTGCGCTGGGAGCGAAAAATGTCGTCGGCGTAACTATGCCGTCGCAATTTAACAGCCCCGATACCATTAAAGATGCGCAGGTTTTGGCGGACAATCTTGATATTGAGTTTTACGCACTGCCGATTAAGGTGGTGTTGGAACAATTCAATAAGCTGCTGACGGAAATGGCTGATTGGGACAAAAACACAGTGGCTTATGAAAATCTGCAGGCGAGAATTCGCGGGTCTATACTTATGTCTTTGAGTAACCGGTATGGCTATCTTGTTTTGACCACCAGCAACAAAAGCGAAACCGCCGTCGGATATGCCACGTTGTATGGTGACACTGCGGGCGGATTTGCTGTTTTGAAGGATGTGCTAAAGACTATGATTTACCAATTAGCTGAATATGTAAATGAACTTCATCATCGCGAGGTTATTCCCGTTTCAGTAATAAAACGGCCTCCGACTGCTGAATTGCGTAAAAACCAGAAGGATACGGATTCTCTTCCGGAGTATGACATTCTGGACAAAATACTTTGTGGTTATGTGGAACAGGATAAATCCGCATCTGAATTAATCAGGGATGGTTTGCCTGAAGACAGAGTCAATCAGATTATCGGGATGGTGGACAGGAACGAATATAAAAGAAGACAGTCCCCGCCCGGAATAAAAATCACTCCGAAAGCGTTTGGTAAAGACAGGCGAATGCCCATAACTAATCTTTATACCTCTGAGAACTTTTGATATTGCTGGCAAAGTGCCGCGACCTGTGATATAAAAGGGGCAAAAACAACCAATGCCGAAGCGCAAGGATATTAAAAAGATACTGATTATAGGCTCAGGCCCTATTGTTATAGGCCAGGGTTGTGAATTTGATTATTCAGGCACGCAGGCCTGCAAGGTATTAAAGCAGGAAGGTTTCAAGGTTGTGCTTGTCAATAGCAATCCTGCCACAATAATGACTGACCCCGAAATCGCGGACAGAACCTATATTGAACCTATCACGCCCGAGATAGTCGAAAAAATAATTCAGAAAGAACGGCCCGACAGCCTGCTGCCAACCCTCGGAGGACAAACCGGCCTGAACACCGCAGTGGCGCTGGCGGAAAGCGGCGTGTTGAAAAAATACGGCGTTCGTCTTTTGGGGGCCAGTTTGCAGGCGATTAAAAAAGCCGAAGAAAGAGATAAGTTCAAGAAAATTATCGGAGATATCGGGCTTGAAGTTCCCAGAAGCGGTTGTGCCCATTCCTGGCAGCAGGCTCAGGAAATAATCAAATATGTTGGTTTCCCCGCTATCATCAGACCCTCATATACTCTGGGCGGCACTGGCGGAAATATAGCGAATAATGTTGAAGAGTATAAAAGGTACGTTGACTGGGGTTTGGATTTGAGCCCCAAAACCGAAGTCTTGATAGAACAATCCGTCGCCGGCTGGAAAGAGTATGAACTCGAGGTGATGCGGGACAGAAAAGACAACGTTGTCATTGTCTGCCCGATAGAAAACTTCGACCCAATGGGCATTCATACCGGCGACAGCATCACCGTTGCTCCTGCTCAGACGTTGACGGACAAAGAATACCAATGGATGCGCGATGCCGCCATCAAGATTATCCGGGCAATAGGAGTTGAAACCGGAGGCTCGAATATACAGTTTGCGGTCAATCCCGAAAACGGCAAACTGTATGTGATAGAGATGAACCCACGCGTTTCGCGAAGCTCCGCTCTCGCATCGAAGGCTACAGGATTTCCAATTGCCAAAATTGCTTCCCTGTTGGCGGTTGGCTATACTCTCGATGAAATTCCTAACGATATTACCAAGAAAACCCCTGCCTGTTTTGAGCCGACCATTGATTATTGTGTGGTTAAGTGGCCGCGTTTTACATTTGAAAAGTTCCCCAACACTAACCAGGAGCTTACGGTACAGATGAAGTCGGTCGGCGAAGCTATGGCAATAGGGAGAACGTTTAAGGAAGCACTGCATAAAGCTGTAAGGTCGCTCGAAATAAACCGCTTTTCGCTTGATAAAAAATATATCAATAGCGAGCTTAGCCTAGCTCAACTGAGGAAAAAGCTGCGGACGAGATGCTGGGATAAAATATGGTATGTAGCCGAGGCTTTTAGAAGAAAACTTTCTACGGACGAAATATTTGCTCTGACGAAAATCGACCCGTGGTTCCTCAATAACATCCACGACATTGTCAAGCTGGAGAAAAAAATAAAGTCAACTGCTCTTGATAAATTTGATAGTGATTTCCTTCGTCAGGTGAAAGAGTATGGCTTTAGCGATAAGTACCTGGCGACTGTGTTGAATATATCGGAAGAACAGTTCAGGAAACATCGCCTTCGGCTTGGGGTCGAACCCGTGTACAAAACGGTTGATACCTGCGGAGCCGAGTTCGAGGCCCATACTCCTTATCTTTATTCGACGTTCGAGAGCGAATGTGAAGCCAACCCGACCGATAAAAGAAAAATAGTTATTCTCGGCGGCGGCCCCAATCGCATAGGTCAGGGAATCGAATTCGATTATTGCTGCGTTCATGCCTCCTTCGCGTTGAAGGAAATAGGCATCGAGTCGATAATGGTCAACTGCAACCCTGAAACTGTAAGCACAGATTACGATACATCCGACAGATTGTATTTCGAACCGTTGACTTATGAAGATGTTATGTCGATTGTCGAAAAGGAAAAGCCGGATGGCGTAATAGTCCAGTTTGGCGGACAGACTCCGCTCAAGCTGGCTGTCCCCCTCGAAAAAGCAGGCGTAAAAATAATCGGCACGTCGCCGGACAGTATTGCCTGCGCCGAGGACCGCAAACGATTCAACAATCTTGTTAAGAAACTCGAACTGCGTCAGCCTGACAGCGGCACCGCTACAACTTATGACAAGGCACTGAAAATAGCGCGAAAAATCGGATTTCCTTTGCTTGTTCGGCCATCCTACGTATTAGGAGGCCGGGCAATGAAAATTGTTTACGACGAGAAGTCTTTCGAGTCCGCTGTCAGAAATGCGTTCGAGGCTTCGGACGAACATCCTGTTCTGATAGACCAGTTCCTTGACGATGCGACGGAGATGGACGTCGATGCTATATGCGACGGCAAGCGAGTGGTCATCGGCGGAGTTATGGAGCACATCGAGGAAGCAGGGGTACATTCGGGCGATAGCGCCTGTTCGCTGCCTCCTGTTTCGATAAGCGAAAAAATTCTCAAGGATATTAAAAGACAAACCAGGCTTTTAGCGCTCGCTCTGAAAGTAAAGGGCCTTATAAACATTCAGTTTGCCATAAAAGATGACAAAATCTATATTCTCGAAGTGAACCCCCGCGCATCCAGAACAATTCCGTTTGTGAGTAAGGCTATTGGCGTGCCTTTAGCTAAACTTGCGACAAAGATTATGGCAGGGGCCACCCTGGATGAGTTAGGCTTTACAGAGGAAATAAAACCGAAGCATTTTTCGGTGAAAGAGGCGGTATTTCCGTTCCTGAAGTTCCCCGGCATAGACACATTGCTTGGGCCGGAGATGCTTTCTACCGGCGAAGTTATGGGAATAGACGATGATTTTGGAATCGCTTTCGCAAAATCTCAGATAGCTGCCGGCAATGGCCTGCCGATGAGCGGCAACGTGCTTTTTAGCGTAAAAGATAGTGACAAGAAAAAAGCCGTTGAGCTGGCGCGTCAAATGAATGAAATGGGTTTTAGAATCGTGGCTACAAAAGGCACATGCCTTGAGCTTGTGAACAATAATATCCCATCGGAGTTTGTGCTCAAAATGAGTGAGGGCAGACCCAACGTGGTCGATTGGATAATAAACGGCAAAATCGACCTCATCGTAAATAGCACGGCAGGTGCTCAATCGGTAGGAGATTCTTTTCCGATAAGAAGGACTGCCCTTGATAAACAAATCCCCTATGTAACAAGCATCAGGGCTGCTATTGCGGTCGTAAAAGCCGTCGCGGCAATGAAACGAAGAAAAATCAGCGTAAAACCTGTTCAGAAATATTACGATTAGGAGTGGATTTGAAAGCTATTCTGCTGCTTGAAGATGGTATGGTTTTTGAAGGCAATTCTTTTGGCGCCGAAGGCCAAAAGTGCGGGGAGGTCGTTTTTAATACGAGCATGACAGGCTATCAGGAGATATTGACCGACCCATCTTATAATGAGCAGATAATAACGATGACGTATCCGCTGATTGGCAACTACGGCACCAACAGCGAGGATTCGGAATCGAGAAAATCATTCGTCAGCGGCTTTATCGTCAAAGAAAACTGCCCGTATCCGAGCAATTGGCGAAGCGGAATATCCCTTGGTGAGTATTTGCAGAAAAACAATGTCGTCGGCCTCGAGGGGATTGATACGAGAAAGCTGGTTAAGCATATCCGAACCAAAGGGGCGATGAGAGGAATTATCTCATCGACAGAGCTGAATATAAATAAACTAAAAGAAAAACTCCGGGATTACCCCGGCCTTGTTGGCAGGGACATAGTTAAAGACGTAACTGCCGGAAAAACTTACAGCTGGAACGATGGCGTTGTAAATGTATTGACTGGCTCAGAGTGGAAAACCGAAAAAAAATACAAGGTCGTAACCTTCGATTTCGGCATAAAACATAATATTCTCAGACTACTTTGTTCGCACGGCTGTGAAGTACAGGTTGTCCCGGCTGCCACTTCGGCAAAAGAAGTTCTCCGCCTGAAGCCGGACGGCGTTTTCCTAAGCAACGGCCCCGGTGACCCGGCGCCTTTGGGCTATGCTATAGAAACAGTTCAAAATCTTCTCGGTAAGCTGCCCATATTCGGAATTTGTCTCGGCCATCAAATACTTGGCCTTGCTCTCGGCGGACAAACTTACAAGCTCAAGTTCGGCCACAGAGGCGCGAACCATCCGGTTAAAAACCTGTTGACGGGTGCAGTTGAAATAACCAGCCAGAACCACGGCTTTTGTGTCGATGTCGATTCTCTAAAAGGCAAAGGCATCGAGGTTACCCACGTCAATCTTAACGATAATACCAATGAAGGCATAATATCTAAGAAGTTATCTGCTTTTTCGGTTCAATACCACCCCGAAGCTTCTCCCGGCCCGCACGATTCACAGTATCTCTTTGAACAGTTTATTAAGTTAATGAACTGATTTAAATGGATATGGTATAGCGGAAGCTGTTCAAGCAAGCCATGGAATCGGCGATTTCATTCGTATTTATTGAAACTATAGCAAAATAAGCTTGACGATTTATGCCTTTTTATGTAAAATGTCCCAAAATGTCCTATTAATAGATATAAATGTCCACAAGGCGAGAATTATGCAACTTACTGTAAAAGATGTAGCAAATTTGCTAAAGGTAAATGAGAAAACGATTTATAGATGGTTGAAAAAAGGTGAACTACCCGTTTATAGGGTTGGTGACCATTACCGTTTCAACCGGGCTGAACTGCTCGAATGGGTAACATCCCGCCAAATCAATGTTTCAGCAGATATATTCCATGAACCGGAAAACTTACAGGTTCCAATGCACAGCTTATCGGATGCACTGACCTTTGGTGGAATATATTACCGTACCGAAGGCGAGAATAAAAAATCCGCTATAAAAAGCGTTGTTGAACTCATGAAGCTGCCGCCGGAAGTAGATAGAGAGTTTCTTTTACAGGTTCTTTTGGCACGGGAAGCCATGGCTTCTACTGCGATTGGTGATGGAATAGCCATACCACATGTCCGTAATCCAATAGTTTTACATATAACCGAACCTATTGTTTCACTGTGTTTTCTTGAAAAACCAATTGATTTTAATTCTCTCGATGGCAAACTGGTAAACTGCCTTTTTACACTTATAAGCCCTACTGTCAAAACACATCTGTATTTGCTTTCCAGATTGGCTTATGCCTTACGTGATAAAGGCTTCAGAAATGTTATAAAGAATCAGGGCAGCCGGGATGAGATTTTCTCTGAAATATCTCGGATAGAGTCCGGCCTGAAACAAAATCAAGCTGTTTTAGAGACCGGAGGAAAAAGTTAAATGTCACTTTTTCTTTGGGGCCTGGTAATTATATTCGTTGGTGGTTTGGCTTCACTCATCAACGGCCGAAGGGCAGGTTTGGCGTCTTTTTTTGGTGCTGCGGGTGCTGTCGCCGGCAGTATTACCGCTGTTATTCCAGCCTTTAAGGTGTTTTTGCATGGCGTTACAGAATCATTTCGTTTGAATTGGAACATACCTTTCGGTTCGTTTTTTGTTCAGATAGACGCGATATCAGCAGTATTTTTAATACCAATATTCGGATTATCGGCCATCGCTGCTGTCTATGGAGCCGAGTATCTTTTGGCATATCGAGAAAAGAAAAATCTTGGAGCCCCATGGTTTTTTTACAACTTGCTATTGATAGGAATGGCGCTGGTGGTTGTTGCCAGAAATGGTTTATTGTTTTTGGTTGCATGGGAGATAATGTCACTTTCTTCTTTCTTTCTTGTTACATTTGAATATGAACGGCAGACGGTCCGTCAGGCCGGCTTGATATATCTTATCGCAATGCATATCGGAACAGCGTTTCTTGTCGTTTTTTTTATTTTACTTGGTCACCACGCAGGTTCGCTGGATTTTGATAAAATTTCAGGTGTGCCGTCGTCGCTGGCCAATGTCTTATTTATGTTGGCAATAGTTGGCTTTGGCACGAAAGCTGGATTTATGCCCCTGCATGTGTGGCTGCCTTATGCCCATCCAGCGGCGCCCAGCCATGTTTCCGCGGTTATGAGCGGTGTTATGATAAAAACCGGCATCTACGGTTTAGTCAGGGCCTTAACTATTTTGGGGTTTCCTCCTGCCTGGTGGTGTTGGGTGTTGATTTTAATTGGCGCTGTATCTGGTGTTCTTGGTGTACTTTTCGCACTTGCACAACATGATTTGAAACGTCTTTTGGCCTATCACAGTGTCGAAAATATCGGCATTATAACCATTGGCTTAGGTGTCGGCTTGTTAGGCATCAATATGAATTCGCCAATTCTTGCGGTCCTTGGTTTTGCCGGCGGGTTGTTTCATGTGATAAATCACGCTGTATTTAAAGGACTGCTTTTTTTAGGCGCCGGCGCGGTTTTGCACAGTTGCAAAACAGGACATATAGATTTACTCGGCGGGATTATTAAGCGTATGCCATGGACAGCCTTTACTTTTCTTATTGGCTCTATAGCGATTTGCGGATTACCTCCTCTAAATGGTTTTGTCAGCGAGTTCCTGATTTATCTCGGAGTTTTCAAGAACGGCATGGGTGGAGGACTTGAAGCAGTAATTCCTGCTCTGATTGTAATAGGCGCCCTTGCTCTTATTGGCGGACTGGCGTTAGCTTGTTTTACAAAGGCGTTCGGTGTAATATTTCTTGGCCATCCGCGAAGTGATTACGCACAACAGGCTCACGAGGTTGGGCCGGGTATGAAATTTTCGATGGTAACTCTTGCGGCTCTCTGCTTACTCCTGGGAATATTCTCGCCGCTTGTAATAAAATCTGCGGAAAACGTCATTTTAGAAATAACCTTGCTCACGTTTCCAGATGTTCAGGCCGAGCTTGCATCTGCATCGACAGTATTGTGGAATTTTGTCTTTGTATCATTAATCCTCTTTGGAATTATAGGTGTTTTCACGGTTTTGCGTAAACTGCTGCTTAGCGGCCGCTGTGTCAGACAGACGGTGACCTGGGATTGCGGCTATGCTCAGCCGGGCCCAAAGATGCAGTACACGGCTACTTCGTTCGCTCAGCCTCTTACGGACCTGTTCAAGCTTTTCCTGCGAACCCGTAAAGATATTTCGCATCCAAAAGGTGTTTTCCCCGTCCAATCTGCTTTCCATACGGACACATCGGATATTAGTGAAAAGTATATGTATGAGCCTGCGTATAAATGGATCAGTTTATTGCTTTCGAAACTGCGATGGTTCCAGCATGGCCGGCTTCAGATATATGTTTTATATATCGCTCTGACACTGGGTATACTTTTAATATGGAAGATGATGTAGCATAATGATTATCTTGAAGTTACTCAATATGGTTATTGCACTTGCTGCAGCGCCGCTGTTACTTGGCATCATTAACAGAACAAAAGCTGTCTTCGCGGGCAGAACGGGACAACCTTTATTGCAGCTATATTATGATATATGGAAACTTTTACGCAAAGGGGCAGTTTACAGCCGCTCAACTTCGTGGATATTCCGCGTCGGCCCGGTGATTGGTCTCTCCGTTGCTTTAATCGCTGCGGCACTCATTCCTTTTGGAGGGCTGCCTGCTGTTATCAGCTTCAAAGGGGATTTGATTTTGTTTGCCTATCTTTTTGGTCTCTCGCGGTTTTTCACAGTTTTAATGGCGATGGATACTGGTTCAAGTTTTGAAGGAATGGGCGCCAGCAGGGAAGTGACATTCTCTACGCTCTCTGAACCGGCGTTGCTCATAGGGCTTGCAGCTATCGCAAAATACACAGGTTATATTTCTCTTTCACAGATGTTTTCATCACTCAATCTCAGTGTTTGGTTAAACGCCGGGCCGGCCTTTGTACTGGTTGGCTTTGCCATTCTGATTGTCTTTTTAACGGAAAATTCAAGGATACCAATCGATGATCCCAATACGCACCTTGAACTGACAATGATACATGAGGTTATGATACTTGACCATAGCGGCCCGGATTTGGCAATGATTCTTTACGGAGCCGCTATAAAAATGTGGCTTCTCGGTGCGATACTTATTGGTATTGTTGTTCCGGTACATAGCGGCAATGCGTTATTTGATATCTCGGCAGCGATGCTTTTTATGATACTTCTTGCGATAGTCATAGGCGTAATCGAATCTTCAATGGCAAGATTAAAACTGCTGCATGTGCCCCAGCTTCTAATTGGGGCGACAACTCTTTCAATTTTAGCTCTGGTATTGATTTTAAGGTAATTTTATGAACAACGCCGCGGATACCATCATGATATTTCTTGTGCTTACCAATCTTACACTGCTTGGTTTAAGCAGATTGGGGACATGTATTCGTATTGTAGCGGTACAGGGGGTGGTGCTGGGCTTATTGCCGCTTTTATTGAATGGGTGGAGTTTGGAATTACATCTCGTCTTTTTTTCTGCAGCCATAATCAGCTTAAAGGGAATTGTTTTTCCGTGGTTGCTTACGAGAGCATTGAGAGATTTAAAGACTCAGCGGGAAGTCGAGCCTTTAATTGGATATGGAACCTCAATAGCTTTGGGGATGGTAATTCTTGTAATATGTATGTGGCTTGGTTCGCGTCTGCCGTTACCTGTTGCAGCAATGTCCACGCTGATTGTTCCGGTCGCCTTTTTTACGATTATGTCGGGGTTGTTTCTTATAATCAGCCGAAAAAAAGCTGTGACTCAGGTACTCGGTTATTTGGTGATGGAAAACGGGATATACACTTTCGGAGTCGCTTTAGTCCAAAAACAGCCTGTCCTTGTCGAGCTCGGTATCCTGTTGGATGTTTTTGTGGCTGTTTTTGTAATGGGTATCACTATGTTTCACATTAACCGTGAATTTGACCATATAGACACGGACCAGTTATCGAGATTGAAAGTTTGATATTATGATATATGCCTTGTTGTTGATTCCTGCGATAGCGGCAGTTTTGTCGTTGATAGTACGAAGCAATATCTTTCGCCGTATCATTCTTGTCACGGCGGCAGTTAGTCATACGGTCATAACCATAACTGCCTGGAACAAGGAAGCAAATCCGCTATTGAACGGCTGGCTTATGCTGGATAAGCCGGGCCTTTTATTTTTGACAATAACCAGCGTACTTTTTCTGGCCTGTTCACTCTATGCTTTTGGATATCTTGCCGGCGAATCCGGCAGAAAGGAACAGGATTTTGAAGAGGGGATTTTTTTTACTAACGCGCCCGCGGCAATTTTTTGTGCGTGTCTCCTGGCGTTCCTTACAACAATGACACTTGTGACCGTAAGCCAGCATTTTGGTTTGATGTGGGTAGCTATGGAGGCTACCACTCTTGCAAGTGCGCCTCTGATATATTTCCATCGGCATCATCGTTCTCTTGAAGCCACCTGGAAATATTTACTGATATGCTCGGTTGGAATAGCCCTGGCGCTATTAGGCAACTTTTTTATGGTTATTGCCGCTTCAGCCCCTGAATCAAATGATAAATCCATGATTTTAAGCGTTTTGCTCCAGCAGGGACATCTGTTGAATGTCCCGTGGCTCAAGGCCGCTTTTCTGCTTTTCCTTGTTGGCTACGGCACGAAGATGGGCCTGGCGCCGATGCACACCTGGCTGCCGGATGCACACAGCGAATCCCCCTCTGTGGTATCTGCGTTGATGTCTGGCGCACTTTTGAATTGTGCTTTCCTGGGGATATTAAGAAGCTATCAGGTTTGCCTGGCTGCGGGTCTGGGACGGTTCTGCCAGGATCTGCTTGTATTGTTCGGATTGATATCAATTGGCTGGGCAGCTGTCTTCATATTGGGCCAGCCCGACTATAAAAGAATGCTCGCGTATTCGAGTGTCGAACATATGGGAATCTTAGCGCTTGGTGTGGGTATTGGCGCCGGTGCAACATTCGGAGCGATGCTGCATGCGGTTAATCATTCGCTTACAAAGGCGATGTTGTTTCTGGCGGCGGGAAATATTCTTGCTGTTTACAAAACAAAAACAACCAAAAGGGTAAGCGGCATCATGACCATTATGCCTGCTACTGGCATAATATGGATAGCAGGTTTTTTTGCCATTACCGGCATACCGCCTTTCGGCATTTTTCTAAGTGAATTTACGATTGTAAAATCAATGATTGAACAGGGCAGAATCGGCATTGCAGTTGCTTTTTTAGCTATCCTGGCTCTTATCTTTATTGGCATGGCCATCGCTTTTTTAAATATGGCTCAGGGCAGGAAAGATGACAGTCTGCAGATTGCTGACAACCCGGATACCGCTATTTCCGTGCTTCCACCATTGGCGCTCGGAGCATTAACACTGATGCTCGGACTATATATCCCGCCGGTTGTTAACAACCTGCTGCACGATGTTGCCGTGATAATGGGGGGGTATTGATATGCCGGTATCAAACTCAATTTCATTTTATAATTGCCAGTCAATTGATGTTAAACAGATTCCGGTTGTTCATATTAATAAATTCAGGGATTCTGTCATAGAGGCTGTCGCATCAGGGCAAAGAATAGCCTCTCTTTTTGCCGCTCCGTCAGGTTCCGATATGTTTTGTCTTTATGCGGTTCTTGCTGATGATAACTCCGGCAAACTTTCCGTATTATCGTCCGAGGTGTCGGATAAATATTCTTCGCTTACTCCGGATTGTACCCAGGCCCACCTGTTTGAACGTGAAATAGCTGAGCAGTGGGCGATAACACCTCAGGGCCATCCCTGGTTAAAGCCGATTCGTTTCCATGCTTCCTATATTAAGGGCCGGGACGCCTGGGGCCGGAAAAATGGTGAACAAATAGTCCCTTCTGTCATGGATTTTTTCAAGGTCGAAGGCGAACAAATACACGAAGTTGCTGTTGGCCCCGTGCATGCCGGGGTAATTGAACCCGGGCATTTTCGTTTTCAGTGTCATGGAGAAAATGTATTAAATCTCGAAATATCGCTCGGGTTTCAGCATCGCGGCATAGAACGTGCCCTGATAGGCGGCCCTGACAAAAAGACGCTGTACTATATGCAGACCGTTGCCGGCGATACCACAATAGGTCACACAACGGCATACTGTCACCTTATAGAATCGCTCTCAGGAAGCCGGGTTCCCTCGGGGGTACAATCACTTCGCGGCATAGCGCTCGAGTTGGAAAGACTTGCCAACCACACCGGCGATTTGGGAGCGCTCGCCGGTGATATTGGTTATTTGCCGACATCTTCTTTTTGCGGCAGAATTCGGGGCGATTTCCTGAATTTAACAGCCCTTATCTGCGGCAATCGTTTTGGCAGAGGACTGGTTTCGCCCGGCGGGGTTGGCTTCGATATAAGTCCCAGGATTTCTGATATACTTGCTGAAAAACTCACACGTTTGAAAAAAGATGTGGAAGTCGCCGCCAAATTGCTGTGGAGCACACCCTCAGTTTTGGCTCGATTCGAAGATACCGGCGTTGTCCCTCCCCAGACGTGCAGGGAACTCGGGCTGGTAGGTGTGCCGGCCAGAGCCTGTGGCGCAGAAATCGATTGCAGATTTAATTTCCCCGCTGGCATCTATAGCTTTGCGCAAATACCAGTCTCAAGCTGGCATACGGGAGATGTTTTTGCAAGGGCTTACGTACGCTGGCTCGAAATACAAAGGTCGATTGCATTCATACTTGACCAGATAAAAACGTGTCCACAGGTGCAGATAAAAACAAATATTAAACTGCCTGCACCTGATAAATTTTGTGTAAGTCTCGTCGAAGGCTGGAGAGGCGAAATATGCCATGTCGGCATTACTGACAGCAATGGTTCTTTATATCATTACAAAATTACCGACCCATCCTTTCATAACTGGACAGGTTTAGCTATGGCGATGGGGAATCAGCAAATATCTGACTTCCCGCTATGCAACAAGAGTTTCAACTTGTCTTATTGCGGGCACGACCTCTAAGGTGGCAAAATGATAAAACCATTATTTGCAAGATTACAGCAGAAACACAGAACGATTTCGTTTCCGAAGGCCAAGCCGGAACTTCCGGAAAGATTCTGCGGAAAGCCTACGATTGACCAAACCAAATGCTCCGCGGATTGTAAACTTTGCATTGATGTGTGCCCTGCGGCAGCTCTTAAAAAGGAAAACGGTGCTTTAACTATCGACTTAGCAAGATGTCTGTTCTGTGCACAATGTACGCAAAAATGTCCCGCAGATGCCATAAACTTCAGCCGCGATTACCGCCTTGCAGCAGGGACAAAAGCTGATTTGATACTTTCCGGAAGTGAAATGAAATTGGCTGAGGCCCTGGACAAAAAGACAAAAAGTTTGTTTGGCCGATCTCTGAAATTAAGACAGGTCTCTGCCGGGGGCTGTAATGCCTGCGAGGCTGACACAAATGTTTTGAGTACCGTTGTCTTCGATTTGGGAAGGTTCGGTATCCAATTCGTCGCTTCGCCAAGACACGCCGACGGATTGCTTATTACGGGCCCGGTTACAGGGAATATGCGGCTTGCTTTGCAGAAAACCTATGAGGCTGTACCTGCTCCTAAAATAGTTATTGCTGTTGGTGCTTGTGCCATCTCAGGATGTATATATGCGGACCACCCTCAGGTTAATAACGGTGCTGACAAAATAGTACCTGTCGACCTTTATATTCCAGGCTGCCCACCACATCCATTGACGATTCTTGATGGGCTGCTGAGACTGCTTGGAAAAATAAAAGAATCGATTTAAAAATCTTTTAATAGAGGAAAATCGAAAATTAAAAGCCGGCATGTCCTTAGAGTCAGGTATGTTAGGCAATGAAAATAATCAGTTGCCTTTGATTGGCACACAAGAAAATCACCGGAGCAGGAGGGATTCGAACCCCCGTTACCCAATGGGTAAAACGGTTTTCAAGACCGTCGCTTTCAGCCGCTCAGCCACTGCTCCCGAATTTGATTATTGATATTTAATTATTGTAAGTTAAAAGCTGTTTTGCAAGCAAATTAGTCCGCAGTCCACAGGACACCTTACGGCAGATGGGATTGTCGAAGACTGAGTTGGCCGGCGCAAAAAAAAGGCCGGGCAAGCCGGCCGAATTGATTATTGGGCGATAAAATTTGCGAAGGGCCTTTACATTAGAAATTATTGAAACTTGCAACCCGCTGGGCCTTGCGGATACGCCGACGATTTTTCTCCGAGGGCTTCTCGTAATAAGCATTACGCTTCATATCTCTGATTAAACCCTCTTTTTCGCACAGTTTCTTAAAGCGCCTCATCATTTGCTGAACTGATTCACCTGTACGCGATTTTACTTTTAGCATATCAAAAGGACCCTTTCAACCCTTCAAAAAACTACCAAACACAAAGGAAAAAGCATCGTATTAAATTCGTCCAGAATATTAAGAATCGTTACTATAATTTAGATTTTGTATTTTTTCAAGCCCAAAAATCTTTGCGGGCTGCTTTTTATGCAAAAACAGGGTTTTTGGGCTGAAAAATGCGTTTTTCGGCCTGAAAAACCCGCAAATTTGCCGCCCAGCGTGATTTTATTGAGTAGTATAAGAGGATGTGCTAACATAAACGGCAAAATGGTTTTAGGAGGCCTTTTCAATTGGAAAAACTGCGGCAGACGCTAAGAGTTGGGAGAGAGCGGGCCATTTTGGTTGCCGCTATCCTTCATAAGGGGGCTGGACGGCAAAGTCACAGCGGTGATGGGGATGATTTAGTTGAGCTTACGGCTCTGGCGACAAGCGCAGGGGCGGTAGTCGTAGATAGATTTCAGCAGAAAATCCACACAATAAATCCGACTACATATATAGGTAAAGGCAAAGTTGACCAGCTTGCCGAGCGGGTCAAGCGGTTCAAGGCCGATGTCGTAATATTCGATAACGACCTCTCGCCTCGCCAGATTCGCGAGCTTGAAGAGATTATTAACATCAAGGTCCTCGACCGCAGCGAATTGATTTTGGATATATTTGCCAGCAAGGCCAGAACCAAACAGGCCCAGCTTCAGGTAGAACTCGCCCAGCTTGAATATACCTACCCGAGATTGGCCAAAATGTGGTCGCACTTAGACAGCGTAGCGGGCGCAGGCGGAGCAACCACCGCAGGCGCCGTTGGCGGCATAGGTACAAGGGGAACAGGCGAGCAGCAGTTGGAAATCGACCGCCGACTGGTTAGTAAACGAATCACAGAACTCAAACGCGAACTCGCCGATATCGATAAACGCAAAATTCGTGAAATCGACGGACGCAAAGGCCTGTTTAAAGTCGGTATCGTCGGATATACCAACGCCGGCAAAAGCACACTCTTAAACGCTCTTACCAATGCCGGGGTGCTTGTCGAGGACAGGCTCTTCGCGACACTCGATACGAGAACAAGAAAATGGGCCCCGGCTCACGGCGCCGAGGTGCTTTTGAGTGACACCGTCGGCTTTGTAAAAAACCTGCCTCATCAGCTGGTCGCCTCGTTCAAAGCGACATTGGAAGAGGCCATTAACGCCGATTTGCTCCTGCATGTCATAGATGCCTCGAATCCCGAAGCGCTGAAACAGATTGAGGCCGTCAATTCGGTCTTGAAAGAGATAGGCTGCGGCCAAAAGCAGACCATCGAAGTGCTTAACAAGGTTGATGTTGTCAAAAGAATCCGCGAGGTTGAGGTCCTGCAAACCCTGCTTCCAAACGCGATTTGCGTATCAGCCAAAACCGCCTTCGGCCTCGAACAGTTAGCAGAGGCCGTATTGGCCAAATACAAAGGCGGCGAAGTTCTGCTGCGGGTCTGCAGCAGCCAATCCAACGGCAAAGTCCAAAGTTTTCTGCGGGCACACGGCCAGGTCTTAAAAGAGCAATATCGTGATGGCTCTGTCCTGATTGATGTCAAGCTCGGCAAAAACCAGCTGGCCAACCTGCAAAGGCTCCACCCCGATACCCTCGAAGTTGTCCAAAACTAAGTTTAGCACCGCCGCTTGTAGCAGGGGTTTTGGTTTACTCGCTTGTGCTGCCTGCTGTTCGGAAGCTTGTTTTTCTACTGCGTCCCTCACGGTACTGCGTAATACTGTACGTTTCCTCATGCCGACCTCCGGCAGTACTACGCAATCCTTTTTAACATTTACGGAAGTAACAGCATTTAGACCCTATCAGCAGCATCATATTATCAATCCAAAATCTTTACACCCTTTGAACTTTTCGGGGTCAAGGATTCAATCGAAATCGCAACTACCTGCATATCCCAAATGACGGATTTGAAATTTTTTTTATCCCTTCAACTAAAATGACTTAACCGAACCCACATCTATTAAAATTTCTAACTTTGACACCAAACGCGCATGTCCGCCCTAATAAGGAGAAAGTCTATTTATGAAACTAAAACTGCTTATGGCAATAAACAATAAACTCTATCAATCGACAATTAACAATGAACTATTAACGATGAGCTTCGTTCAATCAAAACAAACCTAATTTCCCAAGAGCCCCCAATGTATACTTACCGCACAGACCACACTACACAATAAGCGATTCTATACAATATATGGTGGAATTTTATGGAGATTTTACTTGACATTGACGATAGCATTGTTATAGTAATTACTCAAAAGCAACAGCGGGATGGTAAAGTGGGTAAATTAACGGCACAACAAATAGCGGATTACTTTCTTTCGTTAGTAGATGAAGATTGCGGAGACAGTCTATCAAATCTCAAATTGCAAAAATTACTTTATTATGCACAAGGGTTTCATTTGGCAATGTATGGAGAACCTCTTTTTGATGACCCAATTGAAGCGTGGCGTTACGGACCAGTTGTAGTTGACATCTATCATAATTACAAAGCGAATGATAATAAACCCTTACCTGTTCCTGAAAATATTGACTTGAGTCTTTATAGCAAAAAAGTAAAACATCTTCTCAATGATGTCTATGAGATATACGGTCAATTTTCGGCTTTAAAATTAGCCAATTTGACCCACGAAGAAGCCCCTTGGAAAAGCACCGATCTTAATAGTATTATCAGCCACGAAGAAATGGAAAAATACTTCAAAACTTTATTGACTGCTGATAATGGGTAAGGGGCATCTCAAAAAATTTAAATCTCGTGAAACACAGAGCAAAAACGGGATTAAACTGCATTCAACGATAACACCTAATTTTCAATTTATGAAACCGCTTTTCGATATTAGATGTGATTGTAGTGAGTATTGTTTAGAAAGATGCGACAGTTCAACAAAAGAAATTTTTGCCAGCACCATTCATAAGCTTGGGCAAATGACTTGGCAACAAATAGATGTTGCACCCAAAAATGGTTTAGGTTACGAAAAAATACCAATTGCTCAAATCAAACCAGTGTCCCCAATTAGTGTTAGCCCAGAGGAAAAAGTAAAAGTGTTTCGCCTAACAGACAAAGCAAGAATGGGCGGGGTTAGGGTTGATGGAAGAACATTAAGTATTCTGTGGGTAACATCTGAACACGATTTGTATTAGTTTTTGGGCAATTTAACTATTTATTGGTTGCCGATACATTAGGCGTTTGCCTTCAGCGGAGTTAACGTGGGTAATTTGCAATCAAGAGCATATCTACCCACACACCCAAAACCGGCTAATTTAAAATTTTTTAATCCTTTTCTCGCATCGAGTTACGAGAGACTAGCGACAAGCGACGATTACATTTTTCAACCAAACGCGCATCTCCGCCCTTAATAAAGGAGCCAGTTTTACGTCTAAACATTATGAAAAAAATCCGTGTAAATCTGTGTTCATCCGTGGTTAATTTTTCTCTGCGTCCTCTGCGCTCTCCGCGGTTAATGATTCAATCAAAATGAGTAAATTATGCAAAACGAACCCAATTTCAAAAAAAGTCAAGTGCTTGCAACATTAGCAATAACAATGGATTACAACGAGAAAACCGCTTTGGACACTTGGTTAAAACAAACCCAAAACAAAGCCAAACGAACCCAATTTATAGTGAGCTTGTCGAACTATTTCAAAAGGGATACGAGAATTGGCAAACACGTTGCAATTCCGGGGTTTGGTACTATAATCTCATCTATGTTTAAGAATATTTCCATAATCGGTGATGGTGCGATGGCCACAGTTTTGGCCATGCTGCTCTGCGAAAAAAGAGATTCCTCGGCTTCGCTCGGAATGACAGTTAAGATGTGGGGTTATGACCGAGAGCAGTTAGAGCAGATAGAAAAGGCCCGTGAAAACAAAAAATTTCTGCCAGGCTACAAACTGCCTGAAAATCTCGTTTTTGAAAGCAGAGACGACCACATAATGGCAGGCGCCGATTTGATTATCTCGGCGGTGCCTTGCCAATTTACACGCAGCGTTTGGGTCAGGCTGAAAAAGTATTTCCCAATCGATGTCCCGATACTTTCGGTAACCAAAGGCATTGAAAATGATACGCTGCTACGCCCCAGCCAGATTTTTGCTGACGTGCTGGGCGAAGGGGTCAAGGCGGTTGTCTTGAGCGGCCCGACCATTTCCGATGAATTGGCCCAAAAACTACCGGCGACCGCCGCGATTGCCTGCAGTGATGAGGAATTAGCCAGGCAAGTTCAAATCACATTTTCAACTCAATGGCTGCGTGTTTACACTAATACCGACATTGTCGGCGTCGAGTTAGCCGGTGCGATGAAAAACATTATCGCTATAGCTGCGGGCATTATAGACGGAATGGGAGCAGGGGACAACGCAAAGGCTGCGCTGTTGAGCAGGGGACTTGCCGAGATAACCCGCCTGGGAATCGCCTGTGGAGCAAGGCCGCAGACATTCGCGGGATTAACGGGACTGGGCGATTTGGTAACAACCTGCATTTCTCCGCGGGGCAGAAACCGTTCGTTCGGCGAGAGAATAGGCAAAGGCCAAACCGCGGCCCAGGCCAAAGAAGCTACCGAATCAGTCATTGAGGGGATTGCTACCTGCGAATCCGCTATTGCACTTGGGCGACAATATAAAGTTGAAATGCCGATTACTACTGCTGTTTATGAAGTGCTGTTCGAGGGCAAATCGGTGCAGAGGGCAATCGCTGATTTAATGCAGCGTCAGCTCAAAGCCGAGTGAGCATCCTGCCTTCGCAGACTCGTCCCATAAGCTTTATTTTTCCTTTTTTTAAGAAAAACCAAAATTTTTTCGCCACAATTTTCGCTCATAAATTAAAACCGTTTACGAGTTCTCCCCGGTTCATCGGCTAAAATCGCACGTTTTATAGGAAGTAAAATCAACTTTTACTTCGGGTACACCGAAAGTCGTTAGATAAAGGCTTAATATTTTCGCTCCCGTTTGGCTGGTTAAGGTCTATTTTATATATTTTCAGTAGGCATCAGCCCAATAAATCCCGGTTGATAGCTCTTGGGAGGGGGCTCCATTTTGCGATACGGTGCAAGGTGAGGCTCCTGACTTTTGTGCGGAGATTGATATGTTGAGGAGTATATATTCGAAATTTCCTGTCCTGCGGCGTATTGCCGAGCTGCCGAGTTCTGGTTTTCACATTCGGGGCTTTGCTAAATGTTACCCTATCGGTGTGGATATGGGAGATGATGCCCTGACAATTGTTCAGCTTGAAAATAACAAAAAGGGATTCATAGGTTTAGTAGCGGGCGGCAGTAAGAATCGGCCGGAGGACATCGAGCTTGGCAGTAGTGATTGGCAGCGATGGGCCGTCGAAACTATACGCGAGTTGACAGCGAACGGCCAATTTCGTGGCAAAGATGTAATCGCGACGATACCGGCCAGCGAGGTGTTTATTGACCATATAAAAATGCCGAAAACAGAAAAAGACAAAATGCAGAATGCTGTCTTTGCAGAGATAAAACAGAAACTGCCGTTCAAGCCTGATGATGCAATGATAAAATTCCTCCCTGCGGAGGACGATAATGTTTTGGTAATGGCGGCTGAGCGAAAAAAAATTGACAGGCATCTGGCGATATACGAAAAGGCCGGCCTGAAGATTAAGTCTATTGTTGTTTGGCCCACGGCATTGACAAACAACTATGTCAGCTTTTTTGGCAGGCGTAAGTCTGATGTTGAAGTGGTTGTGATGTTACTCGATATAAATATGAATTATACGAATGTTGCAATTTGCCGTCACAATAATCCGCTATTTGCTCGTTCGATACCTATCGGGGCAAAGCAGCTTGAAGAGGCTTCCGACTGCGGCCAAAAACATTTGGTCGCCGGCGACGACGAGGCGATGGCAAAATTGGTCTTTGAGTTGACCGCCTGCAAACGGCGTTTTAGTTCTATGCACGAAAAAGCGCAAATAGAACGGTTGATTTTCCTTTCCAGCCAGACCGTTGACAGGGACATATATATAGCAATGGCAAAACAACTGGAAATGCCCGCCCAGATGGGAGATTGTTTGGCGGCGGTGGAAACGACCAATCTCTATAGATTAGGTGTGGACAGAAGGGAATGTGAGGTTAATTGGATTACAGCCTTTGGGCTTAGCTTATCGTAACAGGTGTTAAAAATGCCTAATGTAAATTTTGTGCCCGATGAATACATTCAAAGCGGCGAATCACGCCGAGCGAACTTTATGTATCTCGCATTGTTTGCCGTAGTGATGGCCGCGTTGGGCAGCGTATTTATGACTATCAAGGTGAGGCAGGGAGCTCTCATCGCCAAGGAAAAACTTGTGAACGCTAAAATGACCCGCACAGAGAAGGCCATAAAACAATTCGAGGAGCTTCAAGCTAAGCGTCAGGTAATGATGAAAACAGTTCTTACGACAGCGAGCCTGCTTGAACCGATACCCCGAAGTGTTCTGTTGGCGTCACTGACGAATAGCCTGCCGAGGGGAGTATCGTTTTTGCGACTAAACATTGTCCAAAAAGAACCAAAGACGCCGAGGCACGTTGCAGCAACTAATAAATACGAAAAGGCGCAGGCCAAAAAAAAGCCAAAAGATGTTCAGCCGGAAATACCACCGGAGAGGTTGTTGGAGACGTACATAGATATTGAGGGTATTGCCCCCAGCGATATTCAAGTCGCCGCTTATATTGAGCAGCTCTCTGGTTCCGATAGTTTACTTGATAATGTGGCGCTGGTGGAGTCGAAAGAGTACGGGATAGAAGGTTCCATATTCAGGCGATTCAAATTGACGGCTGTGATTAAAAAGAACGCCAATCTTGCCATAGAAGATATCGTGGAAATTGAAACCAAGTCCGAAGGGGACGTTTTATTGAGTGTTGCTCATTGAATCGTGTTGCTGTTTTGAGTGAACTTTTTATCAATAACGGTTGCGAAGAAGTAAAATTATGACAAGCGGTTTAAGAAAAGCGGTGTTTTTCGTTTTGTTGTTGGGAGTGGCCTGGGCCGGGTATCAGTATATGATTAAGCCGGCCAACAAACATTTGGCTGCGCAGAAAGTCCAGCTTCAAACGAAATTGACTAAATTGGCTGAATTTGAAAAGGCCTCTGTAGCAGCGGAGGATTTGAATAAACAGCTTGAGCAATTGCGGGAGGCGGTAGAATTTTTTGAAAGCAAACTGCCGCCTACGATTGAAATCGATAAGGTTCTTCAGGATATAACCGTAATCGGAGAAAAGCAGGGAATAAAATGCAAGGCGATTCGAAGACTGGATAAAAAAGATAACAGCGGGTACGTTGAACAACCGCTGGAAATGAAGTTAGAGGGGGATTTTAATTCGTTTTATTCGTTCATTCTCGAGCTTGAGAAGCTTCCCCGCATAATGAAAGTACGCGAGCTTGAGTTGAAGAAGCAGCCGAACGCCGAGGGCCAAATAGTGGTTAATTTTGTAGTGAGCATATTTTTCCAGAATAAAACAAGTTAAAAATCCGTGTGTTCTTGTGAAGCTTTTGCCTTGTTTCAAAAGAAACGCCGGATACGGAGTTAACGGAGGTTGATATGATGTCTTTCATGCGAGAACAGGGTCGTGGAGAGCCATCGGGACAAAAACCGCCTCACCTTAGTTGTAATGAGGCGGAAAAGCCTCGTTCAGATGCGCTCGAAAAAACACAGGCAGGGGCGTGCCCTCAAACGCAGCAAGATGCGCCGGGGACACAACAGGAGTATCTTGCCGTAGAGGCTCGAAATAAAAATGTTCGCAGAAGCACGATGTTGCTTGCCGTCATTTTTATCTTAGGCGTATTGAGTCTTTGGTTCATGATAAAAAAGAGCTCGCCCCAGACTGCGGCAGCCTCTCAGAAGCAGCCCGGCATAGAGGGAGCCCGGATTGAGATGGCAATTGCACAACTTGTCGGCGGAAGGTCGGAAATGTTTGGCCGGATGGATGAAATAGTTAAGAAATTTTATGAGTTTTCGGACGTCCGGCAGGTAAAGGCCGAGGAGTTGATGAAAAATCCGTTTAAGCATGAGGTATTATTGGGCGATTTAAAGGAACAGTCAGATGCTGAAAAAGGAGATTTCGACATTAACGCTCAAATGAGGCAGGAGCAGCTAAAACAGCAAATAAAGAGTATGCAGCTTTTGAGCATTATGAAAACGGGTACAAACAACTGTTGTATGATTGACGATAAAATCCTTTACGAGGGAGATTCAATAAAAGGCTTCGATGTCCGCAAAATTGGCGATAACACGGTTTTGCTTGAATCGGATGGCGTTGAAGTAATATTGAAATTGTCAGAATGAAACTACCTTTTACATTTCGAGGAGAGAGTGATTCATCAGGGTCGGAAATCGATTTGCAATCTGCCGGCGGAGGATTGGATATGGAAACCATAAACGGAGAAATCTGCTCCGAGAGCGGAGTCCCGTTTAATAATAAGTCACGAAATGATAATCCGGACCACTCGATACGCGGGCTGAGCAGTCTTTATTGCCCCGAAGAGACCGGGGAATCGCACGTTTGTGATATCGCTGACGCCCTGCTGGAGATGGGCAAACTTACGCCGGAAGTGCACGGCTTCCTGCTGCAGGATGTTGCCTGCGGCAGAATAAAATCAGCTTCTGAAGCCGCGACTTCGCTGCTTAAGATGGGGCTAATCAAACCTGATGATATCTTAGAGGCCAAAGCTTTGCTCTATGGCCTGGAGTTTCGGTCTATAAAGCCGGAAGATGTGGAGAAGAAAGCTTTTGAGAAGCTCGACGTTAATTTTATAAAGAGCAATTCTATCTGCCCTGTTGCGATAGAAAAGAGCGACCTGCAGGATGAAGCTGGGGAAGAAACCTTGGTTGTCGCAACTTCTGAACCTGCGAATGTCTTTGCGATAGAAGAAGTAAAAAGGCGTACCCGGATGAATCTGAAGGTCGTAGTATGCAGCGCAGAGACCATTGAGGCTGTGTGCGATTCGTTCGAGGAGGAAAAAGTCGATTACAACTTCGATGATATCATTAGCGATATGGCCGATGTTGAGGTCGTCAAGGACCAGGAGAAAGATTTTGAGAACCTCGAAAAAATGGCCGGCCAATCGCCGGTTATTAAGTTCGTTAATTATCTGATTAGCAAGGCGGTAAACGAAGGCGCAAGTGACATTCACATTGAGCCGAAGGAAAAATTTACAAGAATAAGATACCGCATCGACGGAGTGCTTTTCGAGTTGATGCAGTCGCCGTTAAAGATGCATCCCGCCATCATTTCACGTATTAAAATTATGTCCAACCTCGATATTTCTGAAAGGCGGCTGCCGCAGGACGGGAAAATTTCAGTTATTATCAATAACAGAGGGATTGATTTGCGAATTTCCACACTGCCGACGAATTGCGGAGAGAAAGTGGTTATCCGCGTGCTGGACAGCAAGTCGATTATGCGGGGCCTTGAGAAGTTGGGTATGGAGCCCGAAGTAATGGCTGCTTTTAACAACCAGGTATTGCAGCCCAATGGGATTTTGCTTGTTACAGGTCCCACAGGTTCGGGTAAAAGTACTACGCTGTACTCGGCTCTGTGCCAGATGGACGGCGATAAATTGAACATCTCAACGGTTGAAGACCCCGTAGAATATGAACTTGGTTTTTGTAATCAGGTGCAGGTCTGCGAAAAAATTGGTCTCGACTTTGCCGCGACGTTGAGGAGTTTGCTGCGCCAGGACCCGGATGTCATAATGATAGGCGAAATCAGGGACGGCCAGACGGCTCAAATAGCTGTGCGGGCGGCCTTGACGGGACATTTGGTACTTTCGACCTTGCACACGAATGATGCGGCCAGCAGTATTACAAGGCTGGTCGATATCGGCGTTGATGCCTACCTGATAGCGGCATCGTTGAATGCGGTGCTGGCTCAAAGGCTGGTCAGAAAGATTTGTCCGAAGTGCAAACAGAATTACCATGCCCCCGAAGAGTTGCTCAAGTATGTGGAAAAATCAGGGGTTGACCCAAACCAGCTTTTCCATGGCGCCGGTTGTGATTATTGCAGGAATTCGGGCTACGTTGGCCGGGTGGGTATTTATGAGTTGTTGGTCGTTGACGAGGAATTCAGAGGCATGATTAACAAAGACCCATCCTTAGCTAATATGCAGCGGGTATTTCACCAGAGCAAACAGCCGAGTTTGTTTGATGATGGGGTGAAAAAAGTAAAACAGGGTGTTACGACAATAGAAGAGCTGCTGCGGGTGACCAAAATGTATAACCAAAGTGAGGATGAAAATACATCAGACACGAAAAGAAAGAATTGATTAATGGCCGCCCGGGGGGGCGGCCATAATTTACTTTTACTTGAAGCGAAACGGCACCTGTTTGTTAAAAAAGGGATTATGATATGACGAGTATAAAAACGATACTGGCTGAAACAATGGGGGAAAAAGCGAGCGATGTGCATATCAACGTTGGCATGAGGCCGATATTGCGGAGAAACACGGAACTGATAGAGATGAATTACCCTGTTGTAAGTAACGAAGATGCGAAAAAAATGGTCCTTGAAATGATTGGGCCGGACAAGTTCAAAAAACTCGAGGCAAAGAGGGACCTTGATTTCTCGACAACCATTGAAGACGGCCATCGGTTCCGCGTTAATGCTCACTATCAGCGTGAGACGATAGCGATTTCGTTTAGAGTAATTCCGAATCAGGTTCCTTTGATAAGCGATTTGCATCTGCCGCTGATAGCCGAAGGATTGACTGACTTGCCGAGGGGACTGGTTCTGGTTACGGGCCATACCGGTTCAGGTAAAAGCACGACACTGGCCGGAATGATAGGATTAATAAACAGGAAATATAAAAAACGTATAGTTACGCTGGAAGACCCTATCGAATATTTGCTGGAAAACGAAAAAAGTATGATAGAGCAGCGTGAAATCGGCGATGACTGTCCTGATTTTACATCTGGTCTGCGGCACGTTCTCCGGCAGGACCCGGACATCATTATGGTCGGTGAAATGCGGGACCTCGAAGCTACCAGCTCGACAATTACTGCCGCCGAAACAGGCCATCTTGTCTTCAGTACGCTGCATACGATGAATGCGCCTCAGACCATCGAGCGCATTATAGATATTTATCCCGCGAATCAGCAGGACCAGATTCGAACAATGCTGGCCAATACGCTGCAGGCCGTTATCTCGCAGACGCTGTTTAAGCGAATAGATAAACCGGGGATGGTGCCGTGCGTGGAAATTCTTTTGTGCACCATAGCGGTGAGAAACTGTATTCGTGAAAACAGAATCTACGAGATAGCCAATATTATCGAGACCTCCCGCAGCCTTGGCATGCAAAATATGGATAACAGCATTGCTGATATGTATTTCAAGGGCTTCATAGGCAAAGACGAAGCGGTTATGAAATCGACCAACCCGGGGAAAATGGAGAAGACGCTTGCGAGTATGAAACAGTTCGAAGTTGTCCAGCAGTCTTAAGTTTCTAAGATGTGGTGAGTTGCGGATATAGAGGGCATAGCCGTGGAAAGGGTATAGGTATATGGTCGGTAATTTTTCGCAAAATTCTGGGGGAGCGGTTGCGGTTGCAGAGAGTCCGCGGCCTGCCTATGTGCCGCAGGAACAAAACTGGAGTGGGAAATCCGGAAGCCAGATGAAGGATATACTGAAAAAAATTCAGAACTTCAGAGTTGAGTTCGGGCCGAGCAATAAGGATATTCTGAATTTCACGAATCAACTTGCAGTTATGGTCAGGGCCGGGATAAGTATTCCGGATTCGCTGGAAGCGATAGCTGTCCAGATTCAGAACCATAAATTTAGGGCAATAATCGTCGATTTGAAAAACAAGGTAGAGGCGGGCTGTAGTTTTTCGCAGGCGCTTGCCGGCCATCCGCACGTATTCAGCAATCTTTATATAAATATGGTCGCTGCTGCCGAGGTTTCAGGTTCCCTTAGCTCGATGTTGCAGAAATTGGCCGAGTATCTGGACCAGGAGGCCGAGACACGTTCGCAGATTAAAGGGACAATGGTTTATCCGGTTGTCATCGCGACTATGGCGATATTTGTAACTGTTTTTCTGTTGTGCTTTGTTTTGCCGAGGTTTACCGCTATATTCGCGGGCAAAGAACATCTGTTGCCGGGTCCTACCAAAGCCTTAATGGCCAGCAGCGCATTTCTGCGGGGTTACTGGTTTTTTATTCTGATAGCCGTCGGTGGAATATCCGTGGGGTTTTGGTACTTTATTGGTACAAAGACCGGCCGGCTGTGGTGGGACAGGACGAAGCTGCTGCTGCCTCTTGTGAAAACGCTGTGCCGAAGTCTTTATATAACAAGGAGCCTGCACACGATGGGCGTGTTGACCAGGGCGGGCGTGCCTATTCTGGATACCATTTCGATAACAGCCCAGATATCGGGAAATGTTCTTTATAAGAATATGTGGCTCGGTGTATATGAGCAGGTTCGTCAGGGCAAAAAAATCGCATCCAGTCTCATGCGGTACAATTTGATGCCGGGCAATGTAGTGCAGATGATAAGAAGCGGCGAAGATTCGGGTACGATGAGCGAGGTGCTGAAAGATGTTTCTGATTATTATGCGAGAGAACTGAAAACGGTTATAAAAACAACTGTCTCGATGATAGAGCCTATAATGATAGTCATAATGGGTGTTTTGGTCGGTTTTATTGCGATGAGTATTATTCTGCCGATATTCAAAATGTCCAGTGCCGTTACGGGCAGGTAAATGAGGACGAAAGTATTCTGTGTGCTATTATGAAAAACCGTGCTTTTTCACTTGTTGAGGTCTTGATTGCAATACTTCTGCTCGGACTTTCAATTGCCTCTTTGATTGTGGCCAATACTTCATTTACCAAGGGTAGCGCCGTAGCGACGGATTTATCGACCGTTGAGTTTCTAATCGAGCAGGTAAGGGAACGTTCCGCCTCGGTCAAATATACCGGCTTATCCAGCCTGCAACACTTCGACAATGTAGTATTTTCACCGCCGATGAGTGCGGATGGGAGCAGTCTCAACAGCTTTGCTGCGTTCAGCGAACAAATTACGGTTGAAAACGTCAGCGAAAATAATTTGACACAGGTTGTTGCTTACGACAGCGGCTTTATAAGAATAACTGCCAGGGTCTTTTTGAACTCTAAGGAAATCAGCTCGACAAGCTGGCTTCGGGCCAATACCGGAGATTAAAAGCAGGGGGCGTTTATGTTAGTTAGGCCTACTAAATCTGCCGCGGGTTTTACGATGGCGGAATTACTGATTGCCTTGATGGTAACGGGCATATTGCTTGTCGCTATGGCTGTGGCATTTAACGCGTCGCTCGCAAATTATCGGGTAAATGAGGATATCTTAGGGTCAATAAACAAAGCCAGGCAGGCGCTTCTTCGAATAACAACCCAGGTTCGCACGGCAAATGCGGTTGCCCCGGGTTCGCCGAACAATGAATGTACACTAATTACTGCCGCAGGAGATGATATAACTTATCGATACAGCAGCGAAGAGAACAAACTCTATCTGATTACAAATGATGATTCATCCGACAGCGATTATGTGCTGTGTGACAATATCACTGCGATGACTTTTGTTAAGACCTTAACTATTAATGGGGCGGATGTTAAGAGTGTTCAGATTTCCATAACGGTCGCGAGCGGTAATATTGAAAAAACAGTCGCGGCGGCAGCGGTGGTCAGGAGAATTCTGGACTAATAATCACTTGCGTCGGTTGTTATCGAATCCTGCCAGCTGACGCGCAAACTTACCATAACTCACTTCGGGAGCATCTGTTACATTCGCCGATGAAATGGGCGATTTGACATTTATAACAAAGTTCTTGATTTTCTTTGCGCATTTAACGATAGTATAAATACTTAAAGGGCGGTTAGTTCAGCTGGTTAGAACGCCTGCTCGACACGCAGGAGGTCGTTGGTTCGAGTCCAATACCGCCCATTTAAAGAGGAGATGCGCGATCAAACGCGCAAGTTCGCGCTGCGAAACGTGCGCAAAGTTACAAAAACCATAGCCAACCATAGCCAAACTTAGCCAAACTTATACAAAATTTGCCAAAAGTGAGGCCAAATATTCACCAATTTTGCCCCCCCCCTGCGCATTTGATTGACACCCTTAAGGGTGATAAGTTTCCGCGGAGAACACAGAGATTTTAGATGTTTTTTTTCAGTAGGTGGCAATGCCATATAGCGCAAGTAGTCGCAGGTGATTTTTAATACGTAGTTTTTTCAGTAGGTCTCGATGCCACATAGCGCGAGAAAGTTCAGAGGTTTTTTAAGTTGGGGATTTGGGGGGGAAGGCAGGTTATATGGCAAAGGCATATGGCGATAAAGAGAACAGAGATTGTAAGGGGACAAAAGAGGCTTTT
>JAQTMR010000005.1 GCA_028714255.1 Phycisphaerae bacterium | reverse complement strand
GTTCGAAACGAACAAATCGTATCTCGTGAAGCGTGAAGCGTATCTCGCCGGGGAAAATTTAGCCACGAAAAAGCACAAAAAACACAAAGAAAATTAACCACGGATGAACACAGATTAACACGGATTTACACAGGATTTTTTGGGCCACAAAGTCAGCAAGACGCGAAGAAAATTAGACGCTGATTTCGCAAAGGGTCTGGCTGGGAAGGACAAAGTAAGCTTTGACAAAAAGACTCGTTTGGTAGAGAATGGAGTGGTGTTATTAACCACGGATTTACACGGATTGGCACGGATTATTTAGATGGACGGGAAGGGGGAATTTTTAGACAGGAGTTCGGGGGGGCCGTCTTCGCCAAGGCTATGGCGGACAGGCGAAGTCCTTGGGACTCCTTACGGAGAAGTTTAACCACGGATACCTTGGGCACAAGTTTACACAGATTTTTTTATAACTCAAAACTTATGACTAAAAACTCAAAACTATTTTCGATACTGCTGGTTCGGGTCAAATTGAAGTATCATAAATTAATCGAGATTCTGTTCTATCCCCTTCGCCCACGTTTGGAGATAATTAAGCCCATTCATCGTATGGCCTGAAACAACGGCATCGGGATTTGGTAATCTGCTGATTGAACTATGATAGGTATTAAAGACTTGGCGTAAATCTGCTACTTCATTTGATAAGCTAATGGTTCCAATTCTTTCGACCTCTGTTTTTCGTACCGTCATAAAATGTTGTCTTAATTTTTCAGGTTCATCTGCAAAAAGGATTATTTTATCAGGATCGCCTTTCATCATTTCGTTACAAATAACACAGTTGCACATCAATTCTTTGTGTTTATGTAATATAATATCCGTCTGTGAAAGTGATCGGAATGAATGAAATTTTGGTATATAATACCGTTCCGCCATTCCGCCAGCACCTGGGGTCAAATTAAAGCTTTTATGTTGACCATATAAAATACCATGTGACAAAGCATCTAATCCATCACGATTGTTTTCAATCAACAAATATCCACCATATAGAGTCTCCACCTTTGATTGCTTCGATAAGGTACTTATAATTTTTCTTGCATTTATAATTTGTGTTACATCGGCGGCCAATTCATTAAAATCATCAAGCCAGATAATTATGCTTTTATAATTAGAATAATCGGAAGCTATTTTCTTTATTGTGGAAGCATCGAGAATGTTAACCGAGCAGTGTATTATGATTCCCAAAGGTATATCTTTGATTAATTTGGCGGATTCAAAGGCACAAGCTAAATTAAAAGCATACCAAACATCCGTAACCGAATTGAAACGGAAATATGGAGGTATAATCAAACGTGGTAAATTTGCATGTACTTTTCCGTAACGCTTTATATATTTTGCCGCTTTACTTGAAGACGATTTTTCTTCGATGGATTTACATTGAAATTCACATACTTCTTTGCAGAATTTTCCTATGTCAGCAATGTCTGTTGGTTGCATTGTTTGACCATTAGATTTATGTTCAATAATACTCTCCAAATTATTTCCGTAGGTCTGACAGAGCTTCCTTATAGACATTCTTAAATTGCCAGCTTCGTTGAGATTGTTTTCTTTGGGATTCTGAAATATAAATGTCATGGGATCAATAAAATAGGGCTTAGACATAGATGCCACAAATACCGATGTTGGCGCAGATTGATATGCCAATATATGTGCTGGAATTACTAACCCATCAATTTTATCACATATATCTCGTATTACTTCGGTATCCCGATGCATACCAAAACGAAGATGTGTATTCATAATCTACCCCTTCGATTGAACCCATTGTTTTATTCTGCAATTCGCAATTTTATTAACAAAAGCACTTTGCTGTGCCTCTCGAATTATCTCGACATCTCCCCATGAACTACCAACAGAGATTAATCCTATTCCATTTTCCTGTAGTTCTTCAATATTTACACAATGGACATATTTCGAATGCATCGCCACATAGCTCTTTTCGGCTACAGCGAGATTAACAATGGCTTGTTGCAATGCTCTATTCCAATTTTTTGTCTTGACTTCAATAGCGTGTATTTCGCAAGTATTAGAGCACATAGAAACAACATCTATGGATTTTTCATAATGCTTGACTTCTCTTTCTACTCGGCTCTTACTTCGTAAAAAACTTACCAATACATCTACCAATCTTCTTTCAGATATATTCCGTTTCAATTCTGTCGGCCTTTCCATTTAGCAAACGCTTTTTCGAAACCAGGGTCATTTTGGCATGCCCTATACATATTTTTTAATTTATATTCTTTCAAAGCAAAAAATGCCGTGCTTATTAATCCACCAATCAAAGAAATGAAAAAGGTCCATAGTGACACTGTGCTACATTTAAATGCTATTTCAGCAGTAAATAAAAACGATAAAAAGCAAAAGCAAACTCCAGCCATTGCAGATAGCACTAATAATACCAAAGCTATTATTTTCCAAATATTGTAATAGATTTCTAATTTTTGCACTTGGATATTTTGACGGGCGATAAAATCTAATCTTAGTACAGTATCACCCTCGAGGCCATAACGAATATGACAAGGATTATAAATATCATGACTAATTTTGTAACTTAGACTACTTATGAGTTTTTCTACCTCGTCAATCAATAATGATGAAAAAGATTCTCTTATGACTTCTGCATATTTCCCCCGTTCTCGCGACAATTCTTCGTCAGGTATCTTTTTCAAAAAGGCACAAAAATGGTCAAATCGTGATAACCTAGACTGTTCACTTTTAACTTGGCTCAAAGCGTCCGGCAAATAATTATCAATTATATTTATTAAAACCCTGACTTCCTTAAAAACGAGTTTTTCAAAAAATATAGATACTTGTTCTTTAACCGACAAGACAGCTTTTCTTGTTTCTTCATCGCTTCGCTTCCAAACAAACCATATACCTCCAAAAATCGCTATTGTAACAGTTCCTATGATTTGGATACATGGCCAATTTTGAAAATACGAGTTTTGTAAACAAACTTCCGAAACCATAATAATTATATTGTTCATAATCCCAATTTCCTACGTATCTCGCTTTTTTCTGCATACTTTGGGAATTTATCATAAACAAATATAAGCAATTGCCTCAGGGTTAACGAACAGAAAAAAGATTTAAACTCCGAGAGTCCATTTTGTTCTTTTTTATTAAGGCTTTCCCAAAGCTCTTTTCCTGCCTTTTTCCCTTTTTCTGTCAAAGAAAATTTCAAAGATTCAACTTCTTTGGATTCTTCACATAAATCACAGCCAGCATCATCACCGTCTGTGTCATCATTGATCAAATATTTTAGACGTTCTGTTTTAACAATACCTGCGGCTATAAGGTTATCAATATCTTCTCTTAAATTTTCGGAGTAAGGACCCATCTTATATGGTTTATAACCATACTCTTCAGCCAGTTTAATAAGGGTTTGTGGACCTTTGCCTTGTTGTAAAAGAAACATTAATTTTTGCAATCTCGTAATTCCTTCGATTGCCTCAGCGAATTGTTTATCCTTGCCGGGAGCAAATAAAAGCACCAACAATAGGTCTATCGAATTTTCCACTTTTAATTTATCTGACTGATCCATGGTTACCTCATAATTATATCTATCCCAACTTAGCTAATCATATAACCTTAAACTCTATCTTCGGCATATCCATAGTTGATTCCGCAGTGAGTATCAGATTAAGTGTTTTTTAACGCCTCCCCGCTGAGACGATAAGGGACCCGCAAAACAGCGGGGAAAGTATCAATAAAATAGGTAGAAAGAGGGGAGAAGTCAAGAGGAAAAGGTGTGAAAGGTACGAATGGTAAAAAGATGACGTCGCCGGAACGGCGACGGCTAAACAATCAAGCAACCCCCAACATAAAGTTGGGGGCTAAGCGTAACAAAATAACCCCTGCCATAGTGATGGCAGGGGTAACCGGTTGGCAATTTACTCTTTTTCTATTTCAGTTTTTATGTAGTCCATAATTGCGGGCAGATGTTCGGCAGGCTGGATTTTCTTCGGGTATTCGCCCGGGCTGAGGTCGGGATATAGAATCCTTAAGACCCTGTTTTTTTCCAGCTCCCTCGGCGCGACCTCGAGGGTCATTTCGAATCCGTATTCATAGAGTTTATCAAGTTTGGGTACAGGCAAAAGTTTCGGCGAGGCATCCCGGCAGAAGCCGGGGACAAGCATCGGAGTTATAAAACCATCATCAATTCCTATGTCCAGATTCCTGACCTTCATCTCGGCAATCAAGGCCCCGGTGTACCAAATTCCCCTCATTTGTTCAGAGGCCTTTCTGGCCTTATCTTTAGACTGTATTCCAAGCTTTACAAGCTCCCTTTTGAAAGCGGCTGTCGCTGCCCTGTTGTAGCTGCGTGTATGGTCCTGTAAGGCAAGTTTGCCGATTTCAATACCGAAGACATTGGAATATACGTCCTCCCATGAAAAGGCCGAGGGCTGTTCTGGTACAAAGGCCATGCACTTGAAGCCAAACCATGTCAGCGCCTCGTGCCAGGTAGTCATTATATAGACACAATATTGGGCCATATCCATTGATAGTTCGTTGGCGATTCGGCGTTTTTCTTTTTTCGGCAGGGTTTCCCAGTTCGGGGGATACTCAAGCGTGACGTAATAAGTGGAGGGCTCGACTTTCAATTTGAAATCGAAAGCCCGGCTGGTTTTCAAAAGGGTTTTCCTGGCTTTACCCTGAATGTATCTTACATTGTCGGCGGCAATTCTCGCGTGGGTGACGTCGATATGGCCGCCCCTACAGGTGTAAACAATGCCGTTTTTCTCAAAGGTTGGGTTTCCGTAATGATGCTTTCCGAGGCTGTCGGCATCGAGGAAATGTGTCCCCAATGTCGCGGTAGCATAGCTGCCCAAGCGAGGACCCGGCCGGGAGGCAGAACAACCGTTAAGGGAAATTATGCCCGCGGAAACCGCTGTTAGAACGATTAATTTTAATACTGCTCTAAGAATATAGTATTCCGTTAAATATAAAATACCGCGTGAACGAGGAGAGCCTCCTCACAGCCGGCTATATTATAGCAGAAACAGATTGATAACACCTGATTTTTTCTTGCCACGAAGAGACATCCGCTTATTTAACGTCTTCTGGTTCTTCTTTCTTTTTTGCCGGTTTGCGTTTTGCTTTTTTGGTTTTGGCAGTTTTTTTCTTGCCGGCAACGGCAGTAAGTTTCTTTTCCTCTTCGTCTAAATATGTTCTCAATGACAGTATTCCCGTAGTGCCCCATTTGCCGAGGAAGCTTAATACACGGGCAATGAGTTTGATAACTTCGGGGCCGTATTTATCAATCTGCCTGAAGATTTCCTTTATTACACGGATAATTAAAAGGCCTACTTCTGAGCCGGTTTTCGGAAGATTGATTTTATTTTTCTTCGCCATATTTTGTCCTTTCCAGGAGTTTTAAAAGCAAACTTCGATTCAGGGTTTATTTAAGTTCCACCTGCATATATTTCATATCGGCAGAATCCATGATACGGATATTGTCGGGTGTCATTTTTATTATGACATAATCCGGTGAGGCGGGGTCTTTGACGTGGTCTTTGAGGCCCGGGATTTCCTTATAGAGCCAAAGTTTCTCGGCATTGTCGGTGCTAACCATACAAGAGCCTGCGATGCGGACGTGCTTGCCGGCGGAATCGCTGAAACAGTATTCGGCGTAAGGGACCTTTTTCAGTTGGGCGATTTTATCGGAAGCTGCGAAGGTGGCACAGAGGAAACAATTACCCTTCCAGGCGACTGCACCCATAGGCCTGACGCCGACTTTATGGCCATCGGTAGTAGCGAGGAAACCCCAGCCTGTTTGTTTAATAAACTCTTTTACCTGTTCGAGTGTCATAAAAGTTCTCCTTTGCGCAGCCCAGATTGATTTAATGGCTTAGCCATAGCGAGTATTATACGGCTGGAGAGGGGAAAAGAGAAGAATATAGAATTGAGAATTTAGAATTTAGAATCGAAAGTTGAAAATAAAAAAAGCTTCTCCGGCTCAAACCACAGGCGGCTGACCGCTGAAAGCGGAGAGAATAGAGAATCGGGAATTTGAAAAAGCCGCCGGGACAGGGAAAGCGACCACAGCGGAGCAATTACATATTATGCTTTTCTCTTTTCAATTTTCGTTTTTCTTTTAAGCTAAGGACGGCCTTTTTTCGGGGTTCTCTTTGGCCTTTATCTTTCTTACCTTTGTCGCCCATATTTATACTCCTTTAATTTAATTTCAGAACGGCATCCGCCGTCCAGTGTTACGATTGGTTATTTTATTCCGAGTTTTCGCCTGAGCAACCTTAAATTGACGACGTCTTCGAGGTTGTAGGCCAAGAGCTTCTTCAGGGCTAATCTATCGTTGTTATTGAAATAATCATACCACAACATAACGGCCATAGAGCCATCAATTCCTTCGAGATTTCTTTTTATGCCCAAGAGTCTTTCAACGACTTTGAGTCCCCCTTTTAAGTTCTGCCGCCAGCAGTCGTACATCAAATCTGTGTGCCTGAAGCTGCCTTTCAAATCTATTCTAAATTTGTTTTCGATAAAGGGCAGGTCAAAACGGCTTCCGTTGTAACTGTAAATTTCATCTACGCCTTTGAGGATTTTGAGCAACTTCTCGCGGCACAAGTTGCCTTCGATGAGCTGGATAGTCCGGCATTTCCCGGCCTTTTCGAGGGCAATACCAATTACCGTTAAGTCACAGTCATAACAACTCAACCCTGTTGTTTCGATGTCGATATATGCGCGATATTTCATCATTGTTATTTTAGGCCGCTGCTTATTGCAAGCGGTTTCGCAAAACAAAGTAGCTTAAGGACAGGGTAAGGTCAAGTGAATTCAGCCCGCGGCCGGAAAGCCGGGGGCAAAATATTAACAGAACTTGAACAGGAGAATATTGATTTTCGCAGCACAAGATTGTAACCTGTTATGAAAGCTATTTTGGGGCTTGTACCATGCTTGATTTAACGAAGAAAAGATACAGATTCAGAGTTGTAATTCCCGCTTACCCGGCATTCAATATCTATTCTCACATCGCGAAGAAGACCACTGCGCTCGGGCCGGTGAGCGTAGCAACGGCCGTCAACAAAATGGGCAAATGGGACGTTGAGGTCATCGATGAAAACAACCTTCGCCGATTCGGCCCGAGGGCGAGCACAGGAGCCAACCACGAATTTTTGCAGAGAAAACGGCCTGCGGATGTCGTCGGTTTTTACGGAGGGCTGACCAGTACCATACCGAGGTTGTACCAAATAGCGCGCTTCTACAAGGAAATGGGCATAGTAACGGTCGCGGGGGGACAGCACTTTGTTGAAGACAATATCGCTGAGGCACTATCCAGCGGGATTGATTATGTCGCTATCGGCGAAGCGGAAGAAACAATCACAGAGCTTATGGGTGCGATAGAGGCAGGGAAAGAGCCAAGCGAGGTCAAGGGTATAGCGTACTTGAAAAACGGAGAAGTTTTTGTTACGGAAAAAAGGATGCCCATAACGGATTTTGACAAGCTGCCGCTGCCGGATTTTTCGCTTGTGCGATATGCCAAAATCAAGATATATCCGGTGGAGAGGATTCGGGGGTGCGGGATGGATTGTGAGTTCTGCACGGTCAAGGGCAAGCCCCGGCCTGGGCGGCCTGAACGACTGCTCGAACATATCAGCACTCTGGTAGAGACCAGAAATGCGAAGCAGTTTTTTATAGTGGATGACCTTTTCGGGCAACAGCGAGATGAAACGATAAGGTTCTGCAATATGCTCAGCGAATACGAAAAGAGCATCAAGAAGAACTTAAGTATTACCGTTCAGATAAGGTTGGACAAGGCCAAAGACGCGGAGCTGCTTTCGGCGATGCGGCAAGCTGACATTGAGACGGTCGCTATCGGATTCGAATCGCCCATCGAGGAAGAACTTACCGCGATGAACAAGCACGTTCGGTGCGAGGAGATGGTATCGCTGGCGAGGATTTTTAACAAATTCGGCTTCCTCGTTCACGGGATGTTCATATTCGGTTATCCGCTAAAAGCCGGGCAGAAGTTCGAGATGTCCGCCGACGAACGTACCAATCGCTACAAAGAATTTATCCGCAAGGCGAAGATTGACACGGTTCAGATACTTCTGCCGGTTCCAATGCCCGGCACGGAGCTATGGCGGCGTCTGGAAGAGCAAAAGAGGATTTATCCGCTTACAGACATAGGTTGGGAATACTATGACGGCAATTTTCCAATTTTCGAACCCGATGAGCCGTTGACCGCCGAACAGGTACTTCGCAGCGCCAAGAAACTGATGGGGCGATTTTATCAGTTCAAGTATGTTTTCCTTGTTGCGCTGAATATATTTTCATTTCCGACGTTGATTTTCTTTTTACACAACATACGTCTGGGCTGGAGAAAGTGGTACCGCGACTGGCGCAACTACCTGATTCGTTTTGTCGGCTGGGTAACTTTTCACAAGTGGACGGTGGCGTTCAAGAAGAACCACTTCATTCAAAAACTCGAATCCGCCCAGCACCACCTGAAAACTACCTCCCAATAAGCCCATTGCTATGGTCCAAGTACCGATATAATTATTTTTATTTTATTGTACCGCCGGCGGTATTCTGGTATAATACTTGCTAGTTGGGTTTATTCTCACGCCTCTCAGGAATAATCTCTTAAACAATGCGAGGGGCAGATTTTGCGGCCAATTGAACGGCCAAAGGAGATTTTAGTGAGTAAAGGTATAGTAAAATGGTTTAACAGCAGTAAAGGATTCGGATTTATCAGCCCCGAGGGCGGCGGCGAGGATTTGTTCGTTCATCACTCAGAAATCAAGGGTACCGGTTACGCCAATCTTGATGAAGGCCAACAGGTAGAGTTCGAGATAGGAGAGGGCAAAAAAGGTCCCTGTGCGACTAACGTAATCCCCTGCTAATCCAGAGCAACAAGATGTAAAGAAAATAAAGGGCTCCGTGTAAAATCGGAGCCCTTTTGTTTTGCGTTAACTGCGAATTTGTTTAGTAACGACCGCTGCCGCCGCCACCGCCGTAGCCGCCTCTGTCACGACCGCCACCGCCGAAGCCACCTCTGCCACGACCGCCACCACCACCGCCGAAGCCGCCTCTGCCACGACCGCCACCGCCACCGCCGCCACGACCTCCACGGTCAACTTTTGGTTTAGCTTCGTTGACGGACATTGCACGGCCTCTCATATCTTTGCCGTTGAGTCCTTCGATAGCTTTTTCCGCTTCCTCTTTGGACGGCATTTCAACGAATCCGAACCCCTTGGATTTTCCGCTGAACTTGTCCATAATCAGGCGGATTTCTGTAACCTGACCAAACGGTTCAAAAAGCTCTTTTAATTCGTTTTCGGTGACGTCAAACAATAAATTTCCTACATAAAGGTTCATTCTGTTACTGCCTTTCAATTAGAGAAAAATTTGCCGGAATTGCCGGCTTTCAATCAATACCCATCACAGTGGGGATATTTTCCAATTTTAACTCCTTATTACCTATTTGCCAAGGGTGATAATACTATCAGGTCTTTTGGAAATAAGCAAGTAATTAAAAATGAGCTAAAATGAAGATTATTTGACAATGCCTGATAATATGGTAGAATGGTAAAAAAGCACAAGATTAGAAACTCTTTAGGCTGCAAAGGAAGATAACTAACCTTTGCGGCCTTTTTTGTTCGGCGTTCTACTTATTATTAAAGGAGTGATTATGAGGAAAAAACTGAAGACTTCATCTACGGGCAGGAAATGCATGTTCCCTGACTGCACGAACCACCTGAGCATCTATAACCATGAGGAATACTGTCATATACACAGGGACCAGGTGTCTGATAGTCAAAAAATCAAGCCTGCCTATCATCATGTTATATAATAAACAGGTCGTTAATTGGTGAAATTTAGCTTGACAAAGGGGGGGCGTTTAACTATTTAGGGGGTTTTTAGTATTATTTAGTGGTTTTTGGAGCGATTGCAATGCTACCGGTAAAAAAGACAAGTAAAAGCAGGACACGTACACGGCGAAGCCATCACCGGCTGAAGCCCACAAATTATTCGGTTTGCCCGAAATGCGACCAGTCCAAGCTGCCGCACGCGGCATGCCCGAATTGCGGTTATGTCAATTCGAAGATAACGCTGAAGTTAAGCAAGGAAGAGGAAAAGGCGTAAAAAGATGAGGATTGCAATTGACGCCATGGGAGGCGACAAGGCACCAGGGGAGATTATCTCAGGAGCACTGGAATCGATTGAACTTCTTGAAGAAAATGACGAGATAATACTTTTGGGCCCGAAGGAGATAGTCGAATCGAGAGTGCCTTCAAAATTTCGCAAAGGCAAAGTTACTATTGTTGACGCACCTGAAGTTATCGGTATGGATGAGTCGCCAGTAGATAGCCTGCGAAAGAAGCGCAACAGTTCTATCGCGATTATGGCGAAGATGGCCAAGGAAGGTCAGGCAGACGCAGTTATTTCAGCAGGCAATACGGGGGCTTGTGTCGTGGCGTTTCAGATGGGGATGAGGAATCTTGCCGGCGTTAACCGGCCCGGTATAGCGGTGGTTTTCCCGACCTTCGAAGGGCCTGTAACGATATGCGATGTGGGGGCGAACATTGCCTGTAAGCCGATAAACCTCTATCAATACGCGGTCATGGCTAAGATGTATTCAAAGAACGTGCTCGGTATTGAAAACCCGAGGGTCGGAATTATGAGCATCGGTCAGGAAGAGGCAAAAGGCGATGAGACCGTTAAAAAAGCACGCGAGCTTATGAAGGCCGACACGCGCCTGAATTTCATCGGGAACATCGAAGGCAAGGACATATTCAAAGGCGTTTGCGATGTTGCGGTCTGCGACGGTTTCGTGGGCAACGTGATTTTGAAGCTGACCGAGGGAGTAGTTGACGGTTTGTTCAAGGCGATAAAACACGAGCTAATGCAGGAGAAGCTGCTGCTTGTTATGAAGTTCAAGCCCGTGATGATGCGGATTTACAAGAAATACGATTATAACGAGTACGGCGGGGCGCCGCTACTGGGGATTAACGGGACCGCTTTGATATGCCACGGGGCGAGCGAGAGCAGGACAATAAAGAACGCCGTTTTGACGGCGAAAGCATACCATACGAAAAAAATAAACGATAAGATTGTCGAGTATTTGTCAAACACATCTGTAAGGACGGTTAATGAACAAGGAAGTTGAGGAGCGAAGAACTCCCTGCCGGGCGGTCATCACCGGTTACGGCTCATTTGCACCAGAGAAGAAACTGACGAATGAGGAACTGGCAAAGATGGTGGATACTTCGGACGAATGGATTACCACACGGACGGGTATAAAGGCCCGGCACATCACCAGCGACAACGAGAGTACGGCGTTTTTAGCTACGGAAGCAGCGAAAAAAGCGTTGGCAGAAGCAAAACTCGATGCCAGCGAAGTCGAGCTGATTATTGTGGCCACTATTACGCCTGAGATGGTTTTTCCATCGACGGCATCTTTTGTACAGCGGTCCCTGCAGGCAAAAAAGGCGTGGGTATTCGATTTAGCAGCGGCCTGCAGCGGTTTTGTGTATGGGCTGTCTATTGTACAACAGTTCATAGAGAGCGGAAGAATCAAAAACGCCCTCGTGATAGGGGCTGAAACCTTAAGCAAGATTACCAACTGGAAGGACCGGACAAGCTGTATTCTTTTCGGCGACGGAGCCGGTGCAGTTGTTATCGAGAGCAAGGAAGACGGACGCAGGGGCATCATTTACAGCAATATGTATTCGGATGGGGACTGCTGGGAAGCATTGAACTGCCAGGCGCACGGGTCACGCCATCCTTCAAACAGGCCACTGGAAGACCCGAAAAAAATCTATATGGAAATCAAGGGGAGGGAAGTCTATCAGCAGGCGGTTCGGCGTATTGTCGAAGCGGTTACGGAGTGTCTGGAGAAATGCAATCTGACTATGGATGATATTTCCATGGTTATTTCGCACCAGATGAACGCGAGGATTATCGAGTCGGCGAGTAAGCGTCTGAAGATTCCTGAAGAAAAGGTGTTCTTAAATATAGCAGAGTACGGCAATACATCGGCGGCGTCTGTGCCGATTGCTTTCAATGAGTGCGCCAGGTCGGGGAGAATCAAGCACGGCGATATTATTATTTTCGTCGCGTTCGGAGCAGGATTGACCTGGGGGGCAAACGTAATTGAATTCTAATTGGTAATTGGTAATTGGTGAATGGTGAATGGTGAATGGTGAATGGTGAATGGTGAATGGTAATTACCAGTTACCAGAGACAAGGTTATGAAGACTGCTTTTTTATTTCCAGGTCAGGGAGCGCAGATTGTCGGAATGGGCAAGGAAATCGCCGGCAAATTCGAGGCGGCGGCGAAGGTCTTTGAAAAAGCTGACGCTACCGCAGGATTCGGCCTGAGCGAGATATGCTTCGAAGGGCCCGCGGAAAAATTAAATACGACGACAATATCGCAGCCTGCGATTTTTGTAACTTCGGCGGCGATTCTGGAAGTATTCAAAACCACCCAAATAACACCTGACGTAACCGCAGGTCTTAGCTTGGGCGAATATACCGCTCTGTACGCGGCTGGGGCAATCAGCTTCGAGGATGCGCTTATCCTTGTTCAAAAGCGCGGACAGGCGATGCAGGCGGCGGCTGACGCCACTGACGGCGGAATGGTGAGCGTTATGGGCATTGACGAGGAGAAGGCCAGTCAGCTTTGCAGCGAGGCAGGCGAGGGTGAAGTTTTAGCTGCTGTTAATTTTAACTGCCCGGGGCAAATTGTGATAAGCGGCAGTAAGGCGGCGTGCGCACGGGCGGAAAAACTGGCCGAGAAATATGGAGCCATAAAAGCTATCCGGCTGGAAGTGGCCGGGGCTTTTCATACGGAACTGATGTCCAGTGCGGCTGAGGCACTCGGAGAGGCGCTGGCAAAAAGCAGTATTTCGGAGCCTGGAAATATTAAAACTATTGCTAATATCGACGCGGAATACTATAAAAGCGCGGAGAATATAGCTGAAGGGCTAAAAAAGCAGTTGACTTGCCCGGTTCTTTGGCAAAAATGTATGGAAAGGCTTATAGCCGACGGGGTCGAAAGTTTTTATGAGATTGGGCCGGGGCGGGTTTTGACCGGTCTTATGAAAAGAATCGACAGAAAGAAAAGCGTTGTAAATATAAGCAATCTGCAGGCTATGGAAGGTTTGCTTAATTCTTAGGTATTTAGAAGGAGAATGGAAGTATGGCGGAAAAGAGATTGGCAGTGGTAACTGGTGCCGCCAGAGGAATAGGACGAGCGATTGTGCTCGAACTTCTTAAGCAGGGCCGAATTGTCGCGGGGCTGGACATAAACGCAGAGCAGCTTGCCGAGCTCGAAGGTGTCGTGAAAGAAGCAGGCTTTAGCGTCGTGACGAAGTGTGTGGATATAACCGATACGAAAAAACTTACGGAAACACTCGAAGGTCTGGCTTCGGAATACGGCGGGGTAGGAATTCTGGTCAATAACGCGGGGATAACACGCGACAAGCTGATAATGCAGATGAGCGAAGAGGACTTCGATAAAGTCATCAACGTAAACCTGCGGGCAGCTTTTATGGCGACGGCAGTGGTATCCAGGTCTATGGTCCGCAACAAGTTCGGCCGACTGATAAATATAAGTTCCGTCGCGGGCGTAATGGGGCAGGCAGGCTCAAGTAATTACGCGGCGAGCAAGGCGGGTCTTATCGGGATGACAAAATCTGTGGCAAGGGAGCTCGGTAAAAAGAATATTACCGCTAATTGCATCGCGCCGGGCTTTATTATGACGGAAATGACCGAGGTGCTGCCGCAAGTAGTGAAAGATGGTGCGCTGCAGGTGATTCCGGTTAAGCGGTTCGGGACGGTGGAGGATGTGGCGAAAGCGGTCGCGTTTTTCGCAAGTGATGATTCCGGCTATATCACAGGGCAGGTGCTGTGTGTGGACGGCGGAATGGCAATGTAAAAAAATTAAAAAAATGTTTGTACAGGAGTAGTTTAACGGGTAATATACCCGCCTGAAACAGAAAGCCGTCGTAAAGGACTATTATCGCCGGTTTTTTAATCGTAAGTTGATAAATAAATTCCTGTTTGGCTTAGGAGAGAAACAAGTGAGTGCTGATGAGATTGATATTCAGGCAATTGAAACCAAGGTAACCGAAATAATAAGCGAGCAGATGGGCGTAGATAAGTCTGAAATAACTCGTGAGACCTCGTTTATTAACGACTTGAACGCCGACTCTTTGGATACGGTCGAGCTGGTTATGGAGTTCGAAGACGAATTTGATATGAGTATTCCTGATGAGGAGGCCGAGAAGATTCAGACGGTCGGCGCCGCAATCGATTACATAGCCAATATTGCACGTTCCAAAAGCCACGAGTAACAGACAAGCTTAGGATTATGAACAAGCGACGAGTAGTTATTACTGGCTTGGGGTGTATTACCGCATTGGCCGAGTCCGCAGACGGGCTTTTTGCCGCGTTGTGCGAGGGCAAAAGCGGGGTTTCCAATATAGAATCCTTTGATGTCAGTACATATCCAGTAAGGTTCGGGGGCGAGGTTAAAAACTTCGACGCTGCGAAATACATCGACTTCCGTGAAAGCAAACGAATGGACCGCTTCTCACAGTTCGCCGTGGCCGCGGCGACACAAGCTGTAAGCGACAGCGGGCTTGATTTCTCTAAGGAAGACGTTTCCCGCGTAGGCGTTATCGTAGGAACAGGCATCGGCGGCATACAGGAAATCGAAGAACAGCACATTAAGCTTTTGAACAAGGGCGTAAGACAGGTATCACCGTTTACGGTTCCGAAGCTTATGGCTAACGCCGGCTGCGGCAATATCGCCATTCGCTACGGGCTGCAGGGTCCCAACTTTTGTGTTGTCAGCGCATGCGCATCGAGCAATCACGCTATCGGCGAGGCTTTTTGCAATATTGCTTACGGGCGAAGCGACATCGTAATAACCGGCGGCTCCGAGGCAGCGCTTTCGCCGGTAGGATTGGCATCATTCTGTGCCGCGAGGTCACTTAGTTTGCGAAATGACGACCCCACCAGGGCATCGAGACCGTTCGACAGGGACAGGGACGGATTCGTTCTTTCCGAGGGTGCGGGTGTCCTGATTTTAGAAGAAGAAAGTCATGCGAGAAAACGCGGCGCGAAGATTTACGCCGAGGTACTCGGCTACGGCGCTACTGACGACGGCCATCATATTACCGCCCCGCCGCCGGACGGTGAAGGAGCGGCAAGGGCGATGGAACTTGCGCTTAGCGACGCCGGTCTGGAAAAAGAAAAAATTGATTACATAAACGCGCACGGCACAAGCACCGAACTGAACGACATCGCGGAAAGTTCCGCTATAAGGAAGGTTTTTGGTGAGCACGCATATAAGCTTGCTGTCAGTTCGACAAAGAGTTGTCTTGGACATTTGCTTGGGGCAACCGGCGCGGTCGAGCTTATAGCAACTGTAAAAACCATTACCGATTCGATTATCCCCCCCACTATCAACTTAGATAATCAGGATGAGCGATGCGACTTGAAGCTCGATTATGTGCCGCTGAAGGCCCGCGAGGCAAAAGTCAACTACGCCTTGAGCAATTCCCTCGGCTTTGGCGGGCACAACGCTTGCATAGTTATCGGAAAACACACCGGCTAATCTTACCGCAGAGAACGCCCGCCGCTTGGCGAGGTCTCGCCTTTGGCGGACTGAGTCCGCAGAGAAAATTAACCACGGATTTACACAGATTAACACGGATTTAATTAGCCACAAAAAGGCACAAAAAACACAAAGAGAAAAATTAGCCACAGAGGTCACCGAGAACACAGAGAAATACAATAGTAAATATCCAATAGAAAATAACAAATTGAAGTGTCTGCGGATTTGATTGAATGCAAGAATTACACGGGAAAATTATCGACCATTAGTATTTTAAGTGTGCATAGGAAACGCTATATAGCTACAAAGAGTCTATAAACGATTTTATTTCGTTGAAATCTTTGATTGAGAGTACCGTACAATTAAATTTCTCGGGATACTTTAATAAATTGAGACAGTGCTTCATTGCTTTATCTGTTATGACTAAATTGAAAAATGGCAGAACTGCGGAGACTTGCTCTATATCCATATAATCACCTGGTTTGATAGATTGACTCCATGTTGCAATTCTGGCCCGGAGATTACAGGCAATCTCTATGGTTGGGATTTTTCTAAAGCAATCTGAAGAAAAGAATTGAGATAAACCCTTTAAACCAGGAGGTTGTCCTCCACAACGATCCCATACAATTTTATAGTCAATTAATTTTTGGGCGTATGCTAAATTAAAAATATTAAAGTCTTCATTAAGCATACTAACCATCGCTCTATGGCACAACTTTAAAAGCGTGCCTAAGTATGCCTCAAACTCTTTTTCTCTTTCCTCTTCAAATTTAATTCCTGCTTTGACCTTCTCACACCTCAATTCTTCCCATCTCCTTGGAATAATCTTCTTGTTACTCTTTTCCTTTTCAAGAATTTCTTTGGGTCTTGGCCAATCAACATCTACTATGAACGGCATTTTGAGACTATCCTCAAGTTCCTCTATAGGGTCTCTGTCAAATACGTCCCTATAACTCAATCGAATCTCCTTTTCGCTATTGATATAAGCTTTCATAAAACTTCCTATTAAGTCGTCCTCTATACCCGCTCTATGTTTAATTTTTATTCCCAAAGAAAGACTTCCTTGAACACTTTTAAACTCCTCTTCTAATCTCTCTCCAATTTCGACTTCTTCAAGTTGATCTGCCGAAGGACAAATCAATTTCTTCTCTTGCGTTTTAATCTTGATTGCATCGTACAAATACTGTGCTCTTTCTTTTTCTTTGCCACTGGTTATTTCACCTAATTGCGTTTTAGTTATTTCCAGTAGAATAGAAGTGTCAAGCCAAATTAACGGTACGGGTGACTTCTCTATGTTTAAGCCAATTTCTGCCATAAGTTTAAAAGGACATAGATTCTGCAAAGACAGTCTGGAAGTCGGGTTGGTGGGCGATTTCGAGATATTCGATTTTTCGGGCTAATTTTTTAGCCTGTGCTCGGCACTGGCTACTAACAAGGAGCATCTCGGCGCCGGAAGCGGCGGCGTTGCCAATAAATTTAATCCGCTCAATCGGAATACGTGGTAACAATCCTATTCGCAATGCGCTTTCACGACGAATATAATTACCGAATGCGCCTGCCAAAAGAACCTGCTTTATATCATCATCCTTGATACCGGCTTTTTTCTGCAATAGTTTTATGCCTGCGCGGATGGCGGCTTTCGCGAGCTGAAGTTCACGAATGTCCTTTTGAGTGAGGAATAAAGACCGCTCACTTACGTTCGCGGCTCTGTAAAGGCAAAATGCGGGTTGGTTATCCTGCTGAATGAGCCGAGCGGCAATGGCTGGTGAAAGTTCATTGGGTTTAGTGAAACGGCCGGTGGGGTCGATTACGCCTAAATCCAGCAATACCGCGACGGCATCGATTAGGCCGCTACCGCATATAGAGCGAGGCGGACAATTTCCTATTACGTCCAAATCTATGTCACCATCGTTTATGACCACTGCTTCTATGGCGCCATCGACCGCCCTGCTGCCGGAGCTTATTCGTGCGCCTTCGAAGGCAGGGCCTGCGGCACAGCTTGCGGCGCAGAGTTTATCCTTGTTGCCGAGCACGATTTCGCCGTTTGTGCCGATGTCAACCACGAGCGTCATTTCATTGGCGGAGCTTATGTCCACAGCAAGGGCAACGGCGGTGGTGTCCGAGCCTACGAAGCCTGCGATGTTCTCAACGGTGTGGACATTACCGGTGTGGTTCATTTGCAAAGCAATCTTTTCAGGAGAGAGGTCTTTTGCATCGAGGGAAAAGGCCTTGTATGGGGCCTGGCCAAGCTGGACGACGGGCAATTTCAAAAAGATGTGGTTCATCGTCGTGTTGCCGACAACGCACATTTCATATATTTGCTCTGCGTCTATGGAGGCCCGGCTGCAAAGCTTCGCGGTCAATCCATTTATACAATCAATTATTATTTTGTGCAGTTCCGTTAGCTTTGCGTCTGTTTGAGCGTAGTTAATTCTGCTTATGCTGTCGTCACCGAAACGGGTTTGGGGATTCAACTCGGCCTCGATTGCGAGGATTTTTCCATCGGTCATATCAATCAATTTCGCGACGACGGTGGTCGTGCCGATATCGACCGCGACGCCGAGGATTTTGCCGGCGGGATATTTTTCATATATGTCGGGTCGAATCTCGGTTTGAGGAGTAATGCCTTCAGTTAAAATTTTGTGCTCAAAGAGTCGAGAGGATGGAGGAATTGTTACCGTAAGGTCACTATCAATACGATACAGACACGCAAGAACGGCCCGGCCATCCGGAGCAAGGTTCACCATGCACTTTTTACAGGTTCCCTTTCCGCCGCAAACGGCGTTGAGGATTATACCGGCCTGGCCCGCAGCTTCGAGAAGCATCGCACCGGCGTGAATAGAAATCCGCCGGTCATCAGGTTTGAAGGTTATATTAAAGTGTTTCATTTATCGTATCGCGTATTGCATAAACAATCTCCTGCCTGCGGAAGGTAAGCACAGGCAGGAAAAACCACCTGTATTGTACGCAATGTTCAATACGCACGATGAATAATTATCTTACTTTATGCCGAACTTTCCAACGGGCATGTCTTTTTTTGCTGCCCACTTTGCGTCTGCGTCTCGGTTTTGCCATCTATTTCTCCACAAAACAACCGGAAATCTTTAATTCGAACTCTTTTAAGCCTTTAGAGTATATGGTATCATAGTATGAAAGTAAAGAGGATAGAAAGCGTAAATTTTTTGCTTTAGATTTTTGTTGATTTAGGCTGTGGTGCAAAAATGATTCAATGTAAAGACTGTGAATACTGCGAAATCGGTACCGAAGGCAAAAGGACTTTCAAATGCGACCCCTTCACCAACGTCAAAGAGCCGGAGTGCATAGCCAAATGGCAGCTAATCCGTCTTGATATGCTGGTGGCCAGCTATCAGGGGATGCTCAAATGGTACGAGAAATTAGCCCCCCTGCAGGACAAGATTTTCAAGTATATGAAGCGCGAAATCGAGGACATAAACGAATCCGACCAGTGGAAACTCGACGACGAAGGGGAAGAAGAAGGGGAAAAGGAAGAAGAGAAGTACTAAGGGGCTTTAGGTCAGGTTGTTTAGTCGAAAGTATAGCCGCAGGAGTCTGCGGTGATAAGCTCCGATTTGGTGCGAGGGTATTTGCGGCAGTTCAAGGGACGCAGCCAATAGGCTTTGCACACAGCCAAGCCCTTATCATCGACGCTGAAAAACGGACAAACATTCGGCAGTTTGCAGCAGGCTCCGCAGCGGATGCATTTGCCTTTGCGGCTCGCGGCAACCGGCAGAATGCTGGTAAAAGTCCTTTTAATTTTGGCAGACCATGTATTTTTCAAAAAAGTCGCAGCTCCAATCGGTGTTATTACGATAAAGATATAAAATAGCAGTTTTTCGGATTTATGCAATAAATTAGATTCAGAAGCCGTCTTTATTTGCAGAAGAGCGCTAAAATATGGCAAAAAGTGAAGATTTAGCCCGGATAATAAAAGGCTGTAAGTCCGGTGACGCAAAGAGCTTATCAGAGTTAATCGATATTTACTCCGGCCGGCTTTACGGATACTTTTACCGATTAACGGGCAATAGAGAAACAAGCAATGATTTGCTGAGCGAGCTATTTGTCAAACTGGTAGAGAAAATCGGCTCCTTTAAGGACGGTTCCTTCGAAGGCTGGCTATTCAAAATAGCATCTAATCTCTTCTATGACTATTTGAGAAGCAGGCAACGGCAGGAAAAATCGTTCGAGGTGCTAAAAAGTGAGTTCGAATCGGAAACGACAGAAACTAAACAGTCAAGCGACGAGAGAATCGACAAATTGCAGGTACAGCTCGGCAGGCTTGATAGAGATACGAGGGAATTGATTATGCTGCGTTATTATTCACAGGCGAGCTTCAAGGAAATAGCGGCGATGCGAGCCGAGCCGATAGGAACCACATTGTCGAAACTGCATCGGGGACTGAAGAAACTGCGGGAGCTGATAGAGCATTAACGGCAACGTAAATGGGGAAAAATATATGAACGGGCAAAACGAAAATTTGAAAGAGCTGTTTGAGAAATTCGTCGAAGGCGAACAGGCAGAGCAGGCCGCAGAGGACATTCGCAAAGGCGAACAAATTCTGGGTGGCAATCCCGCACCGCAGCCCGACGATGAGCTTATAGCCAATATAAAGGCTGAAATTGCTGTGAGCCTGTATAACAAAAAGCAGGATACGCTTAGGAGAACGGCCTACAAGATGATGGCTGTAGCAGCCGGGTTTATGCTATTGGCGGTTATAAGCGTAAAATTATTTGAGAAAAACAGTATCGAACCTGAAAGAGCCGTCAACAGCCCGGCAGCACTAAGTGCGGTGTGGGACAATTCGGCTGATGAGACGTTAACTGCCGAGATTGAACAAATCGAAAGTGACCTGTTTGCCATGCAATCGAGTGAAAACAGCAGCAACGGCAGTGAAGCCGTGACCGAACTGGAAATGGAAATGATAGAAACTAACAACGATTTTTGGAAAGGGTAGAAAAATGAGAACGCGTTATATAACAATTTTAGTATTGGCAATGGCGGCAGCGATGCTATCGGCGACTGCCCTGCCCTGTCTGGCGGCAGAGGATGTAAATGAGGATAATATCTGGGCTGAAGACGCAGCCAACTGGCAGCAGGAACGATTCGAACTAACGGACGAAAGAATCGAACACATAATGAGCCGACTGACACAGACCGACCCGAATAAAGCAGAAGAGTTAAAACAACTGCAGGCGAAAGACCCGGAGAAGTTCAAAACGGAACTGAAAGAAGTTATGAAGGAAAAGTTCGGTAAAAGATCCGGCAAGCGTATGCAGGAACGTTCAGAGCATAGGATGGAAAATCGCGGTATGCTACCCGGCCCGGATAATATGCCGCCTCCCGGCCCAGCCGGCGCCGAAGGTATGCCTATGCCCGGCGGCAACAGACCGTTCGGTCACGGCCGAATGCTGCCCGGGATGGGTGGACCTGATGAGTATCTCAAATGGCTGAAGGAAAATTACGCCGAGGAAGCAGAAAAACTGGCTGAACTAAGCGAGAAAGACCCGAACCTTTACCGGAAACAATTCGGACTCAGCTTAAAGAAGTATGGGAGAATCGCAGAGGCAGCAAGAGAAAATCCCCAACTGGCTGAGGTGCTCAAGAAAGATTTGGAATTAAGGCTACAGCAGGATAACCTGCTTGGAGAAATCGAGGCCGCAGGCGATAAGGACAAAGAAGAGCTGGTCAATGGATTGAAAGAAGTAATCAACAGCAGGTTCGATGTGATTGTAGAACGAAAACAAATAGAATACGAACAACTGCTCCAAAAACTCGACGGGCTAAAAGATGAGGTCGAGGCAAGAAAAGGCAAGATAGAAAAATGGAAGGACACCAAGTTCAAAGCCGAGAGCGTAGAGGCCAGGCTCAAGGAATTACTCGACAAAAATGAAAAGTTCAGATGGTAACAAGGAATTTACCTCCCTAAAAACAGAAAATTCTGTTTGGACAAAGCCTTGCGAAAAATTCGTAAGGCTTTGTTTTTATACTTTGCTTCGTCTCTGCTCGACTTCAGTGGCCTGTCTGAGTATCTTCTTTTCTTTGGGTGTCAGGTGATGTATGCCGAGGTCGTGGACCTTTTGCAAAATGCGGTCAAGCTCGACCTGTAGATTTCGTTCCGCGGCCATTTTTTTTCGCCAGCGAGCGGATTGGATTTTAAACCTGAGGTTGGCCCGCCAGGACTGTGAGAACACATAAATTGCACCAGCAGCCATTCCTGCCAGATGGGCGGCATCTCCACCTGCGTTGGCGCCTTTTGTTATTAAAGTAACAAAGTAAAGGGCCGTGAAAGCGATAGCCGCCACCCTTATCGGTATGGGAAATAAAAAAACAAAAACAACAAAATGCGGGAAAAGAATTGCACAGGCGGCCAGCATACCGAGTATCGCGCCCGATGCACCTACCATAGGCAGTGCCTGCAGGAAGCCCACGGCAACCAGCAGGATATAAAACAATCCCCCTGCCGCACCGCAACCAAGATAAAATATCAAAAATCTTTTACTCGACCAGTGGCGTTCAAGTGTCGGGCCGAGGAAGTACAAGCCAAGCATATTGAAAAAGATGTGGGTCCCACTGCCATGTAAAAACTGATATGTTACAAGGCGCCACAACTGCATCGCCGTCAACAGGGACACCGGATAAAGTGAAAACCACTCTGTCAGCACTTTTTCCGCACCCAAGACCTGCAGAAGATATACGGCGACGTTAATAATCAACAGCCATTTGACCGCAGGGGTAAGCTGAGGAAATGTCATGCGCATCTGCGGGGCATTGTTGAATTTAGGCCGGAAATTTGCCTGAGTATAATCTCTATCGTAAAGGCCCATAGTGTTTCTCTGAAACTTAAAAAAACCGCTGACTAATCACGGGACTGTTTCGCTGTACTCACAATTACATCGGGTTTCATTTTTTCGAATATTACCATCAAAATTATACCAAATACTATCATACCTACACCGATAATCTGCGAGATTGTCAAACTCCAGAATTCAAACGGGTTATCGTCACGGATAAATTCCATAAAGAACCGTGTGGCGCCATAGAGTACGAACATCAAGCCGAATGTACAGCCTGGTTTGATAAATAGTTTCTTATGTTTTTTTGGATTGCCGGTTTTTTGGCCTCTTCGCCAGAACAGGTATAGCAGAAGAGCTAAAATACCACCATTAACTGAGGAGTACAACTGGGTAGGATGAACAGGCAAACTGCGATATTTGTCGTTATCGACGAGGTATTTTTTTTGCTCCGGGGTCAAATCTTTATAAGATTTTAAACTGTATAACGTTTTACCGTTTTCGTAATAGTAGTCGAAAAAATCCTCCGGTAATCTTAACTGCGGCTGAAGGCGGTTCCTCTGCAGGTTCGGATATACCTGGCTGGAATAAGCTTCCGAGCGGTATGGGAAGCGGACTGCCCAAGGCAGGTCTGCGGGCTTGCCGAAACAGCAGCCGTATAAAAAGCAGCCAATTCTGCCAAACACAAGCGCCAGCATCAGGCCGATAGCAAGGATATCGAGATAGCGTCGAACGGGAAGCTTGTGAAACCGGCAATAAAAACCGATGACAGCAATTGCCAAGAGCACGCCACCCAGAAACTCGAGGCCGCCTTCCCAGATAGCAAAAACGGAGAGCAGGCGCCCCTGAAACTGGTCGAAATGATGGATTACATAAAAAAGACGCGAGCCTGCCACTCCTGCGATAAGAGAATAAAGGGCAGCGTTAGTAATATGCTGGGGGTCGGACGTGATATTGCGGCTAAGACGTCTTATCAGAGTAATCGCCGCAAGAAACGCGATAACCATCATCAGGCCGTAACTTTTTACGGTCCAATGTACGAAAGGTATTTCAAAAAGTTCAGGAAACATACTGGAAACAGATTATTGATGATTGGTTATGTAACAGTATCCATTATCTGCTACGCTTAATTTTGTTATTTTTGTCGAGAAGAATAACCTTCGGTTTAAGTTTTCTGGCCTGCGCAGTGCTGTAATATCCGAAACTGAAAATAATAATGATATCTTTCGCCTTTACCAGTTTTGCCGCCGCTCCGAGGATTGTAATTTGGCCTGAGTTTGCTTCAGCGGGAACAGCGTAGGTCTGAAGGCGGTTGCCGTTATTTAAATCGGCGATCTGAACGACCTCGTAGGGCAGAATATTGGCTGCTTTCATCAGCGCCGAATCAATGGCGATGCTGCCGGGGTAATGCAGCTTCGCATCAGTTACCCTTGCGTGGTGCAGCTTGCTTTTCAAAAGTTTAATAAACATATTTCTTCACTCGTATCTGGCAGGTGTGCTAATAAGGCTCTAAATCGCCATTTTCCTGAGATTATACATTATTTTTTCTCTGTGTCTATAAGGATATTGTCGATTAGGCGGGTAGAGCCGATTTTGACCACTACCGCCGTCAGGACTTTGCCGGTGATTTTGTCAAGCTCTCGCAGGGTCTCGGCGTCAACGAGACTTATGTATTCTATCTTTATTGACGGGGCCTGTTGTAATACTTTACGCATCCGGGAAATAATTGTTTTACTATTCGAGATACCATCTTTAATCATTTGCCGGCACTTTTGCAGGGATTTGTAAATCAACGCCGCGTCTTTTTTCTGCTGAGCGGCCAGATATTGGTTTCTGCTGCTGACCGCAAGTCCGTCTGGCTGACGCACCGTGGGGCAGACGACAATTTTCAGGGGCATATTCAAATCAGCGACCATTCGCTTTATAACGATTGCCTGCTGGGCATCCTTCTGGCCGAAAAATGCGAGGTCAGGTGCGACAATATTAAATAACTTGGCACAAACGGTTGTTACACCCCGGAAGTGCCCCGGTCGGGACCGGCCGAAAAGCTGTTCGGTCAATTTTTCGACATTCACCCAGGTTATATTTTCTCGCGGGTACATCTGTTTTGCCGTCGGGGCAAAAACGACATCGACACCTGCTTTTTTGCAAATCTCCAGGTCGGCCTTTAGAGGCCGGGGATATTTTTCGAAATCTTCGCCGGGGCCGAACTGCGTTGGGTTAACGAAGATGCTAATGACAACAAAATCCGTTTTCAGTTTCGCTTTTTTTATCAGCGAAATATGGCCGATATGCAGCGCACCCATCGTGGGGACAAAGCCTATTTTTTTGCCTTTGCCGCGGGCGGCTTTTACCAGTCTTCTAACCGATTCTATTGTTTTGGCAACTTTCATTGTATTGCGATATAACTTTTTATCTGGTTCGCGAGAGATTGGACATTATCATCCCGCATAAAGTCGAACTGCAACATCGATAAACGGATAACTGGACATTTCTTCCAGTCCGCAAAGAGCTTTTCGTGGCCTCGGCTAAGGGCATCCAGAAACTGCGGCTCGATTTTTTGCTCGTAGGGGCGATTGCGTCTGTGAATCCGTTCGAGGCAGTTTTGCACGGAATCGGTCAAATATATTACCAAGGCCGGCGAGACAACCGCTTCGCTGAACGGCGGATAAATTCCCTTATACAAAGCCAACTGCTCGGCATCGAGCAATATTTGAGCATAAATAAGCTCTTTGTCAAAGACATAATCGCTGATAGTTATTTGCCCGGCAGCCAGCGCACTGCGGGTTAATTGTTTTACCCTGCCAGTCAGGAAAAATAACTGGGAATCCAGCGCCAATTCCTTTTTGCCGGCGTAAACATCCGGCAGAAACGGATTTTCGTCATATGGTTCGAGGATACATTTGCAGCCGAGGATGTCCGACAGCTTTTTAGCCAAGGTGGTTTTCCCAACGCCGATGACACCTGCAACACTGATAAGCTGCGGCAATTCGGGATTGAGCACAAAGTCCGCATTATTGAGCCTGCCCGCCAGCTCTTTCATCGGCTCTTTTATAACAGGGTGAAGCAGTTCAGCATCGAGCTGACACAGGCCCTTGAGGACAAACGAGCGCAGGTGCATCTGCGAATGCGGAATGGTTAAACGGGGGCTGTTTATTATTTCATCGCCGAAGAGTAGAATATCCAAATCAATATTCCTCGACGACCATTTTTCATTTCTGGTTCTGCCGAGCGAAGCTTCAATACCAATAAGAATCTTGTGTAAATCCTCCGCAGTCAAAGCGGTTTTGATTTGGGCCACTGCGTTTAAGTAGTCAGGCTGATTGGCGCCACCCAAAGGAGCGGTTTCGAGTATGTCGCTGAGACGGACAACCTCGATATCTTTAGTTTCGGTCAGCATTTTAAGGGCTTTGTGGATAAAGCTTTTTCTATCCCCTAAATTGCTGCCAAGTCCAATATAAGCAATTGTCATCGTATAATACTTGATGTTAGTAAATTGGTTTGTTTATCTATCGCACAGCGGCAAAACGCTGCATAGCTTCTTTGACATCGTCCGGTTTGGCAAAAGCTGTCAGGCGGAAGTAACCTTCACCCGCAGGGCCAAAACCGGAGCCGGGCGTGCCGACGACATTGGCCTTTTGCAGCAGGCGGTCGAAGAAATCCCATGAGCTTAGACCTGCCGGCGTTTTCATCCAGACATAGGGCGCATTAACTCCGCCATAGACATCGTAACCGAGTTTGGTAAGCGATTCGCGGATTACGGCGGCATTGGCCATATAAATATCAATAATCTGCCGGCATTGTTTTTTGCCTTCGGCGGTATAGACCGCGGCGGCACCGGCCTGCGATATGTATGAGGCGCCGTTAAACTTGGTGCACTGCCGTCTGTTCCATAAGGAATTGACCTTGACCGCCCCACCGTCCTGCGTCCAGGCCTGCAACTGCTCCGGCACAACAGTAAAGGCGCAGCGAACGCCGGTAAAGCCGGCTGTTTTGGAGAAGCTGCGAAACTCGATGGCTACTTCTTTTGCTCCATCAATTTCGTAAATCGAATGAGGAATCGCAGGGTCGGTTATAAAGGCCTCGTAAGCGGCATCGAAAAGGATAACGGCTTTGTTGCTGCGGGCGAAATCGACCCACTTTTTAAGTACTTCTTTGGTCACTACCCCCCCGGTGGGATTATTCGGAAAGCAAAGATAAATAATGTCAACTTTTTGCGCGGGTATATCCGGTGTGAAATTGTTTTCAGCGGTGCAGGGCATATAGACGATTTTGCCATAGTGGCCATTTTTGTCGGCCTGGCCGGTCCTGCCGGCCATTACATTAGTATCCACATATACCGGGTACACGGGGTCGGTTACGGCAATAATGTTATTCAGGCCGAATATTTCCTGGATGTTGCCGGTGTCGCATTTTGCGCCATCGCTGATGAAAACTTCACTGCGGTTTAAATCTATCCCGCTGGGGTTAAAATCATTTTTGATTACCGCCTCAATTAGAAAATCGTAACCCTGCTCGGGGCCATAGCCGCGGAAGGTGACTTTATCGGCCATATCGGCAACGGCCTTTTTCATGGCCTCGACAATAGCCGGGACCAGAGGCTGGGTAGCATCACCGATACCCAGACTGATTATTTTCTTGCCGGTATTTTCGGCGCTGAATGCGCGAACACGTCTGCTGATTTCCGGGAACAGGTAACCAGCCTTTAGCTTCAAAAAATTTTCATTAATTGTTGCCATATTCTTAGTCTCCTGTCATCTGTTGCTCACAGCAAGGGCAGGCGTTATGTGCAACGTTTCCTGCACAAGTCGCAAATACCTTCAAGATATACTGTTTTTTTCAAGACGGTGTATTTCCCGCTGATGCTCTTGGGGACAGGTATATTGTCGAACGGCTTATGATGAAAATCGATGATTTTTTTGCATTTTACGCACCTAAAATGCTGATGATTTTCAAGACAACCATCAAATCTTTTAACATCGCCGGAACCTTCAACGATGAAGGCCGCACCAATTTCAGCCAGGGTCAAAAGGGTCCTGTTGACCGTATCCAGCGAGATATTAGGGAAAGTTTTTCTCACTTTTCGCCACAGTGTATCGGCTGACGGATGTTCTTTCGACCCAATCAGCGCATTATAAACCGCTATCCTCTGCGGCGTCACTTTCAGCCCGGCCTTGTGACATCTGGCCTCAAATTTATCGCTGTCACTACTACTTGCCATATAATACCTCCCGAAATATGCCCTTTTGAAATCGGCATCACCCGTGCCTGCGTAACCCTCGCAGGCAACGACAGGTGCAGGTAATAACTCCATAACCATCGTATTCTGTTAATTTAACGGATTATATCGCTTTCCGGCGGTATTGGTAGTAAATTCCACCTCGAATTTAGCAGGGGGAATTTGCCGTATGAAATACGGTTAAATAAAGAGGAGCCGCCCTCCTCCGACGGCTCCGTTGTCGGAAATCAAAACCGGTTTTATCTTGTACGGTTCACAACACCGATTTTGTTGAGCAAAAGGTCAGGCGGCGATTCCTCATTTTACCTACCCTGGTGATTAGGATGCCACACCCGAATCTGTTGCCCAAATCTTACTGGCAGCTAACACGCCTATTGTTACGATATAGTAGTTAATCCTATTTGTCAAGATTATTTTTTGATTTTTCTGAAAATTTTACTTCCGGATGCAGTACGAAAAAACATCCCCTGCGGTGAGGTTCATCAGAAAGACGGCAGAAGGATTTATTCGTGTCTCAGCGATTCAATCGGGTCCATATTGGCGGCACGATAAGCCGGGTACAAACCAAAAGTTATTCCCACCAATGCGCTAATACCAAATGCCAGTACCAGCGAGCCGGCTGTAATCACGGTAGGCATGTGTCCAAATAACGTTACCAAAAACGGTATAAGAGAACCTAATATTATTCCCAGGATGCCCCCTGTTAATGTCAACAGCAGCGTTTCCGAAAGGAATTGAATAATTATATCGCGTTTCCTTGCGCCGAGGGCGCGGCGAATTCCAATTTCGCGTGTTCGTTCACTGATGGTAGCCAGCATAATATTCATAATGCCTATGCCACCAACTACAAGTGAAATTGCGGCGATTGAACCGAGAACAATGCTGAATATCCGCCTTGTTCGGGCTGCCTGCCTCAGCAGTTCCAGCGGAACCACTATACGATAGTCGCTTTTGTCGTGAAGCCGAGCCAGCGACGCATCCAGAATATCGCGTATCGGCAGCACCTGCTCATCCGAATCAACTTTGACAATGATTTTCTGCAGCTCTACTCTTTCGATGCTTCGACTTCCACTGCTGAAACTTGCCGAGAGCTCAGAGAACCGAGTTTTGGCAGTTGTTAAAGGGATATAGACATTTCCCACGACTCCGCCGGCGGGATTTGCCTGAGCGGTCATATCATTGCCAAAGCCGCTTAGCCCATCAGTCGAAGCCATCACCCCAACCACACCAACAACCCGGTAATAGTTTCCCTGGATTCTAATATCTTTGTTCATCGGGTCGTCAAACATAAACAGTTTTCTGGCCACATCATCATCAACAACACATACATTCTGCTGATGATGCAAATCAATACTGCTTAAAAAGCGTCCGCGAAACAAGTGAACCGGTGAAGTCTCCATATACCACGGGACCGTGCCTATGACTCTTACGGCCACTTTAGGGTGATTAAGGTATCGTACCTCCTGCTGGGTTATTTCACGAACAGGGACAACTACCTGAATATCCGGTATCGTGTTGTGGATAGATTCGGCGTCCGTATAAGTCAAGCCGTATTTGCGAACAGATTCCACTTTGCCTGAGTCGGTTTGCTTTTCGGGCGGTTTAGCCGTTTCAATAATCAAATTCGTGCTGCCAAGCCTGGCTATGGCTTCCTGTGCCGCCTGACTCGCACCTTCTCCGATGGCAAGCATCGCAATGACCGAGCAGACGCCGAAAATGATGCCGAGCATCGTCAGGGTAGAACGCAGCCGATGCATCCAAAGGCTTTTAATGCCTAACTTAGCCGTGCGTTTTAAGCGAAACAAAAACATAACCTGCCATCACTTCCTTATCATCGAACTGCTGCTATTTTACGCGCCCATCGAACAGGCGTATGGTCCGTTGAGCACGCGCAGCAATACTGTCATCGTGGGTAACTGCGACCAGGGTTTTTCCCTGCTGATGCAGACCGTCAAGAATGTCGAGAATCTCTTCTCCGCTTTCCGAATCGAGGTTGCCTGTCGGTTCATCGGCCAGAATAATCAGGGGGTCGTTCGCCAGAGCGCGTGCAATCGCAACCCGCTGCTGCTGGCCCCCGCTCAATTCCGAAGGCCGATGCTTAAGCCTTTCGCCAAGTCCCACCAATATGGCCAGTTCCCTGGCGTGCTCGGCACTGGCCTTTTCCGAAATTCCCTGATAAAATATTGGCAGCTCTATGTTTTCTATAACATTTAGCTGGCCGATGAGGTTGTAAGATTGAAACACAAAGCCGATATCTTTACCGCGAATCAGGGACAACTCATCATCGTTGAGCCGGGAGACATCCTTTCCGCCCAGCAGGTATTGGCCGCTGGTGGGTTTGTCGAGGCAGCCGAGCAAATTAAGCAGGGTTGATTTTCCCGAACCGCTGGGCCCCATAACAGCTATATATTCACCCTGCTCAATCTTTAGGTTTACATTTCGCAATACGGGCAATTCGACCGAGCCGATTTTGTATGTTTTACACAGATTCTCGATGCTAACTACGGCCATTAAATCAGACCTCGATGAATTTACGCCGGTTTTTTACTTTTCGCCAGTTGCTTCTGACTCGCTGACGCGAGGCGGATTGAGCAGAACCTGCTCGCCTTCAGCCAAACCACTTTTAATCTCAACGAAATTGTCATTAAACAGACCTGTCTCGACCTCTCGCTGCTGCGGCTCTTTGGATGCCATAACATAACAGACCTTTTTGCCATCCCGATTAACGACTGTCTGGAGGGGGACACTAATTACATTTTTAAGTTCTTCAATAATGATTTCAACCTTAGCCGACATACCGGTTTTGAGAAAGTCGTGCGTTCCATCAATACCTACATCGGTAGAATACACCTTCAGGTCGGGATTGAGCCATTCTTCGGGGTCGGCCAGAGGCGCCTTTTTCAGTACCTTGCCCGTAAAGGTCTTATCTGGGAAAGCCGCGACGGTTATCCTCACCTGCTGACCCGGCTGGACCTTATCGACCCACGTCTCGTGAATCTTGATTTCGACCTTCATCTCAGAGGTGTCGGGTATGGAAATAATTTTTTGACGTTCACGGATTTCCGCTCCGACCTCAATCGGGTTGTTTCGTCTCTCCCAGCTGTTCATCATGCTCGATGAGTAAACCACCTGTCCGGGGACAGGCGCTTTTATTGTGCAGGCTGAAAGCTGCTTGCGCCACTTTTCCAGACGCTCTTTCTCCAATGAATACGTTGCTTTCCTGCTGTCAAGTTTTGCCTGTGCCTGGGCCAGCTTCGACCTCGCCCCTGCCTGGATGCGATCCAATTCACGCTTTGCCTCGTTATAGTCGCTCAAGAGTTTCTCGGCCCCTTTCGGGAATTCGTAAAGCCTGAATAATTCCAAAGCAGTTCTGGCTCTGGCCATCTGAATCTTACTGCTTTGCATCGCCAGCTCGTCTCCCCGCAGCTCGGTTTCCGCCACATATTCCTTATCGTAGAGCTTTTGTGTCCACATAAACCTGTCAGATGCCTGTTCGAACTTGCTTTCGGCCAAAGTGATATCATCACTTAGTTCCCGAAGTCTCTGCACCGCCCCACCGCCGAGATTAGGGTCGTTTATCAACAATGCTATGCTATTATCTTTGCTTTCCGGATTCGCCGCACCCGACATAAGTTTTTCAGTAACAATCTCGCCGAGGTATTTTCGCAGGTCTATCAACGCGAACCTGACTTTTATTTCCCCGGCTTTGATGTCGCTGTCATTTTGTTTTATCTGGATATCAAGCGATTCTTCAGCCTCGGTATAGCTTGCCTGCTCGGTTGAAAACGTGATTTCCTGCTGTGTCAATCTCTCTTTTATGCTCGAAGAATCCAGCTCAACAAGGATTTTTCCATTGTTGACGTCTTCCGGCGTGATGGTTGTACCCTCATCGACAATACTGATTAATGTGGTTCGTCCTTCAACATCAGATTTGATATCCGTCGAATTAAGCGCCTTGATATCGCCTGCTTCAGTGACGGTAATAGGTAAATCGCCGCGGCTGACCGTGAAAATTCCTAATTCCTTTGCGGAACCGTCGTGGCCTTTGGATGTCCACCACAAAAAGACGGCTGTCCCCACGGCTGCAACCACAACCGAAAAAATCAAAATCATCCGAAGCCGTTTCGCCCCCGCTGCTTCGCTTTGCGAAGCAAGGCGACGGGGGGCAACCTGTTTTTCTGCGTTGTCTGCTTTCATTAACTATTGGGTAACTTGGAATCGGTCACTTCCGGTTTTCCTGATTTGCCGAGTTCGTGACTGCCTGATTCGTGTTGCCCCCACATTCCATCCGGCCTGACCTGCAGGATACCAACGTCCCGGAAGAAGCTTAACTTCGCAATAGCGTGACTTATCAGAGCGGATGTAAGACTATTTTGAGCCTGCAGCAAAGCATCCTGCGCTTCGAGCAAGTCACGAGTGGTCAGTCGCCCAGCTTCAAGCAGCAGCGTCGTGCTTTCAACCCGCGTCTGGGCCAGGTTCAAACTGTTTTTCTGAATATTGTAACTTTCCGACGCCTGCTCAAGGTCACGATACGCCTGTCGTACCTGAAGTTTGACTGTGTCCTCGTCATTATCATAGTTTCGCTGCTGCCGCTCCAGCTCAATCAGCGTCCTGCGATAGGCATTACGCTCGAGTTTTCTATCGAGCGGCAAATCAGCACCGAGGCCGAAGCTGTAACTGCCGCGATGAAACTGCAGTCTGTCATAAGCCGTGGGCGGAGTCGAGCCTACCTCAAGACCGCCGACCAAATCCAGTTCTGCGCCGAGACTATCCTCTGCCACCATAACTTTACGCACAGCGTCGTCAATTCTGTCCATACTCGTCGCCAGGTCTAAACGCCGAATCAGCGCCGTTTCAATTGCTATATCCACCGTATAATCAGGCTGATTTACTCCGATATTCTCCAACGCCCTTAACTCATTCTGGTCAAGTTCTACATTGGCATCGGTCGGCAAGGCCAATCGTATCTTAAAGCTATCGAGTGCCTGTTGATAATTTTGCTGGTCCCGCACATAGTTATCCATAGCATCGAGCTCACGCTGTCTGGCCTGGTCAACTTCGAAGCGATTCGTCCGGCCGGCATCGGCCTCCATCTCCAGACGCTGTCTCGATTCGACCCTCCGTTTGTAGTTGTTTTCAGCATTTGTTACCACATCTCTCCGCTGCAAAACATGATAATAATCACTTACTATCGAAACCACAAACTCCTGACGATAACGGTTGAATGCGCGTATCTGATAAAGTGTTTCGCGTTCGGACTGGGTTAGTTTCTCCTGGACGACTTTTCGACCGCTGTTGCGAAGCAACGGCTGGGTTATGCTGGCGGTCAGAACCGAACCTATCGAAGCACGCGGGTCGCCGGTAAGGTAACGCAGCCAGTCGTATGCGAGACTTACACTAACATCGGCTCCGTCGGCCAATAGTCGCTTGAACCCAAGCTCACCCTGATAGTTTAACGTTTCGTCCTCGCTGTCTCTGGCGTATGCGCCATCGAAGGTCCCGAACCATTTTGCCGCGAAATCATGCCGGTCGAGCGTCAGGGTAAGCGCTCTGAGATAAAGGTCTTCTTTTTGGGTTTGATAGTCCCGGTTATGTGCGGTAGCCATTGCGACCGCCTGCGCAAGATTTATAGTACCTAACGGCGGCACAGCGTTTTCAATCTGTACGTCATTCGGCGAAGGCGGAACATCGCTGATTGTATAATTCGCTTTTTGGCCGAAGCTGTCCCGCCATTTGGTGTTGATAATTTTATATACTTCTTTATCGGCGTCCGCTTTATAGTGCTCAGAACTGCATCCGGCTGTACCAAAGATAACAGCAGCGCATAACCCGCAACATAACAGCGTCACCGCCTTAAATTTATAAAACATAAGCCCCTACTCCCATACAATCCCCACTTTGGGCAGCTCCATTGCCTGTATCTATATCATTATACCATAAAAGGTTATAAAAAAAAGTTAAAAAATCAGCCAGGAAACCGTCTGCTGCAGCAATTCCGCATGCTTAGCCACAACTTTTGCACGATGGGTTTCAATAAGACCCTTTAATTCAATAATTTACGTATTAAAAGGGCATACCGGCACTATTAACTTTACTATCAGTAAAGACGTTTATTGGACTAAAAATGTTGCAAAAACTACCTATTATCAAGCGTGTTTTTTATTGTAAAATCAAGGATTTCGGATAAAATAGACGAAATTCACCGTTTGGCGGCGTACCCAAGTGGCCTAAGGGGACGGTTTGCAAAACCGTTATTCGTGGGTTCGAATCCCACCGCCGCCTGTCCTGAGCAAGCGCAGCGAGTCGAAGGGCCTGTTGCAGTTTTTAGTGTGCCTGCCCGACCATACCTCATTTTTTAATGTTTGCGGGTTTATTTTTTGCCTTCAACTATCGCAATTTCGTCGGGGGTCAGGAAGAACTGGATTTGGATTTTAGTTCGTCGTAAAATTGGAGGATGCGGATAATAGTAGTTGAGCCGGCAAGGAGGTCTGGGGATTCTTTTTGGAGGCCCTGAAAAGTGGAGAGAATATATTCGACGTCGTTTCGTTCGATGCCATAAAGTAAAAAGTAAGCAGCGTCGAGTTCAGCCATAAGGTCGAGTCGCTCCGCCGGGTCCCATTTATGGACTTTGGGTTTGAAACCTGCCGCCTCGGCAAGAGGAATCATATCGTTGCTTGTGCAGGACAATTTCAAGACACGGTCAGAAATCCACTTTTCAAGCGAATGTTTTTTGTCCCAAGGGCATTTTTGTTTATAAAAGTCGGGCGGAAACATCGGCAACTGCTCTACAATGAAATAGTTAAGATGGACACCACCAACTTTCTGGCGAGCAGTGAAATCCATCACAATGGCATTCAGATTAGCCAACAAACAGCAAGTTATTCTAAAAGGTATGCCGGATTCGATCAACATAAGTGGAGCAGAGTTCAACACCGCAACATGGGGAATGAAAGCGGCAATCATTGTTCGCTGGTTGGTAGAACTGGTAACATCTTTATATGATATGTAAGATGGTTGAATATTCTTATCGAGAGAACGATCAACTTCAGACTTATCAACCCACCATCGTGGTTCTGAATAGAATTCAGGGTTTTGGTGCTGTACAGGAGATATCGCATTTGGTTGTCCTTGGCGCATCCAGTTTTGCTCATCGACGATGATGCTTGCTGCACGGTGGTCAAACATCTGAATCATTTTGGCTTCGTAGAGGGGCAGGTATATCTTCTTGCCTTTTTTCCAGTTGGGGCCGAAGCGTTTGAATCCATCGGCCTTTAGTTGGTCTGCGGTATGGAATAGTTCGGCGTCGTTGGTCTGATGGAACAGAGTAAAGAATCTTATTCCCCATGGATTGCCGCCTTCTTTTCGGGTTCTGTTCCAAAGAACAGGGACACGTTTATAGATATATTTGGTAAGATTTGCGTCACGCTTAAAGCGAAAGATGGGACAGGTTAGAGTATTTGGGTTAAGGAGTTTGAAATCTTTAGCAGACAAAGAAATATGGTTGGAATTGTTTTTGAGGTCATCCATTTCGCGGGCGAAGAATACAAAATCAGCAGATTTGGATTTATTTTTTGAGCCGCCGAAGAGAAGAACAGAGAATTTATAAGAGCGATGGACATCGGGAAAGATGGGGGCTTTATTTTCAAAATCATAGAGGCCGGATAGAATTTGAGAATCGACCAATTTACCGAAGAAGTCCTTGTTTGTTTTATCGGTTGCAATGCCTGTTGGAACGAGGAGGCCGACACAGCCTGTTGGGGCAACGATGGAGTGAGCCAGTTCAGCAAATATGGCGTAGGTGTTGATATCGCCTTTGCCGGTAAGCGGGTAACGGCCACAGTTGCGTATGTAAGCCAAAGAATTTTCGGCCTTTGATTGTGTATCAAGATATTTCTGATACAGGTCTGGATTTTTAGTCTTGAGCTTTTCGATGAGTTTTCGGCGTTTTGCAGCATTGTCAGCAGAGGCAATGTCAGGTGCAGAGGTATCGAAGAACTCGCGTTCCTGCAACTTCATTCTTTCCCAAGGGGGATTTCCGATGACGCAATCAAAGCCCGGGTTTGGTCGGGAGAAGATGTCGGGTAATTTTTTTTGCCAGTCGAGTGCGCGAGGGTCGATTGAAGACTCGGAGATTAGCGAATTACCGCAAACGATATTTTTTGACAGGTCTGCAAGGGTTTTACGCTTATACGCGGAACGAAGCCACAGGGCAAGTTGAGCGATTTCTACTGCTTCAGGAGACAGGTCAACCCCAAAGAGATTGTCGTGAAGGATGAACTCGGAAACCTTATCTCGGAGTTTTTTAGTTAGTTCCGGTTCGTGGATTTCAAGGACATCGAGGATTTCGGAATATTTATCCTCAAGATAATCGAAGGCACGAATAAGAAATGCGCCTGAGCCGCAGGCAGGGTCAATGACTTTTATGTCCCTTAATTCTTCGATAGCGTTTTGAGCGAAGGCAGAAACTCTTTTTTTCTCAGTGGTCGCATCGATTTGGTCAAGGCGTATACCGAAGTTTCTTTCAAGCAGTTTTATTCTTTCGTCAGCGATTTTTTTGACAGTGTTTTCAGTGATAAAGTCGGTAAATTCAGGGGGCGTGTAATAAACTCCGCCTTTTTTTCGTTCGGCGGATTTTTGCATTTTGGGTTTTTTCTGTTCGGCGGCGGCTTCAAAGAGGCCGGTCAGGCGGATGCGTTCAATGTCATTTATGGATTTTTCAAAAATATGGCCGAGGACGTCAACATTGATTTCGTGAGCAAAGTCATAATTGCCGACGGTTTTGAAGAAATCTGTCCAGTCATCATCAAGGTCGAGTTTGTCAATGTCTGCATCTTCGCGGAAGAGACCGCCGTTATACGGCGGAATGTTGCGATTTACGTTTCCTTTGTCGATACTCTCGAACAAGGCAAGGAAGTTTTTCCATTTGCGATGGGTTACTCTCTCGAACGGGGCAACGTAAGCCCATGACTCGGCAATTGATTTAGGGGGGAGGAGTCCGCGGTCTTCGCAGAATGCGACAAAGATTATACGGTCGAGCAATTTTTGAGTGATGCGGATGGCTTTGTCGAGCGGCAAATTGCGTTCGGAGCCGGAAAGATAGGTAATCAATTTCAGGCGTTCGTCATGATAGCGGGCATATAACTCATCGCCAACCTCTTGCTGACGGTTGGTACAATTTTCGAGGAGTAAATCCGCTCTCGGTCTTGGATACAGTGGTGCAGGAACCAGACCGCCTTTTTCAAGGAGACAGTAAAATCTAAGGAAGTTTTCTTTTTCGCGAAGTTCCTGCAATGTAAAGATTTCATAAACTCTCGGAGTTTGGCTGCGATGATATAAACGAAAGCTGACATAATTGCAGACAATGCCCCAGTGACATTCGGGGAGATTATTTAGATAATCCCAACACTGCTGGACGGGCGTGCGGCCATTGAAGCGGCCTTTGTCGATGTTGACCGTTGGACCTTTAAGCTCTATTACAGCACGGACTTGTGGTTTTCTTTTATCGCCAAAGATGCCGATTGCAGCGTCTGCCTCACCGCCGTTGACTGAAAATTTTTGCTGGAAGTTCCAGTGTTCTTGATGGTCGGCAAAAAATGTGTACCCAAGCGCATCGCCAAAGACTTCCCTGCAGAATTCTCCTTCGATGGCCGTTTCTTTCATTGGGTCAAGTTTGCCGCTGGATTCGATATCTGCCCACTTGCAGATTATTTCGTATGCGTGGTCCTGGTTGGGGCCTTTGAGTCGATTGTCGCGTGATTCCTTCTCCAACAAAGATGGCAAAAACAGAGGACGTGCGCGTCGATTTTCACCGTAATGTGCTTTATTAAGTTCCGGAAATAGATCTTCCCGTTTTGCGGCCATTGCTTTACTTCCTTGTAGTTTTCCGGCAAATTTTATTGCGGATATTGTAAACAATGGGAAACAAATGAGCAAGATGATTATACTGCCCCCTAAACCCCAAACCCTACCCCCTTTTCGTTTTTCAATCGAAACCGTCTATACCCCGAAGCCAAAACCGGCTAACTTCAAAAAGTTTTACTCCTTTTTTCACATCGAGTTACGAGAGACGAGCGACAAGCGACGAGCTCATTTTTCACTCCAATCGCGCATCTCCGCCATAATAGGAGGGCATCGCCCCCGCGTTTTGCCCCTAAGGGGCAGCGGGGGGAAGGTCTATTTATGAAACATGAAATGCCATTTAACCAATTAACACTGTTTATAATTTATTTCTCTGTGCCCTCTGTGTGCTCTGTGGCCAAAACAATCCGTGTTAATCTGTGTGAATCCGTGGTTAATTTTTCTTTGTTCCTTTGTGCCTTAGCGCCTTTGTGGCTGAAATTAAATCAATCAAAACAACTAAATTATGCAAAACGAACCCAATTTTAAAAAAAGTCAAATGCTTGTAACATTATTAAAAACAACTAATTACAACGAAAAACCCGCTTTGGACACTTGGTCAAAACGAACCCAAACGAACCCAATTTATGGTGAGCGTAGTCGAACCATTTATCCTGAGCGGACCTGTCTTGAGCGTAGTCGAAAGAGTCGAAGGATTTATAGTGAGCTTGCCTGTGGTGAAGTGGATTACAGAACAGACAGAAAAGTCATAAAGGTTAGCAAATAAATGGGAAAAAAGGCGGATTTTTTTTCTAAATAAATTCTTTGACAATCCAAATTGGCCTTGTTAATTTGTACGAGTTGTGTAAAACATCATCGCTTTGAAATGGCGAGGAAACAGGGCGAGTGAAATCAGGCGATGTATTTGCCGTAAGTCAAAGGAATCTGGCTTTCGGAGGAGGACAAATAGTAAGGATGTTTAAAATGGGGAATCTGGGGGTATGGGGTATGTTAAGAAATGAATCCCCTGCTGATTTAAGTGAGTGGTATTATGAGGCTAAATAAAAGAGAGCCCTCTGGGCGGGAAAAAAACGAAGAAGCCGTAAAACTGCTCGAGCAGCTAAGAGAAAAATTATATGTGGAAGATATCTCAGCAGCTCGGCGGGCAGCTTACAATCTCTCGTGGAAACAGGAAGATGGATTAGAAATCCTCAAAGAAGCTTTGTACGGTAATTCACCGAGGACAGCAAAAATTGCGGCTGTCTATGGCCTGAGAAATATGCACGGCAGAATGAAGAAAATAGCTTTAGCCGTTCTGGAGGAAGGACTGAAACATCGCAAAGCAGATGTTAAAAAGGCGTGTAATCATGCTTTATCGCTAACAAAGCAGACGCAGGGAAACATCCTCTTAGAAAAATCACCAAAGCCAAGAAGGCTTGAAATCCGGGAGATTCCAAGAAGAAGAACGTTTGGGGGAAATAGCCGCACAAGAGATATCAACAGGCAAAACCCAAACCGCCGAATGAGATAAGATTCTGCTTCTGCCGGCAGACCAGTCCCATTATCGGAAATTATTTCACAAACCTTGCCTCGTTATTCCGCCCTGAATGATAGATGGGCTGACAGGCGGGAAAAATTAATAAAAAATAAGGAGACGCAGGCCCCCCCGTATATGTTTCGTTCTGGCTGGCCGAGACGTCTCCTATTAGAAGAAGAGGAGTATATGGCTATTGAGCTATTAAGACAAAAATGCTTGTTTACACCTACCCCCTACTTATTCTACGTAAAGTATAATACATTTATGCAAAGGGGGCAAATAGGAATAGCAAGAATTTATCTTTTTGAGGAATGGCACAGCCCCGGGACATCAGGCGGAATCACAGCCCCGTGAGCCTTAACACGACTAAAATACCTAAAAGGCCAAGCAAGAGTAACGCAGCTCTTAATATTCGCATAAGCTGTGTTCTTGGTTCCACAAACTGCCATATAAAAGCCCAAAACACAGCGATTAATAATATGCGTAAAATAAATAATATAATGCTCCCAACCATAAGCATATTTTACCCTATTTTAACATCAAAAGTCAAGTTTAAACAGCCCATTTTAACAACAGGGCTGTGTCGATGCTGAAAAAGCAGCTTTTGCGAGGCTATATATGGTTGAAGATTTAACCGCAGATTTTGGCATAAACAACATTTCCAGGCATTTTAGACATAAAGACTAAAGTAATCTGAAAGCATACGCCGAATAAGAAAATCAAGATGTCCAATAATTCCTTTATTTTAATACTCTATTAGGAGAATTTAAGGATGCGAATACTGGAAGAACTGAAAAAGTGGATTGGTGACATTACTGAAATTTTTCTACTGCTTATTGCTCTCGGTATAGCGGTGGAAATCCTTTTCGGTAATACAGTGCCCTTCTTTGGCAGCATTATCACCAACCTCACCAGCCTGCTTAGCACTCTTGGCGACAACGGACTTGTCGGCCTAATTGCACTGGGTATAATCCTCTTCCTGTTTAGAAAGAAAGCCGTGGCGTAAAGTCACACCCAGAACCATCCTCAGGAGGGCCGTAGGAACGAAAAGCCTATGACCCTCCGTGGATGACATCAGTTGACCTAAAAAATTCCGCAAGGCCTCTTTTACGAAAAGATGGAACGACTAAATGGGAATTCAAAATCTCTCAGAAGATGTTCTTTTCGTCGATTTGCCGTTTAGAGAACCACAAATAGGGGACGAGCTCAAAAATCTTAACGAAATCGTTATTACCAAAGACGAATGTGACGTGGTAATTGATTTTTCCAGGGTTGAGGTAATAACCTCTTCAGATATCAGCAATCTCCTGACATTGCGTTCGTTATTGCGCGAAACCGGGCGTCAGCTTATTCTCTGCAGCGTCTCCGTTATGACCAAAGGTATTTTTACGGTCGCCGGCCTCGATGCGGTTTTTGAATTTGCCGAAGACAAACACGCCGCCTTGGCAGCTATACAACATTCCAAGGACACATCCAAACACTAAACAAATTTGTGCTTGCTTTGAGAATAGTCCTTAGCTATTGTTTTTCAAAACAGCCAATGGTTCGACTCTTTCGACGATGCTTCCCTCGACTACGCTCGGGACAGGCAAGAGAGGTCCGCTTACCACCGAGGGATACTATGAAAGTAAAGATTTCAAATTGCGTTCTGGAACTTTTAGAAGGCGACATTACGGAAATGCAAACCGAGGCAATCGTCAATGCCGCTAACGCCCGGCTGATTCTCGGCGGCGGCGTGGCCGGGGCAATTAAAAGAAAAGGCGGCCCGAAAATACAGGAGGAATGTAATAAAACAGGTGGAACGTTCGTGGGCGGGGCAGTTAAAACCACCGGCGGCAATTTGAAAGCAAGATATGTGATTCACGCTGTCGGGCCGCAATGGTTCGACTCCGCTCACCATAAAATGGGCAAAGGAAACGAAGATGAAAAGTTAAAAAACGCAACGCTGAATTCATTGAAGCTGGCTGATGAAAACAATATCAAAAGCATTTCGTTTCCTGCAATCAGCACAGGGATTTTCGGCTTTCCTATCGAAAGGTGCGCAAAAATAATGCTGCGGACAACTATCGATTACCTCAAGGGACAAACAGGGCTGGAAAAAATTATTTTCTGTTTGTTTGGGCAAGACAGCTACGAGGTTTTTGAAAAGCAGCTAAAGCAGGAAACTTTGAAATGAGAGCAGAGGTAATGTACCCTTTTTTTATTCCGCGGATATTTCGGTTGCCTTCCATGCGGAATTAGGCTTGGTCAGCACTCTTTGCGTCCATTTTTGGCCGGCCTTCTCGAATTCAACTTCGCCTCTGCCTATTTTGATTATCTTGACGCCGTCTGTAACATCACCTTCGTGAACGTGTTCGTGGTTAATTAAAGCACAGGAATCCTTGTCGCTGTACAGTATCCCCATTACTACTCCGGGCATCGTTGCAGTATTTTTGCTCATCGCCCAAAGGTCGCAAATTACAGGAACAGTAAATAACTTCCAAACAGGAGTGCCTTCTTCGGCCACCCACAGGTTGTATCCAATATTGCCCACAATCAGATACGACAAAAGCAAAAGGCAAATCAGCACCTTTCGCTTGGCTTTCATTTTGCATTTCGCAGGCTCGTGACTTGCCGCACGAGGGCCTGACAACATATATTGTAAGACCATCTGCCTGCTATCCCTTATTAACAGTCCAGTACCGCTTAATTGGCTCAAATTCTTCGAACTTCTTTGTATTAGCAGGTTTGAATATGTACCCGGCAACACCAAGATTGAAGGTTTCGACGATATCCTCTTCTTGCTGAGACGCAGCCAGCATTACAACGGGAATATTCCTCAATACGCCGTCAGCTTTTACTATTTTCAGAAATTCGACTCCGTTCATCCCCGGCAGGTTCAAATCGAGCAGGATAACACACGCTCCCCTGTCAGCACCGCTTTGCAAATATTCCAGGGCGTCCTCACAATTAGTAAAGTGGGTCAATTTGTTCTTGACCTTCAGCTCATTTACTGCCCTTTTGACCGTCATGGCATCGATGCTGTCATCTTCAATAAGCAATATGGGCTTTAATTCTAACCCTTGTGTCTTCAATTCTGGCACCTTGTTCTCTCCTTTCTACCCTACCTTCATCTTATAAACTTCCTTCCCTTAGCTTACTTTCCAGGTCCCCTTGAACTGTGGATCTTGCCAAAGTGCGGAATTCCCCGCTATAAGGATTAATTCTTAATCTCATTTTTCTTGAGGTATTGTCGGCATATTGGCAGAGTGCCTTCAAAAAAAACCCCTTTCATAAGGCTTAAACCTGCCTGACAGCGGATTTGTCGTTTTTTTCGCTTTTTTATTAAATTCGGCCTAAAACTACTCCGATAATACTATGTCAGGAAAGTGCAAAAAACATAATTGGATTCTAAAAAATGGCTATACAACAATTTTCAAAAGACGTTCTTTTCGTCGATTTGCCGTCTAAAGAGCCGCAAATAGGAAGTGAACTCAATCAACTGAACGAAACCGTCCTTGCCAAAAGCGACTGCGATGTAGTTATCGATTTCTTCAGAGTAGAACTGGTAACATCCGCGAGCATTAGTAATCTGATGATATTGCGCAATTTGCTACAGGAGCGCGGACGCCAGCTTGTTCTCTGCAACGTTGCTGTTATGACCAAATACATCTTTACGGTAGCTGGTCTTGATAAGGTCTTCGATTTCGTTGACGACCGCTTCGCCGCTATGTCGGCTGTGAAGTCTGGCGGTCTGGCCGGCACAGCGAATTAGTCAAAGGACAAATAACAGCATCATCGGCAGCGAATTAGCTGATTGCTGTCAAACGTAACGTGTGGGGTATTCCTTTTCAGGTCTTCAATAAAACGCAGGCCGTCTTTCCAGTAACCCGCGGTTGGTTTCAACTCCGGCACAAGGCCGGTGAAATAATGGTTCATATTGTCAATCAAAAGCTCCCTGATATATTTGCTGACCATTGACGCTAAAGAGACCGGCAGAAACCTGCTGTCGGCCCCGACTACAAAATGCAACCGCATCTGCCTGCCATCGGCTGTTAATTCATAGCTGCTGGTCTTGGCGTCCTCTTTGAGGATCTTCAATCCCATATCCGGAAACATTCGCTCCAGACTCCTTTGATACCTCGTTCTGCCGCCCTGCCTGTCTGTTATGACCTGCAGGTTGTCACTTGGGAAGTTATCGAAAGCATTTTTTATAAGCTGCGAGACAGCGGTAAAAAGAACGTTTGATTTGTTTTTCACGGATGTCACCATATCATTGTAATACGCGACATCCAGACAACAGCTTTTAAGCCCCAATAGTTCTATGCCGTTCGATGCAAGGTTATCTTTCAATACCGATGATGCTAATGCTACGTCCGCAGCATCAGCCGAGAGGCGATAATCATCAATATCCTTGTGCCAGGGACAATCTCTTAATCTCTCGATACAGCCGGGCGACAGCAGTGACAACAATTCGGTCAAAGTGGCTGGATTCGCGCCGAGACAATCAAGGCAGGCAAGGACGGTTCTTTGGAGGTGCTTGATTCCCTTTTGTTTGCTGTATGCCTTTTTGCTGTCGGTGACGAGCAGTCGGCCGGCAAGATGTTTTCGCGTATCGGCGACGCTATTTCTTAAAATCCGCCAGAGGTCAGCTGTAAGTAAATCATCAGGAATTGAAAATACGCTCGACGATACGACCAAAGGCCCGAGTATCGGCCCGAATCCCGCTTCATCAATCCCTGCCAAAACTGCCATCCGTGTAACGCCTTACTTCGTATAGGCTTATTTATTATTTATGATTTATTATTGATTATTTGTAAGGTTATCAGATTACCGCCCCCCTGCCAACATAAATTCGCTGCAGGCGGGCAAGCATTTTTGCTGCTGCGGTTTTGATTGAAAAATTAACCGCAGAGAACGCAGAGGGCGCAGAGATTTTTTAGACACGGATTTACACTGATTAACACTGTTATTTTTGGCCACAGAGGGCACAGAGAAATAAATTGTAAACAGTGTTAATTGGTTAAATGGCATTTCACGTTTCATAAACAGACCTCCTCCTTAATATGGCGGAGATGCGCGATTGGAGTGAAAATAACGGGGTTTTCGTCTCCGAAAAACTTATAAATAGTTATGTGGATAGAAGTAAAAAATTTATTAAACCATCTGTTTTTGGTGTGCAGGCAGATATGTTTTTGATTGCATCGCTGATTACGCATGAAATTTTGGTGTTGTAAAAAGATGGAGTTTGGATAAAATTATAAGTCAATTCAATAGGAGAAATAATAATGCCAGAATTACAACAAAATAGTCAAACACAAGACCCTGACAAAAAGTTAGAGTATATAACCTGTATTGACTTCTGCAAATACTCCGGTGGCGTCCAGCTTGCCCAAATATCTATTTTCTTTGCACTGATGTCTGGTTTTGCATATTTCCTATTTGGCAAAGATAGACCCGATGAGTCTCTTTTGACAATTCTTAAGTTTTTGGCAAGCTTAGTCGCATTTCTTCTCTGGTTTGTTGAAGAAAGCCACGCTTATCTTGCAAGTAACTTCTTTTGTCGAGCACAAGAACTCGAGAAAGAAATAGGATTTGATGCGTTCTCTCGACTTCCAAAACATCGTCCCTTTTGGTTTGGTCCAACTAACTGGGCATTTCGTATAGTTTATTGCGGGTTCGCACTTTTTTGGTTTATAGTTGCCTTGAGCGGATAAATTCCAACGACGAAAATTAGAAATAACCCGCCGGATAAACCGGCGGGCTTTCGGATTGGGCGGAATTGGTAATGAGCCGCCGTGCCCGTCACCCATAAATGGTGCCGCGGCAGGCCGGCGACTGCTAAACAAGATTCGATGTAAAGTTAAGTGACCCGCCGAAAGATAACCCCTCGGCGGGCCGAGGGGCTAAACGTTTTGAGATTGCCGCGCTGCGCTCGCAATGACCATTTTTATTGACCGCGGACTTACCCGACTTCGCCAAGGCTACGCCGGGCGAGCGTCCTGCGGCTCTGCAACCCTGCCAAAGTGGCACAGCAAATCAGAAGACAGGAGACAGAACACAGCAGGCAGGAGGATGTAACTGCTTGTTATTACAAGGTTTACAATTTTAACTTGTCTGGGCACGGGGTTTGCACATAATCTGTATAGATTGTGGATTCCCGCTTGCGCGGGAATGACAAAGGGAAGAAAGGGTTTAAGCTATGAAATTCGATAAATTCACATTAAAAGCGCAGGAGGCGTTAGCTACCGCACAGCAAACCGCGATGGCTAAGTCGCATACCATCCTGTCGGCACTGCATTTATTAAGCGCTATCTTAAGTGACGACGCCGGCGTTGTGGTTATGGTGCTTAAAAAAATGGGCGCTAATATCTCCCGTCTGAAAGATATGACAGAAAATGAACTCGGCAGGCTGCCACAAGGTAAAGGCAGCGGCGGGATGATGCCAGACCCGTCTTTTAATCAGATAGTATTAGACGCTCAAAATCGAGCTGACAAAATGGGGGATGAGTATCTTGGCGTGGAGCATTTGTTTATTTCCCTGGCTTCGGTGCAGAGTGACGCGAAGGAGATTTTACGGCTCAATTCAATCGAACCTGAACAGGTTGAAAACGCATTAAAAGAGATTCGTGGGGGAGAAAAGATAACCGACCCAAATCCGGAAGGCAAATACAAATCGCTGGAGCGATACGGGATTGACCTTTTGGAGATGGCGCAGAAGGGAAAGCTCGACCCGGTTATCGGCAGGGACGAAGAGATTCGGCGATGTATGCAGGTGCTTAACCGGCGGACGAAAAATAACCCTGTGCTAATAGGCGAACCCGGCGTAGGCAAAACGGCGATTGTCGAAGGCCTTGCGCAGCGGATAATCGCAGGTGACGTTCCCGCCGGATTGAAGAATAAAAGGATTATCGCGCTGGATATGGGGGCATTGATAGCGGGTACGAAATTCAGGGGCGAATTCGAAGACAGGCTGAAAGCAGTACTGAAAGAAGTCGTCAACGCCAAGGGTGAAATAATACTTTTTATAGACGAATTGCACACCGTAGTCGGGGCAGGCAAGGCGGAGGGCGCGGTCGATGCGGGTAATCTGCTGAAGCCTACGCTTGCGCGAGGGGAGTTGCGGTGTATCGGCGCAACTACGATTGACGAATATCGAAAATACATAGAGAAAGACGCTGCGCTCGAAAGGCGATTCCAGCCTATTGTGGTTGACCCGCCGAGCGTAGAGGAGACGATAGCGATTCTGCGGGGTTTGAAGGACCGCTACGATACCCATCACGGCGTTCGGATTACGGATTCTGCGCTTGTGGCGGCGGCTACGCTGTCGAACAGGTATATTGCCGACCGCTGGCTGCCCGATAAGGCGATAGATTTGATTGACGAGTCGGCTTCGAAGCTGCGGATTGAGAATGATTCGCTGCCAGCAGAGCTGGACGATATTCGCAGGAAGATAATTCAATTGCAAATCGAACGCGAGGCATTGAAAAAAGAAAGCGACGCTGCGAGCAAAGAACGGCTGAAAATTACCGACAAGCAATTGGCCCAATTACAGGAGCAGGACAAGAAACTGACGGCCCAGTGGGAAACGGCAAAGGGTGAAATCGACCAGATAAAAGAGTTGAAGCAGAAAATCGAGGACGCTCAAAACCAGTTCGAGAACGCACAGCGCAAAGGCGAACTGGAAGCAGCTGCTCGTTTGAAATACGGCACGATAGCGGAACTTAAAAAGGAGTTAGAGGAAAAAGAGGAACAGCTTTCCAAAGCCAAGAAAAGCATAATCCAGAACGAAGTGACCGAAGAGCAAATCGCAGAGGTAGTTTCCAAATGGACGGGGATACCTATTGTAAGGCTGTTGAGCGGTGAGCGTGAGCGGTTAATAAAGATGGAGCAGGGGCTGGCTAAAAGAGTAGTCGGGCAGAAAGAGGCGGTCGCGGCACTTAGCAATGCGGTACGGCGGAACCGGGCAGGCCTGGGCGACCCGAACCGGCCGATAGGTTCATTTCTATTCCTCGGGCCTACGGGTGTAGGCAAAACAGAACTATCCAAATCGCTTGCTGATTTTCTGTTTAACGACCAGAACGCTATGATTCGGATAGATATGAGCGAGTTTATGGAGCCGCATTCGGTCGCGAGGCTAATCGGTTCGCCGCCCGGGTATGTCGGTTACGAAGAAGGCGGCAGATTAACGGAAGCTGTTCGTCGCAAGCCATATTCGGTGGTACTGTTAGATGAAATTGAAAAGGCACATCCGGATGTTTTCAATGTGCTGCTGCAGGTTTTCGACGATGGCCGACTAACCGACGGCAAGGGCCGAACGGTGGACTTCAAAAACACGGTCATCATTATGACCAGCAACATCGCAAGCCAGCAAATTCAGGAGCTGACGGAAGAAGACGGCGCCGACTGGGAAATCGAGGCACATGTTAAAGACGTGCTCAAACAGGTATTCAAGCCGGAGTTTCTGAATCGTATTGACGAGGTAATCGTTTTTCATATGCTCAAAAAAGAGGATTTAAAAAAGATTGTCGATATCCAGCTGAATTATCTGCGGGAACGTATGAACGCACGCAAAATTGGGGTTGAATTCACGGACAATGCCCGTCAGCAGATTATGGACGAGGGCTATGACCCGGTTTTCGGCGCAAGGCCATTGAAGCGGACGATTCAACAGCGATTGGAGAACCCGCTTGCCGGTGAGCTTTTGGCGGGGAAATTTGTCGATGGGGATACGATAAAAATCGATGCTGACGCGCATAGATTCACTTTCGAAAAAACATAATTTGGGATGGAAAACCATACCAAAACTTACAAAAACTATGCAGAAATATTCAAAAACTACTTAGAAACAAATGTGATTATCCACCAGCACCTTCGAGCCAGTTGTCGGCAAAAATATAAAGGTCGAAAATATCTACCTCACCGCTCTGGTCAATATCAGCCTTGTCACACCAATCTGTTTCTGTGCAATTTTGATTCAGCCAGTGAATAGCAAGAACAGCATAGTCAGTAAAGTCCACATCACAATCGGTATCGGAGTCACCCTGGAGAAAACCAAGGTCGAATGATGTTGCCCAGTCCTGCTGCGTCATATCCGGGAGAATTCCGCCGAGCGTCGCATCGTTGCCTAAGCCGTGGCCGAATGTGCACGTTATAGGAATATTTTCCTGGTCGAATAGAGGCAGTAAGTCCCTCGGATTGACAGGATTGGGGTAATTCGGTGAAGAGCCAAAAATCGGATTTGGATTGATGTTTACTTCTTCAACTTCGGTGCTGATGAGCAGACCTGATAGCCCGTATAGAGTATCGCCGGGTGAGCAAATCCTGTCTGACGTAACGGTAATGCTCGTCCAGTCGCCGGGATTGGCAATGGCTACAAAGCCTCTGAAGGCAGTCCAACTTTCCTGATAACCAACAGTGGCATACCAGCCATCCGTAGGCCCCCAGATATTTTGCTCATTGGAGGTATTACCAGTCCAAATACTTCCATAGTTGTAGTAAGCACCTGTAGAGCCCTGAATGCTATCGAGGAAAAACTCATGCCTGGCAGCAATGACATAAAACGCGTAATCACCAAAGAATGTTTTTGTTTGACCATCAGATTCGCCCATCTTTGTGTAGTCCTGCTGGTCTATGTTGAAGAAGTATTCCCCCCACCACTGCGGATAGGCCGTATAGTCGGTGTTGCCAGCCCATACCTCATAAAAAGTAGCTGTACAGGGTGGAGCAGAACCCCAGTATTCGAATGTAGCATCTATTATACTGTTGCCGTCATTACTTAAAGTGCCTTCGAGCCATCCTTGTTTCCATCCGCTCTCTGAATAATATTCCAACTCGACTTCAATCTGGTTTGCATCTTCCCTCCCAAACCATTCGACCTCCCATGGCGAAGGTGCGAGATTGGTATCTACGAATGTTAAACTACCATCATCTCCTTCGATACCGGTGAAATTATACACCAATGCTAATTGGCCTATATGCACCGAATTGGCGTCGTATATGTCGTACGTTTTGGTTGTTTCAAGCGGGTATGTTATTATGGTGTCATTTTGCAGAGAGTCCCGCAGAGCAGTCAATCTATCTTCGACTACGTCCAAAACAAACTGACTATCAGGGTCTATATAAAGAAACTCGTCCTCCTGCGGGTCAGTACCCGGCGGCACGTCTTCGGCAACGATGTAATTAAGTGCATCAAAGTAATAGTTTATTGAATCAATCCAATCCTGTCGTACCTGGGCTAATATAGCTTTTCCATTGACATCCGGAAAGTTGGATGTTGGCAAGACCTTTAATAAATCAGGATAAGGATTGAGAAAATCATCGTTTATACTGATGTTGTTGGGATCACTAATACCAATGATGGCAGCAAGCTCGGCAAAATTGGGTTCTTCAGGATTGACGCCGTCTTCATATAAAAGTTCGTGCAAAAGCGTTTCATTCACATCAACGAAAACATCATAGGCCAATTTGGCTTCTAATTGGCTCTTGAAGGCCAGCAGCAATCCTTTCAGAATCAAAACTTCCCCGTAGTCCACTTCCAAGGGGTTTTCCAGACCGGTGTCATTTGGCTCGAAGAAGAACCGAAAGCGGTCAGACGGCGAGTCGCTGATTGAGTTCAACTCAGCAACGATGCCGTTGACATCGTTAATTTCGGCTATCCAGTTGTGCACTATGGTGGAAATTTCGTTAGAATCCGGCGCGCCATCAGGTATTTTGTAGCGGTTATCCGTTAGCGACACGTTGACGTCAAGCTCTTCAAAGAAGTCCCCCAAAACCTGCACGCCAAACCTTTCCGCCACTTCGAGGAAACTATCGTTTATTGAGAGGTCATTGTTATCAATGAACAGCATTGCTGTTCTTGTCGCCGCATGCAGGAATATAAGCTCTCTGTTGGTATTACAATCCGCACAGGACGTATCGTTTAAACCGGCATCAAAGATTTGATAGGCTTCTCGCAAGCTGGACAAACTACCCTCGCATATATCCGACTTGCCGGGTACAAGGTAATCGTTCGGCTCGGCAGCAAAAACAGCAGAAATAAGACAACAACTTACAAACAACGTCAGGGATACAATCCTCTTAACCATTTTTCTTGCCTCCTTCTTTGAGTGCGGCGAACTGTGCCTGCACGATATTTAATTTATCATCAACACATATATCTTTACCCCGTATTTTTCTGCCATTGCGGGTTAAAAAGTAAGTTCCATCTGTAGTAAAATGATGTTTCCTTATGTCCCATATGACGCGATTGCTCTCGAGAATGCTGCCATCTACCGCCTTGACTATTACATGGCCACGGAGTATTACCACATCAGGACGTCTGCTGGAAACTACTGCTCTTCTGCTTCGCACACTAAGCAGCGCAGCTCCGTCACAGAATACTTTGTAATCAAGGTTAGTAACACAAACCTCCGAAGTGTTGCTTATATCAATATTAATACGCCAGCCGTTCATAGGATTTATTGAGTTAGAGATATTATCCAGGAGTTCCCCGGCATAAGGAAATGGACCTTCAGGCACTGTGGGAATATCGGGTGCTGCAGTGTTCTTTTTACTGCTGAGATTTGTATTTGAAGTAATGTTGGGCGGAGTGTATTTATAAAACGCGAGTTCGAGGTCCTGTATTTTTACTATTTTGTGCACTGCGGTTTCGAATAACCCGAAGTTATTATTTTCCACAAGAAGGCCCCCAAAGCTAATGGAATAAACAGGCCTGTGGTTTTCTTCGGGATCTGAACACACATAACTAAGTGTCCCTATTCGATTCTTTGGCAATTTGAACTCGAGGCCATGGCTTACCGCATCATGGTAGAGCTTGTTTAATTCATTATTTGAGGAGACAATTATTAGAATCAGGAAAGACAAAACCCACAAAACTAAAAAGAGTGTCCCCTTGAGCCACAGGTTTGATTTAAATATTATTGACCTTGCACCCACATTGTCTCCTCTCACTCCGAAATGCCTGCTAAACAACTTGAGGACAATCAAGTGAGGTAATCTCCTCCAGAAAGACCAAACGAGAATTATAGCTACTAATACAGCTAAATCAAGGGGGAAAATATGTAAAATTGGATTTTTGAGAATTATCTTGAAATTTCAGGGTGTTAAGGGCAAAATAACCGGGATTGCGGCTCGCCTCGCTGCCCGTCTCGCCTTCGGCTTGCCAAAGCAGGCGAAGCGGGGATGCAAAAGTCAGGATAGATCCGCCAGAGGCGGATAAATCTGAAGGGATAATATGCTAAAGAGATATGCGGCATTTTTTTCACTGCTTCGCTCAATAATAGATATTATAATTATCGCCGTCGTGTGGATAGCAGTCTATTTTGTTCGATTCAATTTCGGGATATTCGAGACGACAAAGGGGATACCCAGTTTTCGGGGACATCTAAGCCTGGCTTTACCGGTGATTTGTATCTGCTATGCAGGATGCCTGTGGTCGGGGCTTTATAAGTCCAAGCGCATATACGGTATGCTCAGGCAGCTTGTAGATATTTCAAAGGCGAGTCTGCTGAGCGGGCTATTAGTGCTGGCATTTCTCTATTACCTTCAGAACGTGCCTTACTCAAGAAAGCTATTGGTACTATTCATAACGATGCTGTTTGCGGGGCTGTGCCTCTCACATTTACTGGCGATAGAAAGCCTAAGGTTTCTGCGAAGAAGAGGATATAACCTGCGATATTATGCCGTGATTGGAGCAGGGAAAAAGGGGCAACTATTAGTTCGTGACCTCAAGCGAATGGGATGGCTGGGTTTGAGATGCGGGTTTTTCGTGGACAACAATCCCAGCCGAATCGGCACTGTATTATCAGGGGCACCTGTGTACGGCCCGATTGATAAATTGACGGAACTGGTCAAAACCAGGAGGATAGACGAGGTTTTTCTTACTCTCAGCGGCAGTGAAGCACAGGATGTGTATCCGATTCTTGAATCTCTCCAGTGTGCGGGATTAACTATACGAATAGTTCCTGACTGGGGCAGCCTTATGTCGATAAGCGACGCCGAGGCGGTTCCGATTGGGTCGCAACTATTGTTTTCATCGGCGGAGCCGCCGTTGAGCGGGTATAACATTGTGCTGAAAGAAATTTTCGACCGTGTGACAGGGCTTGTATTTCTTATTATATTTTCGATTCCTATGGTAATAATCGCCCTGCTGATTAAATTAACCAGCAAAGGGCCGGTTTTCTACAAACAGGTACGGGTGGGTATGGACCAGAAGGATTTTGAAATGCTGAAGTTTCGCACGATGAGGGTTGATGCGGAGGAAGAAGACGGTCCACAATGGGCCAAGCCTAACGACCCGAGACGTACGACAATCGGAGCGTGGCTGCGGCGCGGAAGTCTGGACGAGCTGCCTCAGCTTATAAACGTAATAAAAGGCGAAATGAGCCTTGTCGGTCCACGGCCGGAGCGGCCCCACTTCGTAAAGCAGTTCTCAGAGGAATACAAGAAGTATATGCTCAGGCATAAACTGAAAGCAGGAATGACCGGCTGGGCCCAGGTCAACGGCTTTCGCGGCGACACTTCTCTAAAAAAAAGATTGCAATATGATTTATACTATATTAAGAACTGGTCGTTCGGATTCGACCTTAGAATTCTGTTGTCAACCCCCTGGCGTATTATAAAAAGCAGGAATGCGTATTAAAATAACAGACGAACAATCTGGTGGAAGCAAAGCTATTATTCACATCTCAATTCTGCTGGCGGTTGCGTTTTGTGTCGGCGTATATCTTATCGGCACAACAGTTCTTATCGCAAAAGACGGAGTAACCTTTATAGAATTTGCCAAAGGCCTTGAGACTTCCCCCGTGAAAGCGATGAATAGCTCACATCAGCACCCGGGTTATCCCTTCTTAATTACCATTGCGCACAAAATATCAGAAGTGCGGAAGGATGACTCATCAATACAGAGTTGGGTTTATTCCGCCCAGGCTGTGGCGTTGGTATTCAGGCTGCTGGCCGTGGTGATGCTTTATTTCGTGGGCAAGAAGATTGTGGGCAAGAGGTTTAGTTTCTGGTCTGTCTTAATTCTTATATTACTGCCGAACCCTGCGAGGCTCGGAAGCGATGCTTTGAGCGATTGGCCGCATATTTTCTTTTTATCAACCGGTTTTTTGCTGCTGATATGGGGGGCAGTAAGCAGGAAATGGTGGCTGTTTGGTCTTGCGGGGGTGGCAGCGGGAATAGGGTACCTGATTCGGCCTGAGTGTACCCAAGTCATTGTGTTCGGTACCTTATGGCTGGGACTGCAGGTGTTTTGGCCCGGACGAACGATAAGCAGACGCAAGGCGGTATTTGCATTTGTTCTCTTAGTGGCAGGTTTTTTGGCCGTTGCGGGGCCGTATATGAAACTGAAGGGAGAGCTATTTCCCAAGAAGCAGTTAGTCGAGTTCACGACCAACACACAATTATCCGAAGTTAGCAAACAGAAAATCAATATCTATCCAGATGTATATGCTGCCGGTTTTGCACCGTCAGATATTGCGGGGGCTTTAGGTAAGCTGGTGCAGCGAGTCAGCGAAACTCTGATGTGGTTTTTTGTGCCGGCTCTATTAATAGGAGCTTATGAATATTTTAGAAAGCGAGACTGGCGTGAGCCGGAGAACTTTTTAGTAATCGCCCTTATTGCTCTTAACGTACTTATAATGATACTGCTGTATTGCAAGTTCGGTTATATGAGCAGAAGACATACTCTAACGCTGGTGGTGTTTACGATTTTTTACGTCCCTATCGGACTGGATGCGATGGCATCGTGGCTCGATGAGAGATTCTCCAAGAAAACCAACACTAACTTTTGGTTTATGGTTTTATTGATAATCGGAATTGCTATATGCGGTCCGAAATTACTGAGTCCTGTCCGTGCAGAAAAACAAAACTATCGGGACGCTGCCAGATGGCTTGCAGAAAATACCGATGAGAAGGATATTATAGCAGTTCCTGATGGTCGTATCAGTTTTTATTCCGGTCGCAGAGGGATTGTGCACAATGACCGGGCCGTGCCAAAAGAGGCCCAATATTTGGTAAAAATATCCGAGGATAAAAAGGATATGCCGGCCGGCGAAGAGATGCTGCGAATGAAAAAGGTTTTCCCCGTTGAGGACAAGAAATCAAAATTCACTATTTACAAGCAAGAGCTTTAGTTTAAACCTGACCAACGGTGTCAGCAGTTTTCAGCTATGACAGATTGAATATAATTTTGCATCGATTTCTGGTAGATGGGGCGGTCAAATCTAAGGACATTATCGTGGCATTTTTGAGGGTCAAAACGGTCTTTGGTTTTCTCAAACAGCAAAATGCTTTTCTGCAGAGCTTCGGATGTTTGTTCATAGAAAAATATTCCTGTCGCATTTTCCTGCCCAGGTTGAGTGCTGTCCAGTCCCACTATCGTTTCCATCGCCCCGCCCCTGCCAAAAGCTATAACCTGCTTACCACAGGCCTGCGCTTCGAGCGGGACGATGCCGAAATCTTCTTCGCCGGGAAATATCAATGCCCTGCATTTTTTTAAGTACTCGACAACCTGGTTGTCACCTGCGTTATCGACGAAAGAGATATTAGCCGAAGCCATATTCTTCAACCGGGGCAGCTCGGGGCCATTTCCCACAATTACAAGTTTTCGGCCGGTAGCAGCAAAGGCCTTAACCGCTATATCGATTCTTTTATAAGGCACCAATGCCGAAAGAACAAGATAGTAACCATCGTCATCTTCGGAAACGGCAAATCGACTGCATTCAACCGGAGGATAAATAATCACCGAATCCCTATTGTAGGCTTCTCTTATCCGATTTTGAGTGTTTTTACTGTTAGCTATGAAGTGCGTTACCCTGGATGAAGCTCTTGCATCCCAGTTTTTAAGACGGTTCAGCGTATATTCTATCGGCAATCTTTCCAACCTGGGTACTGTATCCAGGTATGCATCCCTCATGTGCCAGGCATATCGCATCGGCGTATGGCAATAACATATATGTAAGAGGCCATGTGGAACTTTGATGCCTTTCGCGGCACAATGGCTGAAACTTAAGACGTAGTCATACCCGCTCAAATCAAATCTTTGTATAGCATGAGGGAAAAGCGGCAGGTAAATCCTGAAGTTTTTTATACTGCCCGGCAGGTGCTGGACATAAGAGGTTTGTATTTTGTGCTTCTCTATGGTTTTTGATACAGAGCCAGGGAAGTGAACCAATGTGAAGATGTCGGCATCAGGGTAAATCTCACATATAGCATCCAAGCAGCGTTCGCCGCCGCGCATAGCGGTCAACCAGTCACAGACAAGAGCTACTTTGGATATTTCCTTACGTTTTGTTACTACAATTGCTGAAAGTGGCGGTGCTGTAATAGCTAGTTTGGTCTTTGCAATCAACGGCTTTATACGCACATAATCCGTTCCCAGTTTATAGCCCAAATATTTCGTAACGAGTCTCAGTGCAGATACGGGAAGTAAATCAAACCTTCTCTTTTTCAATAAAAATTTAATCTCCGATTTTGCGTATCTGATTCCTTCGCCTTCAGCTTTTCCAAATTCCTCCAGGAGCCAATTTTCCGTTCTATGGAATGTCCCCATGTCGAAATACCGTTTGAGGTCCTGCCAAATGGTGTAATTGTGAGAGTGAAAGACTATTGCTTCGGCGATATAAGCGATTTTATAACCTTTTAGAAGTATTTTCGCACCGGCGCAGGCATCTTCTCCGAAGGGCAACCCGCTTTTGAAATACCCAATTTCCTCCAACACAGATTTTCTGTAAGCCGCGAAGGAATTGGACAGGAAAGCTGTTTTGATGCCATAGTTTTTCCTGTCCTCCAGGATTCTTGTATAAGAAGTGTCCGGATAATTAAATGACCTCAAATGTTCTGCAAAAACAGATGCTCCAGAATACGGCACTTGCCTTCCAAAGGCGGCCCCGATTTCTCCATCATCAGTAAAAGGCTTAATGATGTTCTCGATGGCATATTCATTATAGGGCAAGGCATCCTGGGTCAAATAAACCAGGATATCGCCTTTTGCCTTTTTGGCAAGCAGAGTCCTTGTCCCGCCATGGTCGAACTGCGATTGTGGAATGGTCATAACATCGGCATGGTGAGCCCGTGCAATATTAACAGTATCGTCACTTGAGGACGAATCTACCACCATCAACTCATAATCCTTGAATGTTTGTAATTCAAGTTTTATGAGCAGAGAAGGCAGATATTTCGACGCGTTATAGGTTGGAACGATTATGGTGACCATTTTTAGTTAGGGTGTTCCTATCTGCAACGTTGAGAGATTTTAACAAGCGCTTTGTTTAACAGCAGCCGCCAAAAACCGGCACGAGGGTCGAATTTTTTGAGCATCCGATAGTGCGCCGACAGCAGCTTTTTTATGCAGCACAGCTTCTTTAAGAAATGAATGATATCTATCTTCCGTGCCTTTTGTGCACCGACCTGATTTTTGGAATGCTGCCGATATAAAACGGACGGAATCGACACATAAACGATTTTGCCATGCCTGCATACATTAAGGGCAAGCCACCAGTCATACATTATAGCTTCTTCAGGAACAGGTATGGATACGGCTCTGGCTTTTCTGTTTATCATCATCGTACAGCCCGTTACAACATTCTGAGCCATGACACTGTTCAAATCATTGCCCGCCTCAGGAAAAAGCTTTTGATAAGTCCACATCGAATCTGCAATGGTGTTCAGTTCAGAATCCGTAACCTTCAGGTCCGTGTGTACCAATATGGGTTTGTCCGGATAAACCTGCTCTGCTGATTTCATCGAGTTCAGCGCCATTTCTATTTTGTTCGGCAGCCAAACGTCGTCCTGGTCGCTGAACATAATGTATTCGGTATCAACACACTCCAGCAATTTCCCAAAATTCAAATTCGCTCCCAAACGACCTTCATTATCCTTAATTAACCTGATTTTGTCCGGCAGACGGTTTGCATAGTCCTCTATGATGCGCAGGGTATTATCATCTGAACCATCGTCCCTAATCAAAAGCTGCCAGCCCTGATTGGACTGGGCAAGGATAGAATCTATTTGTTCAGTTAAATATTCCTGCCCGTTATAGGTTGCCAACAAGATTTTAATGTCTGGGTTATAACTCACGGTGATAAGTATCCAATAAATTTTCCTTTACTGAAAGATTATTTTTCTGACCGATTTTAGAAACCGGTAAACCATCGGCCATCTTGCGATTCTCGCCTGAAATTTTTTCTTTAGCCTTAACGAAAGCGGCATACCCTGATACTGGGCTAATGCCATAGATTTAGAAAGAATATTTGCGAGAAACTTATAGTCGGGGCCTTTGATTTTTGGTTCATAGCTATTGCGTCTGTAGGAATTATGCGAAGTTATCAAATGTATTCCCATTTCCCGCCCCATTTCAAACAAGTCACTGCCGGGGTGCGGTGTATAAAAGGCCGGCGAACAGTGGTAGGGCCTTATTTCTTTGAGCATAGATAACGTTTCGAGGACTTCTTCTTTGGTTTCCGTGGGCAAGCCAAGCATATAGTTCGCCCATATTTTTATACCGAATTGCCTGCAGATATCGGCTGCTTCAATATTTTGCCTGCGGGTACAACCTTTTCGAAGGAACTTGAGCACGCGGTCCGAGCCGCTTTCAAAACCGATAATGAACAGTTTCAAACCCGCGTCACGCAGCATCTCAACCATATCACGGTTTTTACAAATTATGTCCGCTCTTGACTGCACGACAAAAGGCTTATTTAAGCCTTCGGCCTTGAGCTGTTTGCAAAAATCGATTACCCAATCCCGGTCTTCCGTAAGGCAATCATCGTGGAGCATAAAGGAATTGAAGTCGTATTTGTCCCTGAGATACTTCAACTCTCCAATAATATTCGCCACCGAGCGTCGCCGGACTGCACGGCCAAACATTATTCTCTCTGCCGGCTGACAGAAATTGCAGTTGTATTTACATCCTCTGGCCGCTATCAGTGTAACAAAGGGAGGCTTCAAGAAATACACAAACGGCTCTTCGGGACAAGTGAACAGGTCGCGGTCAGCCCAGGGTGCCTCGTCCAGATTTTCCAGCCGCTGTCCCTGCACCACCTTAGGGATTTTTTCTCCATTGGCCAGGTCGTCAAGCAAAGCTGGAAAAGTAATTTCAGCTTCACCCTTTACGACACAATCTACGCAGTCTTCCGTCTCCAATTGCTCAGGACAAATGGAAGGATGAGGGCCGCCTACGAAGATTTTCGTTTCCGGTTTCACTTTCCTGATTATTTCCGCAGCCTTGACAGCACTGTTGTAATCCACGCTCATCATCGTAATGCCCGCGACTTCGCCGAGTTCATCCTCGACAACGCTGGAATAATGTTCCCAACTCATTAGCCGGCGAAGGTCTATAAGATTGACGTGATGGTTTTTGTTTTTCAGGGCCGAGGATAAAATTCCAAGGCCGTGGTTTATCCAGGAGCCTTCATTGCCTTTGAGCGAATTAAAGCCGCAATCAGTAATCCCGGGATAAATAAGAGTAACTTTCATTTTTCGTTGTATTTCCACAACAATCTGACTGCTTTTTTATAAATGCTAAGGCCAAAAAATGTAAAAAAGACAGCCAATAGCAATTTGATGTTGGACGGACGCAATTTGACAGCCTTTATTAAATAGCGTCTTCCGTTTTGAACTTCATTGTTGACCACTAACCGATTCCCGATGTCAATATAATGTTTTGCCAGCAGCTTTTTGTCGCTTGCAAACTCATCGGAGTATTTCTCCAAAACCAATTCAAGAGCTTCGATAAAAGCATGATAATTAAAAGAGACATTGTCCGAATGATAATGTGCGACAGCCAAAGGCTCGTCAATATATTTGAAGTGATAGTCTTTCGAAATTCTAAGCCACAATTCCCAATCCACGAGATGAAATATCCCTTCATTGAACACACCGGCCTTTTCAAAACACTCCTTTTTGATAAGAGTAACAGGGCTTCCTACGAAATTCCCTTTCAACAACTCCCGGTGTATGTCCCCCTCCTTTTTATTTATACCTTCGGAAGGAATATATGTCCTCTTTCCGTTTTCTTCTTTCCAAAATCCGGTGTACACAACGCCGGTTTGCGGCGGACAATTTTCAAAGGCGAGGACTTGTTTTGCAAGTTTTTCAGGGAACCATTCGTCGTCACTATCCTGGTGTGCTATGTAGCCGTATTTGGCAGATTTTATGCCGGTATTCCGCGCCGCTGCTTCGCCTTTATTTTTTTCGTGCCGAATGTACCTAATCCTTTCGTCGTTGAAGCTGCTCACAACTTCTTCGGTGTTATCAGTCGAGGCATCATCGACAATAATAAGCTCAAAATTGCTATAACTCTGGTTCAGCACGCTCGTTACAGCACGAACTAATAACCGGCTTCGATTATAAGTCGGGATGACAATGCTGATAGCTGGTTTGTTTTCTGTATTGGTCATTTACACACTCAAGGTTTAAACAACCGACATTTTAGATTCCGCACGAAAGAGACAGGCAGAAACCATAAAATAAGATTTCGCGTCAGGCCATAAAAGGCCCAAAACGAAAAATCGAAATTTTCGAGTATAATTCTGATTCGGGATTTCAACTGCTGATTGCGCCAACCCAATGAGATGCCGCCCGGCGTAACAAAAGTGCGCACTAAATATTCGGGAATGTTGGCTGCTTTGAACCGTCGAGTGACTTTAAAGAACAAAGCGAAATCTTCAGCGGAAGGATGTTCGGTAGAGTAAAAGCCGACTTCTTTAAAAACTTCCAGACGACACATCACGGTGGGATGACAAAACATATTATTTATAAACATTTTCTTTCTGATGGATTTGTGGTCAGCCGGCGGACAAAACCTCCAGAGCGGTTTTTCAGAATGGTCGAGAAACAACGCCCAAGAACCCAATAAAAAAATATCGGGATTATCGTTTAGAAATTCTCTCTGTTTAGCAAAACGGTCCGGAGAGCAGATATCGTCGGCATCAAGACGTGCGACATATTTATACGGCTGACGTTCACAAATATATTTAAGCCCGCGATTGAGGGCATGTTCAATTCCTTCATTTGCCGGCGAGCGCAAGACGGTAGTCGAAGGATGTATTTGCCGCAACTGCTCTTCTTCAATCGGCGTATCGCTGCCATCATCCACAACCAGCACATCAACTGCAATGACGGACTGGGAGACAGAAATCAGTGACCGCTCCAACCCATCAGGGTTGTTGTAATGCGGGATGAGAACTACAATATCCGTATTCATAATTTCAATTCACGCATCAATTTCAAAAATCAGAGCCCTGACTCGTCTAAGCAAGTTAAGAAAGGTCGCTCCGAGCAGGCTTTTCAAAAATAAACCGAGCATTTCCGGCCTTCGGCAGCCCAACTGCCAGAGTATCCTTAATTGCCTGCGAGCATCCCTTAACTTATTGCCACACACTAATTCCCTGGCCAAAAAAAGATGGTATTCACATTTGCCTGCGTTGTCTTCGCAAACAGGCAAACCATCCGGATAGGACTGGACAAACATGTCATACGAATCCTTGCCGGCTGCAAGCTGCTCTGCGTGCAGTTTTCTGGCAATATCGGCGTATTGTTTCTGAACCGACCAGCGGGAAACGCTTATTGCATCGGGAGTAACTCTATACTGGTACAAGTGTTCCGGCAAAATATCGATATCGAAATACTGTGATAATCTCAGCCACAAATCATAATCCTGCGAATGACGGAAAAATTCGCGATAGAAATCAACCTTCGCCAAACACGATTTCCTCATCATCGCCGAGCCATGCATAAACAGATTTTTACTTGCCAGGTGCCGTTTTATTCCATCCCGAGAGTATTTGGGGTCTTTGGTTGTTCGGAGAATGCCATCGACACTGAATACGTCTCCGAGACAACCTATTACAGCTACTTCCGGATGATTTTTCAAAAATCCAAGCTGCTTTTCGAATCTATTGGGAAGAGAAATATCATCGGCGTCCTGACGGGCTATGTATTCAGATGCCGCTAACTTTACCCCCCTGTTTAGCGAACGTGTTAAGCCGATATTATTCTGGTTTACTATTAAGAGGCGATTGTCTTTAGTTTGGTACTCAAGGAGGATGTCCAGGCTGTTATCTTTTGAGCCGTCATTGATAATAATAAACTCAAAACTCTTACAGGTTTGATTCAAAATGGAGTCAACCGATTCACGCAGATATTTTTGGCCATTGTAAACCGACATTACAACTGAAACCGCAGGAGTATCAATAAAACCCTTTGGTTTTATAAGCTCAAACTCCCCGCTCCGGTCGGAATGTGTTTCTCTTATCAGCTCCAATTTGTTTCAGCTTTCCGCATAACAAACAGGCATACATGGTTTGCAAAACGCCTAAATGCCACATCCAATATTTTCCTGGCCAAACCTGCAGCACGACCTCTTTTATCATACAGATACTGCAGAAAAGGTTTTAATATTGATATTTCATCTTTCAAGCCTTTAATCCCATCGCAGGGCTTCACATCTACCAGACTGAATCCTTTACTTTTCAAATCATTGATAATATGCCGCGGTTCAAACGCGAACTGATAAAAATTCCCCCTCATTTCTTCAGACTCTTTATATTCAGGATATTTCCCCCGCTTTATTTTAACTCTTCTCAGAGGAGATATTACAGGCACTGTCAGGAAAAGATAGCCCCCCGGCTTAAGCACTCGAAATATTTCGCTTACGATTTTTTCGTAACCATCGTAAAAATGCTCTATGACTCCCAATGACCAATAGCCATCGAAGAAATTGTCCGGAAACTGCAAGTCCCTGACGTCGCCGACCTTCACTTTTAATTCGGGCGCATACTGATTGACTTTTTCGATAGTCTCTTTCGCATAATCAACCCCGTAGGCATCGTATCCATTATAATCAAGGGCAGAAACCTTGCATCCCATTCCGCATCCGCCCTCTAATATTTTAGTCCCTGGAGGAAGATACTTTTGGGTATAACCGATTATAAACCTATCGTCTTTAACCCTGATTTGTTTTTTAAGCTTCGAACTTTCAACCTTCCAGTGCTGGTCCCAATAGGCATCATTAGCCGCTTTACCCACATAAACAAGCCGATTATTATTTTTATCAAAATAGCGTATCATATTTTCAAGTTTGCTATTATTTCTTTCTCTTGCTCTACTGCGGTTTCGAGCGAAAAACTGTTTCGAGCCCGCCGCAATCCCTCTGCGGTGATGGAATCATTAGACGATTGAGTTGCCCTTTGCATAGTCTCGACAAGAGCGTGGGCCTGAGTTCCTTTTGCCAGGTAGCCGGTGACGCCATTTTCTATGATATTATTGATTCCTTCCACATCTGTGCCGATGCACACTAATCCGCAGGCCATCGCTTCGAGCAGTGTTTTCGGCATTCCTTCATAAAAAGAGGGCAGAATATAATAACGGTAACGATTAAGTATGCCCGGCAATTCATTATTGGGGACAACGCCCATGAAATTAACCTTTGCCTTCAGCTTTTTTGCCAGAGCTTCCAGCTTGTCGCGGATGCTGCCCCGGCCGTAAATATCAAGTATCATGCCGGTTTGAGCGACAGCCTCGATAAGGTTAAAAAGATTTTTCTCCTCGTTTAGCCTGCCGACGAAAATCAGCCGGTCAGAATATTTCTCGACTGTTTTTTGCGGTGTAAAAAGCTGCGTATTAATATAATTGGGTACTACCTTAATATCTTTTTCAGATATTGAGTAGCGTTCAGAAATATATTGTGCCTGTGTTTCACTGGTAACTACCGCTACTGCCGCATTTTTGTATGCGAAACGCTCAATCAGACCAATCAGCTTTTGTTTGTATTCAGCCGCACCGTGCTTTTTTCTCAGGAGTGACCATGTATAGCCAGTTCTAACCACAAGAGGTTTTCGATATAACCATTTGGCCAGTACGGCGGCCCAGCTGCCATCCATCTGGTTGGTCTTGAAGATATCCGCTGATTTAAGCCAGCGGCGGCAAAATAAAGGCATAAGAAATGAATAAAACAAACCACCCCACCAGCCCGGACAGAAACGCGGCATAGCAAGCACCACTATATCCGGATGTAATCGACCGGCAGCTTTAAGCTCATCTGCCGTAGCCGCATCATCTTTGCCGTAAGTCAGCCAATACACTTTTTTTAAATATTCTTTGTGAAGAAGCTGCTCATACAATTGTTTTTCGCGGTCAAACAAACCCGCTTCAAGCCAAAGCTTAAGGGAAACGCCGCGTGTGAAAAACAAGGCAAGCTGCATAGTATTTGGTGAATGGTGATTGGTTATAAGAAATTACTTTATCTGCTGCTTCCAACAGCTGCGGCGATACCGCCGAGGCGTTCGGAAAATCTCAAGCCGGCAATCGCTGCCCGCAAACGGATACGGTCCACCCAGCTGAAAGATTTCACCTTTTCGCCGGCAGATTGAACCCGAACTATAAAATCATAATACCGCTTTCCAACATCTTCCATCGATGGATTGTGAATACCGGTCTGGTATTTGTGATAGTTTCCAGTTATCTTTTCGAGCAAGTGAGGGATTTCATCCGATTTGGAAAAAGTTTCGCCCCCATCTCCAATAAGTTCCGGCGTGCTGCTTTGGTCGGGCCCTACAACAGGCAATCCGCAATGTAATGCTTCCAACAAAGAATTGGAGCAAGCTTCAATCGGTGAAGCGAAAATAAAAATATCGTTTTCTTTTAGTTTTTCGGCAATATCTTCACTGCTTAAGGGCGGGAGGGTTCTTATATTTTTGAACTGAACGGGTGATTTTCCGACAAAGGTCATTTCATACCTGTCAAAATCGAGATTTTCATCCAGCCATTTATAAACGTCAAATCCTTTTTTCCAGTTTGGCGACCAGCTCGTGGCAATCAGTCGAGTTTTGCGGTTTGTTGAAAAGGACTTGTTTTCGTTGCGATTGAAAATTGTCGGCTCGGGTGCGTTCGGAATTACAATCTCGAATGACTTTTGATGTAATCCCAGGCGATGATTCTGCTGCCGTGACCATTCGGACTGAAAGACCGTAGCATCGGCGAGGTATCTGTTGGCGGCAAGTACAACGTTATCACGTTTATCATTCGGTCGGCTATAAAGACGCATTGGGCCATCGATTCGATGAATGAAAACTTTTTCGGGATTGTTAATCTTAGCTTTGACAACCTCATCAATGTACTGGTGACTATTGAATAAGACTGCCGATGCGGTCGCGATATTCTCGTCATAGGCGTCAATCGAGTGAAGGTACTTCTTCAAAGATTTGAGGAACTGATTGCCTCCTCCCCAGGGGCCTTGTTTGAACTCAAAAAGAATATGAACCTTTACCATTCGAATCGGCCCCAAGTTTACAACTTCTCCCAACATCGCCTTCCGGCGTCTTTCGGGGTATCAGGGTCAGGTCCTTTAAGAAGTTTATACTTTGCGCGGATGTAATCAAATACTGCGGGCCTCTGCTCCTGAGCCTGCCTAAAAGATATCCAGTTTTTCGTGCGGGGGTCGTCCATAACTGTATAAGTTTCCCAGAATTTGCCGCCTTTGCGGATATGTTCCGTGACATGCTGAACTACTTCAAGCGGATTGTGAATGAGGACAAGGGCCTCGATAATACTAATAACATCGTACTGGTCCTTTAACGGCAATGGGGCATCGGGCCGGACAATCAGGGCCTGCAATGTAAGGGGCCTGCCGCTGCGTTCTATTCTTCGCCTAAGGCGCCATTCGCCGAATGTCCGATGTTCACAGTCAACATCGACCGTTGTAAAGTGAATTACACGGTCTTTCACATTCTCTGCAATCCAGTTACTTATCGGTGCGCTTCCGCAGGCATATTCACAATATTTGCCGTCGGCAGGTATCGTGTTGGCTACCCAGTCGAAACGGTCGCTGCGATGATAATAACATTGGCGAAAAGCGCTCCATGAGCCTAAATCTTTTTGCCACTGGTAAATCTCCTCGGCGGTATTGCGAGGCCTGCTCTCCCATATTTCCGCCATTGTCATACCGGATACGGTATTTGCCGTAGATGAAGCAGGCAGCTCCGGCTTGCGTGTTGCCGAACGCGGCCCCAATTCCTTGGCCTGCCGAGGCGTCACGCCATAGTATTCACATAAATCTTCATACCACTTCCTCTTATTACCAAACAAATTGCACAACTTATTAAGCACGGCTTTGCCACCTTTCTCGATTAATGGAACTGTGATGTTATTCAACAATCTTTCAATAATGATTTTACATTACAATTTGAATATGCGATTTTATTTTTAAATTGCTGGATATTATCATTAACTATTCCAATTCTCAAATACTCATTTTGGGAGTAGAAGTGATTATACCCATTAGCAACAACAATGCCGTACCAATCGGGGTTCTCTCTCATCCATACCTGCGTGTCCTCATTTATGTCCCATGGTTTTCCGTTGGGATAACTCAGCCATTTGATGCAATTTAAACCGTTCCGCTGTATTTCCTGATAATTATTTTCGATTTCAATCTTTTGCTGTTCATAAGATAATTTTGATAATATAGGATGAGATACCGTATGATTACCAATTTCCCATCCGTTGTCCTGTAAAAACCTAAGTTGATTCCAATCCAAATGACATTTAATATTTTCGTCTGCAAAATGCTTATTCCAAACACCGTTGATGGTACTCTCTGTCTGCCTGTAACGATAATATTTTTTGCAAAAGTCGAACAATTGTATTTCATCGTTGATATTAAAAATTTTTGTGATTTCCGTCATAATATCTTTATGACACCCCCTGCCAAGCAAAAGAGCCAGCAGTATCCTGTAATATACTCGTTTTTGGCTTGCGAAATCGCTGTTCACAAAAACCGTTGGATGCACACCCTTTTCTCGGCAGATTTCAAAGCCGTTATCCAGTACATTTGTATATCCGTCATCAAATGTTACAGTGTAATAAGGTTCTTTGAGGTCACCTTTGAAGAGAATTTTGGGGACTTCGCTGAGCTTAATGCAATTTGCATTTTCCGACAGATAACGAATATGGTCACAAAAATCTTTCTTATATGTTAACACTTTGGCGCCGCATCCTTCCCATTCCTTGCGATTATTACTATCCACCAGAGAGTGATATAAGAAAATATATATTCCATTTTCCAAGCTGCTATGTTTTTTGAGCTTTGCCGAAGAATAAAACGATTTATTTTGAATGTCCCTCAACGCTCTCGAGACATGCGGAAACCTGTATTGATTAAGCACTTTCAATCTTAAATTCGCGGTTTGCCTTATACGTTCGTTAAAGGCTTTTCCCGGGAAATAGCTGTCTTCCGAGCACTCACTATTTCCTGCGACCTTCTCTCCGTTAATTATTTTCAAGACGGTATTGATTAGAGCATCAATCCCTCCCTTAAAGACATTAGCTAATAACTTCTGAAAGTTAGTTACGTTGGGCTTTGCGTAACATTTTGATATTATGGGGCCGGTATCTACACCTTTGTCAATATAATGGATAGTCGCCCCAATCCTTTCGTAGGCTTCATGATATAAAGCAAACTGAGTCGAATGGCCGCTTCTGTAATAAGGCAGGATGCCATAGTGCAGGTTGATTGACCCGAACTTGGCACCGTCAATCCACGCACCTTTTAGAATTTTCCCCCCGAAAATCAGAATTAAGTCAGGATTTGAATCGTATATTTCTTTTTGAACATCAGGGCTGTTAATATCTGTTACGTATTTTTTTACCGCGTTAGAATTCCTCCATAGGCCGGAATCAATATTGTCATATAAATCACGTAGATAATCATCAAGGGTTTTAATTCCATTATTTGAGATTCTATGTCTAACTGCGAATAATTTATTCCGTATTTTACTATACCAATAATTATTCTCTTCTTTTTCAATCCTCTGTATATATATCCTCGAAATATGTGCTCCAAAGTATTCTACCGCTTTAGATAAAAATACCTGGTGCCTAAATGCATCCCTGCTTGTAATAATTATATTCATACCAATTCTAAAACACGTTTATATAAATCATGTTCATATTGTCGAGCTATATAGGACCAGTTATATCGGCGTACTGTTTCCAGTCCTTTCTCAGCGATTTTTTGTGTTTTTCCCTTATTCTCCAGAACCATAACGCTTTTTTGCACTATCTGGTCAACATCATCAATGTCACATAACAAAGAGTTTTCGCCGTCAGTAAGAATATCGGAGGCCATACCAACTTTCGTAGAGACCAAAGGAACTCCGCTCGCCAAGGACTCAAGAATCGACTTTGGTCCCCCTTCTTCACGAGATGTTATCAGATAAAGGTCTAACGCTTTATAATAATCAGCAACGTCGTCGGGCTGAGCCAAAAAACGGTGCAAATAAGAAACTCCGGCCTTTTCAAGCCGTCGCTTAACATAACCACGGGCCGGGCCTGTAAGTACCACAAATAAATCATACCGCTGTTTCAGCTTATCTACGACATCGCAAAAAACATCAGGGCCTTTTATCAGTTTAGGTTCCAGCCCTTCGCCCCATCCATTGCCATCCTTTTGAAAAGAGCCTATGACAATTTTTTCCTTCGATACGCCCAATTTGGAACGGATATTTTCTTTTTGCTGCAGGCTCGGCACATTGAAGGCATCCAGGTTAACACCAAGAGGAATTACTACTATCTTTTCCTGCGGGACCTTTAACTTCACCAGCTTGTCTCGGGTAATACCGCAGGAAGTATGCCATAAATTCACATATTTCACGACCGACGGGATAAATTCGACGCGTTTGTCGCCCGGTGAAATATGAAACCAGGTTACTATAATTTTGTTGCTTTTGTGGGGAAGGATTGGGCCACTGACACCGAGGAATGTGTTGACTGAACCAAAATGCACTATGCTGTTTCTAACGCCGCGACAAGTCGTAACAACCGCAGAACTCAGAGATGGTAAATTTGCTGTGATGGAACGGCCATCGTGGTCTATCGACCAGTTCGCACCTTCCACCACGTAATAAACGTCCCTGCGAGCCACTCTATTGGTTACAAGCTCTGTTATCTTTCTAACTCTCTGTTTGAGCATCAGGGCAGTTCTCGCTTCAAGAGTATCGCCCTTGTTATCTTCGGACGCCTTGCGGCGACCTTTAATAAATCAGAGGCTTTTATGTTGTTGTATAAATAACTTGTGCTTGTATTAACATTGATAACCTTAAATGGCTGACAGTTTAACTCATCAAATCTTTTTTTAGCATCGACATGCGAAGACGAAATAACCAATTCGGGGCAGTACCCCAGCTCCAGCATATTCGTCAATGGTTTTGTAAACGTCGGGTCGGGGTCAATACTGCCCAAAGGATGAATCTCGAAAAATATTCGGGTCGGCAGAAACGCCTTAATATCACCACTCAACCCGCTAAAAATCTCACGCTCATGACCTTCGATGTCCATTCTTAACAGGTCAATCTTCCTGTCGGCACCTGCCAGAATTTCTCTAACATCTTTGGTTTTAACTTCGATGTAGTCCGGGTTGTCATCGCCGGTTTTGTAGTTTATTAAGCTGTGAACGTTCGTTGCGCTGCCGAGGTATAATCTTTTCACGGTATTTTCGCTGGAAACCGCCACGTTGTGGACTTCGACGATGTTATCAAGATTATTCAGCCTCAGGTTACGAACAAGGATGTCAACACTGCGAGGATATGGTTCATAAGAATATATTTTGCCGTTTTCACCAACTAATTTACCCATAAGAATAGTATAGTAACCGACATTTGCGCCTATTTCCAAAATACACATCCCCGGCTTTACAATTCTTTTAATCGTCTCGGTTTCGGCGATTTCCCTTTCCCTGTGAACCATCAGTTGAGTTGACAATCCTTCTTCGTCGAAGTTAAGAATCATCGGATAATTGTTTATCCTTCTGATAACCTCTCTTTTTTTAAGAACCTTTATGCTGATATGATGGTCTATTTGATTAAAAGCCAGTGATAAAGCCTTTCCAAATTGCCCTTTTTTTATAAATGGGAGCAAACTTTTTGCTGCTGCATTAATGTTCATTGAATTATCCCTGCTAAAAAATATTCTATGTGCCTGTTTTACCCTGTAATAATACCCACTTCCAACCGGGCTCTGTTTCAACTTTTATTACTTCTTTGAAGTATTTGAGCATCAAAAGAAATAATGCATCCTGTGATTTCCAGCCGGCAGCTTCAAACGCCCCGTGTTCCTCATCCTGCATGGCGATATCGTATAATACATACCCATCAGGTTTTATCACACGAGCATGTTCACGGAGAAAACCTTCGAGATTAAAGGCGTGGTCCAAAGCGTTACTGTAAATCAAATCCAGAGAAGAATCCTTATTCTCCATATGCATAAAATCACCGGCACGAACAAACTTGTTATCAGGTCCGGGATTCAAATCTACACCGTAAGCATTTCTAAAACCAATATCCCATAAAACTTCGACCTCCGTTCCCTGGCGTGCACCGGCACAAAGAATTTGTGCCGACTCCGGCAAAAGAGCAGGCAGGTACCTGAATCGGCGATAGAATCTGTGGCGATAAGCCGCTATCGCCCGGTTTGTAAAACCGCCTCGCATTTTCAGTATCTCGTCAAACTTCAGCCCCTGATGATTTACATACTCATGGTAATCCTTATAATCCCGATAATGAAAGCCTGCCTGGTCCTGTTCTTTCCAGCCGCTTTGGGCGTGATGTTTATCACGAACGCTGTGTTTATCCCGGCTGTGAACATAGCCTCTGTCACGGAATTTATGAAGATGACGCGCATATCCATAACCACCCGGCACACAACGGTAAAGAGCTGTTTTAATCCAGAATTTCAAATGCATATTAATCCTCTAAAAAACAACTTGGTATTATCTGTCTTTGAACAAAGAGTAACGATGTGGGTATAAAGGTTCATCCATAGTAATAAGATTGGCAAAACCCTTTAGCAGCAACGCATTATATTTGGGGTCAATAACATTCTTTGACACATTTCCCGAGTAAGTAAAATATCCTTCGGGAGAATAATGCATTTCGAGGGCTCTTCTTGTCAATTCCAACGATTTATCCATGTAAGCCTGTTGGCCCGAAAGCTGCGCGTATCTTCTGAGAGAAACACCAAAATCGACCTGACTGTCGATATGGGCGAAGTCGCCCCCATGATGATAGGGAACCAGGCCGTTATATAATCGACCCCGCCACGCATAATCTATTATTTCTTCTGCGACAGACATAAATTTATCTTTATACGGAGCAACATGATTTTCAGCGAAATAAAGTGTATCACATATAACATCTACGAGAATAAACGCGGGTGTTATCCCTGCGCCTCGTTTGGCCCCGCTTTTGGGGACAAATTCCATATACACTTTTCCATTATCACAGAAATTTTCGATTGCGCTATTAATCCACTCGAGCAGACTCTGCAGCCAGAACTGGTCCCCTGTACTTTTATAAAACTCCAGAAGCGCAAAGGCACAGGTGGAATTGGATTTCATCAACTGGCTGTACAACCCGTTAATCGAGTAAAAAAGAACCTGCTTTATAAAACTTTTAAGCAGGCGGGTCCCGCATGGCCCTGTAACCCCGGACGGTCTGCTGCTGCGACGCGAAGGAAAAGTCGCTGAGAGAACTTTCTCCTGTATAAACTTTTTCAACGATGAAGAATATACCCTGTAAGGGAAAAGATGATGTTCGCTGAAATAATCATCCTTAAGCCAGTTTTGCAGAACCTTCTGAGCCTGCTCGAAACCGGCCGGGAACTCTTGCCTCATCTCACAGAAGGTTTCCAGCAAACCCGCCGACCACGGTTCATAGTAAGAAACAGCTTTTTTACTTTCAGGATAAAAAGCAGCCGAGAAAAAACCATCTTTCATCAGGTACTCAAGAACAAATTCAACGGATTCCTTGAGCAGGTCGTAAGTAACATTGTCTGCGGTTTTTTCCCAAATGGCATAAAGCCCGCCGAACCATTCATCAATGGAACGCGTTACTAAAACACCATCCGAACTACAGAGTGAAAGGAAAGATTCATTTTTCCGGCGAATGAGCCTGACCTGTGATAATAAAAATTCGGTCTCACCAAAAAAGATGAAAAAAGGAACGATATCATCAAAATCGGTAAAAAGCGTTCGGCTTGTAACAGGATAATTCCTTGCCAATAGCCCGTCTGACGTAATAAAACTGGTCTTTATAAGGTCAATCAGCTCACTGGCCTTTTGTCTGATGTCCAAATCGTAGCTACTTGTTTCCATAACAATTGTTCCCGAATCTGTTTTCCGGCAGGTCTCTCGGTATCTCACAGACAAATTGGTTACTTTTTCCGATTGCCAAAGAAGCAACTATCAAATGTGTATCAGGGATTTTAAGTCTGTTCCGCACTTCTTTTTCTCTATCGACACTTCCGAAACTTGTATATGAGCCCCAGCAGCATCCCAGACCCATTGTCTCACAAAGCAAATAAATATTCTGGACAGCCGCGGCCCCCTCGGCAAAAGGCACCATCCTATCTTCAGGATATCTAAAGTCGCCCGCGTCTGAAAGCAGCAGCAGGATACACGGCGCCTGAGCAAAAAACTGGTGGCCGCCGGGTATTGTAGAAGCTATGAAATCCTTCAGCTCGCGTTCTTCCACGAAAATTAAATAAAGAGTTTGCCGATTGCAGGAGGAAGGAGCATATTGCGCTGCCTGGCAAATTGCAGTTTTCTCGGAATCAGTAAGGGGCGTATCAATAAAGATTCGCCGAGAACGGCGCTGACGTATTAAACTCATCAGGTTTTCTGCGGTAACCTGCGGCTGCTTACGAGCCGTGTTATTTATCAGCATAGGACAAAAAACAGAAGTATTCTGCCTAATTCCGGTTTTGTATTCCTGAAGTATTTTTTGCGCCCATTTCCTCTGTTCGAGTGGTAGTTCCTTACCTTCAGTTAATATTTTTTCAATTTCTTTGGCAGCATTTTCTGCTGTGTCAGATGAGTATAAATGGGGTGCAAACAGGCAACGTTCCAGATGATGAGTTTTTTTCCTCAAAAACAAAGCAGGGTTGTTCTTCAGGTATCCATCACGTATATAACGTTTTTTGGCTCTAAGAAAATAGCTTATTTCCTGTGCATGTTGTCTGAAAGCTTTTTTAAGAATCGAAGTATAAAAAAGAAAACCATCAATCATTTTTCATCTTCACTAAATATTGTGTTCCTGTAAAAGTCAGATTTCCTCGTCGAATTTCACAACTTTCTTGTCCAGCTTAAACAGTTTATAGGTTGCCAGCCGTTGTTTCCAGCCATAAAAAGGGGAGAAAGAAATATCCAGCAACAAATGCCAAGCGGCAAACCCATACATTCCTGCGCGAGCGTAACTTCGCCATGCGAATCGGTGAGCAGTTGCGAGGGTTTGCCTTTTTAATTTTATTATAGAACAAGGCAAATCATTACTGCTGAATATCTTGTTGGCAACATAGATTCGTTCCTTTGCCCGCCGGGAATTCCACTGAAGGCTTTTCGTATCGGGATGGATTCTGACATAACTCAGAACTGAATTTATATATATAGGCTTTTTAATAAGCGCGATTCTTAACAACACATCAATATCCATAATATAATGCAGGTTTTCATCTACCCCGCCCGCCTGAATCACAAGCTCCCTGTCCATCAAACACGCAGGCTGCGGCCCGGTCTTCAAAGCAGAAACCGAGGCTGTCAGCTCAGGTGAAAAACTGATTTCATTGTCACAACTATGCTTATTTCCGCTTCGCACTTTACCTTTATCATCAATGAAAATGCGCCGCCCGTGCACGTAAGCTGCCTGAGGATATTTAATCATCGCACTGACCATGGTCGCTAAACTATCAGGTGCAAGTACATCGTCTGAATTATGCCAGTTGAAGAACTTACCTGTACTTCTTTCCAGCCCTTTGTTGATTGCATGGCTTTGTCCCTTGTCCGGCTTACTTTCCCAATAAGCCAGCCAGGGCTCATATTTTTTTATAATATCAACGGTTTCATCCGTGCTGCCGCCATCTACGATAATGTATTCTAAACCAGGATAGCCCTGCAGCAAAACGGAACGGATAGCTTCTTCTATAAATCTACCCTGATTATAACAGGGCGTAACAATACTCACTTTAGGCCATTGCTTGCCGTCGGAAGCCGTTTCAGGCAGAGTCTTACCCTGCTCGGTCCATGGCCAACCGGTTTTACCTTCGGGCGGAGGCGGCAAATCCTTCAGAGTCGGACATCGTAATACCATTTTTTGTGAATTAGGCATATATGTTTCGATATACTTTCAGCGTTTGAACGGCTGTTTTATTCCAGGAATAGGATTTTACTTTCTCAAGACCTGTTCTTACTCGCTTAGAATTACGCCCCTCGGACAAAGCAATATCCAAAGCGTTAAGCAGGTCGTCTTCCTCCATAGGGTCGAAATATATCGGGCAGTCTCCCGTCACCTCAATCGTAGAGGGAATACATGAGGCAACGACCGGACAGCCGCAGGACATTGCCTCAAGCAACGGTATACCAAAACCTTCATAAAGAGAAGGATAAACAAATGCGAGGGCGCGATTATAAAGACAACACAAAATCTCATCATTAATATCTCTCAGAAGTTTAACCTGTCCTGTTATCGCCAATTCTTCCATCAATTGCTGTTCACTTTCGGAGAAGGATTTACCGCCGACCAATACCAGAGCAACTTCTTTTCGCCGAGGCCAGCGGCTGTATGCCTTCACGAGAACATCAAAGTTTTTATAGCGGGCACGATGGCCAATATAAAGAAGAAACGGCTGTTCTATTTTACAGGTTGCCGGCAACTCGGCATTATCCAGCCGTTTGAAAATATCACTACAGGCATTTGGGACAACATAAACAGAACTCAAATTCAATCCGTAGAAATGACCTAACTCCTGCCGTGTAGCTTCAGATACACAAATAACAGTATCGGCACATTGCACACAGTGTTTTTTGTCGGCCCTCAATTGGTCCTGGTTTGAGCCTTTATATAAATCAGGGAAACGCTCGTGTATCATATCATGCACCGTTACAACCAAACGGCCTTTCCATCCCGCAGGCATAGAATAATACGTCGAATGCCAGAGCTTTTCTTCTCCCCTGCCAATCCAAAGCCGACGCATCAACCTGCTGACCGCTGGAACCTGTGGAATAGCACGATGCTTAATGCGCCTATGACTCGGCAACAGCTGTCTGCACTGGCCCTGTGTAAAAAGGGTTATGCTGATGGAATCATCGATATCACACATTCGCGGCAAAATTTCACTAAACACACGCGAAATCCCGCCTTTCGCCTGCAAACAGTAGATAATACCATCAACTATAAGTTCCATTTTTGATATATATTATATGGCCAGACAGCAGCTTGAAAAACTATCCGTTATGCCTGCAGGGCTTCAAGCAGGAATTTGCCCGATTCGCCACGCTTTGTTTGAAGTATTGAATTAACCTGTGAGTAATCAATCTTACGCGAAAAAACATCTTTGAAAGAAACATTTTCATCGGCTATACGGTCAGAGAGCTTGGTATCTGATGGGAAACTTCCCAATTTATTTTGTCGATATGGCGTGATAAACATACAAAATTCTCTCTGATTCAGAATTGAATATATCATACCATGAAACATAGTGGTAATAACACAATCCGCCGTCGCAAAATAGCCGAGCCATTGAAACGGACTGAGAGTATCGAGGCTAACATCACACCATGGTAGTCTATAACCAACCGAGATAGTTTTCCGACCAACAAACTTGGCATACTCAACAATCTTGCGAGCCATCTCGCTGCTGAAAGCACCATATACCAGAATAAACCCTTTTTCGCGCGGCAAGACGGCCTCGGAACGCAAGTCAACAAGAAAAGTCGGGTCCAACACAACTCGTACAGACTTATCACTTATAGCACGCATTATGCAGGCAGAATTATCATCCCTAACCGAAATATGTGCTATTCGACCAAGGGCCTCTTTAAGCTGTTGCGGAATCGACCGGCCTGCTTTTATACTGCCAAAACTCGCTCCATATGATATGATTCGCTCTGCCTGAAGCCCCTGCGAAAAATATACGGGGTCATATCCAATCAGCCTCGTGCTAAAATTCCAAACTTCGTCACTGCCTATAATGATCCTGTCAAATAACAATTTCGAAAGCCCTTTTTGTGTAAAAATTCTCTTAGTCAACTGAAGCTTCTCATGAGCTTTTTTAAACCGAATAATTTTTCTGGCGTTCCGCATAGAGTAAATAGGCCGCCGCAGTTTTAAGAAAACCCTGTATTCTCGCTTTGTAAAACCAAGGCTCTTATAATTTATCACCTGACAGTCAAATCCTTGCTGCAACAGAAAACTTTGCAAAGAATAAACCTGGAAAAAAGCACCATAATTAATCCCGTCATGAAAAGTTAATATACCTACTTTCATCCAAACACTCGCTGAATCAAACAAACTTATGCAATATTCGCATCAAACTGCCGAGCCGGGTTCCAACAGATTTTGCAACAGAAGCGATGCAAAAAAAGAAGTTAGATTTCCAATTACCTCTGACAAAGGTTTCAAGCACGCGGCTTATAGCCCGTTGAACCACCGATCCAACGGCGGGCTGATGTCTATATTCAGCATAGCTTGATCGGCTAACATCCCTGAGTTGGTCACGAATCTGCATATCCAGATTACGACACGGATTCAACCTTCGACTTGCTGCGACACGTTTCACCGGAATATAAGATGAATCACTCTTATTAAGCTTGTAAAGCCTATGCCTAAGGTCATCCCGTTTCAGCAAAGCAACCCCCTTCTGCCTTGCAATCACAGCATCTATAGGTACCTTATCAAGAACAATTTCCTTTGCAGAAGCACCGCTAACCAACAAGTTACGAATCAACTGTGAGCGTACTACTACAAAGTTTGCTCCGGCATTACCGTAACAATAAGGCTCAGCTATTGCGTCACCGAATGTTACATCAGCAACTTCAGCCATAATATCATCGCAAAAGTTGCAGGCATTTATCTTGAAACAATCGTGTCCCCATAACCAGTCCATCCCCTGTGACTGATAGACGCTTCCGGCGGTTTCGTTTTGTCCAGAGCCGCAGGTAAACTCAAACCTATGGTCAAGATGATGTCGAGCTGGGTCTTTCACCCTGAAAGAAGCAGATTTTAGTTTGGAAGAACATCCACCGGAAATAGCACAAAGATATTCGGCGAAAAACCCGCTCTTCTGCTGGCCGCACACCAAACCAACAAGAACAACAATTCGGTTCTTCAATTTCGCATTACTCTGCATAGCAAGCCGCAAGCCCTTGAGCATACAGGGCAAACCAACAACAGCATATTTGGCATCGACATTGAGAATCTCAGAAATTACTTTAGACAGCTCAACAGGATAATATGCGGAACGGGCGGCGCCGCGAATATCCCCAACAGAATCAACAATTGAATATCGGAACAGGGCATCAGGAACATTATTAGGTACAACGCAACAAACACGATTAACCAGTTGCTCAGTAAACAACTTTTCAAGCAGCCATGTTGTCAGCCCCCCGCTTGCTCCTCTGCTTCTATGGTCATCGACCTTAGAGTATCCCGCGAAGAGGTCCATGAATAATCCGGTGACAGGATTATGCTGGATTCCATTTTGGTCCTTAAATGCACTTTCTGCCAAAGTAGTTTCGTTCTGCTGCTGATTCCAGAAAGGGCAGACGTTCAAACACAATCCGCACTCGGTGCACCTGCCGGCCTGTTCCACGGGTACATACTCACCGTACTTATTCCAGACAATTTGCAGAGCACTTTCGGGACAAATACCCGCGCAAATACCGCAGCCAACACACAGGTCACCAGGCACAATAACATCACAAACATTTCTATACTTAATTGTTTTTGTCCCCATCCTCGGCACCTATTTAACCACTTCAATCAGTGCTACCGAACGTGCTGCCGCGGCATTATCCGGGTCAAACGATGCGGCAGTATGAATATTGAAGTACTCCACCCCTTGACATTCTTCTTCAGTACTGATATTCCAGCCATTTTTCGTGTATATGTAAAAAGATGTGGAAATGCTGCTGCACGACGAAAATACATTCAGCAAACTCTTCAGCAAAACGCTGTCAAATTGCTCTGCAAATGGAGAACCATTCCAGTCAATCAACTGATGTTTTCCAAATACGACAGAAGCCAGAATTTTCCCACCGGGCTGAAGAACACGTATTAATTCCTTAACAGCTTTTTCAGCTTCAAGCCCAATCTGGCCGGAACCTTCTTTTTTTGTATAAATCCTATTGTCCATTCCGATATGGCCTAAGGTGGATATAGTACAAATCTCATCAAACCAGTTATCCCTGAAAGGCACCTGTCGTAAATCACCATAATGATAAGAAATACCCTTTTGCCAAAAAGCCCTCGACTCCGGGGCAAGGGTAAAAATTGTCATACGCTTGCCAGAGAACTTCGGGTGCTCTACTATTTCTCTAAAGTTAAAAACTGAGCCCGCATCGAGAAATTTGCCCGAATCTACAGAAAGCCGAGACAACGTCCAGGGATACTCGACAACCCGCTCATCATAACCATATCCGTAACCATCGGGCAATACCTGTTGTGCACGAAACTTTGCCATAAGTTCGTCGTTGTTCAAAACACTTGTGATGAAATCGAACTTACTTAAGTTATATCCGCGTGACCAGGGTTTCCTGCCGCTTTTAATATATGCTTTGACATCCGCTCTGGCACTTATGGTTCCAACAGCAGTTCTTGCTCTCGCAAAGATTTCTCTGACCATATTTTTCAAAAGACTTTTGGGTTTTTCGGTAAATCCTTTGTTTTTTCTCATCTCTGGTAACACCCCAATTCGGCCTCAAAGGCCCTGTGCAACTTCCCGTTTTGCATTTATGTAATATTGCTGCCCATACGTTTTGTCATTTTTTTTGATGCAAGCGCCGCCATTATTGGATATGACACAACCGGCCTACCCAAAATTTGGTAAATTATCCGAAACTTTTCACTCTTTTAACAGCTATAATGCTTTTTCCTAAAACAAAAATCCCCTGATTCAATAAAATTAGCCAGTGTCTTCATTATCTTTTCGTGTCTTTGTACGGTAAAGTCATCGAGAAATAGTTTATAAATCGCGGACTCGCGTTGTTTGTTATATCCACCAATTCGGTTAATAAAATCATCTACCAGCCAATTTGCTCCTTTATCATAGAGGTAATGCATGTAGTAATACTCGTACACTTCGTTAATATCCATGTTCCGTTTTTGGTTTTTTAGATTCAATAAAATATTTTCATATTCCTCAATGGTCCTTGGATGAATGTTAAAGTTATATCCAATATGCGGATTACACAAGGACGCATTGATGACAGTTACCCCCAACGCCGCATATTCAAATCCAACCGTTCCGTAAACAGTAAGAACAAAATCAATACCTTCTTCAATAATTTGCAGGTGAGAAGTTTCTTTTGGAATTAAAGTTATTTTAGGATAATTACAGATAATATTTTCGAGAGATTCCGCGTTTCCCGGAAGAAAATCAGGATGGGTTTTAACGTACCAGTCGTAATCAGTTTTCTCAGAGATATTTCCCAAAAAAGTTAACCACTCATGTGAATCAGGAAAAAGGTTCACCCCGTAAGGATGCGGGGCATCAAAAAAACAGTGAGCTGCAATTAAAACCTTTATCCTGGGACTTTCCCGTATCACCCTTTTATTATTACTTCGAACAAAAGCCGATCTGGTAGAGTAAAGCATATCAACGCCGACTTCACCGGCAAATCTCCGCTCAATTCTTTCCTTGGCAAGAGCTAGCCCCTTTTGCTGTTCTCGTGGGCTTAAACTTTTAAACCATTCCGGATAAGAGGAGAAGCTGTTATAGGCCCAAAGACGTTTGGGAGTAAGGCGATATAACGAAAACGCATTTACCTGATAAGCTGGAATTGCCCTTTGAACAGCGATGCGTAAAATAATTGCATTGCGTGAATATACGCAATGACTGGCGATAACAGCTTTGACATGATGAGAGTTAAAATAATCTCTCCAGTAAATATAATAATCTAACGCTTTTCGTAAAGAGCTTTGGAAATTCTTACTTTGTATCTCTATGGTAGGCACCCTGTATCTCATCAGGTAAGAGTCGTAAAGCAAATCACCAATCCATAGTCCCTCCACCTTTAAGTTTTCCACATCCCTTTTGGTTTTTAACGTTGGGTAGATTTCACTAAATAATTTTTCAACCTCTAATAACTGGGACTTGGATAGTTCGCAATAAAAAGGAACAGCATTAAAGGACTTGTACTTTCTGTTATTATTCCATCTATAAATCTTTGATTCCAGGCCTGTCAGTTTAGCCGCGTAAACTTTTATTCTTGCATTGTGTTTTTTTGCCAACGCATTCGCAAAGTAGCCAAAAGCAATGATGCTGGCGGCAATATCATACGATTCAACCAGTATTTCCCCATCTTCCTTAACCTGTGTAAAATTGCGCCATATCTTTTTATTATGACGAATAAACGCAGCTTCCCATTCATCCAGCTTTAAACTCTCAAGTAGATGCGGAATCTTCCGAAGCAAGTTTTTGAATTTTAACACAAATCTGTTTGCCAATGGCGCAACCTTCCTGAAACTATATTACCAATACGTTTTCCTGGTGTTATCCACCATCTGCAATAATACTGGATAAACAGCCGTCGAATTTTGTAAGGTCCTTAGCAAAAAACTTTGCATTCCGCCGTATTTTGGCCAATGGCCAGTTCCACCATTGAATTTTCAATAGTTGTTCAATGATGTTTTTTGAAAATCTGTATTTGATTAATTTTGCAGGAACACCTCCGTAAATGCCGTAGGGTTCGCAGTCTTTTTTCACAAGGCTTCTCTCCGCGATAACGCATCCGTCAGCAATGTTGACATCGTTAAAAATCCTGACGTTTCTTCCAATCCAAACATCGTTGCCAATTGTCACATCACTTCTCCGCCCTTTACCATAATCGGTATAGTTTTTCGGAACATCAAATTTCAGATGGTGTATCCTGAAATTCCCTTCATTAAAAAAACCGTACAGCGACGTACAATCAATGAAGTGACGATCGCTGGCAACACTAATATAGCAGCCTTCCGCAACACAACAATAGCTGCCGATTTGGAGCTGACCTTTGCCTCGTATTATCCCTGGGCCTGAGAAATAGGTGTAATTACCTATGTTGACCTTCACATCCAAATTATATGATACTTTGCCTAAGAAGGCTCTAATATCGCCGTTAGAAATAACCCATCCTGCTTTGGGATGAAAAACGACTCCTTCGACAACTAAAACCTCGTTATTATTTATTAAACGTATATTTTCTTTAATAAAAGAGATGCGTTTGTTGTATATCTTTCCCCAGATGTTAATGTCTTTAAAATATGCCTGAAGCAATTTGGTCTTTTCATTTTCATCCAGAACGGAAGTGTCTTCGTACAAGTCGTTTCGACAATCAAACGACCTAATGAAAATATCCCACAAAAAATTCTTTAAAGACTCATCCGAAGTAATTTTCATGTTTGCCACTCACTATAACTTTGCGTATTTTCTTTCTTCTCGGCTTTTTTCAATATCGTAAAGTTGTAGCAGGCCAAGAAATTTACCTTTACCATCAGCGACAACCAGCGTAACAATCTCATAAGAATTGAATACCTTCTCGGCCTCGTAAAGTTTCAAATCTTTACTGATGGTCTTTGGATTTTTCGTCATGATGTCTTCTGCTTTAAGCTTGAGTATGTTTTCATATTTATTGATGGCCCTTCGAAGGTCGCCGTCGCTGATTATACCTATCACGTGCTGCTGTTTATTAACAACAACCGCTACTCCCTGGCGACCGGAAGTGATGACCCCAATAACATCTCTAACACAAGCTTTTTGCGTCACGGTAGGCAGATTACTTTTGACCATCGCCTCTTCGACCGTGGTCAGCAACCTCCTGCCGATGCTCCCGCCCGGATGGAATCTCGCAATGTCCTCTGCCTTGAGGTTTCTTTCCTTAATCAGAACAACCGTAATAGCGTCACCCATTACCAAAGTAGCAGCAGCAGACGTAGTTGGCGTCATCTTGAGTGGACACGCTTCCTGCTCCACGCTTATATCGAGATGATAATCCGAAATACCCGCCAGCGATGAACCCGCATTTCCCGTCATGGAAATAATCATGTTGCCGTTTTCTTTTAAAAACGGAATAATCTTCAATATCTCTTCGGTCTCGCCCGAATATGAAATCAAAAGCAGAATGTCATCCTTCTTTATCATCCCCAGGTCGCCGTGAAATGCCTCCGCAGGATGCATAAAAAAGCTCGGCGTACCCGTCGAAGCAAACGTACACGATATTTTTCGGCCAATAATCCCGGATTTGCCAATCCCGCAGACAACTACCCTGCCGCTGCAGGCCAGAATTTTCTGCACTACGTCTGAAAAAGTAGAATCCATTCGTTTGGACATCGCTACTATTGCCTCTGCCTCAACTTCGCAGACTTGCCTTGCGTGGGAGATTAATCGGCCTGTAGATTTTTTATGTAAAGGATTTACCATTGTTTCACCCCTTCTCTGGGACAATTTTACTACGCGGGATATTTTACTCATTACCAACAACTCCTCGCATTACGACTGACGTAATCGTCTTATTTTTTACGCAGAGCAGGTACAATCAAATCCGGGCTCAAAGGTGTCCCTCTCTTGATATTAACCTGCGCTTTTCTGCCTAAAACCATATCTGCATAACCAGGCTTAAGCCCTCCTGAAGGCCTGATGGATTTAATATTCTCAGAAGAAAAGGGTTGTCCTTTTTTGATGTCTTCAACCACGAATAAAGAACGTCTGTATATTCTGCTTTTCTTTTCATTTACCGTCAGTTTGTACTGGGCCTTGCCTAACGCCTTTTCCGCAATCCTTACATTCTCTACCAGTTCCTTAAGTTCATCCGGCTCTATCGAGAAGAAATTGTCCTCCGTTTTGATTTTTCTCGACAGAGTAAAATGTTTCTCTATGACGTTGGCCCCCAAAGCCACCGCACAAATAGAAGCTCCGATTCCCATGCTATGGTCGGAAAGACCGACCGGACAGCCAAAAAGCTTTTTCATATGTGGAATTGCTCTCAAATTCATCTCCTCTGGCCTGGCAGGATAATTTGATACGCACTTTAGCAGAATTATCTCTTTCGCACCGGCTTTCTTTGCGACAGCCACCGCTTCTCGAACCTCGCTGACATCAGCCATCCCCGTGGACATCATTAAGGGTTTTTTCGTTTTCGCGGCATACTCAATCAACGGCAGGTCCACCAGTTCAAACGATGAAATCTTATGGAGTGGAACATTTAGCTCTTCCAAAAAATCCACGCTGGTCTTATCGAAAGCCGTAGCAAAAAACAGAATGCCCGAATCATCCGCGACTTTTTTAAGTTTTTTTAACCACTCCCACGGAATATATGCCTTTTTGTAAAGCTCATATAACGTTTGCCCCCCCCACTTCGGGTGCTTAATCCGGAAATACTTGTTGCTGCAGTCAATAGTTAATGTGTCAGGCGTATATGCCTGGAACTTCACTGCATCAGCCCCGCATTCCTTGGCTTTTTTTATCATCGCCACAGCTCGTTTGAAGTTCTGGCCGTGATTTGCCGAAACCTCTGCGACTACCAGAACAGAGCTATCGACTCCAATTTTTCTGCCTCTCAACTTCATGCCACTGATTCTCGCCCTCGATATCATTAGATTTCTCATCAAAAATCAACCAGTGAATGGCTCTTTTCGTCCGCTCCTTATGATTTCCAGGCTGTTCTGTCCCTCATTGAACAGCAAATCGATTACCGACATATAAGGAATAAACTCGTCAAAAAGCTGAGAGTATTGAGGATGCTCGTAATTCTGAAACGATATCGCAATATTCTTGTCAGCAAAACGAGAAGTGTCCAAAAATTCCTGAGCCCCCTTGGCATCATATAAATGAGTTATACCAACCTTCTCACAAAGAGCTGCTATCCTCTCACTCTTGTCCATGTTTTCTTCCGCTAAATTCAATTCCGAAGAAAAAACCATCTTAGTTTTGATGCCGAGGAGGTTGCAGATAGTAGTAATAATCCTTACATTCAAATCTCGTAGATATTTAGGATGCTCAGAATAAATACCAGTAAATACACTTTCATAATCCCTAAAATGCCGGCTCTTGCTATATGACCTTGATATGGTATTCCAGTGCTTTTCAAGGGGATTACTTCCATCACAACAAATCTCTATGTCGCATATCCGGCTATCACGTGGCCCTTTTTTCACCGGCACTGTCAGAAGAATCTCGCCATTTGGCCCTTTGATTTTGTTCCTCTGATGCCAGGATTTCTTAACAAATTGCACGTGGTCAAATACAACGAAAATTTCCGACGCACCAATCATCTCAAAATAGCCGGCCCAGGGCAAATAAGTTGGTTGTAAAATAGCACCTCTCATTTTTCAACCGTTATAAGCCAGTCGGAATTTAACAAATCGAGGATATTTGATGTATAATCGTTTTTCCCAAGACTTATTTTTTGGAACTTTGAAAAATAAGTGTAAACATCCTCTTCTGAAAGAAAATGAATCGTCATACCTTTTTCATTTGTTTCTTCTATATCCAGAACAAACGTGTTCTTTTCTATCATCCTGCCCTTTCCAAATCTACAGTCGTTTATAGACCGAAGATTAATAAAAGCCTTCCCACCCTTTTTGAGCACGCGATGCAATTCGTCTATTGCTTTTTTTGCACCGGCAGAATCTGAATAATAAAAAACACCGAATGAGACTATGCCGTCAAAAGAATCGTCCTCGTAGGGCAGATTGGTCATATCTGCCTGCTGTAATTCAGCGCTTAAATTGAGTTTTTTTAGCATCTCTTTCACATAGGTTATTGCTTCCTTTGAGAAGTCAACACCACTTATATCAAATCCCTGTTCGGCAAATAATTTTACGTGTCTGCCGCCTCCACAACCGAGGTCCAATATCTTAATATTTTTTCTTTTTTCCTTATTTGTCGGAAAGTTAGTAAATAAAAATCTGACTACACCTTCGTTCGGGTACTGAGGCCTGAACCTCGGCAATTTATGTAAATCGTCCCAACTTGCTTTCATATCCATTTATAAACCCGCCATATCAGAGTATATCTTAAGTAATTCTTCAGCCTTACCATCAAGCATTGTATATTCAGGGAAACCCATTAAGTATTGACAGTCGGCACACGCCTCTATTTTTCTCCGCTCTCCTCGTAAATGCAACAACCTGAAACGCCGAAGTAAGGGCCCGTTCCATACATCTGCCAGACATTGACTCCGCAAATCCCCAACAATAGTTCCATAACTCCAATCCACACAACAAACGGATACCCGCCCGTCAAAGTTCACTGCGAGCTTGGAAAAAGCCTCCGGGCATACCTTTCTGTCTCTTAACATGCTAAAACCATTCATGCCGGTCGAGCTTGAAACTCCTAATGTGAAGTCCTTGGTACCTGATTTTGACCAGCCCATTAACTGGTCTATATTAATCGTATGGGAAACAGCACCGAAATCCTCCATAAATTTCTCTTTTTGCGCAGTGCTCAGTCCGACATCAAGAATTTTGGTATGAATTTTTAACCGGCCGCCCCTCCGCTCACTTTCTTTATATAAAAAAGCCACGTTCTTTTTAATCTGCTCATAATCCGAGTAAGTACCTGTTATTCTTTTGTAATCCTCTGAGGTAACATGTTCTATAGAAATACGAATTATATCAAAACCCCCTTCAATCAACTCGATGGCCCGTTCTTCGGTCAACAGTGCCCCGTTTGATGTGGTTTCGATAGACATGGTAACCTGATTCTGCCTGGCATAATAAGCCATCTCACCCAATCTTTTGTTGATAAGTGGCTCGCCGTCCTTGTACAAATGAAGTCTCTTTAACTTATCACCAAATTTTTCTACCAGGAGCTTGAGGTCGTCAATAATCTTGCAATACAACTCATAGCTCATAACACCCTTCGGCCGACCTATAGATTTTAACAACTTGTCATCACCGGTCGGGCAAAACTTACATCTGAAATTACAAATATTCGCCGGGTCAATATGCATAGAATACGGGACAGAAAAAGGAAGAAGCTCGTACAAAGGCCTGACCTCTGTTTTAGGTAAACTATAGGGTTGTAAGTTCTGCTTCTTAATGTCCATGACTGCCAAAAAATATCTGAATTTTTTATTTTGCTGAAACAGCTATATGTGAGTTACCTTTTCACTTTCCTACTCGATTACAATATATGAGGTCAGTGGATTCGATACGTCCCGCCTGATTTTATATTTATCTAATCCTAAAACTTCCCTTAGCGCCCGTGTTTCTCCCGGGAATTCATGACAGTTTAACTCGTCAAAACCTATTACACTTCCTTTTGTGACATGTCCCCCTTCAATTATTGCCTCCAGACATTTTTTTGTAGGCGGATATATATCAAAGTCAAAATATGCTAATGCTATAATTGTTTCAGGGTTTTCGTCTAAATACCTCTTTATTTCAACGGTTGCATCTCCTTTTACCAATTCATGCTTCTTTATATGGGAGATAGGACTTTCTTTCTCATGATAATCCAATATCACTTCAAGATATTCTTCATAGTTCTCTGTTACGCTATAAGCTCCCTTCTTTATGAATTCGTTATTCCCATCCTCATCGGAAACTTCAGGATAGCCGCTGAAAGTATCAAAACCGACTATTTTTCGATTGTAATTGTACGGTTCATACATCCCTCTAAAAGAAGAAAACAGGGCCTGATTCTGTCCCCATCTAACTCCAAATTCAACTATTATTCCATGAACGTTAATTATCTGCTTGTATAATTCGTGCATGAAAAGCATCCGTGACAAAGTTTGTCTGTTTAAAAATAATCCCAAATTAGAGAGGATTTCTTCGTCAGGGATAGGACAATTTTTAAAATAAGACAAGAACTTTTTTCTCATTGAAACTTCTTCGGTCTTGCTGTAGCTAAGAACCTCAATCTTCTTTTTTTTCGCATCTCCTTGTTCCATTCTACGCATTTTAAGTATCTCCTGATTTAGTTATTTTCATATTAGATTAATTTTTTTTACGCCATTCTCAAGTTTCAATTCTGTTGGAAAGCTTGATACTTTCCAAAGTTCAATCCCTAATCCCTAATCCACATCCAAGCTACATACTATCTTTTTCACAATGCGCTGTGTACCATCACGCGATACACACTCTTTGGCATTTTGAAACAACATCCTGCGAACATCAGTATTAAAGCAGACTTTTTGTATATCATTAGAAATCGCATCGTCAGATGCATACAAACCACCCTCAGGCCTGAGAACGGCCTGTTTTTCAGCAAACACTTTCGTTTCCTCATGCTGCTCCGTTTCCTGTGCCAGAGCCACAGCGGGAATACCAAGGGCACACGCTTCATAAAGCAATGTCCCGCCTGACACAATAGCCGTATCGCAAACGTTGAATAACCCCGCCAAATTCGGCAGACTCTGGAATACTTCGATGTTTCTGTGGCCTTGTATTAAGTTACATATCTTCTCGTACTGGGCACATTCCATTCCAACGACAACATTAACCTTGATTTCCCCAAACAGAATTTGCAGCAGAATAGGCAGAACCTGCAAAGTAAGCCCTGAGGGGTCACTGCCGCCAAAGCAAACCAGAACTTCTTCTGCTTTCTCTTTAAAAGTAATATCTAATTTTGCGTATGCAGGATGGAGAATGACGTAGTCTTTACCCTGCCATATCTGTGCGTTCGCTTCGAGAAGTTGAGGCCGGCTCAGATTTAAAACATTCGGTCTTATGATTATATCATAAACATATGGCCCCATACCCCAATCATCAATTCCGATAAGGAGCTTGCAATTTTTTTTTAGGGATTGCTGTACTTCTAAACTACAATTTGGAACATCAATAACTATCACATCGAAAAATGTTTTGTCAGGAATCTGCTGAAGGCAAACAACCTTGCTTCCATATTCTCCTAAGGAGGATTGTGCAAGGTCTTTTCGCGTACACGACACAGTAACAGCAGCACCCGCACATTCTATAAATTCAATCGCAAGGGAGCGGCAACGGCAAAGGTTGCCTAATCCTATAGTCTCGCCTGCCTCAACGTGAAAAAGAACAGAAATGCCGGCATCTTCATTATGTTTTCCCTTTGACATGCTTACACCAACCTTGGAAAAACCATGTAAATTACCAGGATGTTTAGACGTATCGAAACTTGTTAATCCCCGGCCAACACCCTGTCATTTATGAAGATGTTCCGCCAAAAACTTCTTGGCCCGTTTAAGACCCTGCAAATCCAATATCCCCACCGCTTCTTCAATCTCCTGCTCCACCGAATCAAATATCTTTTTCTGAATCACATTCTTGTTAATATCGCCTAACCAGGGCTTGTCACGAAACAGCTTCATGATGTCCTCGATTCCAAAAAATTTATCTGCCGGATAGAGGCAATCGAAGACCGCACATAGCAGGGTGTAATCCTCTTTCGTGTCGAGCGTAATTCTTATATCAGGACCATAAAATTTCTCAGGTGCCTGAACTCCACAGATTTTGAACATATGTGGCTTACTCTTGTATATGTACGGACTAACATGTTCCCTTTCAAAAGCTTCCACAGCCTCGAAATGAGCTTTCTTAAGCGCCTCAAAGTTCAATATCTCTACGTCTATACCAACCGGAAATGTTCTGCGCAGCCCATTTGATGTGTAATCAGCTTTTGCAGTCAGGTGCTCTTCCAGCACCCAATCCACTATTCCGGGGTCTGTGCACGGACAGTCGCTGGTAATTCTCACAATTATATCCAGACCATTTTCTTCTGCGGCCAGGTAATACCGTGACAATACATCATCCGGACTTCCCCTAAACCATTTGACGTCTTCCTTCTCAGCTAACCCGGCTATTTTTTCGTCTATCTCGTCCGTGGTTGTGGCAACTATAATATCTCCCAGCCGTTTCGATTTTTTTAACCTTCTTATTACCTGCTGCAAAGCAGTTACGCCGCCGCCGTAAGGCAGTTCCATTAGAATCTTGCCCGGCAGCCTTGTCGAAGATGTCCTCGCTTGAACGATAGCTCCTATTCGCATTTGTTCCCGTTGTGAAAATTCATACTAAACCAGCATTGGCTATAGTTTTTTCAGTTACTGATTACCTGTACCCTGTTGGTCAGCATATTCATTCCGCCAATCTCAAGAAAACGCGCAAGGTTCGGCAGGGAAAGGTCTTTGTGGCCGTTAGGCTTTAAATGAAATTCGCAAAAGGTTGCACACTCTTCAGGGAAACAAAATTCCGTCTCCACAGTCTCTTTCTCCAGCAGTTTCATGTCATTAAACACGATTGAGCAAAACTCGCCCGGATATTTACGCCTTAAATGAAATTCCCCCTGTAAAAAATCTTTACAAACCAGCCTGCTGGAAAAATCTGCAAGTAGTGACATAATAGCTTCGTCATACAACCCTTTTGCTTTAAGCTCTGTACTTACAACTTCTATTATCTCATCTTGCAAACTCTGAACAACCTCAGGCCTCTGGTAAGCGATTGCAATATAAAGCTGATTCAGTTTGGCAAAGCTGCCGACCAATTTCTCATAGTTTTCCTTCACCCCGTAGAATTCGACCATTTCGGCCGGCGATTGAAACCACTCACCCATCGATTTGCTCTTCATATCATCGAATAACTCTCTTGGCTGACGATTCTTGGACGAAGAAACCGCTTGTAAAATTGCTGCTGGGTTTAATCCGCATTTCTGTGCATACAGTAGAACAGGTTTAAAAACACCTGAATTCCAGCAAAAATAAATCAGCCAGTGAAGCACCTTAAAATCATCCATTTGTTCTTCCGTCATCGAGTTCGTAGCTCGAACCGATTCTTCGACTTCCAGCACAATTTCCCCGTCGTAAACACCGTAAGCACCGAAAATAGGTCTGTATTTTGTCTTCACTCCGTATTTTTGCCGGAATTCCGGGGTTTCATATCTTGAACCGGGTAACAACCGTATGTTATATGGATATATCCGGTCGAAACCCATATCAAACGCTTCATTAAGTGTTCGCAAATGGCTTTCAGCGTTTTCGCCAGGCAGGCCTATCAAAATATCCGTCGCAACTTTTAAGTTACTGTCCTTGTAATAGGTAATATGTTTCCTTATCTCCTCTACTTTAATATTACCCCGCCCGCAATTCTCAAGTACTGCCGGATCAGCCGACTGAATGGCTATATTCCCTGCCTTGGCTCCGATAGCCTTCACAATCTCAACGTTTCGTTGGCCTGTATTTTTGGAATGCCATAACGTCACGTTGATTGGATACCCTTTCTTGTCCATTACTTTGCGAACTCTTTTTGCTATATCTAAATCCCGAGGCAATATCCCAAAGTTTGCATCGCAGAATATCCAGTTGACCTGCCCAACAGATTTTTCCGCAACATAGTCTATCTCTTCATAAATCACATCAAGCTTTCTCTGGCGGACTCTCGAAAGGGCCGCAATCCCCCACGTACAATACACGCATCCGAAGGGACAACCGCGGTTGGTCTCTAAAAGTGGTATCATTTTAGAATCAGCCAGAAAAGGGTCTAACAAGCCTGACAGGTATGGACTTGGCAAATCAATGATTTTCGGTTTCTCCTTAAAAATTACCGGCTCAAAAATAAGCTCACCCTCGATAATCCTGGCACAACCGCATGGTGGCTTCTCCGAACCACAACCTCCGAGAATTTCACCAACAAGCTCCGAAAAAGGTTCTTCACCCTCGTAGGGAATATAATAATCAAGGGCAGGATGCGATGTAAGGTAGTTCTTAATGCCGTCCGCGTCAGTTCTGATGTGAGGACCGCCCATTACGGTTATCACATCCGGATTCAGCTGTTTGACCATCTTGAGAAAAAGATTGTCGAGCCTGTCGTTCCAGCTGTAATGACTTAAACCGAGAATATCAGGAGGCACATTACGCAGTGCTTCCTCGAGCTGCTTAGGATACTTAAAAATTGTAATATCTACCTGCTCGGCATATTTTTCTTTAACACTTGAACCAATATATCCAATATTCAAAGGCACAACATAATTCGTCATTATGGTGTCATAGACCAGATCGCATAAATAAATTTTCAACTTGCCACCACGACTGTGCATTAATTGGAACCTTTGACTTTCTTCAGAAGATACATCGTATCTACGTTCTCATTATCCAGATACTTCAGTTTCTTTTCTTTGACAAGTTCCAAATCTTCGAATGAATTAAGATACAAACTCGAAAAGTCCGTTTTCCAGAGGAGATTGCTGTTCCCTCTGTATTCGACCTCGGTATAACTATCAGCGTAATATTCAGTCCCCCAGATATACTCCCTGCTGCACCTGTGTATCTCCTTAAGTGCTCTTGTTATATCTGCTGGCGCAATATGAATCAAAACCCCGGCTGTGAATACAATATCAAAATAGCCATCCTTAAAAGGAATATCAAATGCACTGGCCTGAATGATATTAATCCCCTTGGTGTTAACTTTGGCTCGCTCAATGGCATAACTACTTATCTCGATACCATACAAATTCCTGAACCCCAGCCCCTGAAGCACCAGCAGCTTGTTGCCGATATTGGAACCGACCTCCAGTATTTTGATCGAGCGATCCATACCGCCCAGGAATTCCTGATACAACTCTGTGCCGGTTACACCATAAAGCTTCTTATATGCCTCGTCCATCTGCTCCGTGGTAAGGGCATTGCGGTCGGTATATTCTTTACCAAAAGCTCCTGTCCACATGCGAATTTGTTCAGTTGTTTTTCCCATCTCTTTTTCCCTGAATTTATAAGTTAATTTAACTGTGTTTAAGCACGTCCAGAATATTGTTTATAACGTACTCAATATCCTCATCAGTAATCGCCGGGTATATTGGTATGCTGATTTGCCTCTCGTAAAAATCCTTCACTCTTGGGCACAAATCCCTGCTGTAACCAAGCTGCTGATAGTATGGCTGAAGGTGTACCGGAATATAATGCACCTGAACACCTAATTGACGCAAACGTAATTCTTCGAATATCTTTTTCTTCGAACTTTTATACGCATCCTTCAATCTTATAGCGTACAGGTGCCACGCAGATTCCACACCATCTTTTTCTACAGGTAAATCAAAAAAGGAATTGTCCTTAAAGGCCCGGTTATAAGAGTCTGCCACACGTTTTCTTCCCCTGATAAATTTATCGAGTTTTTTAAGCTGCGAAATCCCCAGCGCACATTGAATATCCGTCAGCCTGTAATTATAGCCTAAGTGCTGCATCTGATAATACCATTGGCCGGCGTTCTCGTCTTTATTGACAAAAGCATCGTCGGCCTTTGTAACACCGTGCTGCCTGAACACAACAAGCCTCTCATAATATTCTTTGCTATTCGTCAAGACCGCACCGCCTTCTCCCGTTGTAATTGACTTAACCGGATGAAAGCTGAATACCGCCATAGCCGAGTATTTACAGTCCCCGATGGTTGTGTTTTTGTATTTCGCCCCCAAAGCATGGCAGGCGTCTTCTATCACTATCAAATTATGATTCTTGGCAACACCTGCTATTCTTTCCATCTCCGCAGGATGACCGGCAAAATGCACCGGCGCTATTACCTTGGTTTTGCCGGTTACCACTGACTCAATCAGCCCGGCGTCAATGTTGCCTGTATCCGGCTCAATGTCAACAAATGCCGGTTTAGCTCCCAAATACAGGGCCGCATTGGCCGTCGCCAAAAAAGTAAGCGGAGATGTTATTAGCTCGTCCCCATCACCAACCCCGGCTGCAAAGTAAGCACCGTGAAGCGCAGCCGTCCCGGAAGAAAATGTCACCGCATATTTCGCTCCGCAATACGAGGCAAGCAACTCCTCGAACTCTTTCACCTTGGGCCCTTGTGTAAGAAAATCGGACCGCAGCGTTTCAACGACGGCCCGGATGTCATCTTCTTCTATACTCTGGTGGCCATAAGGTATGAATCTATCCAACTTCCATTTCCTCTATTATTTTTCTAAGTTCATCACAACTCAGATACATTTCATTCCCATCGCTGCAAAAAACAAAACCTTCGGGAACTGAAGGATACTTATCGTATTTTTTGCAGACCTTCTGGTTTTCGAAAAACTGGGGCAGAATCACATATACACCGTCAAATTCCTTGACGTTGCGTGCCTCGTCATACGAAACCAGGCTTTCATGAAGTTTTTCGCCGGGCCTTATCCCCGTATATCTGAATGTACAGTTCGGCTCAATCGCCTTTGCCAAATCGGTTATATTCATAGAAGGAATCTTTGGAATAAATATCTCCCCGCCCTCTGCCTCTTCAAGAACTTTCAGCACAAGGTCAACCCCCTGTTCCAGCGTAATCCAAAAGCGGGTCATCCTTTCATCGGTTATGGGAAATTCTTTGACGCCGCTGTTTTTTAGACCCATAAAGAAAGGTATAACGCTTCCTCGCGACCCCATAACATTGCCGTACCTGACTACCGAAAATTTAACTCTGCCGCCGCCGTAAGCATTCGCCGCTATGAATATCTTTTCAGCGACTAATTTCGTTGCCCCGTACAGATTTATGGGATTAACTGCTTTGTCCGTCGAAAGAGCTACGACTTTTTTCACACCTTTATCTATGGCGGCATCAACTATATTGTCTGCACCCATCACGTTCGTATTAACCGCTTCAGTCGGATTATATTCCAACGCGGGAACCTGCTTCAGGGCCGCGGCATGCACAACATAATCCACCCCTTCGAAAGCCCTCAAGAGTCTGCTCTTATCTCTTATATCACCCAGAAAAAACCTCAATCGTCCCTCATGGCCGGTAAATTTCTTGCACATCATATATTGCTTATATTCGTCTCTCGAATATATAATGATTCTTCGCAGCTTATAGGCAGCGAGTATCTTCTTCACAAATGCCTGGCCGAATGAACCTGTCCCACCCGTAATCAAAATTGTTTTATCATTCAACATAAATACTTTCCTTTGCAATAGGCTTGCACTTATACCAAAGTTTATTTCGGACTGGCATTTAACTGCTCTCTACACCCTGGCTGTATTGTCCACGATAACTGAGGCCTGATAAAAACGTCGCCGGTAACTTCGTACCTGCTGTTATAACCCTTAAAAATAACATCAAATTCAAGAATCTTATTTACAAAAACATGCTCTGTCTTTAAATATACCAGGTGAACTGTGAGGTAAAACTGTCTTCCACCAAAAGTGTTTTTAGGTAAAACACAAGACGCATTATAAACTCCCGGTGTAAATTGTTTGGAGTCTTGAGTTGCGATTGGGTCGTCAAGATTGATGCTCTCCAGAACAGGAATCGCGTTTTCATCGACTACCGTCACTCTGATATATATTTGTGGAATTGGTTGAAGGCATTCGAAGCTGACCGATACGATAATATCTTCATCCGAATGAAACGACCTTTTCGTCGCCCCTGACCGGTCGAGCAGCGCAATCTCACGAAAACGTACAAAGGGATTTCTCCTGCGAATTAATCCTTCCATTCGCGATTCTATCTGCTCTTTCGAGGCTACAGCACCTTCAATAAGATTCTGGCTCAAATAATACGCCACCGCCTGGTTCGTAGCCGAGTCCATCAAAAGCCCGCCTTTATCAAGCAGAATAGTTCGCCGGCACAAACTGCGAATTGCCGCCATATTATGACTTACAAACAGTATCGTGCGTCCCTCTTTTGCGACATCCTCCATCTTGCCGAGGCATTTTTTCTGAAACTCAACATCCCCGACCGCCAGAACCTCATCAACAAACAAAATCTCAGGCTCGAGATGCGCTGCCACTGCAAAGGCCAGCCGAACATACATCCCGGAAGAATATCGTTTTACCGGAGTATCGATGAACTTCTCAAGACCTGAAAAATCGACTATCTCATCGAATTTGCTGCGAACCTCTGCCTTGGTCATCCCCAGAATCGCGCCGTTAAGGTAGATATTATCCCTGCCGGACAGTTCCTGGTGAAATCCGGTGCCTATCTCCAGCAAAGATGCGACCCTGCCTTTGATTTTAATCACTCCATTTGTAGGCGTCGTAACACGCGACATAACCTTCAGAAGCGTCGATTTGCCTGCCCCATTACGCCCAACAATCCCGAGCACTTCACCCTGTTGCACCTCAAACGAAACATCTCGCAGAGCCCAGAACCATTCCCCCTCCAGGCCGGGCCCGATATGCTCCGTAATCCTTAAATTAGGGTCTTCTTTGCCGCGAATACGCGCCCACCAACTCTCCAAATCCTTGTACAAGGTCCCATGCCCGATTGCACCGTAACGGTACCGCTTGGAAAGACCCTCAACTTTTATGACCTTATTCGGCATAACTCAAACCGTATCCATAAAACTCTTCTCAACCCTGCTGAACAGAATAATCCCACCCGACAGAATCGCTAAAGTCACTACCCAACTGACAACTATATAAACAACATCTACAACCCCTTGGCCGAAAAAAGCGTAGCGGAACATTTCTATCACCGAGACCATCGGATTAAGCATATAAATAGGCAGATATTTCTCTGGAATCGACGATGCAGGAATAATCACAGATGAAATATACATCCACAACTGTACTGCAAAAGTCATCACAAAGGTCAGGTCTCGGTACTTGGTAGTAAGAGCTGAAATTAAAATACCCGAACCTAAGCTTAGAACCGCCATTTGAAAGATTAAAACAGGAAGCAGCAAAAGAAGAAAAGTCGGCCGAACAGCCGCTCCCCTTGCAATGAAATAGGCATAAAAACAGAGAAAGACGGTAAACTGTATGCTGAATTTCACCAGGTTGATAATAACTACTGAAACAGGAACCGTCAGCCGCGGAAAATACACCTTGCCGAAAATGCCCGCGTTCTTTACGAATGTATTCGATGTCTCATTAAGACAGCCTGCGAAATACCCCCAGGTAACATTACCCGCAAGAAGGAAAAGAAACGGCGGAACCCCATCCATTGGAATACCCGCAAGTTTTCCGAAAATCACGGTGAAAACTACGGTGGTCAACAAAGGCTGAATAATATACCAAAGAGGCCCGAGCACCGTTTGCTTATAAAACGTAACAAAATCCCGCTTGACGAAAAGACCAACCAGGTCTCTGTAACACCACAGGTCACGAAGGTGAAGGTCAAACCACAGCCTCCTCGGCTGGATAACCAAGTCCCATTTTTCTTCTTCTTTATGTGCTCCGTCCACTAAAGATTATACTCCGTTGTACTTTTTTCTTACAAGATAGACTTCGTCCCCGTGGGTTGCAATAAAACCCGTTGAGAACCACTCCTTTAGTTTTCTGGCCGTCTCGGATAATTTCACCTGTAACCTACTGTCGAGCCGAATGCAGATGATACCCCTGCAATAACCAATAATCAAGTTTTTTTTAGTGCCATTGGGGTTTCTGACCGTTGCAGACGGGTAGAATTTTCATAAAACCGGCCTGTTTCCTCCAACCTGTCGTTGACATTTTTGCTTGCGGGCTTTAGAATCTATAGGATTGCGGTTATTCGTAAGGAAATAAGTATGGACCTAAGAGGCGTTATTCTTGCCGGCGGCACAGGCTCAAGGCTTAAGCCGTTAACCAAGGTCACAAACAAGCACCTGCTGCCCGTCGGGCAGAAACCTATGATTTACTACCCTATTGAGAAACTGACCTCGATTGGCATCAAACAGATACTAATCGTAACTGGCGTTGAATATATGGGCGATGTAGTCGGACTGCTCGGTTCAGGCAGAGAGTTCGGCTGTCGGTTCACCTACCGTGTCCAGGATGAGGCAGGCGGAATCGCTCAGGCACTCGGACTGGCTGAAAATTTCGCTCAGCGGCTCGCCGTTATCCTCGGAGATAATATCTTTCACGCCAACCTGAAAAGCTACGCTGACAAATTCGCCTCCCAAAAAGCCGGTGCAAGAATACTCCTCAAAAAAGTGTCAAGCCCCCAGAGGTTCGGAGTCGCCAGAATATCCAATGGCAAAATTGTCGCCATTGACGAAAAACCCGAAAAACCAAAGTCCGATTACGCCGTAACAGGAGTATATTTCTACGATGACTCTGTTTTCGATATTATACGAACGCTCAAGCCCTCGGCCAGACGCGAGTTTGAAATCTCCGATGTCAACAATGCCTATATAGAAAAAGGTCTCCTCGAATATGATATCCTCGATGGCTGGTGGACCGACGCGGGAACGTTTGAATCCTTACTAACAGCAAATGAACTGGTTGCAAAGGAGCCGCCGCAGTGACAAAAAAAATAGCAGAACTAAAAACGGTTTTTGCGGATGAAGACCTGATTATCCGCGGTTCAGGAAAACTCATCGAAGGCGTAAAGGCTAGACGCGCAAGAGTGCTATACGATGAGAGAGGTTGGCTCGGAGAAATAATCAGGGCCGACGACCCATGGTTCGAAAAATTCGGACAGGTTTATTTCACCACAACCAACCCCGGCGTCGTAAAGGCCTGGCACTGGCACAAGAAACAAACAGATATGTTCTACGTCATAAAGGGAATGGTAAAAATCGCCCTCTACGACGAACGCAAAGATTCGCCCACTTATCAAAACGTTAACCAGCTCTATCTCGGTGAGCTATCTCCCGGAGTAGTCCGCATCCCGCCGGGCGTTCAGCATGGCTGGATGTGCGTCAGCGATACCGTAGCCTACATCGTAAACGTAGTTTCTGAAATGTATGACTACTCCAACCCCGACGAATTCCGTACCCACCCCCACGACAACCATATCCCCTACGATTGGACGCGTAAGGATGGCTAATAACAAAATCGCCATCTTGGGCGGCAAAGGAATGCTCGGCTCAGACTTGGCCCTCGCTTGTCAGCAGCATAAGCTCGATGCGACCGTGCTTGACCTGCCCGAGTTCGATATCACAAACCAAAACTACCTCTCCAACGCTCTCGAAGGCATCGATGCCGTAATTAACTGCGCCGCCTATACCAATGTCGAAAAAGCCGAAAGCCAAACCGAATTGGCATACAAAGTCAATGCCGAAGCCGTAGGCAAGCTCGGCCTTGCCGCCGAAAAAGCGGGCGTATGGGTACTTCATATCAGCACAGACTTCGTCTTCGATGGCGCTTCTGACAAACCCTATACCGAAACTGACAAAACAAATCCGATAAACGCCTATGGAGCAAGCAAACTAAAAGGCGAACAGCTTTTAATTGAAAGTCGCTGCTCCAATTGTATAATGCGTGTCGAATGGACTTATGGTTCCGCCGGCAATAATTTCGTGGCCAAGATGGTTAAACTCGCCAAAGCTGGTAAAACCTTGAAAGTTGTTGACGACCAGATAGGCTCGCCCACAGCTACGACCGAAGTTGCCGGGGCAATTTGCAAATTGCTGCAGAAAAAACCTCAGAGCCTGTTCCATTTTGCAGGTGCAGGATACGTCAGCCGGTTTGAAATGGCAAAATTCATTTTTGATAAACTTAATATGTCCGTGGATTTAAACAGTTGTAAAACCGCTGATTTCCCTGCCGCCGCAAAAAGGCCGCTTAATAGTTGCTTCGACTGCGGCAAAATAAGTGCCCTGCTCGATGAGCCGATTAAGCCCTGGCAGGTATCGTTGGAACGTTTTTTGGAGACCTTATGAAAAAAATCCTGGTTACTGGAGGAGCAGGTTTCATCGGAAGCAATTTCGTTCGGATGGCGCTTTCCGAGCATCCCGATTGCTTCATCGTAAATCTCGACAAGCTCACCTACGCCGGCAATCTCGAAAATCTCGCCGGCTTCGAGAACCACCCCAACCACAAATTCGTCAAAGGCGACATCTGCGACGGCCCCCTGATAGAAAAAATTATCAACGAACATAAAATAGATGCTATTATTAATTTTGCCGCCGAAAGTCACGTGGACCGCTCAATATCTGAACCGAAGGTCTTTATAGAAACAAACGTCGTTGGTACATTAACTCTGCTCGAAGCCGCCCGCGACAAAAAATTAGAGCGGTTCGTTCAAATTTCGACCGACGAGGTTTACGGCGAACTCGGCCCAACCGGCAAATTCACCGAAGACACACCTCTCTCTCCCAATTCGCCATACTCGGCCAGCAAGGCCGCCGCCGACCATCTGGTCAAAGCCTTCGGCCATACATGGGGCCTGAAATATAACATCACAAGATGCTCGAACAACTACGGCCAATATCAGTTCCCCGAAAAAATGATTCCGCTTATGATTAACAACGCGCTGAAAGATAAAGACCTGCCCGTTTACGGCGACGGCCTACAGGTACGAGACTGGCTGTTCGTATATGACCACTGCACCGCTATATGGATGGTCTTATCTGAAGCCCCGCCCGGTCAAATCTATAACATCGGAGGCTGCAACGAAAAAACAAATCTCGAAGTAGTCTCCCTAATCCTCGACAGGCTCAAAAAACCGAAATCACTGATTAAACACGTAAAAGACAGACCCGGCCACGACAGACGATACGCAATCGAAGCAAAAAAAATAATGACAAACCTGAAATGGGAACCTTCGGTAAACTTCGAGGAAGGAATCAACAAAACGATAGATTGGTTCCTACAAAATAATAAATGGCTGACAAACATTGTCTCCGGCGACTACCAGAAATATTATGATGCCATGTATTCGAACCGGTAAACGTTATTCCGCAGCATAAGATAAAGACTATGAAATCGCCGTACTTGACGATGGCTCGACAAATGGCGCAAAACAAACGCTAAGGCATGCCGGCGTCGCTTTTTCGGAGAACCACAACAAGGTGTTGGCCGTGTTTTTCATCTGCCTTACGCAATCGTTTCCACACGTAGTTCCACATCAAACGGTTCAGCGCTCTCAATTCCATAAACCAGTAATAATTCTCGGTAAATTTCAAGTACTGTTTAACAAATCGGCTCTTCTTATACACATATTCGACGCTGACAATATCCAAATGTACGCCGGCTTCTTCAAGCTGTTTTTGGAGCAGGTTCAAATCATAATGGCGGTAGTGTTTCTTACGCACAGGGACAACAGTTGTGGGAACGGATATAACAACATAACCATTCCTGTTGGCTCGTTCATCCAGCGTCTTTAAGAACGTATTGATTTGGTCATCCGGGATATGCTCCAAGACCTCTACTGCCAAAACTACATCGAACGTCTCTTTCAATCCCTCTGCGCCAATAGATAAAAACTCGACATCATGGTGAAACGCCCTGGCGAAACCAATAGCTTGTTCGGATGGGTCAACGCCTACCCTGCGTTCAATCCCGCAGTCAAGCATACCGATTAAACGTCCGTCCCCGCAGCCAACATCGAGTACCGATGAAGGAGCAAGGGAATAGACAAGTTCGCGGATATGGCCCAAATAGCAGAGATATTCGAATCCCCAGCGTAGCGTTAGAAAGCACACCCCAACGCCTTCGTTGTCAAAATGAGGAATGTGATGATAAGGAAAGCTGTACTGGTAATCTTGAATCTTATACTTATCCAAAACCTTTTGCGAAGCATCCGGTTTATATGACATGACTATATACTCTTTCTCTTTTACCACTAACAACTTCCCATAATCAGCAATTGCGCAAAAATATATCATACCGCTTTCACGACTACCAGCAAATCTTTTTAGATTACCAGCCTTGAGTATATCGTTACCCTTGGCAATACATCAAGGGATTGAAGAAAAATAACTAATTACTGCTTGCAAAATCAGTATCTGTTAGTAATGTATCTTAAATGCTGTGGACTCTAAAACAGCCAGGATGAAATATTTGTTAGTGATGGTTAATAACATGGTAAGTTTCGGACTTCACTATGGCTCCTAAAGTTAGCGTTCTCATACCCACCCACAACCGAAAAGTCTATCTAAGAGAAACGCTTGAGAGCGTGCTTTCTCAGACCTGCAAAGACTACGAGATTGTCGTGGTCGATGATGGCTCGACAGACGGCACCGAAGAAATGCTCAACAAGAGCGGTTATAACGTCAGGTATTATTGGGTAAACCACATAGGCCAATATGCTGCGCGAAACAAACTAATCGAACTTGCGCAGGGAGAATATATTACATTCGTCGATTCCGACGACCTTTTATTCCCGGATACTATTGAAAGGTTAATGAAAGCGGTTGAAGCGCACGGACCCGATGTAATTGCCTATGGGGCACACGTGGGCATTGATGAAAAAGGCAGGTATGTAAAGCGAAAACAACGTTCGTTACCGTCAGGTAATATCGCAGCGGAATTGTTCGAGTTTATTTATGTTCACTCTTGTGGGATGATATGTCCTAAAAAGTTTTATGAAGAGTTTGGTGGTTTTGATGCGTCTCTAAAGTGCTGTGCTTTTTACAAACTCTTGTTAAAGTTGTCCGTCAACTATAAGTTCATCTCGGTCGAAGGGCCGACTTTCAAAAGAAGACGTCATAAAGGCAATGTCTCTGTCCGTTCATTTGCTAATCGCAAGGTCGAATTTGATGTCCTTGAGGATTTCTACTTCAACGGCGGCGGTGAAAAGTTAATACCTCGCTCTCGGGCAATGAAGAGACTCAGCCAGGAAGGCTATAGAGCCGGCCGATGTGCAATCATCGAAGGGATGTATGAAGAAGCGAACCGACTGCTCAGTCAGTCTTTTCGCCGGCACCCGAATATTAAGTCATTAATATACTGGACAAAGTCGCTGATACTAAAAACACTTATCGGCTCAGGCAGGATTTAATAAGATAAAAACAAATCCATCCCCGCTATTCGCCCGCATTCAACCACACTATCACAATGATACCGAACTTGCCTTGCTTTTGGCTGTCTATTTTCCCCGCCGAGGGTATCATTCCAGCGTTATCATCTGGGTTTCATACAAACTTTGATACAATGAGCAACTCTGCATTAGCTTCTCGTGCTGGCCCTGGGCGATGATTTTGCCCTTATCCATTACCACTATCACATCCGCACTAATGATGGTGCTGAACCGATGGGCGATTATAAAACACGTTCTGTCATGCATAATTTCTTCGATGGCCTGGTGAATCTTCGCTTCGCTGTCGGCATCAACCTGACTGGTGGCCTCATCGAAAATCAAAATTGCAGGGTTTCTCAAAATTGCCCTGGCTATGACGATTCTCTGCAATTGGCCTCCGCTAAGACCGGCCCCCTGCTCACCGATAATCGTATCATAACCGTTAGGCAGCGGAGAAATAAACTCGTGAGCGAACGCCCGTTCCGCCGCGGCAACTATTTCTTCTCTGCTGGCCCCGGGCTTGCCGTATGCGATATTCGCCGCTATGGTATCGTTGAATGTCACTACATTTTGCGTAACCATCCCAATTTGACTTCGCAAACTAAACAGTGTCGCATCTCGTATGTCTTCACCGTCTATAAAAACCTGCCCGCTGTCTGGGTCATAAAACCTCGGCAACAGATTTGCCAGCGTTGTCTTGCCCGACCCATTTGGCCCTACCAGGGCAATATTATGACCGGCTTTTACCGACAGATTGATTCCATTAAGAACAGGCCTCTCGGAACCCGGATAGCTAAATACAATATCTTTAAATACAATCGTGTTCTTAAGAGACGCCATTTCTACCGCTCCCTCCTTTTGCGGCTCTAAAGGCTGGTCCATTATAGAAAAAACTCTCTCCGCAGCAGCATTTGCCTCCTGAATCTTGTTCCAGATATCGCTTGTCTTTCGTACTGCTTCCGCAGCCGCCCCAAGTAAAATCAGCAGCGCCAGAAACTCAGGGCCTTCCAGTTTCTTCTGCGCCACCCAGCTTGCACCGAATAGAAGTGCAACAGAACCTGCCGCCATTCCAAGAACTTCCAGCACAGGCTGTGTAGCTGCATCCACACTTGAAATTCTAAGCAATTGCTTCAACAGGCTTTGATTTATGTGTTCAAAGATATTCTTCTCATATTTCTGCTGGTTATATACTTTAACCACTTTAAGGCTTTCCATTGTCTCCTGCAGTTTTGCGAGCATTTGCGACCACGCCACAAGAGATTTTCTTGAAGCCCTTTTCATTTTTCTTCCCAGCGTACCTGCCAGCCAAAGTGTCGGCGGCGCACCGCCGAGAAAAATAAGTGTTAACTTCCAGTCTATGTAAGCGGCCATTCCCAGCATAGCTGCCGCGTTGAGAGGCTCACGCAAAGCTTTACCGAGCATTATTTTTATGCCGTTGCCCATCGCGCCGGTGTCACGCACCAGCCTGCTAACGGTATCACTGGGCCTTTCATTGGCGAAAAAACCCATCGGCATATTCAAAACGTGCTCGAAGGCATCCCTACGCAAATGATTTATCCCAACCTGCACAACTTTTTCAGCAAGAAAACTTTGATAATACTTTGCCAGGCAGCGAATAACCGTAATAATCCCGACTCCGATTATAAGAAACATTATGGCTTTTGTCTGATTTTCACTGCTCTGCTCTCTGGGCAATCTGCTAAGTGCCAATTGTGCATATTTCATAAGCCTTGCACCGGCATTAAACTTCATTCGCTCCATACCCGACCAGCCTAAACTGTCAATGTAGGCAGTATCCTCGGCAGTGCTTATCGCCATTGTCATAACTTCAGGCATTCCGTCAGGAACAAAACGTTTCACCTTTAATGTAATCAGGTTGTCCTTTACTGTAGCTAACTCCTGCAACAGTTTTGGTGCTCGGACAGGGTTACTTTCCAGATTAGACCCGATTAAAGCATTGCCTGCCTCGATGATTCTGTCGCCGACTTTTAGCCCCGCCGCATCGGCAATACTTCCCTTTGTAACTTTGGTTACCTGAAGCTGATTAATAATATCCTGGTTGTCGGTGCTGCTCACATCAGTAATATTAGGAACATAAAAATCCAGCCCGTAAGATATATTACAGCTTTTCCTGTCAACCCAGCCGTGCAGCCCCTCCTCATTCATCATTACCTTTAGCAGCGGTATCACAGTCATAAAACTAAGAGATAACAGAATAGAAACCAGAATTGCGCTTATAACAACAACGACAATCCTCGGCCATTGCGGCAGGATATACTTAAATATTCTATTAAATGCCTTCATAAGAATCCCTTCTGTTCTCCCGGGAAAAAAACAATTATCCCCGGTGAGATTCGAACTCACAACCTTTGGCTCCGGAGGCCAACGCTCTATCCAATTGAGCCACGGGGACAAATTCCTGATGTTACTTATTACGCCAAAACGACATACAAGTCAAGTATATATATCTGGTTCCGCCTCCCTTTCTGGCGTCAGCGTCTCGCCGGACGCTTTTTTCAGGCCCGTCTTCTGATTGACAAATCAGCGATTTCCAAATATCATCTGAACAATGAGATTCATTATCGACTCTGTATATCTGCTGCTCGCTGCGGCAATAACTCCAACCGTCCTGTACAGGATGGCCAGATACAAGCGGTACCGTTCAGGCTGGCCCAACCGCTTCGGCAAAATCGCCCGCAAAGACCCCGCACTGAAAAAATGTATCTGGCTCCACGCCGTAAGCCTCGGCGAAGTCAACGCCGCAAGAAGCATCGTCAAAGAACTTGAAAAAAGATTCCCCAATTTCGAAATCGTAATAAGCGTAACCACCGACACAGGCTTCGCCCGTGCAACAACCGTCTTCGGCCAAAACCATAAAGTCTTTTACTTCCCGCTCGATTTCTCCACCATAATGCGCCGCGCCTTCCGAGGAATCCAGCCGGCTATCTGCATCCTGATGGAACTTGAAGTCTGGCCAAATTTCGTCCTCATCGCCGACAAACTAAAAACCCCCGTCGTCGTGGTTAATGGCCGACTAACAAATAGAAGTTTCTCCAGATACAAAAAGATTAAATCGCTCGCTAAAGAAATGTTCAAAAGGTTAAGCCTCGTCCTCGCACAGACGGACGAATACGCTCAGCGCTTCATAGAAATCGGCTGCCGTCCCCAAAGAGTATCCGTCACAGGCTCACTCAAATACGACACCGCCCAAATCACCGATAAGGTCGATGGCGCGGACACCCTCGCCGAACAACTGAACCTAAGAACTCAAAACTCAAAACTCAAAACTCGGTTATGGGTCGCCGGTGCAACAGGCCCGGGCGAAGAAGAAATTATTCTCGATGTCTATAAACAGCTCATCGAACAAAAACAATTCGAGGATTTAAGGCTGGCTATCGTCCCCCGCAAACCAGAACGCTTCAACGAAGTCGCAGATTTAATCAAACGGGATGGATTTGAATTGATTCGGTATAGCGAGATAAAGAAAAACGCCACAGAGCCGCGACAGTTATGGAGCGGTAATCCACAAAGCACAGAGGACACAGAGAAAAAAATCATAAATCATAATTCATCAATCATAAATGTCATCCTCGGCGACACGATGGGTGACCTGCGAAAATTCTATTCGCTCGCCTCCATAATCTTCGCTGGCCGGTCTCTTGTTCCAATGGGAGGCTCGGATATAATAGAAGCAGCCGCGCTCGGCAAATGCACCATCTTCGGCCCGTCGATTCACAACTTCCAGCAGACTGCCGACGCCATCTTGGCCGCGCAGGCTGGCATTATGGTCAAAGACAAACAGGACCTGCTCGACACAATGCAAAAGTGTCTCGCCGAGCCGAGCTTCACCGAAAAAATCGCCCATAATGGCCAAAACGTAATCCGCGAAAATCAGGGCGCGACTAAAAAAACCATCGACCAAATCGCTACTCTTCTCGATGACTGATGTCTTTTTTGCCCGCCCCATTGCTTAGAGTGTCGTCTGCTCTAATGGGGTTATTCCTGCATATCAATCTGTCATTCCGCACTTGATGCGGAATCCATATCCGTATCTATAAGTTGCTCGTTGAAAAATGTGCATCCACTTTTGCGTCCAGACCAGGCTTCCATGATTCCGGCATTATGCGGTCAACCTTTTCCAGTAATTCGTTGACTTGTTTTTTTTCTTCCGGCTCTTTAGCCTCTCGCTCTGCCGCCGAAAGCCACAGATACGCTTTTGCCAGGTCGCCGGCGGAGAGCTTTCCGGTATTCGGGTCCACCGGGCCGTTAAAGTAAAGCTCACCCACAGGCAAATATGCCGGCCCGTATTTCAGGCTTGCCGCGCTCTCAAACCAGTACCGCCCGGCCTTCAACTCCTTGGGCCTTCCCAGCCCATCACGATGCATCACGCCCAAATAATACTGGGCTTCAGGCAAGTTGTTTTCCGCCGCTATCTCAAACCAGCGATATGCCTCGGCGTAATCCCGGATGGACTCGTCACCATCCAGTAAAAACATCCCCAGCCGGACTTGTGCCGGCACCGAGCCTTTCTCCGCAGCTTCCCGGCACAGCGCGATAGCCTTGACAGGATTCTTTTCTACGCCTGTTCCTGTCATATAAAGCTCGGCAAGCGAACACAGCGAGATATAGTGTCCGAGCGCCGCTGCTTTCTCATACCACAGGGCAGCTTTTGCTGGGTCAGCCTTACAGTAAACACCTGCAACCAGGTAATCGCCCAGGAAATGTTGAGCGGCCGGGATTCCACCCAAAGCAGCTTTTTCAAACCAGACGTAGGCCTTTGCCGGAGATGCGGGCCGTCCCCATCCATTCTGGTAAAACAGGCCCACCGTAAACTGAGCCAGCGCATCGTTTTGGTCCTCTGCGGCCTTCATATATCCGGCGAATGCTTCGTCATAGTCTTTCTCTGCCATCGCTTTTTGCGCCTTAACCAAATCCGCCGACGGCTCATCTTCTGCCTGAGCAAAGTTCAAAATGAAAAGAACACCTAAACCAAAGACTAAAAACCGGGCCGTTTTCATTGAAACGCTCCTTCACAAGAGTTCTTACTGACAGACTGACGTAATTAAATATAAAAGCATGGGTACCCTTGTCCCCACACGTACAAAAAAAGCCGGACGCAACCGCCCGGCTTCCTAATATCAAAAAATCTTCGCCAACAACAATCCGTGCAGTCGATTATCAATTACGTGGCGGGTAATCCCCCTGCAGGGCAATCACGTAATTCAGTACCAGATAAGGCTGCATATTCTCATGCGGCTGGCCTCCTCCGGCACTGCCGATTGCCTTGACGCTCATCGCCACATTGGGATCCTGGGAAGAATAGTCGTCATTCCTGTCTTTCTTCGCCCAGACATTGCCGCCGGGCCCTTCTTGATTGCCGTCCCCAGAATATCCCTGTGCGTTGTGGCTGTGCGCAGGCATTTGGGGAACGGTCAGCACTACCGCCTCATATCCGCCCCTATCACCCAAACGGCGATTTGTCAGTCCAAGTCCGGTACCCGCATGTATCGGCACGCGACCCCGCAGGTCCGGAATGCCAAAAGTGCTGTGCCCGTCTCCGCCATAAGTGGTCCCAAGCAGGGAGAACAGGGCCGGGTTCTCAGCAATGGACAATAACTGGCCATTGCAAAACGCCCAGTCGCGAGGCGCATAGTTATATGGAACGAGCATTATCTCGCCGAGAAACGGGTCTGCTGATGCGGTTGCGACTGCGCTCCATCCCATTCCGGCAGCCAGCACAACAAGAAGAGTGAATGAAAATCCTTTATCAAACATCTCTATTTCTCCTTTCCCTAAGAGTAAAAAAATTATTCCGTCCTCGACCGCGGCCCCCTGCGCCGCCGCATGCGATTAGCACAAGCCGCTCCGATACTAATCAGAATCGCCGTTGCCGGTTCAGGAACCACTTGAGTCACATCGGTCACAGTGAAATTGGCACTGAAGCCCCCGGAGCAACTCGAAGGATTTTCGTAGGCCCCGCCTTCCATTGTAAAAGCCCCGTCGTAGAACCAGGTCTCCCCCGGCCCGAGCAATTTGGTAAAGGAAGGGGTCCCTGAATCGTTCAAATTGCCTCCGTAACCGCCAACCGAGACACCACCGACCTCGTTTCCATTAGCCGCGTCGGAAAGCAGGTCCGTGAAGAAAATCTCGCCGGTCGGGTCATCAAGAGTAAACTCCGAAGAGGTGTAGGTATCAGCTCCTGATGATGTCACGGAGTTGCTGAAATTGAGGTTAAAGGTAATCCAGTAGGGGAACGTTAACGAGTTATTGGTAATGTTTAACATCATATCAAAACCCGCCGCGAATTCCGATTCATCATTAACTGTCAAATTACCTGCCCCATTTGCACTGAAACCGAAACCATCACCAATACTGGTCAACGTACCCGCAAGCGGATTACCGCCCGTAACGGCCGCTACGTTGAAGGTGCTGTTAGTCACCGCGCCTCCAGCCGTCTTCGAAAAGCCGCCCGTAAGACTCGCTCTATATGAATCAGCGAATCCCGTGTCGTATTCTACGTTACCGGTGATTGAAATGTCCGGCGAAAAAACAGCCAGAGCGTCAACCCCCTGCAATGTCACTACGGCGAAGACCAGAAACATAGCTAAAAAAAGTTTTGATTTGCGGTGAAAACCTGTCTGTCCGACCATACTATTCTCCTTTCATCAATTCAAAGCTTTTCCTGTGAATTAGATCAAAAGAGTATTCTGCCCGCCCAAAAAGTGCTTTTATAACTAAACATCACCGCTGCTTATCTGTCTTAAACACCAACTCTTGCGACCGATTAGCTGATTAGAATCGTGATGAATATCCTCCCGTCGCTAAAGATATAATCTACTCGATTAATACCGAATTTGTCAATGAAAATCTGAAATTTCTTGAGATAAATTCTTATCAATCCCCATTAATAAGCTGAAAAAGCAGTTTTGCCAGGCTTGACAATGTTACTGCCGTCTTCCTTACCACAAACCCTTCGACTGCGTTCAGGATAAATTGGGTTCGTTTGGGTTCGTTTTGACCAAGTGTCCAAAGCAGTTTTCTCGTTGTAATTCGTTGTTTTTAATAATGTTACAAGTATTTGACTTTTTGAAAAATTGGGTTTGTTTTGCATAATTTGTTATTTTTGATTGATTGAATCTTAACCACAGATTGCCCAGATTAAACTGATTACTTAAATAAATGCTACCTAAGTTGACAGAGGCATCCGCCATCGCCAAGGCTTCGGCGGACAAGTTGAGTTTCTGCCACGAAGACCCTAAGACACAAAGAATACTTTTGGACAGGATAACAGGATTACGATGGATTTTTTTAGCCACTAAGTCACCAAAACACGAAGAAAAATTGGTTGTTGATTAGGCCAACTGGCCTGAAGACTTGCCCTATCTGGGCGGTTTGCCCTGCACTACGCTGTGTACAGGGTGGGAATTTTAACATATTTTCAGGCAAAAATCAAGAAAAAATTGCGTAGTGCTGCCGGATGCCGCGACGAGGAAACAACCAGTGAGTATTTCGAAGACATACGAAAAAAGAGATATCCGAGCAGAAGGCAGCACAAGAAGTTCATATATTAATCACCTTGCATGTCCTTTTCTCATAGTTTACAATATCTCCGATATCTAGTTTCTAAAGGATTTATACAAATGGACGCAAACCAATATTAACTTCACCTTCCATCCTAAAATAAGAGGGAGCGTATATGTACAAGGATGACATTCTTAATCTAATTAGCCAATCACCACTGGAGATCAATACTGAGATACAAATGATTGGCCGCCCACCAACAATGGCAAACTCCGAATTTCTCACAAACAAAGAACAAGGAGACTGGGCGGAGAAAATTGTCTTTAAGGCAATCAATGAATACTCAAACGATTATTTCGCTGTCGAATATGGACGTTCTGAATCAATAGCAGCTGGGGATGATGGATTTGCTGATTTTTATACGAATTATCAGAATGAGCTTAATGCTATAGGTAAACGGCCGGATATTCTAATATTTAAGGTCAGTGATTTTCCTGATAGAACTGTTGATATTGAAAATGATGAGAACATAATTCAAGCGGTTGCCGCGATAGAGGTTAGATCAAGCTCGTTTTTAGCAGACAAATATTCTGCGTTCATGCGAGATAGGCAAGAACTATCCATTAATAGATGCACTGAAATTAGAGATGCAATTTTAGGCACTGATATGGGAAATCTGTTGAGGCGTAAAAATGAAACAATATACAATCTCATTTCAACCGCTACAAATGATACCTTTAGAGAATTAGACTTCCGGTGTCCTTCATGGTCATTAACAGAAGAGTTAAGAAATTTAACATCGTTATTGAGAAGACTAAAAGAAAATATAAAAATACTGCATAAACGTGACTACTTAAGCATTACTCCAAAAATGGAAGATATCGCTCTTGTAAACAGATGGATACAAAAATATAATGTCAAACACTTCTACTTGCAGGTATTCTTTGATAAAGCATATACAATATCCTTCAAAGACATCTTAACCCTAGTCTCAAATGATAACCATGACGGCAATAATTTCTCGATTGAAAGAGATGTAAAAAATCAAGGCAAAACCACCATAAAGATAAACATACAAATCGGAAAAGAAATCCTTGGAAAGATTGATATGCCTGAACACAAATCCGCCCTGAAAGAGTTAGACAGGGGCCGCTTACTGTTCTATGTTACCTTTGAAGGTGGTAAAGGCTATCTCGACAGCAAAATCTTCATAAGGGATGTTATTAATGCGTGAATCAAAATATATAGAGGAAATCCCGCTTAATCATAGGAAAGATTATGGCCAGTTTTTTACGCCACCCCTTGTTGCACGACTCATGGCAACATGGGTTATGAAAGATGATCCGAAAACAATATTGGACCCTGCATTCGGTTTGGGGGTTTTTTATGATGAAGTAAAAAATCTAAATCCAAACAATCAAATTATGTTCACAGGATACGAGATTGACCCCCATATTCTTGATTATCTTGATCATAACATAATAGATCCAGGCCTCCGAATTATAAATAGTGATTATCTTGAAGTTGAAACTGGTCGTTTTGACAGTATCATTTGCAATCCTCCATATATGAGGTTCCAGAAATTTCTCAAGCGCCATGATATATTACCGAGAATTGAAGAGAAAATAGGCAAAAAGCTTGTTGGCTACTCTAACATCTCTTCTGTATTTCTTGTCAAGTCCTTAAAAGAGCTTAAAACTGGCGGCAACTTAGCATATATTATGCCGTTTGAGTTCTTTAATGCGGGTTATGGAAAAGAGATTAAAAAATGCCTCCTCGAAAATCATCTCCTAAAGCAAATAATAATCTTTTCAAATGAAAAAGAAATTTTCCCGGATGCAACAACAACGGTTTGCGTGCTTCTTTGTAAAAACGATGGAAAAGATGAAGCTATAAAAATAACGGCTATCAAAGAAAATGAAGAAATTGACAAAATATCTGATGCGAGTAATTTCTATCAGAAGGAAATCTTTTCTTCGGATTTGCCATATAATAAAAAGTGGACGCCTATTATATTATCGTTATTCTCTGAAGAGAAATTTCCAAATGATTTTTGTAAATTCTCTCTTTATGGCACTTTTACGAGGGGCATTGCTACTGGAGCTAATGATTTTTTTGCGTTAACAAAATCAAAAATCGAAAAGTGGAAACTGGACGAAAATAACATTTGTAAATGCATCACAAAAAGTTATCAAATACGCAAGGCAGTATTTACTGAGTATGATTTTGACAAACTGTATAGCACAGATAAGCCAGTATATTGTTTAGATGTAAAAGATCATAAAAAGCAAGAAATACAACAATACATAAACGAAGGTGAAAAACGTGGATATCACGAGAGGTATCTGACGAAAACAAGAAACACCTGGTATAAAATCGAAAGTAGAAAACCTGCTCCGATTTTATTTGGCGTGTTTAATCGGGGACGATTAAAAGTAATACGAAATTTTACAACAGCAATAAATTTTACATGCTTCCATTCATTTTACCCTAATATATTTGGTCAACAACTGGTAAACAAGTTGTTTGTGTATTTATTAAGCGATATAGGACAAAGGATAATAAAAACTAATAAACGAAGCTATGGCGACGAATTGGATAAATTCGAACCAGGCGACCTAAATGAGAGTTTGTGTCCGAACCAAAAACAATTTGAAGAAATTGATAATGAGGATGCTGAAAAAGTAATTGAGCTTGCCAAAATTGATGAAGAAAAAGCAATTAAAATAAGTAACGATTTGATAAACGAAATTATAGACACCTCAGAAATTGTATTACCCGATCGCTATCCCATAGCGATTCTTAGTGGCAGTTAAGTAGAGTTAGCCAGACACACAGGTCGGCCCCTACCGCCCAATCAGCCCATTTACGGTGTTTTTAATTAGTTTAACTTTAACTACTTCCCCCTGCCGAGGATTTCCGTCCGACTTTTCCAGCTCGACCATAAAGTATCGTTCGCTTCTTCCCTTGCGTCTGCCGATACTGTTTTCCACTAAAATTTCAGCCGACTCGCCAACAAATTGCTGCCGAAATTCGAAACCCAATTCCTTATCCAATTCGCACAATATTTGCGAACGATTCTTTATAACCTCATTATCTATAGTACCTTGCTCGCCTCGGGGCGAAGCCTCTGGCAAGCAAGCCGCCGCTGTGCCTGGCCTGGCCGAAAAACTAAAAACATGCATCTTCGCAAAGCCCGATTCCTTAGCCAACTCGACCGTATCCTCGAAGTCCGCATCGGTCTCGCCCGGAAAACCAACGATGATATCAGTAGTGATAGCGGGCCTGTCGAGCCGATTTTTGATTAATTCGATTTTCTCTTTTGATTCGTCTGCTGTGTATTGTCTGCACATCCTTTTTAGAACGGCATTAGAGCCTGACTGAAGCGATAAGTGCAGGTGCGGCATAATCTTACAACTGCCCGCGAAACTATCGAGCAGCCTTGGCGTTACATCAGCAGGCTCAAGCGAGCTGACCCGAATCCTCGCCAGATTCGGTATTTTTACCATTTCATCGAGCAAATCGGCCAATTTGTCGTTCTGCCGGCCGGGCCAGCTTTTTCGCCGAACGCTTTTTTGGCCATAAGCGCCGATAAATATACCAGTTAGAACAATTTCCTTATGGCCAGCGTCGGCAAGTGCCTGTGCTTCCCGCAAGGCCGCATCAGGGGATTTACTGCTAATAACAGGACGGGTTTTAGGCACGATACAATAGCTGCAATATCCGTCACAGCCATCCTGAATTTTAAGAAAAGCCCTTGTATGGCCCTTAAACGATGTTAATTGGGCGAGTTTTGGCTGTTTAGCTAATTTGTTTTTAAGCTTGATTTCAGAGCTGTTTTCTGCTTTAATTGTGGTGTCTTGCTTCGGTTGGAGGTTTTGGGAGCTAAAAGCATCGGCTTTGCCATTGACTATTTGGCTTAAAGTTTCAGCTATGGTTTCTCGATGATTAATTAGCTGGACATTTTTGCCAGGGTTGGTCAGTTCGCCTGTTTTTATCGCAGGCAGGCAGCCGCAAACGACTATCTTGGAGTCAGGGTTTGATTTCCGGACTCTATGGATGCGTTGTCGGCTTTTTGCAGAGGCGGTTCGGGTTACGCAGCAGGTATTGATAACAACCAAATCAGCGTCGAGTTGCGATGTTTCGAGCTGGTTTAGTCCGAGCTGCTCGAGCAGTTCCCGAATCTGCTGGCTTTCGTACTGATTGACCTTGCAGCCGATTGTAGTTATGGCAAAAGTTTTCATAGTATGGTAATATATAATTGTTGAAGCGAGCTTACAACATCATTCAAAACCTGTTTGGACCTTAAATTGTAAAGGTTGGTTATGGCGTCGGAATACGGTTCGGTTTGGGCAATAGATATAGGCAATAGCTCTCTGAAAGCACTGCGATTAAGACTCGCGGGGAACGCTGTTGAGGTAATCGGTTTCGACAATATCCAGCACGGCAAAGTTCTCACCGGAAGCGGAATAAAAGCAGCGGAAAGAGACGAGCTGATTGCGCTAAGTCTGCGCCAGTTCGTCAAGCAGAACGATTTGGGCAAGGACGATGTAATTGTTTCCGTACCGAGCCAGAACAGTTTCGCACGGTTCGTTAAACTTCCGCCCGTCGAGCAGAAGCGCATACCTGAAATCGTCAAGTTCGAGGCTGCCCAGCAGATTCCCTTCGATATCAATGACGTGCAGTGGGACTGGCAGTTGATGACGGAGGCCGACGGCTCCGAAACAAAAGTTGGTATCTTCGCGGTCAAAAGCGAGGTAGTCAACTCGGTGCTGGAGCATTTTGCCAGAGAAAACGTGAAGGTCAGCTATGTTCAGATGTCACCGATGGCTTTGTATAACTACTTATTGTACGACCATGCTGATTTGGGCAAATCCGAAAATCAAGCTACCGTTATTCTCGACATAGGCGCTGAAAACAGCGATTTGGTCGTCTGCACGCCCTCGACAGTCTGGCAAAGATGTGTTCCGATGGGAGGCAATGCTTTTACCAGGGCGATAGCGGAGACGTTTAAGCTTAATTTCGAAAAAGCGGAAAAACTGAAACGCACCGCCCCGATGAGCAAATACGCCCGGCAGGTATTCCAGGCGATGAAGCCGATTTTCACGGATTTGGCCTCTGAAATCCAGCGGTCTCTGGGCTTTTATACCAGTTCTAATCCAAATACCAAGATAGTGAAGATTATCGCATTGGGCGGCGGAGCGAAGATGCGCGGGCTGCTTCAGTACTTACGGCAAACGCTGCAGATGCCTGTTGAAATACCGGATTCTTTCAAGAAACTCACGATAAGCCCTGATGTTTCCGCGGCGAAATTTCATGAAAGTGTCTGCGATTTTGGTATTGTTTACGGCCTTGCTTTGCAAGGTTTGGGCCAGGCCAGAATAGAAAGTAATTTGCTGCCCCGCAGTGTCGCCAGGTCAATGGTTTGGGCGGCTAAAACCAAGTATTTTATTGCCGCAGCATCGGCAATATTGCTGGTTTCGCTTATGTGCTTCGGGCGGACCTTCCTGGACAAAATGAATTATGCAAATAACAATCAAGTTCGACAAAAAATCAACAATATCGTTAACGCTGCCAAGCAGGCCGATGAGAAGCTCAAAGACGAGCAAAGCAAGGGCATGCAGTCCGAAGCAATAATAGAAAAAGAACTTAAACTTTTTGATTATCGCGACGTCGTTCCTTTATTACATCAAACCATAATTTCCGTTTTGCCTAACGAAAAAAATAATGCCGAACAAAAAGAACTTTATGGGGCTTTCGCCAACGATGATATAGAAACGGTCCTGAAAACTCCCCGCAAGGAGCGAAAGCAGATATTCGTAACAGGCATGTCAGCTTACTTCACAAGTGATATTGCTTCCGCACAGTTCAAAGCCACAGATTTTACACAGAGAAGTAATAAAGCCGAAGCTGTTGATTACAGGTCTCTTGCGGGACGGTCTGATGCCTCTATCCGCGACAGGAGGAGCGAAGTATCACCCCAAAGCAGCCGAATGACACGTTCACAAAGAACAATTCCCTCTGCAGGGAGCCAGGAAGAAGCTGAAAGCCTGCCCGGATTTGTGGTAACCCTCACCGGCTATAGCCCCTATAAGAACATAAATGAGTTGATGGACCCTCCCGGAGTGGAAGGCGAGCCTAATAAGTGGGGAGTTGTTACCCGACTGCTGCATCTTGACGATGTTGTTGACTGGAAAAATCAGTTTGAACTGTATAAAAAAGCTGAAATTGAACATTTCAAACTGGAGACAGGTGAAGTTTCTTTGGAAGCCGCAATGCCTGCGGGGATAGGTGTCAGCAATACTGATGCGGAAGAAAACGATGAGCTGGCTTTAATTGACCCTATGACAAGGGAGACTATCAGTAAGGTCGCAGAGTTAAACGAGGACGGAAAAAGGAAACTCGACAAGTCAGGCAAAGCCGTTTACGAGGTCAATGACCACTGGTTTAAATTAGACGTTAAATTTGTCTGGAAAGGCGCACTGAATAACACCGAGGAAACCGAATCGATTAAAGAAACTAACGAGGTTAAGGAGCCTGATGAAACCATGGCTCCTGAGAGGGACGAAAGAAGCCAAGAAAGAAGGGAAACCGAATCCGATGACTTTTGAGGCTCAATACAGTAAAACAGCTGAATCAAAATAGATTAGTGAGTTGAAATGGATATCCCCAAATTTAAAGATGTTATACAGAAATTAAGTTTTCTCAGGAACTATTCGTCGCTGATACTGCCGGTTATTATAACCGTGGTTGCGGTGCTTCTTTTTGTACCCACCCAATTGATGAGCACCAAGCTCAAGAAACAGATAGAAAGAGAAAGTATTTCTCTGGGCAGAAACATTCAGAGCCTGAGTGAAAGCGCCGTTTCCCGAAACCAATGGGAGATTGAGCAGGAGTATCAGCAGAAATACGAGAGAGACGCCAATCAGACAGAAGTTTTTGCCAGGCAAAGCAGTCAAAGGCCGTTGTTAAGTTATAAGATATTTCCTGCTCCTAAGGACCCCTCTACGTTGATTTTCGGGCAATTCGGCCAGCAATTTCGCAGGTCGGCAGATAGACTAATTGCCAATATAAATGCTCTCAGTTGTCCCACGGAAGCCGAGTTGCGGAAAGGTTTGCAGGGTTCTTCTCGTCAGGGTTTCGAAGAAGGGACGGAAAAGCGAAGCGAGGTCGAGGCTACAATAACAGATGTCCTCTGTCGAGAGAAGGCGCAGTCTGCGTTTGTTTATGCCGTTCCGACGGATTTGAGCGGATACGAATTCTGGGAAGAATACGAATACACCGGAATAGATGCGGCAGTTGAAGATTGCTGGTATTGGCAGTTAGGTTATTGGGTCATCGAAGATATTATCGATACGATAGATTCTCTGAATACCGGCTCGGATAGCGTTTTCACATCACCGGTAAAACGTCTTATGGCTGTAAACTTCGAAGCCGGCAAAAAGACAGACGGCGGAAAGGCGGCCACAAGGCCCAGTTATGTTCTCTCGAGTAAAAATGCGATTGCGGAGCCTCACACGGGAAGGTTTTGCAATGATGATATTGATGTTGTGCATTTTCATGTTGTGGTGGTGGTTGATACGAAGGCTATTTTGCCGTTTATGCAAAAACTTTGCAGCGCCAAACAGCATAAGTTCAGAGGTTTTTCCGGTGAGGAACAAGAGCGTGTTTTCAAACACAATCAAATAACGGTTTTAGAGAGTAATATCAGTCCAATTGACCGGGAGAATGCAACTCACTATCTCTACCGCTACGGTGAGGATGCAGTAGTAGAACTGGATTTAATTTGTGAATATGTTTTTGACAAAAAAGGCTACGATGATATCAAGCCGGAATTGATCAAAGAACCACTGCAAAATACGGCAGAACAAGTGGAAAACGTAAGGCGTTGAAGCGTTATTCGAGACATTTGATATGAGTAAAAAAGACAGCAACTTTTTCGAAGAACATGTTGAGAAAATAGTCCTGGTAGTTGTCGGGCTCGTGTGCTTTTGGCTTTTTATTACCCGTGTCCTGTTCAGTCCAAATTACGTCAAATATGACAATGACAAGTTTGACGCCGGTAGTATTGATAATCACATAAGCAAACAGACCGATGCTTTGGAGATGAGGCTGAATCGCAAGCCTGAGCCGGGGCAGCCATACCAACCACAGGCCGATAAGTTTATTGCTCTGTTAGACTCAGCCATAAGCGACATTGACATCGGCCTCAGCCTGCCGCAGCCTGTTATCAGTTCAAGGGGCATAAGTGACAACAAAGCATATCGTATCCCGCTGATTGGCGAAGTCAACGAGGTCTCAGTCGAGCACATCAGGGCAGTGGCTTATGTACCCAAGGAAGAGGCCGGTACGGAAAATGTTTATGACCAAAGTAATAGCGAGCCAAATGATATTGACTTCGTTACTGTGGAGGCCAAATTTAACGTTTCGGGATTATATAAAAGATTTCATGAATGTTTCGCCGGTGAGCACATTCCGCAGGATTGGCGTAACCGGCGTCTTGCCAATCCTGTCTTTGCGGCCGTGCAATTACAAAGACAGAAGTTGCTTTCCGACGGCAGTTGGAGCGATTGGCAAACTGTGCCTCGAAGCAAGATAGACCCTCGCAAAGAGATGTTCAAGATTGTAGAATATGTCAACGATTTGCCGGCCGGCGGGGTAAAAGTACGTATTCTTCAATTTGATGATGCGAAAGTGAAAATGGACCTCTTGCAGCCGGATGCTTATCAGATTGCCTCCGCAAAAGAAGAGTGGTTTCCTCCTTCATTACACAGAAAATATACAGATTATCAGAGAGAGAGGAATGTAATAGAAAGGCGTGAAGCTGCTGCTGAAAAAAGAGAAGAGCGTGAAGGAAAACGCCCGGAGCGACAAGGCAGAACAACGCCGACAGATACTCGCTCTGCAACAAGCGGGAGAACACCAACAGAGAGCAGAGGAGAAAGAGGAGCTGCACCTGTGACTGCGAGAAGAACACCATCGAGAAAAACTGAGCGAGACCTCGGAAATGAGCGTCCTCAAAAAGGCAAAGAGGTTTCAATTACAATAGAGGATATTTATCAGGGATTTAATGAGATTTCAATTACAGAGAGTACGGACTTCACCGGAATGGACGAGCCATTATTATTCTGGGCACATGATGATACTGCCGAACCAGGCGAGAGCTACCGATATAGAATTCGGCTTGGTGTTTTTAATCCTATAGCAGGAACAAATCAGTTCGGCGAGCAGGACAAATCGCTGAAGAACAAGGTCGTTTTATGGAGTAAATTTTCTGACACAACAGAGACCGTGAATATTCCCGAGACGTTATACATCTTCCCGCGTGACGTACAGGAAGCCACCATGACTGTAACAGTTCAGGTCTCCAAATATGTATTGGGCTATTGGTACAGTAAAGACTTTATGGTCAAGCAGGGAGAAGTCATAGGGGAAGCTGGCGAATATAAGATTACAGAGGATGAAGAACAAAGGGCAGTTACAGTCCCTAAGACAGTAAATTACGCTACCGGCGCAGTTTTGGTTGATATTGTCCCTGTAAATGACTGGTCGGGCGGAAACAATCTGCACGCCAGGCATTTTCTTGATATGCTTTACAGTTTTGACGGAAAAAATATAGAACACTTGCCCACTAAAACGAGATATTGGGCCGAATCTTTGCTGAGTAAGTTTAACGAAATCAAAAGAGCTGAAAAAGAACCAAAGGAACCTTTGCGAGGCTGGGAAGGCCAAGCAGGTCAACGCCTGTACTCTCCGGTGCAGGATGAGCGGAGGGATGAGAGCGACCCCCGTTCCAGGTTTTAATTTGGTAAAGTGTCTATTTAAAGCAGCGCAGCTGCAAGACCGATTCAATTGAAGAGGTATCACGTCTTGCGCGGTGTTCACAATCGATTGTTATCTCAAACTCATTCGGCGGTATCAAGTCTATGAAATTATCACTGAATTGTACCGCCGCGGAGGCGCTTATTTGCACGTCTCTTGCAATCGCGTTTGATTTTAGTTTCAGCGTCCATCGTTTCTCGGTCATTCGAGAAAAGCTCCTGCTGATTTCTGCTTTGGGCCAGTCGATATATTTATCAGGCAAGTAGAAGAACAGCTTTTCTGCGATTTTTTCTCCGTCTTTGTCTAAAATAATATGCAGGCAGCTTTTCTCCGGATTGGCAGGTGAAATAATCGTTTTGGCAAGTTTAGTCAGGGACAATGTACTAAACGGCCCAATCGCTACGGGAAGCGCAATCTGGTCTAACAGATGCCCGAATAAATCAATCAGACGACAATTCAGCGTGGCGGTTACCGGCTGTTCGCTGTCGTTTATTACCGCAACTGCCAGCGGTCGCAATCCCAATGGCAAATCGAACGGCGCTTTTACCGGCTCGGACACAACCGCTATCAGTAAATTCGAGAAAAACCGCTTTGCGTAATAATAAAGCGCCTTCGGTTCGCCCGCTACGTCAATTGCGGACCAGCTTACCGCAGGGCAGCAATCATTAAGCTGCCAAAATAATACGCCGCTGTTCCTGTAGTTGTGGGCCCTTAAATGTTCGACGTAAGTCTTTATCCCGCGGGCCTGCGTAACTTGTGAGAAATAAACAAACTCCTCAATACTCTCCGCGGCACCAAATAAATCGCCCATATAGCGGTATAATCGGCTGCTGCCGTCCACTTGATAGTTGTGTTTTTCTATCGGGTAGCTGCCGATGCGCAATTGTTCCGCCGGACAAAATTTTCTGACGGTTTCCATACCCGGCATCGATTGCATCCCGAATTCAGTAACAAATCGCGGCATATCTTCAGGCTTGCATTGGTATTGACGGACCGGCTGATGGCCCGACCATATGTCCCAATTATGTGTTGTCAGTGTTCGGCCGGTTTCGAATTCCTTTTTTCCACCCAGCGGCGTCGTCGGTATGTAATCGGTATCAGCATCCAGCTCCGCGGCAACTTGCGGCAAAAGCCGATGATAAATCGCTTTGCCGTAAAGTTTTTTCCCCTTTCCAAGACAGCCGCGGTGGTGCAGCCAGTCGATTTCATTGTTCCCGCACCATAAAACAAGACACGGATGGTTCCGCAGCCGCTTTATGGTTATGGCCGCTTCCTTCTCCACCTCATCCAGAAACCATTGTCTGTCGGGATAATAGGCGCAGGCGAACATAAAATCCTGCCAAACCATTATGCCAAGCTCGCTGCAAAGTTCGTAAAACTCTTCGGCCTCATAATATCCCCCGCCCCATACTCGCAGCATATTCATATTGGCCCCCGCTGCGGCAAACAGAAGTCTTTTATAATCGCTGTGGTCGAGCTGGCCTGCAAATATCGACGGCGGCACCCAGTTCGCCCCTTTGGCAAATACCGGCCGGCCGTTTATCTCGAACTGAAACTTGTCCCCATATTCGTCCGGCGAAAGGTTTACCTTCGCCGTCCTTATCCCGATTCTTTTCTGCAACCTGTCTATAATCTCATCGCCGGCCAACAGCACAAGTTCAAGATTATAAAGGCTCTGTCGCCCATAGCCCGCAGGCCACCAAAGCTGCGGGTTTTCAATACGTATCACCGTCGATTGAGATTCCTCGCCTCTATCGAAAACCAAATTGTGCTCTATTACCTGCTCCCTGCAGGACAAAGTCAGCCTACAAAGAAATTCTTCTTCCGCCACTGTGTCCAATTTTACCGCGATTTTAACATCCGCGAAACGTTTATTGCAGTCCACCGTACTGACGTGCAGGTCGGCTATTCGGCTTTTCGCGGTGCCTTCGAGACGAACTGCCCGCCAAATTCCGCAGCCCGGTAGAGGCGGGCACCAGTCCCAGCCGAACTGGTATTGTGCCTTTCTTATATAAACGCGATACGGATTGTTAAAGTCTGATTCGCTGAACGTCGTATATCGGTCCATTAATCTTTTGGCGTATTGGATTGCGGGCTCGAATTTGACCAACAACGAATTATTTTTCGCTTTAAGAAATTTAGTTACATCAAACCGAAATGGAACGAACATATTGTTCGTTTTGCCGATGAGTTTGCCGTTGAGCCAAATGCCGGCTATCGTATCCAACCCGTCAAAGACCAGCTCAACCCGGTCGCTACCAAGTAATTCATCCGGCACATCAAAAGTCTTTCTGTATATCCACGGCTTTTCGCTGACCCAGCAGAATTCTTCCGGCCGAGCGTCAATGTCACTTTGCTTTATCTGCCCGGCTACAATTAAACTGCCGAAAATCGAGCAGGGAACATTCGTTTCCAGCCAATCCGCTGAGTCCAAATCGCGTATTCTCCGCGCCGACACAGGATATTCCTTAAATTTCCATCTTCCCGTCAAATCCACAGATACTTTAGACATCGAGAGCCATTCCTTTTTTGGTATAATAAACGGTAACAATTATATTCCACACAGACCGCCTTACAACAAAATTCACTTTTAGCAGTTCATAAGCTTTGGCAAAAAGGGTTGTCTATTAAACCAGTATTTATTATAATGCCTCGGAATTTTAATTTCAGGTTTTATAATCTTTAGGAAGGACTCAATAATGAACAACAAAAGTAACAACCGCAGATTTCAGTCATACAAGACCGTCTTAGGCATGTTTTTAGCTATGATGATTTTGACACTGGCAACGGGTTGTGCCACCGGAGTAAAGCAAATGGACGCTTTTGAGCAGAACAAGAAAATCGGCAGAGGAGTCAATATCATCGGTTATGACCCGATATGGAAATCGAGAGAACAGGCCCGCTTCAAAGAGAAATTCTTCAAAACCATAAAGGAAGGCGGATTTAGTTCGGTACGAATTAATCTGTATCCCTTTGCGCATATGGAAGCAACTGCCCCATATACCCTGAAGAATTCATGGTTCGAGGTTGCAGACTGGGCAGTAGAGAACGCCCTGAAGAACGACTTGATGGTAATTCTGGATATGCACGAGTATGAAACAATGAGTAAAGACCCCAACAACAATAAGGACAAGTTTTTGGCGTTCTGGAAACAAGCGGCACCGCATTTCAAGGATGCATCCGAGAACGTTATTTTTGAGCTGCTGAATGAGCCAGCAAGAAAACTTACACCAGAATTATGGAATGAGTACTTAAAGGAGGCTCTGGCGATTGTTCGGGAAAGTAATCCGACGCGAACAGTGGTTATAGGCCCGGGGGTCTTTAACCGGATAGGAGTTCTGAATAAACTTGAGCTGCCGGAGGACGACCGCAATATCATCGTGACTATTCACTACTACGAGCCTCACTCTTTCACACATCAGGGTGCGGCGTGGTCAAGCAATAAAAGCAAAACCGGCATAAAATGGCTCGGTACGGAAAGAGAGAAAAAAATAATTGTTAATGATTTTACTGTGGCGCAAAAATGGGCGAAGAAACATAACAGGCCGATATTGCTGGGCGAGTTCGGTGCGTATGACAAAGGCGATATAGATTCCCGCGTTCGCTACACTTCTGCTGTGGCGCGAACGGCAGAAGAATTCGGCTTCAGCTGGACATACTGGCAGTTCGATTCGGACTTCGTCGTCTATAAAGTGTTGGAAGATAAATGGTTCGAGCCGATTCATAATGCCCTGATACCGCCTAAGGAATAAATCAGGGACATATAGCTGATTTAAAACTGTTACAGATTTTTTCATTTATCCTTGACAGAAGGTAAGTGTTTTTGGTAGAGTTTTTGGTTTCAGGTTTTGACGAAAGTTTTTTCCAATGAACAAACAAGTAAAACATAAGCAGAAACATCCGGCCAGCCCACTGGCAGGCGTGAAGTATGCGCGCCCGACAAGGTCATTTGCCTGGACAGAAATAATGTACATCGGCCTTAATAATGGCGTCGTAGGAATTAAGGAGAACAGCCCGTAGAAGGAATTTAATATCTTTTGATTTTAATAAAAGCCTTCCAGGGCAAAGAAATCCTGGAAGGCTTTTTTATTTGGCAAAATCGGCCAAGAGCAAAGGTAAGGGAGGCAATTATGGAAATTACAGAACTGAAAATAGAACATTACCAGGAGATATTCTCGCTTTGGCAGAGCGCCGAGGGAGTCGGACTGGACAAAGATGTCGATACGCAGGAAAGAATCGGTATATATCTCCAGCGTAATCCAAGACTTAGCTTCGCAGCATTTGAAAAAGGTAAAGTCGTCGGTGCGGTATTATGCGGACACGACGGCCGGCGAGGGTACCTGCACCATCTGGCCGTGGCTGAAGAGTACCGCAATAAAGGTACAGGCAAACTATTGGTAGAGAAAGTAATAAGCAAGCTGCGGATGCTCGGTATTCGGAAATGCAATACGTTTGTTTTTGCCGATAATGTCATAGGCCGAGAGTTCTTGGAAAAAATCGGCTGGACTGAACGAACAGACTTAAAAGTTCTGTCGAAAGTTATTGCGCCTTAAAATAACCTGGAGCAAAAAATGGAAACAAAATATAAATATCGATGGGACCAAACAAGGCAATATCCTCTGATTGAAACCGAGCGTCTTATACTGAGAGGATTCGCAGTCGAGGACGCCAGCGATGTTCAACATCTGGCTGGCGACAAGGCCATCGCATCAATGACGCTTCGCATACCGCATCCTTACGAGGATGGCGTAGCGGAAAAGTGGATTGGCACGCACCGTGGAAAGTTCGAACAAGGTGAGTTGGTCAATTTCGCCATTACCGAGCTTAAACAAGGTTATTTGATAGGAGCGACCGGCTTAACCATCAACAAGGAGTATGAAAATGCTGAACTGGGATATTGGATAGGTACGCCCTTCTGGAACAACGGCTACTGTACTGAAGCGGCCAAAGCGGTTTTGAGATATGGTTTCGAGGAACTGAAACTTCAGCGTATCTATGCGCATCATTTCAAACGAAACTCCGCATCAGGCCGGGTCATGCAGGCAATCGGGATGTTATACGAAGGCCGATTGAGAAAACATATCAAGAAAGAAAATATGTTTGAAGATTTGGAAGCCTATGGAATTCTAAAAACAGATTATGACTCCGCTAAAAAGGGATAAGATTTATCTTGCACTTTTGGGCGTAAAAACGAAAATAACACAACCAAAAGGCAGAAAGTAAGTAAAGCACAAAGGAGATTCAATGGAAGCCGGCAAGATTTTAGAGCAAGTCAAAAAAGACGATATAAAATTTATTACGCTGCAATTTACGGATTTATTAGGCGTGATAAAAGAGGTCATTACCCCTGTCGAAAGATTAGAGGAGGCCCTAAGGGACGGGGTATGGTTCGACGGTTCTTCTGTCGAGGGATTTGCGCGAATTCAGGAGAGCGATTTGTTTTTGAAGCCAGATGCGACAACATACGCCATTGTGCCGTGGCTTTCAGAAGACGGCAAGAGCGCCAGGCTGATATGCGATATTTATAGTGCGGACGGCAAGCCCTTCGGAGGCGACCCGAGGTATATTCTTAAACAGGCGGCCGCCAAGGCGGCAAAGGAAGGATTCGAATATAACGTCGGGCCTGAGCCGGAATTTTATCTGTTCAGAACAGACGGCGAAAAAAGGACAACGCCTATAGATTACAGCGGCTATTTCGACCTTTCCTCGCACGAAGGGTACAAGGTGCTAAAAAAGATAGTCGGGGCACTTGAAAATTTCGGAATCAATGTCGAAGCGTCTCATCACGAGGTAGGCATTGGACAATACGAAATAGATTTCCGTTACGGCAGTTGTGTAGATATAGCGGACAAGGTGCTGACGTTAAAGTACTGTGCCAAGAAGATAGCACAAATGCACAATATGCACGCTACGTTTATGCCGAAGCCGGTAATGGGCAGGGCCGGCTCGGGTATGCATATACATCAAAGTCTGTATGATACCAAAAAGAAAGCAAACGCCTTTTATGACAAGGAGCATAAATACAATTTGTCGAAGACTGCGTATAGTTTTATTGCGGGTCAGATAAAACATATCGGAGCAATGTGCGCGATTCTCTGTCCGACGGTGAATTCATACAAAAGATTGGTTACCGGCTATGAGGCGCCTGTATATGTTACCTGGGCCGCGATGAACCGCTCCGCGCTTTTGCGTATTCCGAAATGGTTCAAGGCAAAGCCGGAAGCAGCAAGGATAGAGCTTCGCTGCCCTGACCCCGCGTGTAATCCGTATCTGGCGTTCGCGGTTATGCTGAAAGCTGGTATGGAGGGTATTAAAAATAACCTGATGCCTCCGGAGCCGGTCGAAGAAGATATATACAGTCTCGATGATGAAAGCCGGGTTCGCAAAAACATCGATGCCCTGCCGACGTCATTGCAGGAGGCGATGGAGGAACTGAAAAAAGATAAAACTATCCGAGAGGCCCTTGGGGAACACCTTCTTGGAAGATATATCGACATAAAGACAAAAGAGTGGGGCGAGTTCAAGAAGCAGGTCACCAACTGGGAAATCGAGACGTATTTGGATACGTTCTGATTACAGGTTCATAGGAATACCTCGCGATGCGAGGTATTCTTTCATCTGGGTTATGGTGTAGTTTTCAAAGTGCGTGATTGAGGCCATAAGGACGGCATCCGCACCGCCTTTTACAACGGCGTCGTAAAGGTGCTCAAGCTCCCCCGCCCCGCCTGATGCGATTACAGGAATGTTGACGGCGTCGGAGACGGCTTTATTCAGTTCGTTATCGTAGCCGGCTTTGGTACCATCAGCGTCCATACTGGTCAGCAGTATTTCACCTGCTCCGAGCTTTTCAGCTTTGACCGCCCATTCGACAACATCAAGGCCGGTAGGTTCTGAGCCGGCTTTAACGGTTACCTGCCAATGTCCTTTTCTTTCCTTGCTGCGCCGGGCATCAATGGCGAGAACTACACACTGGTTTCCGAAACGCTGAGCAGCTTCAGATAGAAGGTTTGGATTCTGAACGGCAGCGGTATTGAGGGATACTTTTTCGGCACCACTGCGGAGCAGCTCGTCAATCTGGTCAACTGAGTTGATACCACCACCCACGGTGAATGGGATGAAGACATTTTCGGCGACTTTTTCGACAAGTTCGACGATTGTTTTGCGGGAGCGAATGGTGGCGGTGATATCGAGAAAGACCAGCTCATCTGCGCCTTCGTCGCTGTATCTTTTGCCCAGCTCAACGGGGTCGCCTGCGTCACGGAGGTTCAGGAAATTGACGCCCTTGACAACACGGTTGTCTTTAACATCCAAACAAGGAATAATTCTTTTTGTCAGCATAAGTAGTAACCCCCTCACTTACGTTCGGGGCTCTGTTCACAAATTTGAGCGAAATTCTTCAAAACATTCAGGCCTGCTTTGCCGCTTTTTTCCGGGTGAAACTGCGTGCCGTAGATAGTCCCCTTCTGTACCGAAGCGGGCAATTGGAAACCATAATCGGTATAGGCTATTTTTGCGCCGGCATCGGCAACATCAGCATAGAAAGAGTGCGCGAAATAGAAATGTTTTTCTTCCGGCAGGCCTGCGAACAAATTCATATCAGGCGGCATCTTCACAAGGTTCCAGCCCATATGGGGAATTACCTGGGTATCAGGGACAGGGACGACATTGCCTGAGATTAATCCGAGTCCCTTGTGCGGGCCGTATTCCGAGCTTTGGTCGAAAAGCATCTGGTAGCCGACACAAATACCGAGCAGGGGTTTGCCGGCCAAAGCGAGCTTTTTTACCAGTTCGGCCAGGGTGCCCAATGCGCTTACGGCGTAGCCGAAAGCCGCGACACCGGGCAAAACCAGCCCGTCGGCCTTTTCAATGTCCTCGGGGCGGCAGCTTAACTTCGACTCGCAGCCGATATTACGAAACGCGTTGCATACGCTTTTTACGTTTCCCACGTTATAATCAATAACAACCAGCATAAGCGTATTATGCTACATAATTGTCGGAACGTCAAATAAGAACAATTTATTAGTCGATTAAGTGGAATTAATTTGAGGGGCGAAGCGGATTTTTCTATAATGGCTGGGAACAAAAGCAAATTCATCGCAGTATATTTCATATTGGCATCAGGGTAGCGGTGTTTTTTGCCGATTTAAGAAGATAACTTTCTGCAACTGAAGGGAACATAAATGTGCGGTATAGTAGCTTATTTAGGTAAAAATAGCGCCCAGCCGACTCTCATAGAGGGACTGAAGCGTCTTGAATATCGTGGATACGATTCGGCCGGCGTAGGGCTGTTGAGCGGAGGCAAAATAAAAGTTAAAAAATGCAGCGGCAGAATAAGCGCCCTCGAAGAGATATTAGATAAGCCCGACAGCAGTGAGACACTCGGCATCGGTCATACACGATGGGCCACCCACGGCGCACCGACTACCATCAACGCACATCCCCATTTGGATTATACCGGTAAAATCGCGGTAGTTCATAACGGCATTATCGAAAACTACGGGACGCTGAAGACGTGGCTAAAAAGCGAGGGAGCCACTTTTGCAAGCGAAACCGATACCGAAGTGATATCAAACATGATTGGCTATTTCTATGCCAAAAGCAAAGATAAGACAAATAGCAACGGTCAGAACAAATTCGAATGGGCGGTCCAGCACGCACTAAGGGAATTGAGCGGAACATACGGGCTGGCGATTGTGTGCAGCGATTTCCCGGATATGCTCATCGGGGCGAAAAAGGGTAGTCCCCTGATTCTCGGGGTTGGCGATAACGAATATATTCTGGCCTCTGATGCTTCGGCGATTGTAGAGCATACAAAACAAGCGATATACCCGAGTGACAATGAAATGGTAATCATCACCTCGGACGGGTTTAGAACGAAAACGCTCGATAACGTAAGCGTAACGAACGAGCTGCAGGAGATTGAATTCTCGCTGGAGCAAATCGAACTCGGCGGTTTCGAGCACCATATGCTTAAGGAGATTTTCGAGCAGCCGGCGGCGCTGAGCACGTGCATGGGCGGTCGAATCGATGTCAAAGAGAACAAAATTAAACTCGGCGGTATAGCCAGCTATCTGCGTGAAATGACACACATTAAACGACTGATTATGACCGCGTGCGGGACGGCGTTTCACGCGGCTTTAGTCGGCGAATTTCTGTTCGAGCACCTGGCACGGATTACGACAGAGACCGAATACGCCAGTGAGTTCAGATACCGAAATCCGATTATCGAAGACGGGACAGTAGTTATCGCAATAAGCCAATCGGGAGAAACGGCCGATACCCTGGCGGCGATAGAAGAGGCGAAGGAACGCGGCGCAACGGTACTGGGTATTGTTAACGTCGTAGGCTCATCAATTGCCAGGGCAACTGATGCGGGGATATATTTACACGCCGGCCCTGAAATAGGAGTCGCCAGCACAAAGGCGTTCACCGCGCAGGTAGCGGTGCTGACGATGATGGCGATTGAACTGGGCAGAAGAAAGAACCTCAGCAACAGCGAGGCGGGGACATGCATCAAGGAACTCTCCCTGATACCGGGGAAGATAAGCAGGATACTCGAACAGTCCGACAGTATAAAGAAGATTGCCGCGGCTAATATCGACAGGGAAAACTGGCTCTTCCTGGGGCGCGGCTTTAACTATCCGGTTGCGCTCGAAGGAGCCTTGAAGCTGAAAGAGATAAGCTATATCCACGCAGAGGGCCTGCCCGCTGCGGAGATGAAACACGGACCGATTGCATTGATAAGCGATGGCATGCCTGCGGTTTTTATAGCGACAGCTGGGCCGCAATATGAAAAAATATTAGGCAACATCGAAGAGGTCAAGGCACGCGGCGGAAAAACTATCGTTGTCGCAACCGAAGGCGATGAAAACATCAAGCAACTCGCCGACCATTTAATTGCTATCCCCGATGCACCGGAACTATTGCAGCCGATGCTGACCGTTATTCCGCTGCAGCTTCTGGCGTATCACGCAGCAGTGCTGCGAGGCCATGACGTTGACAAACCCCGGAACCTCGCGAAAAGCGTTACGGTCGAGTAACACCTAATAACTAAGATTCGCGACAACCTTGAACGTTCTCTTAAGAATGTCATTCAATTGGGATTTCGTTATGCCAAGGGGCAGAAAGAGATAGATGACATTGCCTAAAGGGCGCAGGATGAGGTGCTCTTCCAGGCCTTTTTGAAAGATTTGTTGGCCGATTCTTTCTTTGATATCAAACGGCTTCTTCGTTTTTTTGTCTTTAACCAATTCCAAAGCCCCTACCATACCGATACATCTTACGTCACCAACAAAAGGTAACTGCTTGAATTTTTCCATACCCTTATGAAATATCGGGACAAGTTTTTTTACTTTCTGCAAGGTTTTTCCCAGCTCAAAGATTTCGAGAGTTGCCAGTGCGGCGGCACAGCCGATAGGGTTCGCGGTATAGGTATGGCCATGATAAAAGGTCTTGAATTTTTCGTAATCGTCGTAAAAAGCGTTGTAGATTTTGTCGGTGGTCAAGGTCGCCGCAAAGGGCAGTGTCCCTGAAGTTATCGCCTTTGAGAGACAGATAAAATCCGGCTCGATAGAAGCGTGCTGGCAGGCAAACATTTTACCTGTTCGGCCAAAGCCGGTAGCGACCTCATCGAGGATTAAGTGAACATTGTATTTTTTGGCAAGGATGGCAGCCTGCTTGAGATATTCGACAGGATAAACAATCATCCCCCCTGCCGCTAACAGGAGAGGTTCCAAAATAACAGCGGCTATTTTGTCCCTGTGCTTTTTTAAGGTGTTTTGCAACGGCTTTATGCAATCGATATTGCAGGAAGTTCTTTGTTTGCCGAGCGGGCAGCGATAACAATAAGGAGCTGGCACCTTAAAGGAATCGAAACACAAGGCATTGAACGCCCTGCTGAACATGGTATCGCCGCCGAGGCTCATCGCACCGATAGTGTCGCCGTGGTAAGCAAGGTCGAGGGACAGGAATTTTGTTTTAGTTTTGCGGCCGATGTTGCGCCAGTATTGAAAAGACAATTTAAGAGCGGTCTCGACGGCGGTTGAGCCATTGTCGGAGAAAAAGACCCTGGTTAGGTTTTTAGGGGTGATAGAAACAAGCTTCTCGGCTAAAAGGATTGCGGGCTTATGGGTAAAGCCGGCAAGCAATGTATGGTCGAGAGAATTTAACTGTTTTTTAATCGCCGCTTTTATTTTCGGATGGTTATGGCCGTGAACATTACACCACCAACTGGATATCGTGTCGTAATAAAAGTTTCCTTTATCATCGTATAATTTGACGCCTTTGGCTTTTTCTATCAGGATTGGAGGATATTTTTGGCAGTCCTTCATCTGTGTATAGGGGTGCCAGATATGCCGCAAATCTTTTTTTATCCAGTTGGTTTCTTTATTTTTCACTTTGTAAACCCTCGACAATCCGCTCGGCGAGTTTTCCCAAAAGCTCTTTAGTATGATGGCAAGTAAGCGAGAACCTCAATCTTGCCTGGCCCTTGGGGACGGTAGGCGGCCTTATGGGAAGTACCCAAAACCCGCTTTTCTGAAGCTCACCGCTAAGACGAACCGCCCTGTTGCTATCAGCCACAATCAAAGGGACTATCTGAGATGAGCCTGTTACATCGAATCCATCCTCGCGTAGGCGGGTGCGAAAGAAATCCGCGTTGGTAAGCAGAGTCTGCCTGCGAACGGGTTCATCTCTTACGATATTCAATGCCTCGATATTAGCCGCAATAACCGCCGGCGGCAGAGCGGTAGAATAAATAAAACTTCTGCAGGAATTTACGAGATATTGTTTCACTTTTTCCGAGCAGGCAAGATACGCCCCGAAACTGCCCAGGGCCTTGCTGAACGTCCCCATTATCAACTCTACGCGGCTGGACAAGCCCTGCTCTTCGAGGACGCCTGCGCCATTTGGGCCGAAAATTCCAGTGGCGTGCGCTTCGTCAACCATAAGAAGGCAATCGTATCTATCTTTTATATCTACAAGCTCTCTTAACGGCGGTTTGTCACCATCCATACTGAAAACGGTTTCGGTAACTATAAGGCGATTTTTGAATTTACTGCTTTCTTTTTTCAGTATGGACTCGAGATGGTCCAAATCGTTATGGTTGAAGCGAAAAAGTCTGGCCCCAGACTGACGTACCGCATCTATTATGCTGGCGTGACTTAATCTATCACAAAAAACAGCATCGCCTTTGTCGTATAGTGCGCTTATGATTCCCACGTTAGCCTGATAGCCTGTGTTGAAAACTAAAGCGCTTTCTTTGCCTTTGAATTCAGCTACCCTGTCCTCAAGTTGATGGTGGATTTTGAGGTCGCCGCTTAAAAGCCGTGACGCTGAAGCGCTTACGCCCAAAGAATCAACCGCCTTTTTAGAAGCTTCTTTGAGTCTCGGGTGGTCCGACAGGGCCAGGTAATCGTTGGATGAAAAATCGAACAGCTCGGTGCCGCCGTAATAAATTTTGCCTGCCCTGCGCGAATCGGCAGGTCTTAAGACCCTCAAGAGGCCATCCGCTTTCCTTTGCGCCAGAAAATCATCTATTCTGTCCATATTCTTTTTATCTCTTCGATGAGGGCGTAATCAGCATCGAGATTTGCGCCTTTGACGGTCAGATACCCGCCTATAAGCATTCCGTTGGCGCCGGCAGTAAACGCCTTAAGCTGCGAATCTTTGAAAATCGCCTCTCTGCCGGCGGCGATTTTGATAGTTTTATCTTTTAATATAATTCTGAAAATACATATTGTCCTGACAGCGTCATCGGCTGACAAAGGCGTGACAGATTCGAGGGGTGTCCCCTTAATCGAGATTAATATATTAAGAGGAACCGAATCAACATCCAAATCTTTCAAAGTACAAGCCATATCGATTCTATCCTGCCAGGTCTCGCCCATTCCGATTATGCCGCCGGTGCAAACTTCGAGTCCGGCCTGCTTAGCGAATTTTATGGTCTTGATTCTTTCGTCGAAGCTATGCGTTGACACAATGCTCGGGTAAAATCGGCGGGATGTTTCGATATTATGATGATAGCGTGAAAGCCCGGCCTCTTTGAGAAGAGTCAACTGCGATTTTTCCAGAGCTCCCAGTGACGCACATACAGCAACACCGATTTTGTCTTTTATTTCCGATACCGCCTGCGCAATCACATTCAGCTCTTTATCCGTCAGGCGGTTTCCGCTGGTTACAATTCCGAACTTTACTGCGCCGATGTCTTTGGCTTTTTGTGCGGCGTTGACAATTTCTCTTTTATCTTTCAGCGGATAGCTCGGTACATCCGAATGATGCCTTGCCGATTGGGCGCAGAATTTGCAGTCTTCGGAGCAAAGGCCCGACCTGGCATTTAAGATACTGCACAGCTCCAGTTTATTGCCGATGTGCTGTTTTCTTACTTCATTGGCTTGGCGGATAAGCTCTTGCAAAGGAGCATTTAAAAAAGTTTTAATATTATCTTTTGTAGCAGTATCCATAATAGATTCGACAAGCTCACTATAAATCGCCGGCCATTTTAGCATCGCAGCTCGATAATTTCCATTTTTTATGAGGGGACTACCGATATTAGAAGCTGTTTTGGGGAGAGAAACGGCAAACCAATCGGGGTGATAGGATTCGAACCTACGGCCTCCTGGTCCCAAACCAGGCGCTCTAGCCAAGCTGAGCTACACCCCGAAAAGCGAAATAACGCCCATCAGTCGGGGCATTCTATACGAAAAAGCCGATTATTGCAATAAAATCGTATTTTTGAGATAAGTATAAAAGGTCCGAGAAACAAGCCTTTAGGGATTAAACAACGGCTTTTTAGGCAAAAATAGCTTGCATTTGCATAAATATTACGTATAATTTGTAGGAGCTATTATTTGGGGAGTGGAGTCTAAAGGGTGATAGTATCCAGTATGGAAAAGCGATTAGCGCTGTCGATGTTTGTTATTTTGGGTGTGCTTGCTCTATTTTTCGCGGGCAATAAGCTGCCGGCAAATGCCCAGGCAGAACCGCAAGCGGACAGCAACTGTAAAATTATGGTAGTTCCCATGCAAATCGACCGAGAAAGGTATGGGTTGGCGATGGTAGATACGGCCAACCAGACTCTGTGGATATATGAGTTGAACAGCCGAGGTCCGGCCTATAGCCGATTGAAGTTATTGGCTGCCCGAAGCTGGCAATACGACAGACTGCTGGAACAATACAATACAGATGAGCCTAAGCCGGAGCAGGTAAAGATGCTTCTGGAAAAGAAAGACGCAAACGAACGTCCGAAAAAACAAGAAGATTTAGGCGTAAATACTGCAGAAGTCAATGAGCCAAATAACCGATATTTCAATAGCCAACTGGAAGGGCAAAGTGAAGAAAATAATAAGACAAACTCTTCAGGAGAATAAGTAAATATGGCTGGTATGTTTTATTCATTACAAGAGGTTAGTGCGAAGCTCAACAAAACAGAGGAAGAAGTAAAAGAGATAATCAAACAGGGCAGGCTGCGTGAGTTTCGTGACGGCTCGAATCTGCTGTTTAAGGTCGATGAGGTAGAATCGCTGATGTCCGATACAAGTATGGCGACATCGAAAAAAGCTTCAGCGAAACAGATGCCAGATGAAGATGAAATTTCCCTGGCACCGGAAAAAGATGAATCGGACGGAGCAGACAGCACCGCTATGACAGGTAAAGGAATCGAAGTCCTCGGTGAAGCAGATGACGATTACAAACTGGCAGACGATACCCTTAGCGAGACCAAAGCCGTATCGGATGCAGGGTCATTAGCAGATGATATATTGGGCGAAACAAAAGCTACCTCAGGCGAAGCATCTCTGGAAGAAATCGAAGAAGACGTAAATCTGGACACCTTCGGCAGCGGCTCAGGATTGTTAGACCTTTCGCTGCAGGCCGATGACACTTCACTGGGCGGTATTCTTGATGAAATTTACACACCGGAAGGCGATGGCAAAAAAGAAGCCGCTGAGGCTTCAGCGGTTGAGGTAGCCGCCGCGGCGGAACAACTGATGCCGGACGCAACAGGGCTTGTTGAACCGGAACTTACTACCGGAGCACCGGTAATGGTCCAGGCATACGCAGAGACGGCACCGGACGTGATGAGTAACGCTCTGGGTATTATGTTGTTTTTGCCGCTGCTGGCCGTTATTTACACTGCGATAGTGGCAGTGGCAGGTTTCAACAATATGATGCCATCAGCTTTGACCGCTATACAAAGTATGATATGGTACATTGTCATTGGAGCGGCTGTGGCATCGGGCTTGATAATCGGAGTGGCTTTTATGCTCAGCAGCAAAGGTACAGGCGGAAAAACAGCGGTTAAGAAGGAAAAAGTAAAGAAAGAGAAAAAAGCCAAGAAGGCCAGAAAAGGCAAGAAAACCGAAGAAGCCCCGCCGGCGGAACCGGAAAGTAAAAGCGATTAAGACCCTCTAAAAGTCAATTTCAAACGGCCCTTCCTGTGCAAACAGAAGGGCCGTTTTGCTGCGCAAAACAGGAAAACCCGCCTCACAATTTTGAAAAGTTTATTCTTGACGAACAAATACAAATAGGCTTTATTTATGGGCGTAGCTGAAAACTAAGGAACTGGCTGGTTATAACAGTTTACAGCTAAAAACTGTGTATATCTTATAGGACGGACAACAGGAAATTTATCCGTCGCGAATTTCTTTGAAAGGATGGAACGATGCGAACTGTCAAACTTTCGGTAGTTTTAATTTCATGTGCTTTTATAGTACTGACGAGTGGTTGTAACGCAGAGCTTAAGGACTGTAAAATCCAGAACGCCACACAGCAGAAACGAATAGCGGAACTTGAGAGCGAAGTACAAACTGCCCGGGTCAAACTCGATCAGTTACAAAGGCAACTTGAATCTGCCGAAGGCCGCGGCGGCGTTGAGATAGGTACGTTGCAGCAAAAAATTGCTGCGCTCGAAGAGGACCTCGCGAAAAAGAAAGAACTGATTGCTTCTATGCAGCAGCAATTGATTTCCGGCGGGGCATCCCTGCCGGTGGAGTTGAGCACCATGCTGGAAGATTTTGCCAAAGACAAGGAAATGGTCGAGTATGATTCGAGTCGAGGGATAGTTAAGTTCAAGAGCGATTTGCTTTTCGAGGTTGCCAGTGACGAGGTGGCACCTGCTGCCGGCGAAGTAGTCAAGTCGCTATGTAAAATCCTGGACTCGGAACAGGGTCTTAAATTTGACATTATAATTGCCGGCCATACCGACGATATTCGTATAGGCAAACCTGATACTCGTGTAAAACATCCGACCAACTGGCACCTTTCGGCCCATAGGGCAATATCCGTGCTGGATATAATGGCAAACAACGGCGTAAGTTCGGAGCGTCTGAGCGTACGAGGTTTCGGTGAATTCCGACCTATCGCACCGAATACGCCCAACAAAAAAGGCAACGCTCAAAATAGACGAGTCGAGATTTATATTGTCCCGCAGGGAATGTAGTCCAACTCTTGCGAAGACGTTTGATACGCGGACAATACCGCGTGCAGGGGAATCTACAGACCGACTTGCTTGAAAGGAACACAAAATGCGGCTCGGATTAGTCGTGGCTATTATTCTTGCGATCATTTCTTCGGCGGTTGCGCTCGGCCTCAAACTCCAAAACTCCGGGCAGGAAAAACACATAAGAGAGCTTGAAAGCCAGTTGCAGACCACAACAGGTAACTTGCAGCAGAGAAACGATGTTCTCAAAGCGGAGCTCGCAAATAAAATCACATTAATAGAGACTATGCGAAAACAGTTACCAGGCACCACCCAACTGCCGGCTGAACTTATCTCTATGCTCGAAGACTGGGCCGGGGGCAGCGACCTTGTAACCTTTGAGTCGAACAGAAGCGCTGTCAAATTCAAGAGCAGTCTTTTCGCCGGAGGAAGTGCCGAGGTAGAGCCTGCCGGAGCAGAGATGCTCAAGTCGCTGTGCAAAATCTTAAATACCGAGCAGGCAAAAGTATTCGATATTATAATTGCCGGCCATACCGACAACCAGCCTATCTTAAACCATGTGACCCTCGCCAAGCATCCTTCGAATTTGTATCTTTCAGTTCATAGAGCGATATCGGTATTTAATGTTATGACAAACAACGGCATTATCCCTGAGCGGGTAAGTGTGCGGGGGTTCGGGGAATACAGGCCCATTGTGCCAAACGAGCCGAATATGGTTGGCACTCCGCAGAACAGGCGGGTTGAGATTTACATTGTCCCACGAGGAATATAGCCGTGTAAGTCGCCGTTAGACTTGTGACCTGAAAAAATAAGGAACAATCGCTGACATATGAGAATGACAGAGCGTACTTTAATTATTATCAAACCAGACGGTATTCAGCGGCGCTTGGTCGGTGAAATAATCCAACGGTTCGAAAACAAGGCCGCCAAAATCGTCGCCGCAAAATTTATGCAAGTCCCTGAAGAGCTGTCTCGCAAAGTCTATGCCGTCCACAAGGGCAAACCGTTCTTTGAACCTCTAACAAAGCTTCTTTCTTCATCTCCAGTCCTTGTAATAGTCTGGGAAGCCAGGAATGTTATAGACATAACACGGAAGATAATTGGTGCAACCTCTGGTTTCGAGGCTCAGATGGGTACTATTCGCGGCGATTTTAGCTGTTCAACAAGGTATAACCTCGTTCACAGTTCAGATAGTCCCGAATCAGCCGAATACGAAATCAACTTATTCTTCCGTCCTGATGAAATCGTCGATTATGAATTAACCGATGAAAAGTGGCTCTACTGCGAAAATGATTAACACCACACTTAGTATCGAAATTCAAATTGAGTGGTGCTGAATAAATTATCCCGCCCCCCTTTTCCGGAAATGGAGCCAACGCGAGTCGAACGCGCGACCTCTTGCATGCCATGCAAGCGCTCTCCCAGCTGAGCTATGGCCCCGAAGTAAGAAGTAATATTAACAGAAAAGTACGCTTGAGGCAAATAAAATTTTCGCCGCTTCTATTACCAGAATAAGGTGTAATTGCCATCCTGACATTACCTAACTATAATGTCCCGGAAGAACTGTTTATACGAAAGGTGCGTATAAAAACAAGTTAGATAAGGTAAAGGCCCAAAGTTTTGATTAAAAGGCAAAGAATACTTATAACAGGACGGATTCAGGGAGTCGGGTTTAGGCCCGCTGCACACAAAATAGCCAGCCGGTTAGGGCTTACAGGCTTTGTCTATAACGACACGAAGGGCGTAACAATAGAATTACAGGGGGCAAAAGAAAAAATAGCCGAATTTTCAGCACGATTGCAGGGTGCAGACAAGCCGGCATTGGCAGAAATAAAATCATATAAAGCAATCGATATAGCATTAATCGAGGGGGAAGAGAAATTCACAATCAAAGCCAGCGAGTCTGAAGGGACAGCCCTGTCGCAGGTAACAGCTGATATGGCCGTCTGCAAAGATTGCCTTGCGGAAATGGCCGATAAAAAAGATTTCCGGCTCCGGTATCCGTTTATAAACTGCACTAACTGCGGGCCGAGATATTCGATAGTCAAAACCATTCCATACGATAGACGCAATACAACTATGTCGGTTTTTGATATGTGCAATAAGTGTGCCGCTCAATATAAAGACGTATCTGACCGGCGTTTTCACGCTCAGCCGGTTGCCTGTCCCGCTTGCGGGCCAAAAATATGGCTGACAGATACAAAAGGCAAAACAATAGAAACGGAAACCGAGAAAGTAATCGCCGAAACCACACGTTTACTTCTGGATGGGAAAATTGTGGCAATAAAAGGCCTCGGCGGATTTCACTTATCCGTTGATGCACTTAATGACAAGGCAGTGAGGAGACTGCGAGAACGAAAGAGAAGAGACCACAAGCCATTTGCTATGATGGCAGCTTCAATTCAAAACATAAAAGAATATGCAACCGTAAGCGAATCGGCTGAAAGGCAGCTAAAAAACCCTCAAAGCCCGATTGTGTTACTACCCCAAAAAGAAGGCTCAGCCATAGCTCCTTCGGTTGCAGAAGGCGTCAACACTCTCGGTTTTATGCTTTGTTATGCCCCGCTGCACTACCTGCTCTTTGCCGACCCGCTGCGACGCGGTCGCATCGCGGCGAGGGGTATAAAAGTTTTAGTAATGACCAGCGGCAACATCTCGGATGAGCCGTTGATTTGCAAAAATGAGCAGGCATTGAAGAAACTCGGCGGCGTTGCGGATGCCTTTTTGATGCACGATAGAGAAATTTATCGACAGGTTGACGATTCGATTGTCCATTTTGCAGATGAGCGGCCGACCCTGCTGAGAAGAGCCAGAGGATATGCGCCAAGGCCCGTCCTTATCGAAGAAAACTGCCGGAGCGATGTGTTTGCTGCGGGTGCTGATATGAAAAACACCTTCTGCTTTGCAAAACAAAATCAGCTTATATGCAGCGAACACATAGGCGATTTAGAGGATGCGGAAGTTTATCACCATTATATAAATTCAATTGAACATTTGCGGAAGTTGTTCGAAGTCGAGCCTAAGGTCGTCGTATGTGACCTTCACCCTGGATATTTGTCAACTCAATACGCCCTTTCGCTGCCGGATGTTAAGACAATCCAGGTCCAGCACCACTGGGCACACATCGCATCTGTTCTGGTTGAGCATAACCAGAACGGCCCGGCTATTGGGCTCGTCGCCGACGGCACGGGCTACGGGACAGACGGAGCGATTTGGGGCTGCGAGTGCATGATAGTGACATTAGAGAAATTCGAGCGACTCGGCCATTTAGCTTATTACCCTCTGGCCGGTGCGGATAAGGCAAGTAAAGAAGCTATAAGACCTTTGCTCGGACTGCTGAAAAAAACCTATGGGGACGATTTCGAATTAGAGAAATTCAACTGGCTGCTTGAGCGAATCGAGCCGGATGCAAATAAACAGCAGATTATTCTCTCGCAAATTGATAAGGGAATAAACACCATAGAAACATCGAGTCTTGGCCGAGTCTTCGATGCCGTCGCAGCTATGCTTGGACGGGGCAACTGCAATCATTTTGACGCACAACTGCCAATCGCCCTTGAGGCTATTGCCAAAGATAACATCGAAGAACACTACAACTTCAAGCTTATTAAAAAAGCCAATGAGCCGCTGCAGCTTGATTTACATAAAATGATAAAACAGATAATTGCCGAGATTCAAGAAAGAATTGACGAAGGCATTATCTCGGCAAAGTTCCACAACACCGTTGCTGCCGCCCTGCTGGAGATGGCCAAAGCCGCGAGAGAAAGCTCCGGACTAAAACTGGTCGCACTAAGCGGCGGGGTGTTTTGTAATCGATATTTGGCAAACTGTTTGATTAAACTCTTGAAGAAAAACAAATTTTTCGTATTATTTAACCAAGAGTTCCCGTCCAATGACGGGGGAATATCTATCGGCCAGGCGGCAATCGCCGCAAGAACCGTGACTCGTGACCCGTCGCTCGTGGCCCGAAGTTAGTGGTTCTCACTGTTTGCAACTTGAATTTTTGCTATTGGAGTTAAAATGAATATCGAAAACATCCTCAGTGTACTGACTCTTCTTGGAATTGGCGGTATATTGGGGCATTTATTCCGTATTCTATGGGAACGAAAGAGCAGCAAATTATTACAGAAACAAGAATTTAAAGAAACTCGATATAAATGCGTAATAATACTTATGCTTAGCGTATTAGATTTTGAAAAGAATAGACAGATGTTACATTTGCATGGAAGAGAATATATAAAAAACAAAGAAGATTTAATATACGAATTGAAATTAGAATGGAATAACATGATTCTCTATGCATCAGAAGAAGTTCTTCAAAAAACATACGATTTTATACAAAATCCGTCACAAGGCTGTTTTTACAAAGTAGCTCTGGCAATGAGAAGAGACCTTTGGGGTGGAAAGATTTCTCTGGAAGGATTTGAAAAGTTCATATTGAAATAAGAGATAAATGAAGGTAAAAGATTATAAAGATTTGAAGGTTTGGCAAAAAGGTATCGAAATAGTTGACAAAGTTTATGAATTTACGGCTAAATTCCCAAAAGAAGAATTGTACGGTTTGACCCTTCAAATAAGGAAGGCTTCTGTGTCAATCCCGTCAAATGTTTCAGAGGGATTCGTAAGAGGCCATACTAATGAATATAGGCAGTTTCTTCGCATATCATTGGGGTCGTGTGCCGAATTGGACACCCAGTCGATTATCGCGAACCGGAGAAAGTACATAACAAAAAAGGAATTGGATGATTTAGCGGAAGATTTAAATCATGAAAGTAGAATGCTTGTTAATCTTATTAATGCCCTCTGACCAGCCATTAGCTGCGAGTCACTGGACACGGGTCACGGGATACGAATCATGTGTTTAGCTATACCGGCAAGAATAGTCGAACTAAAGGGTGAAAACGCGGTTGTTGACGCAATGGGCAACCGGTATCGGGCCAGGACTACCCTGCTGCCAACAGCCAAATTGGGAGATTTGGTGCTGGTACACGCCGGCTTTGCCATTTCACTTATCGAGGAGGAAGAAGCAAAAAAGACCTGGCAACTCATCGCCGAAATAGATGAATTCAACGATACGTCGAATAAAATTTCAGGGTAAATTTAACTTCTATGCTTGAGAGAATCTATAGAGCACAAACCGCTATGAGTTCAGCGTGCCAAACGCTGGGACGACAAGTTAATATAATGGAGGTCTGCGGCACTCATACGGTCTCCATTTTCCGCTGCGGCCTGAGGTCAACGCTGCCGGAAAAAATAAAACTTTTATCCGGGCCGGGCTGTCCGGTCTGCGTTACCGACCAGAGCTATATCGACGCTGTTTTAGCACTGGCCGAGCGCGATGACTGCCTAATCGCCACCTACGGCGATATGATTCGCGTCCCCGGCAAAGGCGGATCGCTCGAAACAAAAAAAACGAACAACAATGTAAAGATAGTCCTGAGCAGTGAAGATGCTCTGCAATTGGCAAAAGATAATCCCGGAAAAGAAATTGTGTTCGTTGCGGTAGGTTTTGAAACGACCGCCCCTGCCACGGCTATAGCTGTGAAAGAAGCAGCAGCGCAAGGTATTGATAATTTCTCTATTTTGAGCGGGCATAAAGTGGTAGTGCCTGCGATGCGGATTCTGCTGTCTGAGAAAAACAATAAGATAGATGGTTTTCTCTGTCCGGGGCATGTAAGTGTGATAATCGGCTACGGCGCTTTTGCGGAGATTGTGGAAGATTTCAACCGGCCCTGCGTAGTAGCAGGCTTCGAGCCGATGCAAATAATCGAAGGGCTGGCGGAAATATGCCGTCAGCTCAACGCAGGTAAGCCGGAATTGAAATCCATATACACCGCCGTCGTTACCGAAAAAGGTAACCCCGCAGCACAAAAAATTATCGATGAGTGTTTCGATGTGGCGGATGGTTACTGGCGCGGCCTGGGAAAAATTGAGAAAAGCGCACTGAAACTAAAAGATAAATACAGTCGATTCGACGCATTCAAACGATTCAACATAGTCGAAACGCAAGGCGGGGAAAGAGATGGCTGTCGATGCGGAGAAGTGCTTTGCGGACTAATAGAACCGCAGCAATGCCAGTTGTTCGCGAAAAGCTGCACCCCCCGGGCGCCGGTCGGCCCCTGTATGGTAAGCTCCGAGGGTCCCTGCGCAGCATGGTTCAAGTACGGCCGAAAGAAACAGGCGTAATGAAAAAGGGTGATAAAATCCTACTTGCGCACGGCGGCGGCGGGCAATTGAGCGATGAACTAATCCGGCATCATATCCTCCCAGGATTCAAAAACGACGTCCTCGCAGAATTGTCCGATTCGGCAAAACTGAACCTCGCTTCCAGCTCGATATGTTTCACAACGGACAGCTATGTTGTCAAGCCGTTGTTTTTTAACGGCGGAGATATCGGGAAATTGGCCGTCTGCGGAACAATAAACGATTTGGCAGTTGCAGGCTCGGTGCCCGCTGCCTTGTCTTTGTCGCTCATAATCGAAGAAGGTTTTGAATTTGAACTGCTGGAGAAGATTTTAACCAGCATCGGCGAAACAGCCCGCCAAAACGATGTTGATATCGTCACCGGCGATACCAAAACGGTCGAAGCAGGCGCTGCTGATAAAATTTTCATAAATACCGCCGGGATTGGAACGCGGTTAACAGGCATAGATTTAGGGCCCAACAGAATCGAGGCAGGTGATAAAATTATCATCAGCGGCACAATAGGCGACCATGGCATGACAATTATCTCACAGCGGGAAGGCATTAAATTTCAATCAAAACTCAAAAGCGACTGCGCAAGTATAGCCAAACTATCGCGACAACTGCTGGGAAAAGGCCAGAGCGTAAAATTTATGCGGGACCCCACCAGAGGAGGACTGGCCGCGACACTTAACGAAATCTGTCGGGCAAGTGCTTTTAGCATCGAAATCGACGAAACCGAAATACCAATCAATCCAACGGTTCAGGCTGCTGCTGATATGTTGGGTTTTGATGTGCTCAATATCGCAAATGAAGGCAAACTCGTTGCGGTTGTCTCGGCGGAGTCAGCCGATGACTGCCTGAACATTTGCAGGGGAAACGGCCTCGGCAAAGAGGCCAGTATAATCGGCGAGGTTGTCCAGACCTGCGATGTACCTGTGGTGGAAATGATAACCAAAATCGGCGGTAGAAGAATTGTTCAAATGCCATACGGACGAGAACTGCCGAGGATATGCTGATGCACGAAACGATGGTTGCAGAGAGCCTGCTAAAGACTATTTCCGCTGAAAGTACGAAACAAAACGCAAAGCCGGTCTCCGCGAAAATCAGCTGCGGTATGCTCAACACCGTCAATGATGAAATAATCCGCTTTGCTTTCGACGCCATTGCCAAAGGCACACCGTGCGAAGGCATGAAGCTGGAAATAGAACATAAACCTATCCAGGGTAAATGCAGGAACTGCAGCGAAACCTTCGAATTTGAAATCTGCCGGCCGAAATGCCCGAAGTGCGAAAGCGAGCAGTTTGACTTATTGCCCGATGCACCCCTGATACTCGAAGAAATAGAATTCGAAACGGAGTAACACAATGAAAAAAATAGTCGATATCGGAAAGAAAATCCTTATCGCAAACGAAGAATACGCCCTTAAAAACAGCCAATTCCTGGCCGAACAGAAAAAACTGTGCCTGAACATGATATCCTCGCCCGGTTCTGGCAAGACAACGATTCTGGTCAGAACGATAACCGAGCTGAAAGATAAAATTAAAATCGGCGTCATTGAAGGCGATATTCAAACCGACCTCGATGCCAAAAGAATAAAAGCAACCGAAGCACCGGCGATTCAAATAGAAACTGGCGGTTCGTGCCATTTATCCGCAGCCCAGGTTAGTAACGCACTGGAAAATCTGCTTATCAGCACCTTGGATTTGATTTTTATAGAGAACGTTGGAAACCTGGTTTGCCCCTCGGCCTTCGAATTGGGCGAATGGGGCAAGATAGCCGTACTGTCGGTCGCTGAAGGTGATGACAAGCCGGCGAAGTATCCTGCCATATTCGCAAAATCAAAAGTGCTTCTTATAAACAAAATCGACCTGTTGGAAGCAGGGACACAGGTTGATTTTGATATCGAACGCGCAAAAGCTGACGCGAGTAAACTGAATAAAGACATCGCGATTTTCCCGGTATCTGCCAGAACCGGCAAGGGTATGGCCGAATGGTACAACTGGCTTGAAGAATCGGTAAAGAATATAAGGGGCTGATGACTAACTCTTTGCCCCGGACTGATAAAGGCCGTGTTCGCGGATATAATCGGCAACCGCCGGTGCAAGCATATCGGTAACATCCCCCCCGGCAACTAATCTGTTTCGAATTTCGGTGCTGCTTATATCAATCAGAGGCGTCTGGATAATATTTTTCTGAAGTTTCTCAACGCGGGCAGCACCCCAAATATCCTCGAACTTCGTAAAATTGGGAGGCTTACAACCGGCTCTGAACATTACACTTAAATTACACTCGTCAATCAGTTCTGATATCCCATACCAGCGTGATAACTCATCAATACTGTCAGCACCTATGAGCCAATAAATCAGGGCTTCGCCACTGTAATCAGCCTGGAAGTACCTCACAGTTTCCAGGGTATAGCTGGGTCTGGTCTTTCTCAATTCATAATCACTCAACAGAAACTTCTCATCGTCGGCAATCGCAAGGGCTATCATAGCCAGGCGGTCATCATCTTTCACCTGTGGCAAAGATGTCTTAAGAGGTGAGCGCTTTGCAGGAATAAAGACGATTTTCTCTGCGCCGATATGCTCCGCTGCCGCTGCCGCAACAGCAGTATGACCAAGATGAACCGGGTCAAACGTTCCGCCAAACAATGCTATTTTCTTCTTAATCATAAAAACTAACAGCCAAATTGTTGGTTATTTAAAAAATATTACAAAAAAATTAAAAAAACTTCCAGCGGTAAAAAACGCCGACAAAACAGCAAATGCTCATAAAAAGCAAATCAACTTTTACCCTGCTTCCACACTTCGCAGTTTCTGAAAATATATATGGTTGACAAAAATGGAAACTGTTTCTCTTGCAATCAAATGCGTTAAAACCGCCGAATAAGCTGCAATAAACCGCTTTAACCCGGATAATCACAAAAAACATTTTATCCACTCAACTAAAAAATTCAATCTCGCTCGGAGTTCGAATAAAAACTTTCGCCGCAGCAAAAACAAGTTTCATCATCTCACAGATGAAGTATGATAAACGATACGAGGAGCTATGTAAAACACCGATGGCAAAAATTTTTATGAAGAATTTCTAAACATCTGGACGATAAAAAATGTAAGATGAACATTAATTGTTTGTTTGATAAGATTTTTCCAATGTAGTTTGGCTTCATCTTAGTTGAAGCTGACCTGAAATATGATAAGGATTTAATTAGCCTAAAGGAGGTGACAAAATAATGGCAAAGAAAAAAGCTAAAAAGAAAGCAGCAAAGAAGAAAGTAGCAAAGAAAGCCAAGAAGAAAAAATAACGTAACAATGCCGTAACAAGTTACGTAAAAATGGAGGGTTCTCTCAAAAAGGGAACCCTCCATTTTGCTTTTTGTATTTATAAATTCAAGAACAACACCAGTCAACTGCCCCCTTGCAATTAGCTCCGTATTTCCTATACTGTTTGCTTAACCAATCGTTAATATTGAGGTATGTTTTTCGAGTAACATTATGGACTACTTTTGTTATAAAAACGGCAAGCTGTTTGCGGAAAATACAGAAGTCGAAAGGATAATTGCAAAAATCGGCACGCCGGTCTATATCTACAGCAAGGCCACCTTCACAAACCACCTGCAGAAGGTTCAAAAGGCTTACAGCCAGCTTGATACGACTGTCTGTTATTCCGTCAAGGCCTGCGGCAATATAAACATCCTGAAGATTTTGGCCGAGGCCGGCAGCGGCTTCGACATCGTCAGCGGCGGAGAATTATATCGTACCCTGCAGGCAGGCGGGGAGCCGTCAAAAATCGTTTACGCAGGCGTCGGCAAAACAGACAAGGAAATAATCGAAGCATTAAACGCAGGGATAGGCTACTTCAATATCGAGTCGGAAGCCGAGATGGAAAATCTGATTCATCTGGCGACCCAGCAGGGTAAATGTCCCAAGGCCGCTCTGAGAATCAACCCTGATGTTGACCCCAAAACCCATACATATACCACCACCGGAAAAAAGGAAACCAAGTTCGGCGTTGATATTGAACGCGCACGAAAAGTCTTCGCTGATTACGGGAAAAATAAGGCGGTCAAACTCTGTGCAATCCACATACATTTGGGTTCTGCCGGAAAAACCGTTGAACCTTATGTTGAAGCGATTAAAAAAGCCCTTGTCTTAATCGACCAACTGCGAAAGGATGGTTTCACTATCGAAGCGATAGATATGGGCGGCGGCTATGGAGCCGATTACACCACTGGAACTGCCCCTTCTGCCGAGGACTACGCTGCTGCGATTGTGCCGATGTTAAAAGGCAGGAACTTGAAACTTATCCTCGAACCCGGCGCGAGTATCGCCGCTAACGCAGCGATTCTCGTAACACAGGTTTTATATTTGAAAAGCAGCGGCTCCAAAAGATTCGTCATAGTAGATGCGGGTATGAACGATTTAATTCGCCCGCCGTTGTATAATGCGTTCCACTTTATTTGGCCTGCAAAAGTCGATAAGGAATTCGTACCATCCTGCCGGCACAAAGATTTGCAATTGGCAGGCACAGAGGTCGTGGATGTGGTCGGCCCTATCTGTGAAGGCGCGGATTTCTTCGCAAAGGACAGGGCCCTGCCGCCGGTCAAACGCGGAGACTTACTAAGTATCTTTACCGCCGGTGCTTATGGCTTTACCATGAGCAGCAACTACAACGCTCGCCCCCGCCCTGCCGAGGTACTGGTCAACGGTGAAGAATTTACGGTTATAAGAAGACGCGAAACCTACGAGGATTTAACACGGTTAGAGAAATAATCGCTTAACCCCTTCGCATCAAAGCCGGCAACAACTAATTTGCGAGCGACCCCATCGGGTCCCAGGGAGGCAAAACGACAGGCTCAAGTTCGAGTGCCTTCTGTAAATTCTCCGGCAAATAACTCTTCTTAGCTGCAACCTCGAACATAAACTCGTCAAACCATGAGTCGTCCATTATAAAGAAGCCCTTTTTGCCCTTCTCGTCGCTCCAGCTGTTCTCTACCCGCCAACGCCTCGGCTTGTTATCGACAACATCAACACCCGTAAACAACATAGCGTGGTTCATCCTGCTCTGGTGGTAGATGAGCCGAGCAGCCTTGTTTAAATTAAAGCTGGTGCCATAGACACCCTCGTAATCGAACAACTTTGCGTCCCAAAGTCCGAGGTCGCTTTCCATATGCGGACTGCAGTCGCATCCAAACCATACCGGCTCACCATCAAGCAGTGTACGCATAGCAATATTTTTCATCGTATCTATATCAACATTCAAATATCTAACCGGCTTACCGCCGACTATATTACCCAGATAAGCAACGGTGTAAGTCCTGCCGAATGGATTCGTCGGCCTCGGGTCATTCACCAGACAAACATACTCATCCAAATCCAGAGTTATATACTTTTTGGCAAACTCCTGCGGAGTCATCAGGCCATCGCGATGAAACTCGTTATCCTTGTCGCGCCATTGCCAATCAAACTGCTTCGGCGGCGTGCCCATATGGATACTCAGGATTCGATAGACAACTGACAGGATTTTCTGCTTGGCTGCCTGCAAATCCTCAGCGGTAGCCCCCTTGGAATGCAAATCGCGTAATTGCTTTGCGCCTTCCCGCAATTCAGCCTCAAGGGCCTTGTTCATTAAATAGCTGTGCGAAGAGCTTTCACTTTCCGGCATCGCGGACTTCGGAACAAGACCGTATTTTTTGACAACACCGATGAACATATCCCACTGCCCACCGTCACTGATAACATTGTCCAGCAGAAAGTCAACTGTGCGGTCGCCGTCAGGCTTGGCCGCCGTATCGATGATTGACTCGAGAAAGTAATTGGCACGCTCGATTTTGTCCCAGAAGAATATGTAGCTCTGGCTGAACTCAAACTCCGTGAGGTTCATTTTTTTCATTGCGCCAACACGCAACAGATTGGTCCCGGCGAATATCCAGCATCGGCCTGACATCTTCTGATCGGTTACCGACCAGTCATCAAGCTTGCAGGAAAAAGAATTGTCGATACCGATAACAACCTTACGATTAAGCGCCAGCTTATCGATAGCGGTAACAGTCGCGGCATTTTGCATTTGCCGATAGTGTGAATTGCTGTCGAATGCCTTTTGCATAACTTCGATATTTTGGTCTTTCAGACCCTGGGCTGCTCCATTAGGCGCAAATTTTTCGGCGACAAAGCCGGAAACTTCATCCCTGCCGGCCTCGACTCTGCCCGCAAGCAGCACAATCAGAAAAAATGATAATCCCGCGACTGAATGTAAACGTTTCATTAGTTCCTCCTCTATATTGGTGAAACTTAAACAATGTACCCTATCACTAAGATTGCCAAAACCATACTTAGAAGTGCCGTTCGACGAAGCCTGTATCGATTTTGTTTTTGGCGAAAAGGTTATGCGAGATAATATTCAGACAAGCCGGGATGGTGGTCTTTATCGGCTCGATGACAAATTCCCCCAAAGCCCTTTTCATTGTGGCAATGGCTTCGGTCCGCGTCCTTTGATGGACGATAAGCTTGGCAATCATCGAATCATAACTTGTCGAAACATTCCAGCCCTGACATACGTGCGTATCGAGTCTGACACCGGGGCCGCCGGGAGGAATGTATCTGGTAATCACACCCGGAGAAGGGGTAAAGTTATTTGCAGGGTCCTCCGCGTTAATCCGGCACTCAATTGCTACGCCTTCATGTTTGATTTCTCGCTGACTTAATTCTATAGGTTCGCCGGCAGCGATTCTCAGCTGCCACTTAATCAAATCGTGCCCCGTAACCATTTCAGTAACCGGATGTTCGACCTGAATGCGCCTGTTGACCTCGATGAAATAAAACTTTTTATCCGCATCCAGAATAAACTCAACTGTCGCAGCGTTTACATACTTGGCTTGTTTTATAATCCTCAAGGCGGAATTGCAAAGCTCATTTCTGTCACGCTCTTCGAGGACCGGACAAGGTGACTCTTCAATCATTTTCTGGTGCCGGCGCTGAATGGTGCAGTCTCTTTCGTAAAAGTGCAGCCCATTACCTTCATTATCAGCTATCACCTGCACCTCAACGTGGCGAGGTTCGAGTATCAGCTTTTCCAGAT
>JAQTMR010000004.1 GCA_028714255.1 Phycisphaerae bacterium | reverse complement strand
CATACGATATACGGCGATGAAAGGACAAAAAGGAAACTATCGGAAATCGGCCCAGGCGTTTATCGAGGCCGGGGAGTTAGTTCCCGGCGGGGTTAATTCGCCTGTGAGGGCCTTCGGGGGCGTTGATGTCGAGCCGATTTTCATTGCCGGCGCGAACGGTTCGAGAATTTACGATATAGACGGCAATGAGTACATAGATTACGTCGGTTCGTGGGGTCCGATGATACTCGGACACGCTCATCCGCGGGTAATCGAAGCTGTTGCGGCTGCTGCGGGCAAGGGGACTTCTTTCGGGGCTCCGACACTGGCAGAGACGGCTTTGGCCAAAGGAATAGTTGATGCCTTCGAATCTGTTGAAAAGGTTCGGCTTGTCAGCAGCGGCACCGAGGCGGTGATGAGCGCGGTTCGATTAGCCAGGGGATATACGAAAAGAGATTTAATAATCAAAATGGCGGGCTGTTATCACGGGCACAGTGATTCGATGCTTGTTGCCGGCGGCTCCGGACTGGCCGAAGCCGGGGTTGCTTCAAGCGCGGGCGTGCCGGGTTCGATTGCCGAGTTGACGGTTGTAGTTGCGTATAATGATATCGATGCTGTGAAAACCGCCTTTAGCAAGCACAGTGGGGAAATCGCAGCGGTATTGGTTGAGCCGGTGGCTGCGAATATGGGTGTGGTTGCGCCTGTTGAGGGGTATCTTCAGGCGATTCGGGATTTATGCGACGCCGAAGATGCGCTGCTTATCTTCGACGAGGTGATAACGGGCTTTCGGGTTGCATACGGCGGGGCGCAGGAGCTTTTCGGCGTAATGGCGGATATTACCTGTTTGGGCAAAATAATAGGCGGCGGCCTGCCTTTGGCGGCGTTAGGGGGCAGGGCTGATATTATGGATATGCTTGCACCGATGGGGCCGGTTTATCAGGCGGGGACACTTAGCGGCAACCCAATCGCGACGGCAGCGGCCAACGCGACGCTGGAGATACTCGCTGGTGGTGACTGCTATAATAAGCTCGAAGCGAAATCGGCGATGCTGGCGGATGGTTTAGCAGAGGCTGCCAAAGGCGCCGGTGTACCTGTTACGATAAATCGCGTTGGTTCGATTATGAGCTGTTTCTTCACCGACAAACCCGTAAGAAATTTTGCCGATGTTCAGGCGACTGATATAAAACGATTCAAAAAATTCTTCGCAGAGATGCTAAGGCAGGGCATTTATCTTGCTCCAAGCGCATACGAGGCGATGTTTGTTTCGTTGGCCCATACAAAACAAGACATCGAAAAGACCATCGAAGTTGCTCAAAATGCCTTTCAAAAGGTAGTAAATTGATTAGCCCCACCACCCGTGGGTGGGGCTCTTTTCGGCTATGCCGATGGCGGAAAGATAAGCCTCGGCCACAGGTGCCGAGGCTAACCACAAAGGATTTGCCAAAAACTGACAGGATTATTATTATCTTTGTCATGTCTAAAATAGTCGGATATATGGTAACTTGGACAACGTATGGCAGTTGGCTGCCGGGGGACAACCGAGGATATGTCAAAGAGGGCCGAATCCTGCCTGCCGATAACAAACTTCTACAAGCAAACAAGGCACGGCAGAAATCACCAACTGTAAAGTTAAAAGCTCAGGAAAAGAAAATTGTGCGAAAGGAAATTCTGGCTGAAGCAAAGAAAATCGGCCACGAAATCATCGTCTTGGCAGTATGCACAAATCATATCCATCTATTGGCCAGACCACATTCACAATCCATCGAGGACTTAGCTGGAAAGTATAAGAGTTTAACAACGCGTGCTCTTTGGAAATATGGCAGAGAAGGCCGAATTTGGACCAAAGGTTACGACAAACGCTTCTGTTTCTCCGAAGATGAGTTAATACAAAGAACCCGGTATGTTAATAAGCACAACCTCGGTTAGCCGCCGGACCTGTGCCGGCGGCTTTTTGGTATCACCGCCTGTGGGTGGGGCACCTTATTGACAATTAGTTCAGCCAGTTACCGGTGAGGATTTCGAGGTCGTTTATGTCAACCCATCCGTCGCCGGTGAGGTCCGTGCCGCCGCAGTAAAGATTAGAATCGGGCAGTAACCATTTCAGAGCCATCGCGGCAAAATCTGCGAAATCAATATCTTTATCATTATCAGAATCTCCGACTGTGAATTGCCATGTGAGTTTGGGGTAAGTGATGGTTTCACATATAGCCCAGAAATCTTCGGTGCCGTTTGCAGATTCGCTGACAAAGTCCCAGTCGAGGAAACTGCATTGGAGTTTCATATTCGGGTCAGTTAATGGCGTACCATAGCCGTTATTCGTCCCGCTGGTGATGAGAAAATAACAATTGTTGATATTCTCACTGCCGTTGTTTTCTCCGACCAGTCCGCCGAGAGAGAATACAGGGCCGCTGACGAGACCTGTTGAATAGCAATTACTGATTGGTCCGTAATAGTTCCATCCGACCAGTCCGCCGAGGCACGATGAGCTACTCTCCCCGGTGACGTTAACCGTCGAGTAACAGTTGCTGATGGCGGCATCGTTCTGTCCTGCCAATCCGCCAAGGTAGTTCCCCGTGCTGTTGACGGCACCGGTTGAATAGCAGTTGCTGATGGTTCCGAAACAGTTCCATCCCGTCAGTCCTCCGAGAAACAGTGAGTCACTTCCGCTTATGATAGTTGCTGTTGAGAAGCAATTTATGATATTGCCGTTGTTTTGTCCTGCCAGCCCACCGACATAATACAGGGAGTAACTTTCGCCTATGACGGCAGTTATCGAGGAGCAATTGGTGACATTGCCGTTGTTTTGTCCCATCATTCCACCGAGATAACACGAGACATCTCCACTGATGATTTCTACGTTTTCCGTGCTGAGATTTTTTATCTCGCCGGTAACGAACCCGAACAGTCCCAGATACTCGTTTGCAGCTCCGTTTGTATCGATGGTAAGGTTTAGAATCTTATGTCCTGTTCCGTCGAAGACTCCGGCAAATGCGGCGCCATCGAACATCCAGTTTGGGTTATCTCCGTCAGATGCGATGACGGCCGTTGTAAAGGTATATGCTGCAAGGTTGATATCCGCCGTGAGGACGAAGTTTTTGTCATAGTTATTAGTATCGGCGGCGAGCGCTAACAGGTCTGCTGCTGCGGCGATTTGATACGGGTCATTTGGTTCGCCGGAGCCGCCGGGGTATTCGGCCCAGCCGAGGCCTGGCAGGAGGAAAAAAAACAAAAAAAAGACCGGCATTGTTGTTTGAGGCATTTTACCCCCGTTCATTTCTTTACGTTCACAAATTGGGTTAGTCCCCTATGAGCAATTGATTACACCAAAACGAAGTTTTTCTGTAAACCAAAAAATAAATTTTCGTAGTTTTAAGCCTGCGGCGGCAGTCAACCGGCTCAGGTTATTGATTTGTTTCCATGCAAATAAATTTCTTGCACTTGCCTCTGTCGTGAAACATAATAGCAGTTGATGTTGTTCACAATACAGTGTGCAAATATTAGGAGATATAAAAATGGACCTGGAACAGGACGGGCAGAAAAATCTAATCGATACTACTGATTGTCTTGAAGCTATCGGGGTATTCAGGGGATGGAAAAACTTTTTGTTCGTGGTTATAATACTTTGCCTGCTTTTGCTTCAGGGCTCCTTTTGGCTTGTGAATACCGGCTATGTAGCAACAGAAGAGCAGTCCGGCTGTGATAAAGCCTCTGCGGCTGCGGCGGGCGAGCCGGAGCCGATTGCGGAGGCGGCGAAAGCGAAAGAAGGTATTAAAAAAGCAGCGGAACAAGTGGCGGCGTCACCCAATGAACCGGCCGAAGCAGCGTCCGAGCAGCCGAGGCCTGAGCTTGCTAAAACTCACTTTAAGATGGAATTTAAACACCTTGCCTGGCTTATCCGTCTTGTCAACGTTGTGCTTGTATTTGCAGCGATGCTATATTGTCTTGCGATGCTGTTCAGCTTAAAAGTATCGCTCATCGGCAGACTCGGCGGGATAAACCATATTGCCCGGGCGTTTTTCCTTTCGCTGGTTTTTCTTGTTTTTCTTCTGCCCTGGCAGGTGCTCTGGCGGCAATTTTTTGCCGGCGAGATTGCAGGGGCGATGTACACCCCCGATGATTTGCTGAGTTCTTTTACTGCCCTGAAAGACGGCGGAGCCTTGTATAAAACTTTTTACTATTTGCGATTCAACGGCTACTGGCTGGTTGCGCTGCTGCTGCTTATTTTCTCGTATGCCCGCAGTTGCCGCTGGGCCAAGGCCATTCTTCGCCGGCTGGAGATAATATAATAGCAGTAATCAAAGCAGGCAGCTTCGTTTATTCTTGGCGCTGGTTTTGCACTTCGCCCTGCTTTGCATCAGTTACAGTATCTGCGTGTTCTATGTATTTTAGCGCGTAATCTGCGCCGGCCTTCATATTTTCCTTGTCCCATCTGCAATCCAGAAACTTTTTATACCATTGTCTGGCGTTTTCCGAGTCTTTTAGATGATAGAAACAATTTCCGATTTGGTAAGCCAGCCGATATTTGTATTCGTAATAATCTGAGTATTCCCATGCTTTGTTATAATACTCGAGTGCCTGGGGATAATTTTTATCGTTATAATATGTGTTAGCCAGCAGAACGGCGGCCTGACGATATTCGATGCATTCGGGGTTTTCGAGAATTTGTTTTAGGTTTTCCCTGCATTTTTGGTAATCCTTGTTTCGGTAATAACATTCGGCTAATTCCAGCCGGGCAGCCTGATAGTACGGTTTCAACTCAAGGGCGTTTAGAAAAGCGTTAATCTTTTCAGTTTCGTCATCAACCTGGCGGCCATCTTCCAAATACGCCCCGGCGCAGCAGTCATTTTTGATAAACTTTGAAAGGTCTGCATTTATTCTTCCGTAAGAGCTGGATACAGTTTCTTCGAGTACCGGAAGGTCATAACCTTTTTCCCTGACGTTTTTTAGAAATTGCTCCAGCTTATCTGTTTCATACAGCCAGTAAAAAAATGCCCTTGCAAAGTGACATCCCAAATCCCAATCATTGAATTGTTCCGTTGAGGAGGAAAAGAGGCGTTTTATATTAGTTCTGCGTCCCTGCTCGAACTCGTCCCTTAGTATTTGTTCACGATGGGGACATGGTTCTCCAATGATTAATTTACCTTTTACGATTTGTGCTTGCTCGCCCAGGAAACAGGCAAGCCCTTCATCAAACCATGCAGGCGGGTCGGGATGATTCAACTGAATGAAGTGATGCGCGATTTCGTGGAAGAGTGCGTCCCATCCGTTAAGCTCTCCGTCATCCATAAATTGGTGGGTATATACCGCCGGTGCGTTGGGTTCGTAGAAGCCGCGGCCGACTTTATTTTCGCAGCCGTTTTTGTCGAGAAGCTTTTGTGTGTCTGATTGTGTCCGGCAGTAGTAGATTGTTAAAGGTTTTTGCCACGAAGTTTGAAAATATTTTTCCTGGATGTTCTCGTAATAAGCTTCGGCGTTTGCGAGGACAAATTGCACGAAACAGGGGTCTAAATCGCTACAGGTTATGAAGTAACTGTTCTGGCGGTTTGCAGCAAAGGCATTTGTGAGAAAAACAAGTGTACAACAGAAGCGAAAAAGGATTTGTTTCTTCATTTTTTGCCTCGCGAAGCCATTTTCCCAAACCTTTGCGTCAAAAAAGCTTAACGTTTAACTCTCTGCTTTGTAAGAGTTTAACAAATTATCCGGATTTGTCAAGTAATTAGGATTAATGCCAAAAGTTGTTATTTGAAATACCCCCATACTGCTGTTGGGTAGGGATTGTCAGAAATGTCTTTTTGCAAAAGCCCTTCTACTCCGCTCAGGATTGGGGAAACGTGGCCGGGGACGGATTTTCAGGGACGAGGGTTATAATCGTTTTTTAACAAATGACCGGCCGGAAGATGTCTTTAGATATTTCTCAAATTCAATCGCTTTTTTGCGATTTGTAAAAGCAATAGCAGTTTTGATTTCCCACGGTATATATTTTGATGTATGTACGCATTTGCCCTGATTGTGTTCTTTTAATCGAGCATCTAAGCTTTCCGTAAATCCCGTGTAGTACCTTTCGGGATATTTTTTGGAATGCAGAATGTAAATATAATAATATGTCATACCCATACAAAAAAACTGGCCTGCCGAGTCGTAGCTCGGAGCATCGCAGAGTACTTTATGAAAGACAGCCCGTCTTCGCTTACGCTATGACGCGGCAGTCTTCGCTCTACGCCAAGCTCCGAGCGAAGACTGGAGGCGGGGGGATTCGAACCCCCGTCCCGAGATGTTTCAAGACAAGCGTCTACATGTTTAGTCGTTTAATTATTTTCTTCACCTTATTAAGCGCCAAAACGACAGGCTCCTAACTCAGCTATCTCGGGATTAATCTCGCCTCGACGGCCCGAAAAACCGTCTCGGCCAGCCTGCTTGCTTACGCCCAAATCTGACCCACAGGCAAAGTCAGACAGGACGGGTTGCTAATTAAGCAGCCATTTGCAACTGGTAGTTGCCAATTAAAAGTTGTTGCCGGGTGATTAACCAGGCCTACCGGCGTCCTGGACATGCATCCTGGCTCTCCGTCATCCGGTCGAAGCCATTCGCCCCCGTATTAACTTTTCAAAGTCGAGCTTTGAGAAGAGAAATTCAAAGCCGATGTGTATTATATCATTTTCGCTATAAACAAACAAGTCCGCCGAGGTGGCGGACTTGTTTAGTCAGGAACGACTATTATAATCAAACCGTCAGTTTGCAATCTGCGGTTAATTACTCACATAAGCGTAACAGCGGCGTTAGCTGCGCCGTACAAGGATATGGAGTAATCCTTAATAATATAAACCGGAATCTTCTTGAGCAGTGGTCTGATATTCGGGTTGTAATTCGTCTCGAAACTCTTCATAAAAAGATTATCTTCCCAAAAGAGCCATTCGTTTTTTGTCGCGATGCCTCCCGCGAGATACACGCCGCTGAACGGCAGGAAGATAACGCCGAGGCTGCCGGCGAATATGCCGTACATCCTGACGAAGAGCTTCATAATGTCTTTGCAGACTTGGTTGTCTTTGGCATTCTTCGAGATTAACGCGGGTTTGTCCTCATCTTTTGTCTGGTCTATCTCTTTTAATACGCCTTCTAACTTAATACCCTTTTTGTCCTTGAAGTAGTTGAAGACGTTGGAGATACCCTGTCCCGAAACGAACAATTCCATTCCGGGCGGCATCCCTATCTTTTTGGCGACGTACTCTTTTAACTGTTTGGTTTCTTCATCGAATGCCGCGAAGCCCGAGTGGCCGCCTTCGGAGGGGTGTGCCTTGTATTTGCCGTCTTCAGCGAAGAGGTATCCAACGCCCAAACCCGTTCCTGCGCCTACTACTACCTTTGTTGTGCCGGCAGGTGTCGGGGATTTGCCTTCCGTTGTGGGCAGCTTTGTAATCTGCTTGGTGTCGTTTACGTCGAGGGTGGGGATTCCATAGCCGATAGCCAAAAAGTCATTGATGATAAGCGTATCTATTCCTATCGCTTTTTTAATCGCGTTGCCGTCGATATCCCAGCCGCAATTGGTGAGCTTGCAATAGTTGTTCTCGACCGGGCCGGCAGGGCTAAGGCAGCAGAGGCTTGGTTTCAGGGACGGATTCTTCTTATTTGCCTCTGCGATTACCTCTTTTAGGGGGTCAATAACGCCTGTAATATCCCTCGAACTGAAGACGCATTTTAGGATAATGGTATATTTGCCCGCTTTTTCTCCGACGAGGGCAAGGTTCGTATTTGTCCCGCCAATGTCCCCGGCGAGGATTATTCTATCCTGCTTAAAATCTGAACTTAACCAGCTTTTTTCCATATATCTATTGTCTCCTTGTTATTTTCAACTAAAACGGCGTTTTTGCTCTATAAGGATTTACTATCTTTAGCTATCTCATCAAGTCTTTCACCCAAAGTTTCTATACTTGAGGTTTTTCTTTATCCAAACAACTTTTTATATTGCTAACCCAAAATGAAAGCTCAAGTACAATTTCGCCACATACTTCCAGTATAAAATCCTGACAAAACTGGCTGATACCTTCTGGGTTAGGGTGGGGTAAACTACAAATACCTGTTTTGTCACGAGCTGCAAATATGAATGTGTAAACTTCCCCAGGAACTGGAATAAAAACCATAAATTTGTAACCTTCGGAAGGAACTTTCTTAACAAGTAAATTTGCCATTTTCTTAAAAGGAGATCCCTTCCCGACAAGAATCTTCCCGCCGTTCCACAATGCTGGGGTAGGGTGTAACTGGCGAGGGTCAGCATCTAATTTTATCTTAAGCCCCGTCGGCATGCCAGCATAGCCGTGCCACATTTCTCCACCATCGAGGTCGCTTATAGCAATTGTTAAAATTTCTTTTTCCTCAGTTCTTTTTTCAAAAGGATAACGAGTAAGATATACTGCCTTAAAAGCCCAGAATTCCCGCATTCTCTTTAGCAAACGTGGTAAGTGTTCTTCAAAAGAATCGTTTTCCATTTTATGTCTATCTATATAACCTAACAGTTCCTCCCTGAAGGTATATTCCACTTTTGTTCGAAAGTCTCTATAGCGCCATCCTGCAACTTCTTCAAACCGCTCAAGGTGAGGGCGTAAATCGTCTATTCTTTCATCCACCGTTTGATCGTCTAATAGAAATCGTGCCTTTTTTGGTTTTTTTCTCTCTTTTTCTTGGTTTTTTTTCTGCAGGGCAAGAGTCGAATGTTGATACTTTTCTCTTTCTTCATCTGATAGCTTGTCTAATAGGTATTTTTCTCTCTTTTCTTCTTTCTTTTGTTCTTCCTCTTGTTCTTCATCTTGTTCTTTCCGCTGAAGCTCACTTCCTATTAAAATTTGCCGGGCTTTTTCTAATTTATCGCTTTCCGCCTCTAAGAATTTCCAAGCTGATTTCTTTCTGTTTTTATCAATTTGACTCCAAATAAAATTCTTCACATCCTCGATATCACTTGTCTTATAAAATATCTGACCTGTTATCGCAACCCCAACCAAAAAATCATGTACCCTTACGGGGAAAGCTATCTCAGTAAATCCTGCAGGACATTTATGGTCATCTACAACCGCATCTTTCTCTGAGTTTTCTACTTTCTCCACCACCTTTTTTATCAGTTCCAGATCAGAATTATAACATGGTTCTTCTTCCATACGCCTTTTGATAAAATATGGGCAGTGATTCCAGTCAGGGATATTCTTCTTTCTCAAGGGGGAGAAGGGTTTACGCTCACATGCTGGTTCACCATCTCTCATTCCACAAAGGTTATTCTTGCTATCATAATAACCTATAGGACAATTGGTTATACCAACATTGTCATCCTCAAATTCTTTGATGAGTTTGTCTAACATTATGTTACGAGTGTCTTCGCAGAAACGATTGTACACCGTAAGACGAAATGATTCTGGTTTCTGTGAGTATCCCTCAATCGGCATCCACAATATTTCCGGAGTTTTATCTATCCCTTTGGGATAAAATACGTTGGCAGTATAACACGTTAACGACAAATCGAGTTCCGCACCTATGCCGGATATTAGACGACTGACCAATTCAGAGTCTATCAGTAATTCCAACTCAATCTCTCGTCGACGGAATACCGGCTTAGTATTGAACAAAATGCCAACGTATTTTTTCTCGCTTTGTTCGTCTCCCCATCGGGGATCCTTAGGATTCTTAGCACCTTTTTTGTACAATCCGAATTTTCTACCGATACCCCATATCTTATCGGAAACACTTTCAAGACACTCTGAAGCCAAATCTTCATTATCAAAAATAAATGACTCAAATGATGCAGGGCAAATCCATCGCTTACTTCCGCAGCGAAGTAGTTCCGAAGGATTTCCACCATCCGAGATTTCGTCCAAAATCTCACTAAACCTCTGCTTTGTTTTAACTACTTTGCTTCCAAAATCCTCATCACAATTACTCCATTCTTGACAATGTGGGCAACGTATTGAAAATCCTTCGGGCATTTTTCCTCTCCTTAAATAAAAGATAATTGCGTTATCTTCTTAGACCTTTGCCCAGGACTGGAATTTCTTTTGTTTAATAACTTTTTTGGTAATTTCCATATCGATGAACTTCGCAAGGTTGACCAGCTCGGCAGCGATATCCATTTCCTTTTCCCTGTACATTGTTTCAGCGAGCTTCAAGTAGAACTTAATAAGCAGCTCGTCTCTCTGCTCGACTTTTATTTTGCCGTTTGTGATTGCGATTTCGACCGCGCGTGTGAAGCCGTCGGTATCGACGCGTGCCTTTGCGACATAGAATCCATGCTTTCCGCCTTCTCTCGAACGTGAAGCTGAGCCTGCGGTGTGCTGGGGGATTCTGTAAAGGGTCGGAATCTTGCCGGTATAGACGAATTTTCCGCCGCCGGCGGAGTATCTCATCCATGCGTTTGAATCTTCGGAGACCTTTTCCGGCGGGAAGGGATATTTATAAGCAATCTCTGTGTCCACCACGGTCGCCGAGGTAAGGTTCGTATAGCCCTTTTCCGTTCCGATATCTATCCATGCGTTTATTCCCTGCGGGGGTTTGCCCTTGTGACCATCTGTGATCTCAATAATGGACGGTGACAGTTTTTCATCAGGCACTATGTTGCTGTTCTCATCGATGACCTTAAAGGTGGTATAAACCACGCTGGCCTTGGGGTCCTTGGCGAAGATTGCTCTCGATACTTCGAGCCTGCGTAAGTCGGAAAGGTCATCGGCATCGTTGAAAAGAACGATAGGCGATTTGTTTTCGTAAGCCCATTTGATGCCCATATTCCGGCAGTGGCCCGGGCCGTTGTTTGTTTTCTTTTTAATTATATGTATCTTTTTCGGGTGTTTCGCTTTTACCTTGTCAAGATACGCAATCGCCTCCTTGCACGGGGACAAATCATCGATAATTACGAGCTGCCAGTTTGGGTCTGTCTGGTTGAAAATATTTTCGAGCGTTTCATCGAGATACTTTTTTGTTACAACATTTTCATCCCGCCAGTGGGGCATAACAAATGTTGCGACACCTTTTTTGTAATTTTTTGCGACCATTTATTTCTCCTTATTATGTTTTTAAGATTAAAGCCGAGTAGGCTATTGCTGCTCTAATTTATTATACCAGTTAAATTTCAGAATGACCGAAGTAACCGCAAGGACAGCAGCGCAAATCGCGAGCGGCTGGAATCTCCAAAGGACCAGATAAATCGCAATCAGCACGAAGCTTGTCTGCCAGATGATTCCTACGACGACGTTGAACATATCGCGTTTAAAGGCGGTGTTCGGCTTGAAGTCCGGGTTTTCCGCGAGGACTTTATCACAGATTGGCTTCCAGAATCCCCAGGGCCTGACCCTGCGGTAGAATTCCTTGAGGACCTCTTCTTCATCGGGGTCGGTAAGCAGGCTGACGATTATCGAGGCAGCGGTGCTAAGGGCCAGAATCACGGGGAACATCGCCAGGTTGCGCTCTATGCCGAACAGCAGCGGCTGCGGGAACAGCATCGGCAGGACTATCGACGCTACGATACCTGTTATCATTCCGCCGAAATACCCGAAGCCATTGAATCTCCACCAGTGCCACTTGATTACGTTGGCTGCGGTGTAGCCGCCCCACAGGCCCGCGACTATCCACTTCAGTACGCTGTCAACAGAAGCTACTTTTAAGCCGAATATGATGCCGACTATTACGATTATTGTGGAGCTGATATAGCTGGCGAATACATATCGTTTTTCAGGAGCGTTGGGATCGATGTATCGTTTATAGATATCGTTTACCATATAAGAAGCGCCGCAGTTGACCGTTCCGTCGAAGGTGCTCATAAAGGCAGCGAGCAGACCTGCGAGGACTATGCCGACCAGTCCAACCGGCAGGAAGTTGTTTATTACATAGGGAAGGATTTGCTCGAAGTCGGCGGCTTGACCGGCTGCGGCCATACTGTTAATGTCGCCGCTGAAGAACACCAGACCCAGGACGCCTATTCCCGCAATCATCAGATAGCGCGGGAAGTTCAGGACGACTGAAACAAACCAGCTCATAAGGGCGGCCTCTTTGGGGCTGCGTGCGGCGAGGATTTTCTGCATATCGTAATTCGGCGCAGGCCCTGCCATACTGACAAGAACGCCTTTGAAGAGCATAATCATAAAGAATATTGTGAAGAAACTGAAGCCGTCGGATGCTATCTTTTCGTTGACGCCCGCAATAAGCCCCGACCAGTCCGTGTTCAGTTTCCAGCCGAAAAACAGGTTGTACCAGCCGTCGGGTACTACCGCAGCCAGTGTGTCGGGGCTGACCCGCTGCATCGCTATTATCGCAATGAATATCGAGGCGAGCGTCATCAGGATGTATTGTAGGATGTCGGTTACGACCACGCTGTACATTCCGCCGCAAACGGTATAAAGGGCGGTTATACCCATCAGGATAATCGCGTAGGTATTTACGGACAGGTCCCACGGCAGGAAGATTTGTGCGAACTTGCCGATTCCTATGAAGGCGTATGCCTGAAAACCGATGACCGAAACGAGCGCGAAAATCACCACGCTTATATGCGAGAGCTCTGCGCCGAGTTTTTTGCCGAACCTGATTTGTATCCATTCGGCGCCTGTCATCACGTTTGACCGGCGAAGCCAGACCGAGAGATATACCATCAGGAATATTTGATTGAAGGTCGGCCAGACCCAGGGAATCCAGGTGCTCTTGACGCCATACATAAAAAATAACGTTACCAGCCAAATCGTTCCGGAGATATCGAACATCCCGGAGGCGTTGGCTATTCCGAGGTAGTACCACGGGATGCTCTTGCCGCCGAGAAAATATGAATCGATGGTTTTGCCGGCGCGCCGGGAGACGATGAATCCGGCGGCGAGAACAACCACCAGATAGCCAACAATGACAGCGATATCGAGGCCGTGTAACTGCATATTGTATCCTTATTCCTTTTTTTCTAAATATTGGTTAAGGGAACCCATCCTTGATATAATCACACCAGCAATTAGATAAAAAAACAGGCTGATATAATATGCGGAGACGCTTATCTGGTCAAGGCCAAAATCGAGATGTATCCGGCGAGCCTATTTGGTTTGGGCTTCGGAAACCGCCGCGAGGGCATAAACTAAAGCTGCCTGCCAGTTGATGGCGATTTCGTTGGTGCTTGCGCTTGACTGAATATCCTGCCAGTCCGTGGCGGAATGTCCGCCTCCTACGATATAGCCCGGCCAGGGCTCGTCTATTTTGTCGGCGCCGCAGCGTCTGTCGTGCGGCTTCATAGGCGGATTGTGGCCAAGGCCCGTAACGTAAGACCGGCAGTAGTAATTCCTTCCGAATATGTGGTCCACTGCGCTCTGGGCAGCGTTAACATAATCCGGATTAGGCAAAATCTTGTTAGCCATCATCAGGGTGATAACTTCTCTGGCGACAGTTCCATTATAGCCCCAGTTGTACTTTTCAATCGGCCTGCCATACACGTCTTTTTTGGTTTTGGCGACGATTTTATCGGCTGTTGCGAGCAAATCCTTTTTTATGTCTTCTACGAGTGCGTTGTTTTTGCCGCCTCTGCTGCTCGATATATAGGTGAACATACCGAGGTTATTCACATCGCTCCAGTCCCAATAGAGGCTTATCTTGTCGTCTAATTTAGCTGCTCTTGTCTCGAAGTCTTTTAGGTAGTTTGCATCTCCGGTCGTTTCCCACATTTCCGCCGCCGCCCATAATCTATCATCGTGGTCGAGCGACCTGTAAGTTCCTGTCTTAAAGGCGTCCTGTTCGGCCTTTTTATGGCCGGGGTTCTTTGTGAGGAAGTCGTAGCTTAGCTTTGCTGCATCGAGGCACTTTTGCGCATATTCGGCGTCGTAGGGTTTGAAAACCCGCGCCGACATTGCCATAATCGCGACGAAATCGGCGGTGCCTGTCGAGCTCCAGCTAACATAGTATTGTTTGAACCTTTCTCTTTCTGGCATAACGAAACTGCAGAAATTCAAGGCGCTCAATTTATGATAGACCCTTCCGGAGCCGTCGGGGTACCGCATCTTGAAGAGCCAATCGATTTCCCATTTGATTTCCTTGAGGAAATCCGGATAACCTGGAGCCGTGTCGGGAATATTGAGCGAAAGGTCTTTGAGTTTGTTCGGATAATGCTCCCACGCCCAAAACAGAGACGCGACGGTGACACCCGCGTTGACTGTATATTTATAGTAATCGCCGGCGTCATGCCAGCCTCCGGCGCCGTCTTTTGTGCCGTTAGGTTCGCCGACGTAATCCAGCAGACCTTCGTTTAGGTGGCAGGCGGGATGCGAAAAATGAATGCCGTTGTAATCGCCTTCTACCGCGGTTCCGCAACGCCACATATAGAACGCCCGCGTAGCTGTATAGAGCGCGGAATCATAAACTTTATCGCTTATCTCGAACCTATAAGATTTGCCGATGCCCGGGACGTCGAGGTAGTATTTGCCCGGCTTATTTACTTCGGAAAAGTCCGCGATCCAGACGGTCTGGCCTACATCCTGCTGGGAAAACGGCCCTGACACTTTGCCGGTATAGACAACCTTATTGCTGCCGGCCTTTTTCACGGAGAAATCGGAGCATTTAGATATGATAGTTACTTTCTTTTGTGCCGCCGGCAGATAGCCAAGTGAATTGAGCTTGATATCCTCGATTGCCTCGGGCTTGGCCGTCGGTGCTTTTTTAGGCTCCGGCCCCGATATTGAACCGCACCCACCGATTAATATGCAGCTTAGAGTAACTAATAAAATGTTTATTATTGCTATTGAACGATTTTTTATATTTTTTTTCATCTGCACCTTCCTGTAATAAAACAATGCTGAATCCTACACTTTATCACGGGAAATTACAAGAGTTAGCGGAGATTTACTTCGGGGCGGCGGTTATGATTTTTCGCAGGCCAAAATCAGGCGGTCCATAAAATTATTGTAATCATCGTCCACCACACAGCGTTTTGGGCCGGCTTCGAACCATTCAATCGAGCGTTTTATGCCCTGCGCGAAGGGGACAGTCGCGGCGAAATCCGGGACAAGGCTTTTGATTTTGCTGTTATCGAAGACGCAGCTATGGGATTTGTCGCCCAGGAGCGTGCCTGTCATCTCGGGGTCGAAGCGGGCGATGAAGTCGGAGGTGACATAGACAGGCTTTAGTTCTACCGCTGCGGCATCGGCTATTTCCTGATAAATCCTGTTCCATGTAAGTGCTTCGTCGGATGTTATGTGGAACGCCTGGCCGAGGGCTTTTTGATTTCCGAGCAGGCCGACGAAGCCTTTTGCGAAATCGGTGTTGTGGGTAATTGTCCAGATGGCGGTGCCGTCGCCGTGGATGATAACTTTCTTGCCCTTTCGCATCCGGTCAACGATGGTCCAGGGTTTTTGCCAACTATTAATCGCAGCGGGTATCATTGTTATGCCGTAGGTCAGCGAAGGGCGGACGATTGTAACGGGAAAGCCGGTATTTTTATATTCAGCCATAAGGCGGTCTTCGCAGGCGATTTTGTCGCGCGAGTATTGCCAGTACGGATTTTCGAGTGGGGTCGATTCGGTGATGAGCCAGTGTTTCGGAGGCTTTTGGTAGGCCGACGCGGAGCTGATGAATACGTATTGACCGACGTTGCCTTTGAAAAGTTCTATATCGGTTTCGATATCTTTGGGGACAAAGGCGAGCCAGTCAACGACGACGTCGAAGGTTTTGCCTTTCAGGGGCGATTTGTCTTTGATATCGCCTTTAATTACTTTTGCGCCTTCGGGGACAAAATCGCTGCGTTGGCCTCGGTTGAACAGATATAGTTCGATACCTTTTTCAACAGCCAGTTTGGAGACAGCCGAGCTGATTATTCCCGTACCGCCGATGAACAGGACCTTCATTTGTACACCTTATCCCATTTCGACGACAACATCGTTTTCTTCTTTCATTCTCGAAGCCGGGATGAGGTCGCCCTTTATTGCTTTGCCGTTGAGGGTAATCTTCTTGACGCCTTTCTGGACGCCTTTTGGATTAATGACCGTGATGTTGAGCGTCTTGTTGCGGAACCTGCGAATGGCGGAGAATTTCTTCCAAGATGCGGGTATGCACGGGTCGATGCGAAGGCCTTTGTAATCCGGGCGGATGCCTAAAATATATTGCGTCGCGGAGTAGTTGGCCCATGACGCTGTGCCTGTAAGCCAGGCGACCCGTGATGCGCCGAAGCGTGCGCTGAATTTGCTGTGTGTATATTGGCCGTAGATATAAGGCTCGATGCCTCGAATCTCGGCTTTGTCGTTTTGCGCTGCGGGCAGGTAACTGCGGAAGTATTTGAATGCGCGGTCGCCGTGTCCGAGCATGGTTTCAGCCATGATTGCCCAGCCCTGTGTGTGGCAGAAGATGCCTGCGTTTTCCTTGACGCCCTTATTAAAGAGAATCGAGCGGATTTCTGCGCACTTGATATTTTGATAAGGCGGTGACAGCAGCATAATACCGTATTCGGTGGCCAGTCTCTTGTTGACTTCGTTCATAATTTTTTCTGCGCGTCTTTTGTCAGCGTGGCCGCTGATGATTGCCCATGACTGCGGATTAAGATAGATTGAGCCTTGTTTATTTTTTTGTGAGCCGAGCGTTTCGCCGTTTTGCTTATAGGCCCTTAGATACCATTTCCCATCCCAGCCGTGTTTTTCGATTTTCTTGTCGAACGCGGCGAGTTGTTTTAGCGCCCATTTGGCGTCCGCAGGTTTTTTGAGCATCTCGCAGATTTCTGCGTATGTTTTCAGTGCGTAGCGAAGCTGCATCGAGACGAAAAGGGTTTCTCCCTTTGTTCCGAGCTGGAGGCAATCGTTCCAGTCGGCGTAGAGTCCCGACGGCAGGCCGTGACGGCCCGTGCGTGCGAGATTGAATTCGATTGCGCGTCGCATATGCCGGAGTACGGTTGCTTTTCCTTTGTCGGCGTATGGAAGGACCTTTTTGAAAAAGCCGATATCACCGGTCTCTTTTACGTAAGACGGTATCGAGTTGAACAGCCAGAGGGCATCATCTGCTCGGTATCCTTCGTTTTTGGGTGCGGTTTCCTTGCCGGGCTTGTGTGAGAAGGCCGAGACAATCGGCATCGCTCCGCCTGTGGAGCACTGGCCCGTAATCATAAGTTCGAGGCGTTTCTTTGTTTCTTCCGGTATGACGTGTATAACGCCGAGGAAATCCTGCAGTGTATCGCGATAGCCGAGGCCGTCACGTTCGCCGCTGTAAATCAAGCTTGCCATTCGCGACCATGCGAAGGTGATGAGGCAGTTGAACGGGCCCCACATATTCAGCATGCTGTTAAATTCAGCATCGGGCGTGGAGACGGAGAGTCCCTCGATTCTGTTGTGCCAGTAATCGCGGAGTTTTTCGAATTCCGCTTTGACCTTTGTGACATTGCCGAATTGTTTGACGACCTTTTTGCCTTCTACGGCGGCTTTGCCGATACCCATCAGTACGACAAATTGTTTCGACTGGCCTGGCTTTAGTTCGACATCAATCTGGATTGTGCCGCAGCCGTCGTCGCCGAACGCCTTCGAGCCGGTGCATTTACCTTTTTCAACCACGGCGGGGTTTCGATAGCCGTTGTATGGTGTGATGAAGACGTCGCGGTCGGTATCGAAGCCGGCGATTTTGCCGCCCACGAAGGCGAGGAACGAATGTCTGCCCTGGTCTGCTTCGAGGATGGTATTGCCGCTCGGCGCGGCCAGTACGCTACTGCCGTAGTCGATGATGCCGTCCTTGAAATCCATATTCACGATGCCGTGGGAGTATTGCAGGTTGAGGGAATCGTTGAAGCAGTGCCATGTACCCGGATACTCGACGAAGGTGAACAGGCTAAGTTTTCTTTTGACTTTGTCGTTGTTTTTGACTTTGAGCAGCCAGCACTCGAAGTGTTTTCCGAGCGGCACGAAGTACGTGGTCTCGGTTTCGATGTTCGAGTACTTCGAATTGATGATGGTGTATGCGGTTCCGTGCCGGCAGGTGGTTTTGTATTTGCTTAGCGGTTTGCCCACGGGCTGCCATGCGTTTGACCAGTAGTCGCCCGACTTTTTATCCCTGATGTAAATATATCTGCCCGGCTGGTCCGTGGGTACGTCGTCGAAACGCAGCCTTGTGAGCCTGCCCTGGGCGGCCGAGGCAAAGAAGCTGTAGCCGCCGGCGTTGTTGGTAATAATCGCGCCGTATTCGGTGGAGCCGAGGTAGTTGCCCCACGAGCGGGGCGTATCTGGTCTGTCGATTACGTATTCTTTCGCCTTGTCGTCAAAATGTCCGAATCGCATTGGTTACTGCTCCTCTTTGTTACGTCTTTCTATTAATTCAGCTTCAATCACCGCGACGCGTTTATCGCCCAGCGGGTATATAAGCAACAGTATGATTGACAAGATACCTATTCCTGCCGGTATCAGGGTGAACAGCAGAATCAAACCTCGCAGGCTTTCCGGTGATTGTTCCTGATTGGGTGCAAATCCGACCTGCGACATCAGCGTAAGCGCCAAATAAGCTCCGAAGGCCCATCCGAATTTCTGCGACATTGTCGAAGCGGAGAAGATTAAGCCTGTCGCTCTGCGTCCGCGTTTCCACTCTGCGTAGTCTGCGGTGTCTGCGTACATCGCCCAGAGCAGAACGCTGAGCGGTCCGCCTGTCATCGAGCCGATAATCTGAAGGATGAAAATCAGGCCCATTTGCTCGGCGGTCAGGAAATAGAAAGAGGCCGTGCTGATAATCGCAATAACGAAGAAGATTACAAACGCCTTTTTCTTGCCGACTACTTTCGCAAACCAGTTTATTATCACTACTCCGATAAGCGCAGATACCTGCCCGACCGTGTTGAATGCTGAGACCAATGCTTCAAAGCTGTACGTCTTAGCTCCCACAAATGGCAAAGAAACTTGCTGTGGTCCTACAAAATACTTGAAGTAGTGAGCCGTTACGCTTCCTCGCACAGCTACGAACAGGATGAAGGTTATCGTTGCGGCAAGCAGTATAAGCCACGGTCCGTTGGTTATTAACTCGAATATATCTTTTTTAACAGACGACTCTTGTGCCTTCGGCGGCTGGACGCGTTCTTTCGTGCCGGCGAAAGTAATCAGGAAGAAAATAACAGCGACAATACCGTAAATGATGAATGATCGCTGCCATCCGCTTGCTTCGTTGATGATTTCAACCTTATAATCCAGAGGTTTACCTTCCGGATCAATAAATAGTTCGGAGATGCCGAGTTCATGCACTTTAAACCCTGCGTTTTTAATAATATTATCAACCGAGGCATTGACGTAAGGAGGATTGTTCCCGATTGCAGATATTAAGTATTTAATCGAATTGACTAAACGTCCTCCTTTGCCGTCGGTAGCAGTAATAGTAACTTGAGCAATACCAGGTTCCGCTTCCACAAAAGTAAGTTTATTACCGTCGATTTCAGGTAATATCACCTTGGAATTGCTGCTTTCTGCTTTAAATGTTAAGACATCCCCATCCGGGTCACTGATAAATTTGGACAAATCGATTTCTTCTTTTCCAAAGCCGCTCTTTAACTTGACATTATTTGGCAAGTTTTTGATAATCGGCGCATTATTGCCTTTCGCAAACACATCAATGTAAAAACTGATAGTCCTGCTTCCCCATCTTTTGTCCTCAGCCGTTAAATTGATTTTTGCGTTTCCGACCTGTTTTTCTTTGACCAAAAGCGTTTTTTCTTTGAGTTCAACTTCTACTATCTCTTTATTTTGATTTTCAACTTTATCTTTAAATTTGAACCGGAGAAGAAAACGTTCAAGCCCTCCCTGCACCTTTTTATTTTGATTCTCGACTTTATATTCAAAGGGCTTGCCCTCGTTTCCTTTGAAGACACCAGAGATATCTATTTGATGCGTGGCAAAACCAGACTCGAGCTTAATATCACTTATTGGCTGAGTAACGACCGGGATATTATTATTAACAGGAACGACCCTGAATCTGAACTCCGATTTGCCGGAAATCCCCTCAGGGTCTTCGGCGGACAAACTAATCAGTGCATTTCCATTCCCAACTTCGCTAATGCTAACGATTTGGTTGTTGATATTAGCATTAATGATTGACTCATCCCCCTTACCAAACTGTTTTGCCATAAGCAGTAAAGTGGCGGCAACGATAATGCCCGCGGCGTATGCGAAGACAAACTTCACAGATGAAACCGTGGTGCGCTCTTTGGAATCGGCGGAGATAACGCCGAGCAGGGCCGTGTATGGGATATTGATAGCTGTGTATAGCATCATAATGCCGTTAAATGTGATATAGGCCCAGATGATTTTCCCCCTCATCTCGAGATCGGGAACGGTAAAAGTAAGCACGCCCATAACTGCGAACGGAACGCAGAGCCAGAGTAAATAGGGCCTGAATTTCCCCCAGCGGGTTTTTGTGCGGTCGGCAATCATGCCCACAATCGGGTCATTAATGCCGTCGAATATTCGGCTTACGAGAAACAAAGTGGCCGCAGCCGCAGCCGGAATGACGAACACATCTGTATAGAAGTAAGTGAAATAATACATGAAAGTCATCCAAAATAAGCATGAAGCAAAATCGCCGACTCCGTATGAAACTTTCTCTTTAACTGATAGTTTTTGCGGTTCATTAGTCATAATATGCTTTCCTTAAAATTTTGTATTTTGATTTGTAAAGGTCGCATTCGCCGTGCAATGCTAATCGCAACGAAGTTTTATTGCAAGTGTTTTTGCAGGAATTATCCGGGGCAATTTCAGCCGGCGGCGGATTAAAAAATAAGGAAATCGGATGTTTGTGAGGTGAATTTAATGAGTAAGGGTAACGGCGTCTGTTTTGCCGCAGTTTACTTGCGTGGCATAGCGGCGGCTTCGATTTCGAATAACAGGTCAGCCCGGCAGATGTCGCAAATCACTGTTACCCACGGCCAGGCGAGAGAGGCCTTTGCGTCCGCGAAAATTTTCTCGACCTCGGTCGTCTTACAATAAGCTATGACCTGAACAACGTCCTCATCGGCGCAGTTCATATCTCCGAGGACGGCGCGAACATTTTCTATGGTTTCGTTTATCTGGCCTTTGGCATCGCCGAGGTTCGTTGTTGCGCCGGCGGCGTCGATGGATGCGGTTCCGGAAATAAATACTGTTTCTCCGGCCGGCGTAGTCGCTCTCGAAGCCCGCGAAAACGCGGAGCCGTATTCGAATGCACACTGCTGTTTTCCAACCGCTTCAAGGAACTGGATTGAATTGGTCGGCTTTAATACCGCCGTCAGGTCCATCGTGCAGTTTTTGTCGGAGGCGGACCTGAGTCCGATTCCGGTACTGGCGGGCATTGATTGCCGGCTTCCCTTGCCGATAAGCCCTCGCTCGATGAAAAATTTGTTTCTGACCTGATTGAAGTCATCGTACCACGAGAGAATGTCACCAAGCCACATCCATGTGCGCGGCACCGAAAGGAAATCCGCCCCTGACTGCTTCAGTACCGTTTCTGCTTTTTCGAGCATAGCTCGTGCTTGTTCGGCGGCTTGTGCGGTCTGCGGGACGGATATGTCCGAGAGTGTAAGATATGCCATGCCCTGCGTCCGGAAAATTCGTCCGCACGGTTTATTGTCCAGCCTAAGCACTTCCGGTCTGGGGCCGGTGACTGCGTGTACCTGCACTCCGGAAATCGGTCCGCTCGAACCTTCTTTGCCGACCAGAAAAGTCGGGGCGACTCCATCGTCGATATCGCCATACTCTTTCAACCGAACGCTGCGGATAGTTTCCATCGCGCTGCCGAGGGCGAAAACCCGTTCCTGAAGTATGTGTGCTGATTTTGAGCGCAGTATCTTCCTGATGCCGGAGAAGATTTCCTCTGCCTGTTTCTTCGGCGGGGCGTTTCCCTTGGGAACGGCTGATATATAGATTTCAGTTGTCTCGGGAGATTCGACGCTGCGAGTATCAAAGTTTGCGCTCATTTCGATTTTGTATATCCTTTCAGTACACGGCAGGACGCTCCGCTCCGACGGAAGCGAATTTGCGTCACCTCTTCCAAAACTTATGAGGGCTCACACAGGTTGCTTAAACCATACATAACCTATTATAAATTATCGTTGATAAAAAAACCAAGCTTAACTTTAACTGTTTTTTTTCCATTTTTTATTGGGAAAAAGGCGCTTATTTGCCAATTAAAACGTTATGGGACTACGGCAATAGGGTTGTTAGCGAGCTATTCCTGCCTTATTCCGTCTTCTCCGTAACCTGAATCGGTAATTTTTCCGCTTTTGGGAGTTGCCATTGTTGTCGGCAGTGTCACGGGGACTTCATCAGAGCTGCGGATAATCCTCGCCAGCGTCTCTCCGGTAGCCGGGATAGGCCCGATGACCAATTCCGGGGTATTAAAAGCATCCAGGCAGTACCCATAGAATTCCGAGTCCTTCTGTGGCAGTATCAGCGGCTTGTATGTCTTTCCGTTCTCATCAATATAGCTAATGTAACACCTTGTAAATATCCCATATTCCCTTTTGCTGCTGAAAGCTATCCATCGGCTGTTACTGGACCAGCTGTGCCAGGACTCACTCTTGTCGCTGTTGAGGTCCAGCCGGCGGTATTCGTATCTGCCCGTTTCTTCAACTGTTTTGAGGTCCACTATATATATATCACTCGACTTCCGCCAGGGTGTGAATGACCCGTATTTACACATGCAAAACGTCAGCCAGCGACCGTCGTGGCTAACCCGCGGCATAGCGATGCTCCGCCCCGTATCCTGAGCTGAAAGCACGGTCTCTACTTTGCCCCACTGGTCGCGCTCGATATCGTAGCTTATTCTAACAAGGTCGTACTTCACTCTGACACTGTCATATCCGCCGTCCGGAGGAAGCTTTGTCTTGTTCGTCCATAACATCGGCGCGCTGCAAAAATACAAGAAACGGCCGTCCGCGGACCAGACGGGCCAGGTCTCCAGCCGGTCCTTCCTTGAAATCTCCGGCAATGTCTTCACCGTTTTTGAATCAACAAGAAAATAAACCATCGTCGAATCCAAATCGAAGAGGTCACGAACCTCGCTGGCGACGGCACGAAAGAACGGTCTCGGGTCGATGATGGAATATACTGCCATTTTCCCGCTCGGATGCCACGACGTATAGCCGAACTTTACACCAACCTTGCTGACCGAATTGCCGTCTATCAGCAATGTGTACTGGTTCTGCCCTTCGGTGCGGACACCCATCAGTGCCTTGTCCGGCCGGTTTTTGCAAAACGTGTGACAGTTGGCACACCTGATTATATGACCGTGGTTTATCCTGTCGGGGGTGTCCAGCACGAGTTTTTCATCGAAGTTCCCGAGGTTCCGCTGATAAATCCCGACATGTCCCCTTATCAGAACGTGGGTAGGATGCATCCTCCTGTATATCAGGAAACCATCGATGTCCTCATTGGCAATTTCGTTGGTGATTGTGTCGAACCGTGTCCATGCCTGGTTGTCTGTTCTTACAAAGACGTCGAATTTCAGCCGGCCTGCCTTGTTTGCGTTGAGAAGTTTGTGCCACGGGCCAATCGGAATCGAAATCTTCGGTGACCTGCTGGAAACCTCTATCGGCTCGCCTTTCTCCGAATAGATTCTGACAAAATAATACGAGCCTTTTTCCTGCACCATAAAATTAAGAGGCGCAATGTTGGGCGGGATAACAGTCGAACAGTAGTCCGGGTATATTCTCGGCGGCCGGTCGATGACACTGTACTTGTCAATCTGAACCCTTCGTCCGCTAAGCCCATATAGCAAAGCTCCGGCCAGGAGCAATCCAAATAATATAAATCCCAAAATGATTGTGCGTTTCTTCATTTATCCATTCCTGATGGGCCATAGACATAATAGAAAAAGTAGCTGTCGCCGTAATTTTTTGTCAGCTCACCAATCGCCATCTCCTTATTTTTTCCGTACCGGCCGAGGTAGGTGTTACTAAAATTCTTAAACCGCTCCTGTGATTCCCTGCTGATTTTACGGCCGTGAAGTTCGGCCTTCTTGCCCGTAGAATTGTAAAGCAGGACGGCCTCCTCGTACAGCCGGGGAATCCGGTCATAATCAAAATCGTCCAGACGGCCCAGGTTTTCCGCGAACTTGTCGAGCTGTATCGTCAGCAGGTAATAAGCCATCAGGTACTCGAAGGCCATGCGATTATGCTTGTTGCTGTCGAGAAGGTCCAGATACATATCTACATTTGTTCTCGAAATGTTCCCGCATCGGTCTATTTTTGGTGTCACGCTGCGCAGGTACTGAATTTCTGTATCCGTTGAAAGATTTGGGTCAGACTCCATTTTCGCCAGATAGTTTCTGGCCCAGCTCGCATCAAATAACGTTCTATTCAATGCACCGAGAAATACACGTGCCATACCGTTTTCGCCCTTTACCATATTTATCAGGGCCAGCCGCTTCAAAAACGCTGGCCGCTCTCCATTTGCCTCCAGAGCTTTCATCAGCTCATGCTCGGCCAGGTTTATAAACCCGAGCTCGATATAGGTATCAAATCTAAGCCAGTGCGCGAGAAGATACCTTTCCGTGGTAAGGAACAGGGCCTCTGGAGTCTGCGGATAGCGGAACATATCGTATCCAAGCCGGCCCGTATGATATAAGGCGCGGTTGGCTGCATAGGCTGCGACATTGCCGCCCGGATGGTGCAGGGCCGCCGAAAGCACTTTGGGCCAGTTTCCCTCGTACGAGTAGTAATCAACCGCAAAAACAGCCTTCAACGGATTTTTATAGGTGAACAAGGCAGCGAAAAGTACGACCACAAACAGTACCCGCGATTCGATTATTGTCGAAAGTATTCCTTTGTTTGATTTTTCTTCGGTTGTCTTTTTTGCTTCACCGGAATTGGCCTCGGAAGTCCCCGGCTGGTCCGATTGCCTGACGAATATCTTCCATAGTCCCCATCCGAGCATTGTCACCGGCAGGAACAGATAAAGTATGTAGGGTATTATCAGCGATTTTGATGGAAAACCAAAGTATAGAATCTTCCATGAGAAAGGCATTAAATTGCTGAAGGCGTCGTTGTTGCTCGCACCGAGAACAAGGATGCCCTCGACGAATGGAATGGCCGCCGCTGACAGTAAATATAACAATCCTAACTGCCGCCGGCGGGTAAAAAGCAGTTCGTAAATCGCACAAAAAGAGGCAAAAACCAGATACGCCCCGCCCGCGATATAATACAGGATTACAGACAAAACTATAAAATAAATCAGGCTGTACAGCACGCTCTTCGGGTTTGTTTTAAGGTACAGGCAAGCGAAGAGCAGCACCGTCAACAGCGCGCTTGTAATAACAAGGTGATGTATGTATAAGGAGTAAAGGGCGAGAAAGAGGATTGTCGGGATGAAACGCACCAGGCGGAGACGAGTCGCTTTTATAGTTTTGATAATCGAGTCGGTACATACGCAAATTAACCACGCCAGAACTGTCACGACAAGAGCGCCTGCCCAGCCTATACAGAAAAGCTGCGACAGGAAAGACGCGGCGTACTCAACAGGTCCGCCGGGCTGCGACAGGAACTTTTCCAGGAACGGCCAACCGCGGTAAAAAATGGGGAAATTCATAATCTCCGCCCCGCTATGGTAGATAAAGCGCAAGTCAACGCCGAGCCAGAGGTACAAATAAAACAGGGCAAAAACGACAAAGTCCCGGGTATGCTCGATGATGTCCCGGTTCGATAATTTACTGGATGAATTCAACATTATCCTCCCAAATCTTGACGATTCATACAGATTGATTGAGCCGTACATATTACATATTTAAGTACCGTTGATAAAAAGAACCAAACTTAACTTTAGCCGTACTTTACCCATTTTTCTAAAAAAGGCCCTTATCGGGCAATTAAAGTATTATGCGACTATGGTGATGCTTGTTAGCGAACTATTCCTGATTCATCCAGTATTCTCCATAACTGGGACTGGTAATTTTTCCGCCTTTTGGAGTTGCCATTGTTATCGGCAGTGTCACGGGTATCTCATCGGTGCCGCGGATAACCCGTGTCAACGCTTCGCCGATAGCCGGGATAGGTTCGATGGTAAATTCGGGGGTATTAAATGCCTCTAAGCAGTAAGTATAGAATTCCGGGTCGTTCTGCGGCACTATCAGCGGCTTGTATGCCTTTCCGTTCTCATCGATATAGCCGATGTAGCTCCTCGTAAATAACCCCTCCTTATCCCTTTTGCTGCTGAAGACTATCCATCTGTTGTTACTGGACCAGCTTGGCCAGGACTCACTCTTGTCGCTGTTGAGGTCCAGCCGGCGGTATTCGTATCTGCCCGTTTCCTCAACTGCTTTCAGGTCCACTATGTATATATCGCTGCCCTCATGCCATGTAGGGAAGAACTCGTATTCGCACATACAAAATGTCAGCCAGCGGCCGTCCGGACTTATTCGCGGCATCGTGATGCTCTGTCCCGTATCCTGAGCTGAAAGCACGGTTTCTACTTTACCCCACTGGTCGTGCTCAAGGTCATAACTTATTCGAACAAGGTCGTATTTCACTTTGGTGTACCCTTCCGGAGGAAACTCATTATGGTATGCCCCAGGCTTCTGTGTACTGCAGAAATACAAGAAACGGCCGTCCGCGGACCACGCAGGCCAAATCTCCAGCCGGTCCTCTTTCGAAATCTCCGGAGATGTTTTCAGGGTCTTCGAATCGGTAAGAAAATAAGCCAGCCCTGAATTGAGATTGGCTGTATCACGAATCTCATTCCTGGCGGTGTGAAAAAACATGGGGATGTTGATAACAGAATACACCGCCAGCTTTCCGCTCGGATGCCACGTCGTATAGCCGAAGTTCGTTCCTATTTTTTCGACTTTTCCATTTTCTATGAACAGCGTAACCTGGTCGCCTCTGACGGGGCGGACACCTATCAGCACTTTATCGGTGCGGTTTTTGCAAAACGTGTGGCAGTTGGCACATACGCTCGTTCGATTGTGATTGCTCAACACCAGCTTCTCATCGAAGTTAGTTAAGTTGCGCTGATAGATGCCGGTACGGCCTCTAATCATAGTGCGGGTGGGACTCATCCTCCGGCAAACCAGATAATCGTCAACGTCCTCATTGGCAATTTCGTTGGTGATTGTGTCGAACCGTGTCCATGCCTGGTTGTCTGTTCTTACAAAGACGTCGAATTTCAGCCGGCCTGCCTTGTTTGCGTTGAGAAGTTTGTGCCACGGGCCAATCGGAATCGAAATCTTCGGTGACCTGCTGGAAACCTCTATCGGCTCGCCTTTCTCCGAATAGATTCTGACAAAATAATACGAGCCTTTTTCCTGCACCATAAAATTAAGAGGCGCAATGTTGGGCGGGATAACAGTCGAACAGTAGTCCGGGTATATTCTCGGCGGCCGGTCGATGACACTGTACTTGTCAATCTGAACCCTTCGTCCGCTAAGCCCATATAGCAAAGCTCCGGCCAGGAGCAATCCAAATAATATAAATCCCAAAATGATTGTGCGTTTCTTCATTTATCCATTCCTGATGGGCCATAGACATAATAGAAAAAGTAGCTGTCGCCGTAATTTTTTGTCAGCTCACCAATCGCCATCTCCTTATTTTTTCCGTACCGGCCGAGGTAGGTGTTACTAAAATTCTTAAACCGCTCCTGTGATTCCCTGCTGATTTTACGGCCGTGAAGTTCGGCCTTCTTGCCCGTAGAATTGTAAAGCAGGACGGCCTCCTCGTACAGCCGGGGAATCCGGTCATAATCAAAATCGTCCAGACGGCCCAGGTTTTCCGCGAACTTGTCGAGCTGTATCGTCAGCAGGTAATAAGCCATCAGGTACTCGAAGGCCATGCGATTATGCTTGTTTTTCTCCAGCGATTCCACCAGAACCTTCGTGGACAACATGCTTATGGGAACGGCGAAAGCATGGTCGTCTTTTGCCATCTCACTGCGCAAACGCTGAATCTCCTTATCAGCCGAGAGGTTTGGGTCGGACTCCAGCCGAGCGAGATAATCGTTGGCCCAGTCGGAGTCAAACAGCGTTTTACTAAGCGCCCCGAGATAAGTGCGTGCGGCCCCCGTACTGTTCTTTATCATATTTACCAGAGCCAGCCGTTTGAGAACCATAGGTCGCTCTCCATATGTCCCCATGGCTTCAATCAGGTCGAGCTCGGCCAGACCCGTAAACCCGAGCTCGATATAGGTATCAAATCTCAACCAATATGCGTAATTGTACCTTTTCGTATTCATGAACAGGACGTCTGGATTATGCGAATAGCGGAACATATCGTCCCCGAGCCGATTTGTATGATACAAAGCGCGGTTGGCTGCGTGGGCTGCGACATTGCCGCCCGGATGGTGCAGGGCCGCCGAAAGCACTTTGGGCCAATTACCCTCGTATGAATAGTGGTCAACCGCAAAAACGGCCTTCAACGGATTTTTATAGGTGAACAAGGCAGCGAAAAGTACGACCACAAACAGTACCCGCGATTCGATTATTGTCGAAAGTATTCCTTTGTTTGATTCTTCTTCGGTTGTCTTTTTTGCTTCACCGGAATTGGCCTCGGAAGTCCCCGGCTGGTCCGATTGCCTGACGAATATCTTCCAGAGTCCCCATCCGAGCATTGTCACCGGCAGGAACAGGTAAAGTATGTAAAGTGTTATTAACATTTTTCTTGGAAATCCGAAAAAGAGGGTCTTCCAGGAGAAAGGCAGCAAATTGCCAAAGGCGTCGTTGACGCTTGCACCGAGAACAAGGACGCCCTCGACGTATGGAATGGCCGCGGCTGACAATAAATATAACAATCCTAACTGCCGCCGGCGGGTAAAAAACAATTCGTAAATCGCGCAAAGAGCCGCGAACAACAGATATGCCCCGCCCGCAATATAATACAGGATTACAGACAAAACTATAAAATAAATCAGGCTATGCAGCACGCTCTTCGGGTTTGTTTTAAGGTACAGGCAAACAAAAAGCATCGCCGTCAACAACGCGCTTGTGATAACAAGGTGATGTATGTATGAAGAGTAAAGGGCGAGAAAAATAATCGTCGGAATGAAACGTACCAGGCGGAGACGAGGCGCTTTTATAGTTTTGATAATCGAGTCGGTACATACGCAAATTAACCACGCCAGGACTGTTACGACAAGTGCGCCTGCCCAGCCTATACAGAAAAGCTGCGACAGGAAAGACGCGGCGTACTCAACAGGTCCGCCGGGCTGCGACAGGAACTTTTCCAGGAACGGCCAGCCGCGATAAAAGACAGGGAAGTTCGAAATCTCCCCGCCGCCGCTATAGATAAAACGTAAGTCAACACCGAGCCAGAGGTACAAATAAAACAGGGCAAAAACGACAAAGTCCCGAATCTGCTCGATGATGTCCTGGTTCGATAATTTACCGGATGGATTCAGCATTATTTTCCCAAATCTTATCAGCAGAGAATAAGGAACAAACCACCAGAGGTTTGTCTGACAAATTTAACGCCAGGCTTATTATAAGACCATTATATTGTTTTTCTCTTGCAGATGCAAAAAATTTCGCCGGCGGGGTAATATTGTCAGTGACAGCTATTTTGCCGCGTTTATCGCGTCCGAAAGAGTCAGCCTGCCTTCATATAAGGCCCTGCCGACTATTACCGCTTCGACTTTTGCTGCTGCCAGCTTTTTAATATCGGCTATTTCGCCTACGCCGCCCGATGCGATAACGGGTACGCGCACCGCTTCTGCCAGAGCTTTCGTTCTTTCTAAGTTGGGCCCTGCCATCATACCGTCTTTGGCGATGTCGGTATATATTATCGCCGCGATGGGCAGTTTCGCCGCTTCGATTGCGAACCCCAATGAAGATTTGGAACTGTCTTTCACCCAGCCTTCAGTAGCGACCTTGTCACCGCGTGCGTCAAGGCCAAGCACGATTTTCCCGGCAAATTTCCTGGCCATTTCACTGAACCACGCAAAGTCGCTTACAGCTTTTGTACCGATTATCACCCATTCGACTCCGACATCTAACAATTGTTTGATGGAAGCCTCATCGCGCAGCCCGCCTCCGACTTCGATTTTTAATAGTCCTAATGCCGCGATTGATGATATTACCTCTGTGTTGGCGGGCTTTCCGGTTTTTGCGCCGTCCAAATCGACGATATGCAGCCATTCTGCGCCAGCCGAGCTAAATTTCTTCGCCTGTTTGATAGGGTCATCGCAGTAGTCTATCTGGCGATTGTAATCGCCCTGAATGAGCCGAACGCATTTACCGTTCCGCAAATCTATTGCTGGTATGATATACATTTGCCAGATTCTATGTAAAACAACGTTCCAAATCAATAGTTGACTTCGGCGTATCGGCGATTTATATTTTATTGATTGCAGCGGGCAGTTAGTTTGTTGAAAGGGACAGTGATGAAACTTAACCGTAAATTGAGGATGGGAATGGTTGGCGGCGGGCCGGGGGCGTTTATCGGGGATGTGCACCGCAGAGCATCACGCCTGGATGGCGAAATCGAGCTTGTCGCAGGCGCGTTTGATATCAATCCTGCAAAATCCAAAAAGATGGGCAAAGAACTCGCTCTCGACCCCAAGCGGGTTTACAGCACTTATACCGAAATGCTCAAAGCGGAATTGAAGCTTCCCGAAGATAAACGTATAGATTTCGTTTCGATTGCCACGCCGAACAACTGGCACTTCCCCATCGCCAGAGATTTCCTAAAGGCAGGCTTCAACGTAATGTGCGAAAAGCCCATGACGCTCACCTCGCAGCAGGCAAAACAATTACAGGCCCTTGTCAAAAAGACGCACAAGGTCTTCGGCCTGATGCACAACTATACAGGCTATCCCGTGGTAAAGCTCGCCCGTGACATGGCGAGAAATGGCGACCTCGGTAAAATCCGCAAAGTTATCGTCCAGTACCCGCAGGGCTGGCTCGCTACCGCGATTGAAAAAGCGGGCCAAATGCAGGCAAGCTGGCGAACCGACCCCAAGCAAAGCGGAGCAGGCTGTGTCGGTGACATCGGAACGCACGCCGCCAATTTAGCTGAATACGTATCGGGCCTGAAAATCTCCCACATCTGCGCCGACCTTACGACTTTTGTTAAGGGCCGAAGGGTCGATGACGATTGCAACTGCCTTTTGAAATTTAATAACGGCGCAAAAGGCGTTCTTCACGCAAGCCAGATTTCGATAGGCGAAGAAAATAATCTCGCTGTCTGGGTATATGGCGAAAAGGCCAGTTTGGAATGGCACCAGGAGCATCCCAACTATTTATATACAAGGGCCGACAACGCGCCTGAGCAGGTCTGGAAGCGCGGCAACGGCTATGTGGGTGCATACAGCCCAACCGCGGGAAGAAATACGCGTCTGCCTTCGGGCCATCCCGAGGCGTTCTTCGAGGCCTTTGCGAACAATTACCGCAATTTCGCCGAGACGATTAAGTGCGCGATAGCAGGCAAAAAGCCTGATAAGATTACTCTGGATTTCCCCGGCGTTAATGACGGCGTTCGTGGTATGTTATTTATCGAGACCGTTATCGCAAGCGCAAAGAGCAAACAAAAATGGACGCCAATGAAAAAATAGGTAGAGAGAATCACATAGGAGATATGGATTGGATCTTAGGGAATTAGAATCGGCACTACCGCGCGTTGAAGCGTGGATAGATGGATACATCAGTGCACATCGGGAAGTCGCCGTACCTCTGGCTACAAGGGGGTTCTCAAGACTCGGTCTTTATTTCTCACATAGTACCTTGCAGACCACACAGGTTGCATACGTTCCCAAAGTGATCACCCCTCCTCTTGAACAACTTGGTGTCAGTGGGTTCAACGATTTCGAGCATGGTAGCTATTGGGGAATCACCTACAAAGACTTTTTTTTCATTGACTCTTCACTACGTGACTCCGAATCGGATCATTTCCATGAGGCGGTACATATCGTACAGTGGCGCGAATTGGGGGCTAAGAAGTTCCTGTTCCTGTATGCGAAGGGACTAAAAGAGGATGGATACTGGAACTGTGTACTCGAGGTTATGGCGTATCAGAACCAAACGAAATTCGACAAAGGAACCCCAATTCCAAACTTCGAGATGGAGTTGGCCCAAGTGGTTAGGCATGAAGCCGAAAGGGCAGGATTGGGCTAACCGGCCAATCTGGTGGATGGCTACCACCGCCCCTGTTCTTAATCGTTCCGGTGAATTCTGATCCGGAAGCCCGGCGTATTCACACGTCGTTATGCGTGCATCGCCGTGTGGAATTTAAAATTTGTAGGATGGCGAAAACCGTGCGTAGAGAATTGCACTGTTTATTTCTCTTTATCCAATTCTTTTGTTTTAAGTTTTAGTTGATGTCTGAGCTGCGCTTCCTTACGAACGCCATGTTTGAGAAGAAAGGCTAAGTCAGGGTCATGTGCTAGCTTTTTAACCATATTTGATACTTTATCATCGAACATATTAGGTTGGTATCCATACTCTAAGAGGCACTCGGACAGCTCTTCTTTCCCCGGCTTGTAGTCCTCCTTGAACGCTCCTGCATAAAAGTCGTCTTTGCCTTCGTCGGATAGGATACAAAACATCTTGTCTGTTATCTTATTGACTAGGTTGGTCTCTATTTCATATATTTCAATTAGACGTAGCTTCTCAGGGGACCCAGATGCCTCCTCTTTAAGGTGCTCGACAAACTTTTTCTCACGCTTCTTATCACGTCTTTCCATCAGCGCTAAATATAAGAAGAGTGGAACCAGTAAAAGTAACAGCCATACAATTGACATCGAACTACCTCATTTTCCAAAGATATTTTTGAAATGTGCTATAAATGTAACAGAATGCACCTAAATGGGCAACAGGAAAAACGCTTGATAAGTGCGAGGGGAAAGGGTAGATTTTAGCCACTAAGACACCAAGGCACGAAAAGAGTTTTAAGTTGTTAGTGTTGAGTTTTAAGTTATTTAAGATTGCTTCGTCCCGACAAACAGCGTCGGGACTCGCAATGACTTTTGGTTAAGGAGAAAAAAAATGGCTCGACCTGTAACTCTATTCACCGGACAGTGGGCGGATTTGCCGCTCGAAGTATTAGCCAAGAAGGCGGCAAGCTGGGGATTTGACGGATTGGAGCTGGCCTGCTGGGGCGACCACTTCGAGGTCGATAAGGCCCTTGCCGATGATAAATATTGCGAGGCGAAACTGAAGATGCTCAAAAAGCACGGGCTTTCGGTCTATGCCATATCCGCGCATTTAGTCGGACAGGCAATATGCGATAATATAGACGAGCGGCATAAATCGATATTGCCGCCGGACGTATGGGGCGATGGCGACCCGGAAGGTGTTCGGCAAAGGGCCGCTCAAAAGCTAATCGATACTGCCAAGGCCGCGAAGAAACTTGGCGTCAAAGTCGTTAATGGTTTCACAGGCAGCTCGATTTGGCATATGGTTTATTCCTTCCCGCCTGCTTCGCCTAAGATGATAGACGCGGGCTTTAAGGATTTCGGCAAACGATTCAAACCGATACTCGACGCGTTCAAGGCAAAGGGTATCAAGTTCGCGCTGGAAGTTCACCCGACCGAGATAGCATTTGATATCGCCTCGGCGCAGAGAGCATTGGAAGCGGTGAAGAACCACCCCGCATTCGGTTTTAATTACGACCCCAGCCATTTCGGCTATCAGGGCGTCGATTATGTTAAATTCATCCGCACATTTGGCAATCGGATTTTCCATACGCATATGAAGGACGCGTGGTGGGGACACGGTGACGGCACGGTCGGCGTCTTCGGCGGACATACGGAATTTGCCGACCCGAGAAGATACTGGGATTTCCGTTCGATAGGTCACGGGGACATAAACTTCGAGGAGATTATCGTCGCGTTAAACGACGTCGGCTATCAGGGGCCGCTTTCGATTGAGTGGGAAGACAGCAGAATGGACCGCGAACACGGCGCAGAAGAGGCCTGCCGGTTTATCAAAAAGGCGGACTTCAAGCCCTCGCAGGTTGCTTTTGACGCGGCGTTTGAAAAGAAATGAAAAGAGATAAAATGAAACTGATAACTAAAACTATAATCGTAATTACTATTTTTTATTTAATTATAGCCGGAGGTAATTTGGAAGCATCCGAAACTACCAGCTTAAAGGCACTTATCGTGACCGGCCGAATGGGCCCGTGGCACAATTGGCAGGTCAGCAGCCCGATATTGAAGCAATATCTCGAAGAGACGGGGCTTTTCAAGGTTGACGTTGCTAAACCTTTGCCCGGCGACGAAGGCGTGAAGAATTTCAAGCCTTCTTTCGCTGACTACAACGTCGTCGTGGTTGACTACGATGATGTTGACGACCCCGACTGGCCCGAAGAAACCAAAAAAGCCTTCGCCGATTACGTCTCCTCCGGCGGCGGCGTTGTCATTTACCATTCGTCAAATAATTCTTTCCCGAAATGGAAAGAGTATAACGAGATAATCGGCCTTGCCGGCTGGGGTGAGCGCGATGCAAATGCAGGCCCCTTAGTTTATTTGGAAAGACGGCAAGACTGTTTTCGATAATTCGCCCGGCCTGGCTGGCTCGCACGGGCCGGCTCATGCGTTTCAGGTCATAAACCGCGTCAGCGACCACCCCGTCACCAAAGGTTTGCCCGAAAAATGGATGCACGCCAAAGACGAGCTTTACGGCAAGCTCCGCGGCCCTGCCAAAAACCTCACCATCCTCGCGACCGCGTACTCCGAACCCAAAGGCGTGGGCACAGGCCAGCACGAGCCTGTCCTGTTTACGGTTAATTACGGCAAGGGCAGGGTTTTTCACACAACCATGGGCCACGTTCATTTCAAGAAGCCTTTTTCGCCCGCTATCGAGTGCGTCGGTTTTATCGTAACGTTCCAGCGCGGTGCCGAATGGGCGGCAACCGGCAAAGTTACGCAGAAAGTGCCCGATGATTTCCCAACGGAGACAGAAGTTCGCACCCGTAAAAGTTTGCCCACTGAATAGTCGGCGAACTGACGCCGATGGGAAATAGTTGCCTTGATTTTTGTGTTGAATTAACGAATTCAATCTTTTAGAATGCCTCCAACCCTCACAAGTCGCTTTTGATACAGCGTTTGGAAAGGAATGAAATGGAAAACCCAAAACTATTCGTCTCCTTAAGAGTTGTCGCCGGTTTGTTTATTATTTTCTGTTTTGCTTCTGTAGGCCAGACCTCGGCAGCGGAGAATACGGCTGCGTCTATTCCGCCGCAGCTGCAGGAATTAGATAAGCAGCTGGAGAAAATTGCCGCCTACGAATTCGGCCAGAGCAGGGAGAGCCTTATCAAGCTGGCGGATATTATTCGTGAAGCGCACGGTTCGCCCGAGCTTCTCAAACAAATCGAGAAACGCCTGCTGGTGTTTCTCTGCTCGGATGCGACATTGACCGGCAAGCAATTCGTCTGCAGACAGTTGAGCGTTATCGGCACAAAAGAGTCCGTACCCACACTCGATAAAATGCTGACCAGCCCGGATACCTCTGATATGGCCCGCTACGCCCTCGAACGGATACAGGACCCGGCGGTTGATGATGTGTTGAACATCGCTTTGGATAAAACCAGCGGCAAAATAAAAGCCGGGATAATCAATTCGTTGGCAGAGCGCGGCGACGAAGCTGCGGTGATGCCTCTAAGTAAGCTGTTGAGTGACCCCGATAAGGAAATCGCACAGGCCGCGGCAGCTGCTCTCGGCAAAATCGCAGGCCAGGCCGCCGCTGCAAAACTAAACGAGGCTCTGAAGCGGTCCTCGGGCGACCGGCACACGGTTTTGGTAGAAGCTTATCTGGCCTGTGCCGATAAGTTCGCGGCTTCGGGAAATAAAAGCGCAGCATTGGCTATTTACAGGCAATTATATGTCCCCTCCGAGCCGACCCAAATTCGTTCTGCCGCTCTGGAAGGTATGATTACCGCCGAGCCGGAAAAGGCGGTCGGTCTGGTTGTTGATGTTCTTAAAGGCAGTGACCCCGCTATGCAGGCCGAAGCGATTAGTTTTATAAGACTAATACCCGCGGCGGAAGTGGCACAGGCCGTCGCGGCGGAGATGCCGAACCTCTCGCCAGCCGGACAGGTGCAATTGCTCTCGGCTCTTGCCGACCGCAAGGACACTTCCGTTTTGCCCGTGGTTGTTACTGCCGCCAAGGCTCCGCAAAAAGAAGTTCGCATAGCAGCTTTAAAGGCATTGGCATCGCTTGGAAACGCTTCGATGGTTGTTCTTCTGGCTCAAACTGCGGCAACTGCGGATGAGGCAGAAAGCCAAACCGCCCGCGAGAGTCTCTGTCTTTTAAATGGCCCCGGCGTTGACGAAACCATCGTGACAAGTATTTCACAGGCCGAGCCCAAAGTCAAAATTGAGCTGATTCGCAGTGTAGGGCGGCGCAATATTCGCGAAGCCCTGGAAACTTTACTGAAAACCGCGCAGGACACGGACGACAAAGTAAGGCTCGAATCGCTCAAGGCCTTAGGAGATATTGCAACACCGGCGAATGTACCGGAACTGGTCAAGGTCTTAAAAAATTCCCAAAATGAAACCGAACTGGCAGAAGCCGAGAAAACCGTTATTACCGTGTCCCATAAATCTGACAGCACAAGCGAAGGTACAGCTGCCGTGTTGGGCGTGATTGATTCCGTTAAGGAAGTCAATCTCCGATGCGCGATGCTTAGAATACTCGGAGGCCTTGGGGACAATAGCGCTCTCGGCGTATTGCAAAAGGCCTTAAAGGACGACAATGCAGATGTGCAGACCACCGTCATTCGCGCCTTGGGCGACTGGCCCAACGCCGCCCCGGCAGATAATTTGCTCGAAACGGCCAGGAACTCCGGCGACCAGGTGCGCCGGACACTGGCGCTGCGGGGCTATGTGCGCTTAATTGGACTTGAAAGCGCTCGTTCGGCGGAAGAAACCGTAAAAATGTACGGCCAGGCGATGAAACTGGCGGTCAATACCGATGAAAAGAAAACGATATTATCAGCTTTGGCGAACGTAAAAGCGATTGAGTCGCTGGAGATGACCTCGGCGTATCTGGATGATGAGGCTTTGCAGAAAGAAGCCGGTTCAGCCGTGGTGAAAATCGCAGAAGATACGATAAAAAGCGAACCGGATAAAACCAAAGCTGTTTTGAAAAAGGTGCTCGAAACAACGAAAAGTGATTCCCTGCGGAAGAAATTGCAGAAATTGATAGATGGGCAGTGAGCGTTTAATTAACGAATTCGGCCCATTATAATATTTTTTAAGGACGAGGTAATATGAAAAAGTGTGAAAGTACTTCGACGTCAAACTCCGGAAACAGTGACGGGATTTCCCGGCGTGATTTTGTTCGCGGCGCAGCCGCTGCCGCGGCAGCGTTTACGATTGTCCCGCGATATGTACTCGGAGGCCCGGGTTATACTCCCCCGAGCGAAAAATTAAACGTTGCGGCCGTCGGCATCGGCGGACAGGGCAAAAAAGACATCCTCGATGTCGGAGGCTTCGAGCTGACAAGGGAAGGCGCAATCCTCCCTAAAGATACGTCCGGCGAGAATATTGTCGCGCTGTGCGATGTGGACGACAAATACGCCGCCAGCGTGTTCGAACAGTTCCCAAAGGCCAAAAGGTATCGCGATTACCGCAAAATGCTCGAACAGCAAAAGGATATTGACGCGGTAGTCATTGCCACGCCCGACCACTCTCACGCCGTAATTGCGATGGCTGCTATGCAGCTCGGCAAACACGTTTATGTGGAAAAACCTCTGACGCATTCGGTCCATGAGGCCCGTATGCTGACAGAGGCCGCCCGAAAATATAAGGTAGCTACCCAGATGGGTAATCAGGGCCATTCCGGCGAAGGCGCAAGGCTGGTGTGTGAGTGGATTGCCGACGGCGCCATTGGTAACGTCAGCGAGGTACACGCCTGGACAAACAGACCCATCTGGCCGCAGGGAATAGACAAGCCAACGGATAAACCGCCCGTTCCGAATACGCTCGATTGGGATTTGTGGCTCGGCCCCGCTCCGAAGCGGTCGTTCCATCCGCTGTATCATCCTCGCTTCTGGCGAGGCTGGTGGGATTTCGGCTGCGGCGCGCTGGGCGATATGGCTTGTCACGTTCTTGACCCCGCATTCTGGGCGCTCAAGCTTGAAAACCCCGTCGCTGTCGAAGCCTGTGCTTCGCACTATGCCCGTATGGTCAAAGGCGTCAAGTGGGGCAGCATAGAAGAAAAAACAGATTCCTTCCCACGCGCCAGCATAGTACGTTACGAATTTGCCGCGCGTGACGGCAGAGGGCCTATTAAATTGTCCTGGTACGATGGCGGAATGAAACCGGAAAGACCAGTTGAACTCGAAGCAGGCAGGCCGCTCGAACAGGACGAAAGCAATGGCTTCATCAGGGGCGATAAGGGCATAATAAGGTATAGCCAGTACGGCGGCAGCCCGCGGATTATACCCGAATCGAATATGAAGGCCTACAAACTCCCGCCGAAGACCATCGCGAGAGTCGAGACAAGCCACCAGCAAAACTGGGTACAAGCCTGCAAAGGAGGCGTTGCCGCTTGTTCGAATTTCGATTATTCAGGCCCGTTCACCGAAATGGTTCTGCTGGGCAATATCGCATTGCGTTTCCCAGGCCAGAGACTCGAATGGGACAGCAAAAATATGAAAATAACGAATCTGCCCGAGGCGAATAAATACGTCCAAACTAAATATCGCTCCGGCTGGTCACTATAAAAACAGAAAGAAGGAAAAAATGAATAAGAAATTAGCATTGGTATTAATCTCGTTTGTGATGATGTTTGCTGGTTTGGGTATGAGTTCGCAGGCCGCCGCCAAAGGCAAGGCCGGCCCATGGCGGCTCGCCGTCCAGGCATGGTCGTTCAAAATGTTTACGTTTTACGAAGCGATAGATAAAACCGCATCTCTCGGCCTGGGTTACATAGAGGCATATCCGGACCAGAAGATTAGTAATGACAACCCCGGCAGTGTTTACGACCCTAATATGTCTGCGGAAGTAAAACAGCAGATAAAAGATAAACTTAAAGCCTCCGGAGTCAAGCTGGTCAACTGCGGTGTATGGATGAAGCTGCCCGGTGACGAAGCGGGCTGCCGAAAGATATTCGAATTCGCAAAGCAGATGGGTATCGAGACAATCGACGCCGAGCCTGCCGAAGATGCCTTCGATATGCTCGACAAATTGTGTCAGGAATACAAGATTAACCTCGCCATTCACAATCACGCCCCGCCCACCCATTATTGGGACCCCAATACGGTATTGAAAGTTTGCGAGGGCAGAAGTAAATATATCGGCGCCTGCGCCGATACAGGCCATTGGATGCGCTCGGGAATAAACCCTGTTGAAGCGCTGAAGAAACTCGAAGGACGTATCATAAGTCTCCACCTCAAGGATATGAACGAGTTCGGCTCGCTGGATGCTCATTGCGTACCGTGGGGTACAGGCAAGGCTGATATAAAGGCTATTCTCGCCGAGCTTGCCCGCCAGAATTTCAAGGGCACGTTCTCTATCGAATACGAATACAACTGGGAAAATTCCATCCCCGATATAAGCCAGTGCGTCGAATACTTCAAGAAGACCGAAGCTGAAGTAAAAGCGAAGTAATTCTTTTTAGGTTGTTTCACTAAAAACCAAAAGCCGGGAGCGGCAAGCTCTCGGCTTTTTCTTTTTCCGCGATTTTGGTCGGGGCTTTGGAATTGGGTTTGATTGGCTTTGTTTTGGGTTCGTTTTGCATATTTTAGTTGTTTTGATTGATTGAATTTTAGCCACGAAGACTCTAAGGCACAAAGAAAAGTTAGCCACAGAGGGCACAGAGAAACAAGGGGTGATAGAAGATGGACGAGGGAAGATAGACGATAAAAGACATATAAAAATAAAAATTGTGTTTCGTTGTTTCATAATGTTTAGATGTAAAAAAAGCCTCCTTTATTAAGGGCCGAGATGCGCGAATGGAGTGAAAAATGTAATCGTCGCTCGTCGCTGGTCTCTCGTAACTCGAGGGAAGAAAAGGATTAAAAAATTTTTAAATTAGCCGGCCCTTCGACTGCGCTCAGGACAGGTTTTGGTGTGCGGGTAGATACGGTTTTGGTTGAAGTTTTACACACCGCGGAGGACGCAGAGAAAAATTAACCACGGATTAACACAGATTTACACGGATTAAAAGAGGGAACGGACGGTTTTATTTCTGCCTTGTGTTTGGGGAGGATTGGGAGTAATAATTTGTTTTTTGAGGCAACAGGTTCTGCCTATGAAAATTTCTTGGTTGCCATAAATGAGGGCCCTCGTTTTCCTAACACCCACCCTTCATATGCTTTGTATAGTCTAGTGGCGATCGAGATTGAAGGGGCAATTTGCTTGGTATCATTAGATAAATATGACTTTTTCTGAATCCTTATCAGCTCTTTCCAACTATAGTCATGGTAGTTTTTCCGGCTTGTGGCACCACTTTTCGATAGAGTTACAATTTCTTTCTTAGCATCCCAATAGAACTCAACCTTATCGGGTTTAGCAAATTCAGCAATAAAGGTGCTTTTCTTCTCACTAACATATGAGCTCCCAAGCCGTGTAACTGGTAGTCCAATGAGAACAACCGATGGTCTGAGATAACTTTTAGATTTATCGAGCCACATCTCAACTGCCTCAACATCAGCTCTTATCTGTTTTAATGACGGAAGCAAATAGCTGTGCTCCAAATCATTACGGCGCTTTGTAATCAAATCAATGTTTGAAGTTCCTGGGATTTTGAGTTGCTTTATAGCCTTTAGCTTATCAGATGTTTGTAGGCTTTTGGGCCAGCCACTGGCATATTGAATACGTAGAGCGTAGAGTATTTCATCTATTCTTGCATGAATAGCGCGTTTGGTATTTGAAAGAGTGTTGGCAATATTTTTTGGGTTACCCCCTTTAATGTCCTGCTTTGCCCATTTAAGGAATTCATTTGGGCTAATTATTGACTTATTGTCACCAAGTTTTCTCCATACGTAAACATTAATGCTCATGACATCGTATCCCTAACAATGATTATACAGTCTGTAAAAAACGCCAAACAATCTCTTGTCCTTCGACTACGCTCCCTACTTCGCTAAAGTTACGCAGGGCAAGCAGGACAAGTCTCGTGTTGTTTTCGCTCCCGGGTGGCTCACTCCTTAAGGGACAGAGGATAACAGAAAGAAAGGGAAAAGGGAAGGGGAAAAGTTTGAAAAGCGGGAAAGGTGTGAAGGGTGGGAAAAGCGGGAAAGAACCCCGTCATCCGTCTTCGCTGCGCTACGCCGCGACAAGCAAGATGACGGGGCTAAACGATTTTGAGATTGCCGCGTCGCTTTGCTCCTCGCAATGACAACCACGTTGAGCGCGGACTTACCCGACTTCGCCAAGGGCTACGCCGCGACAAGCAAGATGACGGGGCTAAATATTTTGAGATTGCCGCGTCGCTTTGCTCCTCGCAATGACAACCACGTTGAGCGCGGACTTACCCGACTTCGCCAAGGTTACGCCGGGCGAGCGTTCTGCGGCTCTGTAACCCTCGCAATGACGGCAAATGGATTCCCGCTTGCGCGGGAATGACAACAGCCGGTTACCAGACGAGCAGTTCAAAAGCAGGGGAGTCCTTCACTGTGGCCCCGGGTGGTCTATTGGCAACCGCAACCAGTTGCGAACTCCATTCGTCGATGATTACTTTGGCTGGGGCCCACCAGTTCAGGGCCTTCAAATCTAAGATGGCGGATTTGGGATGTTCACAGTCAGCGAACATTCCGATTATTTCGCCGGTCCTGCCGTCTCTGGCGCGGCCTTCGATGGCGATTACGCCTTTGCCGACGTCCTGTGACTTCGAAGCTGCACCGGCGGTCATGCCGACCACAGCTGGGATACTTGTCACGCAGCCTATTGCGCTTAAGACCGCCCTGGACGGCACCACCTGCACCATGGCCAACTCAAGAGTCAGCGTATTTGGGCCGGCGGTATCTACTACCGTGAAGCGATGGTTGGGGTCGTCACTGAAAGCCTTGGTGAATGACTGCTGCGTATAGTCCGCCAGGGCCGCGATTTCTTTTTTAAGCTTTTCCTTATCGAGGCTGGCGAGGTTGAACTTCTCCCAGAAGCCCTGAGCCATAATGTACTCCGTGTTAACGGGGGCGATGAAGATTTCATGGTAGTCGTTGGGGTCGTGCTCCTTATTCCAGTAGCTGCGCTGGAAGGGCACTGTTTTATCTTTGGACATCAGTTCAGGATTAGGATTGAAGGCAGAGTTGGGCACCTCGCCTGCCTTGCAGCCTGCCAAAAAAACTATCCCGGCTAAAAGACATATATTCGTTATAAGCGTCTTTGTCATATTATCTGTCCTTATGCAAAGTAACTTCGTTCTTGTTCTATTTTCTCCTCAACGCCGTTGACTGTCAAGCCCTTAGATGGTTCGTTTGCCCCTACAAAAAAAACTTTACTTTTTACCTAAATTATCAAATACTATGTGCGATTTTGGTTGGAAACTATGAATAATCAAAGAAACGACAATAGTTCGACAGGCTCACCATCCAGACAAATGGATAGGCGCAGTTTTCTGCGTTCGGCTACCGCTATCGGGGCGGGGCTTGCGCTTTCGCCTCATATACTGCTCGCACAGGACAATCCAGCGGACGATATCAATGTCGCTCTTTTAGGCGCAGGTGAGCAGGGACAGGTTTTAACCGACGCCTGTTTGAAGATTCCGGGTGTGCGGTTCAAAGCGGTCTGCGATATCTGGACGGAATACAATCTTAGGAAGGTTTCACGGCGATTAAAGGCCTACAAGCACGAGAATAATACATATACGGATTATCAGGAGATGCTGGCTTCGGAGAAGGACCTCGACGCGGTGATAATCGCTACGCCCGATTTCTGGCACGCCGACCACGCGGTCGCGTGTTTGAGGGCGGGATTGGACGTCTATTGCGAAAAAGAGATGTCCAATACCCTCGAAGGCGCGCGGAGAATTGTGCTGGCGGCCAAGGAAACGGGCAAGCTCCTGCAGGTCGGTCATCAGCGCAGAAGCAATCCGCGATATCTGCACTGTTATAATAAGATTATAAAAGAAGCCGATATGCTCGGCAGGATTACCACGATAAACGGCCAATGGAACCGGGCGGCCAGGCCCGACCTCGGAGCGTCTGAAAAATATATGATTGACCCGGCCACGCTCGAAAAGTACGGCTTCAAGGATATGCACCAGTTCCGCAATTGGCGGTGGTATAAAGGGCTCGGCGGCGGGCCAATAGTTGACCTCGGCTCGCACCAAATCGATATCTATAACTGGTTCCTCGACACGAATCCGAAATCCGTTATGGCAGGCGGCGGAACCGACTACTATAACAAGCAAACCCACCAGTGGTATGACAATGTCATGGCCATTTACGAGTACCCGACGCTGTTGGGTACGGTCAGGGCGTTTTACCAGACAATCACCACCAACAGCAGTCAGGGTTATTATGAAAGCTTTATGGGCGACCAGGGTACGCTGACGATATCGGAATCAGCCAGCAGGGGCGCGGTATATCGTGAGCCGACGTCGCCTTTGTGGGACAAATGGGTCAAGCTCGGGTTAGTGAATGCACCCGTCGAGGAAAAGAAAGAAGAAAAGCCCAAGGCCGGTGTCGTTCTGGATGTGCGTGAGACTTTGGCCCCGCCGGCGTATGAGTTGCCGGTGACGATGGACAAACTTTATCATCAGCCTCATCTGGAAAATTTCTTCGACGCGATACGCGGCAAGGCGAAACTGACCTGCCCTGCCGAGGCCGGATATGAGACTGCGGTTACCGTATTGAAGGTTAACGAGGCGGTGGAGGCCGGCCGGAAGCTTGATTTCGACCCGGCAGAATTCAAGGTATGACTTGTGCCGCTTTAGAAATGGATGGCTAAGCCATAAATTGAGGATACGTTGAGAAAAGGATTTTTATATACCGCGATTTTGGTTTGTTTGGCGTCCGTTTCTCTCGCTGCTGACGCCAACTCTGATGCTAATCTGCGAAGTGACGCTTCGCTAAGCAGCACGGTTTTTTCGGGCGACCAGAGCGACGGCAGCAGAGCTGTCCCCATTCATATTATGCCGTTGATTGACGACGAGGGCGGGAAAATCATTCCTGATGTTGAGCCGATTCTTCCATTTTCGACGCGTCTGACTTGCGGGGCGTGTCACGACTATGAGAAAATAAATCACGGCTGGCACTTTAACGCAGCCGAACCGAACATAGCTCCGGGTAGGGTTGGTCAGCCATGGATATTTGTCGATGCCGGTACCGCGACACAGATTCCGCTTTCGTATCGAAATTGGCCGGGGGCGTTCAGACCCGAATCGGTGGGGCTGACTTCATGGAAATTCGTCCAGCTTTTCGGCAGACAAATGCCCGGGGGCGGGATAGGCGAGATTGAAAGCAGTAATCCAGATGAGATAGTGCGCGGGGAAATATCGGGCAAGCTGGAAATAAACTGTATGACCTGTCACGATGGCGACCCCGCCCACAATCAGGCGGAATTCGGCGACCAGATACTTCGTCAAAATCTTCGCTGGGCAGCAGCGGCGACGTGCAGCTTTGCTTCGGTAGTCGGCAAGACCAGAGATATGCGGAACAGCTATGACCCGTTTATGCCGCAGCCATTGCCGATGGACGACCCAAAGGCGATTGCTCCTGCGGTGATATATCGCAAAGGGACATTCGACCAGAAAAACCAGGTGTTCTTTGATATTGTCAGGAAGATGCCTTCCGAACGGTGCTATTTTTGTCATTCCAATTATGACGTGGGCGAAGACAAGCCTGGGAAATGGGCGGCGGATGAGGATGTTCATCTGGCTGCGGGGCTGACCTGCGTCGATTGTCATCGTAATGGTCTTGAGCATGATATTACTCGCGGCTACGATGGCGAAACGAAATTTTCGGGAAATCCGTTATCGGCTGTCTCGTCTTGTCAAAGCTGTCATAACGAAGGGCGTTTGGGTGCGCCTGAGCCAAAGCATTTAGGTATTCCGCCGATACATTTTGATAAGCTTACGTGCACCGCTTGTCATAGCGGCCCGAAGCCCGAAAGCCAAACTATTCGCACAAAGACAGCACGGGCGCACGGGTTGGGGACTTATAACGTAAATAAATCCGATGATGCGCTTCCGCATATTATATATCCTGTTTTCGCCAAACAAGCCGACGGCAAAATCGGGACTCATAAACTTGTTTGGCCAAGCTTCTGGGGCGCTTTGAAAGATAACGAAGTCACGCCGATAGAGATTGAGACGGTCAGGCGAACTGTTGGTGCGGCTCTTTTGCAGACTGAACCTAATCAGGCGGAGCGGAATATGGTCGATGGCTGGCCCGCGTTGACTTTGGAAGATATCACGAAAGGTCTCACGGCTCTTGGCAAGGAAATACAGGGGCCTGTCTATGTTGCAGGAGGAAAGGTTTATAGTCTTGATGTTTCGGGAAAGCTCTCCGAGCAGTTGGATAATCCCGCAGCCAAACCTTATTTATGGCCGATTGCTCACGACGTCAGGCCGAGGGCGCAATCGCTGGGGGCGGGCACGTGTCAGGATTGTCATTCGACGGATTCAGGCTTCTTTTTCGCAGATGTTGAAGTTGATGTACCCGTAGCCTCCGAAAAAGGCATTAGAAAAATGGTCGAATTCGAGGAGCTTAGTTCTGTTTATACGAAGCTGTTCGCCTGGTCTTTCGTATTTCGTCCGTGGCTTAAGGTTATTGCTATCGGCGCGAGTGCGATTCTGGCGGCGGTTTTGTTATTATACGCCCTTAAGGGGCTTGATTTTTTGATAAAGATGTTGGCTGACAGAAAATAAAAAAGTTTTGTTCGGGAATATGTGAATAATATGTTTCGTACGGTATCGATAATTGCTTTTTTAGTTACCTTTGCGGGCATCGGTATATGCTGTCTGGTTTTGCCGAGGTGCAGGCAGTGCGGATGGACGCCATCTGCCATTTTGAAAAGGGCTATTCATATATTTACGATGCTGCTTCTGGAACAGAAAGCCGGGGCGGTGGGTATTATTCGCAAACTTGCGTATCTTTTGGCGCTGGTTTGCTTTGTTGTTCTGGCAGTTACAAGTTTCTTTCCGGTATTGGTTCTTAAAGAATCCATTAACGGCTATTGGCTGATGCTGCATGCTACTTTCGCGCCGGTTTTTGCAATAGCTTTGACGGCGCTGGTGATTCTATGGGCTGGAAGCTATCACTTTAACAGCCGAACGGAAGCCGGGAAATATGAATTGCCGCAGAAGATATGCTTCTGGCTGATAGTTTCTTTGGCTCTGCCGATGGTGCTATCTATTATTCTGAGTATGTTTACGTTTTTTGGAACCGAGGGACAGGAATTTCTTTTGAATACGCACCGCTATTGTGCTTTGCTGTTGTCGCTGGTCGCAATCATTTATACTTATTTGATAATCCGCAATCATATGGAACGGCAGTAGCCGAGGTGTTTAACAAGGAAAAGGTTGACGCTGATTTCTAATGCTTTTTTAATCGGCGTCTGAAAAACAGATTGAAAGGAGTGTTGGATATGGAAAAGCTGGTAGCTCTACTGTGTGTGTTTGGTTTGGGTATGTGCTTCTCACTGCTCGGCTCGATTAGCGTCAAGCTGATGCCCCGGCTGAAAATCGACCAGGGCAAATTCGGCTCGCTTATCTCGGCGTTTATGTTTTCCTGTCTGGTCGCGTCGCTGATTGCGGGGGTAGTCGCGGACAAGGTGGGCTATAAGCCGGTAGCAATATTCGGGTTTATTGCGACGGCAGGCTGTATCTTCGTATTCGCCAGGGGCAAGACTTATGGCTCGGTTGTTTTGCCGTGTTTGCTGCTCGGTTTCGGAGCGATGGCTTTGAACACCGCCGGCAATGTGATGGGGCCGCAGGTGCTTTTCGATGGGACAAACCAGGCGGCGGCCAGTAATCTAATTAACGTGTTCTTCGGCCTTGGGCTTTTCCTGACGCCTTTGCTTGTAAGTTTTCTTTTCCAGAAGACCACGTATGAAAAAGCCGTTTCAGCATTGGCGGTGATTGTGCTGGTGCCGGCGGCTCTGGCTATTTTCTGTACGACGTACCCTGTAAGTCAGGCCGGCTTCGTATTTGGGGATGCTGTTGCGCTGCTTGCCAAGCCGGCAGTTCTGGTAGCGGCTCTTGTTTTGTTCTGCTATATCAGTTTGGAATCATCATTTTGTAACTGGCTGCCAGCATTCGGCAAGGAAGTAATTAGCAAGGCGAAACCTGATGTCACGGCGGACGCCGCGGACGCTTCGGGACAAAGGCTGCTCTCATTGTTTGCGGTGGCTATGATGGTTGGCCGATTGGTGGCAAGTCAGATACCAGCGATTACAGAATACGGCAGCTGGTTTATCGCCGGCGCTGCTGTAGTGGCCGCTGTGGTTATTATGGCGATGACTGTTAGTAAAAGCACTTTGCAGGCGCAAGTTTTGGCGATTCTCGCCGGTCTGTTCTTCGCACCCTGCTTTCCGACCACTATCGGAGTTACGTTCGCCAAGTTCAGCCCTGAAGTTTACGGAAGCGTTTTTGGGATAGTCTTCGCGATAGGGCTGGCAGGGGCCGTGATTGTTCCAAAGGCCATCGGGAATTTGGCAAAGGGTTCGTCGATTCAGAAGAGTTTGAAACTGTTGATACCGGCTTGTGTGCTGCTGATTGTTCTGGCGCTTGTTTTGGGCAAAATCTAATCTTTTCATACTTGCGAAATTTATCCCCAAGGGAGCAGGTATCCAGTAGCTTATAGAACGGTCTGGATTCCCGCTTTCGCGGGAATGACGGTATAGTAAAAGGCTCAGCTTGATAAATCGTCCTTACGCGGTTAGGATATGCGAAACAGATTAAATTTGAGGTTGAAAGAAAGGATTTAAGTGCGTTTATGAAAATTTATGTTTCGTTATTGCTGATAGTTTCGCTGCTGGTTATTCCATCGTGTAAAAAATCTCCTTCGGAGAGTTCCGGCCAAGCCGAGCCTCAAGGTTCTGCCGAACAGAAGCAGCAGGAAGTCCAGAAAGCTCCGGTCGAGGCTGCTGAGGCAGAGGCAGCTCCTGCTCCTAAGGCAGAGGAGGTTGCTCCAGCTGCGGATACTGGCGAGGGATTGGTTCCGATAGATATTAAACTTCCAAAGCCTTTGTTCGCGGGTACTCCTCAGAATATAAAAGTAACCAATCTCGAGAAGCCTTTGGGCAGGCCTCGTCCGCCGTTTTTGGCCCCGGCCGGGACAAAGAACGTTGCATTGGGAAAGCCGGTGGTTAGTACTGACGAAGAGCCGATAATCGGCGAAATCGAAATGATAACCGATGGGGACAAGGAAGCTGGTGACGGCAGCTACGTCGAGTTGGCCCCTTTCCAGCAGAACGTTACTATCGACCTCGGAGCCGAGTATAACGTATACGCCGTTCTGGTCTGGCATTATCACAAAGAGGCTCGTGTTTATCTCGATGTGGTGGTGCAGGTCGCCGACGACCCTGATTTTATTACCAACGTCCGGACGCTGTTCAATAATGACGATGACAACTCTTCGGGTTTGGGTTCTGGCAGCGATATGCACTATGTTGAAACCGCCGAGGGCAAACTTATCGACGCCAAAGGCGTCCGCGCTCGATATGTCCGCTTATACAGCAACGGCAGCAGCAGTAACGAATTGAATCACTATATAGAGGTGGAAGTTTACGGGACACCTTCGGACAGTTAAACGATAACAGGTTAAATAGTTACCTATTTCCGGCGGCTAATAATCAATATGAACTGGCCAAAAAAATATTACATTTTCATTTTGGCCGTGATGATTTTCGCTGTCGGGCTGCGCCTGCCTCGGCTCGGACTTCGGCCGATGCACGGCGACGAGGCCGTTCACGCCGTCAGGCTCGGTGAATTGCTGGAGAAAAATGTTTACCGGTACGACCCGCAGGAATATCACGGCCCGACACTTAACTATTTTAGCTTGATTCCCGCCTGGCTCAGCGGCATCGGTACATTCAAAGACCTTAACGAATTTACCATTCGCATTGTGCCGGTTTTTTTCGGCTTGCTGCTGGTATTGATGCCATTGCTGCTCTCTGACGGGCTTGGCAAATCGGCAACGGTTATAGCGATGGTGATGACCGCCATTTCACCTGCGTTTGTTTTCTACAGCCGATACTATATTCAGGAAACGCTTCTTGTTTGTTTTACCTTCGGCGTGATTGTCTGCGGCTGGCGATATACCCGGAGCAAAAATATCTACTGGGCCTTACTAACAGGAATTTTCCTGGGGCTGATGCACGCAACCAAGGAAACCTCTATTATTATTTTTGGTTCGATGCTGTCGGCTCTTTTGCTTACGCTCTTGATGCAGCAGCGAGAGATGGGCATTTCAAATGCCGTTAAAACTATAAAGCCTTCGCATATTATCGCGGCTGTTGCGGCCGCTGTGATAGTTTCGATATTGTTTTATTCGTCGTTTTTTACTAATCCGAAAGGAATACTGGATTCGTTTCGGGCTTACGCGACCTATTTTAATCGGGCCGGACAAAATAATTTGCACATCCAACCCTGGTATTACTACCTCGACATATTGACATGGATGGAAGGCTTCGAAAAGCCCATCTGGAACGAAGACCTTATTGTTGTCGCGGCCGTATTTGGCTTCGTAGTTATGATGGTGAAAAGATACAGGGTGTCATTTAATCTTCCGCTTCTTCGATTTCTGGCCTTCTATACCCTTGTAATGACAATCGTATATTCGGCGATTCCATACAAGACCCCCTGGTGTATGCTCGGATTTTTACACGGTATGATTTTACTTGCCGCTGTTGGGGTAACAGCGTTAATAAAGATGTCGTTAGACTGGTGGGAGAAAATAGCCGTCGGATTTATTTTGGTTCTTTTCGGCTTACTATTACCTGTCGTCCAGACGTATTTTCTGAACTATAAATATTACACAGCTCCATCTAATCCGTATGTTTATGCTCATCCGACTACGGATATTTTCGATATAACCCGGCGTGTCGAGGAAATTGCCCGCGTAAGTCCCGACGGTAATAATATCTATATCCAGGTAATTTGTCCTGCCGGCGACTACTGGCCTTTGCCGTGGTATCTCCGCTGCTTTCCCAATGTCGGCTGGTGGAGCGAGGTTGATGAAAGCGTACATTCGTTTCCCGTTATCATTGCCTCACCGAGCGTAGTGCCGGCCCTTAGCCTGGAATTATATGAACTGCTGGCCCCGGAGAAGAGAACGCTTTACATGTCTCTTTTTGACCCGTACACCGAACTGCGGCCGGGGGTTGAGTTATGCGGGTTTGTAACCAAAGACCTATGGGACAGGATGCTTCAGTCCAAATCAGCAGGGCAAAGATGACTCAACCTCAGTCTGATATTTCTTTCGTCAGCAGCAGTTTAGATTCGATTCCCGATGCGCACCTGTTTTCACACAACGCAATGGCGACTGTTTTCGAGGTCATTATTATTCACGGAGACAGCCGATATGTGCAGCAGGCGGCATGGGCCGCTTTCGATGAGCTTGATAAGCTCGAACGGCAGCTTAGCCGATTTATCGAAAACAGTGACGTTTCCCGCGTAAACAATCTCGCGGCAGGTCTGCCCTTGCAACTTAGCCTGGAAGCTTTCGAGTGTCTCAAACTTTGCTGCTATCTATATGACCAGACCGGCGGGGCGTTTGATGTGACTGTCGGCTCTTTGATGGGCTGCTGGCTCGATGAGGATAAAGCTATACAGTGTCCCTCCGAAGAACAGCTAAACATCGTCCGTCAACGTACCGGGTTACATCTTATAGAATTAGATGAAGTCGAGCATACAATTTCTCTTTTGGCCAGTCCCGTGCAAATCGACCTCGGCGGGATTGGAAAAGGCTACGCGATTGACAAGATGGCCGAGTTGTTGAATGACTGGGGCATTGATACCGCTTTGATTAATGGGGGCTGCAGCTCGGTCTTTGCGTTCGGCAAGCCGATTGATACAAAAGGCTGGCATCTTACTTTAAGCAATCCCGCTAATCAAAAACAGGTTCTAAATCATCTTTATCTTCAGGACCGTTCCGTCAGCGGTTCGGGCCTGCTTAAGGGCCGGCATATTATAGACCCCCGAACGGCTCGGCCTGTCGCGGGTAAAAGGGCTGCGTGGGTCTGTGCGCCTACTGCCGCGGTTGCTGACGCACTATCGACCGCCTTTATGATTATGTCCCCGGAGCAAGTCAGTGAGTATTGCTCGAATCATCCGGAGACATTTGCTATGGTCGCAGCTGAGGACGGCAATGGCGGGGAAAAGGTCGAACGTTATGGCCTTTGGGAATAGGCAACCTATTCTTTGGACAATACCTTTTTAATAGCCATCAGTTCAGAGAGGACACGCCAAAGGTTTTTTGCCGGCGATAACCTGCTGTCACGGTCGCAGGTCCATTCGATTGGAAATTCTTTTATGCGATGGCCTGCTTTCATCGCCCGCAATATGATTTCAACGTCGAACATAAAGCCGTTGGTAACACAATCTTCGTATAATTTCCGCCCGACTTGGCCTTTGTATATCTTGAAGCCACATTGAGTATCGGTCAATTCCGCGGGTAGTTTCATAAAGTAAATTACGAACCAGTGAAAAATTCTGGCGCAAGTTCGTCGATACCTGCTCTGGGCGTTGCGGATGATACTTTCCGGTATTTTTCTCGACCCGTGTGCTATGTCACAGGCTCCGGTTTTTAGTAATTTTAGTCCGTCGAGAACGTTGTCGTACGGCACACAACAGCCGCTGTCAGCGAACATAACATACTCACCGCTGGTTTGCTTTATGCCTGTGCGAACGGCGGCGCCTTTGCCTGTATGATGTGGTAAACGGAGGACTTTAAGGATTGTTCCCGAAGCGACAGCGGTTTTTTCCGCGGCTTCGACCGTGCCGTCACAGCTTCCATCGTCAACGACGATAATCTCCCCGGTCAGGTGGTTGCTTTCTAAAAATCCTGATGCCGCTTCGATATCCCGACTGATTTTTTTACTTTCCTCAAACGCAGGTATAACGATAGAAATGTCCATCTGTTTTTGCCCGATTATATTCAATAGTCTTGCGTTTTTCCAGTGTCTATAGTTAGTTTGGGCTTTATATTCTTGCAATTTCGGCCTTTTGAGGCTATAGATTAGAAAGGCTGTTTCGGAGAGGTGTCGGAGCGGCTGATCGAGCCGGTTTCGAAAACCGGTGTGCTCTTTATTGAGTACCGCGGGTTCGAATCCCGCCCTCTCCGTTACATTTTAACAGGCACGACACAAACTCTTGAATCTCAATAGAATTTCTAACCTGTAGCTGGGGTATAATAATTTGTTATAATTATGGGGAATCTATACCTGGCAGGAAGCTGAATTCTACAAAAAAAACCGAGTAGAATTAATTTTGGTTGTGTTAACAGCCGATAAAGGTTTTAATATGGGTACAGAGAACAAGAATGATTGCTATGTTACCTAATCACGAAATATCTCTGCCAAACCAGAATGTACCTGTTCGCCGCGGTGCGACCGCATCGCAATGGGCGGGTTTCATACTGTTTTTTTTAAGCGTTTATTTGTATGTTTGGCTGTTTATTAAGCCTTCTCTTATTTATCACGGCTTTGGAATTTTTCTGGCTTATCCGGCTTTTTCACTGGGCTGGGGATTTCTTAACAGCTCTCTGAGTTATCCGGGTGGCCTGGTCGAGTATATAGGAGGGTTTTTATCACAGTTATATTACTTTTCGTGGCTGGGGGCGCTGGTTATCACGGCGGCTGCCTGCCTTATATATATTGAAACGAGCATCCTTATCAGGTTGTCGGCTGGGCGGGCGTTAAAACTTATAGGCTATATACCGGCGGTGATGTTGCTGATGATATGTAACCATTATGATAATCAGCTAACCGCCTTTCTGGCCTTGCTGGTTGCGCTCTGGTTCTCGGTTGTTTATGAAAAGATGGCCGTGCGCAGAAGTGTTGCTTGTGCAGTAGTGTTCATGGTTATGTTTGCGATGCTTTATTACATTGCCGGCGGTGCGAGTTTTGTCTTTGTGTCTTTGGTGTCGATATATGAGCTTTTTGTTGGACGGCGCAAGGTTCTCGCGGTGCTGTTCCCGGCAGCAGTAATCGGCACATATCTTGTCGGCAGATATGTCTTCGATTTAGAGATTGAGATTATCCATTTGCGATTTTTGGGGACTCGGTTAGGGTACGACCTGTGGGTTAGGAACATCGTAATTTGTGTTTATTTATTCTTTCCGCTGGCGTTATTTGGCATAGGGCTGCGGCAGGGCCTTGCCGGGAAGAAATCCTCTGTTTGTGGAGCCGAAAAAGACTCTGGGGGCAGTTCTTTGAAGGCAGGTAAACTCCGGCAACTTTTTCAAGACAGCAAAGGCGGATTGATTGTAGAGGCAGGATTGCCGATTATCATTCTCCTTGCGAGTATTTTGGTTTCGTTTGACGGCACGAAGAAGAAATTGATACAGGTGGACTACTTTGCACATCAGAAGATGTGGCCCGAAGTTCTCCGAACGGCACGCCGGATTAGGTCCGAATCGTGCGACCTCTGCTGCATCCATAACATCGACCGTGCGTTGTATTATACCGGTCGGCTCGGCGACGAGATGTTCCGTTATCCGCAGATGGTCCCTGCCTTAATGCTTACCGGTATGGCGACAGGACACCCCGTCGGGGTATTTACGGAAAGGGGCCTGTTGTTTTTGGAACTCGGATACCTCGGAAATGCTGAAAGAGATGCGTTCGAGTATATGGAGCTTGTGGGTAGTACCCCTTTAATTCTTGAACAGCTCGCGACGATAAAACTGGCCAAAGGTCAGCTCGAAGCGGCAAAAGTATTTCTAAATGCCTTGAGTAAAGACTTAATATTCGGTAATCGTGCGAGAGAGATGCTTAGACGCATCGAACAGGACCCTGAACTGGCAGATGATGAACGGATTCAATACATACGCTCGGTTGCCTCTGATAAAGAAAGCGTTAACCTCGGCGTAGATGATTTTTTTCATCAACTTCTGGATAAAAACAGCAATAATAAACTTGCGTTCGAATATATGATGGCTTTTTATCTGCTGACCAAACAGGTTGACAAGGTCGTTGCCAACATTGGGGGTTTTAACGACCTTGGCTATAAGAAGCTGCCGCGATATTATGAAGAGGCGATTATGCTTTATATGGCCCACGGAGGCCCAAGGACGGATTTGCATGGCTGGATGCCGAGACTTGAAACCATTGAACGGGCAAGAGCGGCTGGTAGAATTTATCAGCTTTGCGGTGGTAGATATAATGAGAAGGAAATCAGAGGCGCCCTGACGTCGGATTTGGCCGACAGCTATTTTTTATATCATGCCTTTCATGTACTTGGCGAGAGAAAATGAAAAAACTGTATTATTGCATAATAATGACCTGTATAACTGCTGCGGGGGCAGTAGTTGTGTTGTGGTTCGCATTGAATAAAGGCACAGTATCACCGGCAGAGTGCAGAATTGTTTCGCGTATGCCCGCAATCAAGCCTGATTATACAGAAACGGTTATTCCGCCGAACATCGCGCCGCTTAATTTTATGGTTCTTGAACCGGGGACAGGGTACCTGGTTAAAATACACTCGGCAAGCGGAGATTCCATCGATGTTTTCAGCAGGAATAGTAAGATTAAAATCCCTTTGCGGCGATGGAAGTCACTGTTAAATACCAACTGCGGCAAAGAGTTATTCTTCGATGTTTATGTGAGGAGCAAAGACGGTTTCTGGAGCCGGTATGAAACGATTACTAATACCATCGCAAAAGAGGACATAGACGGCTACCTGGTGTATCGTTTTATGAAACCGATATTTAACTGGTGGAAGGACATAAGTGTTTATCAGCGTAATCTGGGAAATTATAAAAACAAGGCGGTTCTGCGTGGTAAATCTTTTGATGATGGTTGTCTGAATTGTCATACCTTCTTGAATAATGCGCCTGAATGTATGTTATTGGGTATTCGCAGCACTGTTTATGGCGGTTCAACGTTGCTTGTCAGCAACGGTAATAAAGTCGAAAAAATAGGCGCAAGGTGGACTTATACGGCCTGGCATCCCAGCGGTCGATTGGCAACGTACTCTATGAACAATGTTTATTTGTTTTTTCATGAGGCTACAGCGGAAGTTCGTGACGTCGTTGACCTTGATTCATCTATTTGTTATTACGTTGTTGATAGTAACCAGGTAAAAACCGCACCGGCAATATCCCAAAAGAACAAACTGGAAACATACCCGGCGTGGTCTCCTGACGGCCGATACCTTTATTATTGCAGTGCTCCGATATTGTGGATAGACCGCCATAAAGTGCCGCCTGAGCATTACAATGAGGTCAAATACGATTTGATGCGAGTCAGTTATGATGTTGAAACGGACGAATGGGGCCAGCCTGAGACTGTACTCTCGGCGGAAAAGACCGGCATGAGTATTTTATGTCCCCGGATTTCTCCGGACGGCAGATTTCTGGTATTCTGTATGTGCGAATACGGCTGCTTCCCCATCTATCAGTCCAGCAGCGACCTCTACCTGATGGATTTGCAGACCGGTCAGCATAGTAAACTGGCCGTTAATAGCGAGTATTCGGAATCCTGGCACAGCTTCTCGAGCAATAGCCGCTGGCTGGCTTTCAGCAGTAAGCGGGGAGACGGCTTATTTACCCGAACATATTTCAGCTATATTGATAAGGATGGCAGGGGATATAAGCCGTTTATTCTTCCGCAAAAAGACCCTGCGTATTACGATTCATTGCTCCAGACTTACAGTGTACCTGAATTGATAGCCAGCCCCGTGAAAGCTTCTCCGAATGCACTTGTACGAGCAGTGCGTCAGCCTGAAAATATCAAGGTTGATGCCCCCTTAACCGGCGCAACGGTGAGGACGGAAAATTCCGGGCCGTGGCGGCAAATGCAGTGAGCTACATTGTTTTCTTTTTATTGCATTTAAGGCTTAGAGCCTTTGTGATAGCTTGCGAAGATGGTTTACTATTGACCAGAATATCCGCCAGTCGGCTTATATGGGGTGTGCTGTTGAATATAGGGATGTTTGTAAATTCGGACAGTTCTCTGATATGCAAAGGAGAGCTCGAACATATACCTGATATTGCATCGGGTATTAAATTGAATTTTTCCTTCATGGTCCTTAATCCGCCGATAGCTCCGAAGGCGTCGCTGGCGCAAAAAATCAATCTGTGAATTCTCGATGTTACTTCCGGCGAGGCCAGCAGCATCGCGGTTTCTCGCTGAATCACCCCGTCGGCAAGTTCCACCACCCAGAAATTCTTGGGGTTGTTCGCATACTTTAAGTCAAGCTGATTAAAAACATCTAACAAATCCTGCTTTGCCAGCAAATATGTCGATGGATGCCCGAGATAAGAGAAATCGGCATAGTGACTGGCACCGGCGTCATTCATATGGAGAATATCTTTAAGACTGGCTGTCCCTGTAACCTTGGAAGCCCTTACCTTGTAGCCAAGGGAAGTCAGCGCCCAGCAGCAGGCGGCTGCGGCCATGCTTTTTCCGCTGTTCATAGATGTCCCGCAAACCAGAATCATTCGCGACCTCGGCTCTTTTTTTATTGTATGTTTGGGTTTTATAAGTGGGAAATCCCGCGTGTTCAAAACATCGTTTTTTTCATTGCAGACGTACCCTAAAATTCTCACTTTCGTCGGGTCTTTTATCATCGAATTTTTTGTCTTAACGATGCCGATTACCCCCGAGCGTGCGATAAGGTCAACTTCCTCTGTTATTGCATCTGGCACTAAACCCTCGTAGAAATCCGGGGCATACCTGTTTCCGAATACGAAAATTGCTTTTGTGCCATCATGAATCATGTGTATGCGTCCTGATGCGTTTTCGAGGGATGAATGTTGTCCGATACTGTCAATAGCCCCGTAAATGAGGTCCCCGGCCTGCGGCAGCTTGTCGAAAAGCCGATAGTATTTAATTTGGCTCGGCTTGATCGTAATTGCGGCGCTTGGGAAAATGAACCCTTTGCTTATTTTCTTAGCCGTTATTTTCTTCGTCGGCGATATTGTCAAAACTGTCATTTTGCTCCTCGCTGCTTTGGCCGTAATCAGATTCTATCGAGTCTTCTTCTCTGGCGAGAAGTCCTTTTTCCGCCAAGCTCGCGCATTTTAAACAATATCGCGCCCATGGAATCGCTTTTAATCGGGCCTTGGGAATTGGTTCTCCGGCGCCTTCACAAAATCCGTATGTGTTGTTTTCGATGCGATCCAGTGCCTCATCTATTTCCGTAAGCATTTTTCGTTCGCTGTCCATAAGCCCCAGGGTGTTTTCCTGTTCGTAAGTGTCGCTTCCTGCATCGGCCATATGAATTGGCATATTTGACAAGTCGCTTCTTTCCTTCCGCAGCGCTTCATTTTCCATATGATTTACGTTATCGAGTATTTCGTCTCGCTTGGCCATCAGCAGAGCTTTGAAATTTTCTATTTCGGCGGCCGTCAAGTCGGTTTTCTTCTTTCGCCCTTTTTTCATAGTAGTCTCACTATCCACAAATAAGTTATGTCAGCACTTTACGGCATAACTTTCACGGATGAAAGTCATCGCTCAAGGAATGTGAATAAACTCCTTATAAAAACATACCTTGTCGGATGAATGCTCTCCTCAGCCATCGAGACAATGACGCTTTTCGCACAGAAAACGTCCAAACCGGCCTTTTTCGACTTCTCACGGGTCATTTTGGCTCTTTTTTGTAATCTGCTTTTCCCGCGTTTTCTGTCCGGATTTTCATAGGTTTTGACTATTTAGTCAAAACCTGCCAAATGGTCAAGAAAAAAAATTGACTTCCTCGCAGAAATTATTATTGTTATCTGGTCTGAAGAAAAGCCGGCTTTGAAGTTGACGACCGAGGCGGTGTCATAATTTGACGTATTGATTTGATAATTGACCGGTTTTATAAAATGAAGTTTGAATAAAGGAGTCTCTGATGTACAATCCTGTTCCCACCCAGATGTTTTTGACCAAAGGAGTCGGGCAGCATAAATATCAGTTGAAGTCCTTCGAGACGGCATTGAGACAAGCTGGAGTGGCACAGCAGAATTTAGTGATGGTTTCATCTATTTTGCCTCCGAGGTGCAAAGTCATCAGTATAGAAAACGGTTTGAAAAAACTGATTCCCGGGCAAATAAGCTTCTGCGTAATGGCACGGGCCGACACGAACGAGCACGGCCGATTAATTGCCTCCTCGATAGGTATTGCTCTGCCTAAGGACGAAGGACAGTGGGGATATCTCAGCGAAGTGCACGGACACGGAATGAACAGCCAGCAGGCCGGGGATATGGCCGAAGACCTCGCCGCGGGTATGCTCGGAACCACCCTGGGGCTGGAACTCGACCCTGACCAGGCCTGGTCGGAAAAGGAACAGGCTTACAAATCCAGCGGCCTGTTTGTTAAAACCACCAATATTACACAGACCGCCAAAGGACAAGAAGGCCTTTGGACAACAACAGTAGCTATGGCTATGTTTTTGTTTGATTAAACATATCGATAGGAATTACTATGGTAGAAGCAATTAACTTCGGGTACCTGCCAAAAGAATATTCTAATCCGGAAAATGCCGCTGTAGTTATCATTCCCGTAGCCTACGACGGAACAAGCACCTGGCTCAAGGGCGCGGACAACGGACCGGCTGCGATACTCGAAGCCTCGGCGAATATGGAGCTTTATGATATAGACACCGATTCGGAGGTCTGGAAAAAAGGTATATTTACAGAAGAAACGATAGGCGGGGAAATCTCCACCAGGGAAATGATGGACGCTGTTGCCCTGACAACAAAGTATTATCTTGAAAAAGACAAGTTCGTTGTTGTCATAGGCGGTGAGCATTCGGTCAGCGTAGGCGCAATTAAAGCCCACGCGGAAAAATATAAAGACCTTACTATTTTGCAGCTTGATGCCCACTCCGATTTAAGAGAAGAATACAACGGCTCGAAATATAATCACGCCTGTGTTATGGCCAGGGCCAAGGAGCTTTGCCCGATTGTGCAGGTTGGCATCAGGAGTATGGATTCCTCCGAAAAAAAATCCGTGGATACGTCGAAGACATTTTTCGCAAAAGACATATACGACAATACGGATTGGGTTAAGAAAGCTATATCCAAGCTGTCTGATAATGTCTATATAACAATCGACCTCGATGTATTCGACCCTTCCATAATGCCTTCTACCGGGACCCCTGAGCCGGGCGGATTGCTGTGGTATGACGTAATGGCGTTCCTGAAGGCCGTTATTGAAAAGAAGAATGTTTTGGGTTTCGATGTTGTTGAATTGTGTCCCGGTGCGGAAAACAAGGCCCCCGATTTCCTTGCCGCCAAGCTCATCTACAAGTTGCTAAGCTATAAGTTCGGAACTGGTAAGAAGTAAAAGGATTTTGTTCTTATAGGGGTTTTACGGCTGCCCAGCGAAACTTGGCCGATGCACTGCGGGGATTCGAGTTAATTTCTTCTCTTTGCGGCACGATTGGGTCTTTCGCCGCCGATTGGTATATGCCGTTTCTGACACCGTCACGAAACGAGTGTTTGACAATGCGGTCTTCGCCGCTGTGAAAACTTATTATCCCGATTCTGCCGCCCGGACGCAGACAGTATGGAGCAACCCTTAAAAGTTCTATTAAACAGCCCAGTTCATCATTGACTAATATGCGCAGCGCCTGAAAGACCAGCGCAGCAGGGTGCAATGAGTCTGATTTTGAATTACGCTGCTGTTTTTTCCAGTTCGCAAGATTAATGTCCTTTGCGTCAAAAATCAGTTCAACGAGTTGTGATGTCTGTGTAATTGCCTGGGCGCTGCGCTGTGTAACTATCCTGTGGGCGATTTCCTGATGGTTAGGCTCGTTCGCCAATTCCCGAAAGGCCTTGGATAGCTGCTCTTCGCTGAGACTGTTGAGCAAATCTGCCCCGGTTTGCCTTAGGCGGTCGTCCATACGCATATCCAGCGGACCATCATTCTTATAGCTCATCCCTCGCTGCGGATTATCTATTTGCATACTCGAAACGCCGAGGTCGGCGAAGATAATGTCACAGCCGTCGATATTCTCTTTTTTCAGAGCCTTGCCTATACCTGCGAAGTTGCTCCGATAGAAGCTCACCGGTATGTTTTCTTTGCTTAGCCTGCCGCGGGTGCGTTCGAGCTCGATGCTGTCGATATCCAGGGCAATCAATTTCCCGCCGGGCTTTATGTGCTTGATAAATTCCGATGCGTGTCCGCCGTAGCCGACGGTGCAGTCAACTACTATCTCATTACTCCTGGGCTTGAGGCATTCAATGACTTCCTCTGTCAGGACGGGGATATGACTGCCGGCCGGTGTCTTGCCCTTTGCGAGCAGGTGTGCCTTGAGCTCCGGGTAGGCCGAGATATTGTGTTCCTTGTATTTTTGCTGGAAGCTCTTCGGGTGCGTTCCGCTGTATCTGGGCCGCCGTGGACGCTTCACTGGCGGCTGACCGTCATTACCTGTTCCATCAAAGTCATTCATTCAAATTCCACGCAAACAAGGTTTCTTTGCATACCTCAACCATCATGATTATATAATATATTGTTGGGCAGAAAGGAATGAAGAATCATATTCCTGATTATTTAAGATTACCATAACCAGAACATCTAAATTAACCATTGCTTATACACCACCGGCGATAACTTGCAATCTTGTCTGATATTGGGTATTATTACCTTCGATGAACTTCATGGGCCGGCACAAAATATGACTATAGAGCCAAAGCGAATAAGATTGAGCAGGGATTTTTTAATCGCTGCCGGTATATTTGCCTTTGCATTGTTGATTCGGCTGATATATTTCTTCCAGGCGAGCGACAACCCTGCATCCTACACGCCGACTGTTGATTCTGTAACCTACCACGAGGCCGCTTGCGGACTGCTTAAAGAAGGCGTAATGGACGGGCGATTTTTCTGGCAAAGTTTTTTTTACCCGTTTTTTCTGTCCCGGCTTTACTACTTTACAGGTCCGTCCGTAGTCGCAGCAAAGTTGTTTAATTTCCTGCTGGGTTCAGTCACCGCCGTTCTTATTTACGCCCTCGGCAAAAAACTATTCGGGCGGCAAACAGCCATTTTAGCAGCCGTTATATTCGCCCTGTACGGCCCCTGCATATCTTTCGAAGCCGAATTGCTTGCTACGGCCTGGGCATGCTTTTTTGCCGTCTCGCTGGTTATGCTGTTAATCAAGTCGGCAGAACCATCTGCTAAAAAATGGTTTTGCCTGGCAGCGGGAATTTTCGCCGGGCTGAGTATTATTACGAGAGCGACCTTCGTGCCTTTTGTGGCTGCTTCAGCAATCTGGCTCGCATGGAAACTCTGGCGCAATTCGTTGACTCACAAGTCTGCTGTTCTCAAAACGTTGTCATTCGTTGGGCCGGCGATGGTGATTCCCTTAATGGTCGGCTTGCTGTGTTATATCAAAATAGGCTGCTTTTTCATGTTGCCTCCGTCAGGTTCGGTCAACCTTTATATCGGAAACAATCCGAATTCCGAGCAGACAGTGATGATTCGACCGGGCGAACAGTGGAATGACCTGATGGCAATGCCGCAAATGAACGGCATAGACGACAAAAAGGGAGATGCACGTTTTTATATGCAGAAGTTTCTCGATTATATGAAAAATAATCCGGGCAGTTATCTCAAAGGGCTGCTGAATAAAACCTCCCAGTTTTGCTGCTCTCGTGAACTGCCGAGAAATACGGATGTTTATATTAACCGTAAATACTCTTCACTAATGTCTGTCCTGATTTTCAAAATCGGAAACTTCGGATTTCCGTTCGGTCTGCTGCTGCCCCTTGCGGCAATAGGCATAGCTCTGAATTTCAGGCGCATACCAATTGTGATATTGCTGTTCTTGATTCTTTACCCTTTATCATTAATCCTTGTCTTTATTTGCGACAGGTATCGGCTTCCGATTATACCCATACTCTGCATACCCGCGGCCGTGACAATCCTGCAAATATATCACGTCCTGAAAATACGCCGATTCGTCAAAGCGGCAGTGATTATATTGGCTGTATTAATCCTGGCAATAGCTGTCAGCCTTGCAGGGCCGTTTGTCCAGGAAAAGTATGATTATCAGGCCGAGATGGATTACTTTGTAGCTTTCGGATATTACAGTAAAGAGGACTACGCAAAGGCTTATGAGTATGTCTCTAAAGCGATTGCCAGACGGCAGGATTACGCAGACGCTTACGCTCTGCTTGGTATGATTTACTCAGATACGGGCAGACCCGATTTGGCAGTGGAATCTCTGTCTAAATCTTTAGAGATTTATCCGATTCCATATATCAGACGATATCTCCTCGCCAGGAACCTGCTGAAACTGAATCGGACCGATGAAGCCGGGCGGCAGCTTACTCAGGCCCTGGCCGCATCCGAGCAGAAGATGGACTTTAAGAGGTCTTCCATTATACGAAATTTGATGGCTTTGATACCAGAACCGAACGCGCCGGCAGAATAAGCCGGCTTGAACGAAGTCGAACCAATTGCGGCTTCCGTAAGCAACAGCAAAAAACCAATTCGACACTAAAAAATCAAAACCCCGCCCTGTACACCCCCGTTGGCGCTTGTCTCTATTTCTTAACTGTTACTTCCATTCGCCTGTTGCTTCACCTTCTGCGGCAAAGCTTCTGAACTGCTGCTTTAAATTTTTTGAGATATAAAGCTGAACAGGGCATGTGCAGAAATGGCCGTTTCCGAAAGGCAGGGCGAATTCGCAGCTTTCCGGCTCATTTTCCAAACAGTCAAGATATTGTGATAATCCGAAATCGCGTGTCTTACACTTGCAAGTCATCCCATCTTCTGATTTGTAGCATTCGAAATTTTTTGGGCAATTTACTTCGCTGGCGATTTTTTCTATTTCAGTCCTTTGTTCTGCGGTCAGTTCCATAGCATCCCCTTTTGTTTTATTTACCCCAAATAATACCAACCATAATACCCATAAAATAAAAGAGGCAGCCCCTCCGTGCTGCCCCCTCAAGTTTACTTGATGCACTATACACACACCCACAGCACATACTATTTTACCGTTTTTGGCCAAATCAAATCAATCGTGGTAACTACGGGATTTGGGGGGTATTTTTGAAAAAAATGGTCGTTTTCCCCCTTCTTTTGCCTGTGGAAGTAGTGAATTGGGTTATTTGTATGATTGTCTGGAATGAATATAAAAGGAGGCAATCCCCGCCGGGTATGGAAATTACGCCAAAGGTCTTTGGCAAAAACAGACATCTGCTAATTGCAAATCGTTACAACTGCTTCTGAGGAGGCAATGTAATTGTTTAGATTCAGCCCCCGTTTCTTTCGACGGCTGTTACTGCGTCTTTTCTGGCATGGATGTAAATCAAATGAATATTGCGGATATATATAAGGGTATTCAGCGAAAAGCCCATCATGAATATAGGATTTTTTATGTGGATGGAGTAACTAAGCAGGATAAGGCTGCCGGCCAGAGATACGAACCAGAAAGAGGTCGGCACGTGAGACTTTTTTTTGTATTCGCTGACTATCCATTGCAGGACGAACCGCCCGCCGAACACCACTTGTCCCACTAAGGCTATCGTTGCCCAGACGGGGTCTTTTATTATCTCTTCGGTTATCGCACTTCTGATAAATTCAATTATTGAATCGAACATAACTTTTCTCCAATTTTTAATAAGCTATCCGTTACATCATAACTCAATTTGTGGTAAAATTAAAGAATCAGCTAAGTTTTAATTGATTATTGACGATTGATGTTCGTAAATGGCTTTATCGCGTCGACAAAAGCTAACGGTAATCTCGCTGCTGGTTTATTGGCCCGGCGTCTTTATCCTTGCGCATATGCCAATTCCGGAATTGGTATATAAAGCCCGTGTATCCGATAAAAGCCTTCATTTCCTTGTTTATTTGATTTTGACTTTTCTGCTATGGTTCGCAATCAGTCCCGATAAAAAGGTGAGCTGGCGCAAAGCTACTGCCTGGTTGGTGCTTTTAGTGGTGGTTTGGTACGGGGCTGTTGACGAGGTGCTTCAGAGTTATGTTGGACGTAATTGCGATGCTAAGGATTTTTTTGCGGATTTGATGGGTACACTTACGGGGTTGTTATTGTTTTCATTCTTCAATTTTTGGCCTGTGCTCCTTATCGTCACAGGGATTAATATTTTCGCTCTAACAAATCTCGCAAAGGCGAATCTGGCTGAACTTGTGCCTATTACCAATGCGATGTTTCATCTGTTTGCCTACGGTTTTTTTACTATGCTGTGGCTTCAGTGTATTCACCTTTTTCTATCGATGAAACCTCCCAAGCTCGAATGGGTAGTAACGGCATTGCTCCCGCCGGTGTGTTTTTTGTTAATTGTAAAATCATTTTCCATGATTTTAGATAAAGATTTGGATATCAAAGATATGATAGTAGCTGTTGCGGCAATAACGGGCATCGTTGCCGCACTTTACTTCAATGCTTTACTTCGCGCGGTTTTTCTCAAAAACCGTCAATCTAATATCTCTTGAGATTTTTGAAAGGCCTGTACATCGGGTCGCCTATCAAAACCATCTGCCAGGAATTAAACGGTTTTGTGTAATAGTATGCCTCAACGAGACAGCGTCCGTTAAATAGCTCCAGAAAAAATTCCTTCGGCTCTGGGAACGAATGAAGATACGGTTCAGCCACAGCCCCCAGCGTGGCAGTTATGCCGTCTTTGAGCATAGCAGGGCACCATTGGCTGCTGTTTGGGTCGTGAAGGTCAACTGCTTCCAGGCTTGCGATATGATAGCCGATTGCGCCATCGACGAAATCGAAGGCATCGACATATTTTTTCAGGCTGTACCATCCGCAGTAAAGAGCTGTTTGGGGACATGTCCCCGCTTCGAAAAGCTTCTCTGTTTGCTCCTCTTTAACGGCCATATCTGTTCGAAATCTTGTAATTACTGCTAAATCCCGCAAAGACTGGTCAAAATGGCCGAAGGAGTAAGGCTTCTTGTCATCTGCAATGCCCCGTGAATCAATATAAGCAATGCCCCTTAACCCCATTTTTTCTGCTGCTATTGCTTTGTCGATAAGGCTTTTTACTATTTCCAAACTCGGCCCATCAAGGCGGGAAACCATAAGCGTGTTATAATATGACCCTGGTAGATTGTCCTTTAGTTCGTTCCGCTGCCAGCGATGCAGCTCATAATTGCCGAACAGCACCATTGATAGTTCACTGTCCACCGCTGCACTTGTTTCTTTGCCGAGGATAGAATCAATTTCGGATTGTACCTGCGCCAGTTTGCGTTCTAAATTTTGTATTTCTTTGGAAGCCTCGGCTGTGCCGTTCTGCTTTAACTGCTCAATCTTGTTTTTATTCTGCTCAGCCAGTTTTTCCAATTTCTTTAGCTTGGCTTGCTGATTTTTTAACGGCCCACGTCCACCCGCCTTGATTGGCACGCCATAAGTCGTCAGCAGGCATTTGATTTCAGCAGTAAACAGGCGGTCGGATAATTCTTTGCGGATTGGCTCAGCAAGTTTCTTTTCGTAGTCGTTTCTGGTGATTGTGTCGTTGAGTCCTGCTCCTAAAGGCAAAGCAAGGATATTCTTTGCAGGCACACCTCGTTTTGCGCAGTAATATTGGGCAATTCGTACAGATGCCTTAATATCGCTGTTTGCTATCACCAGGATATTTTCAGGCTCAAGCGCAAAGACCGGCACAGCGCATAAAACGCAAGCCCAAAACCATCCTGTAATTAACTGACGCGAAATGTTGCGAATAAAAAAAAGAAACACCCCTGCCTCGATTTACTTTTTACTTGCCTGCCCCCTTGTGTGTTCGGCCTTCGAATACCTTTTCTCGTATATGCTTTTTCTGCCGAATACCTGTGCGATAGTTACCATAATTATCTTTATGTCGGTCAGGAAACTTGCTGTTTCCACGTATTTGATGTCGAATTCGAGTTTTTCTTCACGTGTAAGCTCGCCCCTGCCGGAAATCTGAGCCAATCCTGTAAGGCCCGGCTTGACCAGCAGCCTTTTTTTCTGCCTTTCGTTCCACTCGGCCATTTGTGAAATATACAGCGGACGAGGTCCAACAACGCTCATATCACCTTTTAATATGTTAAACAACTGCGGCAGTTCATCAAGTGAATATTCGCGAAGGAACTTTCCTACTGTTGTCAATCGCGGGTCGTCGCCGGCTTTTGGACTCGGCCCGAACGGGTCAACCTCAACCTTCATTGTACGGAACTTATAAAAGACAAAGGGCTTGCCATCTTTGCCTGCTCTTTCTTGTTTGAAGATAGCAGGGCCTTTACCGGTAAGCTTTATGGCTGTGATTATGATAGCAAAAACCGGCGACAGGACTGCGATTGCCAGCAGCGAAGTAGATATGTCAAAAATTCTTTTACAGTTCATAAATCCGCACAACTGCGTCTGATATACTCTTGTCTGAGGATGGCACTTATATTATCCACGGTGGTGTTTATCCATTTATCAGATAGCGCCCAAAAAATATTTCTAAATGGATACGCCAATTTTACAGCGATTTTAAATATTGTTGAATACTTTACCTTCAACACGGCATATTCCTTCGTAAAGCCGAAAATCTCGGTCAGGTGTTTCTGAAAAGAGGTTCTGTGATGAATGCTTCGACAGCCGTCCAGCACATAATCCATTTTTTTCTGGTTCAGATAGTAATCCAATATACCGTCCATAAGTCCGTAGCTTGAATACTTATTTAGATAAGCCGGGTCATGTCTTATATTTGCAAGCCAAACAGCATTGTTCTGAATGTAATTTTCAGAGTAACTAACCAGCGTATCTTCATAAAAACAACCGATATATTCAAGAACGCCGGGAACTTTTTGGGCGGCTTGAATGCGTTTTTCTAAAATCTCCCGTGATTCCACTTTTGCCTGTCCTTTATACCGCTCAGCGGCTAATTGAGCAACTTTAGGACACTTTGACAGGGCCTCGTTGAAAGTTAATTTATGGACGGAGAAGCGTTTTCCCCCCTGCCGAATCATCCAGCGTTTCTTTTTGTCCTTAACATTTTCAATGTCCCAGGGGCCCCTTTTCAAGACATACCACCATTCGGTTTCCTTAACAACCTTCCCGAAGCCTGCATCCCATCTTACAAAGGGCAAGCCCGATATCTTCAACACTTCTTCTGCAACAGATTCTGATATTGCAGGGGTACAATGTGGAAGATATGCCGGCATCATAAATCCGCTGTAACCATACCAATTGATTCCCTCAACAGTAACGAGATGGGTATCCTGTTCTTTCAGGAAATTGGCAAAGGTGCTTATGGAATCTTCTAATGTCACTTATTTGTCCCCTTCGGGGAAGTATTTTATGCGAGAAAAACATCCTTTGGGTAATTTGCCCCGGATAAATTCACCGACTTTTACTCCGCCGGCCTTACGAATACCTTTCAAACTTTGTACATTCGCAGCTGACGCCCATATCCAAAACATTTTTGCCGGTATGTCTGATTCCGCAACCTTTTGAATCTGGGACGGATAAATCCCCAGGCCTCGGGAGCTTCCCGATGTTAAACAGGCAATAATCGAATATGAATTATCAGTAACAAAATTATAACGTCTAACAATTTTTTCTGCCGGGACAATCCATTCGACGTGTGCTAATACTTTTTCAACGTAAGCCAATAAAATGTATGTATTGGGGGAACCATATCGAAGTTTCAGATATAAAACACGAAATCTGCCTTGTAGTTGTTTTAGTTCCTTCCACTGAAGCGGCGTCAGGTTATTCATTTGCAGAAGTTCGGTGTCCACGGTTACCTTGGGAATCACCATATCGGACCTGCTGTTTTTATAAAGCGCAAAAACTTCGTTTTTTTCCTTTGTGCAGGCGAATAACAAAACTACGGCCTTTTTAAAGAATTGCATGTTATTTAACCAGCCACACCGGCAGGTTAGATGTTTTTTTTATCGCCTCACCTATAGTGGCGAATTCAAAATCGGAAAGTAGCTTAAACAGTTTCCCTGCAGTGGTGTGTCTGTTCCGTAATTGCATTTTGAGGAGATTAATCGCTTTATTTTTATCCTTAGAAGAGAGGTGTTTGGTATCAAAATTTCCGAACTCGGTGTCAATTTCGTATGGATGCATATAAACTACAGTAGGCCTGGTCTTTTGAATGCGTTTTATCGCCCACCTCGTGATAGCATAAGGGAAATGTCGGATGTAGCCACCGCCTGCAGCGGGCAATGTTTTGCCCAAAATAGTTACCGTTGACAACGGCACTTCAATAATAGTGTAGCCAGATGGCAGGTCAATCTTACATATACCCCTGTTGAATCCCGGCCAGCCGTAGCGTTTGCCGGAAATAGGATAAACGCTGGAATCGTATTTGAAGCCTTCCTCTGCTAAAATTTCCAATGCCCACTTTGTTTGTGGGGTTATCGAAAAAGCCGGCGCTCGATATCCTAATACAGGCTCAGAGGTAATATCTTCCAGCAGCTTTTTACAATCAGCGATTTCCAGGCGGAAATGTTCCTCGTTTAGCTTGAATATCTGCTTATGAGAAGAGCCGTGGCTGCCTATTTCGTGGCCGGCTTTGGCAATCTTCTTGATGAGAGATGGGAACTTTTTCGCCACTTCACCCAAAATGAAAAAAGTGGCTTTGACATCATATTTTGCTAATATTTCCAGAAACCATTCGGTGTTTCTCAGCACGGCATCACTTGGCTTAGCATTGGTATGCAGCCAATCACGCATGAAGATACTCCAGCAGTCTTCCACGTCTATGGTCAAGATGTTTTTTATATTTGGCGACACTCAAAATCTGCCTAACTTGCCTTGTTAGTGTTGTATCGTTCGTGGTAGATAAACACAACTTATTTGGTTGTTGCAATGCCGAAGAAACCTTTTTCATACGAGATAATCTGGAAGTCTGAGAATCCTGCTTCGCGGTATAAATTTGTCAACTTTTCTTCGGTGTAGTTATAAATAGGACATTTCTTGATCCAGTAATAGCGAATGGCCCTCTGTGTCCCCCAAACAAGGGTGAATTTTGGGAAAGAAGCAAGGAACTTGCGAGGTTTCAATTGGGCAATTTTTTTAAACATCGGTCCCGGGTCTTTTACATAATCGAAGACCCCTACGGCCAAAATAATGTCAAAAGGTTCTTCAAACTGATGCGTCATGAAATCGCCGCAAATGAATTCACATTTGTCGGCGACTTCCATTTGCCGGGCTATTTCTCGTGAAAAATCGACCATTGAGGGTGCAAAATCTATTCCCACTATACGACCGGCTCCTCTCTTGGCAAATTCGATGCTGTATCGGCCGGTACCACATCCTATATCCAATACCTTTGCTTCCGGAATGGTGCCGCACTGCTCGAAGACAAGTTGATACCGCCAATAGAGTCCTTTGCGCAGCCATTTGTTAATTAGATACTTCAATGGATTTTCGTGAGAATACAGAGCATCCCACTGCTTCGGTACACGATTAAAGTATTTCTTCGCACCGGGAGTGTCAGATTGCATTTTTTAAAGTTTCCTTATAGTCGTCAACCTCAAACTTTACTAAATTCAGCTTGACGTTCCCTATTGTTTATAACACTTATGCTACTGCCGAAAGAATTATGTCTAATGCTTGTGTTGCCAATTTATCTCTGTTGAACTGTTTCTCTGCTATCCGTCGGGCATTTTTACCCATCTCTAACAGTTCTTGCCTATGCGAGTTAAGATATAATACCTTCTCAACAAATTCATCCACATCCCCAAGCTTGCAGCCGCAACCCGCTTTATTTCTTTCCAGAATATCCCTGTGCCAGCCCGAGTAATTTAAGAGTATCGGTTTACCCGAACTAAGACCATCGTAAAATTTATTAAGAGATGCATATCTTTCTATAATAGCAAAATTTGCTATTATGGACATAATAACATCTGCCGCCGCAAGAATTGCAGGGAGTTGCTGTTTCGGCACAAGAGGCTGAATTTCTATGTTTTTCAAACCGGTCTGTTCGATTCTTTTTTCCAGGGCGTCCTTTCTAATACCCTTGCCTATCAATACAAACAGGATATCCTGATGATGCATAAGTTTCTCTGCAGCATCAGCGATAAACTCCGAACCGTTAGTCATCCCCAGCGCCCCCGCATAGACCAGCACGAGTTTATCATCCCATCTTTTTTCCTTCCTGATTGCCGAGCCATCAATATCCGGTCTGAAGAAATCTAAATCTGCACCGTTGGGTATTACATAAATCGGCTTTGTTTCTCCCGCGACTTGCCTGATGCCCTCGGCCATACCATCGGAAACCGTAATTATCGCGGCTGATTTTTTATAAATGAGTTTTTCAAACCAGGAAAGGATTTTAATCAGAAGTTTATTATTTATAATCCCTAACTCTACGAGTGCCGCGGGCCAGTGGTCGCGCACTTCAAAAACAAAAGGGATGCGTTTCAGGTATTTTAGCACTATAGCAGGAATTCCTACCGTCAATGGCGTACTCGTAACGTACATTACGTTTACCTTTTTAATCCTCAAGCCTGCATAAATGCAGAAAAGACAAAATAACAGAAATGATATTATTCTCCGGGGGAAAGATTGTTTATTACTGTATTTGACCCCGACAACAACTATATTTATTCCTTCTACAGTCTGTTTTTGTATGAGTCCTCTGCCCGGTTCTAAACCGCTGAGGTCATGATGGCCGGTTATCAAGGTAACTTTATGCCCTGCTTTAATCCAACGCCTGGCAAATTCGTAAGAACGAGTACCGGTGCTTCCCTTCGGCGTGGTAAAGTATTGATGAATATACAAAATATGCATAAGCTGTTACCTCTCTGTCAGGCAAACTTGAATAAAGTGAAACTAATTTTTTTACTCTTTACTTTCTAATTGCTGAAGGGCTTTCCTGTAATTTATAAAGTCGAATCCATTGTCTTTTAAATAATTGACCATCCAAATGTACCAATCTTTCCAGCTTTTAAAGCTGTCGCTGAAATATCTGTCGTGAAACAATATGGTAAAGTATTTTATTCCGTTGCTGAAAGCCAGGTCTATTTTTGTTTTAGTTGTTTCCTTGGCTTGCTCCAGGGTTTGATTTTGCCATTTGCCGTTACTATTAAAAAAATAGCCGTCCATTATATGCAATGGAAACTCCCACAGATTTCCAATTCTATATGGATTTTCAAACTTGTACGAAGTGCTGTCGAAGATGTATCCCGCCTCGTTCAGGAATGTAAGGGTATCTTGAGAATTCCGCAAATAATGCATTCTTATGCCGAATTTGCTTAGTCCTGAAAGTTGTTTAAAAGTTTCGTGTTCTTTTGTTATTCCCTCAAGGTTGTCAAACTCTATACCATGCACACCAACGTCGAAATTCTCTTTGGTAATTTTCTTTATCCAGTGTTCGGCGTTCTCTAACGAATAACAAATGCCATGCCCTTTATTTACTCCAATAAAAAAAGTGGAAGGAACATCATTTTCCCTGTCGAACTTCATTAATTCTTCTAAGTTATGGAGTTTATTTCTTAAAAGTTCATTATACCTCAAAAAATATTCAGTCAAACTTATCTTGCCGATGACTAACTCTATGGAACTTCTGACTATAAATTTGGGTATCATCGGGTCCATTTTATGTTCCCATGCTGTAATAAGGTCAACATCATGAGAAATTATAATTTTCATCAGAAACGTTCTCGCTTAAAGAACTTCAATAGTATTTCTAAAGGCAGTTTTGCCTTGTTTATACTGTAGCAAGGGGTTAATTTCCCGCCAAAACCCCTGAAATATCTTTCGATTTGGGGAACCATAGAGCCTTCAAAATCAAAATAACTTAATCCTAATTGTTGTGCGTATTTTATTGCCTCCCAGACCGCTAAGGCTCCTGCTCCGTGATGTTTTCTTTCATAATCGTAACCCCCAAGAAGATAATAAGCGGTTTTTTTATCGCAAACACAAAATGAAACAGCTATTGGATTGTCATCTTTATATGTTGTAAAGGCAAAACTGTTAGCGTTGTTTGCAAATTCAAAAAGAATCTTCTCGAGATAATGTTCCTTCACAGTCAAATTTTGTCTTGAAAACGTCTTAAGAACCAAAGATTTGGCGATTTCGTAATTTTCCGCCTGCTTTACGATTAAGCCGTCTCTTGTTGCTTTATTCATATCGTTTCGTCTTTCAGCAGACATTTCCGCCCAAATGTCATCAGTGGATTTGCTCATATCCAAAAGATATGTGTATCCCGGAGTTACCTTAAATTTCTTCCAGAGAAATGGTTGAGTATCGACGATGTTTTTGTTCAGAGAAAACGAGATAATTGAGTAGGGCATACCTTCTATAAACTCAGCCATTGAAGACAATGCTTCTTTCCACGTATTCATAATCGCCACAGGATTTTTTGCTTTTATTTCAAGAAACGGTCCTATAGTTGGCGTAAATCGCGGATTACGAAAAATACGCAGGCCAAATTTCCTTTCTTCGTAGAAGGTAAACCCTCCGATTAGATTGTCACCCTTATTATAAATCCCGCATACTTGAACGTTGTCCCCAAATATCTTCAGCCAATCGAGGGTGTTAAAAATTGTCCCGTATTTTTTCGCTAAATCCTCGTATTCAGCCTTGTTTTTATCATCTAATTTTCTTGTCCTCATGGCTGCCTTTTCTTAAATTTACTTGTTTGTAAGATTAACAACATTGCGAAGTTTGCCGCCGCCGTCGTGGTGTATCTCATTCACCACCTCAATATTAATCGAAGCTTTATCTCCTAAAATTCCAAGTAGCATATTATTAAAAGCTCGATTTCTATCCGGGTTAAAATCAGAAGAAGCTATCTTGAAAGTAAAATCCTTTTTCGAAGTTTGGATTAACTGGTAGGTTTCGCCCTCCATAAGAAAAGGTTTTATATTCATCCTTACTGTTACAGAGAATATATTTTTGCCATTTAGTCCTGTAAGCTGGTCATCATTCCTTCCTATAATTCTTCTGAATTTAAGCGGCAATCCTCTGCCGCATTTACATACTTGTTGTCCATCTGGTATTAACTCGGCGATATCTTCGATCTTATATCTTATGAAAGGCATGGCGTAATTATATAATGAGGTCCCGACAATTTCGTATCCCTTCTCCGTTTTAATAAATTCGATTATGCCATACTCCGAATCCTCGTGATAACCTTCGTGATATTCGCATTCACTTGCTGAAGCTACAGATTCCCCAAGACCCCAAGTATCAAAAACATCGACCCCAAATCCCTTTTTTATTACCTGTCTCTGCTCATCGGTTAGCGTCTCACCCGTAGTAAAGATAGCTTTTAACGGCAAAGTTTTATGGGTATTTACCAGCCGTTGCGCGATGAAATCTACTCCTGAAGGATGTCCGGCAATAAACTTGGGCGAAAACTTTTCAATCATTTCGATATAACTATCTACTGTCTCGGAATTCAAATGATGAATCGAAAGAAGTAGTTGATTTTCAGCCCTGTTATATATCCAATAAGGATGGTGTTTTGTAAATAATCGCCCGCCAAGGGTAACCCTTTTGTCGAATGGTTTTATACCGGCCCAGTTATAAAATCTGGCATTGACTGCGTAGTTTATTTGATATTTCAAAATCTTAGGAAGATAAAAAAACAGTTTTTGCCCTGTAGTTCCGCTGCTGTGCGATAATTTTATATCACTTCTTTTAACGTTCGATGCAATCAGGTCCTCAAAATTTTCTCTGATAATTTTTTTTGTTAAAAGAGGAATTTTTTCAAGGTCACTGAGCTGCTTTATATGTGCTGGTTTCAATCCATGCTCATCGAAAAGCTTTGTGTAATAAGGAACATTCTTGTAGGAAAATTCCAACAGGTCTTTAACGCTGGCGAATTGGAGCTGTTTTATCTTTTCCTGAGGTATCCACTGTGTTTCAAGAAGTTCTTTCAGGCGCTCGTTGAATGACCCACCGTATCTATTTCTTGCCAATCCATAACCATATAAATTTACCAACAGTGTTCTAAAGGAATAAGGTAATCTTAAAAATAGCTCTTGCATATATTATCTATAAATTGTTTTGTAAAAACTGCCGGGTTACAACTTTGTTTTTAAGCTGCTCCTGCTGGCTTCGGTATAGTGTTTCATAATTGCCAAAAGTTTATTAGTTCCACGCCGGAATCTGCGGCCGATTGCAATAAAGACTTGTCCTGTAACGCCTCTGCTTCTTTAATGCGAGTATCAATCATGGTGGCGTATCTCCTGAGTGTTTCATCGGGATAACCTGGGTGGCAAGTTATCTCACTGGTTCCGGTTGGCATAAATTGAAAGATTTTTTTCCATGTATCCACTTTCCCTTTTCCGTTTCCTCCGCGACCAGAAGAGAGGAAGTGATCTGCCATCTGCATTCCGCGAGCTTTAGCATAGTACATCAGGCCTCTGCAATAGATAAAACTCCCAAACCGACGAGGATGCGTTAAATGGAACGATAACGCCTTTCTTTTAGCGTTAACTTCGTCTGCGTAGAGCCATCGTTTGTGGTTACGCATCTTCTTTATATTATGTTCAGCGGCAACTTGTAAGGCTATTTTGAAAAAGGGCAAATATAAGTGCCTATCCTGATGGCTGTCCCAGTGACTAATTTTGATGCCAAAGGATTTTAGACGCACAATTTGGGCATGCAGCTCTTTACGAATATGTTCTGTTTTTAGCTTTCCCAATAAAGCCTTTGTAGGAAACTGCCTATACCAAAAATTTCCCGATTCATCAATTAATGAACTAACTTCTGCCGGTTCACAAACGGGCTTCCCGGCAGAAAGGTTTAAGTGGATACCGATACTGACATCGGGAAACCTTTCAGCTACGAGTCGGATTTCCTCTACCGCGGGAAAATTCGAATTTACACTGATACTGCGTACTGCCCCCGCGGCGAGCACTTCCAGGATTCCTCGGTTATTACCATAAGTAAAACCGTATCCATCCGCATTTATAATTAATCTTTTTTTAGGCATAGACAGCTTCTATATGTCGTTAAAATTTATCAGTTCCACGCCGCAGTCTTGCGCAAATTTTAGCAGAGCAGGGTCCCGCAAAATCTGTCTTTCAATATTTCGTTGCTCAACATAGGTGGCATTCTGCCGCAGACAATCATCCGGATACCCTGGATGGCAGTAAAACTCACTTACTCCTTCAGGCAAAGTACGGAATAAGTTTTCCCATGTCTCCAGATGAAACTTCATCATTTCATCTGTTCTTCCGGGGCTTATTATCCTGTCTGCCATTCTAATACCTCTTCGCCGGGCGACCCAGTTTAGATACCTGTCAGAACTATGGACAATCAGTCGGTCTAAATGCTTCAAATAGTATTTTAATACCACGATTTTATGATTGGGTTTTATAGTTAATAGATAATGCCTATGTGTTCGCATTCGTTCGATGCCATATTTTTTTGTAATTTTAACAGCAGGGTAAAAAAACCCCGGGTTTAGATGTTGATTCTGGTGACTGTCCCAGTGAGTTATTTTGATTCGCATATCCAGCAGCTTTTCTATCTGTGCTGAAAGCTCACGTTCTATCTCGTCCCTTTTTATTCGCCTCAGTAACAGCCGTTTTCCGAATTCTGGGGGAGGATAAAATTCACCGTTCTTACCCAGAAGAGAAGGGATATCTGCCGGCTTACTGACAGGCTTGCCAACGGTTAAATCAAGATGAATACCAATGCTTACAGATGGATAATTTTCCGCCACCTTGTGAATTTCCTCAACCGCCGGAAAGTTAACATTGGTACTTATGCTTCTTACGATACCAGCCTCCAAAGTTTCAAGAATTCCCTTATTGTTTCCAAAGGTAAACCCAAACCCATCGGCATTAACTATTAATTTCTTCGTCATTTTGAATCTCTCAGGATATCCTCATACAACTCCAACAATTTTTTCTCTTCGTGCGCCCAGCTATAGTTTTCCCGTGAATATTTCCACGCCATATCACGCATCTTTGTTGCCGAATCGACATTGCTTAACAACTCAACCACTGCCTCACTGAAATCCTTAACTTTATCATCAACCAGTTTTACCATAGGTACATTGCCCAAGAGCTTGCAAACCAGTGGCAATGGCGTCGAAACTACTGGCAATCCGCACGCAAGATATTCGAATATTTTAACTGGTATGGCAACTTCTGTGTGAGTTTCGCCCAACGGGTGAAAATTAACCCCTATTTTGCTTCGGCAGAGTATTTTTGGTAATTCCGGATACGGTATTTTGGGAACAAGAGTAATGCCATCCAATCCACGTTTTTCCGCAAGTCGTTTTGCTATTGGTTCAAGAGGAGCCGGCATGCCCACAAAACCCCACGTTTGGTTGCCGAGCTTCTTTTGAACTTCGGCAGCTACATCCAGCAAAAACTCAAGCCTGTCTTCTCGCAGTGCACCAACATGAACAACATCATATATACATTCTTCGATCCCGGCTTTAAATCTATCAGCGGATCGCATAAAGTCATCCGTCGGAAAATTATATAACGTGAGGGTTCGACGGGCAATTTTCGAAAATCGTTCAGTTATCGGTTGGGTGGGGGTCACAACGGCATCAAATCGCTTGGTAGTAAAGTTCTCCACTTTATTAAGAAACCACGAAACCGTCTTTCTAAGCTGCTTTGGAATATAAGGTTTGAACAGCATTAACGTATAGTCTTCGTGAACATCATTAATTACATGGGCTCTTTTAAATAACTTAAGTACCATACCGGCGAAAATCAGTTCAGGTTCGTGAAAATGATAAATGTCCGCATCAACCTGCCACGATTTAATCAACACCTTTAGCGTTTGCCAGGTCATACGCAGGGCACGATTCTTGGCTTTTGAGACAGCCTTAATCTTGACGCCTTTGCAAACTGTATCCTGAGAGCCGACTCCTACAAGAGTAGCGTCCCAGCCATTATTTGCTAAACTGACGAGCTCTCGATACATAATACGGTCGTCATAAACGGAGTGCCCCGATGCCATATGGCATACTTTTCTCATATTCGTTCCTTTTTATTCTTTGCTTGCGTCTTCGAAAGAATTTTTCCGAAAATAGAATTTAAGAGTAACCTAAAATGATGCGGCCTTGCACGCTTTATTTTGCGTAAAATCACTGACAACCCTTCTGCTTTGAGCGACCTTGCGATTTCTCTGTAGTTGGCTCCAATAAAGCTCGAGCTCATTTCGTGCCAATATTCCCTGTCACTTTCTCCACTGTAAAGTTTTCTGCAAAGTTCGTCAATATAAGTGGAAATCCTGCCTTTTCGAGGACCCTCGGCAATTTCCGGTTGAAAATGGTCGTTAATCCACACAGGCACAATATTATACTTAATTGTTCTATCTGGCTTCAGCAGACAATCCAGAACAAAAGTCTGACGGTACTGTTCATCTGTGAAGTATGCTACGAAATTACCCAAACCATACGCTATTACACCGCCATTGTATTCCTCTACCCCATTGATAATATGAGGATGATGGCTAATTACCAGTTTTGCTCCGGCATCTATCGCTGTCTTAGCATGCCTCCTATGTGGTGGAGAGGGATAACTGCATTCTCCTTCATGGAGCGTAACAGAAACCATATCGACTCTTTTGGAAAGCTCAGAAACATCCTTGCGAATAATCCCTAAATCAATGGGACATACAACATATTTATGTTTTTTGTCTATAGCCGTGGAGGCACTGCAATAACTAAGCATACCCAACGTCAAGCCATTAATCTCAACTTCGAGCGGCTGTTGAGCTTCACGGGCATTCCTGCCTACACCATGGTACATTACACCGGCATCGGAAAGAAGTTGCATCGTTAATTCAACTGCTTCTGCACCAAAATCATATAGATGGTTATGGGCCAGGTTTACTGCGTTAAAATGTGCCTTGGAAACAGCCTGGGCGGCCGGTGGGTCAGCGTAAAACAGACCGGGACCGGCAAACTTCTCCGCCTGATGCTTAATGGTTATCATTGTTTCAAAATTTCCGTATAGAAAGTCAGCCTGCGAGACAAAATCTCTTATCTTGGCAAAAGGGAAATCATAATCATTGCTGGCCCTGAGCTTCTCACCGAGCTCACAGCAAAACATCATATCTCCAACTGCCATGAAACGAATATCTTTCTTCTGTTTGTTATTCTTTGCCATTATACGTCTTTAAGTTTGCCGGTTAGTATTAAAGGAACTTATTTGGGACATAGTATATAATAATGTTTCTATTCTTTATATCCCAAATCCTTTAGCTCTTTTACCACGGTTGTGCCTCTCACATAGGCGATAGAGTGTTTGGTCCAGTTCGACGTTTTGGGATTGAAAGGAGGCAGATAGAATACAACGACTTTCGCTCGCTGATGTTAGAGCACCAATCATCACTTGCAAATATTGTTGTCCCCTGTCTAAACCACTAATGACCGCAAAGCGTCAGCGAATTTCTTCACATTTTTTTCAGTGTCAAACTTTTCCTTGGCGAGGAGATAGCCTTTATGGCCGGCAGTGATTCGGAACTCCTTATCGTTAATCATTTTTTCCGTTGCTGCTTGAAGCTGGCCTGTGTTTTTAACATCAATAAGTATGCCTGTCTGACCATCGATGACTGCTTCTGGAATACCTCCGACTCTGGTTGCCACCACGGGTAAACCACAGTTCATTGCTTCGAGAACTGACTGAGGCATACCTTCACTGTGCGAAGGGAAAACCATGAAATCCGCACCTTGTAAATACATCGGTATTTCCTGCGGCGAAAGCAATCCGGGCAGCACCACGGCGCCGTCTCTCCCAATACCTGCTCTAAGTTGAACAAGTTTTTCTATGGCAGGCCCTTCGCCGACACAAACTAATCTGAAATTATGATACTTTTCGAGAAGCGCATTTGCGGCCTCGGCCAATTCGTTTATGCCCTTGGAGTTTATTAGAGAGCCGACATATATTGCAACGATGTCACCTTCTGCCCACCCAAGGCTTTGCCGTACTTTATTTTTGTCTTCTGCCGGCAAAAATCTCTCGTTGTCCCTGCCGAGATACGCACATAATGGCTCTCGCCTGCACTTTCCTGTTTTGGACAACTCTTTACAAATCGCTTCGCTGACGCCAATAGGCAGGTCAACTTGTTCCAATGCACGGCCCAGCCGCTTCCAAAACACCGGAAACTGCTTCATATAAAGCATAACATCACTGCCGATTGCTAACGTGGCCACAGGTAAATTCAATTTCTTGCCAATACTTACCGCTAATTCTGCATCGGGAAACATCGAGATGCCGAGAACCGCGTCAAATGGATTTTCCCTATGCCAGCGAATTGCAGCTGCCTTTAGAGCTGTAATTGTTGAATTGTACTCAAACCTGGCGAACCATATACCCGGGGGACGGAGGTATCTTACCAGCCTCGCTTCAAGTCCTTTTGGAGCAATCAGTAAATTTGCGGGACCATATTTTCTCCATCTGGACAAGCGATACAAAGGCCATGGTGCCCAGGGACGCGGCACTAAGAAATTGCACTCAATCCCGTGTTTTGCCAGGTATTGCCCTTGGCGGGATATAAAAATCCCGGCGAATCTTACTTCCTTGCTCGGAAACAGGTGATTAATAGTTAATACCCGCAGCTTCTTAATCCTCTCACGATGTGTATGCTCCACTGTATCTCTATTCCCCTAATCAGCAACAACTTTCAACCGGTGACGGCTGCCCGCAACAGCAATGCTAAAGCCGCACTTAATTTTTTTCGATATTACTGAACTTTGGTTTTTTTAAACGTTGCAGAAATCTTAGTATTATCAGGTTTTTTGTTTATTGGCTATTGGTTGTTGCGGTTCAAAAATCAACTCAACAGGACTCATATTCGTCAATTGGATAATAATTATCATTATCGTTGTACAAACCATATTTATATTCATACCTGGTCTGATTTGACAATCCGCAAAGTAAGCCCATAAATGTGGCAAATACTTCACCGTACCGGATATTCCAGAAAAACTCACCGCTAAGTTCAAAAATTGCGCTGTTTACAACAACCATCGTAAAAGCTAAAAGCGCTGCTCGTTTTAGTGGGGAGGAAGTCAAAGCAAAAGACTTTATTCCTAAGATAAATAAGGATACAATCATTGAGACATAGAGGGTAAGCCCAATAATTCCGACACGCAGCAGCGTATAGATATATCCGTTGTCGGTTAGCTGAGTCACCGTTTTACTCGCACCGACCCCGACCAGGATAGAGTCCTTGGCTTTAGCAAGGCTATCCGTCCACATTCCCAGCCGTGCAAGAAAGCTTTCGCCTTTGGTTATGTTATTTCCGCCCAGAAGAAGATCTTTCAACCTTGGATTTATAGGTAAATTTTCAGCATTTGTACGGATAAATATCACTATAGTTAAAAACAGTATCAAAAATATGAAGGCTTTAATGCGTGTCCCCTTGCGTAGCGACAGTATGAATGAAAGACTCGAAACAACGGTGAGACCGATGAGTGAGGTTCTGGAACCTGTGGTTATCAATACTGTTACGGCAAGCGCCAGAAATGTAGCTGTAGAAAGGTACCTTTTAAGGCCTTTACTGCTTATAGCAAAAGAAATCAACATGGCGCTGAGCATGACAAGGGAGCCACCGAACACGTTGGCATTGCCAAACGTTCCCATAACACGAACACGCTCGATATAAGAACTTTGTTGTGTCAAAAGTTGCTCACCCTCGAGGGTATAAAGTTTATTCATAAGTGCGCTTGAAGTTAACGGTCCTGATCTTTGACCAAAGGCAAGCAGGATGGACAACAACGACAAGATTATAGTACCTTTGAGTATTTGATTAATTTGCCGCTGCTCTAAAACAAAAGAAGCAGCTATTGCGGCAATCAATGCCATTCGGATAAAAGTTAAGGGTATCCACAGGTCTTTGTAAAAAAAGTCAAATCGGCCTATTGCCAAATTAACCATCATCGAAAAATAAAGCACCATGGCCATGGCGAACATAAATCCGCTGAATAATCTAACCCGATATGAGAACATAAATCCACCATGGAGTTGGTAGGACTTGAACACTCTGGTAAACAGCATAAGTAAAATCGCCACATCTGCGAAGCGAAATGGAGGCAAAGCTCTGGAAACGACAATCAACGGCCCGAATAGTGTGGAGCCCAATAGAAAAATTACCCACCAGCCGCCATTCTTGTCTGTCTGAACAAAGCCTTCTTCCTGAAAAGCATAATCCGGTTGCAGTAAACCATCTTGTTCATAGCCTGTTGCAGTTTCATAAGACATATTTTCAATCTCTCGCTTGACTTATAAACCTTGCTTTGATTTTTTGAAAAGCGGCTAAGTAATACTTCAAATCTGTCTTTCGCGGAATAATCAATGCGGCAAGAGTATTGTCTGAAAGTTTCAAATGCCAATACAGCCCAAGAATCCCGCTTGTACAATATGCTATCGACGAAGCCACCGCTGCTCCATAAATTCCATATTTTGGAATAAGATATATGTCAAGGGCAACAGTCAGAAACGCTGTGATAGCAGAGCTGTAAGTAGCCTTTTCAGGAAATCCCCTTGCCGAACAATCAGTAAAACATATCCTCGAAACAACCTGACCTACTACTCCGGGCATCAAAAATGCAAGCGCCGTTGATGCATCACTAAAACGTGCCCCAAACACAAAGATTATAACCTGTCTGCTTATCAACAAAAACAGACCCCCGGCTATTATTGTTTGCCACATAGTATTACGACACAATAAACTCGTAAGTTTTCGGCTTCCCTCCTGGTCGGCTGCCGCTGTTCTTGGAAAAAGAACTACTGCAATACTGTCGGGCAGTATCCAAAACATGTTGCCTAATGCCGCTGCGACTGTATAAACACCGACTAATGAAACATCTGTGAAATAGTTGACGACATAGATATCAAGCCGCAAATCAATCAGTGAAAATATCTGTGATAAAGTTGCTTTGTAGCCATAGCGGAACATTTTGAACCAATCCGACAGAGAAAAAATAGGAGTGCCCCTGATGACCTGTGCCAAAACAAAAAAACCATATGCGAGCGACGCAAACCCTAATATTATCTGTGTCGTTACATAACCCAGTGGGCCAAGATGAAAAATCACAAGGGCTGATAATGCTCCAATAATGCTGCCGGTACATATGAGAATATTGTGATAGCTTTGTTTAAAAAACTCTTCATGGCCATGTAAAATGCTGTTAACCAGAAGCCGTAGCAGATAAAGTGGACAAGCCAGACCCCCAATGAACAACATAGGTTTCGTAACGCCTGCAAATACACCGTTCATCAAATAGCGGGCGAATAAAGGATAAGCCACACCATATGAAAAAATACAGGCGATTACAAAAGCTAAAATCCAGGAACCAAGCACTCTTTTAGATGTGAGTATGCCTGTGGCAATATGATAGGGCGCAGATTGGTCAAATCCCAAACAGAAAATTTGCGCAAGAACCATACCTGTGCTCATCGCTAAAGCTACCTGCCCCTTACCCTCCGGCCCCAAATACCGAGCCGTAAGTATGGCCGTAACTGTCATGGTGACAAGTCCGCTGACTTTACCTACCGTAACGATAGCGGTGTTCTTTAGGAAGGCCTTACCTTTGCTTTTATTATTCATAAACGATTACTTTAAGAACCATATCATAATCTGTGAGATTGCGGTATTATTCAAGTTTGATTTTGTAAACATTAACCTCTAATGGCATGAATTCATCGACAAACCTGTCATTGTCGAGTTTGATATTCCTGTCTTTAAACAAAACTTTAACCTGGCCATCCGTTTTATAGGGGATATGAAACTGCACTTTAACCGCATAATCTTGACCACCGTTATTGGGTGCGCGGACATCCTCATTTACATTGACGGTGAAAATATATAAATACCCTTCGTGCCTTCTTGCGGTCCACTGCAAACTGCTGTACAGAAATGCCGTGTCTGTTGATTTGTTCTCATATGCAGAAGCTGGTGGTGCGTATTTATCGCCCGAAATCAGTTTACATTCAATACCTTCGGTTGCCAGACCGGACAGTAATACCTCGCCTATCTTTTGCGGGCCGTTTAACTCCGTAGCTACTTCGTATATAGAGTCCATAAGCCCGGGAACTTTCCTTGCTTGTGCCCAGCAATACCACATTAAACCCTTGGCGCCGCCAATAAGTGCAATATACGCATCCGCCCGGATATATTCCGGACGAGTTGCTCCCATCGCCGGCAAGCGCTGACCGGGCTCTGGATCTTTGACTGATTCTACTGTCCCAATTATGACGGGCACTCCGCTACTGTAAGCAAGGTCAATGCGCCTGCGGATATCTATTCGCGGCCTTGGGCTATAATAACTCGGATATGCACCAAAAAGCAATGCATCTACGTATTCTCCGCTTTTTTTCAGGTATTCCTTTTCAGGCCACTCTACATAAGTGAACATCGGCCGTTTTTTAATGTCAACCTCTTGTATAATCCGGGCAATCTCACTGTTTCTTTTGACTTCGTCCGGAGCTTTTCGTTCTTCCGGCAAATACCAGGCCAGTATCTGGTTATCATTTACAAGACTTTTTATATGGTCTCGCCACCAGGATAAATCTTTGTCGGTCAGATATGCACTCGGAAGATTTTGCAAGACGCCAATGCCGGCACTGCGTGCGGCCTGCAGGTCCGTCAAAGCGTGCTGAGTACCTTGAGTACTGGCATACCGATGAACCAAATTGATACCGCTGGCTTGAAACTTCCTCAAAATCTCAACATTTGTCATGTCCTCAACCATCGCATACATACCAACCGGCATAAGCTGTTGGTCGGGGGTTTTGAAAAAGCTTAAGAGTCGTTCTGTCTTCTGTTCGGCCACTTCTTTTATCTCGTCCGGAATCGGGACCTTAGACATGGGCACAATATCATTGACAACTTCGTTGTTGACGGCAATGGGACGGCCCTCGTAGCGTTCTTTGGCCCAGGTAAAGTTGGAGCCTGTTACAAGAAAACACAAAAAAAGTGGAAAAGTAATGTGCCATTTCATAGAAGGTCGCCTCAAATATTTAATAAGTACAAAGCGCAAAGCAATTTACCCTGCTCTGTACTGCTTTTGAGTTGCTGTTTATAGTATTACCATCACCGTATTCAAAGGTTCGCCGTTGGGGGTTATTCTGAGTTCGCGAGTTCTCGAATTTCCTCCGCACTCAGTGCCCTGTCATAGACAAGCACTTCATCGATGGAACCGTTGAAAGGCTTTGGGGCGATGCAATCATTACCGATAGTTAAATTGTTACCTGAGTAGTCTATTGGTGGTCCGACTCCTGCAACCCGGTTGCTGTAGATAACTTCATTACCATTAACATAAAGATGAATAATGTTATTTTTGAGAACAAGGGCTACATGTTGCCAAATACCCTGTTGTATAGTTCCGCTTATAGAGATACCCCATGCACCGCTTGTCGAGTAACCGACATATCCTCTAAGCATACTGTAATACAGAAAAAGACTTCTTGTCCAAATGGTACCATTGTTTATTATTATCTGGAAGCTTGAATTTAGCGTATCAGGTTTAATCCACGCTGCATAAGTCATATTGTTGGTTTTATAGGGAAGTTTATTTGATGGTTGATTTACTAAATCGGAAAGATTGAAAGTTGCCAACCCGTGCCTCCAGACACCTATCGGAGGAGCTTCTCCCGTATAATATACTTTAACGGTATCGCTTGGGAAAGAATCTCTATAAATATCATTTGTTACTGCACAAGGCGTGTCGAGATACTTTTCATCGAATGCTCTTTGCGGTCCACATTTTAATACATGAGTTACAAATTCTCTGTCTTTCAAATAAAATGTGGGATTTTTATCCCTGTAAAGCTCAAAAGTTGTAACGTATTTTTGATATCCTCCGCTTGTGACAATCATGTAATAATAATCTCCGTATTTGAATGGGAAAACGCAGAACCTTCCATGTGTAAAAATCGGATTGTTTGCGTCTTTTGTCCAATTAACCAGGTCGGTAGATGTAGCAAGGCCGGTAGCTCTGCTTAACGAAGGATTATCAGCGTTAAACCATAAGTGATAAGTGGAACCTATTTTCATTATCCCCCAGGGGTCGAAATTCATGGGCTCTCCCCTGTCCATATAAACCCCATCCCATTCGCCGGAGGTGGGAGTTAGAACAGGATTAAACTCACTTTTTTGCCAGTTGATTCCATCAGCAGAACTGGCAAGTCCTATTGCGTGAGAATAAGGCAGTCCAATATAATTATGCCCTCTATACAGCATATACCACGTATCATTGTCTTTAAAAACCATTGACACTTCGATACGTTCGTCCCATTGGCCGGTAGTTCCGGTTAAAACAGGGTCAGGGTATGTTTGCCAATTTAATCCGTCGGAACTGGTAGCATGATAAACGTTTAGGAGATTAGTATAATAAAAATGATATATGCCTTCATCAAGCCAGACACTTCCAAAGGCGTTCGTTGGGGTAGGCAGTACGGGGTTTCCTATATACTTATTCCACAGATGATAAATGCTGACATCAACTGAATCATAATAACCATCGAAGTTTAATGCGCCATTAACTTTGCCGACTATCCATTCTGCTTTATTGACAATTCCGTCATTGCTGCCAACAGAATCATACGCCGTTGTTCCTGTACCCTCATCGAATTTCCACCAACTGACAAAATTGGGGTCGAACAATATACTAAAGCTCCATACATCTCCTTTGGCTGTGCCATAGGAGTTATTCCCGTCAATTCGCCAATAATAAGTGGTATTTACATTAAAGCCGGTCATCTCGTAGCTTGTCGAAGTTTGACTGCCCTTAAATTCAGGTGACAGGGTGTTTGCTTCATTTACGTTGTTAAAGTCGGTTCCTATATAAACATCGTGAGAGGTAACAAATATACCGGCACCCCATCTTAGCTCAACGATTTCTGGATTGATTATTATAGTACCATAAGCAGGGACAGGGTCAGTTGCCTTGCCTGGATGGGGGTATGTTGCAAAACGCCAGGTAACTCCTTTGGTTGTACATCTTGGTCCTACTTCGTCAATCCGCCAGAAATAAGGTGTCCCGAAATCAAGCAAACATAGAGCAAAATTTACTTCCGAGACCGTATCCATAAACTCTTCTGACAAGCGATTGGCCTGGCCTACGGTATTAGCGTCTGTTCCAAAATAAACATCGTGTTCTAATGCGCCATAGCCTGCTGACCAACTGAGAACCACGTTTGCATCTGTGCCCATTGCTCCGTCGGCAGGATTGGGAACACTCGCAGGTTTCACAAGGCAATTCAGCCATGCATCTGCCAATTCCGAAATGTCCTTAAAATCAACGTTCAAATCTCTTGTGATATCACCAGCCCGGTAGTTTGAGTCATTAGGCTCGCCCTGCAGCAGCCAATAGTTGGCTAAAATAGAAAAATCAAACAGGTCAACGCTAAGGTTCCTATCGATATCAGGCGAATCTGGTATGACCGGATAATGATAACCCATATCCACGATTCCATTATCCCTAACATAGTCGGTTCGTGTTGTAAATTCATCCATCCCCATGTTAGGTGCCGTATCACTGCCGGCATTTACGCACGGACTATCACTACCCTGCCCAGCAACGATATGGCTTAGGTAGTAATCGCCTTGAGAGCCGGTTACAAAACACGGGTCCGCGTTTATGTTGCCAGTACCACTGTAACCATCCTGAATGTTGCTATACCTGACAACCGCGGTGCCAAAAAAGCCTGCATAGATTTCGTTACCGCCGTCACACAAGATAGAATTTATCATATTAATATCGGCTAAATCTGTGTACCAGTAGCCCAGCGTGGACACGGCCTTTCCGTGAATGGCGGAATTTTCAGCAAATGTGCTGTTGGTTACTGCCATGCTCCCTATCTTGATACATATACCGCCGCCTGTGTCATCAGATACGTTTCTGAGGAATATACAGTTTTTCAGTGTTGAGTTGCCGTATTCTTGGTATATTCCGCCTCCGTCGTTAGTTGCTGAATTATCACTAAATTCACAGCCGGTCAGATTCGGAGAGCTGCTGTAGCTATACATTCCTCCGCCATAATCGCCTCTGTTACCGGAGAAAATGCAATTGGTTATCTTTGGTGAACTGAAGATACAATATATGCCGCCGCCATTTGTAGCAGAACCATTAATTATCGTTAGACCGCTAACAACAGAACTTTCAGTCTCTGCTGTGTGAAAATAAAAGCCTCGTCCGCTGCTTTGGCAGTCGATTATGGTCGCGGTAACAACACCGGGGTCTTCGGGGTCAAGGCTTCGAACAGTAATAGCCCTCCCCCCAAAGTCCAAATTACGATTGTCTGTGCCGGCGTAGGTGCCTGTTGATATGATAACGGTGTCCCCGTCGTTGCAATCGTTTATTGCTGCCTGGATTGTCGGGTACTGACCCGGAACAAACAGGGAAACAGCAAAACAGGGGCAACTTAAAAGGAAAAACATTCCTAAAACTTGAGCAGTAACTACCTGCTTCTTTTTTATGGCCATCCGTTGTCCTACTCTCCGTTACCCTTGAGTTGAGATGGTCTTTCATCTATCCTATAATTTAACGTAAATCGGATAAAAGTCAAGGTCTATCGGCATCTCATGCTGTAACTTGTTTTTCTAAGCCGTCTTAAGGAAAATTTTATTGAAAGGTTTCTGTACCCGAAACTATCCCCCACTACCCAGGTAGCCTTTCTTGGGCAGAAAGGCTGTCAAATATGTACGCCTCTGCTGGTAATACCTGCAGTCCGAGCGTTCTTCGTCTTTGATTAATTCAGCATTTCAAAAACGGCTTTGACAACACAATCTTTCATCTCATCGGTCAATTCCGGATAGATGGGAATAGCTATAATCTCATTAGCTGCCTTTTCTGCTTCAGGGAAATCACCCTTTTTATGCCCCAGAAACGCAAAACATTCCTGCAGATGCATGGGAACCGGGTAATATATCTCGCACCCGATATTATTTTTCTTCAGATGCGCCAACAGCTCATCGCGTTTCGGCACACGAATGCAGTACTGATTATAAATGGTTACACAGTCAGGACTGATATACGGGATTTCTACAACGGTCCCCTTGAATTTCTCGTCGTAATATGCTGCGTTGCGACGTCGGCCTTCGGACCATTCATCTAAATGTGGCAGCTTGACCAAAAGTACCGCCGCCTGCATTGGGTCGAGACGGAAATTCCCGCCCACATATTTATGATAGTATTTCGGCTTGCTGCCGTGATTGCGCATAATAAACAAACGGTTATAAAGCTGCTCGTCATTGGTAACAATCATACCGCCGTCACCAACGCCGCCGAGGTTCTTGCTTGGGAAAAAGCTGAAGCAGCCGACCGTCCCGACACTGCCGGCCTTCCTGCCTTTATAGGTGCTCGTAATCGACTGGGCGGCATCCTCTATCACCGCAAGATTATGTTTCTTGGCGATTTCCATAATCGGGTCCATATCCGCCATCTGCCCGTATAAATGGACAGGCATAATCGCCTTGGTTCTTTTCGTAACCGCAGAAGCAACAAGCTCGGTATTGATATTGAAGGTCCGCGGGTCGATATCCACGAACACCGGCTTTGCTCCGGTGCGGGAGATACAGCCTACGGTTGCAAAAAACGTAAACGGCGTGGTAATGACCTCATCGCCTTTGCCAATATCCAGACTCATCAGGCTGTTTAAAATGGCATCGGTGCCGCTGGAGGCCCCAACCGCGAATTTGCAGTCGCTTATAGCCGCTACCTTCTCTTCCAGTTCTGCAACTTTCGGACCGCCTATACACATTTGAGTATCAAGTACCTCCGAAACAGCCGACAGAACTTCGTCTTTGATTGTTGCATACTGTGCCTTCAAGTCCAAAAGTGGTACCTTCATTACATAATCTCCTTTATAGTGAGCTTGTTGAATATAGGTTAATTAGAAATTTTTCTTAAAATCATCATACGCTATTTCCCCTACGGCCTTTTCCGGCGGCAGAGGGGACTCCTCGTCCAAATCAAGACACCTGACTACGCCCGGCTCAACCTCTTTATAACGATAACCGCTCTCCAGACAAACCATTATACCATCCGAGTCTGGCTTTGGTAAAAGTATTCCGTGTCGGCTCATCCAGCCTCTTTGTCTGGCCGGAACACCCATCATTAACGCATAATCCGGGACGCTTTTGGCTACAACAGTACCGGCTGCTATAAAACAATAACGTCCAAGCTCGATGCCGCAAACGATGGTTGCGTTTGCTCCGACTGTTACTCCTCGGTGAAAGATTGTTTTTTCATAAATACTGTGCCGAATAACCTGCGAGCGGGGGTTCGTAACATTTGTCAGAACACACGAAGGCCCAAGAAAGACATCGTCTTCGATAATTGCTCCTGTATATATCGAAACGTTATTTTGGACCTTCACATTGCTGCCGATGACGACTCCGCTTGCAATGTTGACGTTCTGGCCGAATATACATCTTTCACCAATCTTGACGTCTTTCATTATATGTGAAAAATGCCATACTTTTGTCCCCTTGCCGATTTCGCAGGGTTCGTCAACATAAGCCGATTCGTGAACGAAATAATCTTTTTGCTGGTTCATATTAAAAATCCTCCGGATTTACTGGTTCGCCGTTATTCTTTAACGATTTCTGTCCCGCTTCCAATACGCGAACGACTCTCAGCCCTTCGACGCCATCACTGCGTATCGGTGTCCCGTCAAGAACACTGTCTATAAAATGCCTGCCTTCCAGCCCAAGCGGCTCACCACTGGGCACCTTTGGAATCACTATATCTCCGAACCGAAGCGATATTATTTCCGAGTAGGATGTAGTTATATCGTGTTTTATTGCAGCGCCCTTATCGTACATTCGGATTTTCTCCGTGGCCTCCATATCATCGAAGGTTACCATCTTTTCGGAGCCGACAACCGTCATCTTTCTGATTTTATGAGGGTCGAGCCAGCTGCAGTGGACGTTTGCCATTTTGCCGTCTGAAAATTTAATCGTGGCAAATACTACGTCTTCGATATCCTTTTGCAGATAACACTGCCCGTGTGCAGTTACCGATACCGGCTCAGAGCCGAATAAATAGCAAATAATCGAAATATCATGCGGTGCCAGTGACCACCACGCATTTTCATTCTGGCGGACAATACCTAAATTAACTCGCTGCGTGTACATATAATAAAGCTGACCAAGCTGGCCTCTGTCTATCATTTCCTTGAGGTAATTGACCGCAGGGTGATATTCCAGCAGATGGCCTACCATAAGCTTCAGCTTCTTATCCTTTGCAAGCTCAACCAGCGTATTCGCGTCGGCAGCTTTTAAAGTCAACGGTTTCTCGACATAAGTATGCTTGCCCGCATCCAAAGCCTTCCGTGCTATCTCGAAGTGCGTAGGTACTTCAGTCGCTATCACCACAGCATCAATTTCGGCATCACTCAAAACGTCCCCTAACTCGGATGTGGTCGTAATAAAGGGGAAACTCTTCTTTTGGGCGGCCAGTGCCTTTTTATTGAGGTCGCAGACGTATTTCAAATTACACCTTTTAGCGGTGGCAAAATTGCGAACCAGATTCTTGCCCCAATATCCCGCACCAACAACCGCAACGTTTAAAGTATCCTCGCTCATAGTTTTATTTCCTTTGAAACTAAAAAAGAAAAAACACTTCGGCAAAGCTTGACTGATTGACAGCTTTACCTATAATAAATCACTCATTGTAATAGCCTTATACGGAGGTCCTTGTGGCCGACAATTATGATGCCTTGACCAGTCAGACGCCGAAGGAAGCTAAACCTTCCAGCGGCAAAAAACAATCTCGAATGTTACGGATAGTCATTCTGGCTTTCATTGTATTCATTATATTCGTTTTTTTGACCGAAAACAAGGGGGACCCAACTGCTTGGTGGAACAAAGATTATTACGCTGGAATCAAATTAGCAAAACAACAACATAAACCTGCTTTAATTTGTTTTTTCAAACAAGGCACACGCTTTAGCTCGGATATGTGGCAGGATGTTTACAGTAAAACCGACGTCAGAAAATACGTCCAGGCTAATTTTGTTCCGATTTTGATTGACGTCGATAAACAACCCGAAATCGCCAAACGTTACAATATTGAATATTATCCTACGCATTATGTCGAGTGTCCTGACACTAATCAGACTGACGGGCCTTTTCTTGGCGCGCACCGCTTATTCGATTTCATCAAAAAACCTCGAGATTGTACCAGGCCTTAGCAGGGCGCAGTCTTTACCCCGCCGAGTGGCGGTACCATTTAATAGTTTCCTTAAGGCCGTCTTCGAATCTGGTCTTGGCCTCGAAACCAAAGTATTTTTTGGCCCTTGAAACATCCAGACATCGCCGCGGTTGTCCGTCTGGCTTGGAACTGTCCCAGCGAATCTCGCTCTTAAAGCCAGTTATCTCTGCGATTTTTTCCGCCAGTTCCTTTATTGTTATTTCAAAACCGGCCCCGATATTGACCGGCTCATCCCCGTCATAATGTTCTGTCGCCAGCAGTATCCCTTCCGCAGCGTCGGCTACGTAGATAAACTCCCGTGAAACCTCCCCGGTGCCCCAGCAGTCAATATGGTCGGCGCCGGATTCGATTGCATCGATGCATTTTTTTATCAGCGCAGGTATTACGTGACTGCTTTTAGACTCGAAGTTATCGCCGGGCCCGTAAAGATTTACCGGCAATAAAAATATCGAATTGAAACCGTATTCCGACCGGTAAGCCTGTGATTGAACCAATAGCATCTTTTTGGCTAATCCGTATGGAGCGTTAGTCTCCTCCGGGTATCCGTTCCAGATGTCTTCTTCCTTAAACGGCACAGGCGTAAATTTCGGATATGCACAAACCGTCCCGATTGCCGTGAATTTTTCAATGTTGCGGATTCGTCCCTGCTCTATTAGCTGCACCCCCATCATCAGGTTCTTGTAAAAAAACTCGCCCGGATGTTCGCGATTGGCTCCGATGCCGCCGACAACTGCCGCCAGGTGAATGACAATATCAGGCTTCATATCGTCGTACATCCGAACAATATCAGCCATATTGACAAGGTCATAGTCTTCGATTTTCGGAACTAAAATATTCTTACAGCCCCGTTTCTCCAGCCCTTTAACGATATAGCCGCCGAGAAAACCTGCTCCGCCGGTAACGACAACTCGTTTGTTTTCGAAAAATCCGCTCATTATCTGTTGTTGTGGTCCTTCAAAATCTTTTCATCCTTAGCAAGCTTCATATCTGCATCAGTCATCATTTTCACCAGAGCCTTAAATGAAACCTTTGGTTCCCATTTGAGAATCTTTCTGGCTTTGCTCGAATCGCCTTGCAGAAAATCAACTTCGCTCGGCCTGTAATATCGCTTGTCAGTTTCAACGCACTTGTGCCAGTCCAAATCGAGATAACCGAATACTTCGTCTAAAAACTCTTTTACTGAATGTGTCTCGCCCGTGGCGATAACATAATCGTCGCTTCTTTCCTGTTGCAGCATCAGCCACATCGTCTCGACATAATCGCCAGCGAACCCCCAGTCGCGCTTCGCGTCCAGGTTGCCTAAATACAGCTTGTCCTGTAACCCTAATTTGATGCGTGTTGCCGCCCGTGTGATTTTTCTTGTAACGAATGTTTCGCCTCGCCTCGGCGATTCGTGATTAAACAGGATTCCGTTACACGCGAACAGCCCGTAAGCCTCTCGGTAATTTACCGTTTGCCAAAAGCTGTACACCTTCGCGCAGCCGTAGGGACTCCGCGGATAAAATGGCGTCTTCTCTGTTTGAGGCGTTTCGATGACCTTGCCGTACATCTCGCTGCTGGAGGCCTGATAATACTTAACAGGAAGCTCCGTCATACGAATTGCTTCGAGCAGTCGAAGTGTCCCCAGAGCATCTACGTTAGCTGTATAGATGGGTGTGTCGAAACTAACACGAACGTGACTTTGCGCCCCGAGATTATATACTTCGTCGGGCTTAATGTTATTTAAGATTGTTGACAGGCTCCCTCCGTCGGTCAAATCCCCGTAAACCAGCCTTAGTTGGGGTTTTTGATGCGGGTCTTTATACAAATGGTCGATTCTGTCGGTATTGAAGGACGAACTTCGTCGAATGATACCCCATACTTCGTAGCCTTTTTGCAGCAGCAGTTCCGCAAGATACGAGCCGTCCTGTCCCGTAATTCCGGTAATCAATGCTTTCTTCATAATATCTTGCCTCCCTGACAATCCATTGTTATTTCGCTTGTTTGAAATGTTCTATAATCAGCCGCAGTGCCTTGTCCGTACTCGTTTTAGGTACCCAGCCGGTGGTCTTTTTTATTCGTTCAACATTCGGCACGCGACGCATCATGTCCTCAATAGGCCTGCCGTAGGCCTCTTCGTATGATACGAATTCCTTTTTGCTTTTGCTGTCCGTCATTTCGATGATTTTATCAGCAAGACTTTCGATGGTAATCTCTTCATTTGAGCCGATGTTATATACTTTTCCCGCTGCTTCCCCGCAGCCCATTAAACCTGTCACCGCCTCGATGAGGTCATCCACATAACAGAAGCAGCGTCTTTGCTGACCTGTGCCGTATATTAAAATCGGCTCATTTCTTAACGCCCTTTGAACGAAACGAGGCACCACCATTCCATATTGCCCCGTCTGTCTGGGTCCGATTGTGTTAAAGAACCTGCCGATTACCACGCCTAAATTATACTGTTGATGAAAAGCCAAACCTAAAAATTCGTCTATCGCTTTACTGCAGGCGTATGACCATCGCGACATTCTTGTGCTGCCCAGCACGATATCGTCATCTTCGCCAAAGGGCACTATTTCGTTTTTCCCATAGACTTCGCTGCTCGAAGCAATCAGGATTTTTTTCCCGAACTTGTTTGCTGCCTCCAGCACCACTTCCGTGCCGCCGATGTTTGTTTCTATCGTGTGGACAGGCTTCTCCGCTATCAGCTTGACGCCGACAGCCGCGGCTAAATGAAACACTGCCTCGCATTGTTCTATTAGAGGTTCCAGCAACTCGGCATTGCGGATGTCGCCTTCGACAAAGTCAAAGTTGCGGTGTCCTTTGAAGCCTTCGATATTTTTTAAACTGCCGGTGCTGAGATTATCGACAACTGCGACCTTGTGTCCGTCTTGCAGTAGCCGTTCCGCCAGATGAGAGCCTATAAAGCCCGCCCCGCCTGTAATAAGTACTTTCATAGAGGCCTCAATAGTGAATAACTAAGCAGGGGGGTGTTCCATCGAAGACTCCGTCCCTGTCGGTTGCGCTGTAAAAACAAACACAGCCTTGGCATTGTATCAGGCTTTTAAGCCATATTCTTGTAGAAAGTCGGAAAGTTTGTTCGTCGGCCTTCTTATAGCATAACTATCGGCAAATAAAGGAGATAGCTTTAGTGAAGACAAGATTTCAGCAAGCAATATTAGCCGATTTTGCGATAAAAACTATACGTGTTGTATCGTTTGTAAGTTCATAACGCCAAACAAGCTTAACAGCCTGTTTTTTGGCACTGAAAAAGGCTTTTTATGGGACTTCTTTGGGGCTTTGGGTTGCTTATGCTTATTTTCTGAAAAACTTATCTGTCTCTGGCAGGTTCAGAATGAGGATATTGATATGATATGCCCTGTTTGCTCTTTGTTCTACTGCCCGTAATAGCAGCAGTAGGTCTTATCGGTTTCCCAGATTGTTATGCAATGAAGCGCTGCTTCTCCGAATTTGCCCGCCAGCTTTCCCCACGCAAAAGCCGCCAATTCCTCTACCGTCGGAATCGTCTTGGCGAAATGCGGCACGTCTTCGTTCAGGTTCTTGTGGTCAACCACTTTTATAAACTCATCGTCCACCACTTTTTCGAAATCGCCGATGCAAAAATTTTCTCCCTCTGCCGGCCTTTTTATCGTAACTTCAGCGATATAATTATGCCCGTGACCTGCGGGGTTTGCGCATTTGCCGAAAACCTTCTGATTACGCTCATCCGAGAAGTCATCGTTCCAAAGTTTGTGCGTCGCCGCGAATTCGAATTTCTCACTAAAATAACTCATCTTGCAGTCTTGCCCCTCAATAGTCACCTTTCTGAACGGATTCAGCGACAGGCTCAATTCTTTCAGCTTTGCCGAGCCGAGCTTGTCGGCTAATTGTCCCCACGCCGATTTCAAAAGCTCGGTTATTCCCAAAAGCCCGATATGCCGGCCCTGCTGAAAGTCTTCTCTAATCTGCCGGGCGAAAATCGGAACGACATATTTCTGTACCTTTTCGTCTATATCGCTTACATTGACGACAAGTCCCGTCGCCGGCTCGACCTCGCCGACCAGCGCAACGGTCAACTCGAAAAATATCGCCAGCCCTTCGCCCGCGGGCCTCGATGCGAAAGAATTAAATCCCTCACTGTCATCGGGCAGAAAAGGATTAATCGAAAAACGCACCAGCCTTGATAATTTATGCATAGGCAAAGAGCCTTCTATTTATTGCCTTTGTGCATCAGGCTTATAATCTCACTTCTGCTCTTGGGGTCTCTCATAAATATCCCGCGAAGAGCCGAAGTCACCATTGTCGAGCCGGGCTTCTTAATCCCTCGAATCGTCATACAACTGTGCGATGCCTCCAGCACCACCGCCACGCCGCGAGGCTTCAGGTTATTCATTATAAAATTGGCTATCTGCCCCGTAAGCCTTTCCTGTGTCTGGAGCCTGCGCGCAAAACAATCCACAATCCGGGCCAGCTTGCTGACGCCGAGTACAACTCCCTCCGGCAGATATGCGATATGAGCTGTCCCGATAAACGGCATCAGGTGATGTTCACAAATACTGTAAAAAGGTATGTCGCGCAGCAGAACTATCTCGTCATAGTCTTCGGAAAAAACGCTTTGAAGGTGCTGCTCGCAATCCTCGCGCATCCCTGCCAGCAGCTCGACGTACATATTCGCCACTCGCTGCGGCGTCTTCTTTAGCCCCTCGCGCTCGACGTCTTCGCCTATCGCCAAAAGTATTTCCTTGGTTGCTTTTTTTATTCTTTCGATATCCACTTTTTTCTTGTTTTTAGAACCCATATTTTCAACTTTCTTATCTGGCGATATTCATAAGATATGTGGTTAACAGCCGAACTCCGAAACCGCTCGACCCTTCTGCCAAATATTCTGTGGCCCGCTCGAACATATCCATTCCAGCAATGTCAAGGTGTGCCCATTTCGTCTCGCCCGCGAACTGCCTTAGAAAAGCCGCCGCCGTGCACGCCCCGCCCCACCTGCTGCCGGTGTTTTTCAAATCAGCTATCTTGCTTTTCATCTCCTCTGCGTATTCGTCACCGCTCGGCAGGGGCCATACCTTCTCACCGCTTTCCTCTGCTGCTTTTTGTATTTGCTTTATTAGTTTCTCGTCGCTTCCCATAAGCCCCGCCATATAACTGCCCAGAGCAACTTTGCATGCGCCGGTTAGCGTCGCTATGTCGATGATGGTGTCGCATTTTTGTTTCACTGCGTATGCAATCCCGTCGCAAAGTATCATTCTGCCCTCGGCGTCGGTATTTAATATCTCGACGGTCTTGCCGCTGAACGTGCTGATAATATCGCCGGGCCGATAGCTCGTCCCGCTCGGCAGATTTTCCGCCGATGGAATTATCCCGATGACATTCACCGGCAGTTTCAATTCCGCAACTGCTCTCATTGTCCCCAGCACGGCGATTCCGCCGCTCTTGTCTAATTTCATCTCATCCATTTTGCTCGCAGGCTTAATGCTTATCCCGCCCGAATCGAAAGTTATCGCCTTGCCCACCAGAGCGATTGTAGGCTTGGATTTGCCTGCGCCGTTGTACTGCAAAACAATAAATCTCGGTGGGCTCTTGGACCCCGAACCAACGGCAAGTATGCCCCCCATACCCTTTTCAGCCATTTGCTTTTCATCGAACACCGTACAGGTTAGCCCCTTTACAGCTTTCGCGATTCTTTTCGCTTCTGCCGCGAGCTTTTCCGGATTTATTACATTCGCGGGCCGATTCGCCAGCGTCCGCGCATAACTTTGCGCCCTGCCGATTATGCCCCCGCATTGAAGCCCTTTGTCTATCTTTTTTATTTTCCCAGCGTCGGAATCTATTATCTCGACACCAAGTGAGCCTAACCGTCCGTTTTCGCGTTGAGTGACAAACTCGTCATAACGATAGCTGCCGAGATATGTCCCCTCCGCCATGACCCTGCCCGTCGCGGCCAAATCGCACTTGCCGTCGAATGCCCGATGCAGTGCCAAGCTTAAGGTCTCTGCCTTTATTTCCACAGCTTTTTTCGCTGCGTTGGCCGCCGCATTGCGGACTGTATCGAGCGTCGCCTTCTTTTTCTCGCCTAAGCCGACCAGCAGGATTCTTTTGGCTCCTATGCTGTCGTTGCCGTAAACGATGGCTGTTGTCCCCTCTTTGCCCTTGAAATCGCCCAGCTTAATCAATCGTTCGATGGCGCCGCCGAGTTTTTGGTCAAGCTCGGCGTTTAATTTGTCCAGCCCTTTGGCGTCGCTAAACAGCCCCGCTGCGAGCAGGTCTGTTTTGCATGTGATGAAATCAGCCTTGCGAGTTTTTAATTTGACTTCGATTATTTCTTTCATCTTGCTAATCCTTGTCTTTTTTTCCTGTTTTTACTTCTGGTTCCTTTTTTTTATTTTTGACCCTGTATCTCAAATAGCTTTCGATAAAGCCCTCGATGTCCCCGTTCAGCACCGCGTCCGTATTTCCCGTCTGGTAGTCTGTTCGATGGTCTTTGACCATTTGGTAGGGCTGCAATACATAACTTCGTATCTGGTTTCCCCATGCTATTTCACCCTTATTGCCATATACTTTCGCAAGTTCCGTGTCGCGTTTTTGCTGTTCGAGCATATACAATCTGCTCTTTAACATCTTCATCGCCTCAGCCTTGTTTCGGTGCTGACTTCGGTCGTTCTGGCATTGTACCGAGATGCCTGTGGGTATATGCACAATCCTTACCGCCGAGCTGACTTTGTTAACATGCTGGCCGCCCGCTCCGCCTGCACGGTAATAATCTATTTTGAGGTCTTCTTCTTTTATCTCGATATCGATATCCTCGGTTTCGGGCACGACATCGACCGCCGCGAAGCTCGTATGACGCCTCTTGTTGGAGTCGAATGGACTTATCCGCACCAGCCTGTGAACGCCCATTTCGCAGGAAAGTTTGCCGAATGCGAATGGCCCGCTAACCTTCAGTGTCACTGACCGGATACCTGCCTCTTCGCCGGGAACCATATCGAGCTCCTCGGCCTTGTATTTTTCCGTTTCGAAATACCGCCCGTACATTCTAAGCAGCATATTGACCCAGTCACAGCTTTCCGTCCCGCCTGCCCCAGCATGAATGCTGAAAAAGCAATTCTTCGCGTCATCGGCTCTGCACAACAGCCCCTGAAGTTCGATTTGTTCGCATCGCTTTATCAAACTGCCTAAATCATCTTCCAATTGTGCAAGTTCTTCCTTGTCCGATTCAGCCGATGCCATATCGAACAACTCCGCCAAATCTTTAACCTCGCAGGTAAGCTCCTCCACCGGCCCAATTATTGATTTGAGTGCGCTTAATTGTGAAACCACCGATTGCGCCGAATCAGAATTGTCCCAGAATCCGGGCCTGGTCATCTTCTCTTCTAATTCCGCCAGTTGTGCCTTCTTGCTGGACAAGTCAAAGCCAGTCCCGGATTTTTTCAACCCGGGCCAACAGCTCTGTTATAGTTGATTTTAATTCTACGGTTTCCATTATTTATTCTGTGACCTGCTCAAACCGACCGATTTGATGATAATCACCAATCACCAATCACCAATTAGCTTCGCGGTTTGTTTATACCACATCCCATTAGGATACGCAACCGGCTTATTTTGCTCTTAATTACAGAGCCGCGAACTTCAGTGAGCGGTAATCTTTAAAGAAGTTGGCCGCCGAGGATGCGGTTCACATCTCTTTTAATATCGGCCTCGGTAATGGGCCAGCCTGTGTTGGTAAGGTCGAAATACTTCTCTGTCAGAACCTCGGCGATAATCTTGCGGAAGTGTCGCCATTTATAGATTAGCTGGTCGAGTACGCGTGCGTCGCTGTGCTGCGGTATCATCGTAAGCCCCAGACTTTCGATGCGCTCTGTGGTTATTTCGCGAATGATACTCGGATTATTCAAGAACCACCAGCAGCCGAAGACTAATATGTTTTTGAATTTTCTGCTGGTTACGCAAAGTTCGTGCTGATTTTCACGCGATAGCATCGTTACCATAAATTTCACATCAGGCCAATCTCGCGCAAGTTTAGCTATTGTATCGACATTAGCTTTGCCGACTCCGTCGCCCGCGAGCCTCAGGGCGGGGTTTATTGCCCTCTTTACCCCAATCATCATCGCAAAGGGCATGTTATATTCTCGCGCAGCAGGCAGGATGCATTCCAAAATCATTTTTGCTTTTGTTCCGCCGTCCTCTATATTGAAATCAGGCGGCAGTGAAGCCGCCATATATACAGGCTTAATTTTTTCTATCCAGCGTTTGAGAAATTCTGTACCCAGGGCCTTGTTCTTGTTTGCGAAGCAGTTGGGGTCAAACAGCCCGTCAATTCGCAGCGCTGCCTTGAATCGGCTGTCGGTATTGGCCCCTTTGTCCCAGACCAGTTGCTCTTGTGCGTCGAATGGGTCGTTGGTCGTAATGACGTATTTGACATTGGATAACTGAAATACTTTGTCGATATATTGGCTGAGCGGAATTTCCGCGAAATACCTGCGCAGCTTGTTGAGGTCTTTATTGCTTACATCCAGCCCCAGCGCATCAATTACCGTCACCACCCCGCGGGCGGACTCGCTTATCGGTGAGTTTTTTACGAAAAGCTCGTCCCATACAAGTTCCGCCTGCTTTTGTTTCGGCATGCTCCAGTAAACCTCGTAGTCTAATTCAGGCTTGTATCTGAATAACTCGGCCACGAGATAGTGATAGGTCAGAAGTTCATCGATGCCCCAAAGCAGTAAATCGCCGAACGCCTCGCTGTATATATGCGTATGAATGTCAGCTATCGGTGTCTCATCGATGATTTTGGTAACTTGCAATGCGAGCTTTTTGAAATCCATAATATTACCTTCCATTTAGGCCGTAGTGCCTTATTACAGAATAATAGCCGGATTCCTCTGTCAAGTCAACCGAACATTGGAAACAACACTTTACTCGTAAGCTGTAAAGGTTATAATCTGCAAAGCAGCGTGGCGATGGACTGTGGTGGTGACGGTTGCTATAAAAGGGGACTATTAAGGGAAACTGGCGATGACCGAAATTACTCCCGATTATGAAATTCTCGAATTCGCAATAGCCAAAGAAATAGAAGCCAGCAATTTTTATCTGGCTATGGCCGACCGTGTGACCAGCCCCGGGATACGCAAAGTTTTTGAAGATTTAGCCAAAGAAGAGCTGGAACACAAGGCTAAACTCGAACTGGAAGTTATGAAAACCGGCAGGGTGGTCTCAACTCCGGGAAAACTCACTATCCCCGAACACGATTACATTCTATCAGACAGCCAGTCGCTGCTGAATATGGATTACAAGGACTTGCTTCTGCTGGGCATAGAAAAAGAGCAGGCCGCTTTCAGGTTGTATGTAAGCATGGTCTCACAGGTTAAAGACACCCAGTCTCGCGAATTGCTTCTCGGACTGGCCGAAGAAGAGGTCAAACACAAATTAAGGTTCGAGACCGAATACGATTTACTGCTTAGCAAAAAGCTTATCTGAAAGTTACTAAAATCACAACTGTCATTCCCGCGGAATTTATCCCCAAGGGAGCGGGAATCCGGATTTTGTTATAGACTCCAAATCATATCTTCAGCCATTCCGTATGGAAAACGCCTTTTTTATCGACTCGCTCGTAAGTGTGTGCGCCGAAATAATCTCGCTGCGCCTGAATCATATTTGCCGATAATCGCGGGTTGCGGTAGCTGTCATAATAATTCAATGCCGAGCTAAAGGCCGGCACAGGAATGCCCAGTTCCACGGCTGTAGAAACCACCTTTCGCCAGTTCCCCTGCGCCTCTTCTATAATCTTCTTAAAGTACGGGTCCAGCAGCAGATTGGCTATGTCAGCGTTGCGGTCGTATGCCTCCTTGATTCGCCGCAAGAAGTGTGCCCTTATAATGCACCCGCCTCGCCATATCATTGCAATCTTGCCGAAGTCCAGTTTCCAGTTATATTCTTTCGCCGCCGAAGTCATCAGCGCAAAACCCTGCGCGTACGAGCAAATCTTGGATGCGTAAAGTCCGTCTCGAATCGCTTTTATGAATTCAGCCTTGTCCCCGGCATATTTCCCGCTCGGCCCCGAAAGCTGCTTCGATGCCGCGACTCGTTCGTTCTTAATCGCCGAGATACAGCGGGCAAATACTGCCTCTGCAATCGTTGGCGCAGCGATACCCAGCGTCAGTGCGCTCTGGCTCGTCCATACACCGGTACCTTTTTGACCCGCTTTATCTAAAATCACTTCTACCAGTGCCTTGCCGGTTTCGGAATCTTTCTTTGAGAGAATGTCCGCGGTTATTTCAATCAGGTATGAGTCCAGTTCGCCTTTGTTCCAGTCTGCGAATACATCATGCATTTTCTCTGCTGTTTCTCCGAGTGCGTTTTTCATCAGGTAATACGCCTCGCAGATAAGCTGCATGTCCCCATACTCGATTCCGTTATGCGTCATCTTGACGAAATGTCCTGCTCCGTCATCGCCGATATACGTACAGCAGGGCTGGTTATCCACCTGTGCTGCTATCTTGGTAAGAATCGGCTCAACAGCTTTATACGCCTCCTTGCTCCCACCGGGCATTATGGATGGCCCCTTCAGTGCGCCTTCCTCTCCGCCGGAAACCCCTGTCCCGATATAAAGAAAACCTTTGTCTTTTATTTGTTTGCACCTTCTTATCGTGTCCTCGAAATAGCTGTTTCCGCCGTCGATTATAATATCGCCTTTTTCCAGATAAGGCAGAATCTGCTCGATAACCATATTCACTGGTCTTCCCGCTTTGACCATTATCATAACCTTCCGAGGCCTGGCCAACTGTCCCATAAAATCCTTCACCTCGTAGGCCGCAATGATGTTTTTGCCTTTTGCTGGCCCTTCAATGAATTCTTTCGTCTTTTCAGCCGTACGGTTATAAACAGCTACGGTAAAGCCCTTGCTTTCCATATTCAAAACCAGATTTTGCCCCATCACCGCCAAACCCCAGAGTCCGATGTCCGCCTGTGGTGAGCTTGCCTGCACTGAGCTTTGTCGAAGTGTCGAATCCACTTTTGCCATTTCGCAATACCCTTTCTAATCACCAATCACCATTTACCATTTACCAGTTGATTGTTGGAATGTATCCGCTGGACAATCTGTATAACATTTCTCCTGCGTTATGCACAACTAAAATACCTTTGTCTTCCTTGTTTTTATAATTAGCTATGTCGATTTGGTCCGGGTTCATATAGCCGAGGTTCACCTCTCGGCATCTCTGCCTGCTGATGCCCGTAGCCAATACCACGTTAATTCTTGGCTTCTCGATTCCGTCGATATATGTCCCTATCCCTTTAACATGCGTCGAGTGCGCCATCACGCCGCGCGGGATGCTTGGGAATTGGTCCATTTGTTTAAGAAAATAATCCCTGCTGTGATAACCGATTTTGTCGATGATTTTTCCGTGTGTATATGATATTTCGCTGATATGCGGAGCGTAGATAATCAGCATCCCGCCGTCAGCGACTATCGGCTCGAGCTTATACATCACCTTGCCCGCCGTCCAGATGTCCTCGTACATCTCCGGCGCTATCCCGAGAATAGTTTTATAAGGCCTGGTCTTGTAGATAATATGTACCTTCTCGGAAAGCTCCGCCGCTTTTTCCCACGCTTGGACGCAGTCCCCGATAAATATTCCCTTTAGCTTGTTTTCAGTTGTTACTATGGCGAAAAGTTTCCTCGGCTTCTTTATAAACGAAGCCGCCTTCTCGACCAAACGCCGCGTAGGCGTCCATTTATTGCCGTTTATACAGGGGTTCGTAATAACCGCGCCGAGCCAGTGAAAGAAATTTATGATTTCCTCACCTGCTATTCCGGGAAAGATATATTTGTGTCCCCCCGAAAACCCCACAACCTCGTGCGGAAATACCGGCCCCAAAATAAAAAACTCATCGTAATCGAAAATCAGTTTATTAATTGTTACATCGACCTCTTCGCAAAAAAGCCCCTCGCTTATTTGACCAATTTCGTCAGCCGATATTTTCCCGATGGAAGTGAACGTCTCTTTCCTTCCCCACTCGTGATTGAAAAATTTTACCGACGCGAATTTGCCCCTGCGCTCGTCTGTTGTCATCCCTAATCTGACGCAAATCTGCTCTTCCGTCATCGGCTGATGTGTCCCCAGCGCAACCAGACAATCAATCGCCTTTGCCTTTTGATTTAGACAATCGTAAATCGTTTTGAATATGTCCCCAATAGGGCCGGAGCGGGTGTTGTCCGGGATTATCAGCAGTATCCGTTTATCGGCATAATCATTTCGTGCGAAAAATTCTGCGATTGCTTCACGGGCTTCGTCGTTTGTGACAAAATCATTTTCATTTTGTCTTTCTATTATCATTCGCACATCATCCCTTTTCCCATGGCGGCTTTTCGGGCAGACACGCGTCAAATTCCGCTATCAGTTTTTCCTGATATTTGCCTGCGTATCGGCCCTTCAGGAACCTATTAAAAGCCTCATCGTGAAATCTTTTCCATGACTCGTCCTCGGCCCCGGGATTAATCGGGTAAAATAGTGCGTTATTCGCCTTCGCTGCCTTCATGTCGCCCTTTGCGTCGCCAATCATCAGCACGTGGTTTTTCTCGTATTTACCCTTCGTAGCATACTCGAGATGCTCCTGCTTTGTTCCGCATTCCTGCCCAGCTATCAAATCGGTGTATTTAGCGATGTCGTGTTCCTTCCACTCCCGCACAAGTGCCTCGCCAGGCGTAGCTGATACGACAACCACATCGGCAAGAGGTCTTATCTTCTCTAAGCTCTCCCGCACATACGGGAAAGGCGGCATCTCCTTAACGATTTCCCCGACGGCCCAGTTGACCCTTTCGCTCCACTCCAGTGCAAGTGCCAGCTCTTTTTTAGCTTGCTTGTCCCCATCTTTCTTGATTGTCTTTTTAAGTCCCTCGTTGCTCAACACGCTTTTCGGGTCATCGACCCACGCGAAATAGTGCGGAAATTGCGGCACTTTGAAATTCCTGCTCTTTACCAGTGGATGCGATGGCAGCAGCTTTTCCAAAATGAGTTTAACCGTCTTGTGCCGGTTGGCCCCTCGCGTCTTGGAAAACAGGTCTGCGAATTCCTTGCATTCCCTCGCTGCCTGCGATACCGGCTGCAATCCGAAATACCTTATCATCCACGGGCAGAAGCATTCCCGCTGCTTAATCCCCATCGTATCGAACGCGCAGCCGTCCGAATCGATACCGACAAAGAAGTCGTGCTTTGGCTTGAACTTCTTCAACGCTTTCGCCGCGTCATTCATTTTATTCCCTTAAAATCACGGATTACGCTGATTTTCCCTTTTGTCATTGCGAGGCCGTCTGCCGAAGCAATCTACAATCCAAAATCTACAATCTTTCCCCCGCCTAATCAAGTCTTTTCACCCGCCCTGTGCTTAGCCCCCGGACCTGTGCCGGGGCTTTTAGCCCCCTGCACCGCAGGGGGTTATCTTGACTGTGGGTTGTCATTCCGCACTTGATGCGGAATCCATAACTGTTTAGCCCCGTCATCTTGCTTGTCGCGGCGTAGCCCTTGGCGAAGACGGATGACGGGGTTCGGTTAGCTTAATTTGTTGTTGCGTCCTCTATGGCTTAAAATAATAGTGTTAATTCGTGTCCATTCGTGGTGAATTTCTTTTGTGCTTCTTCGTGGCTATATAAAATTCTTCGCGTCTTGGTGTCTTTGTGGCTACACTCCGCTAAATGCAGAGAAGCCTCCGTCAACAGGAACGACAATGCCTGTAACAAATTTCGCCGCGTCACTTAACAGCCACAAAACCGTCCCGACCAAATCTCCCGGCTCACCGAATCTTCCCATCGGCGTATGCTCTATTATTGTTTTGCCCCGGCTGGTCAATTCGCCGCTTTTTTCCTCGGTTAACAAAAACCGGTTCTGCTCGGTCAGGAAAAACCCCGGCGCAATCGCATTGACGCGGATATTTTTGGAGTAATTATGACAGATATGCACCGCAAACCACTGCGTAAAATTATTAACCGCAGCCTTGGCAGCCGAATATACAGCAACGTTGGTCAAAGGCTGAAGAGCAGTCATACTCGAAACATTCAATATTATACCGCTGCCGTTGTCCGCCATCTCCTTACCGAAAACCTGCGTCGCCAGCAAAGTCCCGATGAAGTTCAACTCGAAGACAAATCGTATAGCATCCGCCGGCAGGTCGAAAAACGACAATTCCTCGGAAGTCGTAGCTTCCTTCTTATTCCCGCCCGCCCCGTTAATAAGAATATCAATCTTGCCGAACGCCGCGTTTACTTTTTCTTTTGCCGCTTGCAGACTATTCTTTTTCAGTACGTCGCACTCAATCGCGATCGCCTCGCCGCCCTCGGCCTTGATATCATCAGCGACTTTGTCAGCCGCTTCCTTTCTCAAATCCAGAACCGCGACCTTCGCCCCAGCCTTGGCAAGCGCCCTGGCCATCGTCCCGCAAATAACACCGCCTGCCCCCGTAATGACGATGGTTTTGCCTTTGAGATTAAACAGCTCTTTCATTTGTTATCCTCTAAAGATAATTTGGAAGTTTCTTTTCCAAAAATTTTTTACTGAACCGCATAAATATCGGCAGCCCATCTTCGCCGATAGTGACAGGTGCCTGCCCCTTTACCAAAGGTCGTACATAATCTCGCATCGCATCGGTGATATGATTACCCTTATCATTTATATACTCCCTCGGCACTTTCTTTTCGCCGTTGGCGATATCTTTTAATTTCGCCAGTCCGGTCGTGCATTTATATTTTGCCCCTTTTTCGCGTACAAGTGTCACCATCTTGCCGTTTTCACCTGCCATTGCCGCCTTGACCGCCGCCTGCCCGCACATATACGCTTCGTTGATATCGGTTAGTGACGCAAAGTGCATTGCGCTTCGCTGGTTCGTGCCGGGCTTGTTGCATCGGGCCTTTATCCCGACCTCTTTTTCGATGACTGCCTTGAGCATTTCCGCCACTCCGCCGAGCTGAACGTGACCGAAGCTGTCCCTTCCGAATGTCCCCTTATCCGCAGTTATATATTCTCCCTTTTCGTTTTTAAGTCCCTCGCCGACAACGATGAAGACCCTGCCCAGTTCCTTATACACCTCTTTAACATCACCGATAAATTTATCGAAAGAAAAAGCCGCTTCAGGCATATATATAAGATGCGGCGCATCTTCCGGCCCGCGTGCCGCAAGACCCGTCGCTGCCGCTATCCAGCCTGCGTTTCTCCCCATCACCTCTAAAATCGTGCACGTATCCGTCGTAGCCAGCGCCTCCGTGTCCCGCCCAGCTTCTGCCGCACAGGTCGCGACATATTTCGCCACGCTGCCGTAACCGGGGCAGTGGTCCGTAATCGCAAGGTCGTTATCCACCGTCTTGGGAATGCCCATACAAACTAATTCGTAACCCCTCGCCGCCGCCAGCTTATTTACCTTGTCAGCGGTATCCATCGAGTCGTTGCCGCCTGCGTAAAAGAAATAACGAATATTATGTACCCTGAACACATCGAGTATCCTGTCGAAATCAGCCTGGGATTCTTCCAGTGATTTTAGTTTATATCTGCACGAACCGACCGCTGCCGCAGGCGTTTGCCTCAACGCCTCGATGGTTTCGGGTCTTTCCGCCGAGATGTCGAATAAATCTTCCTTCAGCACGCCTAATATACCGTTGATTGCCCCTATAATCTGACTGATTTTGTCCGATTTCAGTGCTTCCTGTATTACCCCGCACGTGCTCGAATTGATTGCCGCCGTAGGCCCGCCCGATTGTGCTACAATAATGTTACTTTTTGAATTCATCTTAACTGCTATCCTGCAAATTCATTACGATTCCAATCCGTTATTGCGACATTACAGTAATTCCTAACCTCGGTTGTGTCAAGATGCTCTCTGAAATGATGCCGCTGGCCTTGTCTTCTGCCGGAATTTGCCCTTTATATACTCTATACTCACCAAAGCGCTCTACAATACCGGAATTAATGCAAATGTTCTTGACAAGAATGGCAAACATCCCTAAAATATGGCCGTAGTATATGTGAATGTGAACACAAGTATCCAATAATGACTGTTTATGAGATACCATAAAATCCCGGATGAAACCGTTCGAAGGCTGCCTCTTTACCTAAGAGGCCTGCAGTCTTTGCTCGAAAAGGGCCAGAACAGTATATCCAGCAAGGGTTTAGCGGATTTTCTTGGCGTCAACCCATGGCAGATAAGAAAGGACTTTTCCTACTTCGGAGACTTCGGAACACGTGGCGTCGGCTATAAAGTCGAACACCTCGTAAAACAGATTAGAAAAATACTCAAACTTGGTGCCGTTCACAAAGCTGCTTTAATCGGCGTAGGTAATCTTGGTTTGGCGCTGCTGGCTTATCAGGGTTTTAAAGTATACGGCTTTGAGGTTGTCGCCGCGTTTGACGTCGATTCCAAAAAAATCGGCAAAAAAATAAATAACATTACGATTGAAAATGTTTCTAATATTAAGACGTTGAAAAAAAGAAAAATAAGTCTTGGTATTATAGCTGCGCCGCGGGAAGCGGCCCAGGAAACCGCCGAAACGCTCGTCAAGGCCGGTGTGAAAGGCATCCTGAATTTTTCCCCGTGCTATATAACCGTACCCGGTAAAATTAAAGTGATAACTATTGATATTGCAATGGACCTTGCTCGTCTGCCGTATTATATGCCTTCGTGCTGAGGATTGCAGACGATGTGGATTTTAGAAAATAACGTTAAAAGGAAATTTTGACCGAGGCAAAAATGACAATCAAGAAAATCAGTAAAGACGCTTTCGGCAAGTTCGTGGATGGCCTGATAAAGCAGCAGAAAGTAATGGGCCCGTGTGCCAAAGGCGACCGTTTTGAATTTGAACAACTCGATTCTTCGAGCCAGTTAAGGCTGGATTATGACGTGACTCTTCGCCCGCCGAACAGGAAGTATTTTCTGCCGCCGGTCGAAACGCTTCTTACCTGCGAAGTCGGCGGAGGCTATCAGTCCGTTTACGACGACACTGAATTCGTTCTTTTAGGCATTCATCCTTATGATTTAGCAGCGTTAAACCAGATGGACCAGATTTTCAGCCGGGATAATTACGACACCCATTATATGAAAAGAAGACTTGCCGCAACGATAATCGCCTGCGATGTTGTCACGCCCTCGAAAGATGTCTTCGCCGCATCGATGGGGACAGCAACAGCCGAGGCCGGCTTTGATGTACTGCTCACCGACATCGGCGATTCGTATCTGATGGAAACAGGCTCGCCCAAGGGCGAAAAACTAATCGAAAAAGCCCAGGGTGCTGTTGACGCAGCCGCCGGCGACCTCGAAAAAAGAAAAAATATCTGGAAAGAAAACCAGGGCCGACTTAGCAAACACAAACTGAATTGCAGCAGCTCTTATCTGCCCAAACTGCTCGAAAAGGCATACAGCCATCCGGTCTGGGAAGAAAAGGCAAAGACCTGTTTTAGCTGCGGCTCGTGCAACCAGGTGTGTCCCACCTGCTACTGCTTTAATGTTCAGGACGACGTGAGCTGGGACTTCACAAAAGGTACAAGACAGCGTGCATGGGATGGCTGCTTGCTCGACGGGTTTACCAAAGTAGCCGGCGAACACGAGTTCAGGAAGAAACGTGAAGACCGCTTCAGGCATCGCCTTTATCGCAAAGGCAAATACGTACCTGAAAAATTGGGAACAAAAACACCGGCGTGCGTCGGCTGCGGACGCTGCGTCAGCGCGTGCCTGCCGGATATCGCAAATCCCGTCAATATTTATAACAGACTTATTGACGATTTAGGATTGGAATAGGAGCTCTACGGATGATTAAACAAAACACAGTTGAGAAAGATATTTACCTGCCGCAGTTGGCCACGGTTAAAAAGGCGGCTATGTTGAACGAAACCGAGCTTTATCTGCATCTTGCGATGGATGGTCAGCCGCTGGACTATGTCCCCGGCCAGTTCGTCGAGGTCTCATTGGCCGGCATCGGCGAAGCCCCGGTCACCATTGCCTCGTCGCCGACCTTCAAAGACGGCTTCGAGCTGGTCATCCGTAAAGTCGGAACCGTCACCAACGCTGTCCATAAACTCCAGCCCGGCGACAAACTCGGCATCCGAGGCGCGTTTGGAAAGGGCGTTTACCCGGTAGAGGAAGCCAAAGGCCGAAACATCATCTTTATCTGCGGAGGGATAGGCCTTGTACCGCAGCGCTCGTTTATAAACTACGTCCTGGATAACCGCGCCGATTATGGAGATGTAATAATACTTCTCGGAACCAAATGCCAGTCGCAGAGATTTTTCCTCGATGAACTAAAAGCGTGGAGCCAAAGAAGCGACATCCAATTCATAGAAACTGTTGACCAGGGCGAAGACTGCTGGAAGGGTAACGTCGGCGTTGTCACCACCCTGATTCCAAAGATAAAGTCCAAGCTTGCATCCGCTGTGATACCGGTTTGCGGGCCGCCGGTTATGTACAAGTTCGTGCTGATGGCGCTTCAGGAATACGAATTACCGCACGAGAACATATATCTTAACCTCGAACGCAAAATGAAATGCGGCGTAGGCAAGTGCGGCCACTGCCAGATTAACCACAGCTATGTTTGTATGGATGGACCCGTGTTTAAGTATTCAGATTTGGGCGTTATGCCGGAGGCAATATAATTATGAGTAAACCAAGAATCGCTATATTTGACTTTGCCTGCTGCGAGGGTTGCCAATTACAGATTGTCAATCTCGAAGAAGAGCTGCTCGACCTTATAGACGCGGTTGACGTCGTCGAATGGCGCGAGGCAATGAGCGAGCAGAGTCACGAATACGATATAGCAATCATCGAAGGCTCAATCACAAGGCCCGAAGACGAAAAACGTATCGAGGTCATTCGCTCAAGAGCAAAAATACTAATCGCACTCGGTGCCTGCGCCACAATCGGCGGCGTGAACAAACTCAAAAATAATTTCGACCTTGCCGACGTCAAAAAGTGCGTGTACGGCAAGTCGGCTGATATGCCGCATCTCGATACCGCGCTTACCAAAGCCCTCGACGAGGTCGTCAAGGTTGACTATAAAATCCACGGCTGCCCGATAGACCGCAAGGAATTTACCTACATTGTTCGCTCTTTGCTTATGGGCAAAACCCCGGATATTCCTTTGTACCCCGTATGCGTCGAATGCAAGGCCAAAGGCAACCCATGCCTCTGGGACGAAGGACAGGTCTGTCTGGGACCAATCATAAGGGCCGGCTGCGGAGCAAGATGCCCCTCATTCGGTTTCAGATGTTTCGGATGTCGGGGATATGTTGATAACCCCAATGTGAACGCGGCAAAAGACATAATCGAAAAATACGGCTTAACTACAGATGTTTTGAAAAGCAAGATGCTTCTTTTTGGAAGTATGCAGGAGCCAACAAATGCATAAAAATATGAATATAAATGTTCATCATGTAACTCGAGTCGAGGGACATGGCAACATCGTCGTAAATGTTAATAGCGGCAAAATCGAAAAACTCCAGTGGCAGGTCCCCGAAGCGCCTCGCTTCTTCGAGGCAATGGTCAGGGGCCGAAGCTATCAGGACATCCAGACAATCGTCTCGCGTATATGCGGAATATGCTCGATTACCCATTCGCTTGCTTCGACAAAAGCCGTCGAAAGCGCGCTCGGCCTCGAGGTCTCCGAGCAGGACGACAAGCTCCGCATATTGATGCACTATTCCGAACAACTGCAAAGCCACACGCTTCACGTCGGCTATTTGGCCGCCCCCGATTTCTTCGGCGAACCGTCGGTAGTGCCGTTAGTTCCAAAGGCAACCGATGCGGTCAAGACCATAGTCAAGGCACATAGAATCGCCAACGAATGGTCAGACCTGCTTGCTGGCAGAACGACCCATCCGGTTACGCTCATACCCGGTGGCCTTACGAAAATCCCGACCGAACAGCAGTTGCGCCAGTTGCAGCAGACATTGAAAGACGCTGTACCCGACCTAAAGGCAATCGCCGAAGTAGTTTTAAGCGTTGCCGGAAACATACCGCAATTCGAGCGGGATACCGAATACGTCTCCCTCAAACAGACCGACCCGCCGACATATACCTTCTATCACGGCGGCATCACTTCCAACGATAACAAAGGCGCAGCTCTGCCGATAGAAAAATGGCACGACGTTGCCAACGAATACGTCTGCGAACAGTCCACTGCTAAATGGACGAAGTGGCATCGTGATTCTTACGCCGTGGGCGCACTGGCCCGCTTCAATAATAATGCCGAGCTTCTCTCCACGATGGGTAAAGCTGCTGCCGATATGTTCGGCCTGAAAAAAGGCTGCTGCAACCCGTATATGAATACGGTCGCACAGCTTGTCGAGTGCTTCCACATCGTAGAAGTAAGCATCAATCTCATAGACGAACTGCTGACCAAAGGCTTGAAGCAGGAAAAGGTAACAAGCTCTCCGAAGGCCGGACGTGGCTCTGGCTGCGTAGAGGCCCCGCGAGGAATACTGTTCCACGATTATGAGTTCGATAAGAATGGTCTGTGCACCGCCGCCGATATTTGCATCCCGACCAATCAGAACCACGCAAGCATACAAAAGGACTTCGAAAAACTTGTGCCCGAGATAATTAACGAGAGTGAAGACTCCGTCAGGCTGAAACTCGAAATGCTCGTTCGCTCTTACGACCCGTGTATTTCTTGCTCAACACATATGCTCGATGTGAAATTCGTCAAGTAAGTGGCCGGCCTTGCCGTCCCGAGGGAGGGGCGCCGCTAATGAAAAAAGCTGTTATTGTAATCGGCCTCGGCAACACGCTTATGTCGGACGAGGGCATAGGGATATGGGTCGTACGGCAGCTTTCGGGTTTCGCCGCAGAATTTCCCTATGTTAATTTTGTAGATGCAGGGACAGGGGGGATGGCCATCCTTCATCTTATCAGGGATAAAGATAAAGCGATTTTCATCGACTGCGCAAAAATGGGCCAGCAGCCCGGAACTATAAGAAAATTTACGCCTCAGGAAATTAAAAACACCAAAGTCCTTGCGCACCAGTCCCTCCACGAAGCCGACTTAATCAAAATAATCGATATTGCCAAACAGCTCGGCCAGTGTCCCGCTGATATAACAATCTTTGGTATCGAACCTCAATCTGTTAAGCTCGGTTTGGAATTAAGCGAAACACTCGCCGGCAGATTGAACGAGTATGTAACTATGGTTCGCAAGGAGCTTGCGAATACCAACCCATCCTGATTTTTACAGTTTTCTGTCCAGCTTCCTGTAACTTATCGCTTCTGCCACATACCCCGGCTGTATTTTTTCAGCCCCTGCCAAATCCGCTATCGTCCGCGCTAGTTTGCAAATCTTATCGTGCGCCCTCGCGCTCAAACCGAACTCGGTCATCGCCTGCTTCAGCAGCATTTCGCAGGCCGAGTCGAGCTCGCACCAGCTTCGGACCTGTTTATGGCTCATCCTCGCGTTTGTCATAGTCCTGTCATCGCCGAATCGTTTTGTTTGTACCTCTCTCGCCCTGACAACGTCCTGCCTCATTGAAGCTGAATCGAGCTGGTCTGATTTGCTGCGCAATTTACTGAAACTTATCGCTGGTACATCGATATGAATATCGATTCTGTCAACCAAAGGCCCGGATATTTTTGACAAATACCGTTCAATCTGCCCCGGCGTACACTTGCACCTCCTCGCATTCGTCCCGAAGTACCCGCACGGACACGGATTCATCGCCGCGACCAGCATAAATTGCGCCGGAAAGCGGATAGTCCCCTTCGCCCGCGATACCGCAACTGAGCCGTCCTCCAAAGGCTGACGAATCATCTCAAGAATGTGCCTCGGAAACTCCGCGAACTCATCGAGAAACAATATCCCAAAATGCGCAAGTGATAATTCCCCAGGCCTCGGATTCGTGCCCCCGCCAACCAAAGCTGGCCCGCTCGCCGTATGATGAGGCATCCGGATAGGACGCCTCGCCAATAGCGATTTACCCTTGCCCAATAATCCAACCGAAGAATATATCCGCGTTGTTTCGAGCGATTCTTCCACGCTCAAAGCAGGCAGAATAGTCGCCAACCTCTGCGAAAGCATCGTCTTGCCCGCCCCCGGCGGACCTATCATCATTATATTATGTCCCCCAGCCGCCGCTATCGTCAGCGCACGCTTAACGCTCTCTTGGCCCTTAACATCCGCAAAGTCAACCTCATAGTTCGATGCCGCGCTGAATAGTTTATTGATATTGACGGTCGTCGTCTCAAGCGCAAGCTGCCCCGAAAGAAAACCCGCCGCCTGCGCCAGTGTCCCGACTCCGTAAACTTCCAAATCGCCGACGACCGCAGCCTCCTCCGCGTTCGCCAGCGGAACAATCATTTGCTTAAAACCATTCGCCGCCGCCGTCATCGCCATACTCAATATGCCGTTGACCTCCCGAACTCGCCCGTCCAGAGCTAATTCGCCGACGATAACAAAATCCTTAATCGCCGGGCTTGCCAGTGTCCCCTTACCGATGAGCATCCCCAATGCAATCGGCAAATCAAAGGCAGGCCCAGCCTTTTTAACGTCCGCAGGCGCAAGGTTTATCAACGACTGTGTCTTGGGATACTCATAGCCGCAGTTGATAATCGCGCTCTTGACCCGCTCGATGCTTTCCTTTACCGCCGTATCAGGCAGACCCACGATTAGCGACTTCTCGAATCCGCCCCGCCCGACATCAACCTCGACCTCGCAAATAACGCCGTCAATCCCCACCAACGTTACGCTGTTCAATTTGGCTAACATATATTCACCCCAAATCTGTATTCCCTGTCATTCCCGCGAAAGCGGGAATTCAGAAAAAGACGCATTTTAAAGCCCGCCTGCCCTGCCCGCAAGCAATTTAATCCGGCGAAAATGCTTTGATTTATAGCTCGCCTGCGATAGAATACAACCCGTGTGTTCTTGTGTTTAATGCTTTTTGATGAGGAATTTTTCTTATGCGAATACATTTATCCCGGCCGGACATAACTGAAAAAGAAATCGAAGCGGTCTGCGCCGTCCTTCGTACCCCCAATCTTTCGCTCGGCCCCAAGCTGCCCGAATTTGAAAACGCCTTCGCAGAATACATCGGCAGAAAACGCGCCGTCGCCGTCAACAGCGGAACCAGCGGCTTATTCTTATGCCTCTCTGCTTTGGGAATCGGCCCCGGCGATGAAGTCATTGTCCCCCCGTTTACTTTCATCGCATCCGCGAACACTATTATCATGACCGGCGCAAAACCCGTCTTCGTCGATATCGACTCGAAAACTCTTAATATCGACCCAGCGAAAATCGAAGCCGCAATCACAAAAAAAACAAAAGCCATTATGCCCGTCGAGGCCTTCGGCAGTCCCGCCGACTTCGACAAAATCTGCAAAATCGCGAAAAAACATAATCTTATTATCCTCGAAGATAGCTGCGAAGCATTAGGCTCCGAACTGAACGGCAAAAAGGCCGGCACCTTCGGCAAAATAAGCGTTTTCGCCTTCTACCCCAACAAGCAAATCACCACCGGCGAAGGCGGCATGATTCTTACCGACGATGATGACCTCGCCGATATGTGCGTCTCCCTTCGCAATCAGGGCCGCGGCAAAACCGGCGCCTGGCTAAGCCACGAACGCTTAGGCTATAATTACCGCCTAAGTGACATCAATTGCGCACTCGGTATCGTCCAGCTATCGAGAATCGACGAAATCAAGGCCAAACGCGCCGCCGTCGCCAAATGCTATCAGCAAAACCTCGCAGGCGTCGATGGATTGATTGTCCCTGCCGAATCCCCCAACTGCGATATGAATTGGTTTGTCTTCGTTGTCCAGCTTACAAAAGAATTTACCCAAACCCAGCGTGATGTGATTCTTGAAGCGATGAGAGCCAAAGGTATTCAGGTCTCCAATTATTTCTCGCCCGTGCATCTCCAGCCGTTTATAGCCGAGCAGTTTGGTTGTAAAAAAGGCGACTTCCCCGTAACCGAATCCGTCGCCGAGCGGACGATTGCTCTGCCGTTCTACAACGACCTGACCAAAGACGAAATCGCCCTTGTCTGCGAAACATTAAAAGAATCTTTAAATGTTTAGCCCCCAAGCCTGCTTGGGGGTTTGTTGCACCGCAGGGGGTTCTCCACATTTTTATTTCCCTAATTTCCTCTCCCCGTCAACTCGCAAAAAATCTGAAAAACTAATGCAATCCGCTGACGAATTTGACCGATAAATAGAGTGAAAAGCCCTAAATTAGGCAGTAAAAGGGTATTTAAGGAGATATAAAATAAAAACTGCAAAAGGTTTTACCATGATTGAGCTGATGATGACTATTCTCATCGTTGGCCTCCTCGCCGCCGTTGCCATTCCGATTTTGCGGGGCAGAATGGATTCGTCCAAATGGTCGGAAGGCAAGGCCATTATGGGTACTATCGCGACCGCCTTGCGTGCCCATGTTGCTGAGCAGGGCAGTAATTTCACTGCTGTCCCCACTCTGGCCCAGTTGGGCTTTCTATCCAACGACTTAAACGGCACATATTTCACCGGAGGCGAGTCCGGCTCAGGCAATTTCTCATGGGTGATAACCGCCTCCAATCCGATAGCCTTTCTGATTACCGCTACCGCCCCTTCGACTATTTCCACACCGTCACAGATTACGCTCAACCAGGCCGGCACATGGACCGAAACAGAGTAAACTTTCCCGCTAAATTGGGTTTGTTTTGGCTTTGTTTGGGTTCGTTTTGACCAAGTGTCCAGTGTGCATTTTTTATTGTAATTAATTGTCATAGTTGCTGTTATAAACATTTGACTTTTTTGGAAATTGGGTTTGTTTTGCATAATTTGTTATTTTTGATTGAACCATTTTCAGCCACTAAGACACCAAGACGCAAAGAAAAATTAGCCACGGATTAACACGGATTTTTTTCATAATGTTTAGAATACGTCCCTTTCTTAATAGGGCGGATATGCGCGAATTGCGTGAAAAAGAATTTAAAAATCAAAGTGCAAAGTGAAAAACTATTGAACTGCTTCGCAGAAACCTGTTTTACCACAGATTAAAAATTTTTAAATTAGCCGATTTTAGGGGATGAGTAGAGGCGGTTTTGATTGATAATCACTGATTGGACTGATTTGTACGGATTACAATGATTGAAAATTCTTAATCGCGGATTATGCTGATTTTTAATGATTGCGGGAATTTTATTTGCGGGTAAAATGTTAGATAGCGTACAGCGTATAGGGTTTAGCGGATAGTAAAAGGAAATTAGGCGCAGATTGCGCGGTGCTGCCGGAGGGATTACGAGGAAACGTACAGCGGATATGCCGAAGGCATACCAGTAGGACAGTATCCGAGCAGAAGGCAGCACAAGTTACCCTCGTTTTTGATTTAAATTTGTCCCTGCAAGGGGCAGACCACCTAAATTAACCCGGATTAATTTCACCACTTAAAATACAAATGTTGCGCTTTGTCTGTTGTGTGATTTTCGTTATTGAGTGATACTCATTAACAGAATGGCTGTAGATATATCAAAACAGTTTGGTAAAAATGTCCGAAAATATCGGATTATGCGGAAGTTATCGCAAGAGGAATTGGCAAGCAGGGCGGAATTGCATAGAACTCAAATAACCCTCATCGAAAGCGGTAAACGTTGCCCGCGTTTAGATACCATATACAAACTTGCTTCTGCACTACAAATTAAACCCGAAAAATTGTTGCCGGATTACAAATGAAAGATGCTCAGATGATTTGGACAAGGGAGCAAATTCAAAAAAGATTATTAGAAGTCAAGGCGAAAGGATTTTTGCCTATCCCTGACGGCATGTATCGTAGGGATGAGGGTATAGTTGGACAAATCCTGGAAAGAGAATTTGATATAAAAGAAAATAATATTAGCGTTCGAGATCTAGGTTCTTTCGAACTCAAGGGGATGCGGGTAAAATCGAGCAAGCTTACTCTGTGCCATAAGAAAACCGACGCAGGAGGGTTGTCCCCCATTGAAGTGTTTGATAGATTTGGATATGAAAAACCATCAAATAGAGACAAATCAATACTTAAGAAAAAGTTGTTTACAACAGTAACATCTAAACCAAATAAACTCGGTTTACACCTTGCTCCATCCGGCGATAAACGTATAGATATGTATCATAATTCAGAGTTTATATGCTCTTGGAATTTATCAGGGTCATTGGAAAAGATTAATGCGATTCTATTAGTATTTGCGGAAACGAAAGGTGCAACGGCAGCGAAAGATGAACTATTTCATTATATAAGCGCTAATTTCCTCCAAAATCTTAAGCCGCTTTCTACTCTTGTAAGTTCAAATATCATAGTGATTGATTTCTGTATCGATAAACAAGTTGGTAGTACTAAATCTCCACACGACCGAGGTCCGCATATACGAATACCAAAATCCAAGCTCTTTGAGGCGTATGAACTTACCGAGAAGATTTTATAACTATCCGATATTGGCTTCGTTACTTAAGTTATGCAAAACTATGATGGAGGCCTCCAGAAGTCAAGTAGGTACTCAAAGGTAACTCCCATAGTTATGTAATTACTCGGCCAGCCAAATATACCTATCCCGTTGACAAGATTTGTCCTATCCCAAATGATTACATTACGCAGTTCATAACCCCGTTTTCGCAACTCTTGTATTAGAGATACATGGAGCGTAATTCGTTGATTTTCCCACCACATGTCTGGGATGTTAATTACACAATGGCCTTTGGGAACCAAGGCAGGCAATAAGTTTTCAAAAATATCACCCATAGCCTTTGTATATTCTTCAAGGGCCATAGTTCCGAGATCTCGTGGATCTTGTGAATACTGCTCGACCTTTCCAAGTTGTTCATTCTTTCTATCACGCCTTGATTTATTTTTTCTCTTGCGGTTTAACAAATTTGCGTAGGGAGGTGAAGTAAAAAGACACTTTACGGAGGACTCCGGCAAATAATCCGCTATTTTCCTGGCATCATCCTGAATTACTATTTGTTTTGTATCTGCGAAAAGCCCTTCATTTTTTTTAAGACGGTTAGTCGAAAAACTCACGTATTCTTTTTTTAAGTCGAAGCCGACAGCGTTTCTTCCTGTATCTTGAGCCGCAAGCAACGTTGTGCTTGAACCAGCGAATGGGTCAAGAATTAGTTCGCCTTTATGTGAGAAAAGTTCGATAACTTTTATTGCGAGTGATACAGGAAAAGTTGCTGGATGTATCTTCTTGTCCCTAACATCGCGTTTTGTGTAGCTGAATTGCCATACGCCCAATTGGCATTTAAGCCATTCTTTAGCCGTCAAGCAGTTTATTTTATTCCCTTGGCAATCACACGTGCGATTATAATCTATATCAAGAAGTTTTTTAGTGGTTTTATGCTTGGTTTTTACCGGTTCTTTTTCGGTTATCTTAGAGCCGTTATTGTTATAACCAATCTTGTATTTCCTTTTGCCAAGCCGACTGATGGTTACAGTATGGCCTGACACAAGATTGTTCAAACGTATGAATTGTTTAACCCAATTCCTTTCTCTGAAAATCCATCGAGGTTTTCCGGTTATGTCTTTGGGAATATCGGTTAGTACAGGATTCGGTAAGCCTTCTACTTCTAAAGTAATTGGGACACCCAAGCCAGATTTTTTAGATGAGCTACCAAAAACATCTGACGGGAAGAAGTCTTTGCCACACTGGCTTATGTTCAGATTGCCATATTTCTCGGCTGCCGGCGTTAGTTGGATTGCATACGATTCCATCAGGGGTAATACTCCTTGTACCATTTTAAGCAAGAATATATAATAACTGCGCCAGTAGAAAAAACAAGCCTAAAAAAGATGAAAACCCTATATAGGCATAAAAGAGGTGGGCTGGGGCTAAACATTTTGGGGGGATTTTCTCTATTTTCCATTTGGCAACTGCGGTTTTATGTCTTAAATTTAATGGTAGGAAAGAACTTATTTTGCTGACAAAGCGTACAGGAGGTTGTTATGGAAGACAGCCTATAAAAAACACCGTATTTCCTTGTAGGAGGGGAACTTATGGGTGGATGGAAAGGCAAGCTTATATTTTGGCTGGTGGTTTATTTCGCAGGCTTTGCGACCGCGATATATTGCCTGGCGCCTGCTCCTGACGGGCACTCGCATCAGCATACTGAAAAGGGCTTTGCACATTCGGCATTGAAGTCGGACGAGTTCGCAAACTCGTTTAACGTTAAGATGCACCAATGCTTAGATTACAGCAAAGACGCCGCCCGGCGTATGGGCGATTACCTGAAGGAAAAACTTGATGACAGCTAAATACACCTGACAATAATACCTGATACAAGTCAAAATAAGAGGGGGGACTTGTATGACGTTTATCGGCCGCGGGCTTATCAACCCCGCGGCCGTCTTTTTTGTGATAAATCCATTATACGGGTCCTGGGTGGTTTCTCCTCGATAATGGTCGAGTGCAAATCTCCAATAACGGCAGGGGCGAATAGCTCGGCGTCCGCCGGGTGCGGCCCTCTGTGAGTTCGCTTATCAGGCATATTTCATTGACTATTTATCATTTACTATTTACTATTGGCTAAAAGGTCAGTTTTGATTCTGAACGATTAATTATCAATAATCAATTGTAAATAGTCAATCAAGTATGCCGAGCCATAATTTAGCGTATGTCAAAATAGACGAGCTGGAAATCATCGGATATTCGGTCGCCGCGGAGGAAACCGTCATTGCGATACCGCAATTAGACGTTTGTTTCGACGTCGGCAAGGCCCCCGACCAGATTATTCCCATAAACAATGTCCTGCTGACGCACGGGCATATGGACCACGCCGCCGGCATCGCGTATTACCTGTCGCACCGGCATTTTTGCGGCCAATCGCCCGGAACGATTCTGGCTCCTGAGAATCTGCTGGGCCCAATAAGAGAAATAATAAGCGCATGGTCCCGTCTGGACGGCAATAAGATACCTGCCAACCTCGTCGGCGTAAAAGCCGGCGATGAGTATCAGATAAAGCCGAACCTCTTTACAAGGGTCTTCCCGACAAAGCACAGCAGGGGCTCTGTCGGTTACAGCGTAATCGAAAAGCGGAAAAAAATTAAGCCCGAGTACGCAGAGCTTACGAGCGTGCAAATAGTCGAGTTGAAGAAGCAGGGCGTTGAAATCGACACTCCACTTGAGATTCCGATTGTTACTTATCTCGGCGATACGCAACTCGTTGATTTTTCGCAGTTGAAATATATCGTTGAAAGCAAAATTTTAATCGCGGAATGCACCTTCTACGAGGATGAGCACACCGAAAGAGCTGATGTAGGCAGGCATATGCATATCAGTGAATTTGCCAATCTTGTCGAAAAGCTGAATAACGAGTATATTGTCGTTACTCACACGACGCAGCGGACTCCTATGCGGGATGTTCGAAGGATGCTTAAAGAGACTCTGCCCGCGGGCATATACAAAAAAATTATTCTGCTGATGGACAAAATGCCGAAGCGATTCCATCGGCCTTTATACAAGCCCGATGTACAGTGTGAAGGCGGTAATTGATAAAGTCCTTTAGTTTGATGCTGGGGGGAAATGGGGTTGACAGCGAAATGCGATAAGGTTTAATACTTGCGTATCGGAAATAATATTCCAATAATGCTGTAAAATGGCATTTGCAGGGGATTTCTCTGCTGGAAAGCCGGGGGCAAATTCCAGAATGGGCCGACAGAGAGAACGCCATATAGGATTGCCTGTTATCCGCAAGACGACAATGGCCGTTGCTCGCGAGGCAAGGCTTGTAGAAGTTATATACGCTCATGTCCTGAACGTCGGTGGTAAAGGTATAAGAAGCCCTTGCCGGCCCGCAATTTATTAAAGATTTACCCATAATCAGGAGTAAAAACAAAACTAAACTTTTAATACGGGAGAATATTATGTTACGGAAACGTTTTTTGCTATGGGCTGTTGCTGCGTTCTTAATGCAGTTGGTATCTGTAGTCAGTGCTATCAGTCTAAAGGTGGCGTTGTATCCCTATGTGCCGCGTATCGACCAGTTCAAAACCGTTATAGCCAGTGCTTGGCAGCAGGTTGAACCCGATGTGCCAATCATCTGGGCTGACGATTGGGACGGAGGCTACGATAATAACCCGCAGGATAGTTACGACCTGTTCGTCTTTGATGCTACCTACATGACCTATTTCAAAAATCAGGGCTGGCTCATGGGGCTGGACCAGGCACAAGTTGATAATTTCGGAGATTTTCTGCCCTTTGTCAGAAACGGCGTCTCCAGGGAAGGTAAAATCTGGGCAATTCCGCAGCTGGGCTGTACGGAATACCTGATTTACAAAGGTATTGACCAGCCTTTAAACGAAGCTGTCACTATGACCGACGTCGTAACCGCCCTTACAAGATGTACCTACCACGGAGATACTCCGCCTGCATCGACCGGGTTGATGATTGATTTATCAGGCGGGACGACCAATGCCATCTGTTATGTTAAAAGCCTGGAGGAGATAACCGATACGTTTCCTGTGCCGCTGCCGGCCAACCCGAGCGAAATTAATATGACAGCTATGAACAACCTGCGTACAATCCTGGCAACAGCCAGCCTTCGTGACGCCTGGTATTCCGGCGGTGATTCTTATCAGCGAGGCTTATGGTATGGTCAGGGTCACGGCCGAGCCTACGTGGGTTTTTCCGAATCTTTGTCGCGAATCCCGGCAGAACAATTGCCCGGCATAGCGATGAAGGTCATGCCCTGGGCCGACAACATAGCAGGTCTGCAAAAACCCCTGTTTTACTGTGATGTCATCGCTGTAAATCCCAAAACCTCGGGACGCGGAACGACGGGCTTGTCCATCAAGCTGGCAAATCTTATGGCCTCTGCTCCGGTCATTGTAAATTGCTTCAAAGCCACTACATCCGCAGGTCCCCAATATCTTACCCCCGTGCGCACCAGCGCTATGACCCAGCTTGCTGATACATATCCTGTGTACGTTACTATAAAGAGTGCTGTGCAGGCCGCGGGAGACCCCATACTGCTTGATTTGGGCGCTAATGTCCGGGGCTGGTTTTCGAGTATGAAAGACCCGATTAAGCATATGGTCATCGACGAACTTCAATGCTACTGCGACGAAACGGCCGGCCCTCCTATGAATAACGCGCAGGCCCAGACCGTTTGCCCAAGGGTGTGCGGCGATAACTGGAATGGCCAGTGGGACAACAAGGGCGACCATTCTGTTTGCGGCTGTTTCTGCGGCGTGCATTAACCTTGTGATTTGCAGATAGCTTATTACAGCCTGTAAATATTAAAAATAGACAGCAGGACAAGCTGCCGGGCATTGGAAACTCGACGGAAATTTTGAGCTGACAACAAAGTATTCAATTAAGCGTGCCGTTATTTCGCTTTGCTTCGGACGCTCTCTTTTATTCGTTGTATATGACCTCGTCCGAGGGCCTTTACTTCGCAACCGAGCTCGAAATATCTCCGGATTTTCTCATCGTCGAGTATGCCGAAGCAGTCAATAACCGCCAGAGGTGCGCCTGCCCATTCGACTATTTTGTCGGGGTCAAGCTGCAAGTACGGCCCGTGTCCGACAGCAAGTATAATTGCCTGGGCGCCCTTAAGTGCAGTTGCAAGGTCGTGCTGAACGCGGATATTGACCAGCTCATCCTGATTTCTAAAGAACCTTGCCAGCGAGTGGCCCGCCGACGGATATGTGTCCTGACTTTCCAGCTCATACCAGTGTTCGAGATACGGGTCGTGCACCTGCATATCCGCTCCCATTTCGGTTAGCTTTCGGACGATTATTTCCGAGCCGCTGTATCGGGTGTCGGCGACATCCTGCCGATAGCTGGCCCCGCACAAAAGTATGCGTGAGCCTGCTGTCTGCCGGCCCATATTTTTTAGGGCGTCTCTTGTCAATGCCGCCGCGTGAAGGCCGCGGGTATCGTTGATATCGATTGCCATAGGTGTCATTTTGAATATGTCATCGCTGAAACCGAGTATGTGCTTATATGCCCAGTGTCCCAGCCCGCCGTCTTTCGGCAGGCAGTATCCGCCAATCCCAGGCCCCGGAAATATCATATTGTTGTGGGTCGGGCGAACCTTGATTGCCTTGATGACTTTAGTCAGGTCAACGCCGTTGCGCTCTGCGAACAGGCTCCACTCGTCAAGGAATGCCAGCGTGGCAGCACGGTAAGAATTCTCGACGATTTTGGTGGTTTCCGATTCAATCGGGCGGTCCATAATAGTCAGCGGAAATTCTTCGGTGTTCAGCACTTCCCGCAGGAATTTTTCGACTCGCTTTTTCGCTTCCGCGTTGCAGCCGGAGCAAACCCGCCAAAAATCCCGTATCGATGAAACGTAGTTCCTGCCGGGCATAACCCTCTCGAAACTGTGTGCCAAAAGCGGTTCTGAATTTATGCCGCGTGCCGCGAATGTTTTTTTCATAATAGGCCAGGCGACAAATTCTGTTGTCCCCGGCGCCACGGTCGTTTCAATCAAGGTCAAACAATTCTCCGGCACCTTTTCGCCGATGGTTTTTATTGTCGCTTCCAGCGCGCTCATTTCCACCTTGCCGTTGCGCATATCGCCGAGGGCCTCTTTCGTATAATCGCACTGAACATCCACAACCACGCAATCAGCCAGCTTCAGACAGTCACTGTTATATGTGGCAACAAGCGTTTTCTTCTCGAGCACGCAGCGTTTTATCATCGGCTCAACCTCTGGGTCCTCGGCCTTTACCGGAGATAGCCCCTGATTAAGCAGTGGAATCTTCCAGTAGCTTCGCGGGCTGGGCCTCTGACAGCCGATAACAAATTTGTTCGGCTTGCCGCTCTTTTTATCGACGCTGTCGGCAATAATAGCAGCCATAACCGCGCCGACAAAACCGACGCCCATTACCACAACGATTTCTTTGCCTTCGCCGCGGGCCGTCTTTGCCAGAGACTCAATGCGTTTAAACTCTCCAGCGTATTCACCCTTTTCAGGAATGACGAATTTTTCACCTGCCGGGCTTAGTGAATAATCACTCATTGTTAAACCTCAAATTTGTATATGGTATTTTGTTTAATATTTCGGCCGCCATAAGTTTACCAACCAATGCTGTGCATATCAAGGTTTTATCTGCGGGATGTCTGACGGATAATTTCAGCTAAGTTAACGGGAGTATTGTTTCTCACCACTGCTCTCCATCGAAGATGGGTAAGCCTCGCAGCTTATTTTAGTACGCTGGATTCTTCCTTGAACCGATTGAGTGGTTGCGGCTCGGCTACTTTTCGGTAGCCTAATGACTTTATCACCTCAAGGACCTCCGTCCATGTGGGGAAGGGTCTTGTATTTTTTTTCCTGTACTCATCAATAGCCATAAGAAACTCAAATTGCTCGTCGGACATTTGGCCTTCTTCGGCGGCTTTTCGGTCATCGCTTCTGCGTTTGCCCGGGCCGCGATGGCGGTCCAGTCCCAAACGTCTGTCAACAACGTTTTGCCTGCGCTCTTCGTCTGACTGCTGTTTTTTTGAGTTTTGTTCGTCCATTTATTATCGTGCTTTACTTTTTATGTTCCCGCAAAAAAAGGTTTCTTGTTAAGTGCTTATCAAGGATTAAAAATCGTCATCGAAAAGGTCGCTGTCGAAGTTGTCTTCGTCCTCGTCTTCCAGACCGAGGTCATAAAAATCGTCATAGGCATCCTGTGACTCGATTACTACGTGTGCTTCATCGAGATACTCTTCCGGCACCATTATGGCTATCATGTTAGTGTCTTCGAGGTCTTCAGGGTCTCCGTGCTGCTCTTTTATTGTAACGGGGATGTTGTTGGAACCCAGCAGAGTTTCATACTCTTTGGCCTGTTCCAGGTCCTCGACGAAAGTAACAGTGACCAGTTCAGGCAGATTAGCATGAGCTGTTTGCGAGCCGCCCTTACGATTTTTTTGAGGTTGCTTTGCCATTTTATTTCTCCGCTATAAGTAATCTAATCGAATTACTATCGGTTCTAAATGGGCTCCTTTTCAGGGGGAAACCCAAGGGCTATTTTTGAGGTATCTTCGTCAAAATAAACGGCCTGAATTATAAAAAATTCCGGTTTATCACGAAAAAAAGTCATTTGGCAGCCGGATTTTCTCATAAGCTATTTTTCACTATTAGCCTGTAATTGCAAAAATTTGATGTTTGGGCATATTTTTTTGTTGCAAACCCTGCCTGGTTGCTGTAGAAACAGCCCTCGTTAACGTGCCTGCACCAAGGATTTGGTATTGGCCTATTGAAAATTTAACTTTTTGACATGGAGGATTTTTACCAATGGCAAAGAAAAAAGAGTCATTAGTTGTAGCCAGCAAGATTAAGGCCTACATCAAGAGCAAAGGAATGATGACCTCGGCCGATGCGCTTGAAACAGTCAGTGACAAAGTCTATTGTTTGCTCGATAAGGCTGCGGAACGAACCAAGGCCAATCGTCGCAGCACTGTCAAGCCGCAAGACCTGTAAAAATGCCGGAAAGTGTTGAAGTGCCTAAAGTTAGAGCGTCTAAAGTACCTGTTGTTGTAACTTTAGTTCACTTTAGGCACTTTACACACTTTACGCATTAGGCAACTGGAATTATTTAAGTTATCAGTCCTTCGGTTTTCCCGGCGAATAATAGTTTCTGTGAAAACATCGCTTGGTGACAGGGGACTGTGTTTGGTTTATAGCACCTCTAAAGTGTATTCCTGACCGGTAAAATCCTCATTATTAGTGTCAAAGTTCGCATTTCCTTGGAAATTTATTGAACTTTCCATAGCAAAAATCCCGATTTATGTAGTGGGTAAGCCATTTTGGCGATTGGAAATCGTCATAAAATACGGCATTTTTAGTATATCGAGATTAAGATTACATAATTTCCTGTCGATGCTACTCTGCGAAGTGCTGCGTAGCACGAGTCGGGTGTTTTTTGGGCGACTTTTCCTCCTGCTTTCCTGCGAAAGCAAAAAAGGGATAACTGCTTGATTTGTAAATTCTTACATAGGTTGACTTGGTAGGAGCGATATGAGGGTCTTTATGTTAGGCTGGGAGTTTCCGCCGTTTATCAGTGGCGGACTTGGCACAGCTTGCTACGGACTTACTAAGGGATTAGACCAACTTGGTGTAAACGTAATCTTCTGTTTACCCAAAGTGGTTGATAGCAATTGCGCGCTTCATGTGAAGATGTTGGCTCCGACTTCTTCGCCCAACATAGCTGCTTTGAAATTCGATGAGTTGAAAAACGTAACATTTCGCACAATCAAATCGCCGTTACAGCCATATTCGACCCCTGATATTTACCGGCAGCGAATCGAAGAAACTTTGAGGCAGAAACAGCAGACAGTGCGGGGCAAGAATATCGACTCAAGTTTTATCGATGGAATGCACTACAGCGGCGATATGTACAATGAAGTTCACCGTTATGCCGCGATTGCCGCTGAATTAGCTGCATCTGAGGACTTTGACGTTATTCACGCTCATGATTGGATGACCTTCCCTGCAGGGGTTGCGGTGGCGGCGCTCACCGGAAAACCGCTTATTGTGCATATCCATTCGACGGAATTCGACCGCAGCGGAGAGAACGTCAACCAGATGATTTACGACATTGAGCGAATGGGTATGGAACGGGCGGACAAGATAATCGCTGTTAGTTATCTTACTCGCAGTATTATAATCGGGCGATACGGCATCAACGGCGAAAAAGTTGAAGTGGTCTATAACAGCGTGCAGCGTGAGCGCAACGGTAACGGCTGCGGGGCATTGACCGATAGCGGCATCAAAAAAGATGAGAAACTCGTCTTGTTTTTAGGCCGAATCACGATGCAAAAAGGCCCGGAGTATTTCCTGCAGGCGGCCAAGAAGGTCCTCGAGGTAATGGATAATGTCAAATTCGTTATGGCTGGCTCCGGCGACCTGATGCATCGGGCTATCGAAATGGCCGCGGAACTCGGCATCGGCCAAAAGGTGCTCTTCACGGGCTTTTTACGCGGTGAAGAAGTCAGAAGAATTTACGAGATGGCCGATTTATATGTAATGCCTTCGGTATCGGAACCATTTGGAATTGCGCCTTTGGAAGCGTTGAACAACGATGTACCCGTTATAATAAGCAAGCAAAGCGGTGTCGCGGAAGTTTTGACACATGCTTTGAAAGTTGACTTCTGGGACGTCAACGAGATTGCCAACAAAATTATCGCCGTGTTGAAATATCCGCCTTTGGAAATAACGCTGCGGAATTACGGCAATTTCGAGATAAGAAAACTGCGGTGGAAAGACAGCGCTGCGAAGTGTTTGAAAATTTACGAAGAAATGATGGTCGCTGTTTGAAAAACATATCTCGTCAAGAAGATGAGATACTAAAATTACAGGATGTGAAATATGGCTTCGATATGCTTTTATTTTCAAGTGCATCAACCTATGCGGCTGAGGCACTATACGGTATTCGATAAAAACGACCGCTATTTTGACGATTATAAAAATGGCTCCATTTGCAGAAAGGTGGCGGATAAATGTTATCTTCCGGCCAACCGGCTGCTTCTGGATACAATCCGCAGATTCGACGGCAGGTTCAAAGTCTCATACAGCCTGACCGGCGTATTACTCGAACAGCTCCAGCTCTTTGCGCCGGAAGTCATCAGCACTTTCGACGCCCTGGCACAGACCGGCTGCGTCGAGTTTCTGGCTGAAACGTATTATCACAGTTTAAGCTACCTTTACTCGCACGACGAGTTCCTCGAACAGATAGATAAGCACACCAAAACTATCGAGAATTTGTTCGGCCAAACTCCGAGGGTTTTTAGAAATACGGAGTTGATATATAATAACGACCTCGCTGCACTCATTGAGTCAACAGGTAAATTCGATGCGATAATAACCGAAGGAGCGGACCACATCCTCGGCTATAGAAACTCCAATTTCGTTTACAGCCCCAAAGGATGCGAAAAGCTAAAGCTGCTGCTGAAGAATTATTCGCTCAGTGATGATATTGCATTTAGGTTCTCCAACAGGGGCTGGTCTCAATGGCCCTTAACTGCGGATAAGTTCTCAGGGTGGATAAACAGTATTAACGGAAACGTTGTCAACCTCTTTATGGACTATGAAACATTCGGCGAGCACCAGTGGAAGGATACGGGCATATTCGATTTTATGAGGCATCTGCCGGAACAGGTACTGAAGAACCCTTACAACGATTTCAAAACCCCCAGCGAAGTGGTTCAATCGTTCCAGTCCGTTGATACGGTCGATGTGCCGCACCTGATAAGCTGGGCCGATATCGAAAGAGACCTCTCTGCCTGGCTCGGAAACGCGATGCAGTCGAATGCTCTTCATGAGTTGTACCGCATTGAAAAGGATGTCAAAAAAACCGGCAACCCAAAAACCATTACAGACTGGCGAAAATTGCAGACCTCGGACCATTTTTATTATATGTGCACCAAATACTTTTCAGACGGCGATGTGCATAAATATTTTAATCCCTATGATTCGCCTTACGACTCTTATATTAACTTTATGAATGTGCTGGGCAATCTGCATAAACGATGTTCCGAGAAACAACTTGCAGAAACGGTAAATTTTTAACGGGGGCAAATTCGTGTTAACGCTACAAAAAGCCGCCGGCGATGAAACTGTCTCGATGCCGGCAGACAAAGAAAACCTTGAGGATTTGTTGACCAAAGAATGGCTGTTGACCAACAGCCGCGGCAACTATGCGTCGTCAACAATCGTCGGCTGCAATACCAGAAGGTATCACGGCCTGCTCATCGGCTCGCCTAACCCGGTCACTAATAGGATAATGGCGCTGGCGAACTGCATGGAGATGGTGATATCGAATGGAGAAGTTTTTAATCTTTCAACCTTTGAATTCAGCGGCAAATTTGCCCCTACAGGTTTTTCGTTTTTAAAGCGATTTCGTCAGGACACCGGCGTCCATTTCGATTACCAGCTGCCGCATCTGAAGATGACTAAATCCATATATCTTCTCCGCGACGCGGATATGGTTGCCGTGGTATATGATTTTACCTCTGTGAAAAAACCCATCGAGTTTGCTTTGCGGCCCTTTATCGGCTTGAGGGATTTTCACTCGCTGCAAAAATCCTACGCTCACATTTCTTCGAGCTGGCTTGGCACGGGTTTGCTGACTCGCCACGATGTACCGGGCAGTTGCGAATTGTTTTTGAGCTGCCCATCTATGAACTTCGAAAAGGACCAGCAATGGTGGTTTAATTTCATTTATCGCAATGACGAACAAAGAGGCCAGGATTTTTCCGAGGATTTATGGACACCGGGCTTTTTTAAATGCGCGATAGAAAAACCGACCAAAATCGTTTTATGGGCGAATTTCAGCAACAGCGGCAGGGCCGAATCCGACGCGGCTGAACTGAAAACGGATATCGAAACGGTCTGTGAAGAGCTGCGCAGCTATCAAAACGGTCTGATTGCCGCTTCAAAGAATGACTCCGGCGATGAAACGCTTCGAAAACTTTATTTAGCCGCCGACCAGTTTATCGCGAAGCGTCAACCGATTGAGGGTTGCCAATCACGAACTACTATTTTAGCAGGCTTTCCCTGGTTTGCGGACTGGGGAAGAGATGCTTTTATATCCCTGCCGGGACTGCTGCTTTGCCCCGGAAGATTCGAAGAGGCAAAATCAGTTTTGACAACCTTTGCCGCTGCCGTTGATGAAGGAATGATTCCGAATCGGTTCGATGATTATAGTGACACCGCTTACTTCAATAGCGTAGATGCTTCGCTTTGGTTTATCAACGCAGCTTTTCAATACTTAAAGACAAGCGATGATTCAGAGACTTTCACCGGCCAGCTTCTGCCGGTAATCCGAAACATTATAAACTTTTACCAGCAGGGCAGCCGGTTTGGTATTCGAGCCGATGCCGATGGGCTTATAACCTCAGGCGATGAGCAAACGCAATTGACGTGGATGGATGCTAAATATGATGGAGTAGCTGCTACCCCTCGCTACGGCAAAGCCGTCGAAGTTAACGCGCTGTGGTACAATGCTCTTTGCTGTCTCGCTCAGTTTTATGACAGTTCTGACGACATAGAGAACGCAAAGCATTACCACGATATGGCCGATAAAGTCGGGAATAATTTTTGCCGGCTGTTCTGGAACGAATCGGCAGGCTGTCTTTACGATTGTATTTTGCCGGATGGTTCTGCCGATGCGAGTCTTCGGCCGAACCAGATATTCGCTGTCTCGCTTGCGTTTTCACCGCTATCTCCGGAGCAGCAAAAAGCCGTCGTAGATGCGGTACAGAAAAATCTGCTTACTCCTTTTGGCCTTAGAACATTAAACGCCGGAGACAATCGTTATCGGGGCGTATATGAAGGCCCGATGAAAGAACGGGACAATGCCTATCACCAGGGAACTGTTTGGCCTTATCTAATCGGGCCGTTCGTGGAAAGCTGCCTGAAGGTGAATGATTTCAGCAAAAAAAGCAAAAAAGAAGCCGCCGAATTTATTCGGCCTTTATTGAAGCACCTGACGGAAGACAGTTGCCTCGGACAAATCTGTGAGATATTCGATGGTGATGCTCCTCATAAACCCAGAGGCTGTTTTGCCCAGGCCTGGAGTGTGGCAGAGGTTATCAGGGCATATCAACTGATAAACGGCTGACCAGGGGCTTCGCCGAGGCGAGTTCACGCCCGAGTTTCAATTGCTTTTCTAATTTCACCTATAAATTTTGAAATTTCAGATAAGCATTTTTTCTTGTTGCCTAAATTGTTTTCAATTAACTGCACTATTTTCGAGCCGATGATTACGCCGTCTGCACCGGCACCGGCTACTTCCGCCGCGTGTTCGGGTTTGCTGATTCCAAATCCAACGCAAATCGGCACGGAAGTTACTTCTTTTAACTTTTTAACCAGCCCACCAACCTCTCCGGAGAGTCTTTCTCTGCTGCCGGTTACGCCGAACAGTGACACTGCGTAAATAAAACCTGTGGTCTTCGAGGCAATTCGTTTCATTCTTTCCTTATCGGTGTTTGGCGTGACCATAAAGACGGTATCGAGTCCCGCTTCGGTCGCAGGCGGTACGACTTCATCCGCGTCGTCGATACTCAAATCAGCGACTAATACGCTGTTAACGCCTGCTTTGTAAAAATCGCTGAAAAACTTTTCCGTCCCATATTGGTAAATCAGGTTGTAATACATCAACAATCCTATCGGGATGTCCTTGTAGTCTTTGACTTTTCGGATGAACTCCCGCGCTTTCGCGACAGTCAATCCGCTTTTCCTTGCCCGGATATCGGCCTTTTGAATCGTAGGCCCATCCGCTATCGGGTCGGAGAACGGAATACCAAGCTCTAAAATATCCGCACCTGCGTCGATAGCGGTCTTAACGATTTCAAAACTGGTATCGAAATCAGGGTCGCCGATTACGAAAAAAGGTATCAGTGCCGTTCTGTTTAATTCGGAAAAAAGTTCTTTATATGTCTTCATAAATAATACGCCTTAATTATTTTTCAAGGGGTCGATATTTTTCCACGATTCCAACATCTTTGTCGCCTCTACCGGAAAGGTTCACTACCACTATTTGTTCCGGGGCCAATTTGCCTTTTTGGCTTATAAGGTATGCCAAAGCGTGCGAGCTTTCCAGCGCCGGCAGTATTCCCTCGGTTTTACTCAACAGCTCGAACGCGTCGAGAACCTCTTCGTCTTCCGCTGCGACATATTGGGCCCTGCCCATATCTTTCAGCAGACAATGCTCCGGCCCGACAGCCGGGTAATCCAGCCCCGCGCTTACCGATTCGGTTTCATAAACCTGTCCCTCGGCATCCTGCAGCAGATAGGATTTTGCCCCGTGCAAAATACCAACTCGCCCCGCTACCAGCGTCGCGGCGTGTTTGCCCTCGGCTACACTCCTGCCGCCGGCTTCGACGCCGATTAACTTTACGTCTTTATCATCCACAAAACCTGAAAAGATGCCTATCGCGTTGCTGCCGCCGCCTACACATGCGACAACCATATCGGGCAATTTGCCTAATTTGTCGATGCACTGCTGCCTTGCCTCTTTGCCGATACAGCTTTGGAAGTGTTTCACTATTGTCGGATACGGATGCGGCCCGCACGCTGAGCCGAAAAGATAAAACGTATCGGTAACGTGGGCAGTCCAGTAACGAAGGGCGTCGTTGATGGCGTCTTTGAGTGTACCTGTCCCGCCTTCGACTGGCACGACCTCTGCGCCGCACAGTTTCATCTTATGGACGTTGACGCTTTGCCGTTCGATGTCGATTTTACCCATAAAGATTTTTGTTTCCATTCCGAACAGTGCGCCAATCATCGCCGTTGCCAGGCCGTGCTGGCCCGCGCCGGTCTCGGCGATAAGTTTGGTCTTGCCCATATATTTCGCCAGAAGTCCCTGACCGAGCGTGTTGTTGACCTTGTGTGCTCCGCCGTGCAGAAGGTCTTCGCGTTTTATATAAACCTTAAAACCGACGTGCTCGCTGAACCTTTTCGCGAAGTATAGCGGGCTTGGCCTGCCGGCGTAATCTTTCGAGAGATACTCAAGTTCGGTTACGAACTGTTTGTCTTGATAGAAACGATAAAACGCTTCTTCTAATTCTTCCAGAACTGGTATCAAAACCTCCGGCACATAGAACCCGCCGTAATCTCCGAACCTGCCTTTATATCTCATATAATTTTTCCCCTTGTCATTCCTGCGAAAGCAGGAATCCATTTCTTTTTATTCTGTGTCCAAATCTACAATCTTCAATCCGAAACCAAAAATCGAAATTATTCCTTTGCCCCGGCCTTTTCAAGAAGCTCCACAATATCTGTGCGGCCTCTCTCTTTTGCCATACCTAACGCTGTTTTGCCATTGTTATTCTTGACATTAACATCGGTACCTTTGGCAATAAGTAATTCTACCATATCTTTGCTGCCTTTTTCTGTGGCTAAAAACAGAGGCGTAAAACCAAAGTTGTCTTTTGCATTAACCTCAGCACCTTTGTTAATGAGCATTTCCGCCACTTCCAGGTGACCTTGCAATGCAGCAAGGTGTAATGGTGTCGGCTTTTGGGGATAGCCGGCATTAACATCTGCTCCTTTTTCAATGAGAAACTTTACCATTTCTATTTGCCCGCTGGATGTCGCGTAGTGCAGCGGTGTGGTATTGTAATCGCCTTGAGTAGCATTAACCATATTAGGGTCGTTTCTCAGAAAATCTCTGACGCGTTCAATATCGCCCGTAGCCGATGCTGTGAAAATGTCAACTTTAGCGCCTTTTGCAATGAGAATATTTTCTATATCTTTATGATTTTCCGAAGCAGCAATAGACAAAGGCGTTGTACCACTGTTATCTTTGGCGTTTACATCGGCTCCTTTAGCGATAAGCAGTTCAGTCATATCTAAATAGCCGTGATAACTTGCCATGTGCAGCGGGGTCTGGCCATGTAAATTTTTTGCGTTAACATCGGCACCATTGGCAAGCAGCAGAGACACTATGTCTGTATATAATCTGGGATAATCTACATTTTTTGTTATGTCTTTTGCCTCTTTGAAGTCGTCAAACATTTTTACTATACCTTCATTCCCTTTAATAACAGCGAAATGCAGCGGCGTATAATTAAAATCACGCGACCATTTGGCGTTGACATCAGCGCCTTTGGCGATAAGGGCTTTGACTTCCTCAAGGTTGCCTTCATAAGCAGCTTTGTGCAGCGCAAAACTTTCGGTATTGGCATCAGTGCTTTTTGCGGCACCAGTTAATTGAGCGTCTTTATCTGGCGTATTGATGTCAGCAAAAGCTGTGGGTATCAAAGAAACACACATTAGAAAAAACGGAATTCGTTTCATTGGATTCTCCTTTTTTCTTTTTTACTTTACCTCTGTGTTCTCTGCTCGCCTCGGCGTAGCCGAAGGCGAAGCCGGGTGCCCTCTGTGGCTAAAAAACCTCTGTGGCTCCTAACCTCTCAAATGCCGTATATTTTCGAATAATTTCTTCATTAATCTTTTGTCTTTTTTGCCGGGCCGCAGTTCAATACCGCTGCACACATCGATTCCGTAAACTCCTAATTCAACAGCCTTTACTGCATTATCCGGATTTATCCCGCCGGCCAGAAAAATACGCTTGCCGATGTGACCTATGATATTCCAGTCAAAGCTTACGCCTGTCCCGCCGTATTTTTTAGGGTCAAAGGCGTCCAGCAGAATCGCGTCGGTGAAAAAGCTTTCCGCTCTTTCGATATCTTTTTGGTCTTTCACGCGTATAGCTTTCATTATTTTTACGTTATGTGTAAGAAACCTCCTGCAGAACTCGGAGTCCTCGTCCCCGTGCAGCTGTACCCAGTTTAAATAGCACTGTTGTTTTATTTCATGGATTTTCTCAAACGATTCGTTCACGAAAACGCCTACAATATCTGTAAACGCCGACAGTTTGCTTATTACCTTCGCTGCTTTTGCCGGTTCTATGTAACGTGGACTTTTCGGGTAAAAGTTAAAACCCAGCATGTCCGCGCCCATATCTACCGCCGCTTCCGCGTCTTCGTAATTGGTAATGCCGCAAATTTTAACTTTTACTATCAGCATATTCGTTATTGGTAACTGGTAACTGGTAATTAGTAATTAGTAAACTAATTGGTAATTGGTAATTAGTCAAGTTAAGTTGAGTTTGAGCAGGGGTTATTAACTGCTGCCAGCTTACAACTGCGTAAGTACTTGACATAGCCATTTAGTCTTTTCAATAGTTCGTATCCTTCCTTCTTCAAATCATCTAACCGGGTTAACTCAGCATAGTCTTCGTCTATACAAGTATTAATATCGTCGTATTAGTTCTTCGAGCGAACCTCTAGACTGCCTTAAAAACTGGATATTTTCCTGATAATGAAACCTGCCATGGCCTTCAGCTATATTGTTGGTTAAGGAAACTGCTGCTCGTCGCATTTGATTCGCTAAATTATATTTTTCGAATTCAGGCAATTGTTTTGCCAAGCTATATATCTTTTTCCTATATTCCCTTGCTGATTTATAAATTTCAAGGTCCTCGAAAGTTCCATACTCCATATTAATCACCATTCACCATTCACCATTCACCATTTACCATTTACCATTCACCATTTACCATTTACTATTAGAAACGTCGATTAAATTTTCCAGACAGGCCAGGGCCCTGCCGTTGCTGACAGAGACATCTGCCTGCCTGATTGCCGATTCGAAATCAGTTGCCAGCCCCGCGACGATTATCGCCGCAGCGGCGTTCAGTATAACAATATCCCTGCGAGGCCCGCTTTCTTCATCGCTTAGTATATCTTTGAGAACCTTGGCGCTTGCCTTGGCGTCGGTTACCTTCAAATCGTTTATATCGGCAGGCGGGATTCCAAAATCTTCCGCGTTTATTTCATAGCTTTCGATTTTGCCTTCGTTTAATTTTATTATTCTGGTGGTCCCCATCGTGCTTATTTCATCCATCCCATTACTGTGAACTACCATTGCGACTTTTGTACCCAGCAGCTTAAGTGCCTCGGCTATCGTTTCCATCAGGCTTTCATCCGCCACACCGAGCACCTGTCTCTGCACGCCGGCCGGGTTGGTTAAAGGCCCGAGAATATTGAATGCCGTCCTGAATCCCAGACTCTTGCGGATTGGCTGAACATATTTCATCGCCGGGTGAAACGCCGGTGCGAACATAAAGCCGATATGCGCCTGCTTTATACATTCCGCCACCGTCTCGGCCCCGGCATCTATTTTAACGCCCAATGCTTCGAGCACGTCCGCCGAGCCGCACTTGCTGGTTATCCCTCGATTGCCGTGCTTAGCCACATATACCCCTGCGCCAGCCGCCACTATCGCCGAAGCTGTCGAGACATTGCAGGTCTTAACAGCGCCGCCTCCCGTGCCGCAGGTGTCAATTAAGTTGTCGATATCGACTTCTACTTTGACGGCGTGCTGCCGCAGCGATTTGGCAAGCCCCGCCAGTTCCGCTGCCGTTGCGCCCTTGATGCGCATCGCTGTAAGAAACGCCGCTATCTGGACCTCGCTAATCTCGCCTTCGAAAATAATATCCAATAATTGCTCTGCCTGTTCGAGGCTTAAGCTTTGACCTTTCAACAACGGCTCGATATATTCAGTTATTCCCGCCATTATCAACGCCTTATTTTTTGTTTCTTTTCGGTTGCTATCGACAAAATATTTTCGATTATTTTTCCGCCCGCAGGCGTCAAAATGCTTTCCGGATGAAACTGCACACCGAATATCGGCAGCTTCTTATGTTGGATTCCCATAACAATCCCCTCGAACTCCGCTGTTTGTTCCAGACACCCCGGCAGTTTCATCGTATAGCAGCAAAGGCTGTGATAGCGTCCTGCCTGCAGCGGATTTTCCACTCCTGTGAATATCCCTTTGCCGGTATGCGTTATTCGCGAGGGCTTTCCGTGCATCGGCACCGGGGCGTGACTGATTTTCCCGCCGAAATGTTGCGTAATAGCCTGATGACCCAAACAAACCCCGAATATAGGCAGTTTGTCTTTGAAATAATCTATCGCTGTCAGCGTAACGCCTGCCGTGTCGGGTGTCCCCGGCCCGGGCGAAATCACAAGAAGGTCTGGTTTGAACTCGTCAACCACTCGCTTAAGCTCTTCCAGTTTGGTGTCTGCCCGATATACCTTCGCGTCGCAGTTGCGCTTGCAGAAATCATCGACCAGATTATATGTGAACGAATCGAAGTTATCTATAAACAGGACTTTTCTCATATTTTCTTTCATAGGATTATTCCCCTCGAATCGCACGCATGCAGGAATTTGCCTTGTGCTCCGTTTCTTCGAATTCAGTTTTAGGAACACTGTCATATACTATGCCGGCTCCCGCCCGGATATAAGCGGTATGGTCTTTAACCTGCAGGCTTCTTATGGTAATACAGCTGTCGAACTGGCCGTCCACCGTCAGGTAGCAAACCGCTCCGCCGTAGTACCCGCGTTTGGTTTTTTCGAGTTTGCGGATTATTTTCATCGCCTCAATCTTCGGCGCTCCCGTGAGTGTCCCCATATTCATCGTCGCAAGATATGCGCTCAAAGCATCGAGACCTTTTGCCAGCGTACCTTTTACGTTGCTTACAAGATGCTGCACCGCCGAGTATTTTTCCGCCGTCAGAAGCTCCGTAACGACTCTGCTGCCCGGCTCAGCGACCCTGGCAATATCGTTTCTCGCCAAATCAACCAGCATTATATGCTCCGCCAGTTCTTTATGGTCGAGCTTCAATTCCGCCTCGTATCTGAAATCGGTGTCCGCGTCGATTTTATCTCCGACCCTGCCTCGTGGCTTTGTACCCGCTATCGGCCGAATCTCTACGTCACGCTTGTCCCCGCCGCTGACTCGCAGATTAAGTTCAGGACTTGACCCCATCAATATCGTCCTCGGCGTGTTTAGATAAAACATATAAGGCGAAGGATTTAGTTTTCTAAGACGCTTGTAAACATCCAGCGGCTCATCGGGACAAGGCTCTATCTTCGTCCTGCTCAATACGACCTGAAAGATGTCACCATCGACAATGTGACACTTGGCGTCACTGACCATTTTTTCATACTCCTGCTGATTTGTATCAGTAGAAGCGGCTGCCGGCGGCCCGGTATATTTTTGGCCTTTCGGTGCGGCTGTTTTGGCGATGTTGAAATAAGATTCGAAGCACTCCTTCGCCTCGGCAACTGCCGTTTCACGGTCGCCGTCGGTTATCACGCAATTGACGATAACGTAACCTTTGTTTTGTTTGTGGTCGCACAGGAATATATTGTCGGCGAAATAAAGTTCATAATCGGGATTGCCGAGCAAATCATCTCCGCTGGCGGGAAGTTTCTCGAACTGGTCTATGAAATCGTAGCTTAGCGCCCCCAATAGTCCGCAGGTCACGCGGAAAGGCTTGCTCGCCAGGCTGAAACTAAACGCGACCGCCCGCAGCACATCCATCTGGTTCGTGCTTTTTAGGCGCGATTGCTCATCTATTGTTTCTTCATCATGTTTAATTCGGCCGACAATTGCATCCGGGCCGAATTCCACCGATTCACAAAAACCGAAGATTTTTTCTTTCCTGCCCGACAGATACTCTATCATCCGCCTGCCGGTGTTGCTAAGGGCCGCGATTTTGAAGTCGGCCCCTGTTCCGGTAATGTAAAGCCCGGGCTTGCCCGTCCCGAAGCTCAGCGCGTTTTCCGCAAGGTAATCGCTTGCCTCCAGCAGAGCACAATTCTTGGCCCGTCCGTAGTCGCTCAGCTTGGCAAAAAAATCCACCGGCTCGTCAATATCCATCTCTTTGACTATCGGCACGATTTGTCCCGGCTGGGCACTGGCTATTATTTCTCTGTAATCATCCATTCCGGCTTTCCCTGTCATTCCCGCGTAAGCGGGAATCCATTTTCTTTTTATTTTCTCTGTGTTCTCTGTGCTCTCTGTGGCTTATTTCTTACACTTTTTATCCGCAAACCCTCATAAATACAAACAAAAAAAGCGGCCTGTTTTTCCAACAGGCCGCTTTCAAAAACAATCTAAAATAACTTTACAACAGCAAATTAACGCCGCCCGCCGGTTCTATTCCGCAGGCCGCCACCAATTCATAGTGAGCTTGTCGAAGCTACCAAACAAATTTCTTGGGTCAATTTGCATTATCGTAATATTATACCACAACATATCCTTTTTGTCAATACCAAATCGAACAAAATATTTTCTCCTGTTGACAAAATCTTCTTTCTGCCTTAATATGCTTCGGCAGTGGTTTTTTATCGGTACTTCGGTCAGGTTCTGCTGCCGGGAAGGTTTATTTTTGTGATAGTTTACGCTTGTATTCCTGCTCGTTACGGTTCTACCAGATTCCCCGCTAAGGTTCTCGCCAAAGATACCGGCCAATTCCTCATCCAGCACACTTGGCAGCAGGCTTGCAAAGCCAAACTGCCCGCCAGGGTAATAATAGCCGCCGATGACCAGCGAATCGTTGCCGCCGCCCAGTCCTTTGGAGCAGATTGCATTATGACCAGCCCCGATTGTCCAAGCGGCACCGACCGCATCGCCGAGGTGATTGCCGAGCTGGATGTTGATATTGTCGTGAATCTGCAAGCCGACGAACCCGAAATCGACCCCGCTAATATAGACATGGTTGCAAAACTCTTAATCGACAACCCCGATTGCCCCATGGCAACATTGGCTGCTGAATTTCAAGATACATCGCAAATTTCCGACCCGAATATAGTTAAGGTCATTGTTACGAGTCACGAGTCACGGGCCACGGGCCACGAGCCCGCAAGGGCCATCTACTTCTCCCGCTCGGTAATCCCTTACGACAGAGACAAATCCGGCGTTGGGAATATTAAAAATTATCTCCGTCATCTCGGCATTTACGCTTATCGCAAAGATTTTTTGCTGAAGTTCACGAAACTGCCGCAGACCCCGCTGGAAAAAATAGAAAAACTCGAACAATTGCGTGCAATTGAAAACGGTTTCGATATATTAGTCGGCAAAGTCGAACACACTTGCGACGGAATCGACACCCCGCAGCAGTACGCGGAATTCGTAAAAAGATACAAAAGAAATATTTAGCCCCGCAACTTGTCTCGCCGAAGCCTTGGCGAAGGAGGATTTATTGCGGGGTTGTTATAGCCACAGAGTGCACAGCCTGCCCTGAGCGTAGTCGAAGGGAGAGCACAGAGAAAAATAAAATAATTTATACTGTCATTCCTGCGAAAGCAGGAATCCAGAATTCTTAGTCGTAAAGGACATAAAGATTGATAGATAAAAAAACAGTTTTTGTTTTGGGTGCAGGGGCCAGTTGCCCGTACGGCTATCCTTCCGGTGCTCGTCTCCGCGAGCGTATAGTTCTTTCTCAAGGACTTTGGCAGAGTTATATGACATATCATCTACCAGATTTTTCAGGAACTGCAAAAGAGAGTAAATCGCAAGAGATTAGAGAATTTATAGATGCTTTCGACAAAGCAAATATCCGGTCAATTGACTTGTTCATAGCAAATAATCCCAAGCTTGCAACAATTGGTAAATATATAATTGCTTTCGAGATTTTGCGTGCTGAACAACAAAGCCTTTTTGGTGAAAAGGCTAAATTTGAACGAGAACACCTTGCACACTTGCAAAATCACCAGGGACGTAGCCCTGCAGACTTGTTCCCACAACCGCTTTTTCTGGGTGGGGATTGGTATTCCTATTTGTATAACCGACTTATCGCAGAGTTGGTTGGCAAAAGCACCTTGCCAGATTTCTCTAATGGTAATCTTGCTTTTATAACCTTCAACTACGACAGGTCACTGGAGTACATCCTTTATGATAGCTTACGCAATTCGTTCACAGAAGTTTCCGAAACTGATATTATAACGTGCTTAAGAAAACTGAAAATTCTGCATGTTTATGGTCAAGTTGCACCACTAAAATGGCAGGATTCAGAGCAGGGGATAGATTATCGCCCGCAAATTAGTGAGGCACTTTTGCAGAAAACAGCTGCTAATATCAAAACAATGTATGAGCTGAAAGAAAGCCCGGAATTAAATGAGGCGCAGCAACTTCTTGAACAAGCAGAGCAAATATTTTTTCTTGGATTTGGATATGCGCCAGAGAATATGGGAATATTAGGGTTACCTATGGTAATATCTCCTCCGTGTTTTGTTTATGGCACGGGTTTTAATCTAATAGCAGAAGAGATACATAGAGTATATATTGCTGTGCACGGTAAAAGGAAACTTCGAGGTAATTTTGCATCACCCACAAAGATAGGGCTTGGCGATGTTGATTGTTTTATATTATTAAGAAAATACTTAAATTAAATTCTCTGTGAACTCTGCCTGCCTCGGCTCGACGCGAGTCGAGACGGGTGTCCTCTGTGGCTAAAATAATAAGAAAAACTCTGCCTGCCTCGGCGTAGCCAAAGGTGAAGCCGGGTGGCTGGAAGCAAAATTGAGAATATAACCTGATGAACGATACACAAAACTCAAAACAATACGATTTGGAGCCGCGAACACTTGAATTCGCGAAAAATGTCAGAAGCTTTGTATCCAGACTTAGCAAAAATTCCGCTAATTTTGAAGATGGAAAACAGCTAATCCGGTCTTCCGGCTCTGTCGGTGCTAACTATATAGAGGCCAATGAATCACTCGGCAAAAAAGACTTTGCGATGAGAATTAAAATCTGCCTCAAAGAAGCTAAAGAAAGTAGGTATTGGCTGAAACTCTTGGATATTCAGCAGGATTCGGAACTCCAAAAAGAGCGCGTAAAATTGGGAAAAGAAGCTGATGAGCTTTTGAAAATCTTCGCTTCTATTTTGCAGAAGACTAAGTAAGGTTTTGAAGATTAGATATTGGTTTTTGTAATTTATTTGTAATTTGCTATTTGTTATTTGCGATTTTCTTGTGTAATCTGTTATTTTCTTTTGAATAAAGGTGTCTTATGACTAAGGATAAAGATTTATTAGCATCTGTTGGGGACGTTTCAGTTGATAGTGAATTTTTCTCACCGCTCCCGCCCGGTTATAAAAAAGGAAAGGCCCGTTACGTCTTCGTTATGGGCACGGTAATGAGCGGCCTGGGAAAAGGGATTTTCTCCTCCTGCCTTGCTAAACTCATGCAGGATAAGGGCTTAAAGGTTGCCCCCATAAAGCTCGAAGGTTATCTTAATATCGATTCCGGCACGCTAAATCCATTCCGACACGGCGAAGTCTTTGTCCTCGACGACGGCATGGAAACCGATATGGATTTAGGCACTTACGAGAGGATGTTAGACCAGAACCTCTCGAAGGCAAATTTCTGCACATCGGGCCAAATATTCAACGACGTCCTCAACAAGGAACGCCACGGCGATTATCTTGGCAGGGACGTCCAGATGATTCCGCACGTCACCGGCGAAGTAAAACTCCGCCTGCGAAGCCTTGCCGCTAAGACAGATGCCGACATAATCTTTGTCGAAATCGGCGGAACCGTAGGCGATTTAGAAAACGCCTATTACATCGAAGCGATGCGAGAGCTTGCCTACGAAGAAGGCCCCAATAGCTGTTGCTTCGTTGCTTTGACATATATCCTCGAACCGCCCACCCTCGGCGAACAAAAATCAAAGGCCGCCCAGCTCGGCATAAAACAGCTTATGCAGCTTGGCGTTCAGCCGGACATCATCGCATGCAGGGCTACCCATTCCGTTACCGAAAAGGCCCGGCAAAAAATCAGCGTTTACAGCAACGTCCCTGTCGAAAGGGTGGTTAGCCTTCCGGATTCTACCAGCATTTATACTATACCGGCTATGCTCAGAGAGGCGAGCCTTGATTTTCAGGTACTGCGACTGCTAAAGATAGAGGACAGAATCAATCTCCGCAACGAACGCAAGGCATGGGCCAAATGGTGTGATTTCACCGACAAAATCGATTCCATCGCTCGCGAAATAACCATAGGCGTCACCGGCAAATACACCGCTGTCCGTGATAGTTACGCATCCATAATCAACGCCCTCGAACACGCAGGCATCGCGCTTGGCTGCAGGGCGGAGATAAAATGGATTGATACAACCGGCATCAACGATAGTAACGTAGTTGGCCATCTTGCAGGTGTAGATGGGATTATTGTCCCGGGCGGATTCGGCACGAGGGGCGCGGAAGGAAAAATCGCTTGTATAAAATTCGCCAGAGAAAATAACTTGCCCTATCTCGGACTGTGCTTTGGGTTCCAAATGGCCGTTATAGAATTTGCCCGCAATGTCTGCGGAATTGAAAAAGCAAACTCTACCGAAATTCAGGCCGATTGCCCCGATGCGGTAATTGATATTTTGCCCGAGCAGAAAAAAATAGAAGGACTCGGCGGCAATATGCGCCTCGGCGGAAAGGACATAGAATTAAAACCGGAAACCCTCGCATGGAAATTGTTCGCCGAAGCTGACTCTGTCAGAATGAGATTTAGACATCGTTACGAGGTTGACCCGCGATACATCGAGCAATTGGAAAAAGCTGGTTTAATCTTCTCCGGCAAGGCTCCCAATCAGCCTATTATGCAAATCCTCGAAATAGCCTCTCATCCGTTCTTTATGGCTACCCAGGCGCATCCCTGCCTTACTTCGCGTCCCTTAAGACCTGCCCCGATGTTCGCCGGACTTGTCGCCGCTGCGATGCAAAAACGTTACCCTAACGAAAAACTGCCGGATTGTATAGAGGCCGCGGCCGGATAGCTAATTGGTGGCGGTAGCGCCCTTGTGTGTTTCTAATTATTTTTTAAGCTCTGTTATTTCAGCTTTGAGCTTCTCATTTTCTTCCTGCAGTTCCGCAATTTTTTCGAGATTTCTAACGGAATTTTTTGCCACGTCATCAAAACTTTTCTGCGTTTCTTCCTGCCATTTTTTGAATTTTTCCGAATCCATGAGTGTTTCGAGTTCTTCTTCAAGTTGCTTTATCTGGCCTTCAAGCATTTCGGCTGTCTGACGCAGTATCGAATTTTCTTCCGTGACGGCCTTTAACTGTTTTTTTGTGATTTCCGAGCTTTTCGCAAACAGTTCCTTTTGCTCTTTGAGTTCCTTCCCGAGCTGTTCCGATTGTTTTTTCAGTTGCGTGTTTTCAACGGCTATCAGTCTCCATCTATTTGTTTCTGAGTTTGATGTATCCTGCCCGCCGCATCCCGCGATTAGAATAATAACACCTGCTGTTAGAATAAATGTTTTTTTCATTGCTGTCCTTTCGAATCTAATTATCTTAAGAACACTAAGTCATTACATTATCATTTCCAGCCCTGAGGTCAAGACCTTCGCTTATTCGAAAAGCGATTTCAGTTTTTCTTTATCAGCCGGGTTGATTTGGCTGCCCTCTGTCCACACAGCCAAATCGAGGCTTTTTCTGCAGGAGCAGTCCTCACAGACAAGTTTGCTTTCGCTGCTCAAAACCGCCTTGATAAGTTCCAGGCAATTGTTCGTTGCCATTTGCAGATTTCCAATAATCTCTTTGAGAAGTTCCTGCTTGTCTTTTTGCTCGCGGACCTGCCAGCAGTCATAATCGCTCGGCAGCGCAATCAACCCGTAGCAAATTTGCGCCTCTCTGGCTAATTTCGCCTCCGGCATAGCCGTCATACCGATTAAATCGCCGCCCCATTTCTGGTGCATCAGCGATTCAGCCCGTGTGGAAAATTGCGGGCCTTCCATACATACATAAGTACCCGTTGAATGCGTCTTTATATCGATAGTCTTGGCCGCATCGCAAAGCAGCTTCCTGACCCGCCCGCAGGCAGGCTCCGCCATCTCGCAGTGCACCGCGCCGAACCCGTCGAAAAAGCTGCTCTGCCGTTTGAATGTCTTGTCGATGAACTGGTCAACGATAACCAAATTACCCGGAGCAATATCCTTGCGAAGCGACCCCACCGCACCGCTGCCGATTATCGTATGAACGCCTGACTTTTTCAGTGCGAAGATATTTGCCGCAAACGGGACTTCGCTCGGCGAAAGTTTATGTCCTTTGCCGTGCCGATTTATAAATGCGACCCGTTTGTTGCCGAACCTGCCGATTAAAATAGCCGTGCTTGGCTTGCCGAAAGGCGTGTCAACATCGTGAAGCTCGGCGCCAGTTATTTGTTCAGCCAGCGCATCGCCCAGCCCCGAACCGCCTATTATACCTATTAGTTCTTCTGCCATATTTTTTGTCTCCTCGAATTAACGGCGGTTATAATAACGCCTTTGCCGCTCGTTCACAATTGTTTTTATGACATTTGCAGGTGTGATTTTGTATAATCAATCGCTATGACTCTGGCTCAGGACATAAAACATAAGGCCCTCCAGTTGGGCTTCGACCTCGTTGCAATCACAGACGCCTCCCCGCTGGATAGCGAGCAGTTCGAATTTTTCACCGACTGGCTCTCCCTCGGCTACGCGGCTCGAATGGACTATATGCGAAACAACCTCGACAAACGCACAAGCCCCGCCAAACTATTGGATTCCGCCCAATCGGTAATATGCCTTGCCTTAAACTACACCCCGCCTCCCCGCGGCGAGTCTTCACCAGACGTCACAGCCCCAATGGGCAAAGTGGCAAACTACGCCCAATACGAAGACTATCACCCATTTGTCAAAAAACAACTGCGGCAGCTTACCGATTTCATTTCTTCCATTGCAGGCGTTGACGTCGAATTCAAAATCTGCGTAGATTCTGCCCCCCTCGCTGAAAGAGCGCTCACCGCCCGCGCAGGCCTCGGCTTCATCGGCAAAAATCATATGCTTATAAATCCCCGGTTTGGCTCGCAGCTTCTTCTCGCAGAAATTGTAACGACTCTTTCACTTCCGCCGGATAAGCCGATTGAAACCGGTTGCGCAAACTGCAATAAGTGCCTGGCTGCCTGCCCGACAGGGGCCTTAAGGCCCGATGGCCAATTTGATGCCAATAAGTGTATCAGCTATTTGACCATTGAATATAAAGGCGATTTTCCGCCCGACCTGTCTCCCAAAATCGGCAATCATCTCTTTGGCTGTGATGAATGTGTCCTCGCATGTCCCTATAACGCTGATGCCCCCGTATGCAAAAATAAAGATTTCAGGTTTTTCCCCGATAGGGCCGAGCTTAATCTCCGCAGGATTTTGGATATGACTGAAGATGATTTTGAGACTGAATTTGCAGATTCACCTTTTCTGCGGTTAGGCCTTGAGCGTCTTAAAAGAAACGCCCAAACCTGCCTAAACAATCTATAGCATACTCTTTTGTTTTAAGAAGGAGTTTCAAGCGTTGCCAGCGATTCAGCGATTTCACTGCTTAATGATGCGCAAACCATACTTAACGTTTTGGCTAAACCGGAGTAATTCTGCGGTATAATCGACCGCCGGAATTCTGATCTTTTTATAATCAAAGTTTTCGCCTTTTGCGCATCAATAACTACCCATTGCACAACAAGAAACAGGTCCTTATCAAGTTCGCTGTCCAATTGAATAACTTCTACAGCCACCTGGTATTTAACAGGAATAGATGAATTCCATGGATACGAAGTAAATTTTGCCTCCGGAAGCACAACTGCGAGATTCTCTCCAATCAAACGTGCCATCCCAAGGTCAAGGGATTCCCCCCAGCGGTCGAATTGAGCAAATTTAAGCATCCCTTCCTTATCCCGGGTTACAATTTGCGGCCTGTCCTGATATTCCGGAATTCTAACCGGCCCGATGCCAATCACAACACCAGAAGCAATATCTGTTTTTTTACTTACCTGATTTTCACCCTCGGCCTGAAGCATATAAAACCGAGGTGTTGGACTATTTGACGTAGATAGGCAGCCGTTTGAAACCATCGCAAGAAACAGCGCACTCATAACCGCACAGGAATTAATCCGGATTTGTTTCATTTTATTCTCCTTCAGTAACTGGTTTTCCTTTTAAAATCGCCTCCGGATGCTGCTCAAGATATTCGGTAAGTAAACGCAATGACCGCATTGTCTGTTTCGTCTCATGGAGCGTGTCCCGCAGCTCGTAAATGCTTCTCTGTAAATCGCTTGAATTTACCAATCTGTTAATCTCTTTGGTGGTGGATTCTATATTCTTCGCAATTTCTTTAATCGGGATTTCATTCATAAGCTCAAAAATATCCGGAGAGGTCGGAAGCGTCGGCAACTCCGGGTACTGATTCATAATTCCACGAAGTTGGGCTGGTTTATCCGGATAAAAATCAAATGAAACCATAAGCTGGCCGGTCAAAAAACTCTGTATTTCGAGTTTCCCACGCAGGCCAAGCTCGATCAGCTTCTCATCTCCGCCCAATTCCCCAAAACTGGGGGCGCCCTCAACGCGACCCTGTTCGATCTCGACAATCACGGGAAGCATAATAGTCCCTGCCTTTGAGTCATATATTAGGCTGATGTTCCTTACGGCACCGATATTGACCCCGCGAAATGTAACCGGGGCTCCTATGGAAAGGCCTTTAACGGAACCATCGAAGTACAAAACGAATTTATTTGTCTGTTTGAAAAGTGTCCCCGAACCCAAAACCACTATTCCTATTATCAGCAATACCAGGGCCGCTATTACAAATAAACCAATCATTGTTTTGTTCGCTTTTCTGCTCATAGTTTTAAGCTCCTTGCGTTTTGGCTCTCGTTAAAAACTGGATAACCCGGATATCCTTGGAATCAGCCAGCAAAATATTAGGGTCACCTGTAGCAATCATAGCCTTGCTGTCCATATCGAGAAACACTGAATTATTCCCAACAGCAAAAATACTGGCGAGTTCGTGCGTAACAACAACTACCGTAGCGCCTAAACAATCTCTTAGCTCAAGAATCAAATCATCAAGTTTTCTCGCGTTTACCGGGTCAAGACCGGACGACAGTTCGTCAAAAAAAATAATATCCGGGTCAAGCGCGATTGCCCGCGCAAGGCTGGCTCTTTTACGCATCCCCCCGCTTAGTCCCGAAGGTAAAAAGTCCTCATATCCTTCCAGCCCCACCAGCGAAAGTTTTAACGCTACCAATTCCTGTATCTGTGGGCCGGATAACTTTGTGTACAACTGCAAAGGAAGAGCGACATTCTCACCTATTGTCAAAGAGCTCCATAACGCTCCGCTTTGATAAAGAACGCCGAAACGCCGCATAATACTTTTTTGCCCCGTTTCATCTTCATCCCAAAAGCTCTTGCCGTAGTATAAAACCTTACCCTTGGTCGGCGCCTTGAGGCCTATCATACTCTTAAGCAAAGTGCTCTTGCCGCACCCGCTTACCCCCATAATAATAAAGATATCACCTTTATTCACGTTGAAGTTAAGGTTACGCATCACAGCGTAATCGTCATACCCCAAATCAAGCTCTCGCACTTCAATAACCGCCGGCATTGTTGAACCCATAAGTTATACACCCAAATACTGACAAATATACGTGATAATTGCAGTTGCAATTACAATGCCGGTTATCCCGGTAACCACCGCTGAGGTGGTCGCCTTTCCCACGCCGGCCGCGCTTCTTTCGCACTCGATACCGCGCAGACAACCGGCTACTGCGACAATCACGCCGAAAACAAAACTGTGAATAAGACCCACCCACACATAGCCGAGTTTTACTGCATGCTGGGTATGATTCAGATATTCTATCGGATTAAGATTAAGCATCCCCGCGCTGATAATAAAACCGCCTAATATGCCCATAAGGTCCGCGTATATGGTTAGGATAGGCATCATAATTACCAGTGCCAGAATGCGCGGCACGACCAAAAACTCAATAGGAGAAACACCTAACGTTTTAAGCGCATCGATTTCCTCGTTTGCCTGCATCATCCCCAGCTCCGCCGCAAAAGACGCCCCGATTCGGCCGGACACGATAATTCCCGTCATCACCGCGGACAATACGCGCACCATGGCGATTCCGACCATATCGGAGATAAATATTTGGGCCCCGAATACTTTAAGCTGTATCGACCCGACAAAAGCAAGAATCATGCCCACCAATAAACTTATCAAAGAAACAAGCAGGAAAGCATCGACCCCGCATCTCTGCACGAGTAACATAAAATCATTCCAGCGAAAATATGATTTACCTGTAATCACCCTGCCGAGAGAAACAGTGACATCCCCCAGGAAATTAAGCCATGAACGCAGGCTTTCGATAATTTGTAAAACTCTCCCGCCGAATTTTTCAAGAAATGACTCCCTCGCCTTTTGAGGCGAAATATCTTTTTCATGTCCCTTTAAAGCAAGCGAGAGCAATTTCTGCGATTTCTCCGGCAGCCCTTCGCGAGCGACATGAATATCCTTGTCCTCACACTCCCTAATCAGCTTAAGCAGGAAAGAAATGAGTCCGCTGTCCCACTTTAACTCTTTTGAAACACTAATATTAATTTCTGCGACATCCGGATGGCTATCGAGTTGCGAGGTGACTTCATCTGTCGAAAGAAGACCTGCTGAAATCTGCCAGTCTCCGCTTAGTTTAATAAGAAGTGTTTTTGGTTTTGAATAATCAAAGACAAGTTTTTCCGTCGGCATACTCACTTAAACAAACCCCTTTTAGCCTGATTAATCCTATAAACCATTTCACTGTCAATTCTAATCCCTTTCCCCAAACAAATCAATACAACAATAATCGCCATCATTATCCGCACCAGGATTGCTTTTGTCATTCCCGTGAAATTTATCCCCAAGGGAACGGGAATCCAGAAACGTAGGGGCGGACCTGTGTGTCCGCCCAAATCTTCTCTGTATTTAACAACACGTGAAACGTGGGGTTGGTTTACCCCTGCCGCTCCCGGCAGGGGTTTGCTATGATGAATTTGCTGCCTGCCCGACAGGGGCGATTAGGCCCGATGGCCAATTTGATGCCAATAAGTGCATCAGCTATTTGACAATAGAATATAAAGGCGATTTCCCAGCCGACTTGACTGCCAAAATCGGAACTCATCTCTTTGGCTGTGATGAATGTGTCCTCGCATGTCCCTATAACGCTGATGCCCCCGTATGTAAAAATAAAGATTTCAGGTTTTTCCCTGATAGGGCCAGCCTTAATCTCCGCAGGATTTTGGATATGACAGAAGACGATTTTGAGATTGAATTTGCCGATTCGCCTTTTCTGCGCCTCGGCCTCGAACTTTTGAAAAGAAACACCCAAACCTGCCTCGATAACCTCCATCGGCGTATTTAACCCCACGTTTCACGTGGGGTTACCTTGCCGTTGCGTCCTCCAGTTATTCGGTTAGCCCCCAACTTTATGTTGGGGGTTATTTATTATTTAGCCCCCCATCTTTTATAGTTAGGGGGTTTTCTCTTTACTCCATACCCGTAATCGATAATAATACCGCTGTATGAAAAAGTCCCTTTCACATCTGCCAAAACAACTCTATCATCTCGCCGAGCAGGTGAAGGTTTTACAGGAATTGACAGATAAAATTTGTAAACAGAAAATAAAATCCTTTGTTTAGCCACAGAGGGTACAGAGAAGAATTAAATAATAGTCGTAAAGTAAAATGTCTATGAAAGAAAAGTTTCTAAATGTGCTTAGTTGGTTTGATAAAAAATCAGCATCTGTCATGGCAATTGTTGCAATAATCATGTGTATTAGCCTTTTTCAGAGTTATGAAGCACAAAATCTGACCCGTAGGTCTCTAAATCAAACAGAAGAGTCTCTCCAGATGAACCACGAGGCACTTGAACTACAGAAGAAAGAATTTGAACTACGGAATAGACCTTACGTTGCTATAAAAAACTATACTTTCGCAGGAGAAGCTATAAGCACAGAGAAACAATTATACCCTTATAGTGTAAAAATGGACATTGAGAATCTTTCTGAAATCCCTGCTAACCGACTTAAAGGATTTCATCAAGTGTTCTTAAATGGAAAGGTTGTTTGTAATATCCCAATTAATGAGGCGGCAATTGTCAAGGGAGGTACATCAAAGGCTCATGTTTTTTTGCAGGAGGACACTTACTCTGCCGCAATGGATGAGAAAAATACTTTTAAGCTTGTTACAGAGTTAACATATTCTGGGATGTTAGGCGAAGAAGCCGATGCGTATAAAACTTCTGTTACTGTTTATTATTCCGTCCCTGAAAAGGTCTTCAAATATGAAAATGCCAAGTACGAGTAGAACACATCCTCATCCGCCGTGGTTCTTATTTATTCTCAATTCCCCCCGAACACAAGCTGGAAATTTTCTCTCTCAAAAATCGCCATCAAAAAAATCTCTTCCCCAAACCCCTGATTTAAAAAAACTACATTATAAAAACCTTCACTAAAAAAACCATAATTCATAAATCACTATATTAGTATATACGCACATACTAATATACTTTTGATTTTCCATCCTCTCTGCGTTCTCCGTGTTCCCTGCGGCTAAATAAAAAATCCCCCTTTCTACCTTTACTTTTTCGTCTAAAAATTCTCTGTGAACTCTGTGTTCTCTGTGGCTAAACTTTGCTGCGTAATCCGCGCAATCTGCGTCTAAAAAATTCGTGCCAATTCGTGTTCATTCATGGTTAATTTTCCTTAGAGTCTTTATGGCTAAAAAAATCCCGTTAACTTAGGCAATCTTTACTCATTTTTTCCTTTGTGTCTTAGTGACTTCGTGGCTAACAAACAAAATCAATCAAATGCGCAGGGGGGGGCAAAATTGGTGTAAGTTTGGTATCAGTTTTGGTAAATTTCCTGCAAGTTTTGGTAAATTATTGTAAGTTTCCGTAAGTTTGCGCACGTTTCGCAGCGCGAACTTGCGCAAATGGTGCTATCCCAACTTACTCATTTTCGCCATTTTACCAAAAGACAATTTACGGAATAAGGGCCTTTAGTAACGGCTCTCGCCAGGCATTCTTTTTCGGGTCGTAGGCTCCGAAGCTCGAACAGAACTCCCAATAATCAAAACTAAAGCCTCGCTCTATTGCCGATTTCGCGAGAAAAGCCGTGTAGAGCGCTCGGCTGTCCATGTCAGCCTTTTCGTAAGCGCCGAATTCACCGAGGTTTATGGGCCTGTTATTCTCTTTCGACCAATCGGCGGCCCTATCGAAATATTTAATAACTTCCTGTGTTTCCTTCTCCTCTCCCGTCCATTTTGTGCCGAGCCAGCCCTTTGTCTTTTCTGCGCCTATCCATTCAGCGCCCTGATGTGTGAATCGCAGCGGCGTATAGTAATGAACAGTAACAATAATATTTCGGTCATCTTCTGGTATTTGAATTTTTTGGAGTAAATTAATAATATTGCTCTCGGCAGAGCCTATAACGACAGTTCTGCCCGGGTTTGATTTGCGGACAACCGCTAATCCTTTGGCGAGCAGTTCGTTCCATAACTGCGGGGACAGTTGATTGCTCGGCTCGTTCAAAAGCTCGAACATGACCGAATCGGGAGAATCCTTATAGTGCTCCGCTATCTGCTGCCAAAGGGCGAGGAAACGGTCGGTATTATCTTTGGGCTTTTCCATCAGCTCGATATAGTGATGAATATTGAGCATTACATAAAGGCCGTTTTTAGTAGCATTGTCAATCGCCCAGTCAACTCTTTTGATGAAGTTCGGGTCGATAGTGTAAGGCGCTTCCTTTAATGCGTGGTTGGACCAGCGGATAGGAATGCGCACGGAATCGAACCCTGCGTCTTTTATAATCTTGAAGTATTCCTCTTTAAGCGTTACGCCCCATTCGCCTTCTTTCGGTGCGTCGAGCGCGTTGCCGAGATTTATCCCTCTGCCGAGATGCTTATTCTGCTCGAACGCATCTACGGGCTTCTTTTTCGCATCCGCTTTTTCACCCATGGCACAGCTTGAAGCAATTAACAAAGATATTCCAGCCACGACAATTAACAGCGTATTTCTTGCTCTGAACATAATATTTCTCCTTAAATTAAGATTTGGAGTAATATACTAAACATCGCTGTAAAATTCACGATTTATTTTTTATTTGGCCTGCCGGAATGCAGCTGAACAGGTAGCTTAGCGTAAAGGTCATTATCGTGCCGACGACTATCAGCCAGCTCCATGCTAATTTAATATATCCTTTATGGGACAATAGCAAAAGTATTGTCATAGATGAAGTGCTGGCAATCATTGCGATTACATTGCCGAAGTTAGTTTTTCGCTTTGTTAACACGCCGAATATGAAAACGCCAAGCGTTGCGCCCCCTGTCAGAGAAAAAATCTCGAACGCGAACCACAGTATATTTTCCACCGAATCGCATGCAAAGGCGATACTTCCGAGGATAATGCCGAAAGCTGCAACTCCTATCCTCGAGATAATTAAATAGTGTTTTTCTGTCCCGGCTTTTTTGATAAGCGGGCGATAAATATCCGTTACAAAAGACGAAGCAAGTGCGCTCAATGGCGAGTCAATACTGGCTAATATGATTGCCGAGAGCATCAGTCCTTTCAAACCGGCCGGCAGAGAGTTTGACACAAAGTGCGAAATAACCTCTTTGGCTTTGCCCGGCTGAATGATGCCGGGATTCTGCTGGTAGAACACGTAGAGCAGAGTACCGATTCCCAAATATATGCAAAGAATCGGAAACGCCGCCAGTATAGTCATAAAAATCGTTTTTTGGCTCGTTTTTCTGGTCCTGACCGTAAGCAGTCGCTGCATCATTTCCTGGTCGGTTCCAAAAACAGCCAGGCCGATGAAAAACGCATTGATGCTGCCGGCCCAAAATGTTGTTGGATTGTTAAGGTCGAATTCGAAATTAAAAATACTAAGTCGTCCCGCTTCGCTTGCGGTCTGCCACGCTGCGGACAATCCGCCGTTTATGTGCAGCGAAAGATAAGTTAGTAATGCGACACCCGCTGCGAAGAAGACTATCGCCTGATAGGCGCCTGCCCAAACCACCGCTTTTATGCCCCCGAATGCGATGAAGATGATACCTACTAACGTAAAGGCCAAAATCGTTTGTGCCAGGCCCCAGCCCATAATGATTCCAACCCCCATACAGGCGGCGTATAGCCGAACGCTCGATGATATCAGCCTCGTGATGAAAAAGAAAATCGAGCCTGCGTACTGTGTTTCGGGGCCGAAGCGATGCCTTAGGAATTCGTATATGCTCGTGCAATTATATTTGTAAAACACAGGTATGAACAGAAACGCCACCACGATTCGTGCGGCAGCCGAGCCGATAAAAAACTGCAGATACTCCCAGTTTTCACTAAAGGCGATTGCCGGCACGCCAATGATTGTAAGCGCGCTTACCTCGGTCGCTACAAAAGACAAACATGCAATAATCGAAGGAATTTTTCTGCTGCCGAGGAAAAAGTCGTTTATATCTTTTTCTTCACGCCCGAAGACGTAGGAAATAACAAAAAGAAGCAGAATTGCCGAGCCGACTATGATTAAATCCGTTTGACCGATAGCTGCTATGATATTTTGCGGCAGACTCAATTGAATCATTTAACTTTCCTGATAGCGTTTCTCAACGATTGCCCGTTTTCTTCAAGGATGGCAATGGCCTGACGGAAATCGGCTTTGCGAAAGTGCATTACAATCGCGGTCTTGACCTTTCCCTTTGCCAGCTTCAGTAATTTCTCTGCTTTTATTCGTGAAAGGCCGGTCAATTGTATAATAATCCTTACGGACCTGTCCCGCAGTTTTTCGTTTGTCGCGTTGAGGTCAACCATCAGATTCCCATAGACCTTGCCCATTTTAATCATGGCGGTAGTTGTAAGTGTATTGAGGACAAGTTTCGTCGCCGTCCCTGCTTTCATTCGCGTCGAGCCGGTGATAATTTCCGGGCCGAGGACCGGATTTATGACTATTTGAGCAGCCGAGCCTTTTGCTGTTGTCCCCGAACAGGTAATAAAGATTGTGCCTGCTTTTATTTTTGATGCTTGTTTTAATGCGCCTCGAACATAAGGTGTCATGCCGCAGGCGGCAATTCCAACAACTATGTCTTTCGCCCTAATCCCCTTTT
>JAQTMR010000003.1 GCA_028714255.1 Phycisphaerae bacterium | reverse complement strand
GTTCCGCCGTTGTGCCGCGTTCGAAACCCTCAGCGATATTATTTGAAACCGACAACGCCGCTCTACGAATTTGTCCCCGCAAGTCTCCCTGCTGAGCAAAGAATTTGTCTTTCGTCAGTCCATATACCCCTAAAGCCAGTTCTATCGCTGCCTTCCAGACCGGCAAATCCTCAAACCGCTCGTATTTCATTGCCAATTATCCTTCTATTTGAGATCTGAGATTTCAAATTTGAGATTCTTCTTTATCATATTACCTTAAACTCTATTTTCTCCGCTTCCATCTGCAGCGCGGTATTTGTCTTTAACTGGTCGTTATTCTTAAAGGCAATATCAAGGCAGGTGAACCTCTCCGGCTTATCTTTCAATACCTTCTCGACCAGTTTCTTTGTTACCTTGTCCGCAAGGCAGATAATCTCTACACCGTCCGCCAGTCTGTAATAATCCACTGAATCAAAATTTTTCTCTTCAATCTTGACATTCAAATCGAACCTGCTGTTTTTAAGGATAATCTCAAAGAGCATATCTTCGCTCACTGCGCCCTTTTTGACGTTATCCACCATTTCCATAAGGTGCGTCTTAAACTCGGTCGGCTCTTTTATATTCTCCCGCCATTGCTTGAAATTACTCTCTTCTAATCTGAATACCTTAAATCCTAAATCCAGCTTGTTCTTGTCGAAGTCTAACTTGCCCTTGTTTTCGTTTTTTATCTTTTTCGCCGTCCGGCGAATCCTCTCCTTGCCGATATCAGCTATATTCGGTGCTAACTTATGCTTAGTGCAAAATTCATAAGCCACTTCTTGTTCTTTATCATCAGGATTTAATGGCTCTGCCAACTGAACACAAATAAATTTCCTGTTCCCCCCATCCTCAGCGTTTAATTGCATAACCGCATGAGCTGTTGTGCACGACCCTGCAAAAAAATCGAGAACAATTGAATTTTCATTTTCTAATAAAAGTTTGATACACGTCTGAATTAACTGAATAGGTTTTTTGCCGTTAGAAAAAGGAACATCTCCCTCTTTTCCGATATTGTTATACTCTATTTTATCCCACAAAGTGCCCAGTTTTTCGTTTTTTATGATTTGATCATCGTTTACTTCTGCAACTTCTGATAACCATATTACGCGCCTTACCGTGTTGCTAATGTAATAATGTGCCACCTTGTTGCCTTTGTATTTACCTGAGCGAGGTGTATATTCTACTTCAAGCATTTCATTTGCGCCCAAATGTTTTATGGCTCCTATTATTCTTGCGCGAATACTACTCTGTGCATTTGTGTCGGAAAATATTTTTGAAAAATACTTTTTGTAAGCATCTTCAATGGAAAGATTTTCATCCTTACAGACTTGACCAATTGTTGTCCTTTTAACATTTGAATGCTTGTAAATATCTATCGGTTCACCACTGCCGTCTTTGATAGTCTTTACAAATTGACGTTCATCGCTATTTAGTAGAATACTTGTATATTTCCAACTTTCCCCAGCATTTTTCATGTCGTTTATAACGTCTATCAATGACTTTTCAGAATGAGCATGAGTCAGCGTGTTGAATAGTCCCAAGTCTTTTGCGAATATCATTACGTATTCCAAATTTTTCTTTAATCTTTTATCTTCACCTCCGCCGGATGCTCCAGCAGCTACTTTACAGAGCAAACTCACAGTGTTAATGAAATTTTCTTCGCCGAAAATTTCATTCATAATCATTCTCAGGTTATGAACTTCGTTGTCATCGATTGAAACAAATACAACTCCGTCATCACGAAGCAGATTTCTTGCCAGAAAAAGTCTTGGGTACATCATTGAAAGCCAGTTTGAGTGGAAGCGGCCTGCGTCTTTACTGTTTTTTCGCCAGAAGCCGTCTTTTGTTAAAAGGCCTTCTTCGTCTTTTATCCCTGCGCGGAGTTCGTAATCATCTTTTTCTTCTTTAAATCTGTCGGGGTAAATGAAAGAATCGCTGCCGGTGTTATACGGCGGGTCGATATAAATCATCTTTATTTTGCCGTAGTAATTTTTTTGCAGAACCTTCAAAACCTCTAAATTATCTCCCTCGATAAAGATATTTTCAGTAGTGTCTAAATCTACACTTTCTTTTTTTACCGGCTTTAATGTTGCTGTTGTTGTTTCATGAATATGTCGAAAACATTCGCTTTTCCCAGCCCATGTAAGACCATATCGTTCATTATTGGTATCGAGTTCTTCGCCAAGAGATTGTTTTAGTTTGTCGCCGTTGACTTTGCCTTCGGCGAAAATCTCAGGAAATCTTTGTTGTAGCAGTTTCAGCAGCTCTTTTTGTGGGCTTAGTGAACTGCCGTCCATTTTACGGACTTTTGATTTTTTGCTGATTGCTTTTTTAGTTTTCTTCATATTTCTCCCTACAAATTTATTCCATCCCATTTTACCCACATTCTAAAAAAACCTCAATCCTTAAAAATCAGTGTAAATCCTATCAATATAGAGATAACCAGTACTTTTTAGTCAGTTCAGAGCAAAGCTGTGATGGCTAAGCCATCGTGGACGAAGGTGGCTGGTTTTCGCAGGTGCTCGCATCGAGAAAAATCACCGCCGAGTACACATAGCTGACTAAAATTCTTCTTCGTGTCTTGCTGTCTTCGTGGCCAAAAAAATCTTGTCATCCTGTCTAAAAAAATCCGTGTAAATCCGTGTTCATCCGTGGCTAATCAAATTTCAATCAAATGCGCAGGGGGGGTGCAAAATTGGTATAAGTTTGGTATCACTTTTGTAATATTTCCTGCAAGTTTTGGCAAATTATTGTAAGTTTCCGTAAGTTTTGCCACGTTTCGCAGCCCCAACTTGCGCGTTTCATCGCGCCCGAAGCCTTGGCGAAGGCGGATTGATGCTATCCCATTTTCACCCAAATCCCCATTTTAACACCTCAATCCCCGCGAAAATGTGTGTTATTTCGCCCCTGCCGAGCCGATTTTTCTGTCGAATTGGCAGAGTAGTTGGTTTTGGCAGATGGGGACAGAACAATACATTTCGATGTAACCCTAATACAAATAAAAAGTTATGTAAATTGGGGCGTGGGGCGGGGGGTGTGGCACGACATTTGCACATTTAGCCACTAAGACACGAAGTCGCAAAGAAGAAATTTGGATGTAAATAAAGAAAACAGCAGGGAACTAAAAAAGACGTAAGCACAAAAAAAGATGGTTTTGAATGAGCCAAAACTTGATGAGGTGAACGTTTTAGCCAGCGGCGCTAACTGGTGTTGGCCACAGGCTTTACATCGAATATTTCAGCCAAGGGGCGTAAATCTGTTAGTGGCGGAAAACGCCGGCGAATTCGTTAACATCATTAAGCGTAAGAGGATACACACGACAATCGTTGATATGGACTGCAAAGCGGGCGGGTTATCGACGATAAAAGTTATCCGAATAGATTACCCTATGCAGCCCTGCATATTGCTTTCGAGCGAATCCTGCCAAACTGTGCTTAGTAAAGCACTTGGGCTGGATGTTTTCAGCGTTATTGACAAGCCTGTGGATATGAGTATCCTGCGGGAACAGCTTAACAGGTTATTCATAAAGAAATATAGTAGTAGTATTTTCGCGGATTAAGTGTATATTACAGCCCCCCTCTTATAGTGTTCCGGGGCGAAATTCAGAGATTTTTTGAAAGGAGTAAGGTCACAATGAAGATTCGGCCATTAGCAGATAAGGTGCTTGTAGAGCGTTTAGAGGCAGAGACCAAGACAGCAGGCGGGATAGTTCTGCCTGATACCGCAAAAGAAAAGCCGCAAAGAGGCAAAGTTATAAGCGTCGGCGAGGGAAAGACGTTAGATGACGGTACGGTGCGGAAATTAGAGGTTAAAAAGGGAGATATGGTGCTCTTTACAAGCTATGCCGGCAGCGAAATAAAGGTGGACGGCAAAGAGTATCTGATTATGAGCGAGTCGGACATAATGGCGGTGATTGAAAAATAATTAGCCACAGAGGACACAGAGTAAATAAATAAAAAATAGATTCCTGCTTTCGCAGGAATGACAAGAAGGAGAAAGAAAGATATGACAGCTAAAAAGATAGCTTACGGCACTGATGCACGCGCAGCGATACAGCAGGGCGTGAAGAAACTCGCCAAGGCGGTGAAGGTAACACTTGGGCCTTGCGGCAGAAACGTGGTTCTGGAAAAGTCATACGGCTCGCCTACAGTTACCAAAGACGGCGTGACGGTGGCCAAGGAGATAGAGCTGGAGGACGCATACGAGAATTTGGGCGCCCAAATGGTTAAAGAGGTGGCTTCGAAGACCTCGACCGTAGCCGGCGACGGAACGACAACAGCAACTATTCTGGCTGAAAGCATCTTCAACGAGGGGCTGAAGAACATCACGGCGGGAGCGAACCCGATGCAGGTGAAGCGCGGCATCGAAAAAGCCGTCGATAAGATAATCGAAGAACTGCAGAAGATGAGCATTCAGGTTGATTCGAACAAACAAATCGAACAGGTAGCGACTTGCTCGGCGAACCAGGACGCGGAGATTGGCAAGAAGATGGCAGAAGCTATGGACAAGGTCGGCAAAGACGGCGTCATTACTGTCGAAGAGGGACAATCATTAGAAACAACAGTTGAGCTGGTAGAGGGTATGCAGTTCGATAAAGGGTACTTAAGTCCGCACTTTATCAACAAGCTGGAGAATATGACCGTTGTGCTGGACAAGCCTTATATATTGATTCATGAAAAGAAAATAAGCTCGATAAAATCACTTGTTCCGGTTTTGGAGAAGGTAGCCAAGCAGGGCAGAGCGCTTTTGATTATAGCTGAGGACATCGAGGGCGAAGCGCTGGCTACGCTGGTTGTTAATAAACTTCGCGGTGTGCTGCAGGTTGCGGCGGTGAAAGCGCCGGGCTTCGGCGACAGGCGAAAAGCGATGCTCAGTGACATCGCTGTCCTGACCGGCGGAGAGGCAATCTTCGAGGATTTGGGGCTGAAGTTGGAAAATATCGAGTTGACACAACTCGGAAGAGCGAAACAAGTCACCATCGACAAGGACACAACGACAATTATCGAGGGGGCGGGCAGCTCTGGGGATATAAAGGGAAGAATCGAACAGATTAAGACCGAGATTGAAAACTCCACGAGCGATTACGACATCGAGAAGCTGCAGGAAAGATTAGCGAAATTGGCCGGCGGTGTGGCGCAAATCAATGTCGGGGCGGCGACAGAAGCGGAGATGAAAGAGAAGAAGGCCCGCGTGGAAGACGCGCTGCATGCGTGCAGAGCGGCGGTCGAAGAAGGCATCCTGCCGGGCGGCGGGGTTGCAACGCTGCGGACGTTAGCGTCATTGGATAAAATCAAGACCAGCGGCGACGAGAAAATCGGCGTTGATATTGTACGCAGAGCGGTGGTTGCGCCGATTAAGCAAATCGCGGAGAACGCGGGGCTTGACGGTTCGATTGTGGCGCAGAAAGTTATGGAAAGCAAAGAGAAGAATTTCGGCTACAACGCACTTACCAAGGAATACGGCGATATGATTGCGTTCGGCGTGATTGTGCCGACGAAGGTCGAAAGGGCCGCTTTGCAAAATGGAGCGTCAATTGCTTCGCTGCTGTTGACGACCGATGCGGTAGTCAGCGAGATTCCCGAGAAGAAAGAAGCAGCGCCTGCAATGCCTCCGGGCGGCGGGATGTATTAAAAGAAAAGCCACAGAGAACACAGAGGGCACAGAGATAATAAAAATAGATTCCTAACGGGAATGAGAGTATCATATTCTTTTATTTCTCTGTGACCTCTGTGGCAGAAATATGAATTTTCGATTTTATACAAATGCAGTTTCACAGGCATCGAAGGGTATCGCAAAGGGGATTTTTACGGTTGGGCTGCTACTGGTAGGATTCGGGGTTTTGATTCTGGCGCTTCCTGCACTTTTTGCGATGCTTGCGGCGGCGGTATTTTTTATCTTCGGCGCCGGCTGCGTGGGGACTGCTGTTAAAATCTTTCTGGCGCAAAGACGGCTGGACAAAATGACTTCCGATGATTCGACCAATTACAGGGAAAACGTTCGCATCCACATCCAAGACGGTTCTGAAGAATAAGATTGAGATTCTTTTTTCTGTCTGGTGTTTAGTCGTCAGCGGATTTTTAGTGTTGCCAGTGCGATGGCGGCACAGGCGGCGGCGAGGAGCCAGAAACGCACGACGACCTGCGGCTCGGACCAGCCGATGAGATGGAAATGATGGTGGATGGGGGAACATCTAAAGATTCGTTTTCCGCCGGTGTATTTGAAGTAACAGACCTGAAGAACCACGCTGAACAATTCGAGCACGAATACGCCGCCGATAATCAGGAGCAGGACTTCATTTCTTGTTACGAGCGCTCCGTAGCCCATAGCAGCACCCAGCGGCAGGGAGCCGACGTCCCCCATAAAGGTCTGGGCGGGGTGACAGTTGAACCAGAGGAAACCAAGCACAGCGCCCAAAACCGCCGAGTAAAAGATGCATAGCTCGCCGGACTGAGGGATTGCGGGCAGGAGGAGATAGCTGGACCAGGTGACAGGGTTTGTTCGCGTCATTGTTTCGGAAGCGACATAGCAGAGCAGTATCAGGACGAGGCTGACCATGCCTACGCATCCGGCGGCGAGGCCATCCATGCCATCGGTCAGATTGACGGCGTTGCTGGTGGCGGATATGTACAAAATCGCTATGAGTACGAACATCCAGTTTGCCAGCGGCAGGCCGTGTTTATAAAACGGCATCCAAAATAGTTTTCCGTCGTCAATATTGGCGAAGTCTTTATACAGGAATGACGCTATCAGCACGGCGAAGCCGAACTGGAAGATGAGTTTTTCCCATGCCTTTAGTCCGTCTCTGCTGCGGTGTTTGATGTCGGCGGTGAGTTTCAGCCAGTCATCGACGCCGCCGAGCGCGCTGAACATTACCGTCAGGAGGATTGCCTTTTGGACGAAGGGGTTGTTCAATTTGGCCCAGAGGAGAGTCGTTGCGAGGGTCGAGAGGATGATAATCAGGCCTCCCATCGTAGGCGTATTCGCTTTTTCCTTGGTCAGTTCATTGAGGGCGGCGTGATAAAATTCCGGGCGGTCACCGATTTTTTTTCGCATCAGGAATCGAATAACAGAAGGGCCGAGTGAAAGCGCTAAGGCCAGGCTGGTTAAGACAGCCGCTACGGAGCGGAACATTACATCCTGATAGGCGTAAAAGCCCAATTTATGCGTGAGGACATCGCGAAAATGCCATAGCAAATGATATATCATATATGTCTCGATACTCGATGTTTGCCTGGCCGGCCATTTAGGCCGGACTTAAACAGCATCCTGCATCGAGTTACGTAAAAAGCTCTTTTAGTTTTTCAACGGCTAATTCCAGTTTGTTTATTCTGGAGCCTTTAACTAATACTATATCGTAATCTTTTATGAATTTTGTGAGACTATTGCAAGCTGAAAGGGTATCGGCAAAAGATTTTGTTTGTAAATCGTATTTTGCGGTATTTTTCGCGGCCTGCGCGACGATTTTCGCGAAGTCGCCGACGGTTAATAATAACTGAACTTTTGCCTGCGCAACTGCGGCCCCCAGCTCAGTGTGCAGGGATTGAGTTTGCTGTCCCAGCTCGGCCATATCGCCGCAGATGAAAACCCGTCTTCGCTGCGCTTCGCCGGGGCAGGCCGCCCTATTTTTCCGATTGCCTGCGAGGTTTGCAAGAATATCAAGGGCGTTTTTCATCGAGGCGGGGTTTGCGTTATAACAATCATTTAATACGGTCAGTTTTCCAATCTGCAATAATTCAGCCCGCATGGAAACGGCCGATAAAGTCGTTACTGCCTGTGCAAAATCACGGATAGTTACGCCAAGTTGGCTGCAAACGGCCCAGGCGGCGAGTGCGTTTTCGATGTTGCCGGGGCCGAGCAGAGGCAGGTGAATCTCCGCGGCATTGATAGAGAATTTACTGCCGATGCCGTCGAAGGAGATGTTTTCGGCGTGGAGGTCGGAGCTGCTTGATTTGCCGAAGGTTATAATATGGTGATTGGTAATTGGCGATTGGTAATTGGTAAGTATTTCGGCATTGATTATCAAAACGCCATCGGGCGAAAGTCCCTGCGAGATGGACAGCTTTTCCTTTGCGATTGCGCTGACATCTCCGAAGCCTTGTAAATGGGCTGGGTGTACATTGGTTACCACGGCGATGTTCGGCTGGGCGATACGAGTAAGGTGCGCTATTTCGCTGGGGTGGTTTGTGCCAAGCTCGGCGATTACAATCTGGCAGTCGGGAGCGGCGCCGAGCAGGGTCACCGGCAGGCCGATTTGATTATTAAAATTTTTGGGCGATTGATATACACGATAATGCTGACTTAAGACATGATAAAGGATTTGCCTGGCGGTGGTCTTGCCGACCGAGCCTGTGATTGCGACGACCTTGAAGTTCATCAATCGGCGATATTCGGCGGCGAAGTCGCCGATGGCCTTTGTAGTATCGTTTACCCTTAACAGGCAATTGCTATCGGAGTCAATGTCCCTACTGACGACGGCACAGGCGGCGCCTTTGGCGAAAACGTCGGGCAGGTAGTCGTGGCCGTCGAAATTATCGCCGGCGATGGCGAAGAAACAATCGCTGCTTTTTACAGTGCGTGAGTCGGTGCTTATGCCGGTGAAGAAACGTCGCTCGTGGCTCGTCGCTTGTGACTCGTGAGCTTTTATTATGCAAGACAGGTCTTTGATTGAGAATTTTTTCATTTTCTTTTTGTGAGGTATTCCTGGGCGATTTTTTTATCGCTGAAGTCGAATTTTTGTTTGCCGATGATTTGGTAATCTTCATGGCCCTTGCCTGCGATTAGGATAATATCATTCTTTTCTGCTGATGCTATGGCAAGTTCGATGGCTTTTTTCCTGTCTTGTTCTACAGTAATTTTGGGTGAGCGTGGATTTTGGAAGCCTGCGACGATTTCATCTATGATTGTCTGCGGGTTTTCGGTCCGGGGATTGTCGCTGGTAACGATTACGAAGTCGGCTAATTGTTCTGCGATTTTTGCCATCCGCGGACGTTTGGTTCTGTCCCTGTCCCCGCCGCAGCCTAAGGCGACCCGCAATTTGCCTTTGCACAGGGGCTTTAATGTCGAGAGGACGTTTTTCAATGCGTCGTCGGTATGGGCGTAATCGATAAGAACGGCAAAGTTGCCGGCCCAACAGACTTTCTCCAAGCGGCCAGAGACTGTTCGAAGTGCGGATAGTCCCTTTGATACTGTTTCCAAATCAAATCCCTCTGCGAGACATAATCCAGCCGCGGCAAGGTGGTTACTGACATTGTGCAGGCCGAGCAGAGGAGTCTTTACGATAGAGGATTGTCCAGCGTATTGTAATGTAAAAACAGTTTCATTTACGTCCATCGATTCGATGCGGGCGGTAATGTCGGCTGGTTCGTCGATGGCGTACCAAAGAATTTTTGCTTTGGTGTGTTCGGCTATAAATCGTGATTCTGGAGATTGCTTATTCAGGATAGCGACCGAGTCTGGTGAAAGAGCGGTAAAAAGTTTTGTTTTGGCGGCGAGATATTGCTCTTTGGTTTTGTGGTAATCGAGGTGGTCGCCGGTAAGGTTGGTAAATGCGGCGGCCTTGAAATCGATAGCGGCGAGTCGATTTTGAGCGAGGGCGTGACTGCTGGCTTCGATGACCATATATTTTGCGCCGGCTTTTAGCATTTGCGATTGTCTTTGGGCGATGGTCAGGCAATCGGGCGTTGTCAGGGGCGCCTCGAAGGTTTCTGCGCCGGTGTCGTAAATAATTGTGCCGATAAGGCCGCATTTTTTGCCTGCGTTTTGTATGCAGGAGCGGACGAGAAAAGCGACGGTGGTTTTGCCGTTGGTTCCGGTGACGGCGAGGTTGGTCAGTTGCGAGGCGGGATTGCCCCTGCTTGCCTGAGCGAGAATTGCGGCTGCCTTCGAGGAATCGTCAACGAAGATAACTTCGCGGCTTGTCGCTCCCCTCGACTTCGCTCGGGGCAGGCGTGGCTCGTCGCTCGTCCATTGCCCTTTGTTTTGACAAACAACATATTTAGCGCCGTTATCGACGGCCTGGTCAATAAAGTCGTGGCCGTCGCATACTGCTCCTTCGACGGCAACGAAGATGTCGCCGGGTTTGACCAATCGCGAGTCAACGCGAATATGCGGCGCGTTATCGGAAGAAACGAGTTTTATCAGTTCATCTAAGTTCATAATGTTATATTACAAGCGATTTGGATATATTTTAACTGACAGGGAAAGAATTGCGATGAAAATTCGAGGCTTTATATTTATAATCAGCAGAAGCGTTTTTGCAACTCGTAAGAAAGCGAAAGGGGACTGAATTATGAGAATTCGACATATTTTTGTTATTTGCTTATTTTTGGCGGCGGCAGTGGTTGGCTGGGCAGGCTCGGAAGAGACAGAATATTATGCTGTGTTTGTGGACGGCAAGAAGGTCGGCCATGCGGAACGAAGCCGAGTTGTTGCCGATGGTAAAGTAACCACCACCGAAAAAGTGAGTATGGAGATGAGCCGGGCCGATATTGTGATGGTGGTAAACACAACGGAAACCTGCATCGAGACAACCGACGGCAAGCCGATTGGTTTCGAGGCAGTGCAGGATACCAGCCTTATGACGATGAATGTCTCGGGGGCGTTGGATGAAAAAGGGATGGCGAATGTAACGGTTACCTCGGCGGGGACTCCGCAAAAGATGACGTTCGAATGGCCGAAGAGTGCGGTGATGGCGGAGGGCCTGCGCCTGCTGCAGCAAAAGCGGGGCCTTAAAGAAGGACTGGAGTACAGCGCAAGTGTATTCAGTCCGGCGAATTTACAGGCCATTGAAACCGAAATACACGTTGGGCCTAAACGAAATGTTGACTTGATGGGACGTGTCACGGCCTTGACAGAGGTCAGGTCCACTAACAAGATACCGGGGGCCGGCGAGATTGTCAGCATCTGTTATGTTGATAAAGACCTTAATGTTCAGAAAAGCATTATGCCGGCGATGGGGATGCAAATCGAGATGATTGCCTGCGACAGGGAAGTTGCGCTCTCGGAAAATGATGTACTGGAAATGGTAGATAAGATGTTTGTAGCCAGTCCGGAGCCTTTGCGCAATATTACCTCGGCAGGTTCAGTTGTCTATCATATCAGTCTAATCGACCGGGAAATGAGTTTAAAGATACCATCCGGCGACAACCAGCGAGTCCGGCAGTTAAGGACAGGCGGAGCAATCATAACCGTCAGGCCAGTTGCTGCACCGAAAGGCGCGAAATTTCCTTACAAAGGCGCCGACAGCGAAATTTTGGATGCGATGAAGCCCACAAGATTTTTGCAGAGTGACAACAATGAGATAATCGAGCTTGCCAAGCGTGCGGTTGGTGACACGGGCGATGCGGCTGAAGCGGTCAAAAAAATCGAATCGTTTGTGTCCGAATACATCAAGGACAGAAGCCTGTCGATTGGTTATGCGTCGGCGGCAGAGGTTGCGGCCAGCAAGGTCGGGGACTGCAGCGAGTTCGCGGTATTGACGGCGTCGATGTGTCGTGCGGTGGGGATACCGGCGAGGGTGGTTTCGGGACTTGTTTATGTGGAGAAATTCGCAGGGGCGGAAGATGTTTTTGGCGGACATATGTGGGTGGAGGCATACGTGGGAGACAAGTGGGTTGGGCTCGATGCGACGAGAGCTCCGAAAGGATTTGACGCAGGTCACATCGCTCTGGCTGTGGGCAACGGTGAGCCGATGGACTTTTTCAATTTGGTAACTACCCTCGGCCAGTTCAAAATCGACAAAGTGATAGTCCACAGGGCAAGGCCCTAATCGCCAAAGCGGATGTCGGTCAGGATAAGCTCGGCGGTGCATGAGCCGTTATAGTTATTGAGTTGCGGCTGATAGGCGACATCGAAGAAGTCGTGTTCGAGTAATTTTTTTTCCAGGTTTCCCATTCCGAAAGCGATACAGCGAATCGTATTTGTGTTATCAGTTATTACAAGCTGCAAGTGGTTACCCTTTGCGCCGCAGGCTTTCGGCGGGGAAGCGAGACGGACGCCTTTCGTTGCGAAGAGCGGACTGGGATTTCCCCGGCCGTAGGGACTTAGCATTGCAAGCTCGGTAACAGCTTCCCTTCTGATTTCGCTTAGGGGAACCATTGCGTCGATATTAAGTTTTGCGACGGAGTCGTTTTTATCCAGATGCTTTTGGGCGTAGGCCTCGAAGTCGGCTGCGAACTGGTCTATTTTTTCGGTTTCGATTGTCAGGCCTGCCGCCATTTTGTGGCCGCCGAAAGTAACTAAATGCTGCGAGCAGGCCTTTATTGCGCTTAGCAGACAAAAGCCGTCTATCGAACGGGCGGAACCCTGTGCGATATTGTTTTCGGAGACTGCGGCATTAATCATAATCGTCGGGCGATTATAAAGGTCAACAATTCTCGATGCTACTATTCCTATTACGCCGGTGTGCCAGGAGTGACCTGCGAGGACAAAGCTTGCCCGGTCGGGGTGGTCGAGGCCCTGCCTGGCTATTTTTTCGCGTGCCTGCTCGAGTATTTTTCGTTCGCATTGGCGACGCTGGACGTTTTGCTCTTTGAGGTATTGAGCTATTTCCGCGGAGCGAACGGGATTATCGTTTATTAAAAGCTCCACGGCCAATCGCGCGTGTCCCATTCGCCCAGCGGCGTTGAGCATCGGGGCCAGCAGGAAGCCGATGCGGAAACTATCGAGTCCCTGCCCCGTCAGGCCCGCTGATTCGATTAGGGCCTGAACGCCGGCGAGTTTGCACTGCGAGAGGGATTTGAGTCCGTAGCTTGTTAAAATTCTGTTTTCGCCCCGCAGGTCCACGACGTCGGCGATTGTCCCCATAGCCGCCAGCGAAGTTGCGTTTAGCATAAATTCTCGCAGTTTCGGTTCGAGTTTTCCTCCGCTGGTTCGATTTTGCGAGGCGAACCGGCCGGAGGCGGTGAATTCGTTGGCGATTGCCCATGCAAGTTTGTAGGCGACCATCGAGCCGGACGAGTCCTGATTGGGGTAGGATTTGTCCAGCGCGGGGTGGACAACGGCGGCAGCTTGCGGCAATTGCGGGCCGGGGGCATGGTGGTCTGTTATTATCAGGTCGAGGCCCAGTTGCCCGGCGAGTTTGGCGGATTCGACCGCGGTGACACCGCAATCGACAGTAATTAAAAGCTTTGTGCCGGCTTGAGCGAGCGATTGGACGGCTTCTTCGTTCAGGCCATAGCCTTCGTCGATACGGTGAGGGACGTAGTAACTTACATCGGCGCCGAGCAGCATCAGAAGCTGCCAGAGAATCGCTGCGCCGGTGATGCCATCTACATCATAGTCGCCATAAATAGTAATTTTTTCCCGGTTTTTAACAGCCTGCCTGATTCTGCTGACGGCTGGCTCGATACCCGGCATCAGTTCGGGCCTAATAAGGTCGTTAAGTTTCGGCCTTAGAAAAACAGAGCCTGTGCTAACGTCGGTTATTCCGCGATTGAGTAAGACCTGCGCCAAGAGAGGCGAAACTTTTAACGATTTGGCAAGTTCGTCAACTTCAGGATGCGGAGGCAAAACTACCCATTGTTTTTTTGGGGCATCCGAGCGTGCTTTATGGCGTCTAAGAAAAGGCTCTGTTTGCGAAGCTTTGCTGTTTTTTGTTTGCGTCCGTGCGCTGGTTCGCATTTGGAATCCGTTTCGTCATATATCTTGTTTGATTTGTTGTGTACTGCTAAAAGCCTTTATAGCAAAAAAACCTCAGAATGCAAGGTTTGTTTTCCAGACCATCGTATATTCGCCGTCGCTGGCGGGCTTGAAGCTAAAGGAAGGTTTTTTATTTTATATTTTTTTACTGCTGCGGCGAAGGTGCACTTATGGCTTTGATGAGGGCGTGTTCGAAATCCGGGTTCATCGGGTGGCCCTGCCATGCGATTTGGCCATCGCGGTCTATGATAAAAGCTGATGGGACGCCGCGGACAGAGTATTTGTCGGACAGGCCATTATCCATACCGATATGGTAAGTCATGCCCTTAGCCTTGACCATTTCCTTCACCGGTTCCGAGGAGCGGTCAATAGAGATAGCTATAAAAGGGACAGCCTTATATTTCTCCACCAGTTCAATCATATGCGGAATCGATTGAATGCAGGGCCCGCACCATGTCGCCCAAAACTCGAGGACATAGACTCGGCCGGTAAGGTCAGGCGGCGGGGATGTAATCCATTCGTCAATTTGTACCGGCGGGGCCGCGGCGCCGACGAAGGCGGAGTTGTTTTTGAAAAAATGGGAGGCAACCGCTGCGAAAGCCACTACGGCTATAATTATTGTTAAGAACGACCAGAAAGAATTTTTATTAGCTTTTTCAGCTTCCATTGGCTACCTCGCTAACCCCAAGCGAAACCGGGGGCTAAATATTTAGTTTACCCTTGCGATTTTTCATCCTGTATTTGGTCCAGCTGCAGAGCGAAGCGGTCGAGTTTTTTCTGGCTGTCTTCGTATTTGCCGTAAGCGTTGCGAAGGTGCGAGCCGAGCGTATCCCAGTTGGAAACAAAATCAGAGAAAGAGGCATTCAGCCTTTTTAAATTCTGGCGGATTTCCGCGGCTTGTTTTTCAATCTGCAGGCCGTGCAGACCCATCACGACCGTCATAAGATATACATATAAAAGATTCGGCGAGACAGGTATTACCTTTTTGTCCAGCGAGTATTGCAAAATATCCTGCGTTTCGCCTGCGTATTTGATAATCGTTTCGTAATAAACATTTTCAGCGGGTATATACATTAAAGCAAAATCCAGCGTGCCTTCGGCGGGCCTGATGTAATCGGATGCGATTTTGTCGATGTGGGTTGTTACGTCTTTGAGGAATTGTTTGCGAAGTTTTATTTTCTCCGCGTCGGCTTCGGCTTTTATCGCTTTTTCGAAGCTCGGCAGCGGAAATTTCGCATCGACGGGAACCAGAAAATCCGGCAATTGAATAGCGGCGTCGACCGTTCTGCCGTCTTTGAAAGCGTATTGGAGTTTGTAACTGTCTTTCGGCAGGATTTGAGCAAGCAGGTTTTCGAGCGACCACTCGCCCATCTGTCCCCGCAGCTTTGGAGAGCTTAAAATATCTTCGAGCCTTCTGACATCGACTCCGAGTTGGAGCATTTGTTTGTTGGTGCCCTGCATCTCTCCGATTTGGGTGTTTAGCCGGCCCAATAGCTCTTGACTCGATTGAAGGCCATGGGCGAGATTGGTTTGGCCCACTTGCAGGGATTGCTGGAGATTTTCCGAGGTCTTGTCCTGTGCGACCCTTAGGGCCTCGAGCTGCTGGGCGAGCAGGCTGATATTGGCGGTGTGGGCGGCGGTTTCTTTTCTGCCGGTGAAGCTGACGCCGATGAGCCAGACCAAAAGGGCCATGACGAATACAATCAGAACGATAACTATGATGATTAGAACCGGTTCCATTCTTTTATCCTCAAAGATTTCTCTGATTATAGGTTCTCAAAGGCCATTCGTCAAAGTAGTTGCCATTTACCGGATATGTTTTTAAGATAAATCGCAGATTTTTATGACTAATCACCTTGTAATCCTGAAAAAGCCTTATTTGGACGCGATTTTGACCGGTCAAAAACGCATCGAGTCCCGCCTTAGCAAAGCTAAGCTGTCTTTTTTCGAGCGGGTTCTGCCCGGCGACAAATTATTTTTTAAGCAGAGCAGCGGTACTGTCTGCGCAACGGCAATGGTAAAGGCAGTCTGTAATTTCGATAACCTGACGCCGGGGCAGATAATCAAAATGAAACAGCAATACAACCGCGACATCCTCGGCAGTGACGAGTACTGGCAAGGCAAAAGCGACAGCAGATTCGGATTTTTAGCCTGGCTGGAGGATGTGAAATCAATCGAGCCTGTGCGAATTAATAAAAAAGACTGGCGGGCGTGGGTAGTATTGACAGAGAAAGAAAACTACGGTTTGCTGAAATAGGCAATTCGAAAAGACGGCCAGCTACTCCCAATTATTGGGATAGTAGATATAGTCGGGCGGGATATTAAACTTTCTGGAAAGCTTTTCTATCAGCGCATCTACACGTTTTACCTGTGTGTTTGTGGGGTAAACGGTTTCGTTATCCGCTATAACGCAGATACGGATGGCCTGGCCGCTGCCGTACCAGGTTTGTCCCGGTATGATGGACCATTGTTTTTGCCATTTTTCGGTAGATTGTATTTCGCCGTCGTCACCACCAAGGCCGTTACAGACGACGAAGTGATAATTGAGGTCCTCCGGGCTGGTCAGGCCGTTAAGGGAGGCCAATTGTTCGACGTTTCCGGCTTTGGTGGCGCTATAGTAGATTTCGATGCTGTTCCAGCGATGCGGCGATTGGGCGGTTTCAGAGAAAATAGCTTTTTCGATGGAGTCGAGACGATAATAATTCGAGAGACAAAATGGGCCGGCGGACGGGGGATTGTTGCCAAGGGCCATTAGAATTATCGCCCCGATGGTCATTGAGACCAGCAGTGCGGCCAATACCTTCGCTACCCTTGGTTGGTTTGACATAATTTCGTCCATGAAAGGCGCCCGGCATCCTTGAAAAATCTACAGGGAATTAATTACTACGCACAAATGCCTACTTTACATAATGAACATCGGCGTTCGCCAGTAAATTACTCAAAGTTTTCCAAAAATTTTGCTCGTCTCCGGAGAATATTTTCAAACAAGCTTCTCCTTTGTGAGTGAGATGCCTGTGTGAGTGCCGTTTTTTGCGTTTACGACATCTCCGCGTCCGCAGGACGGATAAAAAACGTACAGCGTCACACCAAAGAAGGTTATTATTCGGTCTTGGTTTTATCTTGCGGTTCGGCAGTTGGTTTTACGGCCGAGTCGGCTGGTACTTGCGGCTCTTTACCGGGAGGATAGACGATTTTTGCCTCCGCTTTGAGTGAGGCGACATACTCCTCGGCAAGTTTGGCCTGTTCGGTCTGTGTCAGCATATTTATTATGTCATCTTTGGCCTGTTCGAACGGTACAACGCTGGCATCTTTGCGGTCGGTGACCTTTATTATATGGTATCCGAACTGGGTTTCCACGACATCGCTGACCTCGCCTGTTTTTAGGGCGAAGGCCGCCTCTTCAAAGGCAGGAACCATTTGACCTTTGCCGAAGAAATCCAGGTCGCCGCCTTGTTTGGACGAGGGGCACTTCGAGTTGGTTTCGGCTAATTCGGCAAAATCTGCTCCGTCTTTGATTTGCTTGAGCAGTTCCTCGGCCTTTGCTTTAGCCGCCGCTTTTGTTTGGTTGGGGTCGGCGTTAGGGTCGGAAGTATCAGGCGTTATGAGGATATGGCTCGCCCTTACCTGTTCGGGTATTTCAAACTCTTTTTTGTTTTCCGAATAATATTTTTTAGCGTCTTCTTCTTTAACGTTTATTTTGCCTGCCCATTGGGCCTCCATAAGTTTCTGATAGCCCAGTCCTTTTTTGACCTGCTGTTTTACCTCATCAAAACTTTTGCCATAGGCTTCTATTAAGGACTTGAAGTCCTCCATAGATAACGGCGGCTGCTGTTGTGCGGCCATTTCTTTGATTCGCTCCGTCGCTTCCTCGTCAGTAACGGTTATTTTGGATGCTTTTACTTTTTCGTCCAACAGCTCTTCGATAACCATTTTTTCCACGACTTGTTGTTTGAGCTGTTTTTTATATTGCTCGATAAAGGCCGGCGGCAGTTGTGTCGCCATTTTCTGGAGCTGCGGGGCGAGTTGAGCGTCTATCTGGCTTTCTTTAATATCGACGCCGTTGACGGTAACGGCAATGGCATCGGCGGTTGCTTCGGCGGGCCGATTTGGTTCAACTGCGGGGGTATTGGGTGCAGAGACCGCAGCTAAGCTGCAAACGGCAAGAAGCATTACAAAACAAGCTGTGGTTGCGATATGAGCCTTTATGCTGGTTTTCATAAGTTTATCCTTTCGCGGAGCAAAAAAATTAAAAGCTTTTTTGGTCTAAAACGAGGAGGCAATTATCCTGTTAACGAGTAAATAAGTCAACATTTTTTATCTATGTTCGGGCGGGATTTTGCCCCATATCCGCTTTGAGCCGTTGATGTCGGCCTGATATGAGGTATTTAGGGTATTCTCAAGGCAGGCCAGGGGGAAATTCACTTGCAAATGTCAGCTTTTGTGTTACTTTTTGGGGGGTAATTTTTAATTGAGTATTGAGGTTATGGGCTTTCCAGAGCGTACAAGCATTCAAAGCTATACGATAATTATTGTGCCCCGGTATTCCGAGACGGACCAGGGCGGGGTGGTTCACCACAGTGTCTATCCGGTGTGGTTTGAGATGGGGCGGACGGAACTTTTGCGGGTTAACAACGTAGCTTATAAGGACCTGGAAAAGGCGGGAGTTTTCTTTGTTGTCGCGGAGCTGTGTGTAAAATATCGCCGAGCCGCCAGATATGATGAGAAATTGCAACTGGAAACGAGCTGCTCGAAAGTCAGCGCCGGCAGGGTTGAGCATATCTATAAACTTACTCGCTGCAGCGACGGGGTAATTCTGGCTGAGGGTTCGAGCGTGCTGGCCTGTGTCGATGCCCATGGCAAGGTTCGCAGGATGCCTGAGTTTATGTATCCTGAGTCGGAGATGAAGACTTTCCGCAGAGAAGAAACAATTGTTTGACTTAACATGGCTGATTAGCTAAACTAAATTCCTGTTGTGCATTGTGCGTCGAACACAATACGCACAATAGCATACACGATGTAAAAATAAATTTCAGAAGACTGCGAGGTTGCAGGTAGTGTTCGAAAAAAAAGAAAGCTGCGGTCTTTTCGGTATTTTCGGAGACCCCGAGGCGGTTCAAAAGACGTATTTCGGCTTGTATAGCCTTCAACATCGCGGACAAGAGTCGGCGGGGATTGCCTCGAGCAATGGGGAATATATCCAGTGCTGCAAAGGGATGGGGACGGTAGGCAGAGTTTTCCGCAGCAGTACGGGTTTTTTAGAAGGCCTGGCTAATCCGATAGCGATTGGTCACGTGCGGTATTCGACCACGGGTTCGAGCAAGTCGATAAACAGCCAGCCGTTGTTGAGTGAGTACTCACGCGGGCAAGTGGCGGTGGCGCATAACGGCAATCTTATAAATGCGTCGCTGTTGCGTGACGAATATGAGGCATACGGCAGCATTTTCAAATCCACCTGCGATACCGAAATAATTATCCATTTGCTTGCCAAGCCGACACACGTCAGCAAGCCCGACCCTCTGGCCCATGTGTTAAATCATTTGCAGGGAGCGTACTGTCTGCTGTTTTTGTATGCCGATAGGATTGAAGCCGCCAGAGACCCTTACGGTATAAGGCCCCTGTGTTTGGGACAGACGGATAAAGGCGCTTACGTTGTCGCCAGCGAGAGTTGTGCCTTGGATGCGGTCGGGGCGAAGTTTCTTCGTGAGATTATGCCGGGCGAAATTGTCCGGATAGACAAAAAAGGCCTGTCCAGCAGATTTTTCGTCAAGCCCGGTACTATCACGCCGGCCCATTGTCTCTTCGAGCATATTTATTTCGCCAAGCAGAACAGCACTTTTTTCGGCGAAAATGTTCACCTGTTCAGGAAAAAAGTCGGCAGGCAATTGGCGATAGAGCATCCTGCCGAGGCCGATGTCGTAATACCTGTGCCGGACTCGGGTACATCAGCGGCAATCGGATACGCGGAAAAAAGCAAAATACCCTTCGATATGGGACTGGTCAGAAGCCACTATATAGGCAGGACGTTCATTTCGCCGGACCAGAAGTTAAGGGAGCTGGAAGTCAAACTTAAACTTGCGGTTGTGAAAGAGGTGGTGAAGGGAAAAAGAATCGTAGTGGTGGATGATTCGATAGTCCGCGGCACAACTACAAAAGGCAAGATTAGAACGCTTCGCGAGGCTGGCGCCAAAGAAATCCATATGCGGGTAAGCTGTCCGCCGATAAGGCATCCCTGCTTTTTCGGCGTGGATTTTCCGACCAGCGAGGAACTGCTGGCGAACAATCGCGACCTGGAACAAATCAAAAAATTTCTCGGAGTGGACAGTATCGGTTATATATCGCGTGAAGGAATGCTGTCGTGTGCGGTTCTGCCGGCGGATAATTACTGCACCGCCTGCTGGAACGGCAAATATCCGATACCGGTAGATACCGCGGTGAACAAGTTCACTTTGGAACATTACCAATTGCAGATGTTCGATAACTCGTCACAGGAAAATGAGTAAATATATCAGCTATGAACAGTCCGGCGTAGATATCGGCGCCAACGATGAAATGGTCGATAAAATCTACGGGCATGTTTCGAGCACCTACGGCCCGCGGGTGATGGGTTCCAAATGGGCCTTTGCGGGGATGTTTCGACTCGACTACGACGAAAAACTTTTCAAGAAGAACTACAAAAGCCCGGTGCTTGTCGCCTGCACAGACGGCGTCGGCAGCAAGGTTCAGTTAGCCAGCAAAATAAAAAAGTTCGATACCGTTGGAATCGATTTGGTGGCGATGAACGTCAACGATATGCTCGTGCAGGGAGCAGAGCCTTTATTTTTTCTGGATTATATAGCGGTTCACAAGCTGGAGCCGAAGACGATAGCTGAAATGGTAAAAGGCGTCGCGGCAGGTTGCCGATTGGCGGACTGCGCGCTGATAGGCGGGGAAACCGCTGAAATGCCCGATACCTACCGCGAAGATGATTTCGATATGGCAGGGTTCGCCGTCGGAGTGGTCGAGCGGAAAAAAATCATCACCGGGAAAAACGTAAGAAAGGGCGACTGTATTCTGGGCCTTGCATCGAGCGGGCTGCACAGTAACGGTTACGCGCTTGCCCGCAATATTCTTTTCAAGAAAGCCGGCCTGAAAATGACCGATACGCCGGATGAACTCGACGGAGCAGTGCTGGGCGATGTTTTGCTGGAGCCGACGCGAATTTACGTTCGGTCGATAGTGAAACTGTTGTCCCATTATAAGGTCAAAAAAATCGTGCACGCGATGGCTCATATCACCGGCGGCGGGTTGCCGGGCAATGTCCCCCGTGCTCTGCCTCAAACCTGCGATGCGGTCATTAAAAAAGAAAGCTGGCCCAAACAGAAGATATTCGAATTTATGCAGGCAAAAGGGCCGGTCGAAGAAGCCGAGATGTATAACGTTTTTAATATGGGAATCGGATTTGTTTTGATAGTCGCAGAGGAGTTCGCCGATTCGATAGCTAAACAACTTTCGCACTACGGTGAAAAAGTTTACAAAATAGGCAGGGTGACAAGCGGTTCGGGCAAGGTGGTTTTCAAATAAAGCGGCTTATCGCGAGTCGCTTTTGAGTAATAAGGATAGCTTCAGAAAAACACAATGGAGGTGGAATATGAGCGGCATTTTCGGGGTTGTCTTGAAGGGGAATTGTTCGGAAACTCTTTTCTACGGCATAGATTATCATTCGCATTTGGGCACTGAATACGGCGGGATGGCCGTCCTCGGAGAAAGTTTCGCGAGGCAAATACATAATCTTGAGCACAGCCAGTTCAAGGCGAAATTCTATGATGACGCCAAATATATGACGGGCAACAAAGGCATCGGTGTTATCAGCGACTTCGATGAGCAGCCAATTTATCTGAACTCAAGATTCGGGCCGTTCTGTATTGTCACCAGCGGGTTTATAGAAAACGCCGAGCAGTTGGCCGAGAAACTGCTGACCGAAGGAGCGTCATTCAGTGAGATGAGCAGCAAAAAGGCGGTTAATACCCCGGAGCTGATAGCGAAGCTTATCAATCAGGGCAGCAGTCTGGAAGACGGCATTGAGAAGATGTTCAACGCGATAGAAGGTTCCTGCTCGCTGCTGCTGCTGAATAAGGACGGGATATACGCAGCAAGGGACAGGTTGGGATATACGCCCCTTATTATCGGTAAACGTGCGGACGGCTGGGCGGTGACTGCGGAGACATGCGCTTTTCCGAATACAGATTTCAAGGTTGTTAAAAACATTGAGCCCGGGGAGATAATCCTGATAAATGAAAATGGCATGATGCAAAAAAGACCCGGACGCGGGACTAATCAGATATGCGCGTTCCTCTGGTTATACACCGGCTTTCCCGCATCGAGCTACGAGGATATAAACGTCGAGGCAGTCAGGGAGAGATGCGGCCGTTGTCTTGCCAGGCACGATAAAGACATTGATGTTGATGTGGTGGCGGGAGTTCCGGATTCGGGATTAGCCCATGGATTAGGATATGCGATGGAATCGGGCAAGCCGTTCAGACGGCCTCTTATCAAATACACATCCGGATACGGCAGAAGTTATACGCCGCCTTCACAGCAGAAACGCGACCTCATCGCGAAGATGAAGCTTGTGCCGATTAAAGAAATAATCGAAGGCAACAGCATAATTGTCTGTGAGGATTCTATCGTCAGGGGGACACAGCTTAAGAACTTCGGCATCAAAAAGCTTTGGGATTGCGGCGCCAGACAGGTGCACGTAAGACCGGCCTGTCCGCCTCTGATGTTTCCGTGCAGGTTCAACCTTTCCACTCGCTCAATTCACGAACTTGCCGCTCGAAAAGCAATTCGCGCGATAGAAGGCCGCGATATAGAGGATGTCTCGGAATATACGGACTGCAATTGCGAAAAATATAAAAAGATGGTTCAGTGGATTGCTGAGGATTTAAACGTCACAACGCTTAGATACCAGACTATAAATGATATGGTTAAGGCCATCGGTTTGCCGAAAGAGAGGCTTTGTTTGTATTGCTGGACGGGCGAATGTCCTGAATCGGTATCTCCAAAAACAAAAATAAACATAGTAGATGTTAAAAAACCGTCCGTGAAGAAGGCCGTAGAAACAAAGGCCGCACTCTAAAAAAACTATAAAATATGAATTTTCCTTTTCACGGAAATAATGGATGAGCAAAACCTTTGGTAAATTTTCCGCGGCGGTGATTGTTTATCTTGCCTTTGCTGTCTATCTGTATCAGCCGTATTTCAAGACCTTCAACAAACTGCAATACCTTATCATTGCCAATGTTTGCCTGGCCTCTTTAGGCTGTTTTGTGCTGAGCAGACGATGGGTACCGAGCCTGCCGGGTTCGTTATTAGCCGGGGCAATATACGGCTTCGGGCCTTTTTTGCTCGGATTGACCGGCTACCATCCGACAGCGGGTTTTTTGGCGGCGATGATGCCCTGGCTGTTTTTGCCGGCGGCGTTCGGGCCAAAAGGCAGGTGGCAGTGGTTGAGAATACCGCTTTCGACTTTGCCATTTTGGGCGATACTTCTTTTTTTTAGTGCGTCTTCTCATTATCGGCTTTTCGCGGTTCCGGTGCAGACCAGGCTGCATTTAGCAGACCTGATGGGTATGATGGTTCCGCTTGTCGCGGCCGACCAGGAGATAACTTTGGTCGGGTTCTACCATGTCCCCATAGCTGCGCTTGTGATGGGGTTTGCGATGGCTTTTGTCGCCCGGCGGTTCAGCGTACTGACAATCTTCTGCCTCGGAGTAATCCTCGCGTCGTCTCCGCCGGTGCTTGGCGTAAGCCCGATTATCTGGCTCAGCTTTTCTGTGTTATGCTGTTCGATAATTATCGGCGCAGGTTTGCAGGGATTTTGCTCGGCAGGTATTGCCGATGGGAAATGGATATTAATAAGTATCGCCTTTATGGCCGGCCTTGCTATCATGACACTGTTGCAGGCGACAAAATACTTTCAAATATTCATCGGTCTGGGTGATAAGTACGCGAATCTTTTCCTGACTGACGCGAAAATGTATTTAGCCGGCACAGTTGCGCTTGCAGTCATATTTTTTATAGCTCGTGCGAAGCTGCGCGTCTATTGGATGCGCTGGGCCGTTCTCGGCTCAGCGGCAGCGATTGATATATTCTTAGGCGCAAGATTTATTGTCGATAAGATATTCAGGCCTTGATGCAGACGGTAAGTTACGAACCGAAGGTTTCACGCTCGATTGTGCCAAGATAAAATCGGCCGTCGCCCCGCATAAAGTCGATAATGCTGTCGAACTGCTGATTTATAAAACGCGTATCATTTGAAGCCAGTGAGATACCTATAATCGCGGAGTTTTTTTCGTCCTGATGGTCAACTTCAGAAATGGAAATATTGAATCTGTTCTTGAGCCTGCCGATGAGACTTTTGACGATGCTTCGCTTTTCTTTCAGCGAATTTATCCCGTGCAGATGCAGTTGTGCTTTCAGTACCCCGACAATCATATAATTCTATTTTTTTTAAGTTTGTGGACCTGCTTCATATAACAACGCCTGCCTGCTTTAATTGTTCGGTCTTTTTCTGCGAGCAGGCCTCACATCTAAACTGCGGAACAGCATCTGTCCTGTCATAGTTTCCGGTCTTGACCAGACGGTAGCCGCGTGCCGCTGTTTGGCAATCGCAGCAGATAACGTTTTCCTTTACCTGCCATTGAGCTTCTAACAGACGGGATGTGAAAATGAATCTATCCACCCAGAAGAATATCAGTCCGCCGATGAGATTCGCTATGATAGTCGCGGACAATTTCCCCAGTGAAGCCAGCACTACCAGTGTCGCAGCAAGTATAGGCGTGCTTAGCTGCCACCTAAGAAGATAAAGCCCATAGCGTTTGAGGTTCAGTTTCATCGTTTCCCTTTCACAGCAGTCTGGAAGTAATATCAAACTTAAGATTCGTCATCTGTCGAGGGCTATTGTATAAACTGTACCGCCAATTGCAACTCCGCAGCAATTTAGTAGTTGTTTTTCATGCCTTTATTTCAGCTACGATTTGCCGGGTCTCCGGCGACTGGTTCTGTTGGGCCTGTTTGAAGGCTGCTGCGGAAGATACATTCTGCTTTTTGAATAGCTCATTGCCTTCGATAATTTCCTTCAAGGCCTTCGATTTTGTCTGAGCGTCCTTCAAGAATCTCAACGCTCTCGTCCCATACACGCCGCCTAAAAGAGCGGAAATGCCGATAGCCAGTTCGAGTGCAGAGTCAGCCAACTGCCACGCATCGGGCCTTTCGGCAGATTCACTCAAAGCTATCTTGGCAAGCAGCTGATTCGATTGGCCGAGTACGTCCTCGGCTGTCTCTGCCTGCGGAAACTCTTTCGGCAGACCCGTGTAAGATACAAACGACCTGCTCTGCAGCTCGGAAAGTTTCGCCAATGCCTGAAGCTGCTGCGAGGAATTTTCGCTTTTGGCGGTTTCAATGGCTATCGCCGTCGTTCGATTATGCAGCCAGGCATTTTGCTTCTGCGTTTCGCTCGGCGCAAGACGCAGACTTTCACAGCCGCCGCAGCCAAGTACAAAAACGACAAGTGCGCAAATGTAAAAATAACCCGTGTGTTTTTTCGCATTTTTCATAGTTTTTCTCCTTCAGCTTTAATGTTTCGATTTTTTCTGTTATAATATTGCTTTGTTTTTAGTGACGGAAATTATCCTGTGGATACCGCAAGAAAGTTCAAGCCCAAAACTATATTGTTGTGGCAGAAGGTTTCGGAATATCCTGAAGCCCGGCGAATCGTGAAAATGTTTCCAGAGGCGGATGTCCAGGTGATAAAACATCAACGTAAACCCCATTTCTTGGATATGTCTCCAGCTAAAGCCCTTCTGGCAGGAAAAAGAATTTTAATGATAGGCGAAACTTCATCTTTCGTAGGGCATTTCGATGGTCAGCTCGGTTCGAATGTTCGTTGTTGTCCTTATTATAAATTGGTTCCCGCATCAAATGGCTGTCCTTACTACTGTACGTATTGTTATCTGGCGTATGTTTATCGCAAGTTTTCTCCGTTCATCAAGATTAACATCAATTACGACACCATGTTCAAACAGATACGAAAGACATTATCCAGCTCTCTTCGCATAATCAGCTTCAATATGGGCGAAATGCTCGATAGTCTTGCTCTCGACCACATAACCAATCTCACAACAATGTTAGCTCCATTTTTCTCCGGCCTTTCCAATGCCTATTTAATGCTACTGACCAAAAGTAACAACATTTACAATCTGCTGTCTCTTGAGCCAAACGAACATACAATCGTTTCGTGGAGCCTCAATCCTCAATATGTAATCGAGCAGTATGAATTAGGCGCAGCTAGTCTTGATGAACGCATCGAAGCAGCTAAACTATGTCAGGAACACGGCTGGCGAATTCGCTTTCGCATAGACCCCGGTATTCTGTACCCGGACTGGCAAGCCGGATACGCCGATTTAATTCGTAAAGCGCTGACCGTCACCTCACCTGAGAACATCACGCTTGGCATGTTAAGGCTTCTGCCGGGGCATTTGCGCCTTGCCACCCAGGCTTATGGCAATCGCGCTCAAGAACTTTCAAATTACAGCTTTGTCAGAGGTGCTTCGGATAGCAAGCTTCGTTACCCGACCAACCGACGCATCGAGTTTTACTCTTTTCTTATCGATACCATTCGCAGCTTTGATAGAAAAGTTTCTATCAACCTTTGCCGAGAATCCCCCGAGGTTTGGAACGTTTTTAAAGAGCGTTGCGAACCTAAGAAATGCAACTGCGTGGTCTGGTAAAATCAAATAACGCAATCTTCATAGGCCTTGTGAGGTTACAGGACTCAGTTGTAATATCTGAATTCTTACAACCACAGATGCGAATGGAAAGTCCAAAACCAGATGCCATATTCTTAATTCGCTCAAATGCTTTCTCTCTTATTTCTTTCGGCAAAGCAACACCTTGGGAATTCTTCACGCCTATGGGGATTTTATCGCCTTTAGCATAAGATTTCAGCAATTTGTCCAGTAGCTTTTTGTCGCTTATGTTTTTCTTAATACTTTCTTTGATGATGGGCCTGAGGAATAAATAGTTTATTGAAACCTCTGTAACACCGGTTTCGATAATTGCAGAAAATAGAGCGATTAAAGATTTGTCAGAGTCCATAACGCCATAGATAAGCGGATCAGCACGGGCTCCAGTAGCGACACCAACCTCAATAAGATTTTGCAACGTTAAAAGTTTATCTGAAACACTTGCAGTTCCTGGCTCAAAGATTTTTCTAATATCGTCATCGACACAGGTTAGACCCACCTGGGCACATACAAGATTACTGTATCTGACAAATAATTTAATAAAGTTAGCTGGCACAATCGCCTTTGTGACAAACTGAACACCAATGTCGGCCCTAAGTAATGATTCCATTGCGTTGTAAGTCTGGTCAAGTATTTCCGAAACAGGTTGAAATGGATCGCAGGATGGGCAAAAATAGACAGCTTGTGGTTTCTTTCGTTTTCGGGCAAGTTCTTGTTTCAGCTTATCCGCGGTATTGTCAAAAAGTATTACTTTACCATCTCCTGGATATTGCGAATAGCCTTTCGCATAACAGTAAATACAGTTGTGAATACAGCCGGAAGTTATATTGATTGTTGGTATTTTTGAAAGGCAGCGCAATTGCGAAGACGTAAGTACATTCGATTTTCTATTTTTTATAAGGAGTTCGTATATCTTCATTATGCAGTAATTGTAAACTTTTATAATAGCTTGACAATGACAAATGCCTGAGGCTTTTTCCGGTTCTCAGCGAAACATTACGATTTTTTTGCCTATATAATTTTCCGCTTCAACTCTATTTCTGGGGGCATACAAGTATTGATAGTACGAATAAGTATAGCTCTCATTGGTATTTCTTCTCGGATAAATGACTTGGGTTAAATTTGCCTTGCGCGAGGATACTCCTATAGCCCTGCTTATCTTTTGTACCAAAGCCGTGTGAAATTTATCCTGCAGGAGAAGGATTCGCCCGTTGGTACCGCAGAGTTCTTCGGTGCTTCTCATCCCATTAATGAAACTGCCAAATCCCTCTTCTTCACTTGCCGGCACAGCAATATAAGAAAATACGGCAATGTTGTACGCACCACAGTTATTTCTTATCCGCCTAAGTTGATTCACGTTAGAAGGAAAAGGCTCTTGTGTACAAATAGTCCGCATCCTCATGGCGCCCCTGTGGATGTGGAAGTAGTCAGTTAACATATGTTGTCCAGTCCCAAGACATATGCCTGATGTGTCATTTAACGTGTATGTTATATTTAAGACACGGTTTCCTGGTAAACCACCCGCATATCTGAAATACTCCAGGACATGAACAAGCATATCGGTAATTGCTAAAGAAGCAACGGCTGGACCGCACCCGACATCAATAATCTGCAACTTGCCGATAGCCAATGAATCCATGAACTCCTTTGAAACCATGTAATCTAATAAGCTGTCTTGAACTTGAAAATAATGCCTGGTGAAGAAAACCTCCAGGAATGCTCGCATACCTGCCGGGGTGGTAGGATAACGAGTCTCATCTTCTGAAACCACAGCCTTTGGTAGTCGGGCAATCTGATGTTCCAATGCAGATCTCATATAATCAGACAGATTCCATTCGCTGTTCGGACAAAGTTCTTTTTGAATAAAGTTGCGCAGCATGTTACTCATAATACAACACCGAAAAGCAGGCTCACTAAGTTGATACCTGATTGGAACAGATAGCCCCTCGTCAGAATGTCTTTCCACATATATCCTATTTTGTTAAAGTTTTTTCGATTGCTTGAATACGATACTCATACGAAACGCTTTTTGCCTGAAGCGATTCGAGCTTCTGCTCGAAGCTCTTTTGACTCTGCAGCAATGCGGTGACATCGTGCTGCAGTAAATAGAGCTGTTGCTGCAAATTGACCCAACTGCCCACAATCAAAGATGCCAGGAACGCCAGTTGAATCAGCACGGAAAGGTTTACCCTGCGACTAAATCGCCAGATTTTTGAGTTATTTTCAGCCATTGTTCGTACCTCGCGCATCGCATTAGATTTTTATTCCCTTGACTTACGTGAAGGATTTATACAAAATGTTGTTTAGGGGTTGGGTGATGGATGATAACTAGCCGTTTTGTAATTTTACCGGCGATTGAATTTTAATTTCATGTAGCAATGGCCTCTTTTTGTAGGGGGATAAATTGTGAAAAAACCAATATTCCTATTACTATTTTTCAGCATGGTCTCAGTAGTCACAGGTGATGTTTTGACAAGAGTATGCGAGGCTGATGGTCACACACCGTTTGACGGTCGAGACATCATGGTTGGAACCAAGCTGACAATTCTTGTCGGTTCGAGTGTTGCTGAGTATTGGTGGGGTGGTGCCCTGGTTATAGAAGAAGCAAATATGACAAATATAGGGTATTTATACGGCAGAGATTGTAACGAGCCTGAATGTCCAGGTTCTTGTTTGCCTGCTGCAGGTGAATTTGCTTATACAGGGGAAATAGAATATCCAGGTATTGGGTTTGAGTTCTATGGAGGTGAAGAGCCAAGCGTAGGTGACTGGTTCATTCTTGACTATAACGCCTTGGATATAGGCGATTGCAATATTTTATTTTATAATTACGATGTTAACGAAACAGAGCCAGTTAATACTCTTACCTTACATCATGTTCGTACACGCGACTTCAATGGGGATACAATAGTTGACTTTGCCGACCTCTATATACTTACTTCATATTGGCTGGCTGTCGATTGTAACGAGCCAGATTGGTGCGAAGGAACCGACCTTAATACCAGCCACAATATTGATTTTAGAGATTTTGCGCTTTTCTGCAACTATTGGCTTGAAGCTACAGTGTATAGTTTTAGTTTAAGCGATTTTAATAAAGATACAAGAGTCGACTTTACTGACTTTACGGTACTTGCATCATACTGGGGAGCAACAGATTGCATCTACCCAGGATGGTGTCAAGAAGCCGACCTTGACACCGATGGCAATATTGATTTTAGTGATTTAAGCCTGCTTGTCGACCACTGGCTTGAAGGGGCCGAATAACAAAACCCTCTTAGGTGAGATTTGGATATCCTGTAAATCACATTTCATATTGTGCAATGTGGCAAAGTAAGGGGGTTAATCTATATAAACCGTATTGTATTCCACGCAAATAGCTACATTTGCAAGTTCGTTTCGAGGAACTTAACGGAAAACAATCCACATTTTGTACTTTAAAATCGCCACAATTTATAGAAAGACCTTTAGCAGCCTGACCGATCAACGATAGCATCGTCATTAAACAAGTTTTATTAATACGATTAGAAAGGAAGCAGTTATGAAAACAAAAACTTTTACATCAATTATGGTTTTTTTGTCGTTCATTAGCGGGGTTGCTTTTGCGGACAGGTCGATGGAAAGAGGGGAGATTTTACAAATCTTTCAAAAACTAACAAATCAGCCGAGAAAAACCTGGATACCTGCTGGTACAATTGAAGCAACACACGAAGAATACAGAGCCCCAAAAATGATGGATGCAAATATGGTCAATAGTCAAATCAGGAAAGCAGTTCAACTGTACCAGCGCAACCCCAATAAAAGAGAGCTTGCGGAAGAGCTGCAAAAAATGAGGCTTGATGCTGAGCCTTTTAATGTTCGATACAACTTGTCCAATGAATATACGATGAGTTCGTTAGTAGTCGTAAGGTTTGACGGAGACAGATTCTACTGGGAAATAAATGTTAATTCACGTACGGATTCAGTAAAACCTGACAAAAATTTAAAAGATAATTTTATGACTGACGAGTTCAACTTGGACTGGAACACTAAACGTATATTCGCGTGGGACGGTGAAAAGTACACGACTTATTTTCTGCCCGGTAATCACGCCATCGTTGATACAACAGGCCGTACCCCACATGTTGTCAATGGCCCGTTAACAGCAGGCCTCATTCCCTGGGGATATGGCTATTACACGTATGAGAACCTTTCCGCCACAGACTCATCAGCCGTGGAAGAATATATCGATGGCCAACCACAAATACATCTAACACTCGACAATCATGACGGCTCGCAAATGGTATTCGTAATGGATCCGCAAAAAGATTGTGCCGTGACATCCTGCTTAATAACCAGGCCTGGTTATGCCGTTACCTCCAAACACTACTCTGGCTACCAATCAGTAGCTGGCAACTGGATTCCCTCTGCTATTTCATTGGAACAATACGAGGCTGGGTCAAACAGGCTATTGGCCAGCGATTTATGGAACATTACCAGCATAGATGTAACTGTTCCTGAAAGTTATAATTTCGAGGTCGACTATGAGACTGATGCATTGATAGAACACTTTTCTCTAAATCCCAGCAAGCCGGGGATGTATCGCTATTCACGGAGAGTTGATACAGACCAGCTTTTAGCTGAGAGAATGACATACGCAGATTCTGAAAACACGCAACTCAAAAATTGTGCAACGGTAACATTAAAATATGTTGCTTCGCAGTTTGGTAAGAATGTCACGGACCAGCAGCTTGCTCAACTGGTAGATGAACCAAATAGAACCACAACCCTTTATCAAATGAAACAATTTGCACAAGGCCTGGGTCTTTACTGCCGGGCCGTCAAAACTGATATCCGAACGTTAAAGAGTCTGCAAGGTTGTCAGGTAATTCTGCATATCCCAGGTAAAAAACATTTTGTTGTCCTTGGGGCAATTGATGATAAGTATGTCTGGACGATAGATTTGGCCAGCAGAAAATTTTATGGCCGCACAAATATCGACTTTTTTGGAATGGACTGGACAGAAGGAACCGCTCTTTTGATTTCCAACAATGCCGTCGAAGGTAGATTTGCTGAAATCGAAGAAAGAGAACTTAGCAATATAAATGGGGCATCCGGCTATCAATGCAACGTATTGCGTCAAGAAGATAATGTAATACTATGCGACTTTGTGGGTGGAGAATGCGGGGGGGTTTACAGAGTGTTCTACGAACGATGGGGTTGCGGACTTGCCGAGAGCGGAAGCTGCTCACAGTCCCCAATGGTCAGGTATGAGAAGTCTCCCTGTATAGAATATAGCATTTACAGTTGTGACGTAGCAGAAGAATGGACGGCTTATTACATGATGGCGTGTTATTAGCTGCCTCGTTGGGGCAATTGAAATTAGAGCAGGCAGGGACGAGACCTGCCTGTTTTTTTACTGAGAGGTATGTGTTGTTGACTTATCGTAAAATCATGCATAAAATACAGAATCATGAGGCGGCCTTGCTTTACACTTACCGAATTACTCGTAGTCATTGTGACAATTGCGTTACTTATGGCTATATTATTTCCCACACTTCATAGTTCCAAGCAACAAGCCCAAGCAATCCTTTGCGCTTCGAATGTTAAGCAACTGCTCATGGGGTTATTCAGTTACGAAAACGAAAACCATATTCTACCCAACGGTTTTGACAAGCAGCCAGGCCAAGGGCCTCCCCCTGGAGGTTTTGCTGGAGATTCGGCGCAAGACAAAAGAGGATGGTGGTGGTTCAACTTTATAGAAGGATTCTATGAAAAATCCAATAGTGTAACAACAGTAGTTACTTGTCCTTCCAAGCGGTTAAATGATAAAAGACTCATGGAAAATATTCTCTGCAGTAATTATGGTGCGAACCAGTCCATCTGCAAAAGCTCATCACAAGGCGAGCCAACCGACCCCGAATTTGTCGGAACGCCTTTACGCAGCAGTGATATACCGAGACCGGCCGAAACGCTACTTATTGTTGACAGCGGCTACGCCATGATAAACTGGTGGCATGCAACGGATGAACCTCCTGTTATTCTTGGTAACCACAAAATAGAATATACTTCCTATATACCCGGTCTGTGGATTAACAAGGATAGAGCTTTATGGCCCGGCTTGGAAGAGGATGCCAGATACGGCCGACACCTGAATAAAACGGTTAACGTTGGGTTTGTTGACGGCCACGTTAGCCGCAAAAAAGCAGATGATTTATGCGTAGAGGAAACTAACGGCGAATATAAAAATCGCTCGCCCCTTTGGTTATCCAAATGAAATAACACCACTCTAAAAAGAAGCTTCTTTAATAACACTTAAGATCTTAGTGTCATCCAAATATTCAACTGTAACAAAGGACATCAAAACATACTCGGCCTCTGCTGGTAAGAGTTGATAAATTTCGATTTTCTGTGGAAGATTTGTTTTAATGCTTACAAAAAATCGCCACTTTTTTAGCACGGCAGAACCACCGTAAGTTGTTTCGGTCCACGCCAAATCATACACCTCAAGGCCTTTAGCTGCGAATTCTGAATCTTGGTCAGTTACACGATTCCAATCGGCACCTTGAGGGATGTTGGATATGTCATAAAACGGCACAAGGCCTAAAGAGCCTATTATTTTGTTCTCGATACCGGCAATATCTTCAGCGGTTAACCGAGCTATATCAACTACGTCGGTATCCAAATGTTTTATTCTTACTGTCTTGTCAGTAATATCATAAAAGACACATCGTTCCGCAGTTTTGGTCATATAGCTGTTTAATGTTCGTGATACCCATTTCTCCTGTGTAGGCTCTGTTTTATCCGGGACAAAGCTTGAAATGTAAACATTTTTGATTTTTTCGATGGCCTCATAGATTCTTTCTAATGTAACTGCTTTGGCGGTTGGTATATTGAGTAGCAGAGCGGCTGCTATAAATATCACTGCTGCTGCGACAGCACCGGTTTTAAGCAGCGGCTTCAGATTCGTTCCTAAAACTTTCTGCTTTAGGGCGGCGCCAAAACCAATGGTTGGCGATAAGGACTCAGCCTCTGCGTCTTTGAGTCCGCTTACCCCCACCCTTACCGGAAAGCCGATGTACGGAACGTCTGGCTGTTTGAGTGCTTGAGCCTTAGCAGATTCATCTACATGGTATATTGTAATGATACCAGATTCAGCCCGTTCGCAAATTCCGTAGATGGCTTTGTGCAGTTCTTGCATTTTAGCCAGACATTTTAGGCAATTGATTACATGCGAGGTGAAAGATTCCCGGAATTTGGCATACTGGTCATCGGCTGGATTAATTCCGTACGGTACAACATAATCAAAGAAATCACTCGCCGAAACTGACTCGCAGAGAAATTCCGAAGATTGAATATCCTCTGATAAGCTGTCACAGAGTTTTTGTCGCTCTTCGTAAATTAGCGTTCGACAGACAGGACATGTGCACAAGTGTTTCAAAGCTTTCAAATCGGTTTCGCTGAAAACCATTGATACAACCGAGGGGATGGCATTTTGGGCCTCCATGCAACTAACACCACCGCCAGCAGATTTCTCTGCAAAAAGTTGGCTTAATCGGCATAGCTGTTTGCGGCTAAGATTCAAACGTTGAATTGTATCTAAATCTTCAGAACACTGCTGGCAATCGCATAGATGTGTTACTATCGGTGTCGGTATATGTATCCCCAGGACCTGGTCCAACAGGGTCGGTAGAAAAGGTTTTACAATATTGCAAGTTACAGGCTTGCCAATATAGGCAAAGTGAAGTTTCAGCATAGTGGTAACAGTAGAGTTAACTCGCCCCTGCTCCGATTCAGGACTATCGGTTTGTGATAATTCTGCTTCGAGCTGGTTTATTTGCTCCAGGCAATATTGGCACTGCTCAATGTGACTAACAATAGACTCTGGAACAAATCCGCCGCTTTCATTGCAGAGAAAGTCGTAGTAATATAGCTCGGCTTCTCTGCATAACGATTTATGATTGTGAGCAATCATTCTAATCACCCTGTTTTACTGTTAAAAACTGACGGACTTTATTTAACCCTGTGGATATATATCTGCTGATAGTTCTGTCATCCACACGCATCTTTTTTGCAACCTCTTTGATGTTATAGCTATTTTTGTATCGCAAAGTAATCGCCTGAGCTTCGCTGTGTCGCAACCGCCCCTCAAGAAGTCTGAACATTTTGTCCGTTTCCTCTGTCTCGACGATAGCGTTTTCCGGACGGGGTTTGTTGACAGAATAATTAAAACACTCGGCATATTTTTTCATTAGAGTTTTGTACTTTTCTACGCGGCGAACAGCATCAATAATATCATGGGTTATCACCCTATAGAGATAGCTTTTGACATTCTGGATATCTGCAGGGATGGGCTTGGAAACAAGAGAAAGGAAGAGATCCTGAAACAAATCATCCGCTTGGGTGCCATTTTTAACCTGGTAACGAATAACTGTGCGGATAAAATCCCCATATTCAGAGAAGATTTCTGTCGCACGGGCAACATTGTTCAGCAGCACAGATTCTTTCTTCACCCTCGCCACAGACACTTTGGCTATGCTCCTAACAGTAGTGTTAACCAGAGTCCAGCTATTATACATTATATGCGGTTTATTGACAAGGCAGATAGCAAGTGGTCAATAGCAGCATAAACGCCTAAAAATGGGTTAAAAGCAGGTTTGGTGAAAAAAATAATATAAAGCCAATATTTTTAATCAACATTTTACACTTCAGATTCGCCTCCTGAACTGGTCAGGGGGGGCCACTACATCAACGCCAAAGACGTGGGAAGTTGATCCTCCTCAAACTCCTGCGTCCTTGGTATTTTTAATGGGATTAAACCGACAGTGATTGATTATTTTGTTTGACCATATTTTGGGCTATTTTTACAACTTTTTGCCGTAAAGATGCCGGAGCAAGAACCTGAACCTGGTCGCCGTAACTTAGAACCCACCATGTTATCTCATTAAGTCCATCGACGCGGAATTCAATGATTGCCGAACCATCGTCCTGAAAAGTAACTGTTTGTGTGCAGTGCCATTGGACATCAGCGACAGCGCGAGCAGCTTCCGGCAGGAATTTTAGTTTGATATTGTAAAGTCTGCCTTCCGGGGCCATTGACCACGCACGGCCAATATGCTCGGATAAGTTAAATGTTTTATCATCGGCGAAATACTTATTCAACGTTTTTAGTTCCCTGATATGGTTAAGCTTAAAAACACCAACTTCTTTGTTAAGCTCTGTTTTGCCGAGTGCATGCCATGCACGTTCATTATACATTAGGTGATAAGGGCTTAAATTAGTTACTATGCATTTCCGCTCAAGAGGTGAATCATAATGAATAAGTACAATTTGTTTATTTAAAATGGCTTTTAGGATTTGTGTAAATTTCTGATCCAGCAAATCCAGTCTTTCCTGTGGGTCGGTCTTTATGGAAATTTTTTCCATAGCAGTATTGCAAAACCTTTTTGTTCTTTCGGGCAAGTCGCTTTCTATCTTAAGCGCTGCCCTGAGCGTTGAATCTTTGAATGGAAAATGGATATGATTTCTTGCTTTATGGGCAAGTAAGAGCAGCCCCAGTGCCTCCTGGTCGTTCAGTTTTGGTACGGACAGGAAAAACGCAGGGTCTATTTTGTAACGTTGGGCCTTGCTGTCAAAACTGCACGGCACACCTGTTTTTCGCAGTTCGCCCAAATCTCTGAAAACCATTCGTCTGCTTATCTTCAGCATTTCGGCTAAATCGCTGGCCCCATATGGCCGGCCTGATTGCAATGCCGTAATAAGCCGAATTACCCTGCTAATTCTGCTGGTTTTCATAATAATCCCCTTATATCGCTACTACTGTATTTGTTATGATACACCTCGTAATAGCCCCAAGTCAAGGGTTTTGGATCAAAAAATGGTAGTCTGTGGATAGTGAATCCTACAGGAAATTTCAGCGGCGGGTTTTATTGCCTAAAAAGATAATTTAAAGTGCGGTCTATAATACTATTGTTACGGTGTTGCTGGCAGGGCCGGTTCCGGCATTGTTGGCGGCTTTGATGCGGTATTCAATATGAACACCAATCGGCTGATTAGTTAAGGTAGCCTGTGCAATATATGGGATGTGAACGATTGTCCAATCGTTAAACCTGTCACCATTTTGTTTGCGGCTCTCAATGATGTAATTTCTAATTGGCTGGTTGTCATTGGGTCTGGCCCACTTCAATTTAACTACTCTGTCTTCCTTTGCTGCTATCTGCAAGTTAATCGGTTGAGTTGGTAATTGAGCAGGCTGGCGATTAGCCTTCGGCGCCCAGCCGATAAGCTTCAATTTTTCAGGATTGGCAGAAACATCTACTTGTGCCTTTTGCAGACAACTTTTCATCACTTTCTTAAGGACCTGCAGTTTCTCTTTTCTGGCCTTTGTTTCAATTTTCAGTTTTGAATGTGCCCTAATAAGCGAATTTCTTGTTATGATATATAATCCACGTCTGGAGTGTAAGATAACGCGACGAACATGGGGGAAATCAGCCGCATGCCAGAAGTAGCCATCAAGCATCTTTTGTAAAAGCGCCATTATTTCAGGTTCAGTTGTTGGAAAATCCATAATTAATTAGTCGCTCTTCTCCAATTTTGGATTTTAGATTGCCGATTTCCGATTAATCCGAAATCTATAATTTCTTCTCGTTATGTTTTCTCAATGTCTTTATTGATGCTACTGTCATTGCGGTTATTTCGTTTGTCTCCGCCATTATATTTTGTAAATATTCTTTAGGAACTATACCGCTTTCTACAAGCAGTTCCATCCAGTAGAACGATTCATCAGCTTCTTCTTCAACGATGCCAAGCTTGGCTATTGTATCAGCGACGGACCTTCCTCGACACGCTGCACGGTAATTTGCACCAACAGATGTAGCTGACCGCAGGAGTTGCCTGCCGATAATGTCTGCAGTTTTATTTTTGGGAAGTTTTTCAACGATCTTGATAACACTGAGGGCAAGCATTTTCGTTCGCTGCTTAAACATTTCTTCATTCATTTTTACTTATCCTTCATAATTCCAAATCTAAAATGGAATAGTTCTGAACCCGCGAGTCTATAATCCAAAACCCGAAATCGCAAATCCAAAATACATTTTATAACTGCTCCCTCAATCCACAATCACAAATCTAAAATCCAAAATATATTTTATGACTGCTCCCCCGCAGTTTCCCGCAGGGGTTTTTGACTCATTTACGGCAATACCACCGAAACGGAATTGCTGGGCATACTCTCGCCTGCTGCGTTGGAGGCCTTGACGCGGTATTCAACACGAACATTATCCGGCTGCTCGGTAAGATTGATTTCGCAGTTATAGGTTGTCTGGACAAGCGTCCACGCCCCAAAGGAGCCATCCTGCTGCTGGTCGCGTCTTTCGACGATGTAGTTACGCACAGGGCCCCCACCGTTTGCCGGTTTGTCCCATTTAAGCCATATAGTTCCCTGCCCTTCGGAGATTGGATGCAGGTCAGTTGGTGAGCCGGGTGCGACAATCGGCTGAGGGTCTTGTCTGGGGCCCCATCCGATTTCGGTAAGTTTCTCAGGGTCGTCGGCGACATCGACTTCGGAGAGCTTGAGGTCGTTTTTCATAAGCTCTGTCAGTGCATCGAGTTGTTCATCCTTTGTCACGGTTGCGATTTGAGCCTGACTTCTGGCATCTTCCTGTGTTTGTCTCTGGCTCTTGTAGTTGGTCAATGCAGCTTGCAGGCTCACAGCGTCAACTGATGGGAAATCGGCTGCGTGTGCGGTAAGGCCCGCTACCATTGTCTCCGCAAGGGCCACTACTTCTGCTTCTCTGTTTGGAAATTTAGGCATTTCAGTCTCCTTTAGCATTTAGTTGTTAGTATTTAGTGTTTCGCAAATCGGCGTTTCTGTTAAACGCCGAATGCTGTACGCTGTTTGTCGTATTTTGTCCTCCGAGCTAATGTCACGGGGACACTTCGGAAAGATGCTAAGGCAGCTTTAACATAAATATTTTACGCTTTTGCTTATTACAAAAAATGTCCCAACGCAGTGACACACCTTTGTCACCGCTATGAAAATACGCTAAAGCTGTAAAAGGTCTTTCCGGCGGTATTGTACCGTTCTGGAGATGGAGTGTCTTGTTCTTAAGCCCGATAAGTTATTTCCGACTTTTTTTTATGATTTTTATATCCTGAGCTTGTCGAAGGGGGTGGGGGTAATCAATTTATGGGGACAGAATACTTGTCCGTCATAGTTCAACAAGACGAAGACGGGTAACGCGGGCAAATGCCCTTCGGAGTCTTTGGCATTAACGATCAGCGACTAAAAACTAACGACTAATTCGTGCCTCGCTCGCCGTGCTGGCGCACAGTCGCAGCAGGCCGGAACGCTTTGGATTGGCATTTTTGATATACTGAGTTCGGGATAGTTATTGTCATAGTCACTAAATCTTAAAAGAAGTGCTGCACGGCCTCAAGTGGCGGGGGTAACCACAGGCTCCGAGTTTGAACACGGAACCGTCAGGCCGTGCAGTACATGGACTATTTAATTTCTTCTATTCTCTCAATTGTGCTGCTGCATCCGATTTCATATTTGTCGGGCCCTTTTTCAATTAGGAAGAAAATCACCGTGTCTTCATATTCTATGTTACCGGCGAATTTTTCCCGCCGGGCATCCTCAAAGAGCTCCCTTGCGACTTCCGCATCGAGGCAGTTTGTCTTATCTAATAATGAAGATGGATATTCTTCTATAAGCTCTTCGAATTTGCCTCTGGGAAGAAGAAGGCCCCCGGCAAGCCTCTGAATCTTGCCGCTTCTGTCCTGCTTAATCCAGAGTTCTTTCCCGCTTCTGACGGACTGGAAGAAAACACCTGCCTTTCTTGTAAAATACTTTCTCTGCATAGCGACTTCCGTCATTTCCTTTTTTGCTGGGTCTCTCTAATAAAATACCGCACGGCCCCAAGTGGCTGGGGGTGTAACCACAGGCCCCGAGGAGGAACGCGGAACCGTCGGGCCGTGCAGTAAACGGAGATAGGGTGCTCTCTGTCAGGATTTTTCCATATCGAAGAATCCCCCCACGATCCAGAAAATCAGCCAGCCTGCGCAAACGAGTGCACACATAACACTGAACGCAAACTCCTCTGTAACCGGCAGGCAGGCCGCGATTACTACTGCCGCTGTTATTAGCCGAAACAGGCCCCTCTTTGGTGTGAACTTCATTTTTCCTTGGTCCTTTCCGCCCCCGCTGCTAACACGCGGCGGTAAGATGCAGGGGCAAAAAATAAAGAGCACCGCCGGGGTGCAACGCACCCATTTCTATATTGCGGCGTTGTGCTACTTTGTAGAACTGAAATGCCCCGCGCCAGCGGAATTAAAAGAGCACCGCCGCAATCACGCTCAAGGAAGGCTCGGGAGAGCCTCTCAGGACATGAAAGCTAAGCGGTGCTCTTTCTATAGCTTACGAAAGCTGCCTTCACTTTGTGCAAATACAAAGCAAAGGTGCTCTCTGTAAAAGAGAGCACCGAGCCTTTCACACGTTCCTGAAACTATAAACTCCCGATTTACCTTGAAACGTCTGAAATCTCAGTGATTCAGATTTATTTAGCGGATTTCTCTCCGCTGTTATTAAGGTACTTTATTGGAATACCGTCCGGCAAGGAAAATTTTAGAAAAATATAGCAGGTGGTCCAGCTATGCTGCGTATTTTTGAGGAAGCTGTTTTTTATTGAAATTCGGTAGGGAAACGGTATAATTGCAAATCACATCCATTAGGTAACCACTTGGGAGATATATTGTCGGAGGATAAATGGTAACGAAAACAATCAACCTGAAAATGGTGCTGGACAGGTCGGACAAGCCGGAGGCAAAAGAATTACGGCAGGCGCTTTGGACGACACACGAGGAAATTAACAAGGCCGTTGCGAAGATAGAAGAGATTTTACTGCTTTGCCGGGGCAGGTCATATCTGATACCAAGTAAAGATGAAAAAGGCAACGATACAGTTGTCACAGTCAATGCCGACGATGTACAAAAAAATGCTCTTACTCTTGCCCGTAGCATTCAGCAGAAAACCGGCAAACCCAACATCGGCACCAATGAAGAAGTATTGAAGGAATTGCAGCAGTTATACCATGAAATCTTAAGTGGTGATTCACAGGAGGCCAACAAATTTGCAAGCCCTCTAATGGATAAGGAAAGTAAAGGGTTAATGCAGATTTTTGAACAAATACCTAATGCCGAACCTGAATGGGTTGCAATGTTTAAGGCGAATAATGATGGATACTTAAAAGAATCAGAAAAGTGGTTAAAGACAGAACAGGCCAATATTTTGATTAATGGCAAAGGCGAATCTAAACTTAAAGGACGAAAAGCTGGATGGTTAAATAAACTCGCAAAATCTGAACCATGGCAGGAATCCTTTATTGCCGATCAGGAAAAAAAGAGAAAACAAATCCAAGGAGCACCGGAGTTAACAAGAAGGTTAAAAGCAGAATTGTTCCTACTGCCGCTCCTTATGCCTCCGATTCTTTCAAAGTTTCTGGGCTATCAGAACAAAGATATATCTCCGTGGGATAGACTTGCCTTGCGCCTTGCCGTAGCACATATCCTTTCTTGGGAAAGCTGGAATGAATTATGCTCTAAAGAATGGGGGAAAATCAACAAGTTAATAATTGAGCAAAAGGAATGCCTTGGAAAAATAGAAAACAATGTCATAAAAACTATCCGGCAATATGAATCTGAAAGACATGAGAAGCTTAAAAAATTTACTCAAATTAATGACGATGACCCCTTTAAAATAAATTCAAGAATGCTTCGGGGTTATGACAAAGTTAAGAATGAATGGTCAAAAAAAGGTTGTTTAACCAAAGAAGATAGAGAGCACAAGCTCGATAATCTTCAGGCCGAGCTTAAAGGCAAATTCGGCGATCCAGATCTTTATAATTGGCTTGCCGAAGATGAAAATAAAAAAGTCTGGCAAAGTGAAGAGAATCCTCTTTTGGGAATAGCAAAACTCAATGGGCTTGAGAAAAAGCTCAAGAACAGAAAACCACAAGCCCTGATGACATTCGCTGATTCAAGAATACATCCAAGATGGTCTCAATTTGAAAAGCCAGGCGGAACTAATATAAAAAGTTATGAAATAATTCAGGAGAACAATGAACTATCGCTAAATATACCATTAATAAAACACTCCGATAGTAATTTGACAGAAAAGGTTTTCCCAATCAGACTCGCAACATCAGGACAGATAAATGAGCCTGAAATAAAGGAAATTGACGACACACAGAAGTTACTATTCTTTCACGCTAACGAACAATATGCCGCATCTTTCAGCGGAAGCGATATTCTCTTTGACAGGCCTTTCCTAGAAAACAGAGAATTAAATGATTTACAGAATGGCAACTGGGGCAAGAAGTCAAACAGCCTTGATGTATGGTTTAAGCTTGTTCTTGATATCGAACCTAAAGCACCGCAGGGTTGGCTTGACAACAAAGGAAGAGTAAAGGCAACTCCCGAAATCAATCACTTCAAAAGTGGGCTGCTTAATAACAAACATCTCAAAGATATTGAGGCAGGATTACGAGTCCTTACCCTTGACCTTGGAATAAGGGCATTTGCAAGCTGTTCGGTCTTTGAGCTTGTAAAAGGAAAGCCCGCAAAAGGTCTATGTTGGCCGGCAGATAAAGACAAGGATTTATGGGCAAAGCACGAACGAAGCTTTGTCCTGAAAATGCCAGGCGAAGATATTTCAAATAAAGCGCAACTTGCCAGAGAAGAAGCTTACAAGAAATTAAGCGAGCTTAAGCAAGGCAAATACTTTCTCAAAGAGCTTTTACGGCTTTCTGTTGTTGATAAGGAGAAGAGGAAGAAAGAGCTTGAAAAATCATGCAGCGCAAAGGAAAAATACTCCGATAAAGAAAAGAAATATCGGCTCACGGATGATGAAAAGAAAAGCCTAGAAGTCTTTCTTGAAAAACCTTTGGAAGTCTGGAAGATTCAGCTTGAGCAGCTTCATAAGAAATATGAGCCTAAAGTTTCTAAGGATATTTCCGATTGGCGAAAGCAAACAAAGCCAAAAGTCAAAGATCGTCAATATGAGATAGGTAAATCCTACTGGGGAATCAAATATCTTGAAGATATTCGAGATTTCTTAAAGGGCTGGTCAACACATGGCAGACAATATGGCCAGATAAACCAGCAGAACAGAGAGAAAAGAGGAGTATTTGCAAACAATCTGCTTGAACATATAAATAATAAGAAAGAAGACCGGATTAAAACAGGCGTTGATTTAATAATCCAGGCAGCAAGAGGAAAGATACCGGTCTATAACGAAAGAACAAAAAAATGCGAATGGAAAGACAGGTTCCAACCTTGCAGACTTATTCTTTTCGAAGACCTTAACCGCTATCGTTTTCACACAGACCGTCCAAGACGGGAAAATGCACAATTAATGCGATGGTCACATAGAAAAATTGTAGAAGAAGCGAAACAGCAGTCAACGATTTATGGCATTCATATTGATGATAGAACAGGCGCCGAATTCAGTAGCAGATTCTATGCAAAGAATGGTTGCCCAGGGGTTAGGGCAACTAAGATTACAGATAGCACGCTGAAATATATAAGCAGCAATGAATCACTCAGAAAGAAACTCTTTGAAAAGGGCATAAATGAAGACCTGCTAAAAGTGGGTAATATCGTTCCATGGGAAGGCGGAGAATTCTTTGTCAGTTTTGATGAAAATAGCAAAGTTGAAATAACACACGCCGATATCAACGCCGCTCAGAATTTACAAAGAAGATACTGGACAAGATATGTTGATACATTCAGGGTTAAGGTTGAAAATATTCGTGATAAAAACGGCAAGGAATTTTGGGTTCATCAAGACTGCGGGGCAAGGCTTCTTGGAGGTTTAAGTAAGCTAACCGATGGTGATGGTTTTGCTTTATTTAAGGCCGATGGAGAAGGATTTGTTCCTGAAAAGATTCAGAAAAAACTCTGGTCTAAAATAACAGGTAAAAAAGCTGAGGACAAAGAAGAATCTGGTATTGATGAACTTGATGAAGAGCTTATTGATGAGTGGCGCGAACTCGAATCAGAGGAAAGCAAGGATAGGAAAATATTTTTCAGAGATGCTTCCGGTTTGATACTAAAAAAAGAAAGATTTTATTCATCTGAGATATTCTGGTCTGTTGTTAATAGAAAAATTACAAAGGCGTTAGTTGACAAATACAAGGGGGGATATTTGCCTTGAGCCAACCCCGTTCTGAGTCAGAATATATTCCGATACGGATGCTCAATGAGTATTTGTATTGCCCAAGGTTATTTTACCTAATGCACGCCAAGGGGCTTTTCGATGACAGTGCTGATACTATCTCTGGCTCTGCACAACATAACAGGAAACGCACCCGCCAGACAAAGCTGGAAGAAAAGCCCTGGTCTGACAGCATAACCAAGTCATTTATTCTTTCCGATGATGAACACGGTATAACAGGCAAATTCGACGGTATATACGAAACGGAAAATGAGGTTATCCCGGTCGAGGATAAAAGGTCAAGCTCTCCGCAAGGCGATAAGCCGTTTATTGTTGAGGGCTTTGAATTACAAGGCGATATCTGGAATAACGACCAGATGCAATTAGCAGCGCAATGCCTTTTGTTGCAGGCAAACGGCTTTCCCTGCACGAAGGGGTATGTCTATTACAGGGGAAATAATAATAAACTACCGCTTGTATTCAACGAGCAGTTAAAAAACGCGTTATTTGCCATCATTGAGAAGGCCCATCAGACAGCCAATTCGGATACTTTACCCGAACCATTAACCGGCTCTGATAAATGTATTCGATGTTCGCTAAATGAGCTATGCCTTCCGGACGAGACGCAATTTATAAAGCAAAAGATTGATGAGCCAAGGAAGATAATTGTCGGCAGAGACGACGCGGGAATAGTATATGCGGTTACATCTGGAACATATATTTCAAAAAAGAACGATGCCTTGATAATAGATATACCTAATGAACCGCAAAGAACCATACCCCTCAAAGATGTAAGCCACGTGTGTATAGGAAACCATTGCCAGATAACGACACAAGCAATTATTGCTTTAGTCAAAAAAGATGCGACTATTAATTTTGTGACTCCGGGGGGCTGGCTTGAAGCGGTTGTAACAACACCTTTGTCAAAGAATATACACTTGAGAAAGAAACAATTCGCCAGATTCAGCGATGAACAATTTATTACTCATCTTGCCCGTAATATTGTTGCATCCAAGATTTCCAACCAGCGGACACTTCTTAGAAGAAATATGCAGGGAGATAGTGATTGTCTTGACCGGTTAAATGAACTGGCTCAGCGATTGAACAATGCCTCTTCAATTGACACAATACGAGGGCTTGAAGGCGCGGCAGCGAACATTTATTGGGAGAATTTTCCAAAGGCGTTGTCAGATGATAAAGAATTCGATATGACTTCGAGGAATAAAAGGCCGCCAAGAGACCCCGTCAATGCCTTGCTCTCATACGGATATACTTTACTGGCCCGTGATTTTTATTCGGCCATTGTCGCTGTAGGTCTTGACCCAATGTTTGGCTTTTATCATAAAGCGGTTGCAGGAAGACCAGCTCTTGCCCTTGATATGATGGAGGCGTTCAGGCCTTTGATTGTGGACTCTACGGTTTTGCGCGTTATCAACGGCAATATAATAAAGAAAGACGATTTTCTGGAATTATCCGGGTGCTGTCAAATGAAACTGGGCGCCAAGAAAAAATGGCTCGCAGCTTATGAGAATCGCGTTGATGAATTGGTAACTCATCCGATGTTTGAATATCGAATGAGCTATAGAAGAATACTCCAGCTTGAAGTACGCCTGCTGGCGCGGGTGCTTGAGGGAGAATTCGTCGAATATGTTCCTTTGATGACACGCTGATTATGAGATACCACACACTTGTTTCATACGATATCTGCGAACCTAAACGGCTGCAGAAGGTGCATAGCGTAATGCAGGGCTATGGGGATGGCTTTCAGTATTCCGTTTTTATTTGTCAGCTTTCCGAAAGGGACTTCGCCCTTTTGATGGAAAAGCTCAAAGACATTATAAATCATAATGAGGACCAGATTGTAATGATTAAACTGGCTCCCGTGATTGATGATAAGGATTATGACAGTAAATGGACTGTCCTCGGCAAAAAAATGGAAGCCAAAAAAAGTAAGGATTTTATTTGTTGACGAGATTGCCTGTGTGGTATAATAACCTCGTCAATTATAGGTTGACGAAAATGAGTGAATAGAAGTGCCCCGGCTCCGACCTCAAAGTTAGGCCACCACCTCAAGTAGATTTTTATCCTTTTGGGACTTTCGCAAGTTAATATTTTTTAAAATCCTTTGGCGAGCGGTAACTATGACCAAATTCTTGTGGTATTGCTCGTACTTGTTTGATAACAAAGGGTTACACTTAGTTTCTTTGCTATAGAGGATCGGCCTTATGAACAAATTTCCATGCTTTCGCAAAACTGCTCGATTCTGCCAGCGTAACCCCAGAAAAAACAATGATTTGCAAAGGAAACGGTCTTAAGGCCCAAAAGGATTTGAATCTGCTGGCACAAATGGCTCATCAAGTATAAGCAATCGGCGTAGTTGTCTTAAGGCCCAAAAGGATTTGAATCTGCTGGCACTGTTGGCGGCCTCTGACGTTAGTAGTATCGGTATGTCTTAAGGCCCAAAAGGATTTGAATCTGCTGGCACTTACTGCATACGTGACCCACGCACGAAGAGTGAATGTCTTAAGGCCCAAAAGGATTTGAATCTGCTGGCACTGCTGGTTAATTGATTAGTGCGTTTATATAATAGGTCTTAAGGCCCAAAAGGATTTGAATCTGCTGGCACTCCTTTATTTTATTATCGTTAATTTCAAGGTGTTTGTCTTAAGGCCCAAAAGGATTTGAATCTGCTGGCACAGTTTTTTCGGCCTGACCACAGTATTGGCATTTTTCGTCTTAAGGCCCAAAAGGATTTGAATCTGCTGGCACACAGGAGAAACTATGGGCGTTATCTATAAACCAACGTCTTAAGGCCCAAAAGGATTTGAATCTGCTGGCACTTACATAGCTTAAATCCTTTGCACAACGCTATTACAGTCTTAAGGCCCAAAAGGATTTGAATCTGCTGGCACGGGACAGCAACCTTTTCCATAACTATTTCTTTCGGGTCTTAAGGCCCAAAAGGATTTGAATCTGCTGGCACTGGAGTACAAATAATAATGGTAACACACGAATCGGCGTCTTAAGGCCCAAAAGGATTTGAATCTGCTGGCACCAAGGGAGTGCATTACCTAAAAGGAGCAGACCATAAAGTGGTCTTAAGGCCCAAAAGGATTTGAATCTGCTGGCACTTTGCTGCGAACCGCCAGGGGCCGCTGCCAGCACGTCTTAAGGCCCAAAAGGATTTGAATCTGCTGGCACGTTTGACCACTGATAAAGTGCAGATACTTAGCCGGTCTTAAGGCCCAAAAGGATTTGAATCTGCTGGCACTTGTCAACGATACTATCGTTACCATTTTATGCCTTGTCTTAAGGCCCAAAAGGATTTGAATCTGCTGGCACAAGCGATCTGCCAGAGCCGATGTTTTATATATATCGTCTTAAGGCCCAAAAGGATTTGAATCTGCTGGCACTCCTGTCCCAAAATGTGGTTGTTGTTTTCGTCGCCATGTCTTAAGGCCCAAAAGGATTTGAATCTGCTGGCACAGTTAAGAGTAATTACATATACAACTTTTCGCGCACGTCTTAAGGCCCAAAAGGATTTGAATCTGCTGGCACAACCATAGAAAACCAGGCTACGTGCGACGACAGCGGGTCTTAAGGCCCAAAAGGATTTGAATCTGCTGGCACCATACTCAAACAGCATCCCGGTTCGGCGACTAATTTGTCTTAAGGCCCAAAAGGATTTGAATCTGCTGGCACTTGATATTTTTTACCTCTTCAAAAAAGGAAAAGACGTCTTAAGGCCCAAAAGGATTTGAATCTGCTGGCACGACAGCGAAAAGAAGAAGGTTGACTTTCTTCTCCAGGTCTTAAGGCCCAAAAGGATTTGAATCTGCTGGCACGAGGAGACGGGAAGAAAGCTCAAAACGAGCGAACTGGTCTTAAGGCCCAAAAGGATTTGAATCTGCTGGCACGTGGTCAAACGAATGGAATGGGCGAGCGTTTGGAGTCTTAAGGCCCAAAAGGATTTGAATCTGCTGGCACAATCTTTTGCTTTATCAGGCCACTGTAACTCTACGTCTTAAGGCCCAAAAGGATTTGAATCTGCTGGCACCGCTAAAAGTATAATTCTTGAGGCCGAATCCGCCAAGTCTTAAGGCCCAAAAGGATTTGAATCTGCTGGCACCGCACAAGAAGTTATTTTTGACCGGCTTGGCGATGTCTTAAGGCCCAAAAGGATTTGAATCTGCTGGCACGTGGTCAAACGAATGGAATGGGCGAGCGTTTGGAGTCTTAAGGCCCAAAAGGATTTGAATCTGCTGGCACTTCGGACTTGAGCAGGCTTGAGGATATCGGACGCGGAACGGGTCCATTGCCTCTTAAGGATCGAGAGTTCCTCCGTTTTTATTGAAGATAAGATGCCGTTAATACCTGATCCATTAGAGCCTTGGAAGAAAAAGAAGAAAACATAATCCCCCAAATCAAGCCCGACAACTCCTAGTTCGTCGCTTGTATCTCGTATCCTGTATCTCGCAAAAAATCCGCCCTTGGCTATCGTTAATACAGGCGCAGGAATAGCCTTTCGGTCTTTTTCCCCTTTATGCTCATTCTCAAGGAGTGATTATTTAGTAGAGTAACGGAATATCTACCGTGGTAACTACGGGATTTTGGGGTATTTGGGAAAAAAATTGTCATTTTTGGCCTTTTTTCTCCCTGAGTTGAAAACTCTCTCCCCCTGCCCTAAATCAAGCCCGACAAATCAAAGCATTCTCCATAAGCCATTATAGCCAAGTTAACCATTGAGATATCTTATTTATCAGGTCTGCAAGAGTGCTGATTAATTTCTTAAGGGGGGCAAATGGTTTAAACAGGTCTTTTGACCACTTAAAATATCCCTTAAACCCAAATTCTATTTTATTAGGTTCTTCTTTTGCCATTTATCGCCCTCTATATAACACATCGTTGAACCCCTAATTTGTTCCTTCTATTATAGCCTGAAAATCCCCCCCCTCTACATAACACATCATTGAACCCCTAATTTGTTCTTGAATTTTAAAGATAGGGTTAAATCCCCCCTTGGAGTGGCTTGCGCCACGTGTTAATCCGTGGTTAAAACCAGCCCCCTTTCCCCTTTTGAGTGAGAAATTTTAGCCCAAATACAAGGCTTGCAGTTTCGACCGAGCGGAGGCGTACTGTAGTACGTCGAGCATCGGGCGGGGCTGTATAACGCAGTAGTTTGGATAAAAGAACCACTCAAAAACAAAAATTTCCGTCAACAATTAACCCCCCTGCTTCGCTCTATGAAAAGGTGTGGAGTTACTATTGTGAAGGTTGGCGGGAAGGAAAAGTTAGGCAGCTTGGCCGCCGGCATGGATGCTGGCGGTCTAAGCACTCGCCGAGGTAAACAGGTATTTTCTATACTGTAAACGGTTATTTTTGGGCGGGAAGTCCGGTAAATTGAATTTGGTATGTCACAGAATAAGTTTGAAAACTCGAATATCAAGCTTCGTATTTGAAAAAGCAAATATGAAACGCCGCATTTCACACATGAAATGCCGCATATCAAGTATCAAACGTCATATATGAAGCTTCAAATGCCTAATTTCAAATATCAAATACTGCATATCATACTTAATCTATCGCATATCAAGTATCAAATTGGGTGTTTCATACCTTGAACACAATAAAGTAAGCTTCAAAATCGGTATTTCAAGCATCGAATGTCTCATATTAGACCTCGTCCGGTTCATTCCAATTTGCCAAAATACGGGTAAAGCTTTGAGCTTAAAAAGTGATTTTGAAGTCTTTGTATTGAGGGTTGAAGGGTACTTCTACGATTTTGGTTTCCCTGACGAATCTGCCGAATTGTTCTTTGATGTCCCGGATACAGTCGCCGACTGATTCGTCATCGCCCTGGGCGAACATCTCAACCGCCCCGTCCGGAAGATTACGCACAAAGCCAGTTAGCTGGCAGCGGTTGGCTATGTTAAAAGCCGTAAAACGAAAACCTACCCCTTGTACTCGGCCGGTGAAGATTATATGTTTGGCTATCTGGCTCATTATTGCTCTACATTAACTCAAAACAGCCTCTGATTCAAGCGGGCAGCCATTAAAAATAGATTAAGATTCACCCAATCACGAATTTTAAGTATAATCCACCGAACTTGTAATAACCTTGTGACAGATTGTTTATCGCGCAAGGTATTGCAATTATAGTATTAGCGGTTAATTATGGCAGAAAAAACTCAACAGGAAATAGTAAGAGACGAGCAGATTTATCACCTCACCACCCTTGTAGCGGGAGCCTTTTCGCTGCAGGAAGTGCTGGATAAACTTGCTGAAGCGGCGGTTAAAATTATTGCCGGCGTCAAGGCGTGCTCTATTCGGCTGCTCGACGAAGAGGCCGGCGATCTGAAGATGCGGAGCTCCTATGGCCTCAGCGAAGAATACCAGAATAAAGGGCCCGTTTCTAAGAACGACCCGGTAATCGAAGCTGCTTTTGCTGGAGAGGCGGTAGTGCTGGATGATATGCGCGTTGATGACCGTGTAAAATATAAAAATGCGACTATGCATGAGGGACTTGTTAGCCAGCTTACCGTTGCTATGAGGTTCAGGGGTAAGGCTATAGGTGTACTTCGCCTGTACAGCCCGAAGCCCAGACAGTTCTACGAAGACGATATCAACCTTGCCAGAGTGGTTGCCTCGCAGTGCGCAGTGGCCATAACCAACGCCAAACTTTACGCAGAGGCGATTAACGGTCAACGCATGGCTGAACAAATACGCCTGGCTGGAGTTATTCAGCGGAGAATGATACCGGAAAAAGCGCCATCGATACCGGGCCTGGATATCGCAGCGACCTATACGCCCTGTTTTGATGTCGGTGGTGACTTCTACGATTTTCTTCGAGTAAACGATGACAGTATTGCCGTGGCGATTGCTGATGTGATGGGAAAAGGAATTCCTGCCGCGATTATGATGAGCTTGTTTCGTGGCGCCGTCAGAGCTTATGTTGATACCGAATACCCGCTTGCTGGCGAGGTCTCGCCTTTGGCGGACGGCAAGGATACCATCGGTGAGATTATCAACAGACTCAACAAAATGGCCTGCGGCGAATGTAAAGATGGCGAATTCGTGGCGATGTTTTATGCCACTATCGATGTTAGAAACAAAACTATATCCTATTGCAATTGTGGACATGAGCCGGCGGTGCTTATAAGAAATGGCCAAATCACCGAACTCGAAAAGGGCGGATTTGTGCTCGGCATCGAAGAACAAGCCGACTATGAAATTGAAACCCTGAAGTTAAAAAGCGGAGATTGTTTGCTGTTTTATACCGATGGACTTATTGACGCAGCCGACTTCGACGGTGAATTCTGGGGCAGGGAGAGAATGCTCGAAACTGCGAAAAAGTTTGCCGCTTTAGATGCCGAGCAAATGGTCCAGAATGTCCTCGGGTATAGAAGACGCTTTGTCGGACTTGCTAAGCAGGTTGACGATACGAGTGTTATTGTTATCAAAGTTAATTAGCAGGTTAAATAACCCTGTTTGAAGATGGCGAATCTGATTATTACAATCGATGGTCCCGCGGCAAGCGGCAAAAGCACAGTCGCTCGCCTGCTGGCCGAAAGGCTCGGCGCGAGCTTTCTCGATACCGGTGCGATGTATCGCGCCGTTACACTCGCGGCGATGCAGGCAGACGTAAATATGAACGACCAGGACCAACTGCTCGATGTCCTGGAAAAGAGAAAATTTCAATTCGCAGCGAAGAACAACAAAACGACGGTCTCAATCGATGGTGCTGATGTTACAGAACAGTTGCGCCTGCCGGAAGTAACCGCCAATGCTAAGTACATTGCGTCAGCTGCGAAAGTGCGGGAGAAACTGGTCGAAATGCAAAGACAGTTCGCCGCAGGCGAGGAAACAATCGTTACCGAAGGAAGAGACCAGGGGACGGTAGCATTTCCAGATGCCCGTTTTAAAATTTACCTTATCGCACAGGCATCCGAAAGAGCAAGGCGAAGGGCGATTGACGAAGGCAGAACATCGCCAAACGAAATCGAACAAATACAAAAAGACATCGAAGAAAGAGACGCCGGCGACCAAAACAGAGCCGTTGGCCCGTTAACGCCAGCCGCCGACGCCGTTGTTGTCGATACCACTGGTTCAAGCGTCGAAGAAGTCGTAGATAAACTTTTGAAAATAGTAAATGATAAATTACCAATTACCAATCACCAGTTACCAGTTACCAGTCCTTCGACTTCGCTCAGGATGGTGAGCCCGTCGAACCATTACAAATTACCTAAGATGAGATGGTTTCGTTTCGCACGCGGGCTGTGTAAAATCTTCTGCCTGACATTTTTCAAACTTCACCCCGAAGGCAGGGAGAATGTCCCCTACCACGGCCCCTTAGTGCTCATCTGCAACCATCAAAGCTTCCTCGACCCGGTTCTCTGTGGGATATTCGTCAAAAGGCCTTTGCATTTTCTCGCCCGCAGTACGCTCTTCCGCGGCCTTTTGGGCAGGCTCATTACCTCGGTCAATACCATACCCGTCAGAAGGGACGAAGCGGATTTAACCGCAATGAGAGTTGTCATCAGTAAACTAAAACAAGGTCACGGCGTCTGCCTGTTCCCCGAAGGCACGCGCACTCGCGACGGAAAAATTACAGCCTTTAAGCCTGGCTTCGGCCTGCTCTGCAGGAGAGGCGGAGCCGACATTGTACCCGTCATCATCGACGGCGCATTCGAGGCTTGGCCCAGACATAAAAAACTGTTTAGCCCGGGTAGCCGAATCGATATCCGCTACGGCAAGGTTATTTCCGCAGCCGAGGTAAAAAAAATGGACGATAGAAAACTCGCAGAACTGCTCACCGAAACACTGCGAAAAATGCAAAACGACTGTCGAGTAGAACAAGGCAAAAAACCGTTTGATTATAAATAGACTGTGGTGATTTTATGAAAGTTGTAGTCGCTGAAAATTGCGGGTTCTGCCCGGGCGTTAAAAACGCCATCCGTATGGCTGAAAAAGTGCTGGGCAGGCACCGCAAGGTGTCCCGTGAAGAAAAAAATGTTTATAGTCTCGGCCCAATCATTCACAACTCGGATGTGGTTCAACGCCTGGCAAAGACAGGCCTGAAAACCGTTGAATCTATCAGGCAAATTCCCCAATTGCCTGCTGGCGGGACCGTTCTTATCCGTTCTCACGGAGCCGCCCCGAACCAGATAGCCGAGCTGGAAGAAAAAGGAATCAATATCGTCGATGCCACCTGTGTGCTTGTTAAAAGGGTCCAGCGGATAGCTGGGCAGCTTGATAGGGCTGGCTATAAAGTGGTGGTTATTGGTGATGAAAACCATCCCGAGGTACAGGCCGTCGTTGGTTCCGCTACCGACGTCATAGTCCTTGCAGACGAGTCGGATTTGCATAAACTGCCCTTAAACGGCAAATTAGGCATTGTTTGCCAGACTACGCAGAGCCAGGAACACTTCAGCAGGATGCTTGGTGCGATAGGAAAGCACGGTTTTAGTGAATTAAAGGTGATTAACACCCTCTGTAAAGAAGCTATAAAAAGGCAGGAATCAGCCGTGCAATTATGCAAGCAGGTTGATATAATGTTCGTGCTCGGAGGCTTGGAAAGTGCAAATACCCGCAAACTGGCCGAACTTTGCAAAAAATATAATAGCCAAACGTTTCACTTGCAAAATTGGAGTGAATTTGATAAAAATACTATTTTTGGCAAAAACAAGACTTTGCCGAAAATAGCGGGCGTAACAGCAGGAGCTTCGACGCCCGAGTGGATAATAGCGGAATTTGTTGAAAATTTAACGAAAATTAAATGAATTGGTGCCCCTTGGTATTCTGTCGCGGACAGAAGGGGGATGCCAGGTCCCGTAAGATATATCTTGCGGCACAAAGGAACTTAAACATATGGTAGATAGAAATATTGTTAACAAATTAGGGTTGTCGCAGGAAGTCATTGACCAGCAGGTCAGCAAAATGTTCAGCGACGAAGACAGTCAATTTCTCGAAGAAGTCCTTCAGACAAAAGTCGACTCTCGTTTACCGGGAGCTATTATTAAAGGCACAATCGTATCGCTGATAGGAAATGATGTTATTGTAGAAGTTGGACTGAAAAGTGAGGGCGTCGTTGATTCGAGCGAATTCGACAGCCCTGATGAAATAACACCGGGTAGAGTAATCGAAGTCCTCCTTGAAGATACCGATTCTGAAGGCGGGCTTATTCTGTTGAGTAAACGCAAAGCAGACCGCATTAGAGGTTGGGAAACAATCGTCGATACGAAGAAGGAAGGCGACGTTGTCACCGGCAGAGTCGTAAGACGCATTAAGGGAGGCTTGCTTATTGATATTGGCGTTCCCGTGTTCCTGCCTGCTTCACAGGTCGATATCAGAAAACCAGGCGATATCAGCAGGTTCATCGGAAAAGAACTCAAATGCAAGGTTCTAAAGATAGATATTGAAGGCCGAAACATCGTCGTATCAAGACGTAAACTTATTGAAGAAGAACGCAAGAGCAGCAAAGAAAGGGTTCTGGCGGAAATCGAGGTTGGTCAAATACGAAAAGGGGTCGTCAAAAACATCGCCGATTTCGGCGTGTTTGTGGATTTGGGAGGCGTCGATGGACTGCTGCATATTTCTGATTTGAGCTGGGGAAGAATTTCACATCCTTCAGAGGTTGTTCAGCTTGACCAGGAAATAGAAGCCGTCGTTATTGGCGTGGACAAGGAAAACGAGAGAATCTCTTTAGGCTTGAAACAAAAAACATCCAGTCCTTGGGAAACCGTCGAAGAAAGTTACCCAATCGGTTCGAGAGTAAAGGGAAAAGTTGTAAACGTGATGAACTATGGGGCGTTTATCCGCCTTGAAGATGGAATAGAAGGACTGGTGCACATTAGCGAGATGAGTTGGACTAAACGCCTGGCACATCCATCCGAAATGCTCAATTTGGGCGACGAAGTCGAGGTAGTGGTGTTGAGCGTTAACAAAGACAAGCAGGAAATCTCATTGGGCCTGAAGCAGACTGAAACCAATCCATGGACGATTGCTTCGCAGAAATATCCGCCCGGAACAATCGTTACTGCCGTTGTGCACAGCTTGACTAATTTCGGCGCGTTTGTGGAGATAGAAAAGGGAATTGACGGAATGATACACATTTCCGATATGAGTTGGACGAAAAAGTATAGCCATCCCAGCGAGGCCTTGCAAAAGGGACAGGAAATAAAATGTGTCGTTCTCGAAGTTGATGAGGAAAAAAGGCGGATTTCTCTCGGAATGAAGCAGATGTCAGAGGACCCCTGGACACATGCGATTCCTGAAAAGTATATTCCGGGCCAGATTATTAAAGGCACGGTAACAAAACTTACCAATTTTGGTGCGTTTGTTGAGCTTGAACCAGGCTTGGAAGGACTGTTGCACATTTCCGAGCTTGCCGATCATAAAATCGAGAAAACTCAGGATATTGTTAAATTAGGCGAAAAAATCGAGGTTAAGATCCTGAGAGTTGATACCGAGGCTCGTAAAATAGGGTTGAGCTTGCGAAGGGTGCAGTGGGCCGCCGAAGAACAGGACTCCGAGCCTGTCCAGAAGCCGAACACGCCGGAGGTCCAAACCGTTCTTTCTGATATTAGCGTTGACCAGATGGCAGAACTGCAGGAAAAAGCAGCAGGTGAACCAGAACAGGCAGAGGCTGGCGATGATAGTGATGCAGAGGCCAAGGCCGATAATTAAAGCTTAACGGCCGTATCCGACCAGCCGTATTTAATCAGCTAAACTTGTAGGTATATCTGTCCGATATCTCGGACAGATTGCCCCTTGGAAAGGTTGTCCCATAAGATGGGTAAATTTAACCTTATAGCTGAAGTGGAAAGGCTTTTTGGGGCGGAACGGAGGAGCAAATTATAGCGTTTGATATCACTATAAAAGAATATCTAAAAGAGATTGACGAAGCCTCGCTGCTGACGGCCGAGCAGGAGCATTCGTTGGGTAAGTTGGTCGTTGAAGAAAATGACCCGCGGGCGAGGGAACAATTAGTAAGAAGCAATCTGCGGTTAGTCGTTAATATCGCAAAAAGATATGTGGGCCGCGGCATGAGTCTGGGGGACTTGATTGAAGAAGGCAATCTCGGCCTTATAAAAGCAGTCGATTATTTCGACCCCGACCATGGAACTCGTTTTAGCACCTACGCCGCATGGTGGATAAAGCAGAGTATCAAACGCGCGCTGCTGGCCAATGTTCAGCCTGTACACATTCCTACCTATATGGTCGCTTTGATGAATCAATGGCGGCATACCACCGCAGAGCTCCAGGGCAGACTCGGCAGGATATTGAATGTCGAAGAAATGGCTGATATAATGCATCTGCCGCTGCGAAAAGCAAAAATCATAAATCACGTTGTTAAAATACTTGGCTCTGTGAAAAATACCTCCGGCGGTGACAACGCAGACGACAATCAAACGTTCGAGGAAACTTTCCAGGACCAAAACGCCGGCAAGCCCGAGGACTCCATGGTCGCTGATGAAGAACAGGCAAAGGTCATGGGATTGCTCAGCGAAATCGAACCTCGCGAGGCCGATGTTTTGAGGTCGCATTACGGCCTGGATGGATGCAAGCCGATGACGCTGAAACAAATAGGCCAAAAATTGGGCCTGACACGAGAAAGAATTCGTCAGATTCAGCGCGGTGCCCTTACAAAACTTTATGATTACATGAACGAATAGTAACAACAACACGGAGGTAAGATTAGTGGCGACTAACGGATTAGACCTGCAAACATACATTCGCGACATACCCGATTGGCCGAAAAAAGGAATTTTGTTTCGCGATATCACCCCTTTATTAGCTGACCCAAAAGCATTCGCAGCGGCAATAGATGCTTTGTGTGCTGATTTTACGAATGCTGATATCAAATATGTTGCCGCCGTTGAGGCCAGAGGCTTTATATTCGGCGCAGCAGTTGCTAAAAAACTCGGCGTTGGTTTCGTGCCGATACGTAAAAAAGGCAAACTGCCGTTCAAAACCGCAAGTTCTACATACGATTTGGAATATGGCACGGACACGTTGGAGGTGCATTGTGACACCGTGGGCAAGGCCGCAAAGGTCTTAATGGTTGATGACCTGTTGGCGACAGGCGGAACAATGGCCGCTGCCTGCGGACTCGTGGAGAAAGTCGGAGGGCAAATTGCGGGTATCACTTTTCTTATTGAACTAACAGAACTGAATGGCCGGGAAAAACTTCAGGGCTATGATGTCAAAGCAGCAATATCTTACTAAGCAGATAATCAATCATTGACTGCAAATAAAAAAAGAGCCCGGATATTTTCCGGGCCCTTTCGTATAGCAAATCAAATGGATATTATTTTCTTTTCCTAAGAAGCGCCAATGCTCCGAATCCCAGCAAACTCATCGTTGCTGGCTCCGGCGTTGGAATCTGCTCTGTGCAGAACGAAGTGCTTCCGAGGAACGACACTTTAAAGCCGAAAGTGCCGATTTCGCCTAAGCCAATAGCGTCTCCAGTATCATTGACGTAGTCGATCGTGCCGATATAGCCACTACCGCCATTCGGTATCGTCCCGGCTGTCACAGCACTGATTGTCGCCATCCAGCCATCCGGCATCATCAGACCGGAAGGTACAAACGAGAAGGTCTGACTCATGCCCATGATGATATGGTAATCGGTCCATGCTAAGGTTGTGTCGTTTTCCACGTCCTCGATGATACGAACAGCGGGGTCTCCATCTACCGTGAAATCGCCCTCTATATGACCATTATCCCAAATAGCCTGCGTGCAATTGACATCTAGTGTATACTCACCACCTGCCTCTAACAGGTCTACATAAGTCATCTCTATCACACCATCGCCGTCGTCGTCACAGTTCCAGTCGGTAATGCCGGCATTGACTAAGGAAGCGGTACCCAAAAATAATAAAAGAAGTGTCACTACAAAAAATTTGTCTCTTTTCATCATATATGTCCTAATATATCTATACTCTTCCCATCTCCTGAAACTCCGGTGTAGTCTGCCAGCCGGAGCTATTCACCATCGCGGATATTATAACAGGAGTTGCTACTATTTGTCAATGGTTTTTTAAGAAAAACCTGTCTTTTTGTATAACTATTGTTGCGACAGGAAGTTAAGGCTTGAGAACAACCCCGTTTTTTTGCGAAAAAGAGCCGTTCCGGTTGCAGCCTTTTTGCAAGTACGACTCGGTTCTTATTGCCTTGTCGCAACTTTTTTGTTGCGAAGATGCTTATCTAAAATAGAATCGTAACCCCGAAGTTCAATGCATTTATGCCGTTGCCGGAAGAGTATTCTCCTTCATAGCGTACAAAGGCCGAAACATTTTTTCTCAGCAATGCGGAAATCCCGGTGCCGAAATACACACTGTCGTCCCAGTCATCATCTACGTTGGTCGTAAATTTTGCGGTTCCCTGTACAAATCTGGCTCGGATATTCTCGTCATCCATAAATTCATGTGCCCATCCGGCAAATACTTCCGGCACAACTTTGATCCCGTGTAATTCGAGAACCTTAGACAATGTCACGCCCAGCTTGCTGCGAAGCGATTCCGATGTCGTTGCGTCCACATCCAGACCGGCTGCACCTGCACCCTTCTCACGGAAACTTTCGGTGTGATAGGTGATGTATTGCATAGATGCCGTTGGAGTAACCGTCAAATCTTTGACATGGAAATCGTAGCCGGTGCCAGCATATACGGATAAATCATAGGCGCTGTAATCGCTTCTGGCGGTCCGGCTCATACCGGGGAATCTTATATTGCGTTTGTTGTCGTTTTCGTGGAAGCCTAAGCTTACCGATGTGTCTGCGAAGAAATTACCTTTGGAATAAGATGCGTAAGGTCCTAACTTGAAACTGTCCGTCTCTCCTTCACCGCGGTTGTCCTTAAAGTGAATCGAGGAACGGGTATATCCGCCGCCGATACCGACTATCCAGTTGGCCCCGTAATTCCTGTCAATACCGAACAGAGCGCCGACCGCTTTTGCGTCGAAACCCGTCATATTTGAAGTCGTGTCGTGGTTATAAAAAACTCCGAATGGCCGGAAAAATCCTTTGATGCTGTTATCCTCTGTTTCTTTTTCTTGCATTCGCTCCATCTTCTTGTTTTCGTTGATGACGTAGGCAAGCATTCGAGGGTCATTCGATGCGTCTGCTATCAACGTCTGACGTTCGTGCATCTGCGAGTCGAACATCATAGCCCTTCCGGTTCCTGAACGCCGTGCGCTTAGATAATTCGCCAGATTACCCGCCATTTGTTGAGTGGTCCTGATAGATACTGTTGTTGATGAACCATAAGGCAGCGGGTCGAGTTGTTTTTCTGCGTTGTTGAGCTGGGTCGTATTCAGGGCGGTAAGAGCATTGATTAACGTTACATAGTCGCCGCTCGCATTGGCCATATCAGAGTCAATTGCCGATAATGGACCGCCTGCTGCACCCATGCCGCCGGCAGCAGCAAAAGCCTGTCGCGTCGCTGTCAGTTGATAGAAAGCGCCGCTGATGCCGCCGGTGAAACTCAGCACAGCTGAATTATCGGTAATGGTTGGCCCGCCGTCGGTTATAGCTCCGCCTGCTTGAATGATATTAAAAGTGTCGCCCGTTACAATTATATTCCCGACAGGACTGATATCAAGCACATGGATAGTGCTGCCGGCTCCGATGTTCGCTGTGCCGGATACATCCAGAAGATCTGCCCCACCCGTCTTTGAAACTTCTACTTCAAGAGTTCCTGCAGTTTGTATATAATTTCCAATAATAGTTGTTGTCCCGATACTGTTGCCGGGCGAGAATGTACCCCCATTCAGGGTGACCGTGCCGGTAACCGTTCCGATTCCGCTTAGTGTACCGCCGGTTACTGTAAGGCCGCCGCCCACCTGGCCGTTCAGAATTAACCCGCCCGCCGTCAATGTTGTAAGGCCGGTAATAGTATTGTTACCACTCAACGTAAGTGTACCCGCTCCTGCCTTCGTCAATGCCCCTGCCCCGCTTATTACATCTGCATACGTGCCGTTAAATGCCTGGTTGAAGATTACTGTACCGGCGGCGCCATTGGCAATGTCACCCTGAAGGCTGTTTGTGGTACCTGTTAGAATACCTGTGGTAACGGTTGTTCCGCCGGTATAAGTATTGGTCCCCGAAAGCGTAAGAGTGTCTGCCGCTGTTGCCATATTTACAGTCAAGCTGCCTATGCCGGATATAATCCCGCTAAGAGCCAGATTGCTTGCACCCGAAACCGTCAAAATGTTGCCGCCAGTGGCGATTGTGTTACTCACCGTCCGGGCGTCAAGATTCGATTGAAGAGCTGCCGCGCCGCCGAGTGTCAAACCGCCTGTTCCCAGTGCCGCATCAGCGCCAAGAACTATTGTACCGGCATTCAATGTTGTTATCCCTGTGTAAGTGTTCGTACCATCAAGCGTAAGGGTACCTCCGCCCTCCTTGGTCAATGCCCCTGCTCCGCTGATTACACCCGAGTAAGTTGTATTTGAGCCGTCACCGACTGTAAGTGTATTGGCGTTGAGGTTGACATTACCGCCGGTAGTCCCGCCGCCCGATAGCGAACCTATCGTTTCGCTGGCGGATATTTCGAAACCTGCGCCCAAAACGTCCGCAAGACTCACTGCACCTGCGTCCGCGATAGCAGCACCGCCTGAAGCTATCAGTGTGCCGGCATTTATCGTCGTTGTGCCGGTGTAGGAGTTCCCTACCCCCGAGAGTGTTGTCGTGCCTGCACCGGTCTTGGTCAATCCGCCGCCACCGCTGATTACTCCGCTCAACGTTACGTTGCCTGCCCCTGCTGTGGTCAGCAGAAATCCGCCGTTATTTATTGTCCCGGACGCGGTTAATGTGTCTCCCGATGAACCTATTGTGCTTGCTACTCCAAGGATTATGTTGCCCGCAAATGTATTGTCGCCGCCGACGTTATGCAGCGCTCCGACCCCGCTTACTCCAGTACCGCTTATATTTAATGCCTCTGCTGTGCTGTAGTTTACGCCTCCGGAAAGGCCTAATGTCGCCCCGCTTACTACTGTTGTGCCTGCCGCAGCCGTGCCCAATGCCTGGTCCGCTGTCACTAACAGCGTACCGGCATCTACACTCGTTGCTCCGGTATAGGTGTTGGTTCCGCCAAGGCTAAGTGTTCCAGTATCTGCTTTCGCCAGCGTACTGGCTCCCGCGATGATGCCGTTATATGTTAGTGTCGTGCCCGCATCTACATCTATCGTGCCTGCTCCAGTTAGCGTTATACCCCTGTTGGCGTTAAGGGTCATATCAGCTGATGTCTCCAGTGTGCCTCCGCCAAAAGTGATTTGTGTTGCTGTTGCCCCTCCGGGTGCTGTTCCCAATCCACTGTCGGCGCCGATGCTTAACTTGCCGGCATTTAATGTTGTTATCCCGGTGTAAGTGTTCGTACCATCAAGCGTAAGGGTACCTCCGCCCTCCTTGGTCAATGCCCCTGCTCCGCTGATAACACCGGAGTAAGTTGTATTTGAGCCGTCACCGACTGTAAGTGTATTGGCATTGAGGTTGACATTGCCGCCGGTAGTCCCGCCGCCCGATAGCGAACCTATCGTTTCGCTGGCGGATATTTCGAAACCTGCGCCCAAAACGTCCGCAAGACTCACTGCACCTGCGTCCGCGATAGCAGCACCGCCTGAAGCTATCAGTGTGCCGGCATTTATCGTCGTTGTGCCGGTGTAGGAGTTCCCTACCCCCGAGAGTGTTGTCGTGCCTGCACCGGTCTTGGTCAATCCGCCGCCACCGCTGATTACTCCGCTCAACGTTACGTTGCCTGCCCCTGCTGTGGTCAGCAGAAATCCGCCGTTATTTATTGTCCCGGACGCGGTTAATGTGTCTCCCGATGAACCTATTGTGCTTGCTACTCCAAGGATTATGTTGCCCGCAAATGTATTGTCGCCGCCGACGTTATGCAGCGCTCCGACCCCGCTTACTCCAGTACCGCTTATATTTAATGCCTCTGCTGTGCTGTAGTTTACGCCTCCGGAAAGGCCTAATGTCGCCCCGCTTACTACTGTTGTGCCTGCCGCAGCCGTGCCCAATGCCTGGTCCGCTGTCACTAACAGCGTACCGGCATCTACACTCGTTGCTCCGGTATAGGTGTTGGTTCCGCCAAGGCTAAGTGTTCCAGTATCTGCTTTCGCCAGCGTACTGGCTCCCGCGATGATGCCGTTATATGTTAGTGTCGTGCCCGCATCTACATCTATCGTGCCTGCTCCAGTTAGCGTTATACCCCTGTTGGCGTTAAGGGTCATATCAGCTGATGTCTCCAGTGTGCCTCCGCCAAAAGTGATTTGTGTTGCTGTTGCCCCTCCGGGTGCTGTTCCCAATCCACTGTCGGCGCCGATGCTTAACTTGCCGGCATTTAATGTTGTTATCCCGGTGTAAGTGTTCGTACCATCAAGCGTAAGGGTACCTCCGCCCTCCTTGGTCAATGCCCCTGCTCCGCTGATAACACCGGAGTAAGTTGTATTTGAGCCGTCACCGACTGTAAGTGTATTGGCATTGAGGTTGACATTGCCGCCGGTAGTCCCGCCGCCCGATAGCGAACCTATCGTTTCGCTGGCGGATATTTCGAAACCTGCGCCCAAAACGTCCGCAAGACTCACTGCACCTGCGTCCGCGATAGCAGAGCCGCCTGAAGCTATCAATGTACCCGCGCTTATCGTTGTTGAACCGGTATAGGTGTTGGTTCCGCTAAATGTAAGGGTGCCAACCCCTGATTTAACAATAGTAGTGCCGCTGATAGCGCCGCTTACTGTATAACTATCAGCACCGTCGAAGGTGAGCCCATCGCTGACAAAGCCGAGACCGGCACTAAAAGTCTGTATTCGACCCAGGTCACCAGTAATAGTCGCATCTGTACTGAAAGTGAGGCTGCCGGTACCAGTTATCGAATAAGCTGCGTCGGACGAATTAAAATTGATACCATCAACACCCGTCAAAGCATCATCAGCCGCCGTAATTGCATGCACACCCCCGCTTATGTCTCCAAATGTAAGAGTTCCTACGGCGCCGGTAGGCTTCGCGCCCCCGGTCCAGTTACCACCTGTTTGCCAATCACCGTCTACGTCACCTTCCCATACGAAGTTAGCCCACGCAGGTGAAACAATTAGCAAAGAGATAATAATTACTGATATGAAACTATGGCTGATTGATTTGATTTGTGTCTTCATTTTCGGCTTTCCTTAGCTTAACTTGGTTACTTAAATCTTTTCTTTACGTAACCCCCGCTCCATCAACTAATTATTCGAATCCATAAAGTATGTTATAAAAACGCCCACCAGATTCCTTATTTATAGGGTTTATATCGGCGGTTATTAGACTTTAAAATAAATAAAACCGGCATATAACAATCCCCATCGTTCATTTTGGAAATTTAACCCATAATTTTGAACTTTTGCCACACAAAAATGTAATTTTTTGCGAGTTTTACTTCTTTTTCCCCCACGTTTTTGTAAATTATCCAAAGTTTCTAACAGCTTTTTTCTTACCTATCTTGCCCAAACTCCTCTTTTAACACCCTCCACCCCCATTATTACTACTAAAAACCGACATCACTAACTTTTTTTCGCGATTACAATCCGGTCATTACCCTGATTATCTTTTTCAATCGTAATTTCACTAAAACAACCAACCATTTCAAGTAATTGCTTCACCGCCGGACCTTGCTCGCAGCCTATCTCCAGCATTAATTTTGCGTCAGGCTTAAGAAACTGTCCTGCCTTCTCGACAATCCTTCGGTAAATATCCAATCCCTCGTCCCCAGCGAATAGCGCAAGCCTCGGCTCGTAATCTTTCACGTTTTTGTCGAGCTTTTCGAACTCAGCGGCACTGACATAAGGAGGATTGCAAACAATCAAATCGAATTTTTCAACATCCAGGTACGGAACAATCGGGTCGAACAAATCGCCGTGCAAAAGCTTGATTCGCTCTCCGAGCTGGTGCTTCTCGATATTTCTGTCAGCTACGCTTAAAGCCGCATCGCAGATATCTGTCGCGATTATCTGGCAATCAGGATAATTTTTGGCAATCGCCGCAGCGATGCAGCCGCTGCCGGTACATAAATCGCAGATAAATTGTTTACCGCTTCGCACCCGTAAAAATTCTATTGCCCTTTCGACAAGCAGTTCAGTCTCCGGCCGGGGAATCAGACAATCAGCCGAGACTTCTATTTCAAGGGAATAAAATTCGGTTTTGCCTGCTAAATAAGCAATAGGTTCGTGCCGCCCAGCTCGTTCCACCAAATTGTGCAGTCTGCCTAACTGTTCTTCACTGACGATTTTTTCGAACTGCGTATATAATTCAATCCGTTTTAATCCCAGCACACAGGACAGCAGAATCTCCGCGCTTAACCTTGGCGAATCAATACCTTTGTTGTTCAGGTATTCAGTCACCCAGCTTAAGAGCTTTTGTATCGTCCATATATTATTAGTTGTCATCACGGCCTTCCCGTTCGAAGCGTTGGCCGAAGGATTCTACAGCTTAACTAATACGATAGCAAGTTAATGGACGCGTTTTTCTTTTGACATTCGTCCAGAATGGTATTATTCTACGTTCGCCTCTTCACAGCTAAGAGGTAAACGAGTATAGGGGCTGAAATGAGGAGTATAAAATGAAATCTGTAGCACATGCATGGGTGGGTTTAATGGCGTTGAGAAGACTTGGCAGGTTAAGTGAAAAATTCGACAAATATTATAAAGAACAAACAGGCAGCTTCGTACGGTTCTTTGACAAGCACAAAGACGCCTTTGTTCAGGGCGCGTGGTTCCCGGATTCGGTAATAGCCGACAACCTCGCCGGAGCTCATACTTATAAACTTAAAACCCCTGAGACTGAAAATGAAAAAAAAGAAGCTAAGGAAATAACAAACAGAACGCCCGAACATTTAAGCTGCCGAACCTTTATAAAAGACGAATCGGCCCTTACTCAAAAACTTTACAACCAATACAAATACACTCTGCCCGACAGATGCGAAGCGTTGAGTCACGCGATAAGAGATATGATGCTTATCCAGAAAAAAGAGCCGAAGGGGTCGGACATAATGTTTAACGACGACCAGATTACCCTCTATTTCCTCATGCTCAGCCACTACCTTGCCGATGCCCACGTCCCGCCGCACAGCGATGACCGCGATTTCTATACCCCGTCAACCATACATCCTGACATGGAAGGTTTTTGGGACAAGGAGATATTGAAATATTATATTTTCGACAAAAAGAAAAAGTGTTTTGATTATGACATTGAAGGCGTTCCCGAACTTAAGCAAGGTAAAGAAAAAACGTTTGAGGAATCCGTTTTAGCCAAGGCCATGAAAATACTGGATTCGAGAAAATGGGATCCTGCTGATAAAAAAATATTGGGCAAGGGAAACAAAAAGATATATGACTATATAAAAGCGGTCTGTCTTGTTTCTTACAATCTCGATTGCTGGTTTGTCCCCCTCTCGGTTCCGCCGAAAGAGTACAATAAATTAAAAATCCTCGAGCAGCAGGAATACCTCGATAAGTTAAAAGAAATGAGCCCGCATATTTTAGCCGACGCCATAGACTCTGTTGCCCTGGTTTGGCTGCTGACATGGGACAAATATAACAAACTGGAACAGAATATTGCGGAAAAGAAAAAGGAAATAGCAAAAACCGGGAGGCAGAAGAAGGAAGAGAGCCAGTAAGATGCGACATACGAGTCGTTTTTAAATTGAAAAGTTTGGCTGAATGGTGTAGATTATCTATTCAGCGAGTAGCGAAGCGAGATATCTTGGTTTATATATGGGCTTTGGAGGTGCCGCTAAATCCTGATCCATGAGTTGTTGAGTTCTGCTGACTCATTTTAGAAGGGAGGTAGACTATTGAGTGTTTTTAAGCGTCTATTTGGGAAAAAACCAAGAGGAGGGACGAGACACCAACAAAGCCGAATCTCGAGAATCATGTGCACGCAGGCAAGATTGTAGGAATCGATCTGGGAACCACCAATTCGGTTGTTGCCGTAATGGAGGAATCCGAGCTTAAAATCTTAGTTAACGAATCAGGATCACATAAGACACCTTCAATTGTCGGATTTACGGAAAAAGGGGAGTGTCTGGTGGGTGAGGTAGCATGTCGTCAGCAGATAACCAATCCTAAAAACACGGTTTATTCTATAAAGCGATTTATGGGCAGACGTAATAATGAGATAAGCCCCGAAGAGAAGATGCTACCTTATGTAATTACGGGCAAACCGGATGAATGGGTCAGGCTTGATATCCAAGGCAAAAAATATACGCCTCAAGAGATTGCTTCTTTGATATTACAGGACCTCAAAAGAACAGCGGAGGATTACTTGGGTGAAACAGTGACTCGCGCTGTTATTACAGTACCCAGTTATTTCAATGACTCTCAACGCCAAGCCACTAAAGATGCGGGCAAGATTGCTGGCTTGGAAGTTGAGCGTATAATCAATGAATCAACAGCAGCGGCCTTGTTTTATGGTTGGGAAAAAAAGAAGAACGGGAAAGTGGCAGTATTTGATTTTGGTGGGGGTAGTTTTGACATATCTATTCTCGATATCGGCGATAACGTTCTCGAAGTTCTCAGCACAAACGGCAACACGCACTTAGGCGGTGATGATTTGGATGCCGTTTTGATCAACTATTTGGCCGATGAGTTCAAAAAGAGCCAAGGGATTGATTTGCGTCGAGACCCTATGGCACTTCAAAGGCTCAAAGAGGCTAGCGAAAAGGCCAAGTGCGAACTGAGCTTTCGGCTTGAGACCGCAGTGTATCTACCCTTTATTGCCGATGATGCCTCAGGTCCGAAACACTTGAAAACTATTATTTCGCGCAACACGTTCGAAACATTGTGCGAAGGCATACTGGCACGACTCCGCCCCCCTTGTTTGCAAGCGATTAATGATGCCCATCTCGTGCCAAGTGACATTGCTGAAATTTTGCTAGTGGGTAGTTCCACACGTATTCCAAGAGTACAGGAGATCGCGAAAGAGATTTTTGGCAAGGACCCTTGTATGAGTATCAATCAGTGTGAAGCAGTTGGCCTGGGTGCTGCAATTCAAGGCGGGGTCTTGTCTGGGAACCATTTGTTAAGAGATGTTATGTTGTTGGACGTAACACCGCTTTCGCTGGGAGTCGAAACATTAGGCGGTGCTATGACAAAACTGATTGACCGAAACACAACGATTCCTACGAGCAAAAAAGAGATTTTCTCGACTGCTGCTGATAATCAGACATCGGTAGACATCCACGTTCTGCAGGGCGAAAGGGAATTTGCCCGGGACAATTGCACGCTTGGCAAATTTCAGCTTACCGATATTTCATCTGCCCCGAGAGGTATTCCGCAGATTGAAGTTGCGTTTGAGATTGACGCCAACGGAATTTTGAACGTTTCCGCTAAAGACCTGGCGACCGGCAAGCAGCAGTCAATTGAGATTAAATCAAGCTCCGGGCTCAGCGACGGCTTAGTGTATCTATTGACACAAAAGGCCAAATCCTACATAGAAGAACACCGCCAACGTTGTGAAGTCATGGATCTGAAGAATCAAGCTGATCAAGTCATTTATTCGATTGAGAAGATATTAACGGAACAAGATTGTAACGTCTCTATGAATATCCGTAGTAATATTGAAAGTGTTATAAATAACCTTAAAAAAGCGGTTAAGGGGGAAGATCCCCAAGCTATAAAAAAAGCCGTTGATGATCTGGTAGTTGCGGGCCAGAAACTGGGTGAGTTCCAGCATTGAAGAGTATCTTGGAAAGCAATTGTGGAAAAATGGAATTTAAAGTTATCCGCCTGCCCGATTAAGACCCGCGTGGAAACCCCAGGCTAAATATATATTTCCACATTTGTGACACCGCCTTGCGTAAACTATCGGGTGGGGATCCTTTAAATATATATTTTGTCCATCATTCTCGGGAAGGCGATGCACTGCCGGATGTGTTTCTCCCCGGTGAGCCAGGCGACGGTTCGCTCGACGCCAAGCCCGAATCCGCCGTGCGGCACCGAGCCGTATTTTCGCAAATCCAGATACCAGTCGTAATTTTCCGCGTTAAGGCCCTGCTTGTTAATTCTCTCAAGCAGCATTTCATAATCATCCTCTCTGACCGAGCCGCCTATGATTTCACCGAATCCCGCCGGTGCGAGCATATCGAAATTCAAAACGACCTTGTCATTGCTTCTGCCCGCTTCGCCCGCGAAGCGAGGCGAGTCAGCTTTCATATAAAACGCCTTCGCTTCTTTTGGATAGCAGGTGACAAAGACAGGCTTATTGTGCATAAGTGATATTATCGTTTCATCGCTGCCGCCCAAATCCTTACCCCATTCAAATTCCGCGGCTAATTTCGCGTGCTTGGGATTGTTCTCAATCTTTGTTCCTGTTTCTTCAAGTTCGCTTCGAAGTTCGATTAACTCCGCCGCGATTTTATCTGCCCGCCATTGCTTTACCGACCCTTTTGCCTCGTTTTCAAGCTCGCCTATCTTTTTCTCAATCTGCTGTTTTTGTGACTTGAATTCATTAAGCTGCGCCGCGAGAAAATCCTGTGTTTTTTTGCTCTTTAAAATCTCCGCCGCCTCGGTGTAAGTCAGACGATAAAAAGGAGGCTGTATCTTTTTCAGAGATTCGATATTTGCGCCTAATGTTTTCAGTTCTGATTCGTTTTTTTCGAGAACCTGCCCGACAACAAACGACACAAAATTTTCAGCTAACTCAAGCAAGCCGGCAAGGTCAATAAATGCAACTTCAGGCTCGACCATCCAGAATTCTGTCAAATGTCTTCGTGTTTTGCTTTTCTCCGCCCTGAACGTCGGCCCGAAACAATACACCCTGCCGAAACTCATCGCGGCACATTCCAAATGAAGCTGGCCCGTCTGGGTCAGGTGAGCAGATTCTCCGAAATAGTCAACCTCGAACAAGCTGCCCGCATCTTCGCCGATAATGCCCGTCAAGATAGGCGTGTCTATAAGCGTAAAACCATTATCGTTAAAAAATCTGCGGATAGCATCAACAACGGTATGGCGTACCTTCCCAATGCACCACTGCCGCTGCGAGCGAAGATGCAGATGTCTGTTCTTCAGCAGAAAATCTATGCCGTGCGCTTTCGGCGTAATCGGATAATCGACCGCAGGCGAGATAATTTCTGCGCCGGTTACCGCCAGCTCGAATCCGCCGACGCTTCTTTCCTCTGCCCGAACGACACCAGTCACTGTCAGAGACGATTCCTGACCGAGATGTTTTAGCTTGTCGAAGACTTCATCCGGAACTTTGCCATATTCTGCGATGCACTGGCACAGTCCCGTGCCGTCACGGATTATTAAAAACTGAATCTTGCCGCTCGCCCTGCTGTTATACAGCCAGCCCGCCAGCGTAACCTCCTGGCCCGTTTTACCTTTCAACTCGGCAATGTAAGTGTTTGTATTATTCGGCATCTGCTTTTACCTTTACTACCACCTTAACAACGTTTGATGGGCCATTGAATTGACAGCACGGCATATGTCCATCCTGCGGAAACAGGATACAAAATGTCCCTTTGTCTAATCTTATAGTATCGATTTTTTCTGAAACTTTATAGAAAGCTACATCTTTGGCTTCATCGTATGGCTCTTCGATATTAAGTTGGCCGAGCAGACAATGCCCTATCAGCTCCTCGCCTTCCGCCGCGAATTGAATATCGATATATTTTTTATGGGCTTCTAATCTGCCTTCTTTTATTGGCTTGGTTGTGTATCGCTGGACAATGTAGTAAAGCTCGTCGCCGTTGACCTCGTAACGCCCGTCTTTCTTTGTGGCCAGCTTCTCATCTTTTAGAATTTCGAGGCCGGTTTTTATTTTCGCCGAAACACCCGCATATAAATAAGCGTTTTCGATTTTATCGACAATCATTAATCTTATTCCAAATAGCAAGTATTTCCGTTTTCATCATTGTCCTATGTTAACTACAAATCAATTTTTTGGGTCTTTAGACCGCAAAAGCCCCCAATCGTTTCGACATATTGGTGCACGATTCTTATCTATGTGTGTTCCCTTGAACATAGTCTTCTTTTCTGCTCCCCACGCTTCAATAATTTCGTTCTGGTCTGAAGAAACAGTCCCATTTTCTCTCGTCCAGACAAAGGATTGTTCTTCCGAAAGGACAATCCTTGTACAATTACAGGCGACTAAATGATTTATCCATGCAATTCTTCTAGATGAAACATCATTTGATTTTGGCAATGAATCATAATTAAGAACTAAACAGCAATAAGAGCTTAAAGGGAAATAAAGGTCGCAATCCGGGTTGTTAATCCATGTTGATGAGGCAGATGGTGTTCGTGGAATAGGAATTATTGGTACATCCCCTGTAACAAACTTTGCATCGAAATATTTTCTGGCACAAAGAAGATTTGGTGTCATATTGTGTATAATATGCACCATATTAGCAGCAAAATTCATCATTTGTACAACATAAAATGTTCTTGGAATGTCTGCAAAGATTTCAAGTTTATCTTTAATTTGCTTAGCCTCTTCAAACGGTAACACTTCTATATCAGGCTTTTCTTTCATTAACTTATTCATTATCTCATAGTACATTTCTTCGTTTTCGGGCAATTCATCGGATGTCTTGCTATAGGATTGTTCAGAGGTCTCCAAAATTTTTTGTCTAAAGAGAGGGCCTCTGGTGTACATCAGAGCAATATAATTGGCGAGCAAAGCCCAAGTATCCCCTTTTGAAAATGTATGGTTATTAATGACTTCAGTAATTGCCGGGTCACATTTGCCTTCAATATAGGAAAGAACCTTTTGCTCAACAAGGTCATCTTCTTGCGAATCTATTGTTTTAACCGTATAGAAGTCTTTGATGATTGCAGCTTCTTCTAAGCGGGGATTATTTTGCTTCTTTGTTTCAAAGTCTAATACCCAAATTTTGTTATCTTTCGAGAAACGCTCCAAGTATTTTCTTGGTAATATATGATGCTTTCGTGCTCTATTTTGGGACATTTTTATAGCCCCAGTTTTTCCCGCAGATAATTGAGTAATTGGTCAGCCGAAATCCTTGTTTGCTCCATCGAGTCCCGCTCACGAACGGTTACCGTGTTATCCTCTTTTGTCTGGCCGTCAACGGTTATGCAGAATGGCGTCCCCGCCTCGTCCTGTCTGCGGTATCGCCTGCCGACCGCGCCTTTCTCGTCGTAGAAACAGTTGAAACGCCTTTTCAAATCGTCACATATTTTCCGCGCAATCTCCGGCATACCGTCTTTTTTAACCAGCGGGAATATAGCCGCCTTGACCGGTGCAAGGTCTGGATGAAATCTTAAAAGACTTCTCTTTTCCCCGCGGACCTCCTCTTCGTCATAAGCATCGACCAAAAAAGCCAGTGTGCTTCTGTCCATGCCTGCGCTCGGCTCAATCACATAAGGAATATAACGTCGTTTTTGCTCTTCGTCGAAATAGGACAACGGTCCCTTTTCGTAATCTTCCGCCTCATCGGCTAATTTAATATTAGTCATCTTCCTGTCATTTTCGAACCACTTGTTGAGCGTCCTCATCCCGCGCTGATGCTGCCGGAGGTCGAAATCGGTGCGGTTGGCGACGCCTTCCAGCTCCTGCCAGTCGCCGCTTCCGAACGGAAACTTATATTCGACATCGACGCACCCTTTCGCGTAATGTGCCAGCTCGTCTTTCGCGTGCTCGCGGAATCGCAGGTTCTCTTTTTTCATACCCAAGTTTATGTACCAGTCGAATCTCGCCTGTCTCCAGTGCTCGTACCATTTCTCATCGGTGCCAGGCTCGCAGAAAAATTCGAGCTCCGCCTGCTCGAATTCGCGCGTGCGAAAGATAAACGCCTTGGTAGTCACTTCGTTGCGAAAGCTCTTGCCTATCTGCGCGATTCCGAAAGGAATCTTGACGCGGGTACTGTCGAGCACGTTTCTGAAATTGACAAAAATCCCCTGCGCCGTCTCCGGCCGAAGCTGCATCGTCATCGAGTCGTCAACGTTCGCTCCCATTTGCGTCTCGAACATCAGCTTAAACGGCATCGGCTCGGTAAACTGCCCAACCACTCCGCAATTGGGACATACTTTTTTGCTTAAATCACCGGTTTCGACCTGAGCCGCATCAATCGAGATATGTTCGGTATGCTCGTCCGCCTGGCCCTCTGCTTTTTCTTTAAGATGGTCAACCCTTGTTCTTGTGTTGCACTTTTTGCATTCCGCTATCAGGTCGGCGAATTTGTCGGCATGGCCGGATGCCTTCCAAACCAGCGGGTGCATCAGGATACTGCAATCCAGCCCCACAACGTCGTCGCGCATCTGCACGACCGCCTTCCACCACGCCTTCTTGACGTTATTCTTCAATTCAACGCCCAAAGGCCCGTAATCGTAGCAGCTTGCCAGCCCGCCGTAGATTTCGCTGGACTGGAATATAAAGCCCCGCCGTTTACACAAAGATACAATGTCATCGAGCTTGGTGATTTTAGCCATATTTTACTCTCCAAAAAATCTAATAGCGGCTATTATATATGTAAAATTCGTCCTTGTCTATGTTTAGCCGTTGCCGGCAACTTGTCTCGACGAAGCTTTGGCGAAGGCGGACGATGACTTGAGGAGATTCGGATTGGAACAAGCTAAAGTTTGCATAATCGGAGCCGGGCCTGCGGGCCTGATGGCGGCTATTCATTACGCCCTTGCGGATGCGGGAGTCGCTGTGTTTGAAAGCAATACCGCTGCTGGCAGGAAACTGCTACTGACCGGCGGCGGCAGATGCAATCTTACGCATTCAGCAGGCCCCAACGAAATCGCCCGCGCCTTCGGCCCAAAGGGCAGGTTCCTAAAATACAGTTTGCATGAGTTTACGCCCGAACAGGTTTGCCAGTTCTTCAGCGAACTGGGAGTGGAAACCAGGGTAGAAAAAGATGGCTGTGTCTTTCCTGCCTCCGACCGTGCAAGCGATGTAAGAGATTGTTTAATAGAACGCGCCAAAAGTCTCGGCGTGCGATTCTATTTCGATAAACCCGTCAAGCGTATAACGCGCGAGAGTAATTCTTTTGCAATTCATACAGCCAGTAAGGTTTTTGTTGCGGAAAAAGTAATTATCGCGACCGGCGGCTTATCCTACCCGCAGACCGGCTCGACCGGCGATGGTTACAAATTTGCCAAAGAACTGGGACACACAATCGTCGAAACAAAAGCGTCTCTGGTGCCGCTTGTAACTGGCGAAGATTGGCCCAGACAGCTTGCGGGAACCGCAATCCCAAATGTCAAAATCACTACTCGCATCAATAACAAGAAGATTGCAACAACTGGTGCATTTGTTTTTACCGATGACGGCATCGGAGGCCCTGCAGTGCTGGATTTGAGTTGGCTGCTCGCGGATTATTTGCCTGCACTGAGCAGAGTCGAAGTGCCTGCAAAAAAGCCGATAGAAATCTTTATAGACCTTGTCCCTGCGATGAATGACGCCGAGTTTGATGAATACCTGCTCGGCCTGTTTGCGAAATACCCCAAAAAAATCATTGTTAATGTTCTTTACGACATTGTCCCTAAAAAAATAGCGGGCTTTCTTTGCCGGTGGGCGGGGATTGAGGAAACAACCGGCAGCCAGTTGAAAAAAGAATCTCGAATAAAAATCACTCAATTACTGAAGAAGCTGCCGTTTTCAATTAAGGCTGCAAGGCTGATTTTCGAGGCGACAGTGACACGTGGCGGCGTAAGCGTTGATGAAATAGAAACTAAAACGATGGAATCGAAAATCTGTCGGGGCCTGTTTTTCGCCGGTGAAGTTCTCGATGTCGATGGCCCCTGCGGCGGCTACAACCTTCAGATGTGCTGGTCAACAGGTGCATTAGCCGGAGCCGCCGCGGCGAGTTAATCGTTAGTTGCTGATAATCAGTCGGAGGAATCCGGCGAAGCCGTGCTGTGACAAGTTGCCTATAATAATGGTTTGCCCCTGTGGACAACTCCGGACCGGCTCGCAATAATTGTAACGAGGAGCGGTTCTATATGAACCACGTCCATAATCGTTGCGATGACCAACATTAAACCCTTGACGACCGCCATGGTTAATATCTGCCTGTGCTTTGGGACGTGCTAAAGCCGTATTTGACAACCCAATCAGTAAACCTGCTGTCGCTATTAAGATGTATCTTGACGTTTTCATTTTTGTCCTTCCTTTCTTTACTTTTCAGCCGTTTTGTTCACTAATTCAGACGCTCCCGCTCGGCCTTTTATTGCAAACAAAACTGAAAAATATCCATAAAAACGCCGAGGTAACTTGCGCTAAGAATAGCTATTTGGGGTGTCTCGCCAGAACGCGTTTGGTTCTGTGACTTGACATCCGCTTGGGGAGGATTTATAGTGGGTTTCACGGAAACTTACGATTGAAGAAGCAACGAGAACTTCTTATATAAAAGCAGGTTGTATCTCCCGTTTTATACAAACTGTATTGTCATTGTTGACATAAGAGGGGAAGAATATGAACAAATTGGCTGCCTTTTTGCTGTTTGTCTTCTTCGTGATGCCTGTTGGATATTCTCTGGGAGAAGATACAACTATCCACAGCGCTATCTCAAGTAAGAATAGAAAAATGTTGGAACAATTGCTTGAAAATGGCGAGAACGTTGATATAACTGACGACAAGAAGGATACACCTCTTCTTCACTTAATAAAACAAGCCAAACAAGGCTCAGATGATTCTGAATGGGATATTGTTAAAATTGCCAAATTATTATTAGAGTACAAAGCCAACCCGAATGTTGTAAGCAATTGGCCTAATAAAACCCCCTTGCTGCTTGCTGCTGAACAAGGCAATGAAAAATTGATGGACTTGCTTTTAGAATATGGTGCCGATATTAACCAGAGAGGAGTCTGGACTCCAGGTCAATCTGGAAATACAGCGATCCATTCTGCGGTAGTCAATGGAAATGAAGAGGTTGCAAAACTTCTGCTGTCTAAAGGGGCCAATGTAAATGCAAAAGGTACTAATAATCAAACGCCTCTTCATCATGCGGTCGGGTGTCATTTGCATATGGTAAAATTATTGGTATCAAACGGCGCAGATGTTAATGCGAAAAACAACAGAGGGCAAACTCCTCTGCATATCATAACGGGTATGTACCCTCAAAAAACATGGGCAGAAAATCACCGAATGGAAACCATAAAGATTTTGATGGCCGCAGACGCAGACCTTGAAGCAAAAGACAGTTCTGGAAAAACTCCCCTTTATGTAGCCACTGAAAGTGTTCGTCCTAAGGAATCCGTTGAACTCCTCTTGAAGTATGGGGCAAAGTTCGAAAATATCGATGATTTAGGTCTGAAGTTAAGCGCAATTCCGGACTCGTACAGTGATAAGGATTTGAAAGATTGGTTTGACAAGAATGTTCCTGATGTTAACCAAAAAGATAAACAAGGTGTTCCTTTGTTGCACAGAGCAGTCATCGGTGGAAAGGTAAAAGTAATCAAAGAGCTTCTTTCCAGAGGCGCCAATGTTAATGCCGTAGACAAACAGGAAAAGACCGCTCTCCATTTGGTTGCTTCCGAACCCCAATCGGATACTATTGATTTGCTTATTAAATACAAAGCCGATGTCAACGCAAGAGATAACACCGGCAAAACTCCTTTACATTATCTGGCCAAGGTGCCTAACATCGGAGAGGAAAATACCGAAACGCACATTCCAAAAGAGTCTTTGTTATTACTAATAAACAGTGGGGCAAAAGTGGATATTAAAGATGATAACGGCTACTCCCCTTTGGGGCAGCAATTATCCTGGCGACCCCAAGGTCAAAACGGTCGAAAATATCGGGACGAAATGATTAAATTGATAAGTCAGCATCAGAGCGATTTGCCTGCTAAAATAAATGTAGCAAAAAAAGATTTATATAATGAAGACGTCTATACCAGAAGAAAAGCTGTTATTGATTTGTATTACCTCGGTGATTATTCCGGTGTGCCGATAATGGTCGAATCGTTAGAATCGTCAGAGTACGCGCTTACTTGCTCAATTGCCAATGCTGTCTTGAGAGAAATTACAGGCAATGACTTTTCTGATGGTAAAAGCTTAAAACGGCTGTCTGAAAATCAGCAAAAAGAGGTAATAAAAAAATGGTCAGCTTGGTGGCAGGAGAACAAAAATTCAATAAAAGCAGATAAGATAGACAGGAATCGTTTAGTTGAAATACTTAAAAATGACCCTAAGCAAAGACAGCAATTCATCGCTCAGCTAATAGAAAAAGAAAAAAACAACCCTGAGCTTCCGGAGTTTGAAAACCCTCATAATACCCCACAAAAAATCCTTGAAAAATTCGTATCTTCTCTTAAGGCCGGCGATGATGCAAAAGCTCTATCACTCATGCATGAGCAGCTTACTGAAAAATACAAATCGATATTAAAGCAGCTCTCCGTCTTGGATAGGCAAATTATTATCAACGACTTGAGTAAACCAATTTTCTTTGACCATGGTCTTGGTGGTATGTTGTCTTATGAGATATTAGTAGAAGATGATGATGGAATGTTTTCTTTCCCAATTTCTTTTTGTAAGGATGATAATGGGAATTGGATAATCACGAACTTTTAAAAGTAAACCAACTGATTTCGTGCTTCGTATTTTCCTTCTCCCCTCCGTTAATTTAGGAAACTTCTACCCTGTTGCCTGTAGTCAGTCGTCTGTCTTTTGCGCTCCGCGTGATCAAAAGCACAGCTACTTGCACACCCAAAACCGGCTGATTTAATTTTTTTTACTCCTTCCGCCGTGGGATACCCCACGTGGTGGCCCATTCTCACATCGAGTTACGAGAGACTAGCGACGATTAAAATTTTCGCATCAATCGCGCCTGTCCGCCCATTAGGAAGGAAGTTTGTTTATGAAACGTTAGGTGTAGTTAATGCTTTTTTTAGTCAGCTTCATAAGAAGGCCATTTTTATGGCCTTGCGGACGAAGGCAAAGCTTTGTGACAAAGCTTGCTTTGGGAGCAAAATTTGCCAAGTACACGAAGCTGACTAAAATCCCACTGCGTAATCTGCGCAATCAGCGTCAAAAAATCCGTGCTAATCCGTGGTTAATTTTTCTCTGTGCTCTCTGTGTGCTCTGTGGCTAAAAATGAATCAATCAAAACAACTAAATTATGCAAAACGAACCCAATTTCCGAAAAAGTCAAATGCCTGTAACATTATTGAAAACAACGAATTACAACGAGAAAACCGCTTTGGACACTTGGTCAAAACGAACCCAAAACAAACCCAATTTATGGTGAGCCTGTCGAACCAACAAAGCCAATTTTGAAAGGCACGGGGGATATGAGGGATTGTAAATTACAGGGCTATGGCCCTTATTCGTTTTTGTCAATTTCGTTTTTGATTTGGTTGAGCAGGTTAATGGCGTCGATAGGCGTTAAGTTGTTCACATCCATCGAGGCGAGTTTGTCGAGGACACTCTTGTGCTTTTGCACAAAGAGGATATCCTGTGGTGGTTTTTTTGTTTTGTGTTTGGCGAGGTGCTGGCCGGCAGCTTCTTTAACGAAAGTATTTTCCAATTCCTCGAGGATTTCTTTTGAGCGTTCGAGAATCGTTCTGGGGACGCCTGCGAGTTTAGCGACGTGGATGCCGTAGGATTTATCCGTTCCGCCGGGCAGGATTTTATGCAGGAAGACGACTTCGTCGGCCCATTCGCGGACTGCGACGTTGCAGTTTTTGACGTTGGCGAATAGTTCCGCCAGTTCCGTCAACTCGTGGTAGTGGGTAGCAAAAAGCGTTCGGCATTTTATTTTGTTTGCGATATGCTCGGTAATCGCCCAGGCAAGGGACAGGCCGTCGTAGGTACTTGTGCCTCGGCCGACTTCGTCGAGGATGACGAGGGATTTTTCGGTGGCGTTGTTGATGATGTTTGCGGTCTCGGTCATTTCGACCATGAAGGTCGATTGGCCGCGGAGAAGTTCGTCGGAAGCTCCGATTCGGGTGAAGATTTTATCGACCAGGCCGAGGCAGGCGTCTTTGGCTGGGATGAAGGAACCGGCCTGGGCCATAATGACGAGCAGAGCGGTTTGTCTTATATATGTGCTTTTGCCGGACATATTCGGGCCTGTGATGATTAAGCAGTCGCCGGTGTTTTCGCCGAGCTCGATATCGTTGGGGACAAATTCGGAGCCGAGGGCCTCGGCGAGGACGGGGTGTTTACCTTCGTTTATGAATAGTTCGCCGGCGGCGGTTAATTTCGGGCGGATATAGTTTCGTCTGCCCGCGAGATAAGCGAACGCTGAGAGGCAATCGCACTGCGCGATTGTATCGGCGAGGTTTTGCAATCTGCTTATGTATTGGGCGGCACTGGCGCGGATTTGCTCGAAGAGCTGGACTTCGAGTTCGAGAGCCTTTTCGTCTGCGCTTAGGGCCTGGGTTTCGTATTCTTTAAGCTCGTCGGTGATGTAGCGTTCGGCGTTTTTGATTGTTTGTTTCCTGACGTAATCGTTGGGGGCCTTATCCGCGGAGGAGTGATTTATTTCGATATAGTAGCCGAAGACTTTGTTGTAGCCGACTTTCAGATTGTTTATGCCGGTGCGCTGCGATTGCTCTTTTTGGTAATTCTGCAGCCAGGCTTGTCCGTCTCTTGAGATTGAGCGCAGGCGGTCAAGCTCTTCGTCGAAACCTTTTCTTATTACGCCTCCGTCACGAAGGTGCGGGGGACAGTTCGGCTCAATGGCAGAGGCCAGTAAATTCGCTAAATTATCCATACTGTCGCACTTGCCTGCTAATTGCAAAGCGAGGTCGGCTTTGAATTGTTCGAGAATCTGCCGAAGCAGCGGGACCTGTCTTAATGTGGCTTCGAGTGCGACGAAGTCACGCGGCATCGCACGGAAGGTGCTGATGCGGGCGGCGATTCGTTCCAAATCAGAAATATCGGCAAGAAGTTTGCGAATGTCAGCTAATTTGGTATCGGGACATATCAATTCTTCGACGGTGTCGTGACGGAGCAGGATTTCGCCGAGGTCAGCCAGCGGCATACACAGCCAATCCCGGAACATTCTGCCGCCCATAGGCGTTAGTGTCTCATCGAGGCAGTCCAGAAGCGTTCCTTTTTTGCTTTCTGTGCGAATGGTTCGCAGGACTTCGAGGCTCGCCAGAGAGGTCTGGTCGATTTGCAGGAAATTTCTGCGATTGATTTTTTTCAGGTTCTGGATATGGCTAAGTGCGGTCTTCTGCGTTTCGTTCAGATATTCGATGACGGCGCCGGCGGCGGGTATCAGGGAACTGTCGCTATCGCCGATGCCGAAGCCTTCGAGGGTTGCTGTGCCGAAATGTTTTAAGAGTTTTTTATGTCCCTGATAGGGGTCGAAATACCATGAGGGCCGCTCGGTTACGATTGCGCCGGTTAATTGGGCGATGTCACGGGCGAGTTTTTTTGTTCCAGCTTCGAACAATTCGCCTCGGCGGTCGGGCAAAAGGCACTCGGCTGGGGACAATCTCAAAAGTTCATCGAGCAGATTTTTTTCGGGGATGTCCTGAACGAAGAAGTGGCCCGTGGAAATATCGACCCAGCTTATCGCAGCGGTTGAATTGGCGGTGATATTGACCGCGCAGAGGAAATTATCTTTCTTTGCGTCGAGAAAGCAATCGTCGGTGAGTGTGCCGGGGGTTACGATTCGGACGATGTCACGCTTGACGACGCCTTTGGCAAGTTTCGGGTTCTCGACCTGCTCGCAGACGGCGACTCTGTAGCCTGCCTGGAGCATTTTTTTCAGGTAGCCTTCGACGGCGTGGTACGGGACGCCCGCCAGCGGGACGGGGTTTTCGCCTTTGCTTCGGCTGGTGAGTGTCAGGCCGCAGACGCGAGAGCAGATTTTGGCGTCTTCGTAAAATGTTTCGTAGAAATCGCCCATCCGGAAAAAGAGTATGCAGTCCGGGTATGTTTGCTTGAATTTAGCAAACTGCTTCATTGCTGGGGTCAGATTTCCATTTTCCGCGGCCATAGAAGCAGATTATACACTAAGCGGGGCCTTTAACCAACTCTGTTATCATCGAAAGTGCCTGTTGGTTTGAGCGGGTGTTTTTCAGCTGTTTTAAGAGCTTTTCCTGCCGGGGCGTGAAGCAAATGGCGGTTTTTAAATCGAAATTGACGACACCACAAGCTTGCTGGATTTTTTCGAGAAGTTCTTCGATTCCGGCGCCGGATTTTGCGCTTATCTGCACTGTATTTGTCAGATTTTCGGGCAGTTTGTTTATATCAAACTTTGCGGGTAAATCGGTTTTATTTAAGATTGTCAGAATTTTTTTGTCAGTAATTTTTTCAAGCAGGTGGTTATCAAGCTGGTTGCAGGGTTGGCTGTTGTCCAGAACGAGTAAAACCAAATTGGCTTCATCTAAAATCTCGAAGGCTTTTTGCTGGGATGCTTTTTCGATAGTATCACCGAAGGCTTCATCCAAACCTGCGGTGTCGATTAATTCAGCGTGGAGCGGGCCAATGATACACTGGACGCTGACCCAGTCGCGGGTTGTGCCTTTGATGTCGGTGACAATGGATTTTTGTCTGCCCGCGAGGAAGTTGAGCAGTGTGCTTTTGCCGGTGTTCGGCGGACCTGCGAGAGCGATTTTGCAGCCTAAGATGAGCAGTTTTGCGATTTTGCTGTCTTCGAGTATCTGCTCGGCGCCGGTTTTAATTTGTTCGAGAGAAATTGTATTTATGTCCCGCAGCCATTTTTCTATCGTTTTTGTCAGGCCTGCGTTTATCTGCTTGACGATTATTTTTGTTCCTTGAATAGTTTTGGCCTGCAGCAAGGCCAGTTTGGCTTCAAGTGCGATTTGGCCTGATGGTTTTTCGGCGGAGAAGATTTTAGCCAGGAATTCTTCCGTGGTCAGAAGTGCTGCGCCATTATCCTGAAGCAGTTGCATTATGTCGGTGACGATGAGCGGGTTGCCGTGGCAGTTTATGGCGAAGTGGCCGGGGCCTTCGCAGCCGAGGGTGACCTGGTCGATGGTTTCGGAGCCGGTATTGATTGTGCCGAGCAGGATTTCGCCGGTTTTGAAAACGAGCGGTTTTTTGCCAACGGGTTCGAATATCTTTTTTATGATGATTTCAGCGGAGTCGCCGAAGAGTTGGATGACAGCTATTGCGCCGATGCCTTTGCCGGTTGTTACTGCAGCGAATGCGCTCATAAGCCAGAGAGCCTTATTCTTTTTCCTCGATATATTTGCGGTATGCGAGGACGATGCCTTTGATGGTAAGGTTCGGTACCCACGAATCGACAAACTCGCAATCGTCTTTTATCAATTTGGCGGCGGAGCCTGTAAGAATTGTGTGCGGCCATTTTCCGATTTTCTCGGCGTAGCGTCTGGTGATTTCCTGCAGCGCGGCGACGGCGGAATAATACAATCCGCAATTTATGGCCTCGGCTGTGTTTTTGCCGAGTGGTTCTTTTGGTTTCGTAATTTTGACATGAGGCAATTGGGCGGTATTTTCATTCAAAGCTTTTGCGCCGAGTTCGAAGCCCGGCAGGATGACTCCACCCTGAAAGATACCGTTCTGGTCAACGAGGTCGATGGTTATTGCGGTGCCGAAATCGGCGACGGCTACCGCGTCCTCGACGACCTCGTAAGCAGCGGCGGCGGAAACGACCCTGTCGGTTCCGACCTTGTCGGGTTCATCCACCCAGAGTGCCATCGGCAGAGGAACATCTTTGCCTATGATATGCAGCTTTTCGCCGAGCGATTCTTTTATTATCTGTTTGATTAGTTTCGTCCATGCGGGCTTTACGCTGCTGGCGACAATTACGCCATCGCGTTTTTTATCCTTCGAGGTCTTCACGACAGGGACTTTTTGCCAGGCGGACTTGAGGCAGCTTGTTAATTCCAATTTTGAATCGCCGGGGATGGATTTAATAAACTGCTCCTCGTCATTGAGGTAAAGGCCGATGGTGATATTCGTATTGCCTATGTCTATCGCGATTATGTTCATAATTTATTACTCAACCGCAGCTTTTGTTTCTTTTACCTTTTGCCACAATAGCTCCGTCAACTCTTTGACACCCTGCCCGGTGACAGCGGAGAGGGGATATATAGTTTTTCTCAGCTTCTTTTTCAACTCTTTTACTATTTTGCCGTCCGGGTTCAAGTCTATTTTGTTAGCGACGATGATTTCCTGTTTTTCCGCCAGCGTTTTGCTGTACAGCTTTAATTCTTTGCGGATGGCCTTATAATTTTCTGCCGGTTTGGAGCCGTCTGTCGGCATTATATCAATGATATGCACAATTATTCGAGTTCTTTCGATATGTTTTAAGAATTCTATTCCCAGCCCCGCTCCTTTATGAGAGCCTTGAATCAGGCCTGGGATGTCGGCCATAACAAACCGGCGAAAATCGCTTAGTTCGACAATGCCGAGTACCGGCTCGACGGTAGTGAACGGGTAGTCGGCGATTTTCGGTTTTGCCGCCGAGCAGCGGGAGATAAAGGTGCTCTTTCCCGCGTTTGGTATTCCTACCAGTCCGACATCGGCGATGAGCTTTAATTCGAGGCGGATATTTCTTTGCTGCCCTTCTTTGCCGGGCTCGGCGTATCTTGGTGTTTGATTGGTGGATGTTGCGAAGGCCTTGTTGCCTTTTCCGCCTTTTCCGCCTTTGCAGATGCAAACCTTCATTCCGACTTCATCGAGGTCCTTAAGCAGCAGGTCGAGGTCGGCGTCATAAATGAGCGTGCCGGGCGGAACGGGAATTATCAGGTCGGGGCCGTCTAAGCCGTGCTTGTTGCTGCCTCCGCCTTGCTGGCCGTTGCGTGCAGCCCAGTGATGTTTGCCTGCGAAGTCCATTAAGGTGTCGAGGTTTGCAACCGCTTCGAGATAGACGCTGCCGCCTTTACCTCCGTCGCCGCCGTCGGGGCCTCCTTTCGGGATGAACTTTTCCCTGCGAAAGCCCACACAGCCGTTGCCGCCGTCGCCTGCCTTGATTTGGATTTTAGCCTTGTCGATAAACATGATTTTTTATGCCGTATTGCGTGCTTATTATATAAAAAAAGGATGGCGTGCAACCATCCTTTTATTTGTCTGAATATGTCTTTTCCAGGCGTTAGACGACGTGAATCTTTCGGCCCTGAAACTGCACATGTCCATCTGCCGTGGCGAACAGGGTATAGTCTCTGCCCATTGCGACGTTGGAGCCCGGGAAGAATTTCGTTCCGCACTGCCGGACGATGATTGAGCCGGCCTTTGCTGCCTCACCGCCGGACAGCTTCAAGCCTCTGTACTGGGCGTTGCTGTCTCTGCCGTTTCTTGTAGAGCCTTGTCCTTTTTTATGTGCCATAGGTTACTGCCTTTAATTACTAAATTTAGCTTATTTTAAGAGGGTTATCATAACTTTCTTATTCGGCCTTGTCCAGAAAAAATTTAAGGTTTTTTCCCGGTATTTTACGGTTATTCAGCCTGCAGTATGGCTTTTATTTCGTTCAACGAGATAAGGCCTTCGGTAACCAGTTTTATTTTACCTTCGGAATCGATGAAAAAGCCGCACGGAATTCCGGATATACGGTTAAATGGCGACGGCAGTGTATCCGGGGCGGCGGAAAAGACCGTGTAGTTAATTCCGTTTTGTTTTACGAAGTTTTTGACCTTTTCAGCCGATTCGGGCGGGTAATTGCTTTTATAAGAAATCGCCAGCATAGCCAGCTTGTCTTCGCTGATAAGGTTCCGCAATGCGACCAGATGCGGGGCTTCTATTTTGCATGGGCCGCACCAGCTTGCCCAGAAAATGATTAAAACATTTTTGCCGCGGTAATCGCTTAAGGTATGCTGTTTTCCATTGACGTCTGTCAGCGTAAAGTCCGGCGCTATTTTGCCGGCCCAATGGGTATAAGCCGGCCTCCACGTTCTTGCCTCTTTGATGACATTGCTTAGACTTGACTTCGGGTCGGCGACAGCTTGTTCAGGTTTGGCAGGGCTTTCGAGCATCGGTGCGGGTGACGAGGATTCGTTGCGATTATTTTCCGCAGGGTTTTGCTCGGCCGGCTGTTTTTTGCATCCCGGGAAAATCAGCACCGCGGCAAATATAATTGTGCTAATAAGCGATACAAACCGGGGGCTTAACGGGTAGTTCTTTTGGGACATATTATAGCCGTCCTGAAAAATAAAAATCGATACGAACAGTATATATTATTTTTTGCCGTAAATCAAGATATGGATTTTAAACATCGGCTTTTCTTAAAAGAAGCTGTTTACGGACGGAAGAATCTCAGCCAGATGTAAATTGTCGAAACAATCGCAGATTGAATCATCAGGGGAAAGCCTATTTTCGTGAATTCCCAGAAGGAGATATGGTATTTGTTTTTGTCGCATATTTGTGCGGCGACGACATTTGCCGAGGCCCCGATTAGCGTTCCGTTACCGCCTAAGCAGACGCCAAGCGCCAGCGACCACCATAACGGCTCGGCTATGGAGTGCTGGATGACTATGGGGTCAACTATACCCATATTCTGCGCTATGGTGGTGAAGCTAAGCTTCAGCAGCGGCACCATTGCGATAACGAAGGGGATATTATCCAGCAGGGCAGACAGAATTGCGCTGCTCCACAGGACAACGATACACATAAGAAAGAGGTTATGGCCCGCCACCGCAAGCAGATGATGAGCAATCCAGTCTATGGCGCCGGTTTCCTCGAGAGCGGCGACCATTATGAACAGGCCGATGAAGAAGAAAATTACGGCCCATTCGACTCTCATCAACGAGTCGTTACTTTCAGCTTTACAGACAAGCATCATTACCATACTGCCTGCAAGCGCAATTATGCCCGGCTCAAGTCCTATTACGGCATGAAGAAAGAACCCGAGCATCATCATCGCCATAACAATAAGCGACTTAATCATGTTCTTTTTGTCGATTATGGCAAGTCTCGGAATTGCTTCGTCTATTCTCCTTCTTATGCTTTCGCTGACGACCAGATGTTTTCGGTACAGAAAATATACCGTTGCAAGAAAGATAGCCATAGTGACCAAAATTGCGGGCGATAGATTTACAAGGAAGTCATTGAAGCTTAAATTGCCCTGCGAGCCGATAATTATGTTGGGCGGGTCGCCTATGAGAGTTGCGGTGCCGCCGATGTTGGATGCGATGGCTTCGAGAATAACGAACGGGACAGGCGAGATTTCGAGTATCTGTGTAATCAATATCGTAACGGGCACGAATAGCACGATGCAGGTAACGTTATCGAGAAATGCGGAGAAAAACGCCGTGACGGTCAGAAGCAGCAGCATTATGGCGATTGGTTTTCCCTTTGCCAGTTTTGCGGTGCTGATTGCGGCCCATTCGAAAAAGCCGGTCTTCGCAAGAATCGAAACCGACGTCATCATTCCCACCAGCAGGAATATGACGTTCAAATCAATGGCAGCTACGGCTCGGTCGAAAGTGATTATCCGCAGCAGAAGTATCAAAGACGCGCCGAGAACGGCTACAATGGTCTTGTTCACCTTATCGCTGGCGATTAGGAGGTAGGCGGTTACGAATATGGCTATACTTATAATGGCGGACATTTTTCTCCACTTCAGCTTAGAAAAAAAGGACTCTGTCTATAATCGAGAACCGGTCGATAGTGCCGATTAGTTTGTTGTCATCGAGAACATAAAGTTCAGGTTTGTTTTTTGTTGTCATCTGAAATATCACCTCGACCAGAGTCGTATCCTTGTGGACAGGGCTGCTGCCCGGTTCGTAAAGGTCTCCGACTTTCAGGTCTTTTCTGAATTTGAAGTATTTTTCGAAGGGGTCGAGGTTTTTGACGAATGAAACTGTCTGGAGCTGGCTGAAGAAATCGGGGATGCCGTAGGTAAAAATCTTCAGACAGGATATTTCGCCGCAAAAACGGTTTTCGCTGTCCACAACGGGCAGCACATCAAGGTGATTAAGGTGCATAATCCGTGTGGTTTCCTCTATCGAGGTATCGAGGCGAACAAGCTTATTTACCGGCTGCATAATGTCGCGAGCCAGGACTGTTTTGCCTGTGGCCGGGGCGGATGTTCGCAGCATTTCTGCGATTCGCTGAGGCGAGGATTCGGTCTTTAGTTTCTCCGCATTGTCGGGATTGATAAAGAATCTCGACATGGCTGCCATTGTTTGCAGGATGATATATGGCTGTCGCGCGGGAGAAATCATAAGGCAGATAATGTTGCAAAGCTGCCCATCGAGGCTGTTGAAATCGACACCGTCTTTGCAAATACCTATTGCTAAAACAAGGTCGCTGCACTGTTCGATTCTGGCGTGCGGGTATGCCAGGCCATTGCCCAGGCCGGTGGTATGGATGTTCTCGCGCTTAATGACCTCATCGAGAACCTGTTGGAGATTTAATCCGCCAAAGGCGATTGGGTTATGTGCGTAAAACATCCTTGTCACCAGCTGCTCGATAGCATCCTGCTTTGTCTTACATTTGAGCTCGGGTATTATAAGCTCCGGCCTGATATATTTTCCTATTTCAATCATAATTCCACTTTTCGACCGGCTGGATTTTTCGTGATTCAATAGGGCGATCAGGGCATGCGATGCAAATGCGCCCAAAAGTCATCGAAGGAGATTATTTTACTTTCTTTACTACCGCTTTGTCAATAATAGCGGTATAATATTCTCTTTTATTCCTATGCATGTACAATTGTCAAATTGGACTGGAATATGGCAGTTTCCCTCTTTAATCGGTGAAATTGCGGTTATTTCCAGAACAAAAGTATTTAGGATTATGGAAACGCAAAGCGAGAATCTGAACATTCTTTTTATCATCGGGATAGCAATATTCGCAGGTGCGGTCAGCGCCAAGATTTTCCATCGCTTTAGAATCCCTCAAGTTGTTGGATGTGTCGTGATAGGGCTTGTTATTGGGCCTGTTTTGAGAATCATACCATACGAGGCAATTCAAATTTTTGACCCGATTAATTTGTTTGCCCTCGGCGTTATCGGATTCCTCGTCGGCGCCGAGCTGAAGCGGGAAATCTTTGTAAAATTTGGAAAACAGGTCCCAATCGTATTGCTTTTTGAGGGAGCCACGGCTTTTCTACTGGTAGGGTCTCTCACTTTTCTTGCCATGTGGCACTTTTCTGATTGGCAGACAGCTTTAGCCGTCGGCGTAGTGTTCGCAGCGATATGCTCAGCTACCGACCCTGCTTCCACTATCGCTGTTCTCTGGGAATATAAAGCGAGGGGGCCGTTAACAGCTATGCTCACCGCTATTGTTACTCTCGATGATGCTCTGGCTCTTACCCTCTATGCCATCAGCATTTCTGTAGTCGGGATAATAACCGGACATCAGGAAGCAGGATTATTAGTCACCTTTGCCAAAACGCTTTACGAGATTTTCGGGTCTTTATTCCTGGGAGCAATGGCCGGAATTGGCCTTAGCTGGCTGTTAAAGCGAATTGCTGACCCGGACAGGATGCTGGCTTTCGTACTAAGTACGGTCCTGATAGTTTTGGGTGCGGCTATTTATCTAAAAATGGATGTCATTCTTGCTGCTATGGCTCTGGGTGCTACTCTGGTCAATCTTAGGCCCAAATTGGCTCAGTCGGCTTTGAAAGTACTGCACAAGTTCTTCGCTCCGATATATATACTCTTCTTCGTGCTCGTCGGGGCAAGGGTCAATTTCGCTCACGTTAATATCGTAATTTGGGTTTTAGTGGCTGCTTATGTTATTGGCAGCATTGTCGGTAAAACTTTAGGGGCGTATGTGGGCGGAGTTTGCTCGAACACGGTAAAAACAGTAAGAAATTATCTCGGATTTTGCCTGTACCCACAGGGTGGTATAGCAGTGGCGCTGCTGATAGTCGCAAGCCACAGGTTTTCGAATGATATAAGCGGATTGATGCTGCTGGTCGTAATTATTGGAGCATTTATACTTCAGCTGGTTGGGCCGATAGGCGTTAAATACGGCGCCGGCAAAGCCGGGGAATTGGGCCTTAATGTTACGGAAGAAGACCTTATCAAAACCTACAATGTCAGCAATGTAATGGAAAGAGACGTGCCTGTTATCGCAGCCGGCGATTCTTTGAACGATGTTTTAAAAATCATCAGCAGCACCGCTCATCCGTGTTACTGTGTGGTCGATGACCACAAGGAGATAATAGGTGTCATTACACTCGAAGGCATCAGGAATATCTTTGTGGCGGGAGAGATGAGTGATTGGCTGGTAGCGCTCGATATTGCTGAATCGGTTGTCGATACGGTAACGCCTGATACGGTGTTGTCTCAGGCTGTTGAACTGATGGAGCGAGGTAATATAGAATATGTTCCGGTTGTTGCCTCTCGGCAGGGCAAAGAATATGCCGGCGTTCTGAATTCTCAAGCGATGCACCGTCAGCTCGAAGGAGAGGTTCTGTCTAAGCAGCGGGAAGCGGATAGTATGTATATCCATAAAGCAGTGTAACCTTATTAGAAACTTTTTATATAATTTCAGTTTCACTAATGTATAACCCACCAACAATTTTGGCAGTTGAATCCACCGGCTACCTTGACTTTTTATTTCTCCTTGGGGTCGCAATTTTCGGCGGTACTATTGTGGGCCGTATATCCCAGAAGCTGCACATCCCGCAGGTTGTTGGTTACGTTATTGCGGGGATTATAGCAGGCGGTTCGGTGCTTAACCTGATAAGAGCGGATTTAATCAGCTCTCTGCTGCCGTTTAATATGTTTGCTCTTGGGATAATTGGTTTTATGATAGGCGGGGAGCTGAAATACGATGTCTTCAAAAAATACGGCAAACAATTTATTACGATTCTTCTTGCGGAAGGTCTTTTCGCTTTTTTCATTGTATCCGTATTGACATTTCTGGTTGGAATGTTTCTTACACACAACTTGCGTGCGTCGCTTGCAATGGGAATCGTTCTCGGCGCGATTTCGTCCGCTACGGCGCCGGCGGCGACCGTTGACGTCCTCTGGGAATACAAAACCAGAGGTATTCTTACCAGAACTATTTTAGCCATTGTCGCGCTTGATGACGGCCTCGCATTATTGCTTTATGGTTTTGCGAGCAGCATTGCCGGGGGATTGCTGGAAGGCGGCAAATGTAATTTTGTTCAGAGTATAATCTTTCCTCTGTGGGAGATTTTCGGAGGAATAGCTTTGGGTGTGGCAGCCGGTTTGCTTATTATATTTTTGCTCAGATATATCGTTGAGTCGGCCAGGGTGCTGTCAATGAGCATAGCGGTAGTACTGTCTGTTATGGGTTTGTCGGTAATTTTGAAAGTGGAACCCATTTTGGCTGCGATGGTCTTTGGCGCGACATTGGTTAATCTTCGGCCGAGAAGAAGCCAGCCAATATTTAAACTCATTGAGAAATTCTCTCCTCCTGTTTATGTTTTGTTTTTCGTTCTCGTAGGGGCCAGATTGCAGTTCAGCAATGTGCCGTTTTGGATGATAGCCCTGGCGGTGACATACGTTCTGGGCAGAACCATAGGAAAAATGAGCGGAAGCTGGTTTGGTGCGTATATCTCGCACAGTCCGGAGACGGTGCGGAAGTACCTGGGTATGTGCTTATTCAGCCAGGCGGGCGTTGCCATAGGGTTGTCGATTATCGCAAGTGAGCGTTTCGGCGGCGAGTTTGGCGAAGCGATTATTCTGATTATCGCCTCGACTACATTTTTAGTTCAGATTATAGGCCCGCCCTGCGTTAAAATCGGTGTTAAAAAGGCCGGCGAAGTAGGACTGAACATCACCGAAGAGGACCTTATCGAGTCTTACCGCGTCTCCGATGTGATGAATACAACGGTACTGACTATCGCGGCGGGCGACTCTTTAAGCCGGGTAGTTAACACGGTCGGAAATACCTACGATTTTTATTATCCCGTTATTGATAATCAGCAGAATCTTATCGGCATCATAACTTTGGATGGTGTTAGAAATAGTTTTGCGACGCAGCAACTGAACGATTGGCTTGTTGCGCTTGATATTATGGAATCTGTTCTCGGCAGGGTGACGCCGGAGACGCCTTTGTCGGAGGCATTCGAGAAGGCAAAACAGTTGGATATCGAATATCTGCCGGTTGTCACCTCCGAGCAGCAGGATAAATTCGCCGGCGTTTTGAACTGCCGGAAGGTTCGCCGGCAGCTTTCCACTGAGGTATTGTCACGGCAGCAAAAAGCCGATAATATATTTAATGAGTGATTAATTGCCGATGGTTTATGGTGAAATCTTGAAGCAGTTTTTCTTCTCGAAGAAAAAAAGACTTGTTAGTAATAAGCAATTTAAAGCCGTTATGGCTCGTAATGTGCGGGTTTCCAACGGCACATTGGTGCTGTATGTGGCGGAAAATGATTGCGGCTGCCCGCGTCTTGGTGTTTCTGTCGGCAAAAACTGCGGTGGTGCCGTCCAGCGTAACTGGTTGAAAAGGCTGCTGCGGGAGGCCTTTCGGCAGAGCCAGCGCGATATTTCGCCTGGTTTTGATTATTTGTTAATGATTTCACATCAATTGTCGAAAAAATTGAATAAATCGGCAAATTCGAAAGAGGCGGCAGAGCATCTGGATTTCGAGCAGGTAAAGGCTTCGTTTCTTGCTCTGGCAGAGGCTGCGATTGAGAAAACTCGTGTTCCATAGTGAAGCTCTCGGCCTTTACGGAGCAATAATCGGATAATTTGCGGTTTTAGCCGTTTAAATATATATGTGAGGGCAGGCTTTGAGTCAAAAAGGCAAATTATCGTCTGTAGGCACCGCGGCAAAAAAGGCTGGCATTTCCCGACAATCTCTGCAATATTATATGATGATAGGATTGCTTGAGCCGACAGAGGTTACGCCGACCGACAGACGGCTGTTTGACGAGAAGGCAATAGAACGGATTAAGCTGATAAAAAAACTCAACGACAGCGGCTATCCTTTGCGTGCCATAAGGGAATTGTTTCTGGAAGGCCGAACCGATTTGAAAGGAAGCAAAAAGTGAGTGATTATGAAACTCTACAGAGAAAACGCAATGTCATCGTAGGCGTTTTTGTGGTAGTAGCTATTTGCGCGCTCGTTTGGCTTGTATTTATGTTTAATGACTTTCCCACCGTTGTCAGCAAGCTCAGTTCGTTTCAAGTGTTCGTTCAGTTTCCGACAGCGATGGGAGTGCTGAAAGATACCACCGTTCGATTCTGCGGCTATCCAATCGGTACGGTGACAAAGGTTGCACCTCCGCAGATACGCAAGGATTTGAATACCGGTCTGGAATATCATCAAACGCTGGTCGTTATGAGTATTAATAGAAATTACAGCAACATTCCATCCAATGTCGCGGTGAAATTGATGACGCGCGGATTAGGCAGCAGCTATATCGAAATAGCTGTTGACCCAACGCTGCCCCTGACGCCGCGTGACCCGAACCGGCCGGAAACAATATACCTGGTTGACAAAATGATGCTGCAGGGCTCGGCAGGTATGACCAGCGAGTTTTTCCCGGAAGACAGCCAGAAGAAGCTGGATGAGCTGGCTAACGGCCTTATCATTTTAATAAAAAACGCCAACGATATTCTGGGCGACAAGGAGAATAAGGAAAATATCAAAACAACATTGGCTAATCTGTCTGTTGCGACGGAGGAATTACGTCAATTCCTCGCAGCCGGCGTCACTACAAACGAGGAAGCAACCCAAACAGCGGCGGAATTGCGGCTGATTTTGGAGAAGATAAACACCGGCAACGGCACCGCTGCCAGTTTAATAAACGATGGGCGATTGTATGAAAATCTGCTCGAAAGTACCCAGGAAATGGAAATCCTGTTGCAGGACTTAAAAGAGCTTGTTGCTGAATACCGCAAAAAGGGAATCAAAGTCAAACTGAAATAAAGCCAGTAAAATTGGCTTTGATTGGCTTTGTTTTGGGTTTGTTTTTCCATCGCAAAAAGGGGCGGTTTTCTTTCATAATCCCTTATTTTGTCATAGCTTAGATTCATTTTTGGCATATCGAAAATTGGGTTTGTTTTGCATAATAATTCAAATTCGATTGAATGTATCTCGCTGGGGGAAATTTTACCGCGGAGAGCGCAGAGGTCGCAGAGAAAAACAACCACGGATTTACACGGATTTACACGGATTTTTTTAGCCACAGAGTTCACAGAGGACACAGAGTAAATAGTTAAAAGTAAAAATCGTGTTTTGTTTTTCATAATGTTTAGATGTAAAAAAAGCCTCCTTTATTAAGGGCGGAGATACGCGATTGGGTCGAAAAAGAATTTAAAAATCAAAGTGCAAAGTGAAAAACTATTGAACTGCTTCGCAGAAACCTGTTTTTTACCATAGATTATTTTTTTAAATTAGCCGGTTTTGGTGGTGCGGGTAGATGCGGTTTTGATTGAAAGATTTTACCGCAGAGAACGCGAAGGACGCAGAGAAAAATTAACCACGGATTGACACGGATTTTTTAATTAACCACGGATTAACACGGATGGGCACGGATTTTTTAAGTAACGTGAAAAGTTATATATTGGAGAGAAGTAGAAAATTTGAAATTAGCCGGTTTGGGTGGGCGGGTAGGTGGTGGTTTGATTGAAGGTTTTACCAACCTTCGACACGCCATTGCGAATGATTCTGTGTATATAGAACAAGATGTATGTGATTGAACGACCCCTTAGCTTTTGTGAAATTATATCTCATTCACCAAGGAAGATTGACTGCTATCGGGGTTGAGTTTGGAAATCGCTGCCCCTCTAGAGGCTTCAGAATATCTGCTAAGTATGCTTCAACGCCATCACGTGAAGCTTCCGGCACAGATGCCCAAGTTACATAAAGCGTCTGCCCTACATATTTTTGCACATCAGGATCACTTCTATGAGCAGTTAGACGATCTCTTATATTACCTTGTCCAACTCGTACAGTTCTGGGGGTGCCACCACCATGCCAAATAACATAAACCCCAGACATTGAATCAAAATGAGCATGTGCAAGATTAACCGTATTTAAATTGCCCCATACATCGCCTTGACATTTTATCCAGTTTAGCTGCATTTTATCCTTCCGTAATTTCTGGTTTCAAGCTTAATTATACTCTAAATTATACTCTAACTCGGCAATTGTGGTTCATCAATTTTATCTAATTTTTGGTCTGGTTGCATTTTTTCTGAAACAGACACTGGTACCGCATAGAAACTTTCAGGGAAACTGTTGCATATTGTTAATATACGAGAAAATTTTTGTTGTATCTCATGATTTGTGCAGTTATCGTGCACGACTCTAACAATTCGTTTATGTTCCTCAATTATACTTAAAAGCTTACGTCTGTTTACAGCGTTCAATAGAAGTCCACGAACCTCAGTTGTTGTACTTATGATTACTTGTCCCAAAAGATGAATTGCTTGGTCGATAGCATCGGCCGTTCGTTTGATACTGTCAACAGGTGCTATTGCGAAGAATTTGCAATGATCCACTTCATATGAAAGATACTCGGCCATAGCAGAAGAGTGACTATAGAAATTCGTAATAGCTTTAGTGCATTTCTCTATGATTTGCGATTGGTTCTTTGATGACTGTTCTCCAGGAATTCCCTGGATTTCTCCAATTGAACTAATAACTTGCCGAAGTTTACCTTCAAGAATTTCAAATTCATTCGCAAAACCTTCCATCCTTTTTTGAGTCTCACTACTAAACAACCTAACTACATGATATGAAATTCTGGCAGAAGTCGTCTTTGCAAGTATAATCCCCATTAACACAAGCCCCGATAAGACTTCTAAGCAAGCAAGTATTTTTGAGAAACCCATTGGATGCATGTCGCCATAGCCAAGTGAAGAAACTGTAACAACACTAAAATACTGGGCATTCCAAAAAGTTAAGTTTTGGAGCGGCATGTTATCAGTACCAACCCCATTGGAATAGGGGGTCAGAAAGAAGTAAATAACACCTAAAATGAATACGCCACAAACAAATATAATGCCATAATAATACAGTGGAACATCTTCAATCAGGTAGATGAACAAGTGCTGCAAGTCCTTTATTGGCTTACTTAATTTCTTGCTCCACATTTATAAATTTTCCTCTAAAGAAAAAAAAACTGACCAACTCCATCTAAATAACAACGCTTAATCGTAAGAGAACAATATAAATTTTGGGAACTATTTTACCCACAATTTCCGCCAATTAAATTCGTGATTTGTGTTTCTCGTATGTATTTCCGCTCCCTGATGCCTCACGCCTTAAGGGACAGAGAATAGCAGAAAGACAGGGGAAAGGGAAGGGAAATAACCCCTGCCGGGGGCGGCAGGGGTAAACAAATTTAAAACGACATTGACCCCTGGCGTAAAGCCAGGGGCTTTTGGATTAGCCACGGGCAGACACGCCCTTCGACGTGCAGGCAGGTCTGCCCCTACTGTGCTGGAAAATCCTTTTCCCACACCCTTTTAGGTTCGAATCCTGGGCGTTATTACGCCCGACAGGATTCGAACCTGTGACCTCCGGTTTAGGAAACCGGCGCTCTATCCTACTGAGCTACGGGCGCGTTCTTTATTTATGATTTACTATCCATTATTGACTATTTTAGAAGAAAAAACAAGAGAACAAAAATAATCAATCATCTATCCGCAGGGGGAAAATCCTTTAAAAAACGGAACAATTCTTGACAAATAGGAGTACCTACTATTTAATGACGTATATGGCAAAGATATAAAAAAGCCTACGATGCCGGGCCGAGGGGGGGAAGGCTCGGCAGGTGCTCGGAGGCTTATTTGCAGAAGGCGCAAAAGAATGATTGACTTTTATCGCAGGTGTTTTGACAATACAGGGGTTCCTGCGGGCATCGGGCAGAATGATGCTTTAAGAAAGGCAGGATAGTACTATTATATATGCTATGCGATTCCAGCGGGGTTAATTGCAGATGAATTACGAATCTTAATTTATAAGAAAGCGAGGGTTTCAATGGAGCTTAAAGGAAGCCAGACAGAAAAGAATCTATTAACCGCCTTTTCGGGCGAGTCCCAGGCGAGGAACCGTTATACGTATTTCGCCAGCAAGGCCAAAAAAGAGGGCTATGAGCAGATAGCCGCGATTTTCGAAGAGACCGCCGGTCAGGAAAAAGAGCACGCCAAGCGCGAGTTCAAGTTTCTACAGGGCGGCGAGGTGGAAATTACCGCGGCGTTCCCTGCGGGCGTTATCGGGACGACGATTGAGAATTTGAAAGCGGCGGCGGCAGGTGAGCATTATGAGAATACGCAGATGTATCCGGGGTTTGCCAAAACGGCGGAAGAAGAGGGCTTCGGAGAAATCGCGGCTGTTTTCAGAAAAATAGCAATCGCTGAAAAACGCCATGAGGATAGATACATCGCCCTTGCGAAAAACATAAAAGAAGGACGCGTCTTCAAACGCGAAAAGCCGATGCGATGGGTTTGCAGGAACTGCGGCTATGTGCACGAGGGGACGGAACCTCCGGATGTTTGTCCTTCGTGTGCGCATCCGCAGGCGCATTTTGAGCTGGAAGCGGTCAACTATTAAGCTGTATCAGTTTTTTAGTAAAAGCGATATATGTCAATGCGGACGAATGCAGGATTATCAGTTACTGCGGGCTGTTTATATGCTATCGTAACAGCAATGCTGCTTACGGGCTGCAAGGAGGACTCTATGGAAGGACAAAAACGAACCGTAACAATGAAAGGCAAGCCCCTGACCCTGGTGGGTAAGGAGCTTAAGGTTGGTGACGCGGCGCCGGATTTCGAGGTTGTTGCCAACGACCTGTCGGCAGTGAAGCTGTCGTCTTTTAAGGGCAAGGTGTGCATAATAACTTCTGTGCCGTCGCTCGACACGGCCGTTTGTGATATCGAGACTCGCAGGTTCAACGAAGAGGCGGGCAAGCTCGGCAGTGACGTCGTGGTGCTGGCGATTAGTATGGACCTGCCTTTTGCGCAGAAACGATGGTGCGGGGCCGCGGGCGCAAAGAATGTTCGAACCCTCTCGGATTATCGTGACGCATCTTTCGGCAATGCGTATGGAGTTTTGATAAAAGAGCTTCGGCTGCTGGCAAGGGCGGTGTTCGTTCTGAACAAAGACGGGGTCATCAGGTATATACAAATAGTAAATGAAATAGCTACTGAACCTGATTACAATGCTGCTTTAGAGGCAGTAAAGGGATTGAAAAAATGACGCAGCTAAGACCAAATGTTTACGCAGTTGGGGCAATTGACTGGGACAGAAGGCTGTTCGATGAGTTGATTCCCCTGCCGGACGGGACGAGCTATAACGCATATCTGATAAAGGGCAGCGAAAAAACCGCCCTTTTGGATACGGTTGACCCGACCAAGATAAGCGTGTTGATAGATAATCTCGTAAAAGCAGGGACCGACAAAATAGATTACATCGTTGCCCACCACGCTGAGCAGGACCACTCCGGCGGCATAGGCGATATATTAATGCTTTATCCCGAAGCCAAGGTGGTTACGAATCCGAAGTGCAAAGGTATGCTCGTCGATTTGCTCGGAATCGACGACGATAAGTTTATTGCCGTTAGTGACGGCGAGACGCTTTCACTGGGCGACAAGACTTTGCAGTTTATTTATATTCCCTGGGTGCACTGGCCCGAAACGATGGGGACTTATCTCAAAGAAGACAAGATACTTTTCCCGTGTGATTTCTTCGGCTCACATCTGGCGACGAGCAGTTTGTTCGTCGAGGATGAAGCGATTGTATATGAGTCTGCCAAGCGTTACTACGCCGAGATAATGATGCCCTTCAGGACTGCTATAAAAGGCAACCTCGAAAAAATAAAGGGCCTTGAAATAGATATAATCGCTTCGAGTCACGGCCCCATCTACGACAAGCCTAAATTTATTATCGATGCTTATAAAGACTGGGTAAGCGACAATGTGAAAAACGAAGTGGTGCTGCCTTATATATCGATGCACGACAGCACGAGAAAAATGGTCGAGCATTTTGTGGATGCCCTGATTGAAAGGGGCATTACAGTTAAGCAGTTCAACCTTACCGTAACTGATATTGGCAAGCTGGCGATGTCGCTGGTCGATGCTGCGACGATTGTGCTTGGCTCTCCGATGGTTCTGACGGCGGCGCACCCGAAGGTCGCATACGCAGCGATTTTGGCAAATGCCCTAAGGCCGAAAACCAAATTTGCCTCGGTTATCGGTTCATTCGGCTGGGGCGGCAAAATGGTCGAGCAAATCGCGGGATTAATTGGCAACCTCAAAGTAGAAATCATTGAGCCGGTAATAGCAAAGGGCCATCCTAAGGACGAGGACTTCACGGCCCTGGATAATTTGGCAGACAAAATTCTCGCCAAACACAAGGAACTCGGAATCGCATAATAACAATTTACATAAAGGGCAAATTTATGGCAAAGAAACTTGAGATTTATAAATGTAATATCTGCGGCAATATCGTTGAAGTGCTTCACGGCGGTGCCGGCGAACTGGTCTGTTGCGGGCAGCCGATGGAAAATCTTGCTGAAAAAACCGCTGACCAGGGCAATGAAAAGCATGTACCCGTAATCCAAGAAGTTGACGGTGGTATTAAAGTAAAAATTGGCAGCGTTGCTCATCCTATGGAAGAGAAACATTATATCGAGTGGATAGAACTGCTCGCCGACGGCAAGGCGTATCGACAATTCTTAAAGCCTGGCGATGCACCTGAAGCTGTTTTTAATATCAAAGCAAAAAAAATCGATGCTCGTGAACATTGCAATGTTCATGGTCTGTGGAAAGGAGTTTATCCACGATCTCGTTCCTTAATTGAATAATGCAGTCAACGCTTCGATAAAGTATTGCAATGTTCACGGATTGTGGAGGTCTTAACAAATGATAAGCAAAAGCATGGAAAAGGCGCTGAACGAGCAGATTAACGCCGAGATGTATTCGGCTTATCTGTATTTGTCGATGGAGTCGTATTTCAGGTCACTCGATTTGAGCGGCTTTGCCAATTGGATGAGGGTTCAGGTGCAGGAAGAGATGGTGCACGCGATGAAGATTTATGATTTCGTGGATGCGCGCGGGGGCAGAATTATATTGAAATCCATCGCCGCTCCCGAGACGGAGTGGAAGACGCCGTTGGCTGTTTTCGAAGCCACATACAAACACGAACAAAAAGTTACGGGTCTGATTCACGGCCTCGTAAGCCTGGCCATCAAGGAAAAGGACCACGCAACCAATACTTTTCTGCAGTGGTTTGTCAACGAACAGGTAGAAGAGGAATCTTCCGCGGATAAAATAGTTAAGCAGATGAAAATGATGGGAAACGCGCCCGGCGGGATGTTTATGCTCGACCGTGAATTGGGACTGCGGGTCTTTACGCCACCAGCAACACAAGGAGAACAAAAATGAGTATCACCTTTAATGCCGACGAAATCTTCGAGATGGCAGAAAAAATCGAAAGAGACGGCGCCAGGTTTTACCGTCAGGCGGCGAAGTTCGCTGCGGACAACGAAACAAAGCAGATGTTTTTCGATTTGGCCGGTATGGAAGACAGGCACCTGGCGACTTTTCAGGAGATGAGAAAACAACTAAGCGAGGGGGAAAAGGAAGAGACGGTTTTCGACCCGGATAACGAGGCGGCAATGTACCTGCAAACAATGGCCAAGGGACACGGATGGGAAGGCAAGAAAAGTCTGACCGAAAACCTGACCGGCAAGGAGAGTCTGGGAGAGATTCTCGAGATAGCTGTGGATGCTGAAAATAATTCAGTGGTTTTTTATACCGGCCTGAAGGAGCTGGTCCCATCCAGGGCAGGAAGAGACAAAATCGAGGCCATCATAAAAGAAGAGCTTGGTCATATTGCTGTCTTGAGCCAGAAAATAACAGGTTGGAAATAAGCGGTTTGGACAATACTGCTGCTTTTTCATCGGGACAGAATTGAAGGGAAATTAAAAAATGAAGAAATACAAATGTCTTATATGCGGATATATATATGACCCTGCTATAGGCGACCCCGACAACGGAGTTAAGGCCGGCACTTCTTTTGAAAAGCTGCCCGCCGACTGGGTCTGCCCGGAATGCGGCGCCGGCAAAGACGAATTTGAACCTGTTGAAGGTTAAATTCCCGCTGCTGAAAAAACCTTGAGCTTCGCCTTTAGGTTTGTAGTTAATAAAAGGCAGTTGCTATGGAAAAAATCCAGCCTTCATTAAGCCGGCAGGACATTATTTGTGCCGAAACGCCTGGGTCTCCTGTTGCGATGGTCGTCTTTGGCGCTTCCGGCGACCTTGCTCATAGAAAACTAATTCCGAGCATTTTCAATCTCTTCACGCAGGATTTGCTTGATGAACGGTTTTACCTGTTGGGCTGCGGCCGAAAAAAAATAACCGACGAGCAATTCCGGGAAAGCGTGAAACAGGCGATACGGCAAAGCCGCAGCGGCGCATCGGCGAAAGATTTGGATGCTTTTGCTGAAAAGCTCTACTTTGCCAGTGGTGATTATGATAATGCTGAGTTTTATAAAAGTATAAAAGCCGGACTTGTCGAACTGGACAAAAAACACAAAGTTGACGGCTGTCATATTTTCTACCTTGCCATTCCGCCTTTTTTATACAGCACCATAGTGGAACATCTTGGCCGAGCGAGCTTGTCCTGTTCCGGGCAGTCCGATTCCAAGTGCCGGGCCAGATTAGTCGTTGAGAAGCCTTTCGGCAGGGATTTGCAGAGCGCAGCCGAGTTGAACGAAAAAATCAGCCGGTGTTTCGATGAATCGCAGATATACCGCATCGACCATTATCTCGGCAAGGAAACAGTTCAGAATATTTTGATGTTCCGTTTCGCAAATATTATTTTCGAGCCTGTGTGGAACTGCGAGTATATCGACCATGTTCAGATTACAATAACCGAGTCGATGGGTATCGGGCATCGCGGCAGTTATTACGACCAGGCCGGTGTGCTTCGGGATATTTTTCAAAATCATATGCTCCAGATGTTAGCCCTTGTCGCGATGGAGCCGCCCGCCTCGTTCGAGGCGGATTGCGTCCGTGATGAAAAGGTCAGGCTTCTGCGTTTTATTCGCTCCTTTAGCCCCGGTGACTTGAACAACTCGATTGTGCGCGGCCAGTACGGCCCGGGGGTGGTTGACGGCAAACATGTTGTCGGCTACAGGTCTGAATTAGGCGTGGACCAGAATTCCAGGACTGAAACTTTCGTTGCCGCGAAATTATTTATAGATAACCGGCGTTGGCAAGGTGTCCCCTTCTACCTGCGAGCCGGCAAGAGACTCGCCCACAAAGACACCGAGGTCGCCATCACTTTCAAGAAGGTTCCCCATTCGATGTTTGCTTCTGCCGGGCTGGATGATATGCCTTCGAACGTTCTCGTTCTGCAGATTCAGCCCGAAGAAGGAATTTCGCTGCGGTTTCAGGCGAAACGACCGGGCTCGAAGATTTGCATGAGCACACTCAATATGAATTTTAATTACAAAGATGTTTTTCTTGTTGATATGCCCGAGGCTTATCAGAGGTTGCTTCTTGATTGTATGCTCGGCGACCAGACTCTTTTTGACAGGTACGACAGCGTGGAGACTGCCTGGCGGTTATTGGAGCCTGTTTTACAGAGATGGCAAAATGACGAATCTGCCCCGTACGAGTATCCCGCCGGCAGTGAGAGTACCCCAGAGACCGACGGGCTTATCGAATCTGACGGCCGAGCGTGGCGGAAACTCGCGGAAATTTAATCAATCAAAAATGTCAAAAGTGCAAATCGAGAATGTGCTTGAAAAATTGTATGCTAAATACAACCACCGTAAATTCATAAAACCAGACCCTTTGCAGTTTGTGTATCATTATTCCGCTCCGGCGGATATGGAAATAGCCGGTCTTTTAGCTTCGAGCCTTGCCTATGGCAGAGTTCAGCAAATCGAAAAGAGCCTGACCGAGTTGTTGGGACTTATGGAGGCAGACCCTTTTGAATTTGTCATGAACTTCGACAAGCAAAAAAGAAAGAAGCTGAAAAATTTCAAACACCGCTTCACGGCCGGAGATGACATATCAGATTTGTTGGAATTATTGAAAAAAGTTTTGAACCAGTACGGCAGTATCGAGGAGCTTTTTATTCAGGGCTATAATCCGGAAGATAAAAATATTATCCCCGCGTTATCGAAATTTTGTGATTCGCTTTTGGGTATGCATGCTAAAGCTCATAAAGGGCATGTCACCACCGGCTTGAGTTACTTGTTGCCCAATCCTGCTGCCGGCAGCCCGTGTAAAAGACTGAACCTCTTCCTTCGCTGGATGGTTCGTGATGACGATGTCGATGCGGGATTGTGGAAATCAATTGATAAAGCCAAATTGATTGTACCGATAGATGTGCATATGGGCAGGTTGTGCAGGATACTGGGCTTTCACAACCGAAAAGTGATTTCTCTGTCAACGGCGGTGAAAATAACGGAACGCTTCTTTGAGATTGAGCCGACAGACCCGGTTAAATATGATTTCTCGCTCAGCAGAATTGGTATAATGGACAACTGCACGGGGCGACTCCGCAAGGGCTGCGAGTTTTGCGAATTGTTTAAGTTCTGCTTGCGTGGAAAGTAGCGTATAGCCGGGAAAGATTCAGAATATTTTATATTGAAAGGAAAGAAAAATGAAAGCGAAAGGTTTGATGTTATTAACGGTTGCGATGTTAACGGTTGCGGTTACGTTTGTTGGGTGCAAGAAGAAAGAGCCGCCGGCACCGGCGGCGAAAGAGATGAGAGGAACAACAGCAGAAGCAGGGCAGGCAAAAGAAGAATTGGACCGGGTAGCGAAAGAAGCACAGGAAGCGATAAAAAAAATGGAGGATTTGACCGAACAGACTACCTGCCCCGTAATGGATGGCAACAAAATAAACAAGGACGTTTTTGTCGAGTACAAGGGCGTTAAGGTTTATTTCTGCTGCGATGGCTGTAAGGCAAAATTCGAGGCTGACCCAGAGAAATACACGGCTAACCTTCCGCAATTCCAGAAATAACGCATGGAATAAGGATAATACGAACAGAACCCGCAGCGGCTGCGAGTTAAAGCTTTATTGAAAAGGCGAATTATTTCTCCGAACATAATATACTCCCGGGGGGTATGGATATAAGGATAGAACAAGGAACAATATATGAAGAAAAACCCGAGCCATCGAAACAGCATAGTAGCGTTAAAGCGGATTGAAGGGCAGGTTCGCGGTATTCAGAAGATGATTGAGGACCGTAAATACTGCATCGATATTCTAAACCAGATACACGCTGCTAAAGGGGCCCTTGGCAGGGTTGAAGAAAAAATTCTGGAAAAACACTTTCAGAACTGTGTTGCTGAAGCTGTAAAGGGAAGCTCTGAAAAGAAAAAACGTCAGAAACTGGATGAAGTTTTGAATCTGATACGGCAAACGCGTCAGGGATAGAGTATGGCCATAAAAAGACGATTTGTCCCGGTATTGGCATTTGCTTTGATAATTTTGCCTCGAATTGGCGAGGCAGATGATTTTTATAAAGAAATGATGCTTACGGGCGGCTATTCCGACAAAGATAACTGGGTCGGACAAAGAGGCATGAGGATGAATTCGGTGGGGTTCGAGTATTATAAAAAGTTTTCCAATGAGTTCGGCGATTTTCTTACGCTCGACCTTCAGATGCGAGCCGCCTATGACTCTACTGCTGATTCGGAGAACGCCTTCGGTGTCGAGATTCATAACGCCTGGCTCGAACACAAGTTTGGTCTGGGACAATTCGTGAAGCTGGGCCATTTTGCGCCGGCCTTCGGCCTTGAACCTGCTGTGGATACGCACGGTACTTTATTACAGACGCTTGCCTTTCAAAATATAGGTTTTAAAAAGGACTGGGGCATCGGCTACAGAGGGTTGCTGGGTAAATATGATTATGAATTCGCGGCCCAGCTCGGCTCAGGTATGGGGATACGCAGAGAGGACGGCAGCTTCCTCCTTACAAGCAGGATAAGCACGCCGAAGTCGGGTGACACGCAGATAGGCTTGTCTTTTCTTTACGGCCAAACACTCGAAAGCAGCCAGCCATGGACCATTCCGTCACCAGATTTGGCAACGGATAAAAGCACGAGAAAAAAAAGAATAGGGCTTGATTTGCAGAAGCAGCTTGGGATTTTTGATTTCAAGGCCGAGGTCGCGGCAGGTGACAACGACGGTAAAACCGCAGCAGGCGGCCTGACCGAGTTCGGCTATACCGTCCCGGAGAATCAAAACCTGAAAGTAAAGATGCAGGTTTCATACTGGTCGAATGATTGGGGTGAAAAAGACGCACGCGACCTGACAATCTCGCCTGTGGTCGAATATAAGATTAATACCTCGTCAACGATTAGTATTGGCTACTTCCATGATATTTATTCGAGCAGCGGCGAAGAGGACAGGATGGTTTTACTGCAATTTTATTATTTCGGGTTATAAAGGGGGCTCAAATGTGCAGGAAATTAGCAGTAACAATTTTGATAAGTCTTGGGATTGTCCAGAATTTGTATGCCGCGATAGGATGTTCCCTGAACGACCCGGACCGTGACATACAGCGATTGTTTCCGAATGCGACAAATTATAAAACCGAATTTATCAGCATCGACGAGCGCGGCGGCGAAGAATTAGCGAAGAGAATAGAGGCTAAACTTAAAGATAAACTCGAACCTACATACGAGGCCCTGGACGTGCCATATACCTATTATACCGTTCTAAAGGGAAAAGATATAATCGGCTACGTCCACGGCGTAAACCAAAAGGGAACCTACGGCGGGATGCAGTTGATTATTACAACCGACCCCAATGGCGTGATTATGGATTTCTATTATCAGAAATTGTCCTCGCCCGAATCCAAAAAGTTCAGGGATGAAAAGTTTACAAAACAGTTCGTCGGCCTAAGCCTGATGGATTTTTACACCGTGGATATGACAGAAAAAATAAAAGACCCGAGCGAAAACAGCCGGGAGGATTATCTTGCTGCCTTGCGGGGAATAAAAAAGAACCTTATTCTTGCTGATGAATTCAAATTAAATAACAAATATGACAAATATTTCTATTCGGATAAAAACGAAGATGAAAATATGAAAGGCAAAGAAAATGGAAACGAAAAACAAAATTAATTCTGTTTTACTTACAGTTGCGGCTTTGGGCCTGATGTTAACGGTTTACGGCTGTAGTAAAAAAGACCCAGGAAAGTATGGCCGGGATATTTCCAGTTATGACTTAACAAAAATAGGCGACATACTAAAAGACGCCAAGAGTTTCGAGGGCAAGACCGTGACCATAGAGGGCAAAATCATAACGGAGTGCCCGGCAGGAGGATGGTTCGACCTGGCGGACCAAACTGTTACCATTTATGTTGACCTGCATCCTTCGGACGTTGCGATTCCGCAGAAGGTCGGCAGCAGTGCAATGGTTGAAGGAAAAGTTTTGATTCGTGACAATAAACCGATAGTTGTCGGGACAGGAGTTGAATTAAAATGAATATCATATCAATAGCATACAAAAACCTGAAACGGAAAAAGATTCGCTCCGGCCTGACGATAGGCGGAGTAGCGGTTGCCGTTGCTGTGCTGGTGAGCCTGCTGGGTTTTGACAAAGGGTATCGGCAGTCCCTGACGAGCAGCATCGACAAGATGGGTTATCAGCTTTTGGTGACGGCAAAGGGTTGTCCCTACGAGGCGGCCACGATGATGCTCAAAGGCGGCGGCGGGCTTAGATATATGGAGCAGGATGTTTACGAAAAGATAAGCAGCGACAGCCGAATCGACAAAATAACGCCCCAGCTTATTGCGACCGTGTATGACCCCAACAAGGAGAATGGCCAGGGTGGGTTTGCCCTGTATATGGGTATTGCAGATTCGTATCTGACGCTTAAGCCTTGGACAAAATTTAAGTCCGGCGGATGGTTTTCCAGCGAGACAGCGGACGAGGCGATTTTCGGATATGAAGCAGCAGAGTTCGAACAGCGATTGGTGGGCGATAAAATATTTATTCCGAATATCAATAAGGTTTTGACCGTCGTTGGAATTTTCGAAAGAACAGGGTCGCAGGACGACGGCACCATCTTTCTGCCCCTCAAAACCACACAGACAATATTTTCTCTTCCGGATAAACTTAGCGGCATCGGCATAAAATTGAAAAATCTCAGCGACATCGCCGAGTTCGAAGAAAGTTTATACAACGAACCGAGCATTCAAATCATCAGTATGTCACAGGTCAGAGGCACAATACTTAACCTTGTGTCATCTGCAAAAGTTTTGGCGAACTCGATTGCTGTTATCGCGATATTCATCGCGGTCATCGGGGTCGTTAATACCATATTGATGTCGGTATTCGAACGCACGCGGGAAATCGGCGTTATGAAAGCAATCGGAGCTTCCCGAATGGATATTTTTAAATTGATATGGACCGAAACAATTCTTGTTTGCACATTCGGAGGAATTTTGGGAAGTATCTTGGCATTGCTGGGGAGCAGTGTCGTAGAGAAAATTATAAAGGGAGTATTGCCCTATGCCCCCAGCGGCCAATTGGTATTGATTAAACCCAGTCTTTTACTGGAAGCTTTGATTGGGGCGATAATTTTAGGGGTTGTCTCCGGTATTTATCCCGCATGGAGAGCATCGTCAATGATACCGGTCGAAGCAATCAGGACGGGAGAATAACAAATGAGTAAACTAATTGTTAAAGCAGAAAATTTGACAAAAACATATAAGCTCCTCGCCGAGGACATCAAGGCGGTTAATAACATTGATTTGGAAATAAGCTCGGGCGAATTTGTTTCGATAATGGGCCCATCAGGTTCCGGCAAGACGACTCTGCTGGATATGATAGGCTGCCTCGACAGTATAACAAGCGGCCGACTCGAAATCCTGGGCAACGATGTCTCCGGGAAAAAGGAAAGCAAATTAGTCAAAATCAGACGCGGGAATATCGGTTTTATATTTCAGGATTTTTCTCTTGTACCGAGCCTGACCGCCCTTGAAAATATCCAGCTTACTTTGCATTTTGCGGCAGTTAAGCAGGAAACGCAAAAATCAATTGACCTGCTGAAAAGGGTCGGTCTGGGTCATCGTATCAATCATCTGCCCAGACAATTGTCTGGCGGGGAAAAACAAAGAGTGGCGATAGCTCGGGCATTGGCGACTGAGCCGAAGTTTCTGCTGGCCGATGAGCCGACCGGACATTTGGACACGGAAAATTCGCAGGAAATTTTAAATATTTTCAAGCAGCTTAATCAGGAAAAAGGGCTTACTATAATTGTAGCTACACATGACGCAGAACTCGGCTCGCAGGCCGGGCGAATAATATATCTTAAAGATGGTAAAATAGTTTCAAAATAGCAGGAGGTCGATAGCAAAAATGAATCCGCAGCAATTGGAAAAATACACTTCCGCAATAACCCTTTCGGATATGGAAATCTTCGTATTCCCCGAATTGATGTTCAGTCTGGTGCTGGCGGATATTATGAGCCCTGCTATCTGGCAGTGGCGAGAGTTGGATTGCTTCAAAAAACTGGAAGGCAAAAGCAGCTATAGGAAACTGATGCGCCTCAGGCAATTTATAATGGATGAATTCGATTTCAACCTCGATCTCGAAACATGGGGACTAACCAATAAAGACAAAGAGATTAAACGGTTCGCGGATTTTATCCCACCCGAGGTAATAGCTGAGAGTAACGCGCTTTTCGGTTATCACGGTGATAGTTATTATTTCGACGTCGATATCCGCAAACACTTCGGCCTGGATAAGTACAACAGCGATATCATTCCCTACTGGAAGACCGAAACCGTCGAGGCGATGAACGCCTTTCGCCTCAAAGATGGTTACAAAACGGCAGCGGGCGAATGTGTGTCCCTTGCCGCCCTTTACGTCGCCGCCGCTTTTATTGTCTGCGAAATTCCCCTTGAAGATATTTATATGATACTCACGCCCCTGCACTCACAGAATTTCATCGATACACAGGATGGAATGCTCTCTAACAACAGAAGACTGGTTACGAAAACGATGTGGTTCAACGGCACCGCCATATCGAACAAGGCCCAGCGTGCGCTGCGTAATGAAAACATAACGATTGTCGCGCACCCCTCCGGCTACGTGCACTGCTTGTATAAGGACGCGACGATAGATAAACAGCTTTACAAGCAGTTTACCCAAAAACTTGGTTTGTATCTTTCAGCGGAGTTGACGCTCGAGGTCTTTGCGAGTTTTTTAAGAAGCCGGATGGAATACCAAAAGCTCTTTCAGCTTTGCCGAAATTGTCATGGTCAGCCGAATTTTTTAAGGGCCGAGTCCCTTTTCCATTACGAGCATGGCAGTGATTACAAAATCGCCTGTAAAACGCACGACAAATTACTTGCCGAGGTCTCCGATGAGGATTTCACTCCTTACGAACTGCCCGGCAGGGTTCGCTGTGACAGGCTCGAAGATTTTCTGCAAAAACAAAAGCCCGACCTAAGCAGACCCGCAGGCAAAACAGCTTTAAGAAATTTCCTCGAACCGGCTATTGCTGATGCGCAAAAATTCGTTGACGAGTTGGCGGACTTTGTCCACATCGAACCGAAGCTGCCCTCTTTAGATAAAAATTTCGTATCTGCGGAACCGATTAAAATCCCCTCGGACTACACAAGAGAACAGATAATTGACTATCTTCGGCAGATTCGTCAGAGCAACACAACCGCGGATCTTGCCTTTTATGCTTATCGCGATATGGAATCCTGCGATTGGGAACCTTTTATCAAGGCGGCGGTGGAACGTAACCCGGTTTCAATCCAAATGACAGAATCTATGTCACTTGAACAGGTTTTCGATTGGCTGAACAAAATGAATAATGATTCGATTTATGACGGCAATCGTCTTGCCCAGCCTGACGAAGTGGCGAACTACAAAACCGGCGATGGCTTGGAAAAAGCCTTTCTGCTGGCCAATGTAATTCGGCAGAAAAGTCCTGCTCAAAATATCGAGATAGTTTCAGATGAAAATGGGGTGGTATTGAAAGGGCCTAACCAATACCGTTTCGTATCCGCTAAAGGTCTTCAAAAACAAGTTTCTATCTCCACCGATGGCACTATCACAATAAAAGACTGAAAAAAGCGACCGCAGAAGGTGGCTGATAAACCTCAATATTGAGCTAAAAACGCGGCTTTTATCAAATTCTTTAAAAAATCTTCAAAAAAATGGATTTCCCCTTGCACAAATCCTTAAATAGGACTATATTAGTCTTAGATAGATTGATAATTATTAAAGGGCCATAAAAATGGATGTGTTACGAAGAAATACCGATTATGCTTTGCGGATAATGGTGGGGCTGGCGAGCCGATTTAATGGGGAGTTTATTTCGGCGAGGCAGCTATCTGAAGATGGGAAATTTTCTTATCAGCTCGGCTGCAAGATACTGCAAAGGCTGCACAAGGCGGGATTGGTTAAAAGCGATATGGGGTCGAAAGGCGGATTCGCATTGAGCAGGGAGCCGTCACAGATAAACCTGATGGAAATTATAAAGGCTATACAAGGCGGGCTTCGATTGAATAGATGTCTTTGCGGCGGTAAGGGCTGCGAATTCGAGTCGGGATGTGAGATAAATACGAAACTAACCTGTCTCCAACTGTATATAGATGGTTATCTCGGCGGGATTAGTTTGCAGGAAATAATAACCAGCCGAACTAAAATAAACGTTTACGATAAACGGTAAGATTTTAGAGGGAGAAAAAATGGACAAACCCCGCGAAGACAAAAACGCACTTCAGAGCTGTATTGGGAAAAGTCAGGAATCGGTTTCTTTGATAGAGTACTCGAACGACTCGATAGTCAGTAAGACGATATTAGATACGCCGGCGGGGACCATTACTCTTTTTGCTTTCGATAAGGGTCAGAAATTAAGCGAGCATACCACCCCTTACAATGCGGTTGTTCAGGTTATTGACGGCACAGCTATAATCACGATAGCGGGTCAGGAAAAGAAAGTTTCAACGGGCGAACTCATCATTATGCCGGGTAATGTTCCGCATGCTGTTGACGCCGAGGGGAAATTTAAAATGCTGCTGACAATGATTAGAGCAAAGTCACCTGTGCCTGCGTAACCTGCGCAGGCAAACACAGGTGCAGGCAGGAGATTAAACCAAATGCAAAGATGCCCAGGACAAGACCAGAGGCTTTGGAAGCCTGAAGATATTTTCGAGGTGAAATGTCCCGGCTGCGGGAAAGCGGTCGAGTTCTTCAAGGATGAGCCAAAGATAAAGTGCCGAAGTTGCGGGCAAATGGTAACTAATCCGAAGATAGACCTCGGCTGTGCCGAGTGGTGTCAATACGCCGCACAGTGCATTGGCGCTTCTGCGGTAAAGAATAAAGAATCTGATAAGAAACAGACTTATAAAGAATAGAAGGAGACAATTATGTTTTGTTACCAATGTGAACAGACGGCGGGCGGTACCGGATGCACTAAAGTTGGCGTTTGCGGCAAGAACGAAGATATTCAATCTTTGCAGGATACGCTTATATTCGGCCTGAAAGGCATAGCTGCTTATGCGTACCATGCAGGCGAGCTGGGACAGAAAGACGCGCAGGTTGACGCATTTATGCACGAGGCGATGTTTGCGACGTTGACCAACGTCGATTTTGATTTGGAACGCTATCTTGGGCTGGTACTTAAAGCGGGCGAAATGAATCTCCGCGCGATGGAGCTGCTCAATAACGCCAATACATCGAGGTTCGGCAATCCGACGCCTGCTAGTGTTGCAAGGGGAACGAAAACTGGTGCGGGGATTGTCGTTACAGGTCATGATTTGCTCGACCTCTATGAGCTGTTGAAACAGACCGAGGGCAAAGGTGTCAATATTTATACTCACGGCGAGATGCTTCCGGCTCACGGGTATCCGGAATTAAGAAAGTTTAAGCACCTTGTCGGCAATTACGGCACCGCCTGGCAAAGCCAGAGGACAGAGTTCGATGACTTCAGCGGCGCAATTTTGATAACAACTAATTGCGTTATGATTCCGAAGGACAGCTACAAGGACAGGATGTTCACGTGCGGGATAGCGGGCGTGGCAGGCGTTAAGCATATCAAGAATAGAGATTTCAGCGAGGTGATTGAAAAAGCTCTCGCACAACCTGCACTGGCGGAAAATCCGCATCCACAAGACGCCTTCCGGCGAGGGACGCTTAGCACGGGATTCCATTATACGGCGGTGCTTGGGATGGCGGACAAGATTGTCAAAGCTGTTAAAGACGGGAAGATTCGGCATTTCTTCTTTATCGGCGGATGCGACGGCGCAAGGCCGGGGCGAAATTACTATACGGAACTTGCGGAGAAGGTTCCGAATGATTGCGTGATATTAACGGCAGCGTGCGGGAAATATCGATTGAACGGCAGAGATTACGGCAGCATCGACGGGATACCGCGATTGATTGATACAGGCCAGTGCAATGATTGTTACAGTGCGGTTAAAATCGCGCTGGCTCTGGCGGATGCGTTCAAGTGCAGCGTTAATGATTTGCCTTTGTCGCTGGTGGTGTCGTGGTACGAGCAGAAGGCGGTTGCGATTTTGTTGACGCTATTGTATTTGGGGATAAAGAACATAAAACTTGGGCCGAGCCTGCCTGCGTTTATTAGTCCGAACGTATTGGGTCTGTTGGTCGAGAAATACAATATCAGCCCGATTGGAAACGTCGATGAGGATTTGGCGGCGATGCTAAAATGATTGAAAATCGGGATTTTTGGCGTTGGTTTTGTGGTGATACTTCGATTTTAGGATAAAAACGAGGTTGGCAGGGTTAACTTGCGCAGTTTAGGTAAAACGGGTAAGGCGAAAACGCAAAAAAGACGTGTACAAACTTACACTAATTTACCAAAACTATGTCAAAATTTAGCCAAACTGTGCTCAAATTTACGCAAACTTGTGCAAAATTTACAAAGATTTTGCATGTTTGATTTTTCATAATCGATTGAAAGATTGGGTGTGAAGGATGGAGAGAAGATAGGGTTTAGGGTTTAGGGTTTAGGGTTTAGGGTTTAGGGGATAGGGGATAGGAAAAATTTATTAACCGCAGAGAGCGCGGAGGACGCAGAGAAAAATTTAGCCACGAAAAGGTACAAAAATAAAAAGGAAAATTAACCACGGATGAACACGAATGGACACAACTTTTTGGACGTGGATTAACACTGTTTTATTTTTTGCCACAGAGAGCGCAGGGATCGCAGAAATTTTGTGAGGTGAAGCGGCGACTGTTACATATAAAGTTTTCAGAACATTATTTTTAAATATGTACTTATATTATACCAGCAATATTGCAGGAAATCGGCGTAGTCGATAAATATTAAATCCGAAACTGGTCTTATGTTTGCAAGATGAGCATCATCGAGGATTTTAATAATGCTTCTTACAATTGAGCACTTTTTCCTCTTAGTTCGTATTTTACTTTTTGATAGCTCTTTAAAAACAACCACCTTGCTCGAGTTTAGTAGTATTTTTTTAAATCAACGAATGCATCATGAGTGGAGATGTAATCTTTTTTGGTAAAAGATTTAATACAATCTATAAAAGATTTTCCATTTGCCTCAACAATGATATATTCCCTACCGATACTACCAATAGCTGATTGAACCTGACGAGAAACTCCTGCAATATGGTCTGAATCGAATCCTATAAGAAAGCCTGTGTTCAAATTACGCCCTTTCATTATCTTTTGGTTTTCGTAAAAGAGAGATGCTATAAAAAGTTTGTATTTGTTTATCGAGTTGAAATTATAGATATCAGATAGTTCTTTTTGGAGTCGTGCATCTCGCATTATTCTTTTGGTTAATTTATCTGCAATGGACTGCCTTTTATAAGATTCAAAATAAATAGTATTGACCATATAAAATTCCTCTCCTGAATTCAAATAGGCAGAATATACAAGACGAAACCTATTGGTTCTATGTAAGTTGATTTTAAGCTGACATTGGGGTAAGGGCAATAGGGAATTTGTGGGCGATAAGGAAGAAAAATTATTCCTGACGTAGGTAACCCAGGGTGAAACCCTGGGCTAAATATAAACGCTCAGACGGTTGGCGTTGTGAGGGGAAAAGAGAACCCCCTAACCACAAAAAAGTAACCCACAACATAAAAAGGTGTGAAATGTGCGAAGGGTATGAAAAGTAGGAAAAGTGAGGGAAACCCCCGTCATCAAGATGACGGGGCTAAACGAAAGCCGATTGCTGGGAACGGCTAAAAAATTAACCCGCTGGATAAATCGGACAATTATTGTTCTTGACTTCGCGGAAGGTTAGCATTCTAAATATATCCAGGAATTAAGCGGGAATACTCAAAGATGGTCACTGCCGAGAAATTTTTTATTAACCAGCTATTGGAGGACGAAAGAAAATGGAAAAGAGGAATTTAATGATGTTTGTGTTGGTTTTTACGGCATTCGCTTTTTTTGGTGCTGTTGAAGCAAATGGCGCCCGAAAGATATGTTACCATGTCGGGCCTTTCGAAGTCGACAGCAACACCGCTGTGCATCCTAGTGATCCCCGCTGGACCGAATGGACGACATCTGCAGCAGGGCCAGCGGACCTTAACGACCTTGACGCCAATACCATTGTAACGATAGCTGTAACCAACAACGAGGATCCAATGAGGTACAAAGAGTTCACTATAACAATTACAGGAACGGATATTGACTTCTACGAGACGGATGTTAATAAAATAGGCGCTACGAAGATAGAAGGCAAAGGCGAAGTAGAGGTGTTCCCAAGTAATAGCGGAGTGACTGTGTCCAAGAGCAGATATGAGCTTTCTTTTTCTTTATCACAACAGCCACGGTCGGAGTGGTTTCAGGTTGTTACTAAAAGTGACCACGTTAATCTTAACAGAGCCCGGGCTGCTACCCGTTGTAATAAACTTATTGACAGGGGATGGCCAAATTATTTTGGTCGGAGAGTTACAATGAATTCGATATTAGACAGCGCTGCGGAACCCATTCGGATAACAGAGTTCTGGTTTTTCCCGGAGGAGTTTTCGATAGACACTGGGGTCGAGCCGAATTTCATTGGTCCTCCCGGAAGCGGTAACTGGACTTACCAATGGGTTTGCCAAGATCCCAACGGCAATCCAATGCCAAACTGCGGGGTCAAATGGACCACAGACGGCATAGGCATTAGTAACGAACGGGACTATACAATGTCGTTTTGCTGCACGGAAAGAGGCTTAAAGACCATTACCAGTTTTCTTTATGATGCTGATGCTGTTTTTTTTGACCCATATATTTTTCTTCCAATGATTGTTCCTGACTGTACTGAAATTCCTGGTAATCTTAACGATGATTGTTACATCAACTTTCAAGACTTAGCCATATTGGCTGAGAATTGGATTGAATGCAACCATCGATTAGACCCGAGTTGTACATGGGAACCTTAAAGAATTATTGTGATGGAACAAACGGATTATTGCGGAAGCAGTCATAAAGGTTTACCCCTGCCGGGAGCGGCAGGGGTAAACAACGTCGTCGCAGCGACGACGGCTAAACAAAAATTACCCATCGCTTACGCTCAGGGCTCTGTCAATTTTTCTTTACGCTAATTTGTAGGCTATTTGTTCGTCGAGGATGTCTTTGGCAGTGAAGGTGATAGATTGGCTTTAGATTTCTTTGCCATAGGGTATTAGTTTAAACCCAGCCGAGTAATTTGCAAGAGGCAATAAGTGGAAATACAAACGCCCGGACGGTGGGCGTTGTGAGGGGAAAAGAGAACCCCCTAACCACAAAAAAGTAACCCACAACATAAAAAGGTGTGAAATGTGCGAAGGGTATGAAAAGTAGGAAAAGTGAGGGAAACCCCCGTCATCAAGATGACGGGGCTAAACGGTTATGGATTCCGCATCAAGTGCGGAATGACAAAAAGAGATTGCCACGGCCTTCCCTTCGACAGGCTCAGGGCAGGCGGCCTCGCAATGACAAAGTGGAAAAGTGAGAATGGCGTGAAAGGTATGAAGGGACAATCCACATCGAAAGATAACCCCTCGGCAGGCCGAGGGGCTAAACAGCCCCCGTTGCAAGTAACGGGGCTAACCGAGAGAATATCCAGGCGGTTTTAATCGGCGGGGATTTTGTTATAATCAATTCTCTATCAGGTTCGTATAAGATATATATGACGAAAAATGGATTCCTGCTCCCCTGGGGATAAATTTCGCAGGAATGACAATTTGCGCAGTGCTGCCGGAGGCAGGATGAGGAAACATACAGGGAGTATGCCGAAGGCATACGGAAAAATAAATATCCGAACAGAAGGCAGCACAAGCAGGTTAGTTAACAAGAAGTGTAAAAGGTGTGAAGTGTGGGAAAAGTGTGAAAAGGAAAGAGGCGGCGACATAAAATTTGAATGGGTTTAAAATGGCATTGCGAAATATAGTGAAAATCGACGAGGAAAAATGCAACGGGTGCGGGCAGTGCGTAAAGGCCTGCGCGGAAGGTGCAATACAGATAATCAACGGCAAGGCAAAATTAGTCAGCGAAGTTTACTGCGACGGGCTGGGAGCGTGTATCGGGCATTGTCCGCAGGACGCGATAACCGTCGAGAAAAGAGAGGCAGTAGAGTTCGACGAGGAGGCTACCAAGGAACATCTTATAAAAAATAACAAGGCGAAAGAAAAAGTAGATTTCGTATGTCCGGGGACGATGGCGAAGATGCTGGGCAGAAAGCCCGGCGAAGAAGTGGCGGGTATCACGGCGATACCTTCTGCGCTTAGTCACTGGCCGGTGCAGTTGAAGCTGGTTCCGCCGAGCGCGCCGTATTTCGCTGATACGGATTTATTGCTGGTGGCGGACTGCGTGCCTTTTTCGATGGGCGATTTTCACAGCAGGTTCCTGAAAGAGCACAGTGTCGTTGTTGGCTGTCCCAAGCTGGACGATGCGGAGTTTTATATCGAGAAACTGGCGAATATACTGCGGGCTAATAAGCTGCGCAGTCTGACGGTTATTCATATGGAAGTGCCCTGCTGTTTCGGCTTGACGCGGGTTGCGAAGGATGCTATTGTTCGAAGCGGATTAAAAATGGTCTTCGAAGATGTTACGGTGGCTTTGAACGGAAACGTCAGCAAGACGGAGATAGTAAAACCATAAGCTGAAGAAGGAAAAAGCAAATGGCCAAGAAAACCAGCAGAGCGAAAACCAAATCCGGCGGGTGGTCAATCGCGACGAGGGCGATTCATTCCGGCGAGGCGAGGAGGAGATACGCGGATTCGCTGATGACGCCGATAGTGCAGACCTCGACGTTTACATTCAAGGATAGCAAGCACATCGAGGACTATACCAAGAATGGGATGGAGCATTTCGAGTACGGCAGATACGGCAACCCGACGGCTCAAATCGCAGAGAGGCGATTGGCGGACTTAGAAGGTGCGGAAGATTGCGTTGTCTTTACATCCGGGATGAGCGCGATAACGACGACTATTCTTACATTAGTCAAATCGGGCGACCATATTGTCATTACCGACGACAGCTATAAAAAGACGCTGGAGTTTTGTCAGTCTTATTTGAAGCAGTTCGGAATCGGGTGCACGATTGTTCCGTTCGGCGATTACGGGTTCATCGAAAAAGCCATAAAGAAAAATACCCGGCTGATATTTTCCGAATCGCCGACGAATCCTTATTTGAATATTTTCGACCTCGTTAAAATCAAAAAAATTGCGAAGAAGCACAACGTTTTGACGCTGATAGACAGTACATTCGCCACGCCATTTAATCAGAGGCCCTTGGAGTTCGGGATAGACCTTGTTTTGCAGAGCGCGACGAAGTACCTCGCGGGACATAACGACATCCTGGCTGGAGCAGTTCTTGGGAAGGAAAAATTAGTCGAGAAGATACGCGACCTGCATAAATCGATAGGCGGGCTGATTGACCCGCACTGCTGTTACCTTCTTCTGCGGGGTTTGAAGACATTTCCGCTGCGTGTGGAGAGGCAAAACGAGAGCGCACTGAAAATCGCCGAGTTTCTCGAAGGTCATCGGCGAATTCAAAAGGTCTATTATCCGTTTTTGAAAAGTCATCGTCACTATAAGGTCGCGACCGAGCAGATGGCAGGCGGCGGCGGGGTTGTTACTTTCGAGATAAAGGGTAATATCAACGACGCAAAGAGATTTTTGGACGCCTTGAAGCTGTGCTATATCGGGCCGAGCTTAGGCGGGGTTGAAACGCTGATAACTCATCCGGCGCTGGTGAGCTATTACAATTACTCGCGAAAGCTGCGTTACAAACTGGGGATAACAGACACTCTTTTCCGGCTCGCGGTAGGGATTGAGAATGTGCAGGATTTGATTGACGACCTCGCGGGGGCGTTGAAAAAGTAAAAGCTGCCTGCGTTCGGCATTTCGTATTTTGGCATAAGAGGGATTTTCCGTGAGAGAGTTTATTGTGTCCATACTGACTGATCCGGCTACGTTACGCTCCGCCGCGACAAGTTTCTGGGCGACGGCGGCGGAGATGTCACCATATCTATTGTTCGGCTTTCTCGTCGCCGGGATTCTGTCTATGTTCGTATCGCAGAGGCTCGTGGAAAGGCACTTAGGCGGCAGAGGGATTTGGCCCGTATTGAAGGCGTCGCTTTTAGGGGTGCCGCTGCCTTTATGTTCGTGCGGGGTGATTCCCGTTTCGATGTCACTGCACAAGCACGGGGCAGGCAAAGGCTCGACCATCGCGTTTTTAATATCGACGCCTCAAACAGGCGTGGACAGTATCTTCGTAACCTTGAGTCTGCTTGGGCCCGTCTTTGCGATATTCAGGCCGATTATGGCTTTTGTGACGGGCATCATCGGGGGCACTGTTGTAGATTTATTCAATCCGGCTCCTAAAGAAGAGCAACCCGGGCCTGCCAAATGTACGGACGAATGCTGCGGCGGAGCGGAGCACAAAAAAATCAGAAACGGATTGAAATTCGCTTTTGTTACGCTGCCGAGGGACATCGGCGGGGCGATGCTGGTCGGACTGGTGATAGCGGCTTTTATCTCGGTACTGGTGCCCGATGATTTCTTCGCGGAGAAGCTCGGGACAGGCATCTTCGCAATGCTGATTATGATGGCCCTCGGCATACCGATGTATGTCTGTGCGACGGCATCTGTACCCATCGCGGCTGCGCTTATTTTGAAAGGTCTGACGCCCGGCGCTGCGCTGGTGTTTTTGATGACGGGCCCGGCGACTAACGCCGCGACTTTTGCGACTATATGGAAAATCTTAGGCCGGGTAACTGCGATTACTTATTTAGTCACCATCGCAGGGTGTTCCCTGTTAGGCGGCATTCTGCTGGATTATATTTTTTCCGGCGCTATACCGGGGGCGGTTATACATCATCACGGCTGGGAGCTTTCGCCGATTGTTAAAAACATATCAGCAGTGGTTCTTCTGGCGATTCTGGGGCTTGGTCTATTGACCAGAAAAAAGCATACAAAATAGGTCCTTTCCGAGGTATAGCCCCCTGCCCGGCCATTGCGATAAAGCCGAATTTAGGATATAATGCCTGTTTTGGCAGGGTGGGCTAAAAATAGTGGAAAAAATGTCAAATTTAAGGAACAGCAGGCGGGTTTTGCGCATCATATAGATTGGCAGCAAGGCCTTGGGAGCACTATGGAGTATTCGGAGCAAATGAGCAATTCCCTTGCTGCTCGGCTGAGAGCAGGGAACCGGGCAGCGGCTGCCGAGCTTGTAGATATATATTACAGGCAGATATATATTTTTATGAGAAGGCTTGGGCATGACAGCCAGACAAGCGAGGACTTGACTCAGGATAGCTTTATTCATGCGTGGCAGCATATAAGCCAGTTGAAAAGCGGGAAGACATTAAATGGCTGGATGTATCAAATTGCGGCTAATGTTTCAAGGCTGTACTGGCGCAGACACAAGGGCGGCGGAGCAGTTAATATTGATGGGATGGACTTACCTGCAGGCGGTGAGTCCGGCAATGACAAGACCGCGAATTCGGAGCAGGTTTCCCGGCTGAAAAAAGCAGTTGCCGAGCTGCCTGTGAAATTGAAGCAGGCGGTTGTTTTGCATTATTTGCAGCACTTAACTATAGCCGAGGCTGCCGAGGCGGTCGGTGTAAGGAATGGAACTTTCAAAAGCAGGCTGAACCGAGCGTTAGAAACGTTAAGAAGCCAGGTTGATTTTTGATACAGGGTTTTGTTATGAGCGAAGAAAGAATAGAAAAATTATTCGATGAATTAGCACAAGCAACGACGGAGTCAGTTCCATCGCATCTTGTCGATGAGATAAAGAACCAGATTCCGCAGCGGCTTACGCCGCACAGGGGCGGGATAGACACCGTTAATATTATTATAGATTTGCGGATAAGCAAATTGGCTGCTGCCGCGGCAATTATTATAACGATGATTTTGTTTGCGAATTTCTTCGGAGGTCGAAGTCAGGACGGTGACGAACTGCTTCAGAGCGGCAAGCTGTTGATGAGATACTGTTTAGGGGACATCGACGCCGGCAAGGGTAATATATCGGCAGCCCGGACAAGATACGAATATCTTGCTCAAAAAGGCGAAGATGTTGTGTATTACGGGGACAAGGTCAACCCGCAGGACAGTAACGCTGTTTTGATACAGTGGAAACTTCCTGATGGGCGGTATAAAGTGGTATTCGGTGACTTGCGTGAAGAGACTGTCAACGCCGAGGAATTAATAAAATTACAGGCGCAGATGCTGCAGGGAAATGGTAAACGGTAACTGGTAACTGGTAACTGGTAACTGGTAAATGGTAAATGGTAATTACCAATCTTCGGGGCCTAATAGATAATCGCGGTAGTTCCTTCGATTTCCTTTACGACCTTAGTGACATCGGCGGGGTCTGATACACAGCCATCGAAACCTTTTTGGAGCAGTGCTGCGGATTCAGAATTGCTTAACTGCTTCGCGTAAGCTATTACTTTTATTGTCTGCAAATCCTCATTGTTATGAATATTTTTGCAGATGTCCGCGGCGTCTATGCCTTCTGCCAGGAGGCTTACCAGTAAAACGTGGGGGGCGAATTTCTGGGCGATTATTCCGGTCTGGAAATTATTGTCGGTGATTTGCACTTCGTAATCAGCCTTGGTTCGCAAATTCTCCGCGAGGGTCGATGCCGAATTGCTGTTGCTGTCAACTATCAGGACGCGGATTTTGCCGACGGGCAGATTCATCGCGGGCATATTATTTGCTTTCATAAAGCGAGTCAGCTCGCTTAGAGGTATTCGTCTGTCTTTGCTGCCCGGTATTCGATAGCCCTTAAGCTGGCCATTGTCAAACCACTTCGAAACCGTTCTGGGAGCGACGTTGCAGATTTTGGCCACGTCACCGGTCGTCAGCACGTTTTTTCCCTTTGCCATTTTTGATTCCTAATTACAACATATTCATACGCTGGCTGTGTCTTTAATGGATTCGACACTTCGATAAAACTCAGTGCAGGCAAGCTCACCATAAATCGGCTAAAAACGGGGGTTATTTAACATAGAACCTGTAATTTCGAGCCTGCGGCTTAATAAGCGGCTGTTTCTGCAATATTACGTCCCATAAAGATTGGCTGCTTGTGCTTCTGCGGCGATTGGGGCCGCTTAATTGCGGGGATAAATTCCTTGCCTGCTAAGGGAGTTTCAATATAATATGGGAGCTTATCTTTCAGAACGAATGAGCAATAATACGGCAATATTCATTTAGAAATGGAGAGTTTGGCATATGGCATTGAAGATTTATTACGAAAAGGACGCGCCGATAGACGCGTTAAAAGGCAAAAAGGTAGCGGTCATCGGCTATGGCAGCCAGGGACACGCCCACAGCTTGAATCTGCGAGACAGCGGTATCGAGGTCGTCATCTCGGAATTGCCCGGGACGGCGAATTACAAAATAGCGCAGGAGCACGGCTTTTCGCCGACAGATATTAAAACAGCGATGAATGGCGCATCCCTTATCATTATTACTTTGCCTGACGTCGTACAGGCGAAGATTTATGAAGATTACATTCAGCCGAACTTAGTGGCGGGGCAAGCGCTTGGTTTCTGTCACGGCTTCAATATTCATTTCAAGTACATCTCGGTACCCAAGGGCAATAACGTCGTGATGATTGCTCCGAAAGGGCCTGGACATCTGGTTAGAAGTGAATTTCAAAAAGGCGGCGGTGTCCCCTGCTTAGTAGCGGTTGCGAAGGATGCTACCGGTGATGCGCTGAAGGTGGCTCTTGCATGGGGCTGCGGGATAGGCGGAGCGAGGGCGGGCATCATAAAGACAACATTCAAAGAAGAAACCGAAACCGACCTGTTCGGCGAACAGGCAGTATTGTGCGGCGGATTGTCATCGCTGATAAAAGCGGGATTCGATACGCTGGTGGCGGCGGGTTATCAGCCGGAGATTGCGTACTTCGAATGTATGCATGAGGTCAAGCTCATCGTTGACCTGATGTATCAGGGCGGATTGAGCTATATGCGATACAGTATATCCGATACGGCTGAATACGGCGACCTGACGCGCGGGCCGAGAATAATCACGGCCAAGACAAGAGCCGAGATGAAAAAGATTCTCAAGGAAATAACCAGCGGGAAATTCGCCAAAGAGTGGATGGCCGAACATCGTACCGGCCTGAAGAAATTCAACAAGCTCTATCAGAAGGACCACAACTGCAAGCTCGAAAAAGTCGGCAGGAAACTTCGCAAAATGATGAAGTGGATAGATTCAAAAGAAGTTTAGCCGCAGAGTTCACAGAGAGCACAGAGAATACAAAGTAAAAAGGCAAAAGTTAAAGTCTTGTATAAAACGGTGTTCTTTCATTATGTTTAGATAATTTAAGTTTATAGCGGGCAATTACGAATTCCCGGCTGCAAAGTTGTTGATGGATTTAAGGAGAACGTTCGTGAGAATTTCAAAATTATTAGCCGTTTTATGTTTTTGCGGTTTAGGCGGGTGTTCTTCTTATTTGGAGCAGTACGGCTCTACGTTTCCTGATTACGAAAACATAGGCGCTTATGACGATATAGAGCTGCAGGAGAGCGATTCGGCCGATGTTCTCGAGTTACTTTCCAAAGACGATGACGAGCTGCTGAGCCAGAGTAAAAGTGTTATTGTCGCGCAGGGACAGAAGAAAGGCGGCCACCAGATATGGATGAATATGGTTGCCTTCGACGAAAACGAGTTGACCGCGAAACGGAAATGCTTTTTCAGGGCGGATGAAAAGGCCCAGAGCCTGCTTTTTTGGTACAGACGAAAGCTCGATTTTAAAATTGCGATGGTGCTGGGAAAAGAAGTGTTCGAGGAGCCTTACGCCAACGAAAACGCAAGGCAAATCGCGATTCTCCGGCAGGTTTTAAAAGAAACCCTGCTGGATGTGGACCAGGTCGCACCGGATAATAAAATGATTCATATTTGCGGAACGCTTATGAATCAGGCATTGAGTACCGTTCTGCAAAAATTAGACACGTCACCTGTCCTGGCATTAAGGCTGAGCGAAGACGACGGTCTTAAGTTTGACCATATGACGTTTGGCGAGGGCAGAATCAGAATGAACATTATTGAGGAAGGCATTGTAGAAGTCAAAGTCAGGAACAGCTCATATACGTGGACCGGCGAAGACCCGTTTGCACTGGAAGAATAATAGGGGAGAATCCCAAATACTAAACCCTAAATCCTAAACAAATTCGAATTTTCAAAATACGAAATTCAAAAGGGGATTTAGTCGTTGATTGCGCGGATTACACAGAGGGGATAGAAAGTAAATTAAAAATCAATCCGCCTTCGCCCAAGGGACTACGCCGAGACGCTGCGCGAGCGCAAAGTGCAAAATTGCGGAATCCCAAAGGGATGCCCTTTTTATTGAACGGGTTTTTTTAGCCAGTAAGACATCCGCCGAGTCGAAGAAAAGTTAACCACGAATTCACACGAATGAACACAAGTTTTTAGACACGGATTAACACCCGCCCTTGGCGAGGCCTCGCCTTACGGCGGACAGATTTACACTGTTATTTTTAGCCACAGAGTTCACAGAGAGAAGAAAATCAAAGAGTGGAATTGGTGGGGTACTTCGACAAACTCAGTATAAACAAGCCCCACCCTGCTATCTGGATTCCCGCCTTCGCGGGAATGACAATTTTTAATAATAGATTCCTCGACTGCGCTCGGAATGACTGGGGCTGGATTTTCTCCTGTGCTGGAATGACAAGGATATATCGTCACTTAGGACGGGTTTCGCGGGAACAAAATGTTGTCGTGTCCTTCGACTTTGCTCAGGACGTGCCGACAACGGCTAAACATTTTGAGATTGCTTTGACCTCTGCAATGAGGGGAAGCGATAAATAATCGAATAAAAAGAGCGGGTCAGTAAGCCGAGTTCTGTTTTAGGCTGTCATTTATCTAAGACCGGCTGTTACCAGCCGGCTCAGCCCCCTTTTCTGTCTTCGACAGAAGACATGGGGGCAAGCGACCTACCTGCCGATATTGCCCGGGCCGAGCATCGGCAATCTCCGCTCTCGCGGAGACAAGCTTGGTCTTGCAGGCGGTGGGGTTTACCCTGCCGCTCCTGTCACCAGAAGCGCGGTGCGCTCTTACCGCACCATTTCACCTTTGCCCCCATTGCTGTCTTGCGACAGCAAGGCATGGGGGCTGTGTATTTTCTGTGGCACTATCCCGCGGGTCGCCCCGGGTGGCCGTTAGCCATCACCGTGCCCTGTCCTGCTCGGACTTTCCTCCCCCGCCGTTTTGCTTCGCAAAACGAAGCAGCGGGGACGACAGCCCGACCCACTCTTTTTAATCGATTATTTTGCCGCGACCTGAAAATCAGTATAACAATAATCGGCTTTATTTTCCAGAAGATATTTCGAGGTGCTTTTTGAATTGCTTATCATCGATATCGGGGAAATCGCTTCTGAAGTGCACACCCCTGCTTTCGCATCTGGCCTCGGCGGCACGCGCCATCAGCAGACAGACCGTGAGCATATTCTGGCATTCCCAGCCTGCGGGGTTGTCGAAGACTTTGTCCATCACATATCGCTGCCAGAAATTGATAATTTCCTGTGCTTCTTTTAACGGCTGGGCCTTTCTTATGATTCCGACGTTTCGCCACATAAGTGCCCGCAGCGAATTTCTGACGTCTGCGGTATCCAGCCGGGACCGGCTCGAATGTGGAATCTGGTATCGTATCGAAGGCGGTCTGTTGTGAGAGGAGTCTGCCTTTATATTGTCGCAGGCGGATTGGCCCGCGGTTTTTCCGAAGACCAGTCCTTCGAGCAGAGAATTACTGCCGAGCCGATTAGCGCCGTGCAGGCCGGTCGAGGCGGCTTCGCCGCAGGCGTAAAGATTTTCAACGTTTGTCCGGGCGTCGGCGTCGGTTTTTACTCCGCCGACAAGATAGTGCGCGCTCGGCCGGACTGGAATCAAATCCCGGCTGACGTCTATGTCGAAACTTTCGCACAGTTCGCTGATTGTAGGAAACCTTTCCGTGAAATGAGTTTTGTCCAGATGGCGGACGTCCAGATAGACGTGCGTCGATTTGGTTTTGAGCATTTGGCGGAGGATTGCCCTGCTGACGACGTCACGCGGCGCCAGTTCGGCGGCTTTGTGGTATTCTTTCATAAACGCCGAATTGTTACCATCCACGAGGATTGCTCCTTCGCCGCGGAGTGCTTCGGTAATCAAGGCACGTGATGCGCCGGCGATGTAGAGCGTTGTCGGGTGAAACTGCATAAACTCCAAATCCCGCAGCACGGCCCCGGCGCGGTAAGCCATAGCGATTCCGTCGCCGGTTGCAATCTCGGTATTGGTCGTTTCGCGGTAGAGCAGACCCGCCCCGCCGGTAGATAGTATTGTGCTCGCCGCCCAGATTATCTGCGACCCCCGATTATCACAGCCGATTATTCCAAGACACTGGTTTTGGTCGTTTGTGATTAAATCTGTTACGTAAAAATTTTCTATGATTGTTATATTCGGATTTTCCCTGACCTTTTTGATGAGGGTTTCGGCGATTATTCGGCCTGTTTCATCGCCGTGAGCGTGGGCGATGCGGGCGTGACTGTGTCCGCCTTCGAGTGTAGTAGCGATGGAGCCGTTTGTTAAATCGAATTTTGCTCCCCAGTCAAGCAGTTGCTGTATTAGTTCGGGACCCTGGCGAACGACCGTATCGACTATTTTCTCATTGCACAGGCCGCAGCCGGTATTGAGCGTATCTGCTATGTGCGATTCGAAGGTGTCGGTTTTGTTGAGCACGGTTGCGATGCCGCCCTGCGCCTTCCAGGTGTTGCTTTCCTGGAGAGAATCCTTGCAGATGATAATGACGCTGCGGTGCTGCGATGCTTCGATGGCGGCGCGGAGGCCCGCGATGCCGGCTCCAATCACCAGGCAATCGGTGAAAAGCTGCTGCGTTGTGGCAGAATCGACATTTACGAGATAGCGTCTGAATTCCGGCTGGCTTGCCATATTTTAACTCTCAAGAAAGTAATCTAAATTAGAATCCATTATTTTTCTTATAAAGTTTATAACAAATTTATCGTCAAGATTGTCTGCCCAAATAAAAGCAACTGGATTCCCGCTTTCGCGGGAATGACAGGAGAAAGCAGCCGTTTTGTTATAAGTTATTGATATGATACCTTAATATGCGGCATTTTGAAACCGGCTTTTTATTTATAGCCCGGCCAGCTTTTCCCAGTCGCAATCCATCAGAGAGCCGAGAATAAACTCCCCCAAGTTCGATTTTTCAGTATCGACGGTTTCGTCGAAAGGTACAACCGCAAGAATATCTTCGCCGCTGCATTGGGCGATTGTTTCCGGCGCGGTGTCCTCGGCTACGGTCGATTCGGTGGCGTTATAGTTGTTAATAACTACCCCTGCGATTTTTAGTTTTGCCGCGCGCAGGCAGTCTATCGTCATAAGTGTATGGTTTATCGTGCCCAGATTCGGCCTTGTGACTATTACCGCGGGCAGGTCGAATTCGACTGCCAAATCCAGCAGGTCAAACTCTTCCGTTAAGGGTACGCGCACGCCGCCGATACCCTCGACTAAAACTATGTCACTGTTTTGGCATATCTCTTTATAGGCGGCGGCGATTTTGTCGAAATCAATTGCGTAGCCGTCGCGGGCTGCGCTTACAATAGGCGCTGCCGGCGTGCGGTAGCCTACGGGAGTTATTGTTGATAGCGGCAGGTTGCTGTTTGCGCATTGGGCGAGAAATTCGGTGTCACTGCTTACAAGGCCGTCCCATTTATGTTGGCAGCCCGTGGCAATCGGCTTGAACACGCCGACGCGGAGGCCTTTATCGGCGAGAATTTTAGCGATGGCACCGGCGATTAACGTTTTGCCTGTGCCGGTGTCGGTGCCGGTTACGAAAAGGCCGGCCTTTTTTGGCAGGTTCAGATTAATAGGCATTAGAGAGTCCTAAAGGCTCCTTACGGAGAAAATAATAACAAAAGTTATTTTACCATGTGACGGAGCGATAGCAATGAGTTTAACGGCGTCTAAAATTGGTTTGCAAAACCACTATTAAACAACGATACTTTTGCTATGAATAACTGCCAGAGCAAGGATAGATTCGCCAAAGAGCGGGAACGGATGCTCAAGGTGGATTTGAGGGGTCGAGGCATAACGGATGCCTGTGTTCTGAAGGTGATGAGCGAGATTAGGCGGGAGGAATTTGTGCCGGAGGCATATCAGCCGCAGGCTTATGCCGACAACCCTCTGCCCGTCGGGATGGGGCAAACTATTTCGCAGCCTTATATCGTCGCTTTGATGACGCAGGAGCTTAGACTTTATCCGGGCGGTGAGGTTCTGGAGATTGGAACCGGCAGCGGGTATCAGACTGCTGTTTTGAGTAAGCTGGCGGAAAAAGTTTATACGATAGAAAAGTTCGCACAACTATCCGAATCTGCCCAGGCGGTTTTGGGCAGACTGGGTATCGACAATGCCGAGTTCTGTGTCGGTGACGGCGGCCTTGGCTGGCCGAAGAAGCGAACTTTTGACAGGATTATAATTACGGCGGCGGTGCCGAAGATGCCGGGGCCTTTGGTAGAACAGCTCGCAGAGGGCGGCGTTATGGTCGGGCCTGTCGGTTCCGAGATGGTTCAGGAGCTTATTGTCTGCGAAAAGAAAAAAGGCAAAATTTCAAGCAAAGCAGTTTGCGGCTGTCGATTCGTGAAACTGCTCGGCAAATATGGTTTCGAAGAATAGTTATTTGTCACTCCTGCGAAAGCAGGAGTCCAGAAATTTATATAAAGACTGGATTCCCGCTTGCGCGGGAATGACAAGAAGAGCGGGAATGACAGGGAAAAAGGTGGATACCTGCTCCCTTGGGGATAAATTCCGCAGGTATGACAAAAAAAGACAAAATGACAAAAAGACACGGAATAACAGAAAGCAACGATGGTTTTGTTATAAGCTCTTAGGCTATCGTATAAACAGGAGTGTAAAATGAAACATTGGGAAACAGAGAAAAAGAAAAAAGAACTAAATGTTATCTTGGCAGACGAAAACGCAGGGCGGCGATTAGAGAAATTGCAGCGATTGGCTAAGGAAGTTGGTGCAGGTTACGTCCATCAAGAATTTAGTGGCATCACAACGGAAAAAACAGCAACAGGTGAAACAAAAACGATTCATTATAATCCTATTTCAGAATCGGAACTCGTTCAAAATATCAACAACGCCTTATAAACTGAGACAATGATTGATATGTGCAGAACGGCGGCGAGAAATTTCTGGATTACACTAGTGGCGGTGTTGATTGCGGTGTTTGCTATGTTGGCAGCATGGTTAGCAGTAATTGTGAATTGGTGGCATGGCTGCTAATGTCACTCCTGCGAAAGCAGGAGTCCAGAAGCTTATATAAAGACTGGATTCCCGCTTGCGCGGGAATGACAAGAAGAGCGGGAATGACAAAAAAAGTGAGAATGACAAAAAGAATATGAGGGAGTATTTTGTTTATATATTAGCGAGCAAGAGGAATGGAACGCTGTACACCGGCGTTACGAGTAATTTGCTTAAAAGAGTCGATGAACACAAAAATAAACTTATTCCGGGATTTACAAGCAAATATAGCGTTAATCAACTTGCGTATTTCGAAAAGTACAGCGATATATACGATGCAATCGCAAGAGAGAAGATAATCAAGAAGTGGAAACGGGTGTGGAAGATAGAATTGATTGAGAAGTCGAATCCAGAATGGCGAGACCTGTATAATGACCTTGCTGTGTAACTGGATTCCCGCTTGCGCGGGAATGACAATTTTTAATAATAGATTCCTCGACTTCGCTCGGAATGACGGGAACTGGATACCTGCTCCCTTAGGGATAAATTTTGCAGGTATGACAGAGAGTAATTGTCAGGAATGACAAAAAAAGTGGGAATGACAAACTGGAAGTTATGCAATCGTTAGGTGAAAAGCGGAAAGACAAGTTCGATTTGTCGATGCCGGTGCAATTCTTAAAGGGAGTCGGGCCGGTGAAGGCGAAGACGTTTGCGCAGTTGGGGGTCGAGACGGTCGGCGATTTGCTGGAGTATTTTCCGCGCGACTGGGCCTTTACGCCTGAGACGATAAAGATAAATCAGATGCGGGAAGGGCGAGCCGCTGCCATTATTGGTCAGGTCGAATCGGTGGATTATCAGGCCTTTCGCAGGTCGCAGGTTTTCGAAGCGGTGCTTGCTGACGAGACCGGCGTGTGCAGGATTATCTGGTTTCATGGCGGGTATCTGCGAAACCAGTTACAGCCGGGAATGACGATAATGGCTTCGGGCAAGGTCACTTTATATAAGCATCAACTGCAAATGACCAATCCGAAATTTGTAGTTATCGACGAGGAACACTCGAAGTCGGCGGAAAGTTTCAGCGGCGGAGTTTACCCGGCTTCGGCGGGCTTGAGCAGCAGGCAAATCAAACGGATAATCGCCCCATTGCTCGATAGTACAGATGAGCTTGCACCGGAATTTTATGAGCCTGCCTTTATGAAAAGCGCAAACCTTATCGGCAGGGCTGACGCGTTTAGCTGGATACATCTGCCGGCCGACGAAGAAAAACTGGCAAAAGCGAAACGCAGATTAAAATATGACGAGTTGTTCCTAATGCAGGCGGGGTTAGCGCTTCGCAGATATAAAATGCAGCATTTCTCGACTGCATTGGCGATGAATTGCACCGAGAAAATCGACAGCAGAATCAGAAAACGCTTTCCATTTCTTCTTACCGAGGACCAGGACAACTGCATTACTGAAATCGTTTCCGATATGGCAAGGCAGCAGCCGATGAATCGTTTGCTGCAAGGGGACGTCGGTTCGGGCAAGACGGTCGTTGCGCTTTATGCGGCTTTGCTGGCGGTCGCCAATAAACAGCAGGTTGCGATTATGGCTCCGACAGAGATTTTGGCCAGTCAGCATTTTTTGAGCATCGAAAGATATTTGAAAACCAGCAGCGTAAATAGGGTTTTGATAACGGGCGGATTGACGGGCAAAAAAAGAAAAGAGATTTTAGAGCAAATAAGCACAGGCGAGATGGATATTGTCGTGGGGACAGTAGCACTATTGCAGAAAGATATAGATTTTGCCAAACTCGGGTTTGTAGTTATCGATGAGCAGCATAAGTTCGGCGTTCATCAAAGGCTTCAGCTGCGAAAGCAGGCAACGCCTCATTGTCTTATTATGACCGCTACGCCGATTCCGCGGACGCTGGCGATGACGGCCTTCGGGGATTTGGATGTTTCCATTATAAAGCACTGCCCGCCCGGCAGGGGCGAGGTAATTACACGCAGGGTAGCGCCGCGGGACCGCCAAAAGGCATACGAGTTTATCCGCGAGCGGTTAAGGGCGAAGAAGCAGGCGTTTTTTGTTTATCCGCGTATTGCGAGTGTCGAGGAAGATAGCATTGTCGCCGCGGCGACTGACGAATGGAAAAATCTCTCTGAAAAAGTTTTTCCGGAATTTACAGTTGAGCTTCTTCACGGCCGAATGCCATCGGCGAAAAAACAGCATATTATGGCGGAATTCAGGAAAGGTAAAATCAATGTGCTGGTGGCGACGACGGTGATAGAGGTCGGCGTGGATGTGCCGAACGCGACGATAATGGTTATCGAGGGGGCCGACCGGTTCGGGCTGGCGCAGCTGCATCAATTGAGGGGACGCATCGGACGAGGGGAATCGAAATCTTATTGTTTTTTGTTTGCGGAGACCGCGAGCGAGGCGGCTGACAGCAGGCTCGAAGTAATGACCAGAAGCGCCGACGGTTTCGAGATAGCGGAACACGACCTGCGTCTGCGAGGCCCGGGCGAGCTGTTCAGCACGAGGCAGCACGGTCTGCCGGATTTGAAAATAGCGAATATAATTGACGATTACGAATTGCTGATTATGGCACGGAAAGACGCGTTCAAGCTGGTGGCAGAAGACCCTACGCTGACAAAGGCGGAACACAAAAATATCCGCCAGGTGCTGTTAAGCAAGTTCGGCGCATCGCTCGGATTGGCGGATGTGGCATAAAAAACCACAGAGATTTCCTTTTTATTATAACAGGCTTGATGATACTGTTAAATACAGGATAGAACTATCTCTTTTCAATTTGTGGATGATTTACTACAATAATGTTGTTCGAGACGGCAAGATAGTTAAAGAGGAAACAGTTTCTCGAGAGATTGTTTATGATTGGAAATGGAGTCCGACGTTTTTTGGTATCTCTTAGCCCAGTTAAGCTAATGGTTCTGGGTTATTTGGGCTATATGTTAGTTGGGTGGCTACTGCTTTGCCTGCCAATTAGTCATAGACAAGAGCATATTAAATATCTGGATAATTTATTTATATCTGTATCCGCCGTTTCTACCACAGGCCTGGTAACAGTAGCCACAAACCAGTACTCCGTCTTCGGACAAATTGTGATTATCGCCTTGGTTCAACTCGGAGGGGTGGGGTATATGACTCTTGGTTCGTTTGTCATTTTAAGCAGAGGAAGAGACTTGTCGGATTTCCGCGTCGGTGTTTCCGGGGCAGTCTTTAGTTTGCCGGCCGGTTTTCGTATAGACAAATTTATTCGCAGTGTGGTGGCCTTTACATTTATAGTGGAACTCCTTGGGGCTATGGCCCTTTATTTTATTTTTAAGTCGTGCGGAGTCGAGCAGCCGATATGGTGCAGCATATTTCACAGTATCTCAGCTTTTTGCACTGCCGGTTTCGGTCTTTTCCCCGATAGTTTCGAGAGGTTTGCGGGGAATTTTTGGCTGAATGTTGTTATTGGCCTTTTGAGCATAACAGGCGCGATGGGTTTTATTGTGCTTGTCGATGTTTGGCGCAGGTTAACCGGGAAAATCGAACAAATAACGTTTACCAGTAAAATAATTATACGGATGTCTATTATTTTAATAGTGACAGGAACGATTTTGCTTTTGATTACCGAGCCGGCGGTGAAAACGATGTCGCCGGAAAAGGGGCTTATTGTTTCTGTGTTTCAGTCTATGACGGCTATGACCACAGTTGGGTTTGATACGATACCGATTAATTCGCTTAGGACCTCTTCTTTATTAATTTTAATTTTTCTTATGATTATCGGTGCGTCACCTTCCGGGACCGGAGGCGGGATTAAGTCAACAAGTTTTACGGCAGTGGTGGCCCTTGTAAAAAGCTCGCTTCGTCAGGACCGCGAGGTGCGTTTTCTGGGCAAGCGTATTCCTAACTATCGCCTGCGGGTAGCGATGGTTAATGTGGTATCTTATCTTTTTGTGTTGTTATGGGGCGTTTTTGCCCTGGCGCTGACTGAAACGACAAAATCATTTAAGGATTTATTTTTTGAAACTGCATCGGCATTAGGCACAGTAGGGCTAAGTACCGGCATAACATCGACCCTGTCCAGTCTGGGTAAGCTAATAACATGTATGCTTATGTTCGTCGGGCGTATTGGTCCATTGGCGTTCGCTATAGCTTTGGTCGAAAGGCCCGTCGAGAAAGAGAAAGAAACACACGACATAGCCGTATAACTTTCTGTAAGTTTGTCACCAAGAGTCAAAGGATTCTTATTTTTATGCAGATACATTACAAAAACAACGGATTGGAAAAAGTCTTAATCGGCATAAAGGTAATAACCTCGGCAATCGTGGTGGCATCTTTCGTTATGCTGTTCGGTTTTTATGAGCCGGTGGTGCCGACATGGATTTTGCTTAATGTCCAGATTACCCTGCTGTGCGTTTTCATTGTCGGGAAAGTAATTCGTTTTTTCAACGCTGAGTCAACAAAAGAGTATTTGCTTGCTAACTGGTACGAATTTCCGCTTTTGATTGCTCTGGGCGTAATTATTTTCGGCTCCGGGCGATGGTTCGGAATGTTCGAGCCTGGGAAAGTCAGGCAGTTGGCGGTTGGCATTTATCTGGTTATCGAGGTGGTCACCAAGATTTGCATTACATCGGTGACATTAGCGGCATCGGGCAAGAACCCTACGAAGACTTTGCTTGTCAGTTTTCTCGTATTAATAATCGCAGGGGCAGGCCTGCTTGCATTGCCGAGGTCGTCGGTAGAATCAGTCAAGATTAGTCCTATCGATGCCCTGTTCACGGCGACCAGCGCAACTTGTGTCACGGGGCTTATCGTCAGGGACACGGGGCAGGACTTCAGCCAGATGGGGCAGGTGATTATCCTCGGACTGATTCAACTCGGTGGTCTTGGTATAGTAGTCTTCGGCGCCGTTATCGCCCTATTGCTTGGCCAAGCCGGTTTGCGGGAAAAAGTGGCGATGCAGGATTTACTAAGCGCAAGCACGCTCGGGCGAATAAGCAATATGATAGTTTTTATCTTTGCGTGGACAATGCTTATCGAGGCCGCCGGTGCGGTCAGCATTTTCGGGATGTGGCATGATGTACCCGGCAGGGTCGGTGATGTTAACCAGCAGTGGTTCTACAGTATATTTCATTCGATTAGCGCTTTCTGCAACGCGGGTTTCAGTTTATTAGGAGATAGTTTCGTCGGCTACAGCAAAAGCTGGCAGATATACGCGGTAATTTGTCCGCTGATGATTTTCGGCGGGCTTGGCTTCGGCGTGCTTTACAACCTGGCTAATATCGCGTTCGACAGGACAAAGCGGTTCTTCAAAAAACTGTTCAGTAAACAATACCGCTTTTCAATGGAAGCGCCGAGAAGAATGCAATTGCAGACCAAGATTGTTCTTAGCGTAAGCGCCATCCTGATAGTTCTGGGTACGTTAGGTATTCTTTTGTTCGAGCATTATACGGGCGACGGAACTATCGGGATTGCCGGGGCGTTCTTTCAATCGATTTCAGCTCGGACAACCGGTTTTAATACCGTCGATATTTCGGCGATGTCGGCGCAGAGTAAATTTGTTCTGATTTTGCTTATGTTCGTCGGAGGCTCGCCCGGCTCGACCGCAGGCGGAATAAAGACGGTGACTTTAGCCGTGGTAATAATGGCTGTTTTGGCGACCTTGCGAAAACGCCACGAAGTCGAGATGTTTAAGCGGTCGATGGGTATGGCGGTCATAGGAAGAGCGATTACCGTTACCCTGGTTTTCGTTGTGGTTTTATTCGTTACGGTGATGGCGCTGAGCATCACCGAAAGAGACTGTGGCTTTACGATGTCGGATATTTTCTTCGAAGCGGCCTCGGCACTCGGAACAGTCGGCCTTACCGCCGGCATAACGCCTTCGTTGACAGCGGCGGGCAAGTTGATTATTATTGCAGTTATGCTTATCGGCAGACTGGGGCCGTTGGCACTATTGGCAGCGCTGACATTCAACCTGAAGCCGGCCCGATATAACTATCCGCAGGAGTCGGTAATTGTCGGGTAGATTCGGCAGCTGGTAATTTAACCAAGATGGGAGTTAGTATTATGAAACGCTTTGCTGTGATAGGTTTGGGAAGATTCGGCAAAAAACTGGCTATCTCTCTGGCGATGAGCGGCGCGGAAGTTATCGCCATCGACAAAGACAGGGAGGAAATAGATGCGGTTCGCGACCAGGTAAGTCACGCGGTCAGGCTTGACAGCACCGACGAAGAAGCGCTGAAAGCACAGGGCGTTGATAAGATGGACGTTGCCATCGTCGGCATAGGACAGGGGACGGGACAGGGTTTCGAGTCGGCAATTTTGACGGTGGTTAACCTTCGCCAAATAGGGGTGAAAGAAATATTCGCCAGAGCGGAAGACCCCATCGCGGGAGAGGTTTTTTCCAAAATAGGCGCCACCGACGTTATTTATCCTGAAATCGAATCCGCACAGAGATGGGCGTATAAACTTATCGCGCCGCAAATCGGAGAGAAAATGGATTTCGCGCCCGGCTACAGCCTGGCGAGGATAAAAGCACCGGCCAGTTTCGACGGCAAGACGGTGATGGATTTGCAGCTTCGGCAGAAATACAGTATCAACTTAGTTGCCATCAAAAGGGGCGAGAACAGTAAGCCGGAAAAGAGCGAAAAGAGCGGGATTACGAATGTCCCTATGCCCGAAACGATTATTTATAAAGACGACCTCCTGATAGTCGCAGGCTCCGATGCCGACCTTGCGAAACTGCCGCAGGAATGACAGAGGAGTGTCAGAGTTTTCGATATTTTCTCAGCATATCAAGCAAGTTCTGCATATCCTGGGGCAGCGGCGCTTCGAATTTTACCTGCTTTTTAGTCGTCGGGTGATTGAATTCGAGCGTCCACGCGTGCAGGGCGACTCGGCTTATAACCGGTTCCTGCAAAGCCGGAGCTTCATCAGCCAGTTGCCAGGGATAGACGAGTTTTCCGCCGTACATATCATCAGCTACAATCGGGTGCTTAATAGAGGATAAATGAACGCGAATCTGATGCGTTCTGCCGGTTTTGGGTGTCATTTCCAGCAGAGAAAAACCTCGAAAGGCCTCGATGACTTCATAAAAAGTGATTGCTTCCCTGCCGGTTTCGGGCCTGACTGCGTATTTAACTCTTATTTTCGGGTGGACGCCGAGCGGCGCGTTTATGCGGTCGGCTGTCAGTTCAGGTGTACCGTGAACAATGGCGAGGTAGCTTTTTTTGGTCTTGCGCTGCTCGAATTGTTTGGCGATTTTCCACTGTGCGATGTCGTTTTTGGTAACGACCATAACGCCGGTGGTGTTCTTGTCGAGCCGATGCACGATGCCGGGGCGGAACTCGCCAAGACCGCTCGACAGCTTGTCCGAGTAGAAAGCCAGGGCGTTCACCAAAGTGCCGTACGTGTTGCTGCGGGCGGGATGAACAACCATATCTGGCTGTTTGTTGAGCACGATTATATCATCGTCCTCGTAAATGATATTCAGCGGGATGTCCTCGGGCAAAATATCTTTGCCCGGCGGTTCTGGCAGTTTCAGCTCGATTTTGTCCCCGGGGCTTATCTTAAAGCTGGGCTTTACTGCTTTGCCGTTGACCTTGACGCCTCCGGCTTTTATTGCCTCCTGGAGCATAACCCTGCTGAAGTTGCTGAATCGGCCGTGGAGGTATTTATCAATCCGGCGTTCCTTGATTGGGTTTCCGACCTGAACTGTTAAGCGTCCGCTGTCTGTATTCGCATCTTGCATCTGGCCTCGCTCATATTATTGGCCGGACAGGTCGAGGTCGGAGTTTTCAAGCGTGCCTTCCTGGAAACTCTCAGGCGATTCGAGTTTAATCTGCGGCTGGAGAGGTTCGCTGTCAGCCCGTTTCGGCGACGGGCGCAGGACCACCTTTTGCTGGTAATCAGCCATTGTGAGAAGGCGCTGTTTTGCCTGGGCCGCGGCGACGGTGCTCTCGAAGTCGGCGTTTGCGGTTATTTCGCCGTATATTTGCTTTGCCTGCTCGAAATTTTCGAGTTCCTCTTCACACAATCCAAGACCCAGCTTAGCTGCAGCCGTTAACGACGGGTTGGCCGATGATTTCTCTATTGCTTCGGCGTAGCTGTCCTTTGCCCGGCTTATCTGGGCTTCCAGGTCGGGCTTGCTTATGTTCCCAAAGCGGTAATGCAATTCCGTCCGCAGCGCGTCCGCTTGTTTAATCAGTGCCAGAGCGGCCATTTGCTTTTCTTTCGTATTTTGCGCGATGTTTCGGAGGCTGTCGGCGGCCTGAATGAGAACATAAGAAGTATCTATACCCTGAACCTGGGACTGAATGATTTGAGTTTTGCTCTGCGATATTTGAGAGATAAAGTTTGTAATCTCAAGCTGTTCGCGGGAGGAGACTATTCCTTTTTCATATACTTTCCAGAAATATACCGCAGCGACCACAACAGTAAGTACCGAAATATAGATAATCATTCTGAGATTTTCTTTTGTCCATTGGGGGAAGTTTGCTATCCACTCGGCTAATTCGTTGGTTTTTAATTGGTGGCGATGTTCAGACTTCATTTCTTTTTTCCATTCCCGTTCTAAAATAGATTAGTGTTCGTAATTAAACTCAGCCGGATAGTATAACAGAAATTGTTTTGTCTTGCAATGGCTCTGTTTGACGACTAAAATCTCCAATAATAATCGTCCGAAAGGCTGTAGATGCTCGAATTTTTCACAAAGTCCAAAGCAGTTTTATTTTTTCTGCTGTTTTCGTTTTGCCCTCTTTGCTGGGCCGAAAACGCCGCTGATGACGTTTGGGACCCGGCAAAATATATCAGCGTCGATGAAATTGCCCCTGGGATGGAGGCGTATTGCCTCACTATTTATAACGGCACCGAGATAGAGAAATTCGGACTGAAGGTTTTAAGCATTGTCCGCAATATGGCCCCGGGCAGAGATATAATTTTGGTCCAGGGCACGGATGAACGTTTTATCCACAGCGGCCCGGTCTGGGGCTGCAGCGGTTCACCCGTTTATATAGACGGCAGACTCGCCGGGGCGTTGTCGTTCGCATTCTATTTCAGCAAGGACCCGCTCTATGGTGTGATGCCGATTAAAGATATGCTCATGGTCGGGCATCAGCAAAATACAGTACAAAAATCTGCGACTGCGGGAAATTTCCGGCAGCCCGCTTTTGGATTTGATTTTTCCAAGCCGATTGATTTTGCTGAAATTAACAGGCAGATTACAACTAAAGGCCCGGCTTCGGGTCGGCTTTCGGCAAAAAACGCTCAGGCCGGTATGACTTTTTTACCCTGCCCGTTAATTACCACCGGTTTGCCGGACAAAGTTTGCGAACAATTGAACACCTCGGTTGAGCCTTTCGGCCTTGTCGCCGTTTCGGGTATAGCAGGCGGAGGGACATCTAACGCGGTAGAAGATGTTTGCCGGCCGAATGACGTCCGGTTGGCTCCAGGGGCTTGTCTTGTTGTTCCGCTGGTAACCGGCGATATATCAATGGCCGCGGTTGGCACGACGACAGAGGTTGTCGGTGATAAGGTGTATGGCTTCGGGCACGATTTTCTCGGCAGCGGAGCAATTGATTTACCGATGGCCACCGGCCGGGTACATACCATAGTATCGAGTGTTGTTCGTTCTTTCAAATTAGCCGGCCCCATCGAAATTGTCGGTGCCCTGACTGCGGATGAAACTGCAGCGGTTTACGGCCGAATCGGCGCAAAGGCGAAAATGATACCGCTGGTGATAACGATTGACCGTTACAATGAAGCCGAAAAGCGGGTGTACAACTGCCGTATGGCCGACAATCAGATGCTTACGCCTCTTGTGCTTCGCTCGGCTGTGGCGGGCGCAACTCTTATGCTCGGTGATTTGCCGCCCGACCATACGCTCGAATATAAGGTAACCATCGGCCTGGAAGGCGCCGAGCCTGTTGCTTTCGAAAATATCTCAACAGGGGCCGGCCTGGATGAGATGCTCGAAGAAACCACAGGCCCTGTTGCGGTACTACTAAATAATCCGTACGAGAAAGTGAACATAAAATCTATTGATTTTGACGTTCGCGTAGTTGCGAAAAACAGCTCTTCGAGAATATGGTCGGTCGATTTGTCCGATTCGACGGTCAAAGCCGGCCAGCAGGTAGATGTCACTATCGTTGTGGAATCTTTCCTTGCCGAGAAGAAAAAATACCGCTGCAGCCTGAAAGTACCTTCCGAGTTGCCGCCGGGTAAGTATAATTTAATGGTGTGCGGCGGATACGGCTACCAGCAGTTTCTTATGACAGCTGCGCCGTATAAATTTGTCCCCCAGAACATCGAAACCCTTATCGAGGCAATGAATAACCTTCTTGGCATCGGCAGGGACAAATTATATTGCCTTTTGGTTTTGCCGCCCGGCGGCGTTTCGGTGGAAAAGGCCGAACTTCCTGACTTGCCGGCTACTAAAGTATTGCTTCTGCAGGATGCGAAAAGAGCATTGACAAGCCAGCCGCACCTGACCTGGCTCGAAGAAAGCCTGGTGACAGGCACCGTTATTATCGATGAAAAAGTGATGAATATAACAGTGGAAGAATAATTAGGAGAGGTAAATGAGAATCGAAAGACGAAAAACTGTAACTGAAAATTCGGGACTTTTCAGTCTTACGCTGTGGTTTTGCGTTTTTGGTTTTTTACTCGCATTTTATTTGTCCGGCTCCTGTTGTTGGGCCGTTACCAGTAAGGTCACGCGTCACAGCAGCAGTGAGGACTTGTTAAAAGGCCGGGTGAAAGATGTTATAATAGGCTCCGAGGGAAATCTTCAGCTTGGCCGGGCAGCGGAAGTGATAATCGAAAACTTCGAAGAAGCCGGCTCGGGGCCATGGTCGATAAACAGTATCGTTGTAAACGGCGGAACAATCTACCTCGGCACAAGCCCCAACGGCGGCATTTACAGGTACAGCCTCGGTAAATTAACGAAAATATATCCCTCTGAACCGGAAGAAAGTGAAAATATAGAAACTGACGAAGACGAGCAGGAAGATTTAATCGAAGGTTCCGGCGAGATTGTCGAGACTTGGCAGTATTTGGCGAACAAACATATTTTCGCGATGGCAACCGACGTGGCAGGCAGGCTTTTGGCGGCCGTAAGCGGCGACAAATGCGTTCTGTATCGCTTCGAATCGGACAAAATCAATGAGCCTGAAGTGATTTTCGAGCCTGACGACGCCAAATATATATTTGCGATAGCTGTTGACGGCACCGGCCACATTTATTTGGGCACCGGGCCGCAGGGAAAAATCTACAAACTCGATTCTTTTGGAAAAGACCCGCAGCTTCTTTATGCCAGCCGCGACAAAAACATACTCTCGCTTGCCGTCGGACAGGATGGCTTCCTCTACGCGGGCAGTGACACGAGGGGACTTGTTTATAAGATAAATCCCCGCGATAAGACGGTGACAGTTTTGTATGACAGCGACCAGATGGAGATTACCTCGCTACTATTTGCTGGGGACGGCAATTTGTACGCGGCGGCGACATCGGCCGGAGCGGTTCAGACGCCGGCTGAATTAACAGGGCAGATTCCTTTGGCCGGTCGGCCCGACTTCGAGCAGCAGCAGAAAAGTATCCCTGAAACCGAAGAGGGATTGAGACTGGAAATTGCCAACACCAGAAAGGACATCAACGACGAACTGCAGCCGAAACAAATGCCCTTCCAGAAAATGCCTAAACGGCCTGCCGAGGCCAGTCACATATACAGGATAACCAAAGACGGCTACGTAACGGATATATTCACGGAGGCTGCGGTTCTTTTCTGTATGTCCCCGCAGCAGCAAAAACTGCTTGTGGGTACAGGCAACGATGGTCTGGCTTATATCGTTGACCCCGCCGCCGAGCACAAGGCAATCATATATCAGGATGAACAAGCGTCGCAAGTATCGGCGATAGCTGTTGCCGACGACGAAATTTATCTCGGAACGGCAAATCCCGCGAAGCTGATAAAACTGGCCAAGACGTTCGCTTCCGAAGGGACCTATACTTCCGACCTTATAGACGCCGGCCAGCCCGCCAACTGGGGAAAGCTGCAAATCGAAGCCGATATTCCGCAGAGCTGCAAAGTCAAGGCCGCCTGCCGCAGCGGAAACGTCAGTGATATTAACGACCCGACTTTTTCAGCCTGGACCGAGCCGGTCGAAATTACCGAGCCGATGCAGCTGCAATGTCCCCTCGGCAGGTTCTGCCAGTATAAGCTTATTTTGCAGACCGAAGACCCCGGCAAAAGTCCGCTTGTAAGGGAAATCGCCGTTGCCGATACCGTACCCAACCTTGCTCCGAAGGTCGAATCGGTCAGCGCCGACAGAATCGAATTGCAGGACAAAACGGGCGTGTTCAAAATCAGCTATAAGTCGAAAGATGATAATGACGATGAGCTGATTTACAAAATAGATTTCAGGAAAGTCGGGAGAGAAAACTGGATTGAACTGGAAAAGATGCTGGAACCAGACAGCTTCGAATGGGACGCCAAGACGGTCGAGGACGGCAGATATGAAATCAGGGTTACCGCGAGCGACGAAAGAAGCAACACCACCGCGACCAAATTGACCGGCAGCAGGATAACCGAGCCGATTGTCGTTGACAACACCGCCCCGGATATTAAAGATTATTCTATCGAGGCCGACCAAAAAGCTGTGGTGCTGAAGATGCGGGTATCGGACCAGCTAAGCGCAGTCGGAGAAGTGGATTACACTGTTGACAGCAACGCCGAATGGATAAGCGCAGTGCCGGACGATTTAGTCTATGATACTGCTGACGAGGAGTTCACTATCGGCATCGAAAATCTCGGCCCCGGCGAGCATATAATCGCCGTCAGGGTTTCCGATGCCGTTGGAAATACAACGTATAAAACCTTCGAGGCTGCCGTAACAGGCGGTTGAACATTATGCGGCAAATCGAATTCGAAAAAATAGTCAGCACCGTCGAGTCCCTTTGCATAGCAAGCGCACACGAACTGCCGGCGGATGTTCTAACTGCTATTGAAGACGCGTTGCAGAAAGAATCCAATCCTGCCGCGGCGAAAATATTGAAACAACTCATCGAAAATGCCGGCATCGCAAAGGGCGAAAAGATACCGCTTTGTCAGGATACGGGCCTGGCGGTGGTTTTTATCGAGCAGGGCTGCGAAGTGTTTGTCAAGGCTGGTAACGGAAAAACATTGTTCGATGCGATTAACGCAGGCGTCGCAGCCGGTTATAAAAACGGGTTCCTAAGAAAAAGCATCGTCGCCGACCCGCTGAATAATCGCAAAAATACCGGCTCAAACACCCCCGCGGTAATTCATCACGAGATTGTGCCGGGCGATAAGTTAAAGATAACCGTTATTACCAAAGGCACAGGCTGCGAAAACAAGAGCCGATTCGAAACGTTCAATCCGACCGTTGGCAAAGAAGAAATAATCGAATGGATTGTTGACGTTGTAAAGCAGGCCGGCGCAGATGCCTGCCCGCCTCTTATTGTCGGTATAGGCTTGGGCGGCAATTTCGAATTGAGCTGCCTGTTGAGCAAAAAAGCGTTATTGCGAAACCTCCAGCAAAAAAATAGCGACCGGTTTTACGCAGAACTTGAGGCGGAATTACTTGCCCGGATTAATTCGCTCGGCCTGGGGCCGCAGGGCCTCGGCGGAGACACTACCGCCCTGGCTTGTCTAATCGAAACCGCCCCCTGCCATATCGGCTCACTACCAGTCGCCGTCAATATCGAGTGTCACAGCCACCGCCACAAATCAGCCGTTATCTAAGATTTCACGGCACAGGTTCGAGACGGCGATAAAATCTTCAGGCTTGAGTTGTTCGGGACGGTTGTGCGGGTCTATATTGCACTTCTGAAAAATTTCAGGCCAATTGTTAATTCCTGCAAGCTCATCGGCGGCGAATTTAACGCAGGCCTGCACCATTTTTCGGCGGTGCTGCATAAAAAGGTTTACCACATCGCCGAGAAGGTCCATACTCTTAATCCGGCTTCTCTTCTCGGCATTATTGACAAAGCTTATCATCGCCGAATTGATTTGCGGCTGGGGCCAAAAGACCGTGGGCTTCAAGAGCCGTTCCGTTTTCACTTCGCCTGTCGCGGCCATGTGTATGCTCAACGTGCCGTAGTGCCTGTCGCCGGGAACCGCCGTCATTCGCTCGGCAACCTCCTTTTGAACAGTAACGTACATCGCGTCCGCGACAATCGCTCCTGTAATTAAGTTCATCATCAAAGGCGAAGCGATACTGTAAGGCAGGTTGGAAACCAGAAGAAATCTTCCTGAAAGTTTTTTACGGGCCGACTCAATCGCATCTATTATAGTTCGGCTGATAGTGTTTTTGTTTTCGAGGATATCAGTATTGAAAATCTTCACATTGCCAGCACCGGCCAGCTCTCCCTCGGCGATTTGGGCTAGCATCTGGTCTATCTCAACGGCGATGACCTGCCCTGCCCGCTCGGCCAGGGCCTGTGTTAGAGAACCTGTGCCGCAGCCGACTTCAAGAACTAAATCGTCTTTGCTGATATTGGCGTCATCTATTAGAAGACGCATCAGGTTCAAATCTATGAGGAAATTCTGTCCGAGCTTTTTGTTCGGCTCGACGCCCGCCGAGGCGAGCAGCATCTCGATTTGCGATTTAGTGTGCATTTGAAGCGGCCTTTATCTGCACCGGCTGGTGCATCTTTTTAATAGAGGCCATTTGAATAGCGGTGTTTATAGCCGCTGTCATACTCGATGCGTCGGCCATGTTTTTACCGACGATGTCGAAAGCTGTCCCGTGTGCCGGTGACGTCCTGATTATCGGCAAGCCGATAGTGATATTGACCGCCTCCTCGAAAGCGAGAAGTTTTACGGGTATCATGCCCTGGTCGTGATACATCGCGACGACGGCGTCGAATTCGCCGCGTGCCGCTCGTAAAAACAGCGTATCAGCCGGGTACGGCCCCATGCAGTTTATCCCCTGCTCCTGCGCCAGCAGAATCGCAGGCGATATTATCCGCTGCTCTTCGTCCCCGAATTGGCCGGCTTCTCCGGCGTGCGGGTTCAGCGCGGCGACTCCGATTTTGGGGTTCTCAATACCGAAGTATTGTTTAAGCGCGGTGTTCAGCAAATCTATCGGCTCGAATACGCAACCGATAGTGAACTCATGCCGAACATCGAACAATCCCGTATGAATTGTCGCAAGCGCCACCTTCAATGGGCCGGCGACGAACATCATCGCCTTTCGCGGCGATTTGCACTTGGCCGCGAGCATTTCGGTATGGCCCGGCCATTTGGCGCCGGCTAATTTCCAGCTTGTCTTGCTTATTGGAGCCGTTACGAGCGCGTCGATTATGCCGGCTCTGGCTGCCTCAATCGCGTCCAGGCAAAAATGAATAGATGCTTCGCCTCCCACCGTGCTCGGTTCTTTAACCCCCGGCGGGACCTGATACTCGTCGTAATCGGCCACCACGACTTTATGCGGATATTCCCGGCTGATTTTTTCATGCTGGAACCTGTCCCAGAACGGCTCTATCTCGGCCTTATCTGCCGCGTAGCAAAGCTGCTCATTCATACCGAAGACGATAAACTTCGCGGCCTTGCGGATTGCGGGCTCTGCCAGGGCCTTGACAACCACTTCCGGGCCAATACCGGCAGGCTCGCCCATCGTCACGCCGATGACCATTTGCCCGTTAATCGAATTGTTGCCGTTATTTTTGTTCATCTTCCGATATTACTTTTTAAAAGCCCAGCTCTTTTAACCTTTCAACTGTTAGTTTTTCCCGCGGCAAAATTTTGTCAATAGCACTTTTTATCGTCTTAATTATTATATCAGTTTCGATATTTACCATATCGCCGATTTTTGCCTGTCCCAACGTCGTTTTATTTAGTGTCTCGGGTATTATCGAGACGCTAAAGCCTTCTTTGCCCACATTTGCTGTCGTCAAACTTATTCCGTCAACGGCTACCGAGCCTTTACCCACCATTTGAGCGAGCAGCTCTGCCCCGGCGGCGAATTTAATATCGGTGAATTGTCCCTGCCTCTTGATTGCCTTAATCGCTGCGGTGCCATCGACGTGACCGAGTACGAAATGTCCGCCGAACCGGTCAGAAGCCTTCATAGCCAATTCCACATTGACCTGCGAAGATGGTTTCACCAGCCCGAGAGTTGATTTTGTCAGTGTTTCGCCGCTGACATCGAACTGTGCCAAACTGCCTTGCAGTTGTGCAATGGTTAAGCAGACGCCGTTTATTGCTATGCTGTCGCCGACTTTGCATTGCTCGGCTAATTTGCCTAAATCCACGGCCAGACGCATTCCGCCATCGGAGGCGGAAGCCGACATTAACCTGCAAACTGACTCTATCAAACCAGTGAACATAAAATTTATTTATTGATTGTGATTGATTATTGATAAAAACAAATCAAGCGTTACAATTGATTATAGGTTATCGATTATCAATTATCAATTAGAAAGGGGCAGGTCAAAATGAATACATTCTGGCTGAAAATTGCGGCCCTTGTAGTTGTTATTGCGGTTGCGGTTGTCCTGATAGGTAAGCTTAAGTCTTCTGAAAAGCCTCAACCGAAGGTCGAAGAAAAGACCTTCTACGACCAGGTTGAAGAAGATAAAGCAAGGTTGTTAGTCGAGCCTCGGTCGCTCGAAGAAATAGCGGAAGAGCCGACAGGGGAGTCTGCAAGCGAGCAGGTTCAGGAGCAAAAACAGCCTGTAGAAACTAAGCAAACACCCACGGAGCGTGTTGTTGTCCAGCCGCCCTCTGCTAAGCCGACTGAGAAACCGGCCGTATTATACTTCAAACCGCTTAACGAGATAGACAAGGCAGAAGCCGAGAGGCTTTTGAATGTCGCTGTGCCGGGCAGAAGCATAGGACGATTGCCGATGACAGGCTTCAAGCTTATGGTCGATTGCTGCCGCCAGATGATTATCAAATGGCCCGACAGCTGGTATGCTTATAGGGCCAAACAGATGCTCATTGAGATGCCCGAACGATTTCGTGGAAGATATAAAATAACCAGAGAAGAATTGGATATCAGCGAATTTACCATACAAAGACCGGGTACCGAACCTTTTAACGGTACCGTCGAAGAGGAGGAATCTTTCTAATGGCTCCAGTTTTAACCGAAGGTTTTATACCGGTAATATCAGTTACTGCCGATTGTCTCCCGCAGGCATGGGAGAAAGCTGTCCTTGGGGTATGGGACAACGGCCTTGAAGTCAAAACTCAATATGACAAACCCGAAGACCCGCTGAGCAAAGACGCAACGGCTGTAATTACCGTTACCTCTCCGTTCGCCGAACCGAGAATCCACAAGAATTTCCCCGGCGGACCCGCTGAACTCGAAGCTTATCGGCAGGAAGTCGTCAGCGGCATTCACGACCACTGGATAGACCCTGCCGCGGGCAAGTGGACATATACTTATCATCAAAGGCTCTTTGCCTATTGCCCCGTGGAAAATCTGCGCGACCCGAATACACCCAAGCCATTCGAAGAAGTTAACCAGATTCAATATATTATCGACAAACTCTCCGAGGTTACTCACACCCGAAGGGCGCAGGCGATAACATGGATGCCGAGTGCTGACCCCGACACCGACGACCCGCCCTGCCTGCAGCGGATATGGTGCAGGCTGGTTGCCAACAGCGAGGGTGAACTTGCACTTAATATGAATACGCACTGGCGAAGCAGGGACCTCTACAAGGCGTGGTTTATGAACGTCTATGCCCTGACCGACCTTCAGCGTATCATCGCCGAAAAAATATCTGAAAAAATAAACCAGCCGGTCGAAGTAGGCAGGTACGTCGATATAAGCGATTCGCTGCACATCTACGGCAGCTATTTTAACGATGCGGAAAAAGAAGTAGCGAAGATGCGGCAAAGCCCATTTACCGGGCGCGCCTGGCAAAGCACGCACCCTGCTTTTGAAATGATGATAAAAGAGGCACACGAAAATCTCGCAAAAGACCCCGACTGGTACGCAAAGCCCGGAGGCACAAAATAATCGAATCGGTTTGCAAACTATAAGCCCAGTGCCAATGCTGGGCTTATAGTTTTTATCGGCCCATCGCAGAATTTCAAGAAAACAGTTCCATCGATTTGTCCCCTTGCGATTTTTGTATTACACTTTACTGGGGGTTGGGTAAATAAAGGGGCGCTTGTGAGCTTAAGTTCGTTTCTTTTAAGCGATAACTGCCCAATGATATGTAAAATATCAGTAGCCCGACTAAAGCAAGACTGCCGGAGGGACTCGGCAGAGAGTGAAAGGAAACGGAATGACTCCTTTTGTGTTTTGCGAGGGAGGACAATTTGTGGGGGGCCATATAAGTTTCTTTCCGAGTAGGGTCTCTGCGCTATCGGCGCGGAGACCTTTTTTTTTATAAAAATCATATCGAAAAACTCCCTATAAATGGTTCGATTTTGCTCACCACAGGTGGTTCGACTTCGCTCACCACAGGTTGGCTTTGATGGTTCGACAGGCTCACCATAAATTGGGTTTGAATTGGCTTTGTTTGGGTTTGTTTTTGACAGTTCATTGTTCGTTGTTTATCGTTATTAGTCATTGTCAAACAGGGGGTTAAGTTAGTTTTTGGTCTTTCAGAAATTGGGTTTGTTTTGCATAATAATTCAATTTCGATTGAATGTATCTCGTGAAGTGTGAAGCGTATCTCGCAAAATGAGAAAAGTTAGCCACAGAGTTCACAGAGAACACAGAGTAAATAGTTAAAAGTAAAAATCGTGTTTTCTTTTTCATAATTTTTAGATGTAAAAAAAGCCTCCTTTATTAAGGGCGGAGATGCGCGAATGGTGTGAAAAGAAATTTAAAAGTCAAAGTGCAAAGTGGAAAACTATTGAACTGCTTCGCAGAAACCTGTTTTTTACAACAGATTATTTTTTTAAATTAGCCGGTTTTGGTGTGCGGGTAGATGTGCATTTAATTGATTTTTTTGCCACTAAGGCAGAAAGACGCGAAGAAAAATTAACCACGGATGAACACGGATTTCCACGGATTTTTTTAGCCACGAAGACTCTAAGACACAAAGAAGTTTAGCCACGAATAAACACGAATGGACACAATTTTTTTACCGCAGAGCACGCCGAGAGCGCTGAGATTTATTTTTTAACCGCGGATTGCACAGATTAACACGGATTTTTAATAATAAAAGAATACTTGGTGTTTTGGCGATTTTGGGGGTAAAATTGGGAGGACAAATAAAGTCAAAAGTTAATTCGAGCTTGTCGTCTTGGGAAAGAAACATGTATATCAATATGTATCGGATAATGGGTAAAATAAAAGGATTTGTACCGTATTTTTTTTCTATTTTCATTTTTGTTTCCATCTGTATTTCTCACGCCTTCTTTCCTTCAATTTCAGACAAAATGAATAGATATCCTGAAATAGAAAGTTTTTTCATTGCTTGTAGTAGCGTGCTTGCGACGATGATAGTTCTAACAGTTTCATTAGCAATTATCCCGATACAAAGAGCTATCGAAATTTTCAGTCCTACCGTTAGACGGAATTATATCGAGGATATTTACATTCAGAGTATCTTTATTGGCATGGGAACATTCATATTTGTTTCCCTCTTATTGCCATGGATAAGTACTCAAAACAACTGGAAGGTATATGTCCAAATAGAAATATTAGCTATTTCTTTGGATTTAATCAGAGGGCACTTTCGACGGATAAGCTTTTTATTAGAGCCAGATAATGCAATAAATTCTCTATCTAAAAGAGCATGTTCGTTAATCGCTGGGACGCAGAGAATAATCGCTGTTAGTTCTTTCGAAGCGTTAAAGAAAACACCGAAGACAAAATGGACTATAGAAGCTTTACGCACAATTGAATTACAGCACTACAAATTTTTTCAGAAGCAGTACGATTTTCTCTTGAATACTTGGATTAATGAATTAGAGGACATTGCACTTAGAGCAATTAGCCGTTCGGAAAAACTAACAGTAAAATATGCGATTGATGGTATGACTAAAATTGCGTGTGCGTTTCTCGACTCAAGAAAGGCGAATTTCCAATTATATCCTATAGACCTTTTTGCTTTTGGGAGCGATTTAGATAAGACCGTCAATCCAATTTACGAAAAGATGCTCAATATATGTAGACTTGCTATTCATAACAAAGATGAGCAAAGTGGAATACAGGCTGTTCAAGCCCTTTCATATATTGCCGTCAAAACGGCAGAATTGAGGGGTTATCATAAAAACACTGCACCTCTCGCGAGTTTCCCCATAGGCTATTTATATAAATGTTCTGAACTGAGCTATAATTCCGATTTAGACGAGATATCTTGGAATGTTGTAAATGAGCTTCGAGATATCTCCCAAAAAGCCCCAGATGGTTTAGCACTTGAAGATCTGCACTTTCATGTTTTGAATTATCTTTCACGGATTTCGCAAAAATATTTTCTTCTAAAAAAAGACCATATTGGAAACCGAGCTATTTCTAATATGTGCCATATCGCCAGACATCTTATCGAACGAAGGCATTATGATTTTAGATCTTTCCTGTCTCAATTTCTTCAAGAGATAGAGAAGAACATACTTCTTATGATGTTAAACGAGAAACCTGCAGACATGAATGCTTTCCCACCATATTCTTCGGCAAATGATTTCTCTCTGGGACAAATCATTTCAATAGCAGCGTCTCAAATAAAACCTATCGAGGACAAATCTTGGATCAATCCGTATCACGAATTCATGGAATTAAACGAAGAAGTATATATGCACTTCCGACGTATAGCTGAAAGTGATATATACGATATACAAAGCAGTTTTCTTTCATGGATGATAACAGATACTATCAAGAACATCGCAAAAGTTTATCTGCATATTGCAAGACAAAAATTAACCGATAATCCTCAGTACATAGAAGAACTTATTAATCAAGTGGGGTGGTATCAATCATTTTTTTGGGTTTTGTTTAGCAAGAAAAAAGAAGTTAGCTCTGATAAGGGAGAAGATGTCTCCGATGCCATGGCAACTATAGGGCTTCAGTTTGCAAATGCAGGATTCAATGGAGTTTCAGACGACAGCATAGAAGATATTTGCAGTGTTGCTAAAGACTACATTGAAAAAACCGAAAAACCGGAAGACTTCTCCATAGCCGATATGCTTGTTTGTGCATGGCAACTTAGGTATTTCGCGGAACATAAAGGCAACATTCAATTAGTGCGAAAAGCAGACGAGAAAATACAAGAAGTTATCGATATGGCTTTGAAAAAGCAGAATAATGTACAAAACGCCTACGAGATTAGAAAACGTCAGCTCGAAAAACATCTTCAAGATTATAATCCTGTTATAATTCCAATAAGGTCTGAAGATTATCTGAAGTTTTTTATACAGAATAATAAAAAGCCATCAGAAAACAATGGGCAAACTCCGAGGCAGGAGTGAGAATATCCAATATGCCCGATAGGAACGTCAATCCTCAAAAAACGGCAAGATTTAGCCCTGGCAACACGTAGGGCGCAGGGTTTGGGTGGTAAACCCCACCCTACATATCTGGATTCCTGCTCCTTCGAGGATAAATTTTGCAGGGGTGACAAGTTTTAATAATAGATTCCTCGACGGTTCGACAAAGCTCACCGCAGGCTGCGCTCGGAATGACAAACCACAGACATTGCATCGAGGATCATATCGTTGATATCATCGATATGATTAAAAGTTAGTGAAAAGGCCCATTGAAGCGAAATTGGTAATGAGTCGCCGTTCCGGCGACTGCTAAACAAACCCTGGCATACAAGATGCCAGGGCTAACCGTGGAGTTTTCGCGGGTGGGGGGAAATTGAAGATTGTCGTGGGCTTACGGATTGAGAGAAATTGGTGAGGCACGAATTAGTCGTTAGTCGCAGGTTGTTAGTCGATAGTGGAATGAGATTGCCGCGCTGCGCTCGCAATGACGGGCCCCTGCCGCGAGCGGCAGGGCTAAACAACCCCGTCATCCGTCTTCGCCAAGGGCTGCGCCGCGACAAGCAAGATGACGGGGCTAACCTCGCAATGACGGGAATGGATTCCCGCGTTCGCGGGAATGACAAAAACGAACAATTACCGCTCCATAACCCGACTTCGCCCTAAGTGGCTACGTCGAGGTCTTCGCCTGTCGCGGCTCTGTAAGGCGGTGCAAACCTTCCAAAGTTTTGCAAGATTTTCTTTGACATACCACATGTTGGGTTTACAATAGGAGAATCAACGAGATGTGGTGTTGTTCTGGGAAATTGCAAATGGCTTTTGATAAATTTTTTGAGGTGGGCTTTTCGTGAGATGTCCGTTTTGCAGGGAAGATCACGATAGGGTTGTTGATTCGCGTTCGAGCGATATCGGCAGGGTAATCAGACGCAGACGTCAGTGCCTGGTATGCAAGAAACGCTTTACAACCTATGAAAAAATAGGCGAGAGTTTTAAGCTCTGCGTGGTAAAAAAGGACAGCTCCCGTGTCCCTTACGACAGAGATAAAATTATCTCTGGGTTACAGAAGGCCTGTTATAAAAGACCGGTCTCCGTTGAACAGATTCAGCAGGTAGCTGACAAGGTCGAAGAGGATATATTTAAAAATTTCGACAAGGAGGTTTCTTCTGCTTTTGTCGGCGAGAGCGTGATGAAAAACCTGCGGGGAATTGATAAGGTCGCGTATATCCGCTTCGCGAGCGTCTATCGGGACTTCGACGACGCGGGCGATTTGATTGAAGAGGTAAGTCAGGCTATTCAGGAGGCCGAGTATAGCGGTCAGCCGAAACTTTTTGACGGTTGAAATAAAAATATATTGAACCGTTGTTGAATTTTGCATGGAGGCAAAAGGTGGGGACGAAAGTAAAACTTAAAGTTATAAAGGCAGATGGCAGCATCGAGGAGTATCTGCACACAAAGGTCATCGGCGCTATCAGTAATGCCCTTGCTTGCGATGGGCAGGCGGACATTTACGCCGCCGAACAGCTTGCCGAAGTAGTAACTTATTTTCTTTATCGCCAGGTTGCCACGGCCCAACATTTGACCGGCGAGCCTGTCTTAAGCGCAGCCGAAAGAGTCGAACCAAACCGGGATGATGGCTTGCACCGCTACGGCAAAACCACGCGCTCCGTAACCAGCGGTGAGATTTTCTCGGTAATAAAGGCAGTTTTGACCGCCACAATGTATGAAGACGCTGCAGTTGTGTTTAGCGAGCATCATTTTAATCGCAGGCTTAAACGCTCCCGAACCGAGGTTGTTTCGATTGATGTCCGGCATTTGGCCGATGCGGAAATGCTCTGGGGGACACCGCAATCGCATCCCCGCTGCCGATGGGACAAATCCAAAATAGTCGATGGCCTCGTAACTAACTATGACGTTTCCAGGCAGACCGCAAGGACGATTGCTTCGATGGTTGAGGAAAAGATATTCAGTCTGGGTTTGACTTCGGTCTCGGCCGGCCTGATAAAGCAGCTCGTTCTGGGTGATACCGCTGCATTCCTCCGCGCCCAGAAACAACTACAAGCTGTCTGAGCCAAATCTCATTTATTTCGTTTGCCTTCTATTACCGCTTTTGCTCGGCTGAGGATTTTTTCAGATGTTTCGTCAGAGCCGATGTCGAGCCAGTGAACGTCTTTGAAGGTCTTAAACCACGTCCGCTGGCCCTTGGCGAGACGCCGGGTGTTTTTCTTTACCAGTTCAGTCGCCTCTTCGAGAGTTGTCTTGCCGTTTAGATGGTCAATTATCTCGGCGTAACCGATTGCGCATCTGGCCTGCTTGCTTAAAGGTTTTTCCTCGGCCAGCAGGGCCTTGACCTCATCAACCAGACCGGCCGCGATGATTTTTTTCACCCGCTGATTTATTCGGCTGCTTTCAACGCTTTTTTCCCTTCGCAGCCCGACTATCGTCCAGTCGTGCAAAGGCTTTTCCGCGTCGAACTGCTGCTGAAAACTCGAAATCGGTTTGCCGGTGAGCTTGTAAACCTCCAACGCGCGGATTATACGTTTAAGGTCCCTTGGGCTTATGCGCTCCGCGGCAGCGGGGTCGATTTTAATTAGTCGCTGGTATAGTTCTTCATGCCCTCCGGCTTCCGCCTCGGCCTGCAGCTCGTCGCGTATCTGCTTATCGCTCCCCGGTCCCTCGAACAAACCATACAACAGAGCCTTTATATAAAGAGCGGTTCCGCCGACCGCGAGTATTCTTTTTTCCCGACTCTCTATCTGCTCCATCGCTTCGTAGGCCAGGTCGAGAAATCTGCCGACGCTGAAGGCTTCGCTCGGCTCAACGACGTCAATTAAATGATATTTGATACGCTCGCGTACCTGCCTCGGCGGCTTGGCCGTGCCGACGTCCATTCGGCGATAGACCTTCATCGAGTCGATACTGATTATTTCAGCACCGAGACTTTCCGCCAAATCGAAGGCCAATCGACCCTTTCCTGATGCGGTAACGCCGAGAATTAACAATTTATTGCTATTCATAATTTTCTGTAAAAATCCACCAATGCCGGATATAATACAGTTTTTCGGTCAAAAACGCAAAATTATAGCCTTCACCGGACCATATATGTCTGTAAATGACGATTTTAACAATCAGCTAAACGCCAAAGCGCAGTTTGTAAACGATACGCTGTCCCGCCTTGTTGCCGCGCAAACTGATATCGCAGGCGATTTGAAAGAGGCGATTACCTACACGCTCAAAGCCGGCGGCAAGCGGGTTCGCTCGGCGCTGGTTCTCTGGTGCTGCGAACTTATCGAAGGCAAAATAAACCGCAATGCCGAAATCGCAGCCGCCGCTATTGAAATGGTGCATACCTATTCCCTTGTTCATGATGATTTGCCCGCGATGGATGACGACGACTTCCGCAGAGGACAGCCCACCTGCCACAAGGCCTTCGATGAAGCGACAGCCGTCCTCACAGGTGACGCCCTTTTGACGCTCGCCTTCGAGATTTTGGCAAAAGAAATTGATAACCCAGCGGTCGCCGTCAGATTGATTGGCGAATTAGCGCAGGCCGCCGGGCCTGCAGGGATGATTGCAGGCCAGATGGCGGACCTCAAGGCTGAAAACGGTCAGGGCGGCAGGGAAATTTTGGAATACATCCATACCAACAAGACCGCAAAGATGTTTCGTTGCGCCGCGGCTATGGGCGCAATTTGCGGCGGAGCGAAGGACAGTGAATTCGACCGTCTTTGCGAATATGGCCTGAAGATTGGGCTTGGCTTTCAGGTTGCCGACGATATCCTCGACGTTTGTGCTTCGAGCGAACACTTAGGCAAAACAGCCGGCAAAGACGCTAAAGCGGGCAAGGTAACTTACCCCTCTGTAATCGGAATGGAAGAATCGAAGATATTCGGCGAAAAATTAGCCGATGAAGCTATAACGGCCCTGGAACCCTTCGGCCAAAGAGCCGATAGGCTGCGAGACCTCGCGATTGCACTACTCAAGAGAACGAAATAATTGGAAAAATTTTAATGGCTGACTTATTGGGACAAATTAATGGCCCCGAAGATTTGAAAAAGCTCTCCATCGAGCAGCTCGAACTTCTTGCGGACGAGATACGCTGGCTGATTCTTACATCCGTGAGCAAAACCGGCGGACATCTCGCCAGCAACCTCGGCGTCGTGGAACTGACCCTTGCTCTGCATTATGTCTTCGACTTCAAAACCGACAAGCTCCTTTGGGACGTCGGCCATCAGTGTTATGCGCACAAAATCGTAACCGGCCGAAGGGTTGCTTTCCCAAGGCTTCGTAAAAACGACGGCATAAGCGGATTTCCAAATCCGCAGGAGAGCGTATATGACCAGTTTTCCGTCGGACACGCAGGGACATCCATAGCCACGGCTATCGGAATGGCGATGGGACAATCTCAAAGCGGGCAAAAAGACAAAATCGTCGCACTCGTCGGAGACGCCAGTATCGTCAACGGCCTGTCCTTCGAGGCGCTGAATAATCTCGGACTGGTAAAAAGACAATTACTCATAGTCCTGAACGACAACTCCATGGCTATCGACGCCACGCAGGGTGCGGTAGCGAAATATTTCTCGAAGGTGCGCCTCAGCCAGACCTACGAGGACCTGCGAAAAACCACCAAAAGCATCCTCGAGCATGTACCCTTAATCGGCAAAACCGTTGAGGAAGCGGTCGAGAGAATCAAAAAGAGTATCCGTATGGTCTTCCCTGCCAGCCAGATGTTCGAGAGCTTGAACATTCCGCATTTTGGCCCCGTTGACGGACACGACATCGAATCACTCGTACGATTATTCAAAGCATTGTCCCATTTGAATCACCCGGCGATTTTGCATATTTATACCAAAAAAGGCAGAGGGTTCGGTCCCGCTGATGATAATCCGCGGAAATTTCATTCGACCGGGCCTTTCAAAATAAATGGAGACGCCATAGAGGCTCCCATAGCGGCTTCCGCAGCCTCGGCAAGCAACTTTACAGATGTTTTCGGTCGGCACCTGACTCACCTGGCGGAAAAGGACGGCAAAATTATTGCTATAACATCGGCGATGTGCGATGGGACGGGCCTGACCGATTTCCAGAAAAAATTCCCCGACAGATTTTACGACGTCGGCATCGCCGAGAGCGCCGCTGTGGATATTGCCGCCGGGCTTGCGAAGACAGGCTTAAAACCAGTCGTCTGTATATATTCGACCTTCCTGCAAAGGAGCTTCGACCAGATAGCGCAGGAAGTGGCGATGCAGAATCTGCCCGTTGTTTTTTGTATCGACCGGGCGGGCGTTGTCGGCTCGGACGGCCCCACTCATCACGGTCTGATGGACATAGGCTTTTTGAGAATGATGCCGAATATGGTACTGGTTGCGCCGGCTGATGAAGGCGAGTTAAAACTGGCTTTGGAATTTGCACTGGCGGAAAATAAACCCGTCTGCCTGCGATACCCGAGGGACATTGTGCCGTCGGACGAGCTTGACAGGACCGCTTGTACCCAGCCATTCGAATTAGGCAAAGCCGTCTTCGTCAAAAAAAGACCAGATTCGGTTATTGCGCTCATCGCTTACGGAACCGTACTCACCGAAGCTATTCGAGCGGCCCAATTGCTGGGTAAGGAAGGTATCGGCGTCGATGTTATAAATGCGAGATTTGCCGCTCCGCTCGATAAGGAAATTATTTCTCTGCTCGGCAATCATAAAGGCATAATAACTCTCGAAGACCACGGCCTTGCCTGCGGCTTTGGCTCCGCAGTGCTCGAGGCTGCCGCCGACCCTGCCGGCCCGCTCGGCAAAATTACCGTTCCGATTATCACCCTCGGTATGCCAAGGGTGTTTATAAAGCACGATTCCCGCAATGCTCAACTTATGCAGGCCGGTATAAATGCCGATAAAATAGCGCAGACGGCAAAAGAGATATTAAACTTGACCCGATAATCATTCGATAATAGAGCAGAATAGGGCAATTCTGAAATGACCAAAGGCAATTTGCCAAAATTTGTTATTTTCGGCGACCCGAAAAAAGGAGACGTAGCCGATGTGATTGATGATTTTATCGCTTTCATCGGGGCCAGAGCCGATATCATTGCCAGTTGCGGCATAGACCAGTGCACCGTCGATATTTTGAAAGACGCGGATTTCGCGGTTGTCTTCGGCGGTGACGGAAGTATTACCTCCGCTGCCAGACAGCTTAGTCAGGTCAATGTGCCGGTCATTGGCGTTAACCTCGGCAAGCTCGGCTTCCTTGCCGAATTCAGCCTGCAGGAGCTTAAGGATTTTTTCCCTTCTTTGACCTCGGCGAAACTGCGCATAGAGAAACGAATCATGCTCAAATGCGCGATTTTCAGCGATGGCAGAGAAAAATTTTCATCCTCCGCCATCAATGACGTTTTCATTACTGCCGGGCCGCCTTTCAGAATGATTGAGTTGAAGATGTTGGTCGATGGCCGCTCCGCCATAGACGGATTGGCAAGCGATGGCCTTATAATTTCTACTCCAACAGGCTCGACCGCTTATAACCTCTCCTCGGGAGGACCGATTCTCTCGGCTAATATGCAGGCGATGGTTGTTACGCCGATTTGTCCCCATTCGCTCAGCTTCAGGCCCGTTGTTATAAGTGCCGACAGCAAGGTGGAGGTTTTCGGAATCAATGTCAATGAAGGCACTACCGTTTCCGTCGATGGACAGATTTACTCTAAAATGTCGATGGGCGACGTAGTGAAAATCGAAAGGAACAAAGACGATTTTCTCGTGGTCAATAATCCGCTCAGAACGCAGTGGGATACTTTGGCGACAAAGCTCAGCTGGGCGGAAAAGCCGAAGTATAAAAAGACATAATAACTCAAAAAATGGCTGGACGATTATGAACATGCTTTTTCGGCAGATAGTATTTAATAATATGAAAAGGACAGGAACATATATTGTTGCCGGCTTGCTGTTTTCCGCTGTTTTTTCGGAAACTGCATTTGCTCCCGATTATATCAACCCGGCCACAGTTCCGCCGAGCCTCCGGCGCGAAGGTCTGGTGCAAAGCCCTGCCCAGGTTAATACAGGTAACCAGTTAATTACCGGAAATACCAGAGGCGGAAACTACTTCCGAGGCACAGTCCCATACAACTCGCCTTTATATTTCTCGACCCCGCTTCCTTCATCGTCACTCGATTCATTTTTGAGAGATTCCGTCGGAGCCGAAGACCTCGGCCGTTATAACCGTTACTCTAACTACCAACCCGGGTATAGGCCGTATTATTCACCGACTCAAACAGTAACTGCTGTTCCGCGCACCTCTGCGCTGTCCACGAATATTAATCCTTATTCTATTCAGTCTTATCTCAGCGGGAACCTGCCGCAGCGCCGCGACGAAGCGCTCAACTCTGCTGACGCTGTGTCGCTGGGACGCTTAAGGCCGATGTCGATGACGCCGGCTGAAATGCAGAAGTTAATTTCCTCTGAGATAGCCAAAGAATCGCCCGGAAGGCTGACCGAACAGCAGTACCAGCAACCTGAGCCAGACCTGAAACGGCAGGGCGATGAAACCGCCGGGCTTAAAAAGAGTCCGACCGGCTTCCTCGACCAGCATTTATTGAAACCAGTGGACGGCAACTTTCCTGCGGGTTCCCAAACGGCCAAACCATTGACGCAGGAAGAGCAACTCGGCGAAGAAACTGACGAATCTCTGTTTAGTGCGGCTTCGCCCCGGAGCTTGGATAAACAGCTCGATGTTTATGACCAGATGAAGCAGAAGCTTGATACTTTGGAAAAGGAAATCCAACTGGCGCTGTCTTCGCAGCAGCTTGAAAAAACTACCGTCTCTGTCGCAGGCGAAGAAGGCGAAAAATCATCTGAAGAGCAGGCTCAGAGGCGCTCTCGAATCGAGAAACTCGTTGAAATGGATTTATCTGATGCTGAAGCCGAGAGCATTTTGGGTCCTTATGAAACTTTCGCCTCTTATTCGAACGACAAATTTAATCAGAATATGCGTGCCGGAGAATTGTACCTCAAGCAGGGCAAATACTATCGTGCTGCTGATGCCTATACACTGGCGTCAATTTACAAGCCGAACGACCCGCTTGCGTACGCCGGAAGAAGTCACGCACTTTTCGCTTCAGGCGAATATATGAGCAGCGCGCTCTTTCTTTCCAGGGCGTTGCAGATTTTCCCTGAATATGCCCTCTTCAAAATCGACCTTGTAGCTATGGTCGGCGATAGGGACAAGCTCGAAACCCGCGTAGTTGATGTTGAAGAATGGCTGGGCAGAAGCGGCGCACCCGAATTGCAGTTTTTGCTCGCCTATGTGTATTACCAGATGAATAGATTCGATAAGGCCAAAGAATCCATCGAGCAGGCATATAAAATGATGCCCCAGGATTCGGCCGTGCTCGTTCTTAAAAAGGTCATCGAAGATAAGGTGCCTGGCCCGGCTGATAAAGCCCAAATGAATCTGCCTGACCCGCAAAGCCTCGTCGAAGTGGAAGGGCTGTCGAAATAAAAAAACAAAAACCTGCCGCGTGCAGGGTCGAAGGAGCGAAACTGTCCTTTTGTATATTGCCACTCTTTGTTGTTTGTAAACACCGCCGATGATAAGAGCCAATACATCTTTGGATACCGAAGAGGCCCTTTCTGCTAACGGATTAATCGCCGGCTCGTTTAGCGGATATGAGTTTCGCCGGCAGCAGATACAAATGGCCTGTGCAATCAAAGATGCCTTTGTTGACCATAAGCGTTTGGTCGCAGAGGCCGGTACAGGCGTCGGAAAAAGCTTCGCGTATCTTGTACCCGCGATAGAATTGGTTCACAGGGAAAAAACAAAGGTTCTCATCAGCACCTTTACCATCACTCTTCAGGAGCAGTTAATAAATAAGGACATCCCTTTTTTAGCTAAGGCCATGCCGCAGACATTTACCGCCGTTCTCGCCAAAGGCCGGGGCAATTACCTCTGCAGGCGCCGCCTCGAATTCGCGCTCCGCAGACAAGCGACTATGTTCGATGACACAGGTTCGACCCTTGCGGTAATAAGACAATGGGCCAACCAGACGGAAGACGGCTCGCTGAGTGATATCCCCATTCTGCCGAAAAATCATATTTGGGACGCAGTCAAAAGCGAGCACGGCAACTGCCGAGGCAGAAAATGTCCCTTCTTCAATAATTGTTTTTACTGGCGTGCCAGACGCAGGCAGGATACCGCTGATATTATTGTCGCAAATCACGCCCTGATGTTTAGCGACCTTGTGCTCAAATCGCAGGGTGCGTCGGTTTTGCCCGACTATAAATACGTCGTTATTGATGAGGCCCACAATATCGAGCATGTCGCCGAGGACCATTTCGGAATAAATGTCAGTAACTACACAGTCAAGTCCATCCTCGACGCACTTTACAATCCTCGGACACATAAAGGACTTTTGACTTACATAAACTCTCACAGGGCCATTGATATAGTCGCTCTTGTAACCAAGGAATCACGGAAATTCTTCAGCCAGGTCAACAAATGGTACGAGCAGACAAAGGACGAAGCCGCCGGCAGATGTTACAGAAATTTCGTCGATGATAATCTTACCGGGCATTTGAAAAACCTGCACGCCGAATTGGCTGAACTGGCGAAAACACGCGGAGACGTCGATGAAAAATTCGAGATTACCCGTCTCATCGACCGCTGCTCGGCCCTGATTGAGGATTTGGATTCCTTCCTGACGCAGAAGCAAGGTGATTTTATCTATTGGGTCGAACCCGCCGCTCGCGCTACACGTTTGAGAAGCGCACCGCTGAACGTCGGGCCGAATGTGAAAAGCTGTCTGTTTGATAAATACGAATCGGTAATCCTGACCAGCGCAACTTTAAGCACCGGCTCAGCCAAAGACGACGAGACAGGCTTTGATTTTTTCACCAGCCGAATTGGTTTGGATGATTTCAGAACACTCAAAGTTGGCTCGCCGTTCGATTATGCTAACCAGGTCACTATCTATATCGAAAAGGACCTTCCTGCTCCGAATGCTCCTGCTTTTATTGATGCCGCCGCCGGCGCCGTCATTAAATACGTTCAGAAAACGCACGGCAGGGCCTTCGTACTTTTTACCAGCTACCAAATGCTCGAAGCAATCGCTCAGAAATGCGCCGACTCATTCGCCGAAAATGGTATCCGCTTACTCCAGCAGGGTGAGGAATTTGACAGGACCACTCTCTTGAAGTTCTTCAAAGCTGAGGATAGTGCGGTTCTTTTTGGCACCGACAGCTTCTGGCAGGGTGTCGATGTCCCCGGTGAATCGCTTAGCAACGTCATTATCGTTCGCCTGCCTTTTGCCGTACCCGACCAGCCGTTAATCGCGGGCCGACTCGAACAGATAAAACAGCAGGGCGGCAACCCCTTTAATGATTATCAGTTGCCCTCGGCGATTCTAAAATTCAAGCAGGGATTCGGAAGATTGATTCGAAGCAAAACAGACACCGGCATCGTCGCCGTCCTCGATAGCAGGATAATCAACAAAACTTACGGCAGAAAATTCCTCACCGCCCTTCCCCAATGCAAAACCGAAATCGTAACCCGTTGTTAGCAGTGTACATCATATCTCAGCATTAATTACAAGCCGAGGGGATATTCCAAAGCCAGCGGGTGACAAGCCAGTCAAGGTTCTTGATATCCACATCACCGTCGAAATCAAAATCGGCACATTCGCAGTAGTCGGGAGCGGCACAATCCGTGCGGAGCCATTGCGCTGCGAAATAAGCAAACACCTCCATATTGACCAGCACCATGTCCTCTTCAGGCACGAGCAGGTATGAATGCCAGTATCCATCGGGGTTAGTTCCATTACCTACAATCCAGCCGCTATTGTTTATGCTCCATGTGGTTACTAATGCCCACCCTGAGCAAGGGTCTATGAGGGTGTTCAGGTCAATATTATTGCCGCCTCCCGTTGGGTCAAAAATACAGGCACGGGTATCGCCGGAACTGTCGTTAGCCCGTCCCACAATCTGGTTGCTGTCGTTGATTGACCATGCGTCACTGTAATCGCCGCCTAAGGTCCCGAGGTCTTTATTGTTCCCGCTGCCGTTGGGGTCAAAAAGACAGGCATGTCCGTTCCCGGAACTATCATTAGCCAACCCTACAATTTGGCCTTTCTCATTGATGGAACGAGCCTGACTGTACTCATAATCATTGAGTGTTCCGAGGTTGACATTATTATTAGCATCGCCAGTCGAGTCAAAAAGACAGGCTCGTGTATTTCCGGAACTGATACTAGCACTGCCTGCAATCTGGCTGCTGTCGTTGATGGAAGAAGCGGAACTCCAACTGCCGCCTAAAGTTCCGAGGTCTTTATTATTGGCCCAGTTTCCTGTCGGGTCAAAAAGACAGGCTCGAACGCTGGAACTGTTACGAGCACTGCCTACAATCTGGCCGCTGTCGTTGATGGAAAGGGCTTGACTGTAATCACCGCCGAAAGTTCCGAGGTCTAAATTATCACCACCCCCTGTCGGGTCAAAAAGACAGGCACGATAACTGCCGGAACTATTCACAGAGAGGCCGACAATCTGACCGTTGTTGTTGATGGAAAAAGCGAGGTCGTTGCCGCTACCGCCGAGTGTACCGAGGTCTAAATTATCACCGCCCCCTGTCGGGTCAAAAAGACAGGGATGGAGGAGGTCGGAACTGTCTACCGCCTTGCCTGCAATCTGGCCCCTGTCATTGATGGAGTATGCTTCGCCCCAGTCACCGCCTAAGGTTCCAAGGTCGATAATTTGGTGGTACCCAAAAACAGAACTGCTAAGGGTAAAAAGAATCACCACCGTGGAAAAAAGAGATGTCTCCCTGCTCTTCATAACTCCTCCTTTTTCTATGCTGTTTTGCCGGAAGAACAACCGACAAAAAAAGTGTATCGTGATAATAAGCTATGCAGGGTTGAAATGTCAAGAAAAAAAGCAGGTGTTTTCGACTGGCTGTGGTTTTGCCGCTTGATTCTGTCTCCTTTATATCATACAATGAGCGTTTACAACAGCGAGGTAAATTATGCAGATAAAATTACAGTTTCTCGGCGCCGCTCAAAACGTTACAGGTTCCTGCCACGCCCTCGAAGCTAACGGCACAAAACTTCTTATAGACTGCGGCCTTTATCAGGAACGCCACTTCAAAGAAAGAAACTGGGCGCCCTTCCCAATACCGCCCAAAAGCATCGATGCCGTCCTCCTGACACACGCCCATCTCGACCATTGCGGACTGCTGCCAAAACTCGTCAAAGAAGGTTTCAAGGGCAGGATATATTGTACACCCGCCACAGCCGAGATTGTGCAGATTATTCTTTTGGATTCAGCCAAGATACAGGAAGAGGACGCTGAGTATAAACGAAAAAGACACGCCCGGCAGGGACAAAAAGGCCCATACCCCGAGGAACCGCTTTATACTATCGAGGATGCACAGGCCTGTTTCCCACTCTTTTCGCCGGTAGATTACAGAGAAGCCGTGTCACTCGGCGAAGGCGTCGAAGCCACTTTCTACGATGCCGGACACGTACTCGGCTCTTCAATCATAAGGGCAAAGGTCAGACAAAACGGCCAGGAAAGAATTATCCTCTTCTCCGGCGACATCGGCAGGCCCGACAGGCCGATAGTATGCGACCCGACTATTTTTGACGCCGCCGATTATATCCTCGTCGAATCAACCTATGGTGACAGGGTACACGAGGAAACAAAAGATGTAAAAAAGAAAATAGGCGAAGTCATAAACGCCGCAAAAAAAGCTGGCGGAAAAATTATAGTCCCCAGCTTCGCGCTCGAACGTTCCCAGGAGGTCCTGTTTTACATAAAAGAGCTGCTCCTCGAAAAAGCGATTGCCCCTATGAAAATTTTCCTTGATAGCCCGATGGCTTCGAGGATTACCGAAGTTTTTAAGCGACATTCCGAGCTGTTCGATGACCAGATGGCCCAGTTCATTAAAAAGTTTGGTTCACCCTTTGATATGCCGCAGTTGGAAATGGCAGGTAACGCCGCACAGTCAAAGGCCATTAACGATATAAAAGGCACTATTATGGTAATCGCAGGCTCCGGAATGTGCACCGGAGGAAGAATAAAACACCACCTCGTAAACAATATCTCCGAACCGCAAAACTCCATAATGTTCGTCGGATACCAGGCCGTCGGCACCCTCGGCAGACAAATCGTCGATGGCGCAAAACAAGTCCGAATACTCGGACAGCAGTATGTCGTAAAAGCCAAAATCATCCGCATACACGGCTTCTCGGCGCACGCCGACAGGGACGAACTCCTCAAATGGCTAAAAGCTTTGAAGACGCCCCCGCGAAAAATTTTCATCGTACACGGCGAAACCGAAAGCGCAACTAATTTTAGTGATTACGTCAAAGCTCAGACCGGCTGGCCCGTCTCCGTCCCCGCCTATCGGGATGAAGTTGTCCTCGACTAACCCTTTTGTCATTTCCGCGAAATTTATCCCTAAGGGAGCGGGAATCCAGTAGGGCGGGGCTTGCCCCGCCGATGGAATCTACAAAGCTTTTGCCGCCACTACGGTAACCGGCGCAATTTTTTCCAGCTCCCCTTTGAGTTTCTCCGCCTGCCCGACAACAACTATTACCAGCTTGTCAGGTTCTACCTCTCGCACCAGACGTTCGCAGTCTGTCTGTTTGGCCCTGGCAATACCCTCGAGCAGCCTCGTAAGATAATCTTTGCCGAGTCCCTGCGATTCAATCAGCCACAAATCGCCCGCAATCTGTTGAGGCGTCTCGCGTCCCCTTACAAAGCTGCCGATAATATACGACTGGCTTTTCTCGAGCTCATCATCGCTCGGCCCATCGGTTTTCAGCCGTTTTATTTCTTCAAGGACCGCACGGACCGCCTCAGCCGTCGATTCTGTCTTGCTGAAGGTTTCGACCTCGAATTCTCCCGCGAAACGATTAGCTGTCCAGCCGCCCACGACACCGTAAGTCAGCCCCTTCGCAATGCGAATACTCTCGTTCAACCTGCTGTTAAACGACCATCCGAAATAATTGCTGACTATTCGGCTCACGAAATATCCTTTATCGTGCCGCGTAATACCTTTCTGCCCGATGCGAATCTGGCTTTGCGTGCTCCCCGGCCGGTCAACTAAATATATATGTGTCTTCTCTGCCTCGGCGGGCTTATGTATTTTTACATCAGGCCGTTCGCCAGCTACTTTCCAGTTCCCGAAAGTTTTTTCTGCTAATTCGAACGCTTTTTTCGGCTCAATATCTCCCGAGAATATCAGCACTGCCGTATCGGGCCGCGCAAACTTGCCCCACCAGCCTTTCAAATCTTCAATCGCCAGTGCGTTAACATCCTCAATCTCGCCCGTCGCTGTCCGCGAATATGGATGTTCTCCATACAGCCTCTGCCGAAATTCCCTATTGGCCACATACTCTGGCTCCTCCGACGAAACCGCCAGCGACGTGAGCACCTGCTTCCGCAATTTCTCGAACTCCTCTTCAGGAAAACTCGGCGTCAGAACCACCTCGCCGAGCAGCCCCATCGCCCTGCCGATATATTCCGTCAAACACCCTGCGTTGACCGTGCTCGTATCCATGTCCCCTGTACCCGCAAGGCTGATTGCGTATGTCTCCAGCTCGTCCGCCAGCTCACCCTCGCTGTGCTTGCTCGTTCCTTTCGTGAGCATCTGCATTGTCATCGCCGCCGTCCCGGGCTTGCTCTCCGTCCATCCGCCCGACAAAAGCCCCAGTTGAATACTTACAAAAGGCACCTCTCGGTTCGGCACCACAAGCACCTTCAATCCGTTCTTTAGTTTTTTACTGCTGTATTTCGGCGTTATCTTTGCCGCCGCAGCCTTGGCAATCGGTGCTTCCTTTGGCCAGTCCTCACCGCGCTCGAGCCCTCCGCGTCCCGGCTTCGGTGCGATTTTTTCAGGTTCCGCAGTAATCGGCGCATCCTCTTCCTTTGTTGTACCCAGCATGCCCTTTACCGCTCCGGGCAGGTTTCTGTCAATCTTGACGTCCAGTTCCCTCTTATCTGTTAAATACTCATTTGCCGCCCGCTGAATGTCCGCCGCTGTTACCTTGCGTATATCATCCAACTGACGGTTGACCTGCGAAACGTCTCCGCATTCCACCGCCGCCCTGCCCAGCGTCTTCGCCTTGCTCTCGATATTCAGGTTCGCCGTCACCAAACGCCGCAGCATTTGGTTCTTCGCCTTCATCAGCTCGCGCTCACTCACCGGCTCATTCCGCAACCTCGCAATATCTTTCTCGATAATTTCGAGAACGCTGTTTGCGTCTTTGCTGACAGGTGACATTACCGCCCCCGCTCCGAACAGGCCCTCCTGCTCCAGCGACCACGACTCAGCTGCCGCAGCTACAGCTAATTGTTTCTCCGCAACCAGTTCACGGTATAATCTGCTGCTCCTGCCGCCGCCGAGAATTTCCGCCATAAGGTCAAAAACAACCGAATCTTTATCCTTTAGAGGCACCGTCCGGTACACCACCCCCGCCGCAGGCGCAGGCGCGTTTTTTTCGTCCAGCTTAACCATCCGCTTGCCCGTAGGTTCTGGCTCCTTGACCGTGACCTTCGCCGGCTCATCATACTTTGGTATCCATCCGAAGTAGCGTTTTGCCAGTCGCTGTGCCTCTTCGTGTTTCACCGCCCCGACTATAACCAGCGTCGCATTGCTCGGAACGTAATATTTTGTCCAGAAATCCCGCAACTCCTGCACCGATGACGCGCGAAGATGCGGTATCTTTCCTATCGGAACCCAGCGATACGGATGCACCTTAAAAACCTCCGGCATCAGCTTCTCGAACAATGTCCCGTAAGTCTCATTCAGACCCATTCGCCGTTCTTCCTCGACCACCTTGCGTTCCGTATCGAATGCCTCCTGGTCAATCTTCAGAAACGTCATTCGTTCCGCCTCCAGCCAAAGCGCAAGCTCAAGCTGTTTCGCAGGCAGCGTTTCGAGATAAACCGTTCGGTCGAATCCGGTGTACCCGTTAGACATCCCGCCCACACTTCGAATATATGCGAAATGGTCACTCGGCCCGAGCTTGTCGGTTCCACGGAACATCATATGCTCGAACATATGCGCGAACCCCTGCCGGTCAGGCTGTTCATTTTTGGACCCGACGTGATACCATATCTGCACCGAAACTATCGGGCAGGAAAAATCCTCTAACGTTATGACCTCCAGCCCGTTTTCAAGCTTGATGCGCTGGTAATCGAACCGCCCTGTTTCGAACTGCTCTGGTTTTTGTTGCACCGCCCCGCCGGCTGCCAGCGACATTCCCAAAACCGCGATTAAAAACCATATTTTTTTGCACATATTCTTTTTGTTCATTTATATATGTCCCTTGCAGTCCCTGAATTTATGCGTTTACAACATCTTTGCTGTTGCCCGTCCTGGTTATCCCGTCTTTGGTCAGCAGTTTCGTCTTGGCCAGTAGTGGCTGAAAATGTTTTTGGATGGTTTTGTCCATATTTGTTTTGCTCGTCAGCGCAGCGTTCGCCTTTTCGAGTATATTCTGCTCCAGCGGACAGGACAAATCCGCGTCGCTGACGATACTGCGGAAGCGTTCCTCGTGCTGCTCGGTAAAATCCTGTCCTGTCTTCAATACGAAATAAACCTCATACAGCGCAATCAAATATATCACCGCCAGCTCCACCGCCATCCGGTAATGCCTGATATAATCCACATCTTTTATATACTTGCGAAACAGCCCTGATGTTCCGTTTTTCTTATAATCTTCCGCCGCATCCTTATATGGCCCAAGCATCTGGCACGTCCTGAGCATCAATAGCATATTATCTACCGAGTCCTCGATTTCTTTCTCCGTTGGAAACCCGCTATACGTCTCCGCGAACCCTCTCTGCAGAAAATACCTGAACCAGTCTTCCGTGTTCCTCGGACTCATCTTCGGGACACAGTCCGCCCACTTATTGAACTTCTGCTTGAAGAAGTCGTATTTCGCCCCGCTTTTTTCTTCCAGCCGATACACCCCGTCATAGAGAAAATAATCCTGAAAGACTTCGCACTCGCGGTGCTTCTTTCGATTCTGTCCGCTGCGATAATAAGGCCCTGCCGTGCTGTTCACTACCGGATGTATTATCTGGTCGCCCGCTATATGCGTCAGATGTCCCGCTATATACGCCAGCTTTTTGATGTCTTCGTCTTCGAGCTTGATTTTCTTGCCGGCTCTTAAAGCATCGCTGAATATAATCTTGACCAGCCGAAGCGGAAATTCGTTAGGCTTTTGCGAATGCAGATGATACGCCCAGGGCGTCACGCCCGTCGATTGCACGCTTCTTTCCTTAAGCATATCTTTCAGACTGTTCATTATCTCTGCATAGTAGTACAGGTCTGGCCCGTTACTTCCGAGATTCACGTACGCCTTGAAGTTCTTCTTCGAGCTGTCGTCCAGCATCTCCGCGAACTCCGTAAACTCCCTGATTCCCTTGCCCTTGAGCTTTTGCAGCGCCTTATGCGCTATCAGCATATGTGCTATACTTGCCGGCATAATCGTTCTCCTTAACTTTTAACCCCATTTCTTTGCCCTGCAACCTGCGAGGGTGTCATTGCGAGCGTAGCGAAGCAATCTCAATAATCACATTCTATCTACAACTGGCGAATTGTAAATTATAAACCCGCCCTGCCCATTTTAAGTCGCACAAATACCGCCGAATTTGCCTGACGAAAAAAATCGAATTTTTTTTAAAGAGGCTAAACATAAATTCCGAAGTCCGTTTACAAACGGGGCTGTTTAATGCCGTACTTGTAAAAAATGGGGGTAAAAAAGACCATTCAGCCCGGAACTTTTGGCAAATACGGAATATCACAATTGGGGTCTAAAATGCCGCTTTACCATACAGCTTATTCACTTGCCTCTCTCGAACCAATGGTCAGTAAGTGTCTCGAACTTAAAAGATTCCATGTTCACAGCACTCCGGGCATAGGCTCTGTTTCCTGCTGCGCTTGTATTGAGTACTTAGTCAGAGGCCAGCTTAGATACACATTCGGAAACAGCCAGTTCCATAATCCAATCGAACCCGGAATATATACGTACCCCTACGTACACTGCCATGGCCGTCAACAATGACACGCAGGTTAAGAACTGAACGTGTCCAGGCCTTAATGAAATACATAGAACATTCTATTCACGAAGAATCATTTCCAACTCTCTGTAAATGGATAGATGCAAAACCACTACCGATTGGCAGACACACGAAAGATAAAAACGCCGGTTTTGGTTCTGCGGCAGGTTTAATTGCTGCCGGCTATAAATTGCATGTAATAGCGGATTCGAGGCAGTGATTTGTAACCTGGGTAGTTCGTCCAATGAATGAATCGGAACCAAAAGTGGCAATAGAACTGGTATCAAAATTGAATGACCCTGGTTATCTGATTGGTGATAGGGCGTATGACAGTAATAAACTTTACGATATCTGCGCTAGCCGTGATGTTCAATTAGTTACATTTCAACACAGAAAGAACGCACAAGGCTTTGGCCATCGACGACATAGCGAATATCGTATGCGGGCGATGCATTTGAAAGATACGAATTTCTGTCTGGCGTTACTAAACAGCCGCGAACAAATCGAACGTATGTTTGGCCGATTAACAAGTTTCTGTTGTGGCCTTAGTCTTTTACCTAGTTGGGTAAGGACTTTGCATAGAGTCGAAATGTGGATAATGGCCAAAATGATATTTTATCAGATTTGGCGCAAAGAACTTGCCCCAAGTGCAGCGTAGATGCAAAATGTTGCGAGCGGCAGGGGACAATCTCCCTCCTGCCAATTCTTATTTTATAATTAATAGTAACAAAATTGTCCTCTCAATTCGCTCCAAACACAACCCGGGATTTTCTCCCTCAAAAATCACCATCAAAAAAATCCGTGCCAATCCGTGTTCATCCGTGGTTAATTTTCCTTCGGGTCTTAGTGACTTTGTGGCAAAAAATTCTCTGTGAACTCTGTGTTCTCTGTGGCTAATCAAGAATCAATCAAATGCGCAGGGGGGTGGCAAAATCGTTGTAAGTTTGGCATCAGTTTTTGTAAATTTCGATGTAGTTTTTGTAAACTATTGTAAGTTGTTGTAAGTCTTTGCACGTTTGCCCTTAAACCTGCTCCGTTACCCTCGTAGCGTAGCGAAGACCGCGGCGTAGCCGTAGGCGAAGACGGGCTTTCCCCCTTAATATTCTGTATTCTAAATTCTAAATTTAAATGCTTGCCCCCAAATCACCCTCTTTCACTCTTAACTTCTTACTTGCTAAGGGGTTAAGTTTCTTTGCTGTCCAGCAGAAATGTCACCGGTCCGTCATTGACGCTGCTGATTTGCATATGCTCACCGAACACCCCCTTTTCAACCTCAACTCCTTTATTGGCAGTAAGTTCGAGTAGCTTTTCATAAAGCTGCTGCGCCAATTTCGGCTCCGCCGCTCCATCGAAACTCGGCCGCCGCCCTTTTCTGCAGTCCCCATGAAGTGTAAAATTGCTCACCAAAAGAATTGCACCGCCCGCATCGAGCACGCTTCGGTTCATCTTGCCGGCGTCGTCAGCAAAAATGCGAAGGTTCGCTAACTTCTCCGCCATAAACTCCGCATCAGCTGCGCTGTCCCCCCTGCCGATACTCACATAGACAAGTAACCCCTCATTGATTTGGCCGACCGTTTGGCCGTTGACCTCCACCCTGCTTTGCAAAACTCGCTGAACCACTGTCCGCATAGCTGCCCCTTCCTTTGGTTAAGTCTTGCAAGTTGACCCAAAACCTGATGTGCGGAATTTCTCTCGGCTTTTTTTGTAGCCGAGAGTCTCGTCTGCATTCTTGAGTTTTTTTACTGTTGTATATCTTTTTTACGCTCTTTGTTGCGTTCTTCTCGTTCTTTTCTTCTCTCCATCATTTCGTTGCGGCGATGCAGTCTTTCGCTTTTCTTTTCTAATTCTGCTATAACGGCCTTAAATCGTTCCTGCCTGTCCAGCAGTATCCCGTCGATTGCCGCCGTTGTTTTTAAGGCCCCTTCTTTAACAGCGAGCTCCCGCAGGAAGTTAAGCTCCGCGTCAGTTTGCTTTTGCGCAGCTACTATCAGGTCGTACCTGTTATCGAGTCTGCCGCGTGTCCATTCGCGTATTTCATCTCCCCCTGCGGTATTTATACCGGATAATGCCTCGGATAGTCCCTCAAATCCCCCAATCTTGGCTTTAACAGCATTTGCATAGGCAGTCGCATTTGCATCGGCAGGCACATTTGTATCGGCAACTGTGTTTGCATCGGCAACCTCATTCACATCAGCAGTATCTTCTTCGAGCATCGGTCCCTTTGCCGACTCTTGCTTTTGTTCCGTTGGCTGCAACGGCGTGTCCCCCGGCGCCTGGCCGAAGACGGGAACGGAGATAAAAAATACTGTCAGCAAAACCAACATCGAAATAATCAAAGTTTTCACGGTATAGCCTCCAAAATAGTATCAGAGTTAATAAGAACTAATAGGCGCATCCGGTCGCCCATTTTTTGCGTACTCTCAATTATATAATAGAATGTTTTGGCTCGCGCACTAAAATCATCAGGATTCGTTTTTTTTCGCTGCCCCCCGCCCCGTTAAATCTGCTCCATAGGGGCAAGGCCAATCTTTTCTGTAATTCTATCAAATTCATCCAAAGAGTAAAACTCAATAACTATTTTGCCTCTTTGTCCGTTTTTACGGGTTTCAACAGCCACCCTCGTGCCAAGTTGTCGGCTAAGCTCATTCTCGAGCTCAAGGATATGCCCCGGCTTGGAACGTGCTGTGGTTTTTGCCTGGCCGGTGCCCACAAGATACTTTTGCACTAACCTCTCGACCTCACGGACGCTAAGCCGACCTGCCATTGCTCGATTCGCCAGCTTTCGGCGAAGCTCGTCAGTAGGCAGCGAAAGCATCGCGCGGGCGTGGCCCATAGTTAGCTGGCCTTCGGCTACCATTTGTTTGACCTCTTCGGGTAAATCCAGTAATCGTATATAGTTAGCAACCACGGAGCGATTTTCGCCCAGCCTTTCGGCAGCCTCGGCCTGAGTCAAGGAGAAGACATTTAGATAATTTTGGTAGGCCTTTGCCCGCTCGATGGGATTTAAGTTAACTCGATGTATGTTCTCGATTAACGACAATTCGAGCATCTGCTCATCGTTTGCTTCTCGTATTAAAGCGGGTATAGTCGTCAGAGAGGCCAATTTAGCGGCCCGGAACCTGCGTTCGCCGGCGATTAACTCAAATCCGGCACCGGCAGGGCGAACAATAATCGGCTGAACCAAGCCGTTGGCCTTGATGGATTCAGCCAGTTCGTCCAATTCCTGCTGGTTCCATACCGTCCGCGGCTGATAGGGATTTGGCAATACGGAATCAACGCTTATTTCCCGCAGCGAATCGTGTAACTCTTTATCTGGAGGGAAGTTAGCGTCAGCCGCAGGGGTAGATAGCATCTGGTTTTCTTCGCTTTCAGTTAGCGTTATAGGACCTAAAAGCGAGGCCAACCCCCTGCCGAGATGTTTTGGTTTATCCTTTTTCTTGTCAATCATATCAACACTCCTTTATTGCTTTAGCTGTCATAGCTTGCCCGCCATAGGCAGGTCGGGTTGCTGTGGCAGTTCAAATGGTATTTCGGAACTTTTACTGAAAATCCTGCAACATTACCAGCTTAAAAAGTGTTTTTTGTAAAAAAAGTTTCACGTGGAACAATGAAAAGATGTGCAAGGCGACTGTTTAGCTGTGCCAAGTTAGAGGCCTTGGTGGTTATGCCATCGGCAGATATTCTTCTATGGATAATGGTTTATGCCGTTTATGGAAGGCAGAAATATAGGGCTGCCGGGGTTGCAGTAACAGGATGAGGCCTATCTGGTCTTGATTTAAGTGTTTTATGCGTGTATCTGGATGTTATTTTTAATTCTTTTGAGGGTGTAGAGCTAAAATGCAGGCCCTTCGACAGGCTCAGTGCAGGCAGGGGGATTGTTTGCTGGTTTGCTTGTAGTCTGGCTAAGGGCGGCAGGATGTTTCACGTGAAACAGGAAGATAGGGGGTAGGGTTTAGGGGATAGAAAATAGGGTTTGGGGTCTGTGGAGAGAAAAAAGCATATAGTGTAAAAGTTAGTTGGAAATATACCTAACAAATAACATCTTTTCAAGATAGTGACGTTAGACAAGATGGGCAGGGGGCGAGGGGTGATGGACGATGGATGACAGACGAGGGACGATGAGGGAAGTTTTGCCACGAAGGCACAGAGGAAAATCCTAAGCACTAAGCTCTAAATTCTAAACAAATACTAATCACCAAAAGGACTAAATTCCAAATGAACGGCGGAATTATAAAGATTGCGGGTATTGAGTCCGCCATCATAAAGATGGCGAGATTTTAATCCGCCCCAAGACGGCGAGGTTTTCAAGTTGAGGTTATTTAATTTGGGGGTAGAATAGTAGATAGGGTATAGGGTTTAGTGGACAGTGTTTAGTTTGGCAAACTCTTTTAGGGGACAAGATGAGCGAGGAAGGAAAAAAAGAAGCGGATAAAAAAGAACGGCGGTTTAGTCAGGAGCAGTATGACTTTTTGAAGAAATGTTCAAAAGAGGGTGAGGAAGGAATAAAAAAGTGGAATGAGTGGCGGGAAGCAAATCAACACAAAAATGTTGAGTTGGATGGTGCTGATCTTTCTAATTTCCATCTTAGAGAAGCAAACCTTGGTATTAGCAAGCTTTTTAGGGGAGTTAATCCAAAGGTATATCTTCGAAAAGCTAAATTTGACCATTCAAATTTGGAGAGCGTAAATTTTGAACAAGCAGATTTAAAAGATGCAACATTTATAAAGGGTCATCTGGAGAATGCTACATTGAACTTTGCCCATATGGAAAACGCATGTTTGTTCGGTGCTTATCTCTATAACGCACATCTGAGATGCGCAAAACTGAAAGCTGTGGATCTTTGCAATGCTCACCTTGAAGGAGCAGACTTTGTTGATACAGAGTTGGAAGGAACTAAGTTTGATAATGCATATTTACAAAAGGCTAAGCTTCAGAAAGCACAAATTGATGGGAAAACCTCTTTTTGTTATTGCGAAGTTGACCGCGAAACCGATTTTCGTGAGGTTGGCTTAGATAGCGTTCGTATTGATCCGGCGACGAAGCAGCTCTTGGAATACAATATCAGACGGATAAATTGGGAGGGGTGGTATAAGGAGCATTGGATATTAAAGTGGCCGGTTAGATTGTTTTGGCACTTTAGCAACTATGGAATTAGCACATGGCGGGTTATAGGTTGGTTCTTTGTATTGGCGTTATTATTTGCGGCGGTGTATATGAACTGGGCGTATTGGTCGCCGCCTGGGATTGTAAGCAAATTGATGATAGAGCCGATAGCTGAGGAGGCAGTATGGCACTATGGGGTGAGGTTTTTTATCCGGCCTGTTTACTTTTCGGTTGTTACGATGACGACGTTAGGGTTCGGCGATATGTACGCGAACAAGGGGAGCATTGCGGGACACTTGCTTTTAATATTGCAGGTGATATTGGGATATGTTTTGTTGGGTGCGTTGGTGACACGGTTTGCGGTATTGTTTACGGCAGGGGGGCCTGCGGGGAAGTTTGCGGAGGAAAAGAAAGATTGAGTAAGGGGATAGGGTTTAGGGGGTAGTAAATCAGAGGATTAGTTTGAAGGGTGTGAAGGGTTTGAAAAGTAGGAAAGAACCACGTTATCAAGATAGCAGGGTAAACGATACGCGAAAAGACTTGCGGAAACGGGCCGAATCGGGGAAGATTAAGCGTGAGTTTTATAAAAATGCGTATAAAGTTTTTTGAAAGGGAAATAAAATGGAACTGAAACTCGATGCCAAGACGCTTGTTATAGGGATTGCTTTGGGAATCGTTGCTACGGTTGTGATAGGGGCCGGCGATATGAGCGAGGACAATGCTGATTTCGGCATTGCTATACCTTCCGGCGCAGCTGAAGGCGCGGCACTTGTAAAAACGGTTGACGACGCTCTTTATATCATTAACCCGCGGAGTGGTATGGCGATACGAGTTTTGCAAGCCGGCATAAAATCCGATTACACAGACCGCAGGGAAAGCAGGGGCCGGCCCTTTTTCTTGTCATCACGTGAGTCCTCGAAAAGCTCAGGGAATTAGCCGAGTAAAGGTCCTTTGACGGCGCTCGCCGCAGGCAAGGCTTGCTTCTTCGATAATCCTTCTTCGCTAAGGCTACGAAGGGTAAGCAGTGCAGGTCTGCTGTTGGCTAATGTTTATAGTTTTGTATGCGGCTTTTGTCTGTAAAAGGGACAATGAAATAAAAGTTTTTGCCCCAAGCGGGGGTTGTTGGGGGTTTTCATTAATGGCGAATTTTGTGGCGTAAAAACATTAGTTTTTATAGGACGAGGCGAAATAATAAGCAAGATTTCTGTTTAACCCTGTCCGGACTTGTGCCGATACAGTTATTGAAAGTGTAGTAAAAGCCATATTGAATTAAGATAAGGAGCGCTAAAAATGGGGATTCAGGATTGGTCGGAGAACATTATCCTCGTGGACTTGCCCCAGGAACCAGGCATAGGCGAAGAGCTTAAAACCGTTACCGAAATAGCGCGTGACAGGGGTGACTGTGATGTGGTAGTTGATTTTTCGAGCGTTGATATTGTGACCTCATCGAGTCTTTCCAAGCTGTTGAAGCTGCGCAAGCTGCTGGCCGATTGTGAGCATCGTCTTATTTTCTGTAACGTTGCTCCCGCGACCAGAGGCATTTTTACGGTGACCGGTCTTGACGGGATTTTCGAACTTGCCGACGACAAGTTTATTGCCCTGGCAAGTTTGCAGATAGTCACTTAGGCGACGGCTAAAGAAGCTTGACAGCCGATTCTTATTTTGCATAATATAGAGCGGTTTAACATTTGTTGAGCTGGTTACGAAGCCCGCTTGAGTCGGCGGTATTCGTAATCTGCTCGCAAGGTTTGTGCAAGAGCAGGGCAGTACAAATGGAAGCAGACAATCTGCAGCAAATCGAGCAGATAATAGGATATAAGTTTTCCAACCGTGAACTCCTCTCTGAAGCATTCGTTCATTCCTCCGCAGTTGTCGACCGTCTTTCGAGCAACGAACGGCTGGAATTTCTGGGTGACGCGATTTTAGCGACGGTTATTTGCTGTGCGCTTTTCGAGCGGTTTCCCTCTTATATGGAGGGTGATTTAACGAAAATAAAGAGTATGCTTGTTTCCCGCAGGACTTGTGCCCGCATTACCAAGGGGCTGGAGCTTCATAATTTTCTGAAAATCGGGAAAGGGATGTCGTCCAACCGAGCCTTGACCAATTCTCTTGCGGCGGGTTTGCTGGAGGCGGTTATCGCAGCTATTTATATAGACGGCGGGTTCGATGCCGCCAGCGATTTTGTTTTAAGAGCCTTCGCTCCTGAAATCAACCTGACTGATGCAGAGCAATCTCAGGGTAATTTCAAATCGTTACTGCAGCAATACGCCCAACAACAGCTTGATATCACACCTGTTTATTCGTTGCTTGATGAAAAAGGTCCTGACCACGACAAGTGTTTCGAGTCGGAAGTTGTTATCGGCGAGCATCATTTTCCGAGCGCATGGGGTACAAACAAAAAAGAAGCGGAGCAAAAAGCCGCTTTCAACGCACTTGTGGAGTTGGGGGTTGTCGAAGGTGATTTGCCTGATAACGACTAAGGCCGTGGTTTGGCAATCACATAGAAATAAGCCATGCCAGTGTGAATAGTACCCATGCGGTTATAATCAGGAATGCGACGATGGAGCCGAATAAAATCGCGGCTTCTTTTAAAAAAGCACCCGTTGTAAATTTCGGCATTTTCGTAGCTTTATAGACCAGGGCTATTGCTGCGGTTAATGGCAGCAGCCACAGCATTGCCTGAGGGTTTGGGCAGATTTGCTCCGGCGATGTGAAGGTGGCTAAGATAATAAAAGTATTTGTTATCGGCATTTTATTCTCCCTCCTGCGTTATTTTACCGAGATAAGCGAGGGAAAGAACGTTAACAATACACAAAAGGTTAAGCAGCCCCGAAACCATCGTATATATCTGTCCGATTTCGTTTGGCCAGCCGTAAACTGGGTATCCTCCGCCTGCGGTATAGTGGGATATCGCCAGAACTATGGGCGGGTTCATAACTTGTGCCACCTTTACATACAGCGGTACCGGTCCGACGAGGTCAATTATGCCGATTGAGCCGACGTACAACCCTGTGCAGAGTGTTAGCGTAATAGTTACGAATATAATTATAGCCCGTTTTTTTTCTTCGAGGACAAAATATCCAGCACCCGGCAGCAGCCAGCTGAGCAGCCCAACGGTCAGCAAAAGCTGGATGTGATTTTGCTTCGACAACCGAGCCATTAGAAATCTCCCTGCGGTTCCGGCGGGGTATTTATGTCTGCCGGGCCCTTATCATCCCTGACTAATCTGAAGTTCATACGCTTTACTATGTTTTCGGGGTTAAGGTGCACCGGCGCCAAAGACTGCGATTGAATGAAGTCTTCCTGATAGTCATATATTGACTTGATTTTATCGTATTGTTCCTGGTCGAGGCGTTTAACGGTAATATTTTTTATGCAATAGTAAGACATATCCGGCTTGAATTCCGTAACCAGAGGCAGGGTGTCGATGGTGTTGCTATCCTGCGGGACAAGGGAATAAAGCTGGTTTATAAGTTGGCTTTCTTTTTCGGCCTGGTTGACGAACAGCCTTCCCGCCGGATTACCTGTATTTTGCAGGACAATTGCCTCCATTATCATGCTTGAGGTTCTCTGCAGGTTCGTTAAATTTTGCAGCTTGAAGGCGTTGGCATCGTTTTCGCTTTGTTTGTAAAGCTTATTGAACTTATTAACAGCGTTCTCCCAGCCGTCTTTTTCCGCCAGGGCGATGAACTCATCGGCTTTATTTTTGGTGGTGTCCATAACTTCGAGTTTTTTTAAGTCTTTTGCCACGAGTTCTCTTATCGAGTGAGTTTTTTCATCGGGCTGCTTTTCGCCGAGATTGAGTGAAGGGAAGCCTATAATTTGATTTATACTTTCCGGCGCGGATGCCTTTTGAGCTTTTGTTATCCGCACGACAGCCATTATTCGTCCGAGCGTGTCGCTGGCCGGCCCGATATTTTCATACAATCTCGGCTTTGTCGTATCAAATGGGCCGAGTTCACTTTTTGCCAGTTCGTCGATTGCGAAGACAATCCGCGTTAATACCACCGGGTTATATCCATACCCTTTCAGGAACAGCGAACCGAGATAATTATCGGAGAGAATATCGGTCCCATTGAACATCCCTGTCTGGCCCGTATATACCTTGATTTTATATTTTTCGCTTAATTGTTTAGCGGCGGCTGCGTAATCGCCGGCCAATTGCCTGAATTGCTCGGCGCTGATTTTCGAAGTCTCTATGTCCGCCGCCAGCAGTTTGGCCTCTGTAAGCGTCTCTGCTTCCTTGAGGATATTGTCCGCCTTGGAATTTATTTTGTTCTGCAGCAGGCCTTTTGAAATGGCATCTGCGACCTCGCCATAACTTTTAATTCGCTGAGTCGGCGGCGAATTCGGGTCGTTGGGGTCGGAAGGAACCGAAGCGGTGAGCTCTTCTCTGTGTTTTTGGTAGAATTCTTCCACCTCTTCCTGTGAAGGCGCTGTTACTGTTGCGGCAACATCATCAAGCTTGATGACGATATATTCAAGCTGAACGCTGTCGTCGAGTTTATATCCGAAGCCGTAAGGGTTTTGGTCGGTTATATCTCCCGCGAAGAAGTTTTTGTATTTATCAAAATGCCCGACTAATTCCTTTTCGTCCGGCTCACTGCCGGTTTCGGCAAATACGGTTGAATCAAATTTTACAAATTCAACATTAACAGTCTCCTCTTCCATGCTTGCATTGTACATTATCTGCGAGCTTGTAACGTCTTCGCTGGAGCAAATCATCCTGGCATACATCAGCACCTCAGTCAAATTGCTGAATGCCGTTAGTATTTCTTCTTCAGAGAATCCCTGCTGGTTTATCATTGCCCCGATTAGCTGTGAATATGTTGCGCCATTAAAGAATTGCGGAATTGCCTTTGCAAGCTGCATACCTGAAATTTCGTTTGATGCCTTGATTCCGGCGAGCTTTGCTTCGTTTTTAAGGAGCAGCCAGTAAATTTCGTTTGGCATCGGACGTTTGTAAATATCGTTAATTTGTTTCTCGCTTATCCTGTAGCGGGCCGAGCCTATCAGTTGTTTTATATGCATGGTAAATGCCGGTGAAGAATTCCTCTCCGAAAACAGCAGTTCGGCCAGCAGTGCTGCGTGCAAATCCTGCATACGAGGCGTCATTACGATTAAATTTCTCAGGATGTTGTCTGCCTGCAGGAGCTTTAGGATTTCCAGTTCCTGCCGGGCCAGAGTCATGTCGTAGTTTGTTATTTTCCTGTTATCCGCGTAGTAAGCCATGATTTCGTGCCGGCCTGACGCTCTTCTTTGGCTGAGCTGGCTTATGTATGTTTGCGCCACAAAGCCGACACATATAAAGATGACTATTACAGTCATCGCTTTCTTGTTATTTTTACGAAACCATTTGACTAAATTCATAACTATGCTCCACTTTTAAATGGTAGATTTAGTAAATAATTGCCAATTACCTGAAACCATACAAGTATATTGAACGACCCCTGCATTGCAAGGAAAATAGCGATTTACCCAAAAGTTAGGATTTACAAG
>JAQTMR010000002.1 GCA_028714255.1 Phycisphaerae bacterium | reverse complement strand
CTCCGGTTAAATCACTGAAAGACGTTGTTTTGGGTTAAGATGAAAGCCTTATATAAGCATAAAAGAACCGGGGGGCTAAACAATCAAGTAACCCCCAACATAAAGTTGAGGGCTTTCGGATAGAGAATTTGTTATGAATTTTGGAGTAACTGATAAGAAGCAGGAGGAGTTGGAGGCGAGGATGGTTGGGCTGGGGTTGCGCGAGGCGGATATCGAGGAAAAGTATGTTCGCTCGGCCGGGCCGGGCGGGCAAAAGGTGAATAAGACGGCAAGCTGTGTTTATCTGAAACACGTCAAAAGCGGGCTGGAAGTAAAGATGCAGCGGGGAAGAACGCAGGGTCTGAACCGGTATTACGCACGAAAAAGACTCTGCGAGATGTTAGAAGATGCGAAATTCGGCTCTAAAAGCCCCGCGGGGCTAAAAGCAGAGAAGATACGCAAACAGAAGCAGAGACGCAAACGGCGTCGTCGCCGGGACGGCGACGGCTAAACAATCTAACAAAACCCGCCCTAAAAGGGTTTGTGGGCACAGGCGGGGTTTGGGGGGATTTGGCGGTGGTTTTGGGTGCGGGAGCTAAAAATTGCCATATTTGGCAAAAAATCTTGACATATTGTTGAATTTACGTTAACTTGCCGAGTCTGTCTGCTGGCGAAAGGCGGACGAAATAAGAAAGAAATTTGGAGGTTTTTTGTGGCAAAAGAGCTGGCTCGTGAACTAATTAACGCAGGGGTGCATTTTGGGCATGGTGTGAGCAGATGGAATCCCAGGATGGCCCCGTTTATTTTTGCCAAGCGCGGCAATATCCATATTATTGATGTTAGAAAGACATTGGGCGGGGTATTGGTGGCGAAGAAGCTGCTCGCCGATGTGGTTGCTTCCGGCAAAGACGTTGTCTTTATAGGGACAAAGCGTCAGGCTCAAAAGGCGGTTGAGGCCGTCGCGGCCAAGTGCGAGATGCATTATGTATCCGGGCGATGGCTCGGCGGAACGCTTACGAACTTCAGGACGATTCGGTCCCGGCTACAGAGGCTGGAGCAGTTGGAAGCGATGCAGGAAGCGGGGACGCTCGAGAAGGAAAGCAAGAAGCAGGCGTCACGTCTGAAACGTGAGATGCGGAAGATAAAAGGCAACCTCGAAGGCATTCGCGAGATGACGCGTCTGCCGGGCGCAATGGTGGTTGTTGATGTCAGCAAGGAATATCTTGCCCTGCGTGAAGCCAAGAAGCTGGGTATTTCAACGATAGGAATCATTGATACGGATTCGGACCCGGACACAGTTGATATAGCGATTCCGGCAAACGACGATTCGATAAGGGCGATTGATTTGATACTCAACGAGCTGGCAGAGGCAGTAGCAATCGGCAAGACGATGGTTACAACTCGGCCCGAGCCGGGACCACGTCCGAAGCGAACTCGTTCGAGAAGGCCTGCTATGGCCCGTGCGGATGCGACCGGGGCAGGGCAGGAAGGCCGGCAGGACAGCGCCGCTGAGCAACCTTCTACGGGACAAGCCGAGCCGGAACAATCGGAATAAAAACGCAAATCGGAAACGCCTTTGTGCGGCGTCTATGGCAAAGTTATAGCCATTTGTTTATGCACTATCTAATTGTAAATTGGAGTTCTTGAAAATGGCGGAAATTTCAGCTGCGACGGTAATGAAACTTCGGCAGATGAGCGGGCAGGGGATGATGGACTGCAAGAAGGCGCTCGAAGAAACCGGCGGTGACGTTGAGAAGGCAATAGACCTGTTGAGGAAAAAAGGTCTTGCGACTCTGGCGAAACGAGCCGAGCGCGAGACATCAGAAGGACTGGTTGTCGGCAAGGCCGGCGGTGACGGCAAAGTTGCGGCGATGGCGACGCTTTGCTGCGAGACGGATTTCGTAACCAAGAGCGATGATTTTGCCGCGGCGGCGAAATCGCTCGGTGATTTTGCACTGGCATGCTCGGCGGATACGGGCGTAGAGAATATTTTAGAGACATCCGTCGGCGGCAAAAAGTGCCGCGATATAGTTACCGAGTTAGTCAGCAAAACGGGCGAGAAGATTGCCGTTGGCGATTTTGCGAAATACACGCTCGATTTGCCGGGGCTTATCAGCACATATATTCACTTTAACGGCAAGGTCGGCACAATGGTGCAGATAGAAACCGGCGATGACAAAACAGCAGCTGGGGACGCACTGAAACAAATAGCGGTCGATATAGCGATGCACATTACCGCAACCAAACCGCAGGCTTTGGACAAGAACGGCATCAGCCCGGAAGTAATCGAAAGAGAAAAAGCCATTTTCGCGGAACAGATTAAAAATAAACCTGCAAACATCATTGATAAAATTGTCGAAGGTAAGTTGAAAAAGTTCTTCGCGGAGAACTGCCTTGTTGACCAGCAGTTTGTCAAAGACGACAGCAAAACCGTTACACAGGTTTTAGATGAGGCGGCCAAACAATCGGGCGGTACAGCGAAGATAAAAAGATTCGTGCGGTTCGAAGTCGGGTAGCAGTTCGGCCGCAGACAGATAACGTATAGCGTTTAAAAGAATGGCGAAAAGCAAATATAAGCGAGTGTTACTGAAGCTGTCTGGGGAAAGTTTTTGCAAAGCAGGGGGATTCGGGATTGACGGGGACTCGCTCAATTCAATTGCCAAAAGAATAACGGAGATATGCAAACTCGGTCCGCAGGTGGCAGTGGTAGTCGGGGCGGGAAATTTTTTGCGTGGAGCGAAGTTCTCAGAGGTCAGCGGCATACCGAGAAACACGGCTGATTATATGGGAATGCTGGCCACGATTATAAACGCCTGTGCGCTGCAGGAGGTCCTCGAAAAGCTCGGACAGCCGACGAGGGTCTTAAGCGCGATTGATGTCGCTGCGATGTGCGAGCCGTTTATACGGAGGCGCGCTTTCCATCATCTCGAGCGGGGAAGAGTAGCGATATTAGCCGGCGGAACAGGGAATCCGTTTTTTACAACCGATACCTGTGCTGCGCTACGGGCAACAGAGCTCGAGGCAGAGGTGGTCATAAAGGCAACGAATGTGGACGGGGTTTACAGCGACGACCCGAGGAAAAATCCGAAGGCGAAGCTGTTCGAGAAAATCTCTTATGGGGATGTGTTAAAGAACAATCTGCGCGTGATGGACCACTCGGCAATAGCCCTTTGCAGGGACAACGGTATCGCAATTATCGTTTTGAATATTTTCAAGGAAGGCAATATAAGCAGAGCGATTCGCGGCGAGCAGGTCGGTACTTATATCGGCGAATAGCTCGGCCTGTGACAAATCAATATAAGATGCGAGGTGGAAGATGCCTACTAAAGAAATTATCCTGGAAAACAAATCGAAGATGAACAAAGCAGTAGAAGTGCTGCAGGATGAATTAAAAGGCGTTCGCAGCGGAAGAGCGTCCGCGGGGCTGGTTGATAATATAAGAGTCGAGTGTTACGGGACACAGAGTCCGATTAAAGCTATAGCAGCGGTGTCGGTCCCCCAGCATGATATGATTTTGATTAGGCCATTCGACCCGGGTTCAGCCAGGGAGATAGAAAAGGCAATCAAGAACAGTGACCTGAGCATAACGCCTATTGTTGACAGAGGCATGATAAGATTGACCATTCCGCCGCTTAACGAAGAAAGAAGAAGCAACCTTGTCACCCAGGTCAAACAGATGAGTGAGCAGACAAAAATCGGCATTCGCAACGTAAGAAGAGATGCGATTAAACACCTTGAAAAGCAGGAAAAAGACAAACTTATCACCGAAGACGACCTGAAGAACGGCAAGAAACAAATGGACGACCTCACCAAGGAGTTCAGCGACAAGGTCGATGAGGTCGTCAAACATAAATCGAACGAAATATTGCTCGATTGATTATAAGTTATAATCGCATCAGCCGACGGCACTCTGCATCTTCACGCTCCTGTGTTTTTATGTAGAGGCCGACCATCCTGGTAATTTTGGGGAACAAGCAAATGAGTACGGAAGAAACTACAAAATCCAAACCGAAGAAGAAAACAAAGACAAAGATACTCAAGTGGACGGCGGCGCTGGCAATCGCCTTGATTATGCTGGCGGTTCTCGCGGTGCCATGGTATGTGTCCTCCAGGGGCGGACGAGAGATGATATTGTCCAAAATCAACGGCTCGATAGACGGAAAAGTAGATTTTGCCAGTCTTACAATGGGGTGGCTAAAAGGCATTAAGGTTATAAACATCAGTTTCGATGATAACGCAGGGCAAACTTCCGTTCGGGTCAAACAAATCACCACGAAGCCTCGTTACCTTTCTATTTTAACGGGAAGTTTATCATTGGGCCAAACGGAGATTTTAGAACCGAGAGCAGAGATAAATCTTGTTCCTTCGCCGGTGCAGCCGAGGCAACAAGCTGCAAGTTCAGGCAAGAAAACTGCCGTTAAAAAATCGCGGCCGATTGCCCTGCCTGTTAAAAAACTTGACCTGACCATCAAGGATGGTAATTTGAAGGTTACGGACGCAAAAGCGGGGACAATCGAGCTATCGCGGATAAACTCGCGTTTAGATTTACGGCCTGCGGGAGAGCGAACGAATTTCGATATAGCTTTGGCGGTAGTTGACGGCGGCAGGGAATCGAAGATTAGCGCAAACGGGCGGGTAGTCCCGGGGCGGGGCTGGCGATGGAAAGGGACCAGCGGAGAAGTAACTGTTGAGGTAAACGATTTAGAACTCGAATCGCTGGCGCCGATTTTTGCGCTTGGCGGGATTGAGGTCGGGGCCAGTGGGAAACTTTCGGGCAATATAAAAGGCGAAATCAGTAATGGTCAGCTTGAAAATCTGACGGCAAAGGTCGATGGCAGCAATTTAAATGTGGACACCGTTAAATTAACGGGCGGGCGATTTAAGACAAGCCGACTGGGCGTTAATGTAAAACTGGCCCGTGCCAAGCAGATGATAAATATAGAAAGTTTCGATATCGAGTCTGACTGGTTCAAGGCTGACGGGCAAGGCACTATCCCCGCGACGTTCGGTTCGCTGGATGATTTTTTGAGGACGGATTCGAGTTTAAGCGGAAGTTTCCAACTCGATGCGGCACAACTTGCCGGCCAAATGCCCGGGGTTTTGGGTCTTAAAGCAGGAACAAGGGTAACTTCGGGAACTCTGAAAGGAAACGTCGAGTCCATGATGGAAGCTGGGGCAAGGAAAATAAAGGGGCAGACAACTCTCGAACGGCTGGAAGGTACGGTCGGCGGAAGAATGGCAGCTTTGTCAGCGCCGGTGCTTGCGGAAGTGGAAATCACCTCAGATAAAAGCGGAACAAAGTTAAACAAACTGGATTTGTCCTCCGGGTTTGCTGTAATAAAATGCAGCGGGACGGATGAGCAGCTCGATTACCACGGCGATGTAAATCTAGCGAAGTTTCAGACAGAGCTGGGGCAGTTCGTGGACACAAAAGGATACGGAATAGCCGGTGAGTTTACCAGTCAGGGCAAAGCGTCAATTTCAAGGGATAAATTTACAACGGCAGGTTCGGCGGCGGTCAGGAATCTTCGATTACGCTCAGCAGAGGGAGTGAGCATTTTTGCGCCGACGGTTGATATGATTTTTTCCGCAGCAACAGGACAAGGCTGGAGCGCTCCCGGAGTTAAGGACTTCGACGTTAAAGCAAAAGTGAGTCTGGCAAGTACAAATTATTTCGGTTTTTATTTCGGGCCAACCGATGTGGATATTCAAATCGAGAACGGTTTGTTGAAAATCGCTCCGTTTTCGTCGGTTGTAAACAACGGCAGGCTCAATTTCGCCGGCGAGGCGGATTTGACGCGGAAGCCGACGTTATTGAAAACGCCGGGGCCAATTCAGATCGTAAAGGACGTTCAAATAAATGAGGAAGTAACCAGAAGACTCCTGGTATATTTGAATCCTATATTCGCCAATGCCGTCAGGGTAAGCGGAACAGCGAATTTCGAATGTGAGAGGCTCACAATACCGCTGGCGGAAAATGCTAAAAATGACATCGAAGTTATCGGCACAGTTTCGATAACACAGCTTCGCATGGAAGCGGGCGATTTGCTCGGGCAGATTCTTTCGGTGGGCGGCGCGAGTGAACGCGGCGTGGATATAACCATTCATCCGACAAAGTTTATTTTGCAGAATGGTTACCTGAAATATGACGATATGCAAATGGACGTCGGCGATAACCCTGTTAATTTCGCCGGCGTTATAGGCCTGGATAAAAGTTTGAATATGACTGTTACTCTGCCTTATACTACGGCAGGCAGAACGGCGAGAATCGGCAAAGAGGTCGAAGGTGCAAGGATAGCGCTGCCTCTTAGAGGAACTGTTGATAAGCCGAAACTTGATTTAGGCCGATTACTCCAAGACCAATTGAAACAGCAGCTAATGAAGGAGCTCGAAAAGGTGTTATCGAAATAAAAGGTCTGGTTAGAGTTAAAAGAGGAGACCGCAATGTTGGAAAAAATTTTAACTGTGCCGACGGAACAGTTTGGCAGGGCGAGCCGATTTCTGGTTTTTCAGGTTAAACTATGGTGGCACTGTGCGAAACTTTTGACAAAGAACAGGGCAGGTCAGCAGGCGGCTGCGCTTTCATATCACACCATATTCGGCCTTGTTCCTCTTGCGGTAGTGACATTGTTGATATTTCAGTCTATTCCGGCATATACGGGAGTGGGAGACAAGGTAAAAGGCGTCGTCTATAAACAACTTCATCTTTCGACCATCGAGTATCCCGACCCTGCGAATCCCGAAGCGAAGGTACAGCTAACCGAGCACCTCGACAGAATAATCGGTCGGGTCTTTGACGGGCTGAACGAAGGGACGATTGCACTGGTGAGCACAGTGCTTATTATCTGGGCGGCATTGGCATTACTATCGACCATAGAAAAGGCGTTTAATAATATCTGGCACGTGGGTAAAGGCAGAGATTTTCTGCATCGAATAATTAATTACTGGGCGATTCTGACTCTTGGTCCGCTGCTTCTCGGGGCGGGCATCTATGTAACAACCCGATACACATTCATCGGGCAGATAGAAAAAACCATTTTGTCAAATATTGCTCCTGCGGTTTTGTCTTATGTGGTGGCGGTGGTCGCATTCTTCCTGCTCTATTTTGTTCTGCCGAATACAAAGGTACGGGCAAAGGCGGCAATTTTCGGGGCGATGGTAGCAGCTTTAGCGTGGAGTCTTGCGAAGTGGGGATTCGGTCTGTATGTTATAAAACTTATTCCTTACAGCCAGGTTTACGGCGTTTTGGGGCTTATACCGTTAGGAATTTTCTGGATTTTTATTACGTGGCTTATTGTGCTGTTCGGACTGCAATTGACATTTACGATGCAGCACTTAAACAGTCTTGATGCCGCCGAGATTGCGGCCGCCAAGAGAACAGAGGACTATTTTATAGCCAACGACCTCACCGCTATGAACATAGCAAGAGAGGTCGCCGCTGCGTTTGAAAAAAACAACGCGCCGGTTTCATCTGAGGTTATCAGCAGCAAATTGAATATTCCCGCCGAGCTTGCCGAGAAGATTCTGAACCATCTTGTCAATAGCGGGATTATGATAAAGACCGCCGAGCCGAAGGCTGGTTTTGTCCCTGCGAGGGACCCGGCAAAAACAAGTTTGTCGGATATTGCCGAAGCCATCGCCAAAATAAGTTTCGCACAGTCGGCAATAGGCCCATCGGATAATCTCAAACAGATAACTCGAGAGCAGCGGGATGTTCTGAATCAGTACAGCTTAAAGCAAATCATCGCCGACGAAAAGATTGATTAGATTGTCTATTCTCCGATGATTTTTACGAGGACTCGTTTTCTTCTCTTTCCATCGAACTCGCCGTAGAAGATTTGCTCCCAGGGGCCGAAATCCAATTTGCCGTTAGTGACAGCGGCGACTACCTCTCTACCCATTATCGTGCGCTTCAGGTGCGCATCGGCGTTATCTTCGGCACCGTTATGCTGATATTGCGAATATGGTTTTTCGGGGGCGAGTTTTTCCAGCCAAACCTCGAAGTCGTGATGCAGGCCTGATTCATCGTCATTAACAAAAACCCCCGCTGTGATATGCATGGCGTTGACGAGACATAAGCCCTCTTTAATACCACTCTCACACAAACACTCTTCGACCTGCGGCGTGATATTTACAAGTTCGCGTCTTGCCTGCGTATTAAACCAAAGCTCTTTTCTGTAGCTTTTCATAATATCTTTCCCTCCAGCAGTCTTCGATAGACCGCTTCGATGGTATCGACCATTGTATTCGGCGCGAATTTTTCTTTTACGGATTCCCGGCCTGTTTTGCCGAGTTTGTTTCTAAGCTCGGCGTTTTCAATCAATTCTGCGCAGGCCTTTATCAACTGCTCTACGTTTTTCGGCTCAATTAATCTGCCCGTGTTTTCGTTTACGACTTCGCGTGCGCCATCGACATCGAAAGATACGGCTGGCTTGCTGGAAGCAAGCGCCTGCGGCAGTGTGCGGGCAAGGCCTTCCCGCAATGAACAGTGAACAAGTATATCCGAAGAGGCAATCATAACCGGTATCTGGTGCGGCGGCAAAAGGCCGGTGAATTTGATTCTGTCGGCCAAACCCAGACTGTGAACCTGATTTTTGTAATATTCGGAGAGGTTGCCGTCACCGATGAAAAGCCAAATGGCGTTTTTGCATCGTTTCGAGAGCTGTTTAGCTGATTCGATAATATAGTCGTGGCCTTTGAGCATAAATAGCCTTGCGATGGTAACAAGCACGACGGCATCTTCAGCGATTCCGTATTTCAGGCGGATAGTTCTTTTGAGATTTTCAGATATTGGTTTGAGGAAATCGTCCTCTTCGATGGCCGAATATGCGGTAACAAATTTTTCCGGGCTGCCTATGCCGGCAGCGAGTGCCTGATTGGTCATTGCATCGGCGACGCTGATAAAAAAGTCCGTTCTTTTCGCGGCGGATTTTTCGACGGCAATATAAAATCTATTTATCAGCTCGTTCTGATAAGGATGAAACGCCAGGCCGTGGATTGAGTGAACAATAAATGGAGTTTTGAGTTTTAAGTTTTGAGTTTTAAGTTTATGTGCGGCGAAACGACCGAGGATTCCTGCCTTTGCGGAATGGGTGTGGACAATATCCGGCTGGATTTCTTTTAGAAGTTTTTTTATCGCTCGGTAAGCCGGTATGTCGTGGACAGGGTTGATTTGTCGGCGCAGGGAGTCTATCACGATTGTTTTGTATTTTTGGTTTCTGGTTTGCTGAAATAATTCCCCTTCCGGGCCTAAAGCAGGACCTGTGATGAGTGTGACATCATGGCCGCGTTCAGCCAGCAGCTTGCAGGTGATTAACGTATTCTCCTGCGCGCCGCCGAGAATAAGTCGAGTTATAATATGCACAATCTTCAATACTTTATCCACATCAGGCAAAGCCCCGCAGCGGGGGCGATTGGGCCGGCGGCGGTGCGGTCCTTTGCTTCGAGAATTTCGTTCATCTTTTCAGGTTTCCATTTGCCCCTGCCGACCTCAACGAGAGTGCCGACAATATTTCTGACCATATTATACAAAAACCTGTCGGCTTCGGTATCTATATAGACCCATTTATCTTCCTGAATAACATCGCATCGCATCATCGTACGAACCGAACTTTCGCGTTTGTCGGCAGCGGCAGCAAATGATTTGAAATCTTTTTTGCCGAGCAGCATCTTCGCGGCTGTTTCCATCGCGGCAATATCGAGTGAGCCGGGCCAATGCCAGCAATTTCTGGTCTTCAGCACATTTGGGTTTTTGCCGGTGAAAATCGTGTACCGGTACAGCTTGCACTTAGCCGAGCTGGACGCCTCGAAATCCTTATCTACTTCGACTGACCCGGTGACAACAATGTCCCTCGGCAGGCGGTCATTAAGGGCCTTGACGAAATTTTTAGCCGGTATCGGCGAATTAATGAGGAAATTTGCGACTTGTCCGAGTGCGCTGACGCCTGCGTCGGTTCGGCTGGCGCCGTTTATCTTGATGAATGTCCCGGTCAACTCACCGAGAGCCTGCTGAAGCATGCCCTGGATTGTATTTTTCCCAGGCTGATTCTGCCAGCCGCTGTAATTGAGGCCGTCGTAGCTGATTGTTAATTTTATGTTACGCATCGCCATTGCGGGCGATTATATCAGCTTTTCGGCGATTTGGACAGCGTTCAGAGCTGCACCTTTTCGCAACTGGTCGCCTGCGACCCAGAGATTGATGCCGCGGTTTTCAGGAATGGATTCATCCTGACGAATTCGACCGACCAAAATATTGTCCTTGTCGGTGGCGTCAATTGGCATCGGGAAGCGGTTATTCTTGCGGTCGTCCAGTACCGAAACGCCCGGCGCAGTGCTAAGGAGGTCCCTGACCTGCTCGGCAGTGATAGGGTCCTTAAACTCAAGATTGATGCTCTCGCAATGTGCCCGCATTACCGGTATTCGAACGCAGGTGCAGGTAATCGCGATATCCGGGCAGTCGAAAATCTTCCTGGTCTCATTGACCATTTTCATTTCTTCCTGATTGTACCCATTTGCACCGAGAGCGGAATTATGGCTGAAGCAGTTAAACGCTATCTGATAGGGAAAAGCGTTTATGGTCGGGGCTTTGCCAGCGAGAATTTCACGACTCTGATTTTCCAATTCGAGCATAGCCGACGTCCCTGCTCCGCTGGCGGCCTGATAGGTACTAACGACCATTCTTTTGACGGGGTTTGCCTTGTGCAGAGGCCAGACCGGGACAATGCCGATGATAGTCGAACAGTTCGGATTGGCGATGATGCCCTTATGCTCGGCGATTTTCTCCGGATTGATTTCGGGGACAACAAGCGGGACGCTCGTATCCATTCTAAAAGCAGAAGAGTTATCGACCACGACTGTGCCTGCCTTGGCTGCTATGGGAGCAAATTCCTTGCTTCTGTCTCCGCCGGCGCTGAACAGAGCGATATCGATACGGTCAAAACTGTTTTTGGTCAGTTCCTCGACGATATATTCTTTGCCTTTGAATTCGATTTTCTTGCCGGCAGAACGGCTGCTCGCAAGGACTTTTAGAGAACTAAAAGGGAAATGCCGCTGTTCGAGGATTTTTAGGAATTCCTGCCCGACCGCTCCGGTTACTCCCGCAATTGCCACGTTACAACCCATATTTTTGACTCCTACAAGTATTCAGCACGCATAATAGGTTCGACAAGCTCACTATAAATAAGGGGCAGTCAAAATGAAGGACTGCCCGTTAAAATTCTAAAATAAATAATTTACAAACAACACAGTATTATACTACTTCCGCCTCTAAAAAGCAACGGGTTAGAAAGCTAATATATGTCATTCGCTCGGCTTATTCAAGGCCGGTTCGGCGTCTGTTTTCTGCCAGATTGCGGCCAATACGGATGCGGTAATAATGCAGACAAAAACAAAAACGGCGGCTGGCATCGCGGCTCTTTCGCCTAAATGCTCGAGCGCCAGGGCCGAACCCAGGCCGGCGTTTTGCATACCAATTTCGATGGTCAGCGTCCGTTTTCTTCTCTTGTTCATATCAAAGATAACACCTACACCGAAACCTGCGAGCATTCCATAAATATTTAGTATCACCGCCGCAGCGAGAATCAAGCCCGTCACCTTCGGCAGGTAATCCCTATTGAGGGCTATGACCAGCGAGCAGATAAATATGATAAAAGTTACCGATATGGCAGGGAACACCGGCAGGAGCTTGTTTAATTTTTCCTTGAAAAGATGTCTGACGCCAAAGCCGACAAACAAGGGGACAATAACCATATAAATCACGTCGAGAAACATAGCCAAAAAAGGAACAGGCAGTTCTGAACGCGCCAGCAGAAAGGTAATCCCCGGAGTCAATAAGGGACAGAGCAGTGTAGATACAGTTGTCAGCGAAACCGAATAAGCGACATCAGCTTTGGCAATATAGCTCATAACGTTACTCGACATCGCACCGGGCGCCGAGCCGGTCAGTATTAAGCCGGCTGCGATTTCGGGCGGAAAGTCAAAAACTTTGGCGATGACAAAAGCTCCAAGGGGCATAATAGTAAACTGTGCGCAGGTGCCGATGAGAACGATAATCGGTCTTCGAGCGATTCGTTTAAAATCCTCAAGCTGAAGTACCGCCCCGATTCCGAACATTGTCAGGGCAAAGAAGTGTTTGTTATAGCCTTTTAAAGCAACGAAAGGCTCGGGAAAGAAATATGCCGCCACTCCAAACAAAACAACCCAAACGGCAAAATACTTTGTGTAAAAAGACAATATCTTCGAAAACATAATCTATAAGTCTAATGTTGAGCTGCGAATGTGACAATATATTTTATTCCTGCGAGGTGACTTCTTTACGGTTAAAACAAAGGCCCCGCCTTTCTAAACGGGGCCGAGACACATGAAGAAAATTATAGGTACAATTTTACTATTTAGACAGCTTCAGCACAACGAGGGTGCGATAACGTCCATCGTTGATTAACAGCAGGACTTTTCCCGCTTCGGAGGCCTTCTCTAAAGCCGAATCAAAATCTTTCGTATTTTTGACGGTCTCCCGGTTAACTTCCATAATTAGCATTCCGGTCTTAACACCTTTTTGAGCGGCCTCGGAGTCCGGCTCGACCGAGGCAATTATTACGCCCGACTGGTCTTCGTAACCGTAGCGCTGGGCCAAATCGCCGGTGAGGTTCTGGACGGCGATGCCTAATTGCTTCATCATCTTTTCAGGAGCTTTGGTGCCTTTAAGCTGTTCGGAGCTTTCGCCAAGTTCGGCCTCGAGGCTCTCCCTGCTGCCGTCGCGGATAACGACTATTTCTACCCTGGTCCCGGGTTTCAACATCGCGACGCGGTTGCGGAAGGCGCCGACCTCCTCGACTTTTTCGCCGTTAAATTCGACAACAACATCGTATCGCTTCAAACCGGCTTTTTCGGCTGCGGAGTCCTTGATGACCTCGGAGATAACAATACCCTTGACGTCCTTGATGCCCAACGATTCTGCCAGGTCAGGGTCGAGGTCGCGGATAATAATACCTAAGGCGCCGTATGTGACTTTTCCTCCTTCGAGGAACTGGTCATAGATATATTTAGCCATATTGATAGGGACGGCAAATCCAATACCGATGTTTCCGCTTGCTCCGAGGATGGCGGTATTAATACCAACAACCTCGCCATCGAGATTAATTAAGGGTCCGCCGGAATTTCCAGGATTTATGGCGGCATCGGTCTGGATAAAGTTTTCGTACTCAGCGAGACTCAAGCCGCTTCGGCCTTTCGCGCTAACGATACCGGCGGTAACGGTATGACTTAATCCGAAAGGATTTCCTATAGCAAGTACCCATTCACCGACTTCTATTTTGTCGGAGTCGGCCAGCGCAAGGGTCGGCAGATCATTTGCATCGATTTTTATGACCGCAACCTCGGAATCAGGGTCTGAACCGATGACCTTTGCTTTAAGCTCCCGGCCGTCCGCAAGCTTGACTTCAACATCGTTGGCTTCACCAACAAGGTGATTGTTTGTCAGGATGTACCCGTCAGAAGAAACAATAAACCCGGAGCCTTGTGCGGAGCGCTGATATTGCCGCGGCTGGGGAGAACGCTGGCGGGGAAAACGCCGGCCAAAGAAACGTTCGAGGATTTCATCATCAAAAGGACTGCCAAAGGGATTGTCGGATACTTCCTGGGTAACTGTCTGGCTGGCTTTGATTCCCACTACCGCGGGCGAGGCCTTGCCGGCAATTTTGGCAAAGGTCTTACCCGTCTGGCGAAGAATATCTATACTGTTTGCGTCCTGCGCTGAGGCTGAGATTGGAATAATTAAAAATAAAAGTATCAAAGAAACTGAAGTTAAGTAATAGCGAGATAAGGTTTTGCTTTGCCTAAGATTGACAGTCTGCATTTGGGCCTCCCGGTTCTTTGGGTTAAAGTATATTTTGCACATAATATTACCATACGAAATAGATAGCATTTTAAAAACGTATTCTACATATACGATTTGATAGCCAAAGAAGTTCGCGCAGACCTTCTTTGTTCTTAAGTGCCGCTGATTACTCCAGTTAGGATATTACCCGATTTCCTCGTCAATCCAGCCGAGCAGCTCTTGTATGTCGCCAAGGGTAATATCACCCATATGGGCTATGCGGAACGTCTTTTCCTTCAGGTCGCCGTAGCCGTTTCCGAAAACGGTATTGTGCTTTTTCTGGACAGCGTTAATTACATCGGCCACGACAATGCCCCGCGTATTTTTGACCGTTGTCAGGGTATCGGATGCGTATTTTTCCTCGCAGAAAAGACCGAATTTCTCCTTCGCCCAGCTTCTGACGAAATCACCCATTTTTTTGTGTCTCTTCCATACGTTTTCCATACCCTCTGCAACCAGCTTTTCGCACTGATAGTTCAGAGCCATAATATGAGGAATATTCGGAGTGGTGGGCGTCTGATTTTTCTCAGCCGATTTGGCAAAGGACTGGAAGTCGAAGTAATAGCCTCGCTGGGGGACTTTCTTGCTTTTCTCGAGCGCCCTTTTACTAACCGCAGCTACCGCAAGCCCCGGCGGAATGGCAAAAGCCTTCTGCACCGAAGCCAAGGCAACGTCCCAGCCAAGGTCATCGAAATGCAAAGGCAGACCGACCATCGCGCTGACGGCATCTACAAAGACGAGGACATCCGGATATTTCTTCTTCATCATTTCGCTTACTTCGTAGAGCGGATTCATCAGGCCCGTGCTCGTCTCATTATAAACAAGCGTAATAGCGGCGTATTTTCCGGTCGATAGTTTTTCATCAATCATTTCCGGCAGGACGGCTTTACCCCATTCGACTTTTATCGTATCCACGTTTCTGCCGCAGCTTTTGGCCACGTCAGCCCATTTATCACTAAACGCGCCGCAGCAGGTGCACAGAACTGTCTCGTTAAAATCCACGCAGTTGCGGATAGCCGCCTCCCAAATCCCGGAAGCAGATGACGTTGACAGGAAAATATTCTGGCTGGTAAAGAGGATTTTTTTGAGCATCTCGACCGTGCTGGAGTGCAGTTGTGCATATTCTTTGCCGCGATGTCCCAGTGTCGGACGTGCGAGCTGCTGCAAAACATCGTCATTGACCTTTACGGGGCCTGGAATAAACAATCTTGGCGGGTTTTTCCAATCTACCATATATCTGCTCCTATTAAGATAAAAGGTTATAATTTGTTAATAGTCAAACCTGTATAAACTTTTGGATAAAAATAGGTCGATTTTTGGGGCATTTTTTCGCCGGCGGCGACAACCTTCTCTATCTGCTGCATTTTTACCGTGTTGGTAAAAAACGCCGCCTGCTTCTGCCCCGAATCAACTTTGGCGATTGATTCGTCAATCGCGTTGTCATTATCCTTTATATACTCCAATCGGCTGCCCGCTGCCAGTTGTTTCTCGTCGATGCCCAATAGTTTTTCGAGAATCAGTTTGTGCAATACAGAGACATCGAGCGACCTCCAGTAAACGCTCATATTCGGCGAAACTGATTCCATCGCCTGTTTGTTCTTCAGGACGGCTGTGTAAAAAGCGTTGCCGCCGTTGTAAATTCCGAACGCGATTTCATCCCTGCCGTATTCGGTTCTCATCTGCGCAAGCATCTTTTGCTTTGCATTTGCTTTATCATCACCCTGGCAACCAAATTTATATTCAGTAATTTCAAAGTCTTCTTTGAGCCTGGCGATTAGTTCTGCCGAATCGAAAGCCTCGATATTTCCAACAAGGCGATGGGTAGCCAAAATTACCAGTCCCTCGCTGCGGGTATTGGCAAACGCCATCATCCGGTAACCAGCCGCCGGGTTGGTTGACTCTTTGGAGTAAGCCAGGGCCGTTTCGTAACGATGATGGCCGTCAGCTATAATGCAGCTTTTTTTCGACATCATCCCGGCTATTACGTCAATATCTTTTTCGTTGGTTATCGCGAACAAACGGTGCCGGACGTCCTGCTCGTCAGAAAAATCTATCAAAGGCTCTCCGCCTGCTGCTTTTTCAATGATTTTATCTGCGATTTTTTGCTTATCTTCATACAGCATAAAGGGCAGGCCGAAATCTGCCGCTGTTGCTCTTTTGAGATTGAGCCTGTCTTCTCTGGGGGCCTTGAGGGTCTGCTCGTGAGGCAGAACGCCGCATTTGGAGCCTAACTCCACCAGCCTGGCCAAAGCAATAAAGCTGCACCGCTGGAAGTCGTCGCCGGCAATCTGGAAGTCCTGAACGTAAGCGTAGATAGTCTCAATCGGGTCCTGTTTCAGGATGCCTTTTTCTATCCAGGAATTAAGATAGCCGGCGGCTCTGGTGTATTGATTGTCCTCGGCGCTATCAGAAGGGCGGATTTGCCCCTTGATTATGCGCACGATATTATATTCGCTTTTTTCGTAGAGCTCCTGCTGCTGAGAAGGGCTTATAACGTCATAGGGAGGAGATATGCAGTTGGCAGGGTCGCCAACCGCCTCTGCATTGAACCTAACTGCCTTGAAAGGTTTAACTTCCATCACTGCACCCTTCATCACACCCTTACATTTCGATTAGTAGCTCTAAGTTCTGAATTTACTTAATTTTGCCGAAAACTGCGAAGCGGCAATGTTACCAAAGCCAAGCCAGCTTGTCAAATATGACAAAATTTCGAAAAATAGAACAAAAAATCAGGTATGTTTGGCGAAAACATCGCTGAAATTCAGCTTTGGGCTTTCGTCTTCTTTTCCGCGAGGTACTTATTCATAGCCGCGGCTGCGATTCGGCCCTGGCCCATTGCGAGGATAACCGTCGCTGCGCCGAGGACAATGTCCCCTCCGGCGTAAACGCCTTCGAGCGAAGTTTTACAATTCTCGTCAACAATGATATTGCCCCATTTGTTGAACTCAAGGCCCGGAGTCGTCTGGCGAATCAGGGGATTGGCGATGTTGCCGATAGCGATTATTACAGTATCGACCTCGATTTGAAATTCCGAGCCTTCTATAGGGACAGGTCTTCGTCTGCCGGATGAATCCGGCTCACCAAGCTCGTATTTCAGACATTCGACAGCAATCACTCGGCTGTCCTTATCGGCGATTATCCGTTTGGGACTCTGCAATAAGTGAAACTCGATTCCCTCCTGCCTTGCGTGATGAACTTCCTCCATCCTCGCGGGCATTTCATTTTCGCTTCTTCGATAAATAAGATAAACCTTTTCCGCGCCGAGCCGAACTGCTGTTCGTGCAGAATCCATAGCGACGTTGCCGCCGCCAACGACCGCAACTTTCTTTGCCATCGCTATCGGCGTATCGGCACCTTTGCCGAACTTGTAAGCCTTCATAAGATTGGCGCGTGTGAGATATTCGTTTGCGCTATATACGCCGATAAGGGACTCGCCATCGATACCCATAAACCTGGGCAGGCCCGCCCCGACGCCGATATAAACCGCATCGAAACCGTCTTCTTTAATAAGCTGTTCGATAGTCCTTGTTCTGCCGACGATGAAGTTGCAGACGATTTTGACGCCCATCTTGGTAAGGACGTCGATTTCATTCTGAACGATTGCCTTGGGCAGCCTGAATTCCGGGATTCCATATACCATAACGCCGCCGGGCTTATGAAACGCCTCAAAGACGGTGACATCATGGCCTGCCTTTCTCGTATCTGCAGCGGCGACGATACCGCCGGGGCCCGACCCGATTATGGCAACTTTCATTCCGGTATCAGCGGCAACAGCGGGGACAGCATCCTGATTTTTGTCGAGGTCGGCGACGAATCTTTCCAGCCTGCCGATTGAAACTGCTTTGTCCGTGTCTTTGAATTTCAAGCCGACGGTACAGGTCTGCTGGCACTGCACCTCCTGCGGGCATACTCTGCCGCAGACAGCGGGCAAAAGAGAATTCTCTTTGATAATGGAAAGGGATTTTTTGAAATCACCCTCGGCAATCGCGGCTATAAAATCTCTTATCCTTATGCGGACGGGACAACCCTTGATGCAGGGCGCGTTTTTGCACTGGAGACATCGCATCGCTTCGAGCCTGGCCTGTGTTTCCGTATAGCCGGTCGCTACTTCGTGAACATTGCTTCTTCTTTCGACAGAATCCTGATTGGGCATTTCCTGCGGAGGTATTGCGTATCTGTCGGCAGGTGTGAGCTTGCCGGTTTTTTGCTTTTCCAATAGCTGCTCAAGAAGTTCTTGTCTCTGCTTTTCGGTCATCTTTATTCGTCTTTCGTCCCTCGTCCATCATCCATCGTTTTGTCGAGGCCAATTTTGCATTGATGTTCTTTGTACATCTCGTGGGCTTTTTGCTCAGCTTCTTTATAGGCTCCCAGTCTTTTCATCATCAGGTCGAAATTGACCTTATGGCCGTCGAACTCCGGGCCGTCAACGCATACGAATTTGGGTTTGCCGTCGAATTCGATTCTGCACCCGCCGCACATACCCGTTCCGTCAACCATAATGGTATTGAGCGAAACCTGCGTGGGGACGTCGAATTGTTTAGTAACGTCGCAGCAGAACTTCATCATAATCGCCGGGCCGATGACAAAGACCTGGTTCGGCTTAGGCTGACGCCGGCAAATCTCTTTCAATGGTTCGGTCACCAAAGCCTTTCGGCCGTATGAGCCGTCGTCGGTCGTGATTATCAGCTCGTCGCTTATTTCAGCAAACTCATTTTCGAGAATCAGCAGCGGCTTTGTTCTTGCGCCGAGAATGCTGATGATTTTACTGCCTGCTTCTTTCAATGCCTTTGCGATTGGCAGCAGCGGCGCGTTGCCGATTCCGCCGCCGACGCAGACAACCGTACCGAAGTTTTGAATATGCGTAGGCTTGCCAAGCGGGCCGGCGATGTTGGATATACAGTCGCCTGTTTTCATATCCGATAATTCAGAAGTGGTTTTGCCGACGCGCTGCCAAATCAAACGGATAGTACCTTTTTCAGCATCAGCACCGGCGATTGTCAGCGGGATGCGTTCGCTGTATTCGGTGTTTATAGCGATAATGACGAACTGGCCCGGCCTGGCAGCGCGGGCAATAAGAGGCGTTTCGACGTCAGCCGTAAAGACATCTTCGCTAATCCGGGTTTTTGAAACTATTTTATGCGGCACTTTTAGGCTCTCTCAACTTTACCCGCTTGTGACGAGTCAAAAAACAAAGAAACCTAATTGTGTACAAAAAAAGCTCTTTGTCAAGAAAGCTTTGATGTGCCGCGAACTAAACACTATACGGCCATACCAAAGCCGTTGTTTTATGAGCCGAACACATCGAATCGGGGGCCGAATTGCCGCAGGTAATAAATAGTATAAGATTGTCTAAAGACAAATATCGGCAGCAATATGACGGTGCCAACGTATGGTACGAAAAGCAATGCGCTCACACAGCAGAAGCAGCATCCTATGCAAATGCCGAGGAAAACTATCGTCCCTATCGCCATCGCTATGACGATTTGAAATAGAATATACAATGCCAGCCTGGCCTTGTTAGCCGAAAGAATCGTCCTAAATTCCCGCCAGCCTGCCATACAGCTTTCCGTCCGCAGGAACATAATCGGCACGACAAAATCGAATGTAAATTTCCTCACCAGAGCTAACGCTACCGCAATGACAAACACAATCAGCCCGCAGAGTATAATCCCCGGAATGGCCGCTATATACGTAACAGCTTTGCTTGCCATCATAATAGCAAAAAAGACAATGCCAACGATGGGAACAGCCGTCACGGCAAGACCGATTATGCTTAGTACGATTCGAAACAGAAACAGACTGTTGCCGTGCTTTCTGAATTTATGCCAGGGGACACTAACTTCCGATTTATTCCCCGCGACACAGTGCAGAAACATAAATTTGCCCCTGCTGTTCAGCCAGAGTATAACCAGGCCAATTGCTATTAGCAGTAATATTATGACCGCCGCTACGGGTATAATCCAGCCAAGATTGCCCAACAGATATGCTTTCGCCGAGCCAATCGCCTCTGTTACTTTTGCGTCCCGCCCGGATGATTTGTAGGGTTCGTGCCATTGGAAACCACCGCCGCCGCCGCCGCCGGTCAGATACGCCAGCCATGCGCAGAAACCGATTGTGAACCATTTCCCTAAATCGAAAGGCCTAAAGAGCATCACCTTTGCTCTCTCGATGGCAGGGCCAATGGGGTCAATTACGCTTATACTGTTTGGCGGTTCCGGCGACATATCTTACCTCCAAAATAAACAGGCCGATGGTTTTTTCAGCCGGCGGTATTATCCTGCTTTTGTTTCAACTCTCGCAGTTCTTTGTTAACAGGCCAATCGGCAAAAGCGAGGTAAAAGGCCATAATTATATTCGCTATCGGCACAAGCATTAACAAACCAAGCGCCCAACTATAACCGGCCTTGGAAAAAATCTTGCAGAAAATCATCAGTTTTATCGCAATAATGACCAGAATGAAAAGTGCCGCAAGAAAGACAAAAAAGATTGCAACCACCGGCGCTATATCCGAACCAGATTGAGCCCCAACACAAGAAAGCATATTTCCTCCTTTCAATCAAAATATCGTTTATTAAACGTCATTCTAAACTCTAACTGTGCAGTATAGCAAGAGTCCCTTCGTCAAAACATAACTATTTTAGCTGTTCTTTAATTTCTATCAGTATTTTCGCTGCATTCAAATCTGCCAACTTTTTAACTTCTACAGTTATTCCTCTTATTTTTCCGTATCTTTTCCCGTGAATGAACTTATCAATATATTCTTTTTTTAGCTTACTTGCCTTTATTAAATCTTCTGCCTTATCAGAAAAATAAAAGCTGGTTTTGAACATATTGAGATAAACTGAGACCCAGCATATAGTTTTCTTCTTTTTAGTTATTTTGTAAAGCCAACTCTTTCCGTCATTGTAATATCGCCACTCTCCGGAAAACGAAGGATGGTTCTCATTTAAGAAAGCGATAAATGAATCCCACGCCTTTTTCGCTTTTCCAAGATAGCGACTTAAAACTTCATCATCCGGGAATTCGTTTTTGTCATTCAAACACGGCTTTTCCATATTTCTCCTCTAATAGCATATTGGCCTTGATTTACTGTTTGAAAACAAGATTGTGCGGGAGTTTTTCGAGCGGGCAGTTGGGGCATTTGGCGTTGGGTCTGCAAAATTCTTTGCCCAGCCGAACAAGCAGGGCGTGATACTCATTGAAAAGCTGAACGTCTTCTGCAAGGTTCGACTGAAACAAGTCCCGTAATTGTTCATAGCCAAAGTCAGGCTCGATTAATCCGTGGCGGACAGCTACCCTCGCGGTGTAGGCATCAACAACGAAGATGGGCCTGTCGAAGGCGTAAAGCAAAATTGAATCGGCGGTTTCCGGGCCGATGCCTTTTACCGCTAAAAGCTCTTCTCTTAAACGGCCGGTGTCAAGGGCTTCGAGATTTTCCAGTTGCCCCTCGTAATTGTTAAAGAGCCAATCGAGGAAGCTCTTGAGCCTTTTGGTTTTTATATTGTAATAGCCCGCCGGGCGGATAAGCTCGGCGAGTTTCGGGGCGTCGAGATGATAGAGCTTTTCGGGCGTTAACAGGTCTGCATTTTTGAGGTTCGCTATCGCTTTTTCGACATTGCCCCAATTTGTGTTCTGCGTCAGTATGGCCCCTGTGATTATCTCGAATTGGGTCTCGCCCGGCCACCAGTCCTGGGGGCCGAAGCGGTCGAATAACAGTTGATAAATTTCAGTAAGCTGTTCGCTTAGCATCGTAACGGTTTTCCCGAATAAAAGTATCGGCTATTGTAATTTCCTTTTATTTAAATTAAACTCTGCGAAATTTAAGCCCTGCGGTCAACTATTTTTTGATATCAGGCGGTGAAAAATAACCAGACTACGAAATACAATTGCGGCCAACAGAACGGAAGGTAAATACAAAAGCAGCGCAAGCCAACTGCTCAACTTCACGCAGGACTCCTATTTCGAGCGGACAAGCAGGCCGATTTACGCCATCCTTTTCCTGCTGCCGTTTATCATTTTTTATGAGGTTGGCACAGTCTTCATCAGTACCGAGTTGCTCGGACGCTACTGGCAGGGCAGGGTCGTAGCGTTTTCGTGGCTGCAAAACTGCCTTATGTATATGGGTTTCGGCAGCAAGTTCGGCTGGGTAGCAACGCCTTTGACGGTAGTGATAATTCTGCTCGCCCTGCAGATAACATCCCGCAAGAGCTGGCGATTCTGGCTCGGGGACATAATCCCAATGACAATCGAGTGCATCCTGCTCGCCATGCCGCTGATTGTTTTGAGTATGCTTTTGAGCAGTTCCGCACCGCCTCAACATGAAGACAGCGACCGATACGCTGACAACTCAACATCTATACAAACCGGTGCGGTTTTGGAATGTTCTTCAGTTGTCCCCGCCTACTCCGTCGAAGACAATAGCGAAGATTCGCCTGAGATTGTAGAAGAAGACGGCAGGTGGCAGGAGCTTTTAGCTAATGTCGTTACCGGCATAGGGGCGGGAATTTATGAAGAACTCGTCTTTCGGCTGATTCTGATTATTGTCTTAATGACGGTGTTTCAGCACGTCTTTCGGCTGGGCCACGGCATCTCAATTATACTTGCGGTTTGCATCTCGTCGGCGCTATTCGGCGCATATCATCATATAATATATATGGGAGGCCGATTCGTACAAAGCAGTCCGTTTAACTGGCCTGAGTTCAGTTTCAGGACAATTGCAGGTATTTACTTCGCTATTCTTTTCGCAATTCGAGGCTTCGGAATCACCGCCGGCGCTCACGCATATTACGATATTATTGCAATCTTTATGAACGCCTTTTTCCCCCAGCCCTAAAAAAAACAACGCCTTGTTTACTGCTGCTTAATTTTTTTCGAAAAACCCGCTGCCGTTACTCCAGTAGATTGCTGAACTTGCAAAATCATCGTCCTATAAACGGCTAAACAGGCCTTATCAATACTGATATTAAGCTTGAATAAGGGGGGCGTTTTTTGTATAATAACACTGAAGTTAGCAGAGTGCATTTAAGTGATGGGAACCTTTACACTATGGAATTGCCGCAGACCAATATTACAATCGAAGAACTGACGTTTAATCTTTTTCAGCGCCCGCTGCACCCGGAGCTTTTTCAGATTTACGCCAAACGACAGCTTAGAACCGGCAAGTACGAAGCCGATATCTGGGTAACAGGCTGCACGCATGTTGTCAGCGTATTTGCAGGCGATGTCTGCCTGAGCGAAGTTATAAGCGCACCGGGACAGATGCTTCCCCGTCGAGGCTTGATTGAACGTTTTCAATTCCACGGCCCGCGCTCTCACAAATGCACCTTGAGCCGAGGCGTCAGCTATATGACCGATTTTCAGGTCGAAAAGATGAGCCCCAATTTGTATCGGCAGAGTCACACCGACCTCGAAAAGTTTGCTCGTAACCGCGGCGTGTTTGTTAAATTCCCGGAACTGGAAATCGGAGGCCTTCAGCCGTTCTGCTATATTGACTTCGAGGCCAGACAGACCGAACTGCACATACATACTTTCGCGGCTTATCCCGACCAGGTAACGATGATTAAGACGCAGTCTCTGTTTGACTTTCAGTAATCTTTGACCTGCCTGACCGGCCGAAATTGATTGTAATTGTCCGATGTCACCACGCCTCTGGCTTTGTCGGTACCGATTTGCTGTTGTGTCCTCCAGTTCGGCCGTTGTTCCTATATTACTTCGCCCTGCACCCTACGTGGTACAGGGCTGCGTAATACACAGGATCCTCATTCCGGTTTCCGGAAACAACAGCAAAGGTTTTTTCTACTTTCGATTCTCGATTTTCTATTTTCGCCGCCTTTGGCGGTCGACTTACGGAAGTTTACCCTGCGGGCAACAGCAAATCTCGGCAAACAGCATCAATTATATCTTGCTGCGTTGCTTTATAATTTATTTTCTTATCTATTATTCAAAAGTTCTAATGCTTCATCAAAACGTTTATCTAATATCACGATATTGCTTTTATTGTATTGTTCTTGCCACCAAGTTCTTATAGCCATATCCTTTTTACGAGTTAGTAACTCTTTTTCTATCAACCCCATTTGTTCTATTTCTTCGGCACCATGTTTCTTTCTATATTCTTCTTCTATCTCTTTCTTGCTTACAGAAATATCTTTAGTGATAACCTCCTCCAGTTTTTGGTACAATACATCCCTTCTGCTTGATTCACGGCTGTTTTTTTTCATATCTTCTATATTTTTCGGCACAACCAAATCCTTTAACTTTTCTGGTGTGTCACAACATCTCTGCCATAGCTTCCACTGTTCTTTGCTTATAAGAGTATCAGATAACTTCTCGTCATAGATAGCATTTCCATCAGACGGGTTCATTTGCCATGCCACTAATGCTTCATAAACAGCTTTGCCGCTTTCACAAATTGCTTTTGCTTTCTCACTAGTCATTCCTGTTTTTTTAAAGATTTCCTCCACCCGAGCATCCACTTCCTGTTCACTTACAGTAAGTCCAAACTCGGTTATTTTCTGCTTAAAAATCACCTCACGGATTTTCCCGATGAGCCTTCTCGTTTCTTGCTTCTGCACCTCATTCTCTATTTGCAACTTGCTATATTCGGGATGCAACATTTGCACCTCTTTCAGATCTACCTTTATATCCTTATAGAGTATGTTTACATCATTTACGGAAACCACAACACTATTAGAATCCTCTATTTCTGCGTGTAATGATGGTGTCCCGACTACATATAGTAAAACAAGTAATAGGTATGTTAAATTTTCGTCGCGTAAAAACATATTTATACTCCTTCCCATAAGATGGTTAAGATATTCATAAAAGTGTGTTAATGTCATCTTTATTCGGGCATACTCCGATCAACTTCAGCGTTAGTTATAATACCAGGAGTTGTACCGCCTCCATAATCCAACAACAACCCGATACATTCTGCGATTCCACCCAAATCAACCGGAATACACCACATAGCAGTAGAACACTCCCTTCCGGCAGTATTAGGAGGGAATAAACCTTCCGCTACGGTCATTTCAACCCAGTCGCTCTCACCGCCACTCCACGAGTATTTATGCCTCTCCGTCCACTCCGTAATCGAATCATAGTCCTGTCCGAAATCTATCAATGCCGTTGAGTGTTCTGTATTTATTGTTTTCCCGGAGTAAGTAGTGGAATAAGTATACGAGTTGTATGTCTCGCGTAACGAGTGATTATAAACCCGTTGCCCTACACCTTCCACCATAAAGTATGCCCCGAGTACTTCCATCGCATCGGACGGCATCCTCGAAGTTTTGGTTACATCGCAATCTACAATCCCGGAATCACCATACTCCAGACGAATTGTGTTCAAGCCCCATCCTGCGTCGTTTTGATTATATGTAAAGTAAAATTCGCCTGAAAGGTTATATTTTGTTTCAGTTTTACCTGGTGCGATGAAGGTTGCGGATGAGATAACTGTACCTTGAGGAAGCACGCGATAATTAACCTTAGTATTAAATGGGTCACTCGCATCAACAGAAACAATCTCAACTTTAATCAAATTCACATACGCGGTTTTGCCTGCTGCGTCGAAGAATTCCGTAGGCGTGTTCGGCTCGCCATGCGTGCCTAAAATCCCGTCCGGGTCGTCTATCTGCATAACAACACCCGCAGGCAAACTAACCTGCTCAATTTCCGCTACATAATCGTAATCGGCGTTCGGATACCACGACCTGTCCGGACTCGTCCCGCGATGAATAATCCGAACCTCATAACGCTCCCCAGGCCGAAACTGATTGTAATTGTCCGATGTCACCACGCCGAACTGCGGAGCCTGATGAGTAATCGGTCCGACCACAAGGTCGTATCGTTCAGACCTGCTGTCGCTCCAGTCGCCGACGGTCAATCGCAACTCACAAACCTCATCCGCCGATGGAGCCGCACCGCCATCGGATGCGTTTGCCGGAAAACTACCCTGTGCAACCTCGGCCCCATCGTTTGTGCCGTCGCCGTCGGTATCCGACTTGGTTGGGTTTGCTCCATATATTACTTCTTTTAACGTATCTAAGCCGTCCATGTCCGCATCCGCGTAAACATTATTGCCGTCAACAACTTCAACCACATCAGAATTTAACGGATTAAGGCCGTACAGCACCTCCCACCCATCAGCTAATAAATCCCCGTCCGTATCGAAGTAAATCGCGTCGCAGTTATTTTCATATTCGCCGAGGTTGCTCAATCCATCATTGTCGATGTCCCCCTGGGCGTCGTTAGTATCATTCGGGTCAAGTTCGTATCTATACTCGAACCAGTCTGGCATACCATCGCTGTCTAAGTCTTGCCACATATCAAGCTGCCCGAATTCATAAGCGCCAATATCGACCGGGCCGTTGAATCTCGCGTTGCCTTTGATATCCATTGTAATATTCCGCGGAACAGCAAAATTATTTCCCATATCGATACAGGGACTACCCGTTTGCAAAGCGAGGATGCCATCTAAATCTGGTACGACATCGATATTGCCGCCTTCGTCGGCGCCGAAGTTAACATTCCAGCCCGCGCCGCTGCCGCCGCTGCCCTCGACGTCGCAATAGTAAATATGCGGATTGCAACTGTGGTTATAAATCGCTTCTCCATTGTCCCACACGATACAGTTGCTCAATGTGGACGATGAATAGGTATTATATACGCCGCCGGCAAAAATCGCCGCCGAGTTACCCGCGATTGTGCAGTTAACAAGCTTCACCGCCTTGTAGCTGTTATAAACAGCTCCGCCATTGACATCCGCGTGATTGCCGCTGAATAGACTATTGATTACCTCGAATCCACTTCGATAATTATACATCCCGCCGCCTCGATTAGCCGCCTGATTGTCGGAGAACACACAACCTGTTAAATTCCCGTCCGTATTACTATTGTAGAATCCGCCTCCGTCATCGTCAGCCGTGTTATTCCTGAAAACACACTTGGTCACAAAAACCAGACTTTCATAATTATATAGTCCTCCGCCGTCATATCGAGCGTAATTGTCCCTGAATGTACAATTGACGATTTTTATATTATTAGCGCCTTCATTGTGAATTCCCCCGCCCCTCGCCCCGTCACCAGTGCCATCCGCATAACCATCGGAGATTACAAAACCATCGATTGTCACATCATTGGCTCCGACAACGACGTTATAGCAATTATCGCTTACTGCGCCAGCAACGCCAATATCTCCGCTGAGAATTGTTTCATAAATCCCCGGCTGACGATACTCCCAGCATCCGCCCGCCGGGAATCCGCCATAAACAGCCACCCCTTCGGGAAGTTGAAATGTTGATGTTCGAAGATGCGTACCACTCGGAACACTGCTGTTTGCGTCAGGCTTATAAACGCCTTCTGCGACCCAAATCTGAAAACCTTCATCTGCCGCGTCCAGAGCATCCTGAAGATAGATAAATGCGTTTTCCCACGAACTGCCGTCCCCGCCCGGCGAAGCATCGGCATCTACATAAATAACATCCACCGGATACTCTTGCAGCCAGTGCCTTGTAAAACTTTCTAAGTCGCCAACATATATCCAGTCATCATAATTAAAATCACAGTCCAGCCTCCAGTTTTCATCGCCGATGCCGCTCAGCCACGCGTCAGCGAATATCGCAAAATCATAAAAATCCGCTATTCCATCGTAATTTAAATCCGCCCTTTCACAATCAATTTCCGTTAGCCAATAGTGAACAAATCGCATCAGGTCTTCTGTATTGACAATCCCATTGTTATCGAGGTCCCCGTCAAGGCCGGCCCCCGACTTCTGCCAGTTCGCCGACAGCATCGCAAAATCATCGAAATCCACGAATTCGTCCCCATTCAAATCAGGCTGCCAACTCGACCCCGCAAAAACGGATGTAGTAAATATTGACAGGACACCAACAATCAGAACCCAATCTTTCCCCGCAGGCATAATATTACCCCCTTAAAACTCATTTGCCCCATTATTTTCCCCACTTTTGTGAAGACTGTCACCGATAAAAATAAACCTGGAGATTCTTTGTGTCAACAAAAAATATCACTGGAATTGGAAATTATTTTCATCCCACGCTTACCCAGCCGCTGCTGTTTGAAATTGGCTTCCACAGGAAAGGGGGTACGCCTACGCCTTTTGCTGTGCAGCTTTCTGCTTCAGAATATCCCACTTTTCGTGAATTTCTTCAGCCATTTTGCTGTTCGGGAAGTCGCGGATAATCTGCCCGCCGGTCTCAATCGCTCTTTCCCATTGTTTTCCCGATACCGCCAGAGAGAACTGGACGCCGAGGTTGTGCAGCTTATTTCTGAAAACGTCCTTCGCAGCTTCCTGCAGGGCCAATCCTTCGTTTGGAGTCAGGTACAGGTCAAGCTCCCTTAGAATCTCCAGGCTTCGGTCGGTGGCCTGTCGCTTCACGGCGTCATCCCAGGCGTTGAGCAGTATCTTTTTCCGCTCCTCTTTTTTATCGAGCAGCTTCTGCCGCATCGCTTTGGCTTTTTCGGATTTGGGAAAGTCCCAGATTAACCTTTCAATCTGTGCGCTTGCTTTGGCCCACTGCGAGATATCGAAGAGCTTTTCGATATGCGCTATGACCTGATTTACCCTTTCGGTGTCGGTCGAATCACGGTAGTTGTTTGCCTGGTTTCGTAAGTACTCAGCCAAACCCTTATATTCCGCACGCAGGGCGATTTCATCGATTATTTCATACGTAGCATCGTAATCCTGCTGCTGGAGCTTATCAAAAACGGCCTCTCGTAAAGATTGTATGTTCGCATCGCGGAAGGCAACAGCTTTTACAGTCTCGCTGATGCGGGTGTTTTGATTGATTTGCATCAAAACATCGCGGTCTTTTTCGAGGGTCTCGGTTATCTTTTCAAGTTTTGCGCTGTTTTCCGCAAGCAAACGAAGGATACTAAAAATTTTCAAGAGGATTAATATAACCGCAGTCAAAAGCAGAAACGCGGCAAACAGCCATATAATAAGCAGCAGCATGCTGCCCAACTGACCGGGAACCAGGAACATAACGGCCAGAACTGTAATTACGGCCAACACTATCAGCACAACACTGATGATTATCAACTGCGATTTAAGCTGCCGTGAAGGTCTATCTTTTCTCAGGCCCATAAACCAGTCCTTCTCAAAAAGGATTTATGCTGCCAAGCCGGGGGCTGCGCCTCGGCCGAGCCTGAATATATTATAGTTGTTTTGACAGGGAATTCACAACTAAAAAAGTTTGCTTCTCGGCAACAAGCCCTCGACCAAAACTGACCAAAATAGGCCGGTGATGTTCACAACAATAAACACTGACGTAACTGCCCTTTGGCAAAACCATTACGACGGATAAGCTGCCGCAGGCAAAGTCGTGATGTTGATTTTTCGCTACGCAAAGTCCTAATCCGCACAACAGTTGCGTCCCAATACTTCGGGATAATGCTTAAAGCCGGCGTCTGGACTCGCGTTGATTTTGATTTTAGGCGGACTTTACAGGTTCGAGCGATGGAATTTTACGGCAGGCTCATTTGGATACATACTGGTATGAATTTTGCACTACTATTTATGGACAAGAATTAACAACGCTTGCGGGAAAAATAGGAAGAAAAAACTTTTTTGTGTGGGAAACAACATATGGACGAGGCACAATTCCAGGACAAACTCAAAGAGCTGGTCAAGGAGTTCGGCGGAGCGACTGAAGCACAATATGTAAGCTCGCTAACCAAGGACAACAAAAACCAGAAGAAGCTCGAAAAAAGCATTAGTGAACTGCAGGAATCGCTGGACTATCTGCGGATATGCATTAAGTATCAGCTTTTCGACCTCGAAGCCACACGCCGGGAAAACGAGTATCTGAGGAAAATACTCGGCGGGCAGGATGAACAGGGGCCGAAGCAGTAATCGACTCGCCAGGCTAAAGGCCCTGCCGTAGCCACTCAAGGCGTCGAACATACAAACCTCTTGCTGGAGGATTTTGATTAATAAATCCGCCGGCGAATCAATTTTTTTACCAAAGAACCGTTTTGTGGATTAAAACTGTCTTTTCGTCTTCGATAAACGGGCTTTTTAACCAGGCAAAAGGAAAGTTAGCAGCCGTTTTTGTCGATAAAACTGGTGTCGAGAAAAACAATGGTCCGGTAATCGAACATTGATTTGGTTTGAGGCATATAAAAACAAGGATGGCCTCTCTCGAACTAACCGATAGTTTGACAGGCCGGCCAAAGTGTAATATAATCTGCTGTTTCTTGAGAGATGGCAGGAATTAATCCAGGCAGATGTTTTTGAGGTAAAAAGATGTTTGAGCGTTTCACAGATCGCGCACGGAAAGTTATGGCCCTGGCAAACCAGGAAGCTCAGCGGTTTAACCACGATGTCATAGGTACCGAGCATATACTGCTCGGACTGGTTAAAGAGGGAAGCGGAGTTGGCGCTACCGTCCTTAAGAATTTCGATGTGGACATCAAGAAGCTGCGGCTCGAGGTTGAAAAGCACGTCAAAAGCGGGCCGGATATGGTCACGATGGGAAAACTTCCACAGAGTCCGCGAGCGAAAAAAGTGGTCGAGTACGCCATCGAAGAGGCAAGAGCGCTCAACCATAATTACGTCGGCACCGAACACATCCTGTTGGGACTGCTGCGGGAAACCGAAGGTATCGCCGCACAGGTACTTCTCGGGCTGGGCTTGAAACTCGAAGATGTGCGTCAGGAGATTTTGAATTTACTCGGAGCAGGCGTGGACGGCGGACAGCCTGCGCTCGATATGAAAACAGGGCCCGCCATTGCTCGTAAAACCAAAAGCAAAACACCGGCGCTCGATAGCTTCGGCAGAGACCTGACTGAGCTGGCCGCCAATGATGAGCTTGACCCGGTTATCGGCAGAAAAAATGAAATCGAAAGGCTTATACAAATCCTCTGCAGAAGAACCAAGAACAATCCCGTCCTGCTCGGAGAAGCAGGCGTCGGCAAAACCGCCATCGTAGAAGGGCTCAGTCAGCAAATTATTAATAAACATGTACCCGAATTACTAAAAGACAAACGCATTGTCGTCCTCGACTTGGCAATGATGGTTGCGGGAACAAAATATCGTGGTCAATTCGAGGAACGCATAAAGGCCGTTATTAACGAGGTTACAAGGGCCAAGAACGTAATCCTGTTCATCGACGAGCTGCACACTCTCGTTGGTGCAGGCGGCGCAGAAGGAGCTATCGACGCCTCTAACGTCCTAAAGCCCGCCCTGGCTCGCGGCGAAGTGCAATGTATAGGAGCTACTACATTAGATGAGTTCCGAAAGCATATCGAAAAAGATGGAGCACTCGAGAGACGCTTCCAAACGATAATCGTTGAGCCGCCGTCAAAAGATGAGACGCTCGCGATACTGCGAGGCCTGCAGGACAGATACGAGGCGCATCATAGAGTTCGCTTCACCGATGAGGCCCTGTATCAGGCGGTAGAGCTGTCGTGCAGATACATAAGCGGAAGGTGTCTTCCGGATAAGGCCATAGATGTCGTCGATGAATCCGGTGCACGGGTGCGACTGAAAAATATGACGCCGCCGCCGGATTTGACTGCCATAGAAGAAAAGATTGAGAAGCTGCAGCGCGAAAAAGATGAAGCGGTTAAAAGCGCCGACTATGAACGGGCCGCTGCATTAAGGGATGAGGCTCAGCAGCTTGTGACCGAGAAGACAGAGGTGCATAAAAAATGGTATGAAGAAAATAAAGAAACCACCGGCGTAGTGGATACCGAAATTATCGCTGAGGTTGTCAGTAAGATGACAGGGGTTCCGCTGACCAGGCTGGAAAAGAAAGAAACCCAAAGGCTTTTGGAGTTAGAGGCCGAACTGCATAAGAAGGTCGTTTCGCAGGATGAAGCCATTAACGCCGTCGCCAAAGCCGTAAGACGCGCCAGAAGCGGAATAAAAGACCCGAACCGGCCGATGGGAAGTTTTATTTTCCTCGGGCCCAGCGGTGTCGGAAAAACACTCCTGGCAAAATCGCTCGCAGAGTTTATGTTCGGCGACGAAAATGCCCTTATCCAAATCGATATGTCCGAATTTATGGAAAAGCATAACGTCAGCAGACTCGTTGGCGCTCCTCCGGGATATGTCGGCTACGAAGAGGGCGGGCAATTGACCGAAAGAATCAGACGCAGGCCTTACGCCGTACTGCTGCTGGATGAAATCGAAAAAGCACATTCCGACGTCTATAATATGCTCCTGCAGGTTATGGATGAGGGAAGGTTGACCGACAGCTTCGGACGGCATATTGACTTTAAGAACGTCGTGCTGATTATGACAAGCAACATCGGCGCAGACCTCATTAAAAACAACTCCGGGTTCGGATTCGGAAAGAAAACAGCCGAGGCCAACTACGAGAAAATGAAGGAAATGCTGCACAAAGAAGTTGAGCGGCATTTCAGACCGGAGTTTCTGAATCGGCTCGACGACGTAATAGTGCTAAAGCCGCTGACAAGAGAGAACCTGCAGATTGTTGTTGAATACGAGCTTGTAAAGGTGTTCAAGCGGCTGATTGAGCACGGCCTGAAACTGGAGCTTAGCGAACGGGGAAAGGAATTTCTCATCGACAAAGGTTACAACCCGGAATTTGGAGCAAGGCCCCTGCGAAGGGCAATTGAGCACTACATAGAGGACCCGCTCTCGGAAGGTTTGCTGCGAGGAGAATTCAAGGGCGAAAATCTGATAAAGATTGACGTTCAGGACGAAGAGCATCTAAAATTCGAAGGCTTCAAGGTGGAAGAACCCTCACAAAGCAAGCAGCCGGTCACATAGCCACAAGGGCACAGCTTTTCAAGCCGGGCTTCCCGGCTAAAAAGACATCTACGGGCTGAAGGTGGGGTCGAAAGATGGGGGATGCAAAATTTGCTTCGATTTCTCCCGCAACGATTCGAGCTCCTGGAAGCTCCGCTGTTGGGCCAAAAGCATATCGAGTTTTTGTTTGCCCATCCATTCTATCCGGCCGTCAAGACGAAGAACAATATATCTCTTACCGAACAGCCATGAACCGTGAGGTTTTTCAGTATAAGCCAGAATTTCATCGGGAGACGATTCGAAATTAATCCACTGGGCCCTGTATGTCACATCGCCGAGCCGAACACGCCCTTCTAATTCTTCTCTTGTTCTATTGATGTAGGATTCTGAGGGAACAGAACCATGGCTTTGTCGATACTGTACGACCACTCGTCCGAGATGCTCCATTGCCCGCATTGCTTCCGAACGATTAATCCAGTTCCTCAGGGCAATCATCGCGACAACCGCAATAGCTGTAATAGCTATTACAGTTGCAGTATCTCTTAATATGGCTTTTTGTCGTTTGTTCATATCGGTTATCTCTTTGTTTGTATCTCACATCTCGGCTGAAACTCGACCGGTGATTAACGCTTCACGATTTTATTTCCACCCTGCCGTCCCGGACAAGCAATCTACCCTCTGCGAACAGCTTTATGGCCTGGGGATATGCGATACATTCCTGCTCAAAAACTCTCGCAGCAAGGCTCTCCGGACTATCATCATTTTTAACCGGGCAGCACCGTTGAATAATTATAGGCCCTTTATCATATTCATTCGTGCAGAAATGCACGCTGCAGCCGCTTACCCTGCACCCTGTCGCGAGAACCGCCGCGTGAACATTATGTCCCCACATACCTTCCCCGCCGAAGCTCGGCAAAAGAGCTGGGTGTATGTTCATCACGCGGTTTTCGTATCGGGCCGGTATCTCCCACAGACAGAGCCAGCCACCCTGAATGACCAGGTCAACATTTGCCGCAGCAAGCTCGTCTTCGATGCGATTGCTAAACTTCTTGAGGCTGGAATAGTCTTTCTTGCGGATGATTTTTACATCCAGACCGGCGGCTTTTGCTTTTTTGACGCCGCCCGCTTTAGATAGCGAGCTTATTACGACAGCGATTTTGGCGTTCAACAGGCCCTTGTTTATATATTCGAGAATATTCATTAATGTCGTGCCGCCGCCGCTAATCAATACGCCCAGCCGGATTGGTTTTTTATTTTGCGATGCCCGGGCCGGTTCGTCTTCGATGTCCCCTTTGATATCCAGCGCCTGGTTAACGAGAGCATCGGCCCGTTTGTTTTTCTCTCTGGGAATGTGCTTGAGCTTCCAGTCTTCAAAGTCGTTAATTAAATTGACCGCCCGTTGAAAAAGCGGCCTGATTTGCTCGCTCTTTACTTTGTATTGGCCGTTAATCTGCCTTACGAGCAACTCGCTGTCACTGAAAATCGTCAGCCTTTCGGCGTTAATCTGCTTCGCTGCTTCGAGTGCTTTTATAATCGCGGTATATTCGGCCACGTTGTTTGTGGCGTGGTTAAGAAAAAAAGCTTTGGCCTGTAATTGGTTTCCGCCGGCATCGGCTAATACAAAGCCCGCAGCAGCCGGGCCGGGGTTGCCTCTGCTGCCGCCATCTACATAGATGATGATTTGCCCTGTTTGCTCCGGCAATGTGTTTAGCTCCTTAAAGCTGGAAATCGGAAGCCGGCAATTAACTATTCGATTCGCTAAGTACGAGTATCCTCGTGCAGCTCGGACAACGGATGATGTCGTCTTTAGTCAGCAGCAGGTTGACGGACTCCGTTGTAATGCCCATAAAGCAGCCGCCGCAGCTATAGGCCTCTACCTTGCCATCCTGTTTCTCGATCACCGCCAGCGCTTCGCCGTCATAAGTTTCCGCGACGCGATTGAAAACCCGCAACGGCTCAGCCGGTATATCCTGTGTTTTCTTGTCCCATTCAATCTGGATTTCTGCTATCTCGGCCTCGTATTTACTCGCCGCTACCTCAGCTTCCTTTCGGATTTGTTCGAGTGCCTGTTTCTTCTCGTCTATCTGGCCCTGAAGGTTCGCGCATTCTGCTTCGTCCGCCTCGACATCCTTCATCAAATCCAGGATTTGCGTCTCGTATTTGGAATTGTCTGCCTTGGTTGTATTAAGCTGGGTCAAAACCGCGGCGTATTCTTTGTTTGTTTTCGCCGCGTTAAGGTGGGCTCGCAACTTGGCTATCTCTTCGTCTCTGGTTTTCAGTTCCAGTTCAAGACGGTCGGACTGGACCCTGGTTAACTGAATCTCTTCTTTTTTGGCTTCGTATGCGTTTTGCAGGCTCCTGACCTGGTTCTCCTGAATGATTACGTTTCTTCGGCATCTCGCAAGTTTTGCTTTTGCCGCCCGAAGCTGGTTTTCAACGCTTTGAAGTTTTATAAGAGCACTCAATACAGGTCCCATTACTTCGACTCCTTTCAGCCGCTCAGGATGGTGAGCGAAGTCGAACCATTATGTTCTCCACTGCCCGCCCGATGGCGATTAGTGTCCGGCTATGCCCCCTTCGCCTTCTGTCGAAGACAGAAAAGGGGGCAAGTCCAGCATTATGCTCATTTGTGTTTTAATCCGCAATAAAATTTTCCTCTTTTTTTACTTTCACGCAATAGTTTGTATAATCAGAGCCATGAAAGAGCTTTTGAAAAAACTTGTTCAGGCCGAATCCACCGCCGAAAAGGGCGAATTGGCCGCCGCTGAGGTAATTTCAGACGACTTTGCCCGCTCAGGAATAACTTGCCGAATAGACCGCTGGGATACGAACAGGGCAAATCTTACCGCACAAATAACCTCCACAGGACAAAAGCCCGCCCTTTTGTTCCTCTGCCACATCGATGTCGTCGCCGCAGGCCGGGGCTGGACGCATCCGCCTTTCGCCGCCGAAGAATGCGACGGCAAAGTCTTCGGCAGAGGCTCAATGGATATGAAGGGCGGAACCGCCGCCGCCGTTGCCGCAGTTCGCCAGATTGTCGATTCCGGAACTAAATTAAAAGGCGATATTATATTTGCCGCCCTTGCAGGCGAAGAAACCGATAGCTGCGGAGCAAAAAGATTTATCAATGACCTCAAGAACAACCCGCCGAAAGTCGCAGGCGTGATTGTCCCCGAACCGACCGATTTCGATATCGTCACCGCACATCGCGGAATATTATGGCTCGAAGTCAAAACCAAAGGCCGAACCGCTCACAGCTCGATGCCGCAGCTTGGCGTAAATGCGATTACTTCGATGAGAGCTTTCTTGAACGAATTGGAAAGCTATAAAATTAAATTTCAGCCGCACAAACTATTGGGCGATTGCTCGATGAGCGTTAATACAATCACGGCAGGAAAAGAAATTAATGTCGTACCCGACAACTGCACTATCGCAATAGATATTCGCACGCTGCCTGCCTCGACTCGCCAGACCCTCGGCTTCGCCGCGAGGCGAGCGCAAGTCGGGCAAGGCGGGCCGGGACAAAATACCCGCGAGATAATCTCTGACTTTGAAAAAATCTTCGCAAAGCTAAAACAGGAAAATCCCAACTTCGACGCCTCGGCCTCCGTTGTCCGAGAAGTCGGTGCGTTGGAAACCGATTCGAGTTGCGATTTTGTAAGGGATTTCTGCTCTGCCGTGGGGATAAACAAAACTAAAGCTGTTGGCTACACCACCGATGGCCCGCATTTTGTTTCTTTGGGCGCTCCGATTGTAATCTTCGGCCCAGGCCGGACGCCGCTCGCCCACAAGCCGGACGAATACATCGAAATCGCCGATATGGAAAAAGCCGCTGAATTCTATAAGAATCTCATCCTGGAATTTCTGACCTGATTTATTCGGTTAGCCCTGCCGCAGAGCCGCAGGACGTAAGTCCGCGGTATCAAATTTTTTGTTTAGCCGTCGCCGCCCCGGCGACTTTTTATCAATTCTGCCCAAATCCTCTTTATATTTAGCACTTCAATAGGTTTCGTGATAGAAGATACGCCCGAATATAAGACAATTGTGCATACTATAAGCACAACCCAAATACTCGGGCGCATCACAATACCCAATCGCTGCATTAAGAAAGTCAAGGTGCTTCGTTAATTACCTTTTCTTTCTATCAGGCCGTTGAGTTAAAACACTGCCAGCCAATTTTTTGGCAGTTTGTGAGTAGTTGCCTCTTAGTATTTTCGATGCAAGTCTGCCCATTTTTGCTGAGGTTTTTTCATTACGAGCCATAATTATTTTCTCCTGTTATAAAATTTTTTTTGTTAATACTATGCGCCCCACCACAACGGCAGGGCGCACGCCATAGGCCAATTCAAGCCTTTTATGGGCCGCTAACGGACATAAACGTCCAGTGTCGCTTTACCGGCCTACTGTAGGTCTGCGAGCGCATACTGCGACTCCTTTCTAAATGGCTCTTGACAAATAGGCCGAAGTGTCGATAATGATGTCAGCATAAAATATCGGGCTTCGGCCCACCCTAACGTTTGCCATCCGTGAACGTTAGGATAACGAAAATCGGCCATCAGCTACCAACTGGTGGCCTGTTTTATTTTTCTTCATTTACACCCACGTCATCTCCGCCTCCAGTTTCATCTGTTTTCTCTTGGGTTTCGTCTTGTTTAGATTTAGAAACAATACTTGGTTTTATTGCTTTCAGAAAATTAACAAGATGCAAATAATTTTCTTCGCTTATCGGCCTTGGTATTCTTAAAAACGCCGAAAGACCATCTAATAACGGGATAGGCAAGTCAAAAGTGCCGGTTTTGGGGGGCATAGAAATACCTTCTTTGGGTTTATTGTCATCAATATTTATGTCTTCAGGCGTATCATTTTTTGTCTCATCCTCTTTGATTATATCGCCAGAGGCTAAATTTGCAAAGGAAATACTTTCCCTAAATAGTGCAATAAAGCGGTCAACATACTTTTCATTAAAGCGGGGTTGGCGTTCCCATACCAAATGATTTTTCAAAAGCTCATCATTAGGCAAATCAGCTTGATAGTGTTCCCATATCTCAGAGTATATTGCCGGCGACAAGGCAGCCTTCTTTAACAAATCTTCGCAATCGGGGGCTTTCATATGAATACGGTGGCCTTGGGAAGAAACACATACCTTTCTTAATTTTCCCTTGCCGGTAATCTCTATTAACCCAAAAGCTTTTGCTGCCGCAATACATTGGTCTCCAACGCTACTGTGGGCTTTATAACCCCAAAGTTCGTGAACCATCTTAATTGGCACGATACGCGTTTTGTGGATGTCATATAATTGTCCTACTTGTTCAACTGATTTTTTCAAGCTGACAGCAGGATAGTTAGGACTTCGAGAGCCTTTCCCTTCGACTTTTGTTTGTTCCGACTCATTCATATTAGAACCCTTTCACAAAATATCTACCATCACTATATACAATATACACCCTCTTTTTCATCTTGTCAATATTTCTAATAAGATTTTTGGTTTTATTGAAAATTTATTGGTCGGCCTATTGGCAAGGAATGGCGGAGTGTTGTAATAAGTAAAAATGCCCCGTTGGGCATCTTGCAAGTCCTTACCCAACAAGGCGTTAAGTGGTGTAAATGTACCAAAATAGGCAAATCCTTCAACCAAAACTATATCTACCCACACACCAAAACCGGCTAATTTCAAAATTTTTTAACTCTTTTCTCCCATCAAGTTACGAGAGACTAGCGACGAGCGACGATTAAAATTTTCGACCAAACGCGCATGTCCGCCCTAATAAGAAAGGGACGTATTCTAAGCATTATGAAAAAAATCTGTGTCCATTCGTGTTTATTCGTGGTTAATTTTCTTACTTTACGCAACTCGCCTACGCATCACGCAATACGAGATATGAATCAATCAAAACAACTAAATTATGCAAAACAAACCCAATTTCCAAAAAAGTCAAATGTTTACAACCACAAGTATGACAATGAATTACAATAAGAAATGCACAATGGACACTTGGTCAAAACGAACCCAAACAAAGCCAATCAAACTCGAAGCGAAGCGGAGATCCCTACGGGTGAGCTTCTCGGAATCCTCAAACCGGGGACAATCAAGGCCCAATTTAATACACCTAAACTACCTACTTTTCCTAATTTCCGAATCTTTTTCGATTACCTTCTTCGCCTGCGACTTCTTGAACTCGACGAGTTTGTCAGCAAGGCCTTTATCAGACAAAGCTAAAATTTGCACAGCCAATATAGCCGCGTTCTTCGCACCTGCTTTTCCAATCGCTACCGTCGCCGTACCGGCGACGATGGTTAGTCCTGCCTCCGCCCGCACTAAGCTTTGTCGAGTTACTTTATTTATTATCCATTTTGCCGGGTCTGTCCCTGCGTGACATATTTCCGATAGTGTCCTGTGATAGTTTGCCCCCAGGGTACCACAATTCTTGATACTTCTTTTTCACACCATACATGCGAGTAAAGGGCGTATGCCACAACCGATATGTTTCAGGATTATCAAACTTATTATGTTCTTCTATAGCTTTTCGGTACTTTTCAGGCAATTTGGCCATAACGGGAGAATCTAATAACCAGCCCTCAGGGTAGTAATTGCTGTCGTTGGATGCTACGGCATAAAGAGCAAAACAAACAGACATTTGTTGAAAGTTATCTATTGCAATTCCTCTTTCCGGTTGTATTAGCGAAACCCTGCTGCTGCGAGCAAGGTGAACATATTGTACACTCAAACTTATTGCAAGGAGAAATAAAACACAAACAGCGGCATATTTTACTGTTCTATTTCCGACAAGCCATAACACTGGAAACAAACAGACAATTGGCAAAAACAATTGAAGGGAAGAAACGAGACCCCAATCTTCCGGCAGAAACTTTGTGATTATGGCTGTCAGAATGATTATCAAAACCGGGATAAGGATTGCCCTGACAAAGCGTGCGTTGTCAGGTGTTGTTCGCCATATTAGACTTACGGCTATTGCAAATATGGGGGCAAAAATTATTCCGATGGCATTAATATCCGGTCCCATAGATTCCCTCTCTTTTTAGATGCCAATTTTTATTGAAGCACCACCTCTTAAGAAGAACTATTGTATTATACATTTAAAAAAGATATAGTAAAGATGGCAACTCGTTGACATGCTAAGGTTAGCTGTTTTTATGGTTATATGGCATTTAACTGCGAGGTTCTCGTGAAAACAAAACTAATGTTTTTAGCGTGCCTTTTTGTGCTTTGTTTACATAATGTTTGCTTCGCAAATCCTGTCTTTATCTTTCAATTGCCTTCATTCGGCGGGTCCTTTAACATAAGTCCGTGGTGGTATGCCATTCCAATTGATTGCATTGCTGATTTCATTTCGTTACTGATAGGATATTTAGTCATAAAGGAGATTCGATCTGTTACACGGCTCGCGTTTCTGCCATACTTTGGGCTTGTTTTCGTCGGCGGAATTGTAATCGATGCTATTGCACTAATTCCGGCATTCATATGCAGTTTACTTTTACCACCGGATTTAGGAATGTTAGCGCTCTTTATTTGCGCTGGATTGCTTCTCTATTTTTATAACTACTTCCTTTCAAAAAAGTTTTTCAAACTTCGGCGTGATCAGGCAACAGTTATTGGCGTACTAATGGGCATTCTGACAAATCCTGTTGTTGGCTGGGCGATAACCAATCTCTTCCAGCGGTAAAAAATGAATTTTTCTATTCCTTTACTCGCAACGACTTAGCCAAAGCCTGACCCCCAAAACCACATTTTTTTCGACTCAAACGCGCATGTCCGCCCTAATAAGGGGAACGCCTGCCCTGTGGGATGCACCGTTTGCTATCCCGTCTGTGTCTGTTTTTTGTGATATGCCAAAAACAACCTTAACCAATTACAATACAAGGGATTATGAAAGAAAAACCAGAATATCACAGCTCGCGGTAGAGCAAAAAAACGGCGTTTATTTTGTAAAATTTTCAAAAATAGCGGAGTTCCTTATTGAACAATAGCCGATTTAAACGTATACTTTACTATGTAAGGATTTGGAAATGGGAGCAATGCGCCAAAAAAAACCAATAGTTCGCAATAGCAGATACTCTAATTGCTTCGTAGCTATGCCTTCATTCAAAAGTGGACGTGTCGTAGCGCACGGACCAAAAGCTTCTGCTGTGCGCCAACAAGCTGTGGATAAAGGATATGATACTCCTGTTTTGCTTTTCATCCCACCCAAAGGTGCTGTTTGTTTGTATTAAATGAGATTGGTTAAGCTTCCATTTAGACAAATTAGCCATGAATGGCCCCCGCACCCCTGTGTTCCGATATATTTATCCAATCCCTTAGATAGTATTACAACATATTGCCGCACTTGTGCGCTTATTGATACTGGTGCGGTAAGAAGCGCAATTCCAGATTGGGCAGCAAAAGAAGTTTATCACTGTCATGAAAATACAGGAGTTAAGAAAAAAGAAGATGCATTTGGCATAGTTGGCGCGGCAAATGTTTATGAGCATACCTTTGACTTAAAAATTACTGATTTTAACGACAAAGTATTACATAATATTGAAGGCATTAAATTTGATGTAACTGTTCCCAAGAAAAAGGGGGATATTATCATCCCACCCCCTGTAATATTAGGCCTTGAAGATTTTATATTGCCGTATGTGGATTTAATAGACTTTAAGAAAAAATGTGTCGTTTTTAAATTTTAAGTTTTTCTACTCCTCCGGATAGTCAAACCATAATTGTTTTGACTCCACTCTTTCATAGGATTCTTTAAACCTTCTTATGTTGGAACTAATTTGCATAATAGTTGTTACTTACGCTATTCTGTCCAGCGATACGACTCAATCAAAACAACTAAATTATGCAAAACAAACCCAATTTCAGAAACGCCAGAAATATACTTAACCCCCTATTCTGCAATGACTAATAACCATGAACAACGAACTATGAACTACTTAAAACAAACCCAAACAAAGCCAACCTGTGGTGAGCCTGTCGAACCCAATTCAATATGCCTAAATTACCTACTTTTCCTAATTTCCGAATCTTTTTCGATTACCTTCTTCGCCTGCTGCTTCTTGAACTCGACGAGTTTGTCAGCAAGGCCTTTATCAGACAAAGCTAAAATTTGCACAGCCAATATAGCCGCGTTTTTCGCGCCCGCTTTTCCAATCGCGACCGTCGCCACCGGCACGCCGGGCGGCATCTGCACCGTGCTCAAAAACGCGTCAATCCCTTCCAACCCCGAACTCGAAATCAACGGCACGCCTATCACCGGCAAAGTAGTCTTCGCCGCCAATGCGCCGGCTAAATGCGCCGCCATGCCCGCAGCAGCAATTATAACCTTTATTCTGTTTTTAGCAGCGTTTTGCGCGAATTCCGCAGCTATCTCAGGCGTCCGATGCGCCGAAATCACCCGAACTATCGGCTCAATACCGAATTCCTTAAGACTATCGACACAGCTTTGCATCACCGCCAAATCGCTGTCGGAACCCATCACTACCGCGATGGATTCGACAGGCTCACCATGAACGGAACTTTTCTTTTCAGACGCCATTGTTTTCCCTCGAACTTATGGTTACAATATTATCCTAAATTCTCTTAAAAATCATAACCGCCGAGTGTTTAAGATGCAAACAAGAAAACCGATTGTCGCTGGCCAGTTTTACCCCGCCGGGCATAATTCCTGCCTCGCTGAAATCAGCGAATGCCTCCGGGAAGAAAAACTCCCCGGCCATCTGCCCGAAACAATAGTCGCCGGCATCGTCCCGCACGCAGGCTGGACATTCAGCGGCGGCTTGGCGGGCCTCGTCTTCTCCGCGATAAAACAATGCTGCGGCGAAGTTGATACCTTCATCATCTTCGGAGCGGCACACTGCTATTACGGCCACACCCCGGCTGTTTATGCTCAGGGAAGCTGGCTAACTCCTTTGGGCCAAATTGCTGTCGATGAGGAATTAGCAGACGCCGTCCTGAAAACCGGCGCCGCTGTTGCTGACCCTGACGCACACGATAGCGAACCAAACAGTATCGAGGTTCAGGTCCCGTTCATTCAGCATTTATTCGGCGACCCGGCTTCGCCTTGCTTCGCCGAGGCGAGTGCGAAAATCCTGCCGATTCTAACCCCGCCGAGCGAGCAGGCAATTTCACTCGGCGACGCCGTCGGCGATATTATTAAAAGTCAGCAGAAAAAAATCATCTGCCTCGGCTCAACCGACCTGACCCATTACGGCCCCGGCTACGGCTTTACGCCTATGGGGACAGGGGCCAAGGCCCTGAAATGGGCAAGCGAAGTTAACGATAAAGAATTTATTGATTTCGCTTTGCAGTTGAACCCGCAGAAAATGCTGATAAGTGCCGCCGAAAACTATAATGCCTGCGGAGCAGGCGCAGCGGCTGCAGCGGTCGCCGTCGCCAAGAAACTTGGTAAAACAAAGGGCCTGCTGCTTGCCCATACCAATAGCAACAAAGTGATGATTGAGAAAATGGGGACTCCAAGCGAAGAAGCCGTCGGCTACGCAGCGATAGTTTTTTGAAAACTATCGGCCAAAACCTGCGAACGTAATGTGCACCCTAATCTTATTTGCGGCGTTTTCTTAACAATGCCATTCCGCCAAGAGCGAAAAGGACCGCAGAAACTGGCTCTGGAATCGGCGTACCTGTAAGCTGGATATTGTCCTGCCAATAGTCGCCGCTTAAATCATCCTCATCGAAGTCGTCTATGCGAAATTGAACGGATGACAGATTGTTTACAGCGGTCAGTAACGACAAATCATAGCTGAACTCGTGCCATGCGTCATCCTTGGTAATCGCGTAGTTGTCTAAAATACTAATCCAGTTGCCATCGCCAATCTGATAATCCAAATCAAAACTTACAGGCCCTGTCTTGTCACCGCCGTTGTCCGACATATAATCCCAGCGGATTGCCATATCCTGCCATCCGGTGGTATCGATTGTAATAATTATATAAGCATCGTTGTCGCCGCTTTTCGATACGTCGTTCCAATGGAGACCCTGGCCGTCAATATGAGAATTTCCTGCTGCGTCAATGAAAGCAGTGCCATCGCCGCCGTTGTCGTCATAGTCGGCATTACCGGCAGCTAACGTGGGTACGCCTGATACATACTCATACTGCGGGATAAGGGTATAGTCTGTGGAGTTCGGACCAAAATCCCAGACCGCCATAAGGTCTGCGCTGGCTGTGCTGCTGAGAACCAGTAAAAAAAACACTCCCCCTAAAGCAATTACTCTCTTCATCTCTAACACTCCTTCTTCTTCCGCCGTTAAAAACAGGCTAATATCAGAAGCCTGACCTTACATTTACCTATTATACCAAACTTACCTATTTTCACAAACCTTTTTTGTAAATACCAGAAAAAACACTCAAAACATCAGGCCATTTTACTTGATACGTCCGATTTACCCCATTTTTTGACAAATTTCCCAGTTTTTAATTGTCGGTACTAAGCAGAATACCCCCCAAAAAAAACCTCAAAAAGTAATACGTTTTTGAAAGCCAACGGTCGGATTCGAACCGACAACCCCCGGTTTACAAAACCGGAGCTCTGCCGTTGAGCTACGTTGGCATTTGAACCGCCAGGACGGCTTACGCCGGAAATAATAGCAAAAATTCGCCTCTCATGCACACATTTTTTTGACACTATTTCTTTCGCAGATAAGCTGAGTTCTCCCGTGCGACCGATGGTAGTCCTTTAGGGCGAGAGTGCCGGGATTTATAAAGACTGATTCCTTAAACGGGCCGGCCTTTTCTGCGCACTCGGCCAAGCGATTTACCATATTCGGGTGCGCAAATTTGTACGCAGCGTCCGCCCCAGAACCACAATAGTCATTGACTTCGCTATTCAGATACGTTAAAATAGGTAAGAATTATGAGAATATCGCTTTTTTCGCTGGTAATCGTTGGGGTTTTGGCTGGTTTTGCCGTTGCCGGGCTGTGCCCGCAAGGCGACATTAGCGGCGATTGCACGGTCGATTGGTGGGATATTCAGATTCTCTCCGAGCAGTGGCTGGATAATGGCGACTGCGAAGATGTCGTATGTGCGGATATTGACGGCTTAAACGGCATTAATCTTGTCGATTTCTCAATTCTCGCAAATTCCTGGTTTGACCGCGGCATTGCCCTTTCAATCAACGAATTTATGGCCTCCAACAATAGCGACAGCGATATTAATGACCTCTACGGTGATTACGACGACTGGATTGAAATATACAACTTCGGCGATACGCCGATAGACTTGGCCGGGATGTACCTGTCGGATAAGCCCGACAATCCAACCAAATGGCAATTCCCTTCGGGTTACTCATCGCAGACAACAGTACCGGCTCACGGCTTTGTTGTAATCTGGGCAGACGAGGAACCAAATCAAGGCCCACTTCACGCTGAGGTCAAGCTCTCGGCTGACGGCGAGGATATATTGCTGTCCGACGCCAATGAAACGTTAATTGATTCGATAACATTTGGGTCGCAGACGACCAATATCTCCTACGAGCGGTACCCCGATGCTGGGGACAACTGGCAGTTCTCAACCACTCCTACCCCCGGCGCGCATAACAATCCGGGCTACACCGGCGAAGTCAACGAAGTCGAATTCAGTCATATACGCGGCTTCTATGACACGCCGTTTAATGTTACTATGTCCTGCACCACGCCTAATGCAACTATCTACTACACCACCAATGGCAGCAACCCGGTCAGCGGTGAAGTGAATTCCCCGCAGAGTATCCGTTATACGGCGCCTGTGACCATAAGTTCCACAAAATGCCTCCGCGCCTCAGCAACCAAGACTGGCTGGCGACCCTCGCCATCAATGTCACACACATACATCTTCGGGGCAAGCGCAACTGTCAGGGCAATGCCACTTGTTTCACTGGTCGGCGATTACGGGCAGACGTTCTTTGAGCCGGATGGCGTTATGGCAATCGTCGGCGGTTATTACAGCGGCGGCGTCTGGCAATCCGGCGGCGTGGGTACTTATAACAATCCCCTGCAGCGAGGCCTCGAAAAACCTGTTTCACTGGAAATCATCGACCCGCAAGCCGACGCAAATTACCAGATAAATTGCGGCATTCGCGTCCACGGCAGCGACTATACAAGGCCCCGTTACACCCGCGGCAGCGACTGGAGCACCTGCTGGAGCGGGTGGCCTAACTGGAACAGTAACAAGTTCAGCTTTAATCTATATTTTAGAAGTGACTACGGCAGCAATAATCGGCTCGAATATCCGTTCTTTGCCTGGACGCCCGAAGTTGTGCGGTTCGGCAGTATCGTCTTGCGCGCGGGTCACAACGATGCCTGCACACCGTTTGTCAAAGACGAATGGATGAGAAGACTGTTTAAGGAAATGGGAGGCGTTCAGGAGACCGGCACGTTTGCCAATCTCTACATCAACGGCCAATTCAAGGCCTACTATAATGTCACGGGCAGGGCCGATGATGAATTTTATCAGGAATGGTACAACACCGACAACGACTTCGACGTTATTACCCAGTCTGGCGTTAGAGACGGTGACAGCGCCGCTTTTTACAGCTTAATCAATTACGCCAACACCCACGACCTGTCCAATACCACTTATTATAGTTACGTTGCCGACAGGCTTGATATACCGATGTTCGTAGATTACCTCGTTCTGCAAATATACAGCGGCAACTTCGACTGGCCCGGCAATAACTGGACAGCTCATTGCGAAAAAGCGGACGGCAGTAAATTCAGATTCACCATCTGGGACGCCGAGGGCATCGAAACCTGGACCCTCGAAAACCATATGGATATGAACGCCTTCGAGGATTTCCCCAACTGGACAAGTCCCACAGGCCTTAATCATCTGCCGTGGGACCCCACCTCGCAGATATATCGCGCACTAAAGGCCAATTCCTACTTCAGACAGCTCTTCGCCGACCGCATCCATAAACATTTCCGCAACGGCGGCATATTGACAAAAAATCATCTCCTCGCGAAGTGGTGGGAAGTGTTCGGCGAGGTATCGCCCGTCCTGCCGGAAACGTCAAATTACCCCGTCAGGTTCATCCCCGACAACCTAATACCAAACCGCGAAACCCCCATATTGGCCGTCTTTGAAAAACAGGGCCTATTCAACCTCGCGCAGAGCGCACCGGTATTTTATGTAAACGGCGTTTACAAATTCGGCGGAGACGTCTCCTCGAGTGACACATTCACCATCACTGACCCCTGTAGTGTGGACGCTATCTATTACACGCTCGACGGCAGTGACCCGCGAGACCAATTTACGGGAGCAATTTCCCCCGGCGCAATCCACTATACCGGCAGCTTCACGCTCAATCAAAACGCTGTCCTTAAAGCACGCACTTATAAAACCGCAGGCGCCAAGTGGAGCGCACTCAACGAAGCGGCCTATACCGTTGTCCCCAGCCCGTAAAATCACCAACTTGTCAATTTGTCTTTTGCTTTTCGCAGCTGGTTTACAAGCTCGTCGCCGGCCCCAAAAACGGCTTCATTATGCAAATCCGCATCCTGCACCGCAGGGTCATAGTTAATCTCCGCCAGAACGGCAATATCCAATTGAGATTTTATCGCCTCGACCTGAGCCGAATTCGTAATCTTGTTCGCTATCGCCGCGATGTGTTTTATTCCCAGCTCACTTCCCATCCTCGCGATTGTTTTCGTGGTTTCGATACTCCTTCCGCCCGGCTCGGTGACAATCAGCAGAGCGTCGATACCTTCGATGCTGGCCCTGCCCATAAACTCCACGCCCGCCGCCAAATCAACCAGAACAACTTCCTGCCTCGCTAATATAGTATGACCGAGCATCGCTTTTAAGAACGCTCCCTCCGGACAGGCACAGCCGGCCCCGGCTTGTGTAATCCCGCCGAGAACCAATAGCTTTACGCCGCCCGCTTCGACCCAGTATTTCTCAGGCAAGTCGCTTACCTTTGGATTCAACCGGAAATACGCTCCCGCCGCCTGCCCCTTACTGCCGGTGCGCTCGGCGACCAGCTCCTCCATTTTCACAAGAGGCAGGGGGCTTCGGCCGGAAGATAACCCGAAAGCCAAAGCAAGATTGGTATTCGGGTCAGCGTCAATCGCCAAAACGTCTAAACCATCTTCGGCGAACAATTGCGCCAAAACGGCACAGATAGTTGTCTTACCAACGCCTCCCTTGCCGCCGATTGCTATCTTAACCCCACGGGAAATTTTTGTCTCGGTCATCGATATCGCCCTTTACAGTATTACTAACCGTGTTTTTCACTGGTTACTTCTTTTGCCAATGTCTTAATCGCCAGATTCGCCGACACCCATAACGCATCGAGCGGCATTTGCTCGGCCGCGGTCTCGTCGAACAAAACTGACGCCCGCGCGCCGAATTCCTCATCGCCTCGCCAAATTACTATTGTCAGAGGAACACGAGGCAGAACATATAATTCGATAGAGGCGTCGCCGAATTCGCGCCTTATACCACCGAATTTATCCATAATATCATACAGCCTTTCAGGAAATTGCCCGAAGGCCTCTTCTAATTTTTCAGTAGCCAACTTGTGATGCCCTCTGAAAAAAAATTGCCCTTCCGGAAGCTGATGAGCCGTCTTTAACTTGTTAGCGACCGGCAAATCTTTGGAATTTATCAGGCAAGTAAGAATACTAAGCTCCTCGGCAAATCCCGCATTCGGTATCTTTTTCTCCGACAGTTCAACCGTATATTCGCGGTTCAGCAGCGTTATGATATAACTCTGCGAATCGGATAAATACCGGCACTTCGCCCGTTGGGCCGTTTCCTGCCCATTGAGCTTTAGAACCTGCTGCCAAAGTCCGTCGTTTGCCATTTTTTTACGTGCCTTGTTAAATTTGTGATTGCTGACAATTAAATCTCTAAAAATTTCATAATATAGAAAGCGATTTATTTATGCAACAACTCTCCGGCTTTGCCCCTTAAACAGCGCTCTTTACGCCAAATTACGACCAAAAAAGCCAAAAACAGAAAATACTATGCAACTTCTCGAAATATCGAATATAATTCGTCTTTTATCTTAAATACTGGCAGACCCGCCCCCACGCTTTGCTTCGCAAAGCGAAGCAGTGGGGTGCAGGAAACAAAGAACTCCTCTCCGTAAGAAGCGTATTTATAGGCAAGACGGCATTTTGGCAGGAGCGTATCAGGAATTATCGCTTTTTTCACCCTGATAGAGGTGGGTTTTTTGTTTAATTGTTCCTGGGGCAAAGCCCTTGCCGCAGCCCGATTGGAGAAAAACTGTGGATAAAACCATTGTAGTAAATATCGAAAAGTGCCTCGCTTGCAAAAGCTGTGAGCTGGCATGCGCCGTCGCGCATTCGAAATCGAAAGTGCTCGAAGAAGCTGTCGCCGAATCGCCGAAGCCTTTACGGATGGTTACCGTAGAAAGCGCAGACGAATTTGCCGTTCCGATTCAATGCCGGCATTGCGAAGCTCCGCTCTGCGTCGAGATTTGTCCCACCGGAGCGATTCAAAGGCTGAACGAACAAAGCCCCGTTACAGTTAATCAGGATTTATGTATCGGGTGCAAGCTATGTATGCTCATCTGCCCTTTCGGCGTTTTGCAAATCGGGCCGGAGGGACGGGCGATTATTAAATGCGATATGTGCTGGCAGCGATTGGAAGACGGACAGCAGCCCGCCTGCATCGAGGCCTGCCCTACAAAAGCAATGAAACTCGTATCATTCAAAGAATTAACAAAGCCGAAACGCGCAGCGGCGTCAAAACAGCTTGCCGAAGAAATCAAAAAGAAAAGCCCCGCAAGGGATGCTGGGCGCGGGGGAAAATAACCGGTGAAAAGGATTGTTGTAATTGGTGCCAGTGCCGCAGGGATGATGGCCGCGATTTCCGCAGCTAAACAGGACGGCGGCGCAGAGGTAACGGCAGTAACGGGCGACCGCGTCCCTTACCGCAGACCCGCAATCCCTGCGCTTATCGCAGGCTTCATAACAGAACCCGCCGGGGCGAAAATCTTCTCACAGGAAACGCTGGCTAAACATAATATTAAAATGATTTGCCCCGCTGAAGTCACAAACATCGACCCGAAAAACAAAACAATCTCTATTCTATCCGCAGGCAAAGAAGAGAAACTGCCTTACGACGTGGTAGTTTTAGCCGCCGGTGCTACTCCCTTGATTCCGAAAATCAAAGGCTCTGATAAAAAGGGCGTTTGCACATTTACCACTTACGAAGCCGCCGTTGAAATCATAGAGGCCGCGAAGAACGCAAAATCAGCCGTGGTAATTGGCGCAGGCTTTATCGCTCTCGAAATCGCCGAGGCCCTGATGCACAAAGGCCTCGATGTTTACTTCAACGTCCGTTCGAGGATTCTTAGAAAACTGCTTGAGCCGGATATTTCAGACATCCTCACTGCGAAGTTCGAGCAGCAGGGATTAAAAATGCTCCCCGACGAAACAATATCTGAAATCGGCGGAGCCGACCAAGTCGAATATGTCGTTCACAAGTGCGCCAAAATCGCCGCCGACCTTGTCGTAATAGGCACGGGCATGAAACCAAATGTTGCGCTCGCGGAAAAATGCGGAATCGAACTCGGCTCGACCGGCGCAATCAAAGTAGATAGCCGTATGGAAACCTCGGCAAGAGATATATACGCCGCGGGCGACTGTGCGGAAAGTCCCGATATGGATACGGGCAGTTTTGTTTATTCTCCTGTAGGAAGCATCGGTGCCTTTGCCGGCAAAATCGCCGGCGCAAACGCAGCCGGTGCAAATCAGCAATCTAAAGGATTCCTGCGTGCCCAGGCCGATGATATTCTGGGCTTGCAGATTTTCAGTATTGGACATAGCACCACCACCGCAAAGGAAGTTGGTTTGAAAGTAAAGATACACGATTTAAACGTCCCGAAATCATCTATAAAAAATTCGGCAGCGAATTCGTTCGAGGCCGCGAAAATCCTAACTGACCCCGATGATAAAATTGTTGGCGCCCAACTCGTGGCTAAAAAGCACGGCTCACAGTTCGCCTGGCAGCTATACAAGGCTGTATTAGAATCAGAAGACAGAAAAGAATTTCTGCAAAGATTCAATTCGCCCCGTGCGAAATTTGCCGAGGCGTTAGTGCACGCTCAAAAATCAGCCGTCGTCGTTGAAACCACAGGAGCAGAACAGGTTTTAGCGATGGCAGAAAAAAATATGAATTAGTAACTTTTGGATATTTAATGAAACATTGTTTTATAAACAAAAATGTCATTCCCGCGAAAGCGGGAATCCAGTTATTCTATCAGAAGCTTCTGGACTCCTGCTTGCGCAGGAGTGACAGTAATTGTTTATCTGAACGTAATTAGTAAAGCGAGGTAGTATATGGAACCGAAAGAACGCAGCATCGATAAAGCATCTCAGGAAATGCTTAAACATATGGCCGACGCAGGCATAGAAAACGCATGGGAAAGACTCGAACAACAGCAGCCCCAGTGCGGCTTCGGCAAACTCGGTATCTGCTGTAGGAACTGCTCGATGGGACCATGCAGGGTTGACCCGTTCGGTGAAGGCCCGCAGACCGGCATATGCGGCGCAGACGCCGACACGATTGCCGCCAGAAATATGCTGCGAATGATTGCCGCGGGTGCAGCCGCACATTCCGACCATGGCCGTGACATCGCACATACATTCAAGATGGTCGTCGAAAGCGAATCCTGCGACTATATGATAAAAGACGAAAACAAACTTAAAGCAGTCGCAACAAGGTACGGCATTAATACCAAAGGCCGGTCTATAAAGGAAATCGCCAAAGACCTCTCCGATGTAGTAATGAACGAATTCGGCAGGCAGGATGGCGCTTTAGCCACCGCCGCCGCTTACGCACCGAAGACAAGACAAAAACTCTGGAACCAGCTCGGCGTAACACCTCGTTCCATAGACCGCGAAGTCGTTGAGATTATGCACACGACACATATGGGCGTCGGCTCGGATTACAAAAATCTAATCAAGCAGGGCGTGCGATGCAGTCTGGCTGACGGATGGGGCGGCTCACTTATCGCAACCGAGCTTTCCGATATTTTATTTGGTAGTCCCCAGCCAATTCGCTTCGGTGCAAACCTCGGCGTACTCGACAAAAAGAAGGTCAATATAATCGTGCATGGCCACGAACCGACTCTTTCCGATATCGTTGTTGCAGTATCACAGGAATCTGAACTGCTAAAGTTCGCAAAAGAAAAAGGCGCCGACGGAATCAACATCGCAGGTATCTGCTGCACCGCAAACGAAATATTAATGCGTCACGGCATCCCCGTCGCGGGCAACTTCCTCCAGCAGGAACTGGCCATAATGACCGGAGCAGTTGACGTAATGCTCGTGGATGTGCAGTGTATTATGCCTGCCCTAAGCTCTCTGTGCAGTTGCTTCCACACCAAGCTAATCACGACCTCGCCGAAATGCAAAATAGTCGGCGCCGAACACATCGAGTTTCGTGAAGATAAAGCTGTTCAGATAGCCCGGCAAATAATCAAAACCGCTATCGAAAATTTCACCAACAGAAAAAGCGAAATCAAGATTCCCAAAATCACCGAACGCGGCATCGCAGGCTTCACAACTGAAAATATTTACTACGCCCTCGGCGGCAGCTTCCGCCGGAGCTACCGTCCATTAAACGACGCTATCATCTCCGGACGCCTGCGAGGCGCAGCAGGCGTCGTCGGCTGCAACAATCCGAAGCAGATGCACGATTACTGCCACATTGAAATGATAAAAGAGCTTATCAAAAATGATGTCTTAGTCGTCAGCACCGGCTGCGGTGCGATGGCCGCGGGCAAGGCCGGCCTGATGAGGCCCGAAGCCGCCGAAAAATACTGCGGCCAGGGCCTGCGTGAAATTTGCGAAACTTTAGGCATCCCGCCCGTACTGCACGTCGGCTCCTGCGTAGATAACAGCAGGATTCTCACAATCCTCGCAAACATCGTCGCCGAAGGCGGACTCGGCGATGACATCTCCGATTTACCCGTCGCAGGCGCAGCTCCGGAATGGATGTCCGAAAAAGCTGTTTCAATCGGCATGTATTTCGTAGCTTCCGGAGTCTTTACCGTTGTCGGCGAACCGCTGCCCGTACTCGGCGCCGAGAAACTGACGAAATACTTAACTGACGAAATCGAAAAAGAACTCGGCGGCAAATGGGCCTTCGAAAAGGACCCCGTCAAGGCAGCAAGATTAATGATTAAACACATTGAGGCGAAACGTGACGCACTCGGAATAAACACCAAAAAGGACCGCAAACTTTACGATATGGAAGAACGCCGGGCACTGGCGATATAAATCGAAAACAGGAGACTTTGTAAATGTCGAAAATCATAGCTTCAGCAGCAATACGCGGCGCTCATAACATTGTCAAACATGCCGAGCATGTACTTGTAAAAGCAATCGAGCAAAAAGGCAGAGACTGCAAGGTCGAGTTCCCGAACACCGGCTATTACATACCAATTATCTATTCGATGACCGGCCGGGTCGTAGAGACACTGGCCGACTTCGAAACCGTAATGGCCGAAGAAATAAAACCTCTCATGCCTCCGCTGGTCGATGACGATTTATGGCTGCCGTACCTCGGCCCGACACTCGATGCAGGCATGGCTACACTTTTCGCCGCGGAAATTATTGAAGCCTGCAAATATCTAATCGGCCCCAATCCCGTCGATGGCATTTGGCTCGGCGCCGCAGATGACATAATCCTCCGCGAACGAGGCATTCAGTTCGTCGATGGCTCGGCTCCGGGTTTTGCCGCCATTGTCGGTGCAGCCCCTGATGTGGAAACCGCCGTCACAATCGCCCGCAAATGCCAGGAAAGAAGCTTGTACGTCTTTATGGCAGGTAACGATAACGGAACTTCTTTCGCCGAGCAGTTAGTCGAAGGCGGCGTTGAGTTAGGCTGGGACACCCGTCTTGTACCCTTCGGCCGCGACATTTCCGCAGCCGCTTACGCCCTCGGCTTCGCCAGCAGGGCCGCCTTAAGCTTCGGCGGCGTCCAGCCGGGCGACTTCACCCGAAATCTTCAATACAATAAAAACAGGGTCTTCGCCTTCGTCCTTGCGCTTGGCAAAGTCACTGACGAATGGTACGCCGCCGCCGCAGGCGCAATCAACTTCGGCTTCCCCGTCATCGCAGATTCCGACATCCCCCAGATTCTGCCCACAGGCGTATGTACCTACGAGCACGTCGTCTCCAATATCCCTCACGACAAAATAGTGGAAAAAGCCATCGAAGTTCGCGGCCTGAAAATAAAAATCTCCGAAGTACCCATCCCTGTCTCTTACAGCCCGGCCTTCGAAGGCGAACGTATTAGAAAAGAAGATATGCAAATCGAATTCGGCGGCCAGAGAACGCCCGCACTCGAATGGATTCGAATGCTCGACGTCGCAGAGGTCGAAGACGGAAAAATAGATGTCTATGGCCCGGACGTTGATTCGGTGGAAGAGGCCGGGAAATTGCCTCTGGCTATTATCGTCGAAGTCGCCGGAAGAAAAATGCAGGCCGACTTCGAGCCTGTCCTCGAAAGACAGGTTCATACCTTTATGAACGAAGCGCAGGGCCTGTGGCACATGGGCCAGCGCGATACTATATGGATCAGAATCAGCAAAAACGCCGCAAAGGCGGGCTTCAAACTCGAACACATCGGAAAACTTCTTCACGCGATGTATCACGAGCAGTATTCGAACGTCCTCGACAAGGTGCAGGTCAAAATATACAGCGATGAAGCCGACGTCGTGAAGCTGCGCGAGCAGGCGTCCAAAGTTTACGCCGACCGTGATGCCCGACTGGCAGGCATGGTCGATGAGGACATAGAAACTTTTTACTCATGTACCCTCTGTCAGAGCTTCGCCCCGAACCACGTGTGTATAATTTCGCCGGAAAGGCCCGGCTTGTGCGGAGCTTACAGCTGGCTCGATTGCCGGGCTGCTTATGAAATCAACCCCGCCGGCGCAAATCAGCCCATTCCAAAAGGCAAATCAATCGAGCCGACCGTCGGACAGTGGGACAAAATTAACGATTTCGTCTTAAAGGCCAGCGGCGGCAACGTCGCACAAATGAGCCAGTACAGTATGATTATCGACCCGATGACTTCCTGCGGCTGCTTCGAATGTATCGCCGCCGTCCTGCCTTCGACAGGCGGAATAATGGTCGTCAACAGAGAGTTCCCCGAGATGACTCCCTGCGGAATGAAATTCTCTACCCTCGCCGGAACCGTCGGCGGCGGAAACCAGACGCCCGGCTTCATCGGACATTCCAAGCACTACATCTGCTCAAGGAAATTTATCGCTGCCGAAGGCGGTATCAAACGAATCGTCTGGATGCCTTCTGTGCTCAAAAATGAAATCAGGGATGCTTTCGCAAAAAGGGCCGACGAGCTCGGACTTGGCGGAGGAGATTTCCTCGACAAAATCGCCGACGAGACATCCGCCGTTACCGAAGAGCAGGTCCTCGAATTTATTACCAAGGCCGGCCATCCCGCGACCGGACTCGAACCTATGTTCTAAAGACTGGTCAAAACCCATGGATGGATATATGATTAGTTATTCGTCGTTTATCTGTTATTATTTTGTAAGGGAAACATTATGGCGCTGACAGGGTTGGAAATTTTCAAGCTCTTACCGAAAACTAACTGCAAAAAATGCGGCATGCCCACTTGTCTGGCCTTTGCCATGCAGCTCGCGCAGAAACGCGCCAAACTGGATAGTTGCCCGGATGTTTCTGAAGAAGCAAAAAATACTCTCGCCGCCGCAGCGGCTCCTCCAATGCGAAAAGTCGTCTTCGGCAGCGGCGACCATCAGGTACAGATTGGTCAGGAAACCGTAATGTTCCGGCACGAAGAAAAATTCTACAGCCCAACCGTCCTTGCTGCGACAATCTCGGATAAACTCACAGGCCCGGATTTGCAAAATCGAATTAAAGCCATAAACGCACTGCGGTTTGAGCGCGTCGGAGTTCGAATCGGAGCCGGCGCCATAGCGGTTATTAACGATAGCGGCCAGGCCGACGCCTTCGCCGCCGCCGCGGAAACAGCCGCACAGTCCAGCCCATTTGCCTTAATCCTTGTTTCAGATTCACCACAGGCGATGGCCGCCGCGGTCGCCAAAACCGCAAAGTTTGTCCCGCTTATCGCCAATGCTACGAACGATAACGCACAGGAAATGGCAAAAATCGCCAAAGAAAACAAATGCCCAATCGTCGCAAAGGCCGATTCGCTCGAAAGCCTCTGTGGCCTTACAGAAAAAATCAAATCGCTCGGCATCGAAGACATCGTCCTCAATCTCCAGACCGAGACCCTCCGGGATAAATTATATAATCTCTCGCGGATGCGGGTGCTCTCGCTCAAAAAAGTATTCAGGCCGTTAGGCTATCCGACTATTTCCTTTGTCGCCGGCGACGCCGACCAACAGGCCGCCGCCGCTGTAGGCCTGGCCTGCAAATACTCCGGCGTCGTGGCGCTCGATACCGTCGAGCAGTATGTCTTTCTGCCCATCGCCACAGCCGTAATGAATATATTCACCGACCCGCAGAAACCTGTCCAGGTCGAGCCGAAAATCTATACCGTCGGCGAACCCGATGAAAACTCTCCCGTGCTGTTCACTACGAACTTCTCGCTGACTTATTACACCGTCGAGTCCGACGTCGAGGCAAGTCGTGTACCCAGCTACATACTCGTCGTCGATACAGAAGGCACTTCCGTTTTGACCGCTTACTCCGGCGACAAGCTGAACGAAAAGATAGTGGCAGACGCCATGACCAAATGCAACGTCCAGGACCTCGTCAAGCACCGTAAATTGATAATCCCAGGTTATGTTGCGGTGATGAGCGGTAAACTCGAAGAAGCAACTAATTGGGAAGTTATGGTCGGCCCAAGAGAAAGTTCGATGCTGCCTAAATACCTCAAAGAAGTCTGGAAATAGAATAAAGGATTAACCGCGGAGCACGCAAAGCCCGCAGAGAAACAGCTAAATATAAATTCGTCAAATGTAGGATTAATAAAAATAAAAACTCAGCGTTCTCTGCGAACTCAGCGGTGAAAAAATTATATGGAGCAGGCCAAAAAGAAGAAATATCTGGTCAATTTCGAGCCGAGCGGACTGAAAATAGAAGTCCCGAAGGAAACTACTCTGCTTGAAGCCGCCCGCAAGGCCGGTATCTATTTAACCAGCATCTGCGGTGGAGACGGCTATTGCGGAAAATGTAAAGTAACCATCGACCGCGGACAATTTCAAAGCAGACCGACCACTTTGCTTACCACCGATGAAATCAGCAAAAACGTCGTTCTCGCCTGCCAGACAAAAATACTTTCGGATATGACCGTAACTGTCCCTGCCTCGCACACCCTGCAGGCTTCTCAAATACTAACCGACACCGACGCCGGCAGTAAACTTGCCGATAAGACAGAGGGCGTCTTTAAGTTTGACCCGCTGGTTCGCAAAATCTGCCTCCAGATGTCCCCGCCGACGGTAAGCGACCATACCGCCGACCATGAAAGACTGTGTACGGCAATACGAGAGCAGATTGATGCACCCATAATGCAGACCGGGCTGCGTGTCCTAAAGGCTCTTTCGGCACTGCTCGTCGAAGCCGATTACAAAGTCGCTGCGACAATCGCCCGAAGGGGCGGAACTGCCGAAGTCCTCGAAGTCGAGCAGGGATGCCGATGCAAAACAAATTTCGCCGTCGCCGTTGACCTCGGCACCACCACCGTCGTTGCACATCTGCTCGATTTGACCACCGGCTCAACAATAGACACCGAGGCCGTATATAACAGCCAGATAAATTTCGGCGAAGACTATATCCGCAGAATAATGTACGCCGAGGAAAACGACGCCTTCGACGAGATGCAAAATCGCGCCGTCAGCGATATAAATAATCTCATCGCAACTTTAGCCTCGAGACAGAAAATCGATTTGCATGATATAACCGCGATTGTCTGTTCCGGAAACACCGCGATGATTCACTTCCTGCTCAATCTCGACCCGACGCGGATACGCAGAGAACCTTACGTCGCCTCGGCAGGCTCTGTCCCCCCAATCCGGGCCGCCGAAATCGGCCTGCGGATAAATAAACGAGGCTTGCTGTATTGCCTGCCGGGCGTCGCCGCCTATGTCGGCAGTGACATCGTCGCCGGAGTCCTCGCCACCAGAATGTATACAAAAAAAACCGTCTCGCTTCTCGTCGATATCGGAACAAACGGCGAAATAGTCCTCGGCAATAGCGACTGGCTCGTCTGTGCCTCGAGTTCAGCCGGGCCCGCCTTCGAAGGAAGCGGAGTAAAGCACGGAACCAGAGCCGGAGCCGGCGCAATTGAAAAACTCAGCATCCTCCCCGACGGCTCCGTCGAGTTTAAAACCATCGGAAACACCCATCCCGTAGGCTTGTGCGGCTCAGGGCTTTTAGATACCCTCGCAGAATTATTTGCAGCAGGAATCATAGACCGAACCGGGCGATTCCAGCCCAAAGGCGATAAACGCCTGACAGAAGGCGACGAAGGACAGCAGTTTCAACTGGTCCCCTCCGACAGCGAACATCAGGAAATCGTAATAACCCAGCCCGACATTAACAATCTCGTCCGTTCCAAGGCCGGCGTCTTCGCCGCTATCCGGGTACTTATGGAATCGACCCAAACCAGACCGGAAGACCTCGACGCGATTTATCTCGCAGGCGGATTCGGAAACTTCCTCAATGTCAAACAGGCTGTCACTATCGGAATGCTGCCTGATGTACCCATCGAGAAGATTCAGTTTGTCGGTAATACCTCTATCGCGGGCGCAAAGACGGTTTTACTCAGCCGAAAAGCCCTCGATACCGCCGAAAAAATCGCCGAAAGTATGACCTATTTCGATTTAATGAGCCATCCGGGATATATGGATGAATTTATCAAGGCAGGTTTCCTGCCCCATACGGATTTATCTCTTTTCCCGTCGGTAAAAAACCCACCGACAAAAACTTTATAAATATAAGGAGCAAATATGCCCATAACCATCGCCGTAAGCGGAAAAGGAGGCTCAGGGAAAACTTCCCTGGCCGCTATGATTATTCGATTTCTATTGCAGCACCGCGGCAAGACCGTCTTAGCCGTCGATGCCGACCCGAATTCCTGCCTCGGCCTGACAATGGGGACTCCGCCGCACGGAACTATTGCCGAAATCCGCGAGCAGGCACGCACAAAAACGCCCGACAACACCGGCGTAAGCAGGGTACAATCCTTCGAATACGGCATCCAGCAGGCAATCACCGAAGCTAAAGGTTTCGATTTGCTTACTATGGGCCGACCCGAAGGCCCATCCTGCTACTGCGCCGCGAATAATCTGCTCCGCCAGTTCCTCAACAAGTTAAGCTCCTCATATGACTTCGTCGTCATAGACAACGAAGCCGGTATGGAGCACCTATCCCGGCGGACAACTAACAACGTCGATTTCCTCTTCATCATTACTGAACCGACTCCGCTCGGAATCGCCACCGCAAAAAGAATCGTTGACCTCGTCAAAGATTTGCCTATCTCAGCGAAAAAAATCGGTATTATATGGAACAGAACCGAAACCGCGAAAAACATCGACAGCATCGAAACCATCGGCTGTGTCCCTTTCGATAAAGCTGTTTCCGATGCCTCGATGCAGGGCAAAACTGTATTCGACCTCGAAGAAGCCGGCCCCGCGTTCTCGGCAATTAAAAAAATACTTGAACAAGAACTAAATAAAGGATAAATGATAATTACCAATTACCAGTTACCAGTTACCAGTTACCAATTTACCAGTTACTAACTACTAAACTTGGAGAATTATAAATGCCAGTCCCTGAAGTTTTAGAAAGTTTTGCCGGCTCGGTAAACAGGATTACGCTCGGCTCAACCAAAGACACCGGCGGCTCCCGAACCTCGACAATAACCGTTGGCGGCGCGCGCAATGTCGTCTATGCCGGCTCTGCCGAAGACGCCGGCGAAAAACCCGTCATCGCTATTGACATAATGGATGTCCCGCCAGAAGACTGGCCTGATATCCTCATCGAACCATACAAAGATGTCATTAAAAATCCCGCAGACTGGGCGAAAAAGGCCGTGAACGAATTCGGCGCCGACTTAATCTGCGTCAAATTCGACGGAATCCACCCTGACAAAGCAAATAAGGATGCTGCTGCCGCGGTCAAAGTTACCGAAGACGTCCTTAAAGCCGTCGGTGTCCCTCTTATACTATGGGGCTGCGGCAACAACGAGAAAGATAATCAAATTATACCCAAAATAAGCGAAGCCGCGAAAGGCCAGAACTGCCTCCTCGGCGCCGCCGAACAAGACAACTACAAATCTATTACCGCCGTCGCTCTCGCCGATGGGCACAATCTTATTACCGAAGCGCCTCTGGACATCAACATCGGAAAACAAGTCAACATACTGGTCTCGGATATGGGTTTCCCGCTCGAAAAAATAGTAACGTTTCAGGATACCGGAGCGTTGGGCTACGGGATAGAGTATTCATATTCGATTCAGGAACGCCAGCGCCTCGCCGCACTCGCAGGTGACAAGATGATGGCGATGCCCGCCATCTGCGATGTCGGCTACGAAGCCTGGCGCGTCAAAGAAGCCAGGCTCGCCGACGCCCCCGGCTGGGGAAACGTCGAGGACCGCGGCCCGATGTGGGAGGCCGCCACCGCAATCTGTCTGCTCCAGGCAGGCGCAGACATAATCCGAATGAGGCACCCGCGAGCAGTCGCCGCCGTAAAAAATTTCATCAACCAGATTTGGAAACGTGTCTCGGCGTAGGCTGAGGCCGTAGCCGGATAGGAGACTTCTATGTTGCTCATTGCAGAACGAATCAATGGAATGTTCATCGATGTTAAGCAGGCCATCGCAGATAAAAATAAAAAAGTCATTCAGGACCTCGCCAAAAGGCAAACCGACGCCGGCGCAACTTACCTCGACGTAAACGTCGGCACTGCCGCCGCAGACCAGCAGGCTGCGATGCAATGGCTCGTTGAAACTATCCAGGAAACCTGCTCCACTCCGCTGTGCCTCGACTCACAAAAAATAGACGTCATCGCCGCGGGACTAAAGGTCGCAAATACCGAACCAGGCATTCTTCTAAATTCATCCCCCCTGAACAAAAAAAACGACGAGGAAATTCTTGATAAATATATCGAACTGGCCAAAAACGCCGGACCAAAGTCAGCCATTATTGCTCTGACTATGGACAAAAACGGTGTCCCTCAGGATATCGATACGCGCGTTGCGATAGCCGCCGAAATAATTTCAAAAGCCGTCGAGCTTGGCTTCGATACCCAGCGATTATTCATCGACCCAATCATTCTGCCCGTCAAAGTCCCCAACGCTCAGATTCAGCCGACCAACATCCTCGCCGCTATGGACCAGATAACAATCCTCGCCGAGCCTGCTCCGCATATCACCATAGGCCTTTCGAACGTTTCGCAGGGGACAACCCAAAGGAGCCTGATAAACAGTACCTTTCTCGCCATGGCGGTCTCTCACGGCCTGGATTCGGCCATCGCCGACGTCTTCGACGAAAGGCTTATGAACATCCTCGCCACCGCCGAAATGCTGATGAACAAGCAAATTTATTCCGACTCCTTCTTAAAGGTTTACTCCTCGATAAACAAATAACTCCCGGAATGGCGAGAACCAGGCGCAGTGCTATCCTCTTGCTATTAGCACCAGCTTTTAGTATTTTGGCGCACTATGTCTGACTCTTCAGTAACTGCTGCGAATATAAAACCGCTGCATCCAGTCCGCCGACTGTATGCATGGTTGGCTCCGCGCGAATACAGCCTTATTATGTTCGGAGCCTTGTTCTGCACCCTCGCGGTAAAACTCTTTCACGCCTTGCGCATCGAAATGCTCAGCGAATACCTCGGCTGGATACTCCCAGACATCGCCGTCCTGCTGATTATCGAAGTCATCCTGGCGCTGCTCTGTTTTTACTGGCCCCGCAAATGGGCCATCCGAACAACTTGTATCTTCGCCGCTGTCCTATGCACCTGGTCGGTCCTGAACGCAGGCTGGCTGATAAGAACCGGAACACAGCTCCTGCCCACCGTCTTCCTGCCGCTGTTCCGCGACCCCATCAACGCACTATCTATCGTCGGCGTCAATCTTGCGAAATCACCTGCCGCCGCTGTAATCCTCATCGTCCCCAGCGCAGTCGCTCTGGCCTTTTTCTTTTACGTCCTTGCTAAACCCCTGCTGCCAAATTACAACAGAAAACTCTTTGCAGGCAGAATTACTGTCTCTGTTCTCATCGTCCTGGTCGCAGCCCTCGCTCCCGCCTCACTCACCGGCCGAAGCTCATCCTCCATGCAAATCATCTCCGAAGATATGCGATACAACAGCCAGCTAAGGGCCGTGACATCTATCCTTTTCCCGGGCTCCGCCCGCCTGACGAAATCCGATTTCGCCGATGCAAAACGAAAAATCCCCGCCTTCGACGAACTAAAAATTACGCCCTCGCCCAAACATCGCCGGGCAAACTACAACGTCGTCCTTGTCGTACTCGAAGGCGTTCAATACAAATACACCTCGCTCTATGATAAACAAAATAACCTAACGCCCTATCTCGCATCTATCGCGGAGCAGGGCGTCGAATTTACAAACGCTCGCTCCTCGCTTACCCACACGACAAAAGTTCTCTTTAGCCTCCTTACCGGCCGGCTGCCTTCGGTCTCGCAGGATATCGCCGAAACTGTCCCCATCGAAAAACCTTACGCGAGCCTCGCAACCATCCTCAAACAAAACGCCGATTACAAAACCGCTTTCTTCCAGTCCGCAAAGGGAAACTTCGAATCCCGCCCGGGCCTCGTACACAACCTCGGCTTCGACAAATTCTGGGCAAGAGACGATTCGAATAACCCCGATGCCTTCCTCGGCTACCTCGCCTGCGACGAGTTCGTTATGCTGAACCCAATAGTCGAATGGATAAAATCAGACGACAAACCTTTTTTCCTCACGCTTATGCTCTCGGTTACCCACGACCCTTACGAGGTCTCGCAATGGTTCGACGCCCCCGCAAAAGAGCCGCTCGACAAATACCTGCAGACTATTTCCTACACGGACAAATTCCTCTCCGAACTCGACGCCGAGCTTGCAAAACTCAACCTCACCGACAAAACCATTCTCTGCGTCATCTCGGACCACGGCGAAGCCTTCGGCGAGCATGGCCTCCTCGGCCACGAGAGAATCCCATTCGATGAGAGCCTGCGAATACCATTTTGTCTGCGGGCAACGTCCCTGATTCAGCCGAAAACCATCGTAACGCAACCCGTCAGCTCCATCGACCTGGCCCCGACACTGCTGACCCTGTTAGGTTTCGATACACAGGCCGCAGACTTCGATGGCATCGATGCTCTCGGACAAATACCCGACGACCGCAAAGTTTATTTCTCAGGCTGGCTCAGCCAAAGCCCGTCAGGCTTCGTAAAAGCAAATCGAAAATTCATCTATTACCCAGCCGGAAAACTTGCCGCCGCCGAGGACAAAAATATGGTCTCCGTCTATGATTTAAGCGACGACCCCCTCGAACTGTCACCCATAGAACTCTCCGAGCAGCAATGCACCGAAATCACCGAAGAGATTACCGCCTGGAGGCAGGATACCATCTTCCCGCTAAACCAGAAGCACGCCGGCAAAAAAACCCTTTTCGGCTCATGGCTCTGCCGATGGAACAATCGTGTTGCCTCCGTTAAACATCGCCCCTGAATCGGCCTAAAAGACAAATTTTCTCCCTGTTCGAGCATCAATTGTCTCACTTTACCCCCAACCATGTTGTTTTTTGTAAACATCCGCCGAATCCCCCTGTCTATAAAGGCCTTACAAACTTAATTTATGTAAAAATAGATTAACTACGTAAACTGGGTGTTGCAAAAAAACAACATCACGCCCGGCCTCGGCATTGGCTCGTTTTAAGATGTAGAACACATATTCGGACGTAACTGCTTGTCTTGCAAACCGTTAAACAATTCCGTTTATCTCTTCATTTTTATTTTTCGCCGTTGGCATATTCTTTGCAGATAATCTTACCTGATTATCAGAAAATGATATCGGGCGAGCCTTCATAAACCAATATAAACCTGATATAGGGAAGAGGAGAAGAAGGACCCGCCCGATTTCGAATATCTTCAGAATCGGCTTCTCGGTTGATGGGAAGCTAAGTCGAACCAAAGACTTCCCGATTCTGCTAAACATAACGGAGTCGTTCCGGAGGAGGAACGGCTCCGTCTCTTTTTATGGTGAGCCTTTTAACCGCTGATTATATCACCGCTGTAATACGAAAGCAGATTGCCCATAGCGGCAACTATAAATGCGGTTCGCCACCTCAATCCCTTGAAATCTTCCAGCCGAAAGGTGTCGAACGAGCTTAACATTTTAATGAAAACCCCTTCTACAACTACTATCGCCGCCTCAGAGACAAGTACGTTCTCCGTCGCCGAAAGAATCGGCTGAAATATAACAAAATACATCACCACGTTGCCCGTAAATAAGGCTATTAGTACCGGCAAAACTGCCATGTGGCAGAAGAATAATATAGTTGCAACCAGCAGCACCTCCAGCCCGAAGCATGAAGTGTAAAAGATAGCCAGCTTAATCCCGCCAAATGGAACGAGCGGATTACTGGGATTAGCCAAAGCAATTGTCGCCGGAAAAAGAAGTGTGATGAAAAATACCCACCTTTTCATATCTTGGCCTCCCGTAATCCCTATCACGCATATTCCCAAGACGGCCAAATTATACCACTTTCCCCGAAAAAATCAAGCAAATTCCCCATTTCTGCCACGTTATTGCCAACCCGAAGGCCACGGCAATAATTTTACATTTTACCCTTTGATTTTTAAATTTCTTCCGCTGCCTTAAGACCGTATAATCAAAGCTGTTATGACTCGTGCCGTTTACAGAATAATTGACGCCAATTTCAATCGTGCCCGCGAAGCGATGCGCGTAATAGAGGATTTCTGCCGATTCTTTCTCAACTCCGCTTTGCTGACCGCCCGCACGAAACAGCTCCGCCACGAGCTTTCCGCTGCTATCAGCAAACTCGACGCCAATCAACTCATCGCCGCAAGAGATACCATCAGCGACGTCGGCGTCGGCACAACCGTCGATAACCAGCTCCGTCGCAGCGATTTAAGGGATTGCTTCACCGCTGGCTGTAAACGCCTTACCGAATCGCTGCGGGCACTCGCTGAGACGACTCAGACAATAAATCCCGAAGTCGCACGAACAATCGAAAACATTAGGTTCTCCGCCTATACACTCGAAAAGGATATTGTTTTATTCGCCGAGGCCGCCGAGAAATTCGAATCCGTCAGACTATATGTAATAATCACCAGCAGCCTGCCAGCCGAGGTGATTTCTTTAACCAGCCAATGCCTCGCAGGTGGAGCGGACTGCATTCAACTGCGGGCAAAGGGTATTGACGACGATAAACTCTTCGCCCTCGCCTCTGAATTCGCAAAGCTCTGTAAAGATGCAGGCGTATTGAGCATAATAAACGACCGCGTCGATATCGCAGTCGCAACCGGCGCAGCAGGCGTACATCTCGGCCAAAATGATTTGCCCATCGACCAGGCCCGCAAGCTCCAGCTTGCGCCCTTAATCATCGGCAAAAGCACTCATTCCATCGAACAACTGCGAGCCGCCTGTAATGAACTACCCACTTATGTAAGTTTAGGCCCTGTATTTTCTACCGGCACAAAACCAAACGCTGCGCCGGCCGGATTGGATTATGTCAGACAAGGCGTTGAATCGCTTAGCGACACAGGCATAGGCCATGTCGCTATTGGCGGCATAACACTTGAAAATATCGAGGATGTCTTAAAGGCTGGCGCAAAAACAATCGCTGTCTGCTCGGCGGTTACTGAATCAGCCGACCCGACGGCCGCCTGCCGGGCACTAAAACAAAAAATCCCAGCTTAACAACCACTTCTTTTAAACCATTTATAGCTATATCTGCCATTTAGCCGGTTTTTAGGGGATGTAAAAAATATTTTAAAAATACCAAGATTTTACTTGTAAAAGATGAATAATTGTTTAATATTGTTAAATATAGATTTAATATTATTAAAGAACAATCCGAGGTTAAAGGAAATTAGGATTATGAAGGTATTGCCAACAACGTGTCCATCGTGCAGCAATCAACTGAACGTTAAAAGCCTCATTTGCGAGAGTTGCCAGACGGAAATACAGGGCCAATATGAGCTGCCACTGTTATCGAGATTGTCTTTTCACGACCAGGATTTTATCATTGAGTTCATCAAGGCGAGCGGCTCGCTGAAAGAAATGGCCCGCCTGTTGGGGCTAAGCTATCCAACTGTCCGCAATCGGCTTGATGAAATAATCGAACACATCAAACCCGCCGAGAAATCCCGGAAGGAGAAAAAAGCATGACTGAAGCTACAGTAAATAGTAATCGTCTGGCCCAATGGCTGTTTAATCCTTTCAAATTCATCGCCGGCTTCAAGGCCTTGCTGTTGGGTTTATCGATTATATTGATAAGCGGATTCGTCGGCTCGTTCGGCAATACTCATTTCGATGGTGTTCTTGACGTTCATACAGGTTTAGAAGCTCCGATGTGGTTCTTTCTGGCCGAGGGCGCAATCAACTGGATATGTATGGCGATTCCGCTGTTTTTCTTCGGCTTGATTGTATCGCGGTCGTCTTTGCGGATAATAGACGTTCTTGGAACGCAGGCGATGGCACGCTGGCCTTACCTGATTACCGCAGTGGTAATGCTTCCCGATGCCAATCGAAGAGTTGCGGAGTATCTAATGTCCACGCTCACACAAAATAACCCGACGGCAGCAATTGCCCCAATAGATGTATCTATATTCGTTTTTGCAATGATTGTAGTTCTTCTTATGGTAATCTGGATGGTCGCGTTGATGTATCAGGCCTATGCGGTATCCTGCAACATAAAAGGTGCAGCAGCCATCGCAACCTTCATTGTCAGCTTAATAGGGGCCGAGATATTGTCCAAAATTGTCATACTGCTGATACTATAGCCCTTTGAAATCTGTAAAATCAGCAAAATTCAGGGTTAATGGAAGCCTTTGCCCCGGCGAGCTTTTCTATAATTATCCACGAAGGCCCAATTTTCTATCAAGGCCCTGTTAACTTGGGCAGTTTTGGTAAAATTGTTAATCTATTGTTAGCGACTCCATCTAACCTTCGTCAACATCCGCTCCAAGTCGGCATAACTCCTTTATTGTTAGATAGTTAAAAGACGCAATTTTGTGCCGTAACTGTACTTGTAAGCTGGCGATAAAAACGCATTGCTTTTATTTGACGCTAATGGAGATTTCTTCAAGACGTGGAATTTGGGTTATCAACAGGTTATCCACAGGGCCAAGGTGTTCGCAATAGCGTTTTGTCCGGATATTTTCACAGCAATCTGTTGCAGAAAAAATATCTTCAAATCGCATAAGTCTTTGTAAATAAATTATATAAGTTCCTTAAAATAAAAATCGTAAAAAAATAGCAGCTGAATGAACTGTTTGATAGTATTGGCTTTATTGTGTGGTAACGAGTACCAGAATAAAAGCGAGGACTGAGTGGTAAGAAAAATATCGGATATTTTGAAAGAGAAAAGACAAACCCGCTCTTTCGAGTTTTTCCCACCCAAAACCGAGAAGGGAAAAATAAAACTTTTCGAAACAGCAGGCGCTTTTGCGGAATTAAAACCCGACTGGTTTTCGGTAACTTACGGGGCGGGCGGTTCCACACGCGGGATAACGATGGAAATCGCAGATGAGATACAAAAGCGCTTCAATATACCCGTAATGCACCATTTCACCTGTGTGGGCCATAGCAGAAGCGAGCTAAAGGCCATCCTGACAGAGATGAGCAAAAGGAAGATTGGCAGCATCCTCGCCCTCCGTGGGGATGCGCCCGAAGGCGAAAAGGACTGGAAGCCGGCTCCTAACGGCCTTGAGTATTGTTATCAGTTGATTGAGCTAATTCGCAGTTCCGGCGTCGAATTTAGTATTGGCGTGGCGGGTTTCCCGGAAGGGCATATCAACTGCCCGGATAAGGAAACCGATTCGAAATATTTGAAGATTAAGATAGACTCCGGCGGCGAATTTGTAATCACCCAGATTTTCTTCGATAACAAGGATTATTTCGAATATGTGGACCGAATAAGAAAAACCGGAGTGACCGTACCTATATTGCCGGGGATTTTGCCGATTACGAATTACCAGACTTTGCTTAGGTTCTGCAAGACCTGCGGCGCGACTATCCCGCAGAAGGTCCACGATATTTTCAGGCCATTAGACGGCGACGCGGAAAGTACTTACAAAGCCGGCGTGGAGTTTACTGTTCGAAAGTGCAGGCAACTGCTCAAAGGCGGCGCGCCGGGACTGCATTTTTATACGCTGAATAAACTTGACCCAACGAGGGAGATTCTAAGTAAAATATAGTGATATGCCAGACCTGAATTTACGGGCCGACTCGGTAAGGTGACTATGATGAAAAAAAATCTGATTTCTATTGGTGAAGCGGTCCATGCCTCGATACCCAAAACCGCTGTAATGATGAAACAATTGGCCGACCTCGGCCCTGATGCCTACTCGAAGCCGTCTGAACCTCTTGACTATATCAAGGGCCTGATTGAATCGCAGGCAGCAGATGGCGCCGATTATATCGCGGTTAATCTCGACGCCTTCGGCGAAAGAGACCCGCAGGTTACCGTTGATATGATGTTGGAATACGTCGTAATGGTTCGCAAATGGGGCAAAGGTGTGCCGATTTGCATCGACAGCAGCAACGACGACGTCCTGACCGCGGGCCTTCAACAGTGGTACAACACGGATGCAAAGGTAAAGCAGCCGCTTATAAACTCCGTCAAGGTCTATACGATGGACAAAATTCTGCCGCTGAAAAAACGTTTTGACTTTGCATTCGTCGGTCTTCTGGTCGGCGAGGCGACGTCCCTCGGCCCTGGCGGTTCGCTCTCGGTTGAACAATTGTATTCCATGGCCAAAGAGATGTTCGAAAAAGCTGTCGAATATGGCTTCGCGCCCGGCGAAATATTCTTCGATTCGACCGTGTTCCCGCTGGCGATAGATATGCCGATGGAGCCGAATGTCCCGGGCTATACCTATCGGGCGTTCGAGACGATAAGGAAAATCAAAAACAATGCGAAGATGAAGGGCGTGCATTGTTCGCTCGGAGTAAGCAACTGCATCCGCGACCTGCCCGCCCGAAAGGTCGGCATCTGCAGGGCCTACGTGGCAAAGGCAATGGAATATGGTCTCGATGCAGCTATTGTCAATGTCACACACCATTACGGTCAAGTCGATCCGGCGCCGGATTTGTTAGAGCTGGTCGATGCCTACGTGAAGATGGACGGCTCCGCAGAAAAAATGAACAAGGCAATGGTGTTAATGGGTAAATTCTGCAGGGACAACAGAAAGCCTGTGACATAGAAAACGCGACGGCAGAATTTGAGCAAAAAAACTTATCAAAAAAAAGTTGCATAGTTTTTCATCGGCTTGTAGAATGCCGTTTAGCAGGACTGCGGTCTTAATCGCTTTTCCTCCTCTCTCCCTCCGCGACCCGGTCCTGTTTTTTTATGCGCCGAAGCAACTCGATTTTGTTCTTGCCTTTTCAAATAGCCTTTGTTAAGGAATGGATAGTTTTGTTGTGCCGGGCATAATTTAATAGAAAGGAGTCCGCTATGGCAGAAATAAATGAACCTCCGCAGCCGACCGGGGTAAGCAAAGACGCTTGTATGTGGGCAATGTTATGTCACTTACTGGGACTTTTTACCAGCTTTGTCGGACCATTGATTATCTGGATGTTAAAAAAAGAAGAAGACCCTTTTATCGATGACCAGGGTAAAGAAGCCCTTAACTTCCAGATTACTGTGGGTATTGCATTTCTTGCTACAGGGATTGTGCCTATCATACTGAGATTTCTTGCCTGTGTTATGCCGCTCTTGGGACTTGCGGTCAGTATTACGGACATAGTCTTTTGCATCATTGCCTGTGTCGCGGCAAACAAAGGTGACCACTATCGGTATCCGGTTAGCATAAGATTCATCAAATAAAAATTTCGAAGCTCGACCGGGTAGGCCAGGATAAGTTTCAGCAAGCGATGCAATCTGCCGAAACACCTGCTCTTGCAAAACCGCCCACACTTGGCTATCATAGCTCAAATGGCAGCAAAACCACATAAGAGCAGGGGCAATTTCGCCCCCGAGACGACCAACAAGAAAGCTTATCGGAATTTCGAGCTTATAGACAAGTTCGAGGCGGGGATATCGCTTGTGGGCACGGAGGTAAAATCGCTTCGTTTGGCACAAGCCAATCTTGATGGCTCATACGCCCGAATTATAGGTGACGAGTGCTGGCTCGTCGGCGCGACTATAACCCAGTATGAGCAGGCAGGCGAAGACAATAATCATGAGCCGACCAGAAAAAGAAAACTGCTGCTGCACAAGGCCCAGATTTACAAGATAAAAACAAAGCTCGAGCAGCGGGGCTTTACGCTCGTGCCGCTTCGGATTTATTTCAGCGGAAGGGGCCTGGCAAAAATAGAACTCGCGCTGGCAAAAGGCAAGAGGCAATACGACAAACGCAAAAAAATCACAGAACGGCAGCAAAAAAGAGATGTCGATAGAAGTATAAAGAATTTTCGACATAAAAATAGATAAATGCCGAGATAAAAGAGACGAGGAACGAAACTATGGCTAAAGAAGAAAACAAGGACGAAAAGAAGATTATAATCGACGAAGACTGGAAGCAGCAGGCCCAAAAAGAGAAAGAAAAACTGGCTGAACAGGAAAAAGCCGAGCAGAAAAAACCGCAGCAGGCTGGCCGGGGGCCCTTACCGAAGGGCGATTTCGCCGCACTGATAAGCACGCTTGTCACGCAGGCATTGTTTGCGTTAGGCCTGCTGCAGGTCGAGGGACAGCAGGAAAAAGAGCCGGATTTGGCACTGGCCAGGTACAGTATAGATATGCTCGAAACCATCCAGGAAAAAACCAAAGGCAATCTGACCGATGAGGAAAAAACGGTGCTTGAGAATACCCTCGGCCAAGTTCGTATGGCTTATGTAAAGCTCGCGGGGTAAATACATTGGCTAATATATTAGACAAAATCATTGCCGATAAAAGAATAGAAGTCGAGCTTCGCCGAGCTCAGAAAACCATCGAGCAGCTCGGGGCAGAAGCTGCCTTGATGCCCAAGTGCCGCAACTTCTACAAAGCTGTCACCAAGCATAACAGCAGGGGGCTAAATGTTATCGCAGAGGTCAAGAAGGCGTCGCCGTCAGCAGGCGTAATTCGCGAGGATTTCGACGCAATGGCGATTGCCCAGACCTACCAGAAATGCGGAGCCGATGCCATCAGCGTCCTCACGGATGAGAAATACTTTCAGGGCAAACTCGAATATATAAAGCAAATAAAGGAAGCTGTGGATTTACCGATTCTGCGCAAGGATTTTATCATCGATAAATGGCAGGTTTATGAGTCACGCGCCGCCGGCGCAGATGCGATACTGCTGATAGCCGAGGCGTTAAAGCCGGGCCAGTTGATGGACTTAATGATAACAGCCTCGGAGTTAACGCTGACGGTCCTGCTGGAAGTGCACGACGCCGATACGCTAATGACTGTTCGCAGCCTTATAGGTTTTCCCAAAAAAGGCTACAGCATACTCGGCATTAACAATCGAAATCTGGCCACGATGAAAGTGGATTTGGCGACGACCAGCCGACTGGCTGAGCTTGTCGATACTAAAAATGGACTTGTAGCCGAAAGCGGGATAAAGACACGCCCCGATGTCGAAAAACTGAAATCCGCCGGCATAAGCGCAGTATTAATCGGCCAAACACTGTGCGAAAGCCAGAGCATCGAAGACAAGTTCCGCGAACTCTTCGACTGATGCGGCCATCCGAAAACCGCCGATATTGGACACAACAAAATGAACCAGAGTACAAAACCTGAAAACGACAAGACCTACTCCGGCGAGGTCGCTTACATTTATGCTTACGACCTTGCATACGATATGAAACGTCAGCCTGTGGAGCAAATATTGTCCCAGCCGGCAAGAGACTTTTCAATAGAGCCAAGCAAGCGGAACCCTCGCCAGATGTTTTTCTATCGGCCGAGGGTCTTTGATTTCCCGCCCCAGACAAAGCAACTGCCTGACGGCAAGACGGTTTCCGTAAGGCGAACTGTTAAGCTTTTCAGCATCGGCGCAATCAGCGTCTCGGTTCGCGTGTCGTTTTGTGTCGACAGTCTGGAGGAGCTTGTCGCCTACCACGACCTGAAATTCGCCGATACAACTCTCGAACAGGATATATACGACCTCGCCGAATCAGTCAGGCGCGACCTCGAACCTTATTGCGTCCGCCCTGTACCCGCAATCACACAGGCCGAGGCATATACCGTATTTTGTCTTAACAATCTTCCCTCAATTCAGGACGGCGAAAGCCCTTCAGCCGAGCAGTGGCTAAAATCCAACCGCCGACAGGTTGCTGCGCTATTGACACAGGAGGAAAACGCCGCCGACCTCGCTGACCAGGAAATATCCGAATCTACCCAGGTGTATGTAAGCTATTACAAAAATGACTTGGTGGTAGTGGACTGGGACTCGGCCGTAGCCGTCGGCCAGGGAACTCTTATTGAGGATGTTCTGCATATTATGGAGCTTGCCAACGTCCAGTTGGTCGAGCTTGCCGCTTACGACCGTATCCTCGATGATTCACTCCAGCTTTCTTATCGGGACGTCTCACAGCTTCGACTCAGCTCCAGCAGAGATGTTCACAGAAGGCTTCGCGAGATACGAATAGACCTGTCCCGGCTGAGTGACGAACTGTCGAATATAACGAAATTCTTCGGCGACTGGCACCTGGCTCAAATCCACGGCAACTTAGCCAACAGATTTCACCTCGGCGACTGGCACCGAATCATAGAGGAAAAGCTCCGCATGCTCGGCAACCTCTACCAGATTCTCCAGCAGGACAAGACCAATTTCCTGATGTTAGTGCTTGAGACTACTATCGTTCTGCTTTTTGTTATTGACGTTATATTGCTGTTTTTCGACTGAGAAGGAGGCTTTGTATATTATGAAAGTAACGCTCTTTCTGCTGCTCGGCCTGCTGGCCGGGACTCTTAGCGGCCTAATCGGTATCGGCGGAGCGACAATCATAATTCCGGTACTTGTGCTTATATTCGGGTTTTCACAACACACCGCTCAGGGTACAACGCTGGCCCTGATGGTCCCGCCGATTGGCTTATTAGCCGCCTGGACATATTACAAGGCCGGCTTCGTGGACCTTAAAATTGCCGCCTTCGTATGTATAGGCTTCTTCATCGGAGGCCTAATCGGCGCTAAATTTGCCCTCGGAATCTCTGAAACGATTTTGAAAAAGCTCTTCGGCGCGGTTCTGCTTCTTGTTTCACTAAGGATGATTCTCGGCAAATAACAATAGCCGAATTTGCTATTCCTCTTTTTATTTCTGCGCTTTCTGAATCTTCGCCCACTCGTCACGCAGTGTCACCGTGCGGTTAAATACGAGTTTCCTGGTGGAGCTGTCGGGGGCGATGCAGAAATAGCCGAGCCGTTCGAATTGGAAACGGGACAAAGGCTTCGCTCCCACCAGGGCCGGCTCAACTCGGCAGTCCCTTAACACTTTCAGTGAGTTCGGGTTCAGATTCGACGTGAAGTCTTTGTTCTCCTCGACCTCGTCCGGGTTTTTAGTTGTAAAAAGATGGTCATACAGCCGAACTTCCGCACCAAGCGAGTGCTCTACTGAAACCCAGTGCAAAGTAGATTTGACCTTTCGCCCATCGGGTGCGTCACCGCCTCGCGTGGCAGGGTCGTAAGTGCAGTGCAGCTCGACCACATTGCCGGCTTTGTCCTTGACCACGTCCGTACAGGTGATGAAATACGCATACCGCAGACGGACCTCTCTGCCGGGAGCCAGACGATAAAACTTTTTCGGAGGCTCCTCCATAAAGTCTTCCTGCTCGATATACAATTCCCGCGAGAAGGGGACTTTGCGCATCCCTGCGGCAGGGTCTTCGGGATTATTGACCGCGTCCATTTCCTCGACCTTGCCCTGCGGAAAATTATCAATGATTACCTTAAGAGGCCGAAGCACCGCCATCACTCGCGGACTGGTCTTGTTCAAATCCTCACGAAGACAATGCTCCAACAGGGCGATATCGATTGTGCTGTTGAATTTGTTTACGCCGATAAGCTGGCAGAAACTGCGAATCGCCTCAGGCGAATAACCTCGTCGCCGCAATCCGCATATTGTCGGCATTCGCGGGTCGTCCCAGCCGGTGACAAGACCATGCTGTACTAATTGCAGCAGCTTCCTTTTACTCATCACGGTATAAGTCAGGTTCAATCGGGCAAACTCAATCTGCTGCGGATGATAAATACCGAGCGCATCGAGATACCAGTCATACAAAGGCCTGTGATTTTCAAACTCGAGCGTGCAAATCGAGTGCGTGATTTTCTCGACGGAATCTTCGAGCCCGTGCGCCCAGTCATAAGTCGGGTATATGCACCATTTATCGCCTGTGCGGTGATGACTTGCGTGCAGAATCCGGTACATAACCGGGTCGCGCATATTCAAATTCGGATGTGCCATGTCTATCTTCGCCCGCAGCGTCTTTGTCCCGTCCGGAAATTCCCCGGCGCACATCCGCGTAAACAAATCGAGATTCTCCTCGATGCCGCGGCTGCGGTAGGGGCTGTTCTTGCCGGGACTGGTTAATGTCCCCCGGTAGTTCGTAACCTCCTCGGCCGAGAGGTCGCAAACGTATGCCTTGCCTTTTTTGACAAGCTCGACCGCCCATTGATACATCTGCTCGAAATAATCGGACGCGAAAAAGAGTCTGTCTTCCCAGTCCCATCCGAGCCAGCGAACATCCTCGCTAATCGAATTGACGTATTCCTGCTCTTCTTTTTCCGGGTTGGTATCATCGAAACGAAGATTGCACTTGCCGCCGAACTCTTTTGCGATACCGAAGTTCAGGCAGATGCTCTTCGCGTGCCCGATATGCAGATAGCCGTTCGGCTCAGGCGGAAAACGGGTGTTAACCCTGCCTTGCCATTTATTCGTCTTTAAGTCCTCAGCGACAATCGCCCTGACAAAATCGAGCTTGGCTGTCGAATCGTTTGCGTCCATATTGGTAATACCTTTAACGTTTTTTTAATTTAGCCGATTATAGCTATCCAGAGCGAAATTAACAGTGGAAAATGCCTTGTCCCGATGTGTATCTGGCGCAAGCCATACTGCGTATATTCTTGACAATAGGGCCGGTATAGCTTAGTCTTTCGTCGTTTTCAGGTGTTTTTCAACAGTTTTTGAGGTTTATAATGGTAGTAACCCGATTTGCCCCCTCGCCGACCGGCTATCTCCACGTAGGCGGTGCCCGCACGGCTCTTTTCAACTGGCTTTTCGCCCGGCGAATGAACGGCAAATTCATACTTCGCATCGAAGACACCGACCTCAAACGCAACACACCCACAGCCACCCAGCAGGTGATAGACGACCTTCGCTGGCTCGGAATCGAATGGGACGAAGGCCCTGAAATCGGCGGCCCGAACGCCCCTTACCTGCAATCGCAGCGAATGGACCTCTACGACAAATACATAAGGAAACTACTCGAAGAGAAAAATGCCTATTACTGCTTCGATACCACCGAAGAGCTTGATGCCCTTCGCAAAGAAGCCGAGGCACAAAAAAAGGGTTTCGCATACTGCCGTCCCGAAAAATTCCCCGATGAAAAAGACGTCAAGGCCGCCCGCGCCGCCGGCAGGTCCGTAACCGTGCGATTCGCCGTCCCGCAGGATAAGCCCCTCGTCGTCAATGACCTCGTGCGAGGCGAAGTCACTTTCGCCGCCGGCGAAATGTCTGACTTTATCATCCAAAAAAGCGATGGGTACCCAACGTATAACTTCGCCTGCGTAGTTGATGATTATCTGATGAAGGTTACGCACATCATCCGGGGCCAGGAACATCTTATGAATACGCCCGGCCAACAGGAATTATGGAAGGCACTCGGCTTCGGCGAGCTTCCGAAATACGCGCACATGTCCGTCACCGTCAGTGACACGGGCGGAAAACTCTCCAAACGCGAACGCCCAAAGGCCCTGCGTAAAGTCATTAAGAGTAAACCCGATATTAATCTGGAAAAACTTGCCGAAATCGGCGGAATTACTCTTGAGGAAGTTAACAGCTTCATCGCTGGCAAAACCGCACCCGATATGCCCAGCGTCGATGCGATGGCAGAATTCCTCGACATCCAGCTGCCGGAGATTAACGTCGTCGATTTTTTCAAGAGCGGCTACCTGCCTGAAACAATGGTAAATTTCCTCGCGCTTTTGGGCTGGAATCCGGGCGGCGACCGCGAAATTATGTCCCTCAAGGAGCTGATTGACTGTTTCGATATTTCGCGTCTGACAAAAACCAACAGCCTGTTCGACCGCAATAAGCTCATTGCTTTTAATACGGAACACCTTAGAACAGAACCCCGCGAAAAAATCCTCGCCTATTTCAAAGATTACATCGAGGTCATTAAGTCCCCGCTTGCAAAAGCGGACGATTCAACGCTAACAAAAATAATAGAATTATGCGCAGGCGCAAGAACACTGGCCGATATCGACCATAAAAGCAGGTTCCTTTTCATAGATAACAGCCAGATAAAATACGACGAGAAAGCGGTTAAGAGCGTATTGCTTAAACACGACGGTTTGGCAATCCTGAAAATCATACGCGATAAATTCGCCGATATGGAAAAATTCACCGCAGAGAACATTGAGTCGGCACTTCGTAATTTAGCCGAGGAAAAAAGCCTCGGCCTCGGCAAGGTCGCCCAGCCGTTACGCGTGGCGCTGTGCGGAGGCACGGTCAGCCTGCCGATTTTCGATGCCGCCTGTATATTGGGTAAAGAAAAAACCCTCGAGAGAATAGACTATACATTGAAAGGAGACTGGTAAGTGTCACTATTAGTAACCGGTTCGATAGGAATAGATACCATTAAGACCCCTCACGGCGTCAGCGAAAATTGCCTTGGCGGTTCAGCTATATATTTCAGTATGGCAGCGAGCTTCTTTAGCCCAGTCAGGTTCGTTGGAGTCGTCGGAGGGGACTGTCCATTCGATTTAGCAAATGTCTTCGCCGGCAGAAACGTTGACCTTACCGGCCTGGAAATCAGAAAAAACAGCAAGACTTTCCGCTGGGTCGGTACATACAGCGAGAATATGGACAACAGAACAACTGACTATATCGAATTAAACGTCCTCGCGGAACAGCCCCCGGTTGTGCCGAAAGAATTCAGCGACAGCAAATTCGTCTTTCTCGCTAACACCGCGCCGGGGTTGCAGCTAAAACTGCTCAGTCAAATCGAGGAACCTCTTTTCGTCGCCGCCGATACTATGGATTTCTGGATTGAGGGACACCCGGAAGAATTGAAAGAGTTGATAAGAAAAATCGATTGCCTGATAATCAACGAAGACGAGGCAAGGCTGTTGTCAGGCGAACATAATCTTATAAAGGCGGCGGAAAAGATACTGACCATAGGCACGCAGGTAATAGTCATTAAAAAAGGCGAGTCCGGCTCGCTCCTCTGCTGCGCAAATGAAACTTTCGTTCTGCCTGCCTTCCCTGCTGATGATGTCAAAGACCCGACAGGCGCAGGTGACAGCTTCGCCGGCGCGTTTATGGGGCACCTCGCGCAGACCGGCAAAACAGATTTCGAATCATTAAAACAGGCCGTCGCCTTCGGCACGGTGGCCGCCTCTTTTACAATCGCTGATTTCTCGCTGGCAGGCCTGACCTCGATAAATAAAGCTGATATCGACGCCAGATTCACAGCCCTGCGAAAGCTGACACGATTTTAGAAACTGGTGACATAATGCGGTGTTTTATAGCGATAGATATCGATAAAAAAATAAGAGACCTCCTGGGTGATTTGCAGCGGCAGCTGCAAAGCAGTATCAAGGTGAAAAAAAAGAGCGATATCAACTGGGTGAACCCGGACAACATGCACCTGACCTTGAAATTTCTCGGTGAAATTAAAGATGAAAAAGCCGTTGATGTTTGTAATATAGTCAAGGCCGCCGCCGGCAGACATAAGAGTTTCGAGCTGGATATAGAAAATGTTGGCCATTTTGGCGGCGGAAGCCCTAAAGTTTTATGGGTTGGCACGGGCGAAGGAAGTGAAAATCTGTTAAAATTACAGCAGGATATTGAAAGCTCGCTGGCTCTGGCCGGTTGGCCGCAAGAAGCCAGAGGTTTCGCAGGCCACCTGACTATTTGCAGGATAAGGCACCCGATAGCTGGCATGAAACTGGCAAAGGCGAGCGAAGATTATAAAGATTTTAAACTCGGAACAACCTCGGCTGATTCGGTCTGCGTTTATCAGAGCGAGTTGAAACCGAATGGCCCTGTCTATACAAGGTTAGGAAATTATAAACTGCAATAAATAAACCACGTAATTTTGGAGGAAAGCAAAAATGGCGAAAACAACTACAGAAACCAAACGCAAAGGCAAAGTGGAACCCTTAAGGCCGCAGGCAACCGGTAAAGAAGCTGCTATCGAGCGCGTTATTGCGGAAATCGAGAAGCAATACGGCCAGGGTTCCATAATGCAGATGGATGAGCACAAGTACGCCAGGATTGAAGGCATCCCCACCGGCTCCATATCGCTGGACCTCGCCCTCGGCGGCAAAGGTCTTCCCCGCGGCAGGGTCACCGAACTGTTCGGCCCGGAATCGTCCGGCAAAACCACCCTCGCGCTTCACGTCATCGCCAACGCCCAGCGGGCAGGCGGAATCGCCGCGTTCATCGATGCAGAGCACGCTCTCGATACTACCTGGGCCAAAAGATTAGGCGTCGATGTCAGCAGTATGCTCGTCAGCCAGCCCGACACCGGCGAACAGGCGCTCGATATCACCGAGATGCTTATCAAATCGAATTCTGTCGATGTCATAGTTGTTGACTCGGTCGCCGCCCTTACGCCCGCCGCCGAACTCCAGGGCGAAATGGGTGATCACCACATGGCGCTGCAGGCAAGACTAATGAGCCAGGCGATGAGAAAGCTTACCGCTGTTATCAACAAAAGCAAAACTGCTCTGATTTTTATAAATCAAATCCGTATGAAAATCGGCGTGATGTTCGGAAACCCCGAAACGACCCCCGGCGGAAGGGCCTTGAAATTTTACACCTCCGTCCGCGTCGATTTAAGACGCCTGGCAACCCTGAAAGAGGGCGCCAACTCCATCGGCAGCAGGGTCAGGGCGAGAGTGGTAAAGAACAAAATCGCCCCGCCTTTCCGTGACGCCGAATTCGATATTATGTTCGACAGCGGAATCAGCTACGAGGGCGACCTGCTCGATTTGGGCGTCGAATGCAAGGTGGTCGAAAAAGGCGGTGCCTGGCTTAACTACGGCAGTATCCGCCTCGGACAGGGCAGGGAAAACGCGAAGAAATATCTTATTGAAAACAAGGATTTGCGCGAAGAGATAAAAGATAAAATCTTTGTCGCAAAAGGCCTGGTGGAAAGCCCGCCCGCCACAGAAAAGGAAAAATAATAGTGGCAAGTGCTAAACAGATAAGGCGCGACTTCATAGATTTTTTCAAAAGCAAGGGACATGAGTTCGTCCCCAGCTCGCCCATAGTGCCGATTGGCGATGACACGCTGCTTTTCGCCAACGCCGGGATGAACCAGTTTAAGGACATCTTCCTCGGCTTGTCCAGCCCCGAATTCCCCCGCGCAGCCAACAGCCAGAAATGCGTCCGCGCAGGCGGCAAACACAACGACCTCGAAGACGTCGGGACAGATACTTATCACCACACGTTCTTTGAGATGCTTGGCAACTGGTCGTTCGGCGATTACTTCAAAGCCGAAGCTATCGAATGGGCGTGGGAACTGATAACAAAAAAATGGGCGATACCCTCTGAAAAACTCTACGCAACCGTCTTCGCGGGTGACAAATCCGATGGCCTCGACATCGACAACGAAGCCGCCGAACTCTGGCTAAAGGTCACGACCCTGCCGAAAGAGCGCGTCCTCGCGTTCGGCAGAAAAGACAACTTCTGGGAAATGGGCGAGACCGGCCCGTGCGGACCTTGCAGCGAGATTCATATCGACCTCGGCCCCGACAGGTGCGACAAAAAAAATGTTCCCGGACATAAATGCGCCGTCAATGCCGGCTGCAGCCGATTCATCGAATTGTGGAACCTCGTTTTCATCCAGTACAATCGTCTCGAAGATGGCCGCGTACTGCCTCTGCCGGCAAAACATGTTGATACCGGAATGGGACTCGAAAGAGTCGCCGCTGTTCTGCAAAACAAACGCTCCAATTACGATACCGACCTCTTCGCTCCCCTAATCGAAAAAATAAGCGCTCTCTGCGGACAAAAATATACAGGCAGCCTCGATAAACGAACAGACATCGCGCTGCGCGTAATCGCCGACCATCTTCGCTGCCTCGTCTTCGCAATCACCGATGGCTGTATGCCAAGCAACGAAGGCAGAGGCTACGTCCTTCGCAGGATTTTACGAAGGGCCTCCCGCTTCGGACGCGTTTTGAATTTACACGACCCGTTTATTTTTAATTTAGCCCCGACCGTTGTTGATTTAATGGGCGACTTCTACCAGGAGCTTCGTGCCAGACAGGACTTCGTCCGCAGCGTTATCGAATCCGAAGAATCCAGCTTCGGCCGAACACTCGACCGCGGCATAGAGATATTCAATACCGCCGCCGAAAAGGCACAAACCTCGAAGGATAAAACCATCACCGGCGAAAACGCATTCGAACTGTATGACACCTATGGCTTCCCGCTCGATTTAACAGGCCTTATGGCAAAAGAAAAAAATCTCAAAGTCGATACGGCCGGCTTCGACGAGTTAATGGAAAAACAGCGCAGCCGCGCAAGAGCAGCACAAAAAAATACTATGCAGATGGTAAACGTGACTGCTTCCGAATTGCCGACAACGGACGATTTAGGTAAATACCACCTCGATAAGTGCGATGCTGCAATAGTAGGTACAATTGACCCCGAAGGCTTCAAAACCCCGGACCGCATCGAAAAAGATATTAAAACAGGAATCATTCTCGACAAAACATGCTTCTACGCCGAGTCCGGCGGACAGGTCGGCGATTGCGGCGTCATCGAATCGAAAACTGGAAAGTTCATCGTCGAGAACACAATCAAGATAGCAAACTGTATTATCCACCAGGGCCAGATGGCCGAAGGCTCATTCAGTACCGATGAAAAGGTAAAAGCTGTCGTCGGTAAAGACAGAAATTCCATAAAGAAAAACCACACCGCTACGCACCTTCTTCAGTGGGCGCTGCAGCAGACGCTCGGCAGCTCGGTCGCCCAGCAGGGCAGTCTCGTCTGTTCCGAATATCTGCGATTCGACTTCACCTGTCCAAAGGCCCTGACCGCCGAACAAACAAAAAAGGTCGAGACTCTCGTCCGTGAAAAAATCGCCGCCGATTCGCCCGTGACCAAAGCTGTCCTGCTGAAAGAGCAGGCGCAAAAGCTCGGCGCAATGGCGCTCTTCGGTGAGAAATACGGCAACGAAGTCCGCGTAATAGCCATTGGCGTAGAAGACGAAAACCAACTCGCCGATGCATTCAGCAAGGAATTCTGCGGCGGCACTCACGTTGACCGCCTCGGAGATATCGGCGGCTTTAAAATAATCAAAGAAGAAAGCATATCAGCTGGAGTTAGGAGGATAACGGCATTGACTGGCGAAAAACTAAACGAATTTTTGGAAAAGCGAAGTGAAATCGTCGAGAGTTTGTGCGAAACGCTTAAAGTATCTACCGACGACCTCGTCAACAAAGTCAACAAGCTGGTGGACGAAAACAAAAAACTCACCAAACAGCTCAAGTCCGCCTCGAAACAGACCGGCGTCGATATCATGGCCGAGGCAAAACAACTTCTCGATGGGTGCGAAAAAATCGGGCAGGCCTCGGTAATTATCGGCAGGCTATCTGCTTCTTCCGTCGAGCAGGCACGAGAGGCCGCCGATATGCTCAAAAAGAAGGCAAAATCCGCCGTTGTAGTCCTTGGCTTTGCCGAAAATGAAAACGCGACCCTGCTCGCAGGCGTCACCGACGACCTGATTAAGAAAGGCTTAAAAGCCGGTGACATAGTAAAGGAAATCGCGCCTTTAATTGATGGCGGTGGAGGCGGCAGGCCTCAAATGGCACAGGCCGGCGGAAAAAAACCTGAAGGAATAGATAACGCACTCGCAAAAGCCGCTGAAATAATAAAAGAAAAATTGGCAGGCAACTAAACGCGACGGTTTATTTCTCTTGGAGGATTTTTACTTGTCTCGGCGTAGGCCAAATCGTAGCCGGACACTTCTCGCGTGCGCGTCCAGCCCCTCTGCTTCAGCCAATCGGATAATATCATCAGCACTCTCCGCCAGCTTGCTTTTGCTGTATTCGATAATACTCGTTGACTTGACAAAATCGTTTACGCTTAAAGCGCTTGAAAATCTTGCAGTTGTTCCGGTTGGCAGTGTATGGCTCGGCCCGGCCCAGTAATCACCCACTGCGACCGGACTGTAACCACCTATAAAAATTGCCCCAGCATTTGTAATCTTGTCGGCAATTTTCCTGCTTTGCTCCCCGCATTGAATCTGCAAATGCTCCGCCGCGAAAACATTCGCGTAATTTATCACGTCCGTCATATTTGTAAAAACAACTATAGCGCCGCATTCCAACAAACAATCAATGGTTTCCTTTGACCGGTCCAATTGTACGATTTGCTTTTTAATTTCGGTCAAAACACCCGTTGCAAATTTTTCTGAATCCGTAAACAAAACCGCCGAACCCGGACTATGCTCGGCCTGACTTAGCATATCGGCAGCGACCCAGGCGGGATTTGCCTGTTTGTTTGCAATTATCAATACCTCGCTCGGCCCTGCTATCGAATCAATCCCGACAAGACCCAAAACCTTTTTCTTCGCCATCTGAACCCATTGATTGCCCGGCCCGACGATTTTATCCACGTTTTGTATTGTCCTCGTTCCCTTAGCCAGTGCCATCACGGCCTGCGCGCCTCCTATCCTGTAAACCTCTTTAATCTTCAGTTCTTTACACGTCGCCAGTATCACCGGGTGAATGCTTCCCTTGTACCTCGGCGGCGAGATAACAACGATTTCTTTCACTCCCGCAATCTGCGCAGGCACGGCGCACATTATTACGGTTGATGGCAGCGGCGCAGATGCCCCCGGCACACATATCCCAACTCGTTTTATAGGCGTATATTTTATGCCGGTAGATTTGAAGTTCTTGTCTTTGCCGATGAATATCTTCGACTGATACTCTCTTACATTTTTTATCGCCTGACGAATCGACCTCAAAAGTTTTTTGTCGATTGCTTTGTGAGCGTTATTTAGCTCCGCATCCGAAATCCTGAACTGCTCTGGAGTTAATTTTACACCGTCAAATTTTTCTGTATATTCGGCTATCGCTTCATCGTCACGTTGGGCCACTTCTTTAAAAATAGCATCTAATTGCTTGTCTTTTTCGCTACTTAATCCGAAATGGGCAGCAAGGGTAACGACTTTACGAATTTCTATGAGTCGTTTCTTAAAATCTGGCTGGTCGTATTTAATCAGGATTTTATCAAGTTCATTTGCCATTATTCTCTGTGCTCTCCGTGGCTAATTACCTTCCGAAGTTTTCGTGGCTGTAAGCGCGTGTTGCCTTCTGCAGCAGCAGATAATACTCGCCCTTATATTGCGTTAAAATCCCCGCTATCTTGAACCGAACAGGGTCAGCCTCAATCGACTGCTCATATTGCGCCCGCGCCAGCACTTCACAGGGCAGCAGCCTGAACGATATTTCCGGGACATTCCTGCCAAAAGCATCAAGGATAACCTCCGCCTCGCCGTCCGCTTTTCTTTCTAAAAGTGCTGTCCTGCCGGTCAGAATATAGTCCTGCTTTAACTGGACTCCAACTTTCAACTGCTCCTGGCGAAGGACGCGCCTGTTCTTAAGTTTCTTTACTATCTCTTCCGGTATGGCCAAGGCATCGTTCGGCTCATTAATAGCTATCTTGGCCTTCGCCGAACTCCCCGGTTTGTTCTGGTCCTCGGCTGCGCTGACAGGCAAAAAATAAATCGGGAATATGAAATTTTCATCTTTGTATTTCGTAACATTACCCCATAGCCGGTAATCCGTATCGGGACGGTTTTGGATATCAACGGTTATTTTTTCCAGCGCCGTCGAAGGCAGCAATTCAACAATCGAGCCGGCGCTGATTAGTCCGAAACCGTCACCGACATCTGAATCAAATTCGAAGAACCATTTGCCGTCGGCGCTGCTCAACTTGCCGTCAACGCCTGTCAGGCCGAAGCCGTCGTGCAGGGGAGGGATTTTTCGCACTGCTTCTGCACAAAGCGCATCGCAGCTTAGAAATACAAAAATCAAAATCGCGGTTATCCTGCTCATAATCAGTAGTTATCAATCAATCCTATAATTTGCCCCGGCTCATCTGCCAGCCGGATGCATCGGATACTCTTCGGGTCATCACTTGCTATCAAATCAACCAAAGGCTTCCAGAATCCGCCCACAAGTATAATCGGTTTGTCCTCTTTTATAAAGCCCTTGTTTTTTAATTCCCAGACCTTCGCCAGCTCCAGCAGTGTCCCCGTCCCGCCGGGCAATACAACGTAGCCCTGCCCAATTTCTATTAACGTATTGAGCCGTTCGTCCAGCGAACCGGTAACGATTTCGCGTGTTATATATTCGTTGGCCCTGCCCCGCTTAAAAGCCGAGCATGTAACCCCGACAGCTTCTCCGCCCGCCTCGGCTGCTCCTTTGGCCGCAGCCAACATCGTCCCGCCGTATCCGCCGTTGGCGATAGCAAAACCCGCCTGCGCCAACAGCCTGCCCGTTTCGTAAGCCAGTGTACAAACTTCGTCGCTGCTCTTTGATGTGCCGAAGATGGTTATTATTCTTTCAGACATTATCTGACCAATTTTGTAGGCATAGAGTACCAAAGATACAAAGGCACAAAGTTAATTATTGTCTTTATTCTCCAATTTCCTCATCAAGCTGCTAAGCATCCGCTCAATTTCCCTGCTCGACTCAAATAATTCCTCGTGGCAATCCCTCGTGATATATCCAAGATTCAATGATATGTCGAGTTGTGTCTGCAACTCATACAAAGAACCCATTGCTATACGCATGAATCGAACATAATCACTTCTTGAATTTCTTCCATAGCCTTCAGCAATATTGCTTGGAATTGAGACTGCACTGCGTCTCATCTGACTAGCTAAGCCGTAAATTTCGTCTTTGGGAAAACTTCTCGTGCCTTTGTACGCATCCGTAACCAGTACCATGGATTTTTGCCAAACAAGTAAGTCTCTATATGTTTTTATTTGAGCCATTTTATGTTTTCTGGCTTATTAATTTAATTGTCTCTTAGCTTCGTAAACCCAAGAAATTTCAGAGTTTGACCCACGCTCTATATCATCATAATTTAACATAACCCGAGTTAGCTTTATAACGATTTTTCCAATTACCATACACCCTCCAACGAGAAATCCTAATTTAGGATGTCCTGCTGACTTAAGAGCACTGCCCGTCATGAAGGCCGGTAAAAACATCTTCATATCTAAAGATTCTTCAATAGTACCTGCTATTGTTCTTATCCCATATTTCCTTAACGCACTCTCATAGTCATCAAGTTTTATTGCAATCTCATCCTCAATAAACTTTTGTGACTTTTCAACCATTTCTCGGTCAAGCCAATGTAGGAGACGTTTGTATTTCTTTTGGTTATCTCTATCTTTTCGAAATTCTATCACTTGTTTCCATGTTAACTGCTTTTCATCAGCAATCTCTAAATCATTTAAGACGGCAACAATCACATCCCTGTTACCCTCTTTGTACATTTTGTTTCTTTGTTTAATGAAATCAAAAACCGGAATCAAAGGTGTCTTATGTTCAACAGCGAAACTCGTTGAGATTCTTCTAAACGCTGAAGCGAGTCCTAAGTCCGACTGCGCGCGCAGCATTTCTAATTTCTTGTCGTCAGGACCAACCATCGCAAGAACAGGAGATCTCTTCGTTTTAATATTCCAATCCGCTGCTAATCCTAAGCCGTTTAATTCCTCTTGAGTGCCTCCCCAGCATCTAATAGACCGAGGTGCTACATCATCCGAAGTTGCCCAAATTCGGTCGAAGCACAACGCCGCGGTTTTGGGCTTAAGGGTAATAGCCGCCGTTTCGCCATCCGAAGGTAATATTATTTCCCCTTGTGGTTTCATAAATTACATCTTTTTCTATGCTTCTCCCCTTTGTGCCTCTGTGCCTTAGTACCTTTGCCCCTTCTTCGTGTAATTAAGAAGCCCCGCTGACAGCAAAATATCTCTGTCCCTGCGCGACAGTTTCAGCTTGCCGACGAATTCGAACGAACTGGTCTTGTCGATGACTTTGACTTCGTCACTGTTTTTAATCGCTTCGAGAATATTATCGATTTCCAATCGGTCGGCGAGCCTGATTTTTTCGTAGTCGCCAGGCTCTGCAAAAACTATCGGCACTATACAGAAATTAATCAAATTAGCCTTGTGGATGCGCTCGATACTCTTTGCGATAACAGCCCGAACGCCCAAATACATCGGGCAAAGCGCCGCGTGCTCTCTCGACGAACCCTGCCCGTAACTTTCGCCAGCCACGATGATGCCTGCCGTCCCCTTTTTCTTCAGCTCCATCGCCCGCTCGGCAAACGTCGGCTTGCCTTTTTCGTCGAAACAATTAAAGACCGCCTTGGCGTACTCCGGTACATTCGACCGCAGCTTCAAAAATCTGCCCGCAGGCATAATATGGTCGGTGGTTATCTTGTCGCCGCATTTAATCAAAACCTGTCCCTGCAAATTATCCGGCAGTTGCGTCGGCGTCTCCGGAACAACAATCGTCGAGCCGCGTATGACTTCCGCCTTGGCCGCATCCTTTTCGCTCAAAGGTTTTTCTATCATACTGTCATTGATAACAAATTCGCTCGGCAGCCCTATCTTCGGATATTTAATTCCGAAAAGTTTTGGCAGCTCGCGCGGGTCGGTAATGAAACCCGTCAAAACAGAAGCGACCGCCGTCTCCGGACTGACTAAATAAACCTTATCGCCCGCCGTCCCGCTTCGCCCCGGAAAGTTCCTGTTAAATGTTCTCAAGCTCACAACGCCATCCGCAGGCGAAAGACCTTGACCGATGCAGGGCCCGCAGCCCGATTCTAAAACACGTGCGCCCGCCGAAATAATCTCCGCCAGCGCACCGTTCTCCGCCAGCATATTCAAAACTTCTCTGCTGCCCGGAGCAATCGAAAATTCGACCATATGGTTTATGCGTCTGCCTTTTAGTACTCCCGCAACCATCATCAAATCGGCAAAGCTCGAATTCGTGCAGCTGCCTATTATGACTTGTAGTGAGCCTGTCGAACCTACTTGTCCCGTCCGCACGCCGGCGATTTCAGAAACTGTCTTAACATTATCAGGCGAAGACGGGCAGGCCGCCATCGGCTCAAGCTCATTTAAATTTATTTCGATAACGCGGTCGTACTCCGCGTCTGCGTCCGCCGCCAGAGGCTGATAATCGTTTTCTCTCTTTTGGGCCGCAAGAAATTTTCTCGTCTGCTCGTCGCTGCCAAAAATACTTGTCGTTACGCCAAGCTCGGCTCCCATATTCGTTATCGTCGCGCGCTGCGGCACAGAAAGTCCCGAAGCACCCTCCCCGAAATACTCGACCACCCATCCGACATTAGCTTTTGTCGTTAGTATGCTCAACAGTTTTAGAATAACGTCCTTCGCCGCTACCCAGTCGTTTAATTTGCCCGTAAGTTTCACTCCGAGCACCTTCGGACAGGTTAGGTAGAAAAGCCCGCCCGCCATAGCTGCCGCCACATCCAGCCCGCCCGCACCGATGGCAAGCGCGCCGATTCCGCCTGCGGTCGGCGTATGAGAATCGCTGCCCAACAGCGTCACGCCGGGCTTTGCGAACCGCTCCAAATGAACCTGATGACAAATGCCGTTTCCAGCACGCGAATGGTAAACGCCCGCCTTGGCCGCCGCCGTTTGCAGATATATATGGTCGGTCTGGTTTTCAGGCCCGAATCCCGCTATATTGTGGTCAACATAACTTGCCGAAAGCTGTGTTTTGACCCTTCCCGCCCCCATAGACTCGAACAGCAGAAACGCCGTCGTTCCCGTAGCATCTTGTGTAAGCGTCTGGTCAATACGAATGCCGATTTCCTCGCACTTGGCGAAGTCTCGCCCGCCTCGGCTCGACTGAGCTTGTCGAAGTCCGGCGATTTTGCCCTCAGCCAGATGGGCCGAAAGCAACTTGTATGTAAGCGTTAGCCCCAATTTTATTCTCCGTAAAAATTAAAAATACAATCTAACAAAGCTCCCGTTTTGCGTCAAGACGCAAAATAATACCCCCTTGAATGGATTTTTTTGTCATTCCCGCGAAAGCGGGAATCTAAAATATTTAGCCCCACGTTCTACGTGGGGTTATTCACCCAATTTCAGAGCCGCGACCGTGAAGAAGCGGTATCAAAAGAATTTTTCCCGAAAGTTTTTGTTTGATTTTTGCCGATGGATTGTTATAATAAAAATCAGCGGAGAGAAATCCGCTAATTAAAATTGAATCACTGAGATTTCAGACGTTTCAACGCAAACCGCGAGTTTGTAGTTTTTGGGAAGCGTGTGGAAGGCTCGGTGCTCTCTTTTACAGAGAGCACCGTTCGCTTTTTGTCATAAAGCTACGGTCGCTTTCGTAAACTATAGAAAGGGCATCGTTTGCTTTCGCGTTCCCAAGGGCTCTCGCGGGCCTGCGTTGAGCGTGATTGCGGCGGTGCCCTTTAATATTTACCGCCGCGGGAAGGACTTGCGGCAATGAAGTTCACGCTCAAAAGGGGATTGTTCCGGCTGACGCTGGCAATCGTAGTAGTCGCAGCCTGCCTGCCAATCGCCGAGGATATCACGTTCAGCATTATGTGCATACTGTGCTGCGTGGGCTGGCTGATTTACTGGATAGTGGGATGGTTTATCGATATGTAACCAAAACAGAACACCAACTTCGTTTACTGCACGGCCTGACCCGTCAAGGCTCGGCCTTGCCGAGGCTTGCGGCCCCTTTCCCTCCTTCGGGCCTGTGGCTGCCTCCCCCGCCCCACAGCGGGCCGTGCAGTATTTATAAAAGTTAACCACGGATTAACACGGATACCTTTGGCACAAGTTTGCACGGATTTAGAGAATGAAAACGAATAGACACAAAATTATTAACTTTTATATCTCTGTGAACTCTGTGAACTCTCCGTAAGGAGTCCCAAGGACTGTGGCTGAATAATTTTTTGAAAAGGTGCGAAAAGTGGAAAAATTCCGGGAAATACCCCGAAATCCCGTAGTTACCACGTGTAATTTATTAGGGACAGGTACGGGGACGGAAAATAAATCAAAAATTAAAATGGAAAATGCAAAACTGTTGTTGACGCTGTTCGCAGCGTATGTTTTATTTGGCGTGTTCGGCAGGGGGCCGGGCAGACATTTTTTTGGGGCCGTTTTTAAAAAGGAGGGGAAAGGGGAAGTTCCGACAAAAAAACTAACCACGAATAAACACGAATGGACACAAAATTATTTGGTTTAGCCCCCAAGCCTGCTTGGGGGTTGGTTAACCGTAACAGAACGATTTCATAATTAATTTCGAAAGGAGAAAAAAATGAAATAATTAAGGGAACATTAAGCGGTATTTGCGCATCCTAATAAAAAACAATCAAAAAATTACGGAGATGGAGGTAAAAAATGTCAGCTAAAAAAACTTAACCACGGATTAACACAGATTTGCGCGGATTCTAATTTAAAAACACTAACAAAAAGAGATACAGCCGCAAAGAGGCACAAGATAAAAAAGACAAAATATTTTTGAGACTTTTGTGCTTTTTCGCGGCTAATTTGAAAGGATAAAAAATGAGAAGAATAGTTTTATTAAGCTTGGTGTTGCTTTTTACGATGGCAACTACCTCGGTTGCTCAAACAATCGATGTTTATAGTACAGACGACCCGTACGGCTTAGGCCAAGGCGTGGGTGCCATTGAGGTCGCGGTAAACGAAGCAATAGCCAATGAAGAACCGAATGATATAATTCGCATTCATCCCGGAATATATAAAGGGCGGCGGTTCGGCTCTATCTATAGATACGCCTTAGACCCCATGGGGCAGACTCTTACTTTCAGAAGCCTGCAGCCGGGTGATCCAGCTTATGACCCAAACCATGACCCAAATTATTACGTAGAAAACACTATTATTCATGGGCTTGTGAGATATTACGACTCCGGCCTCTATTGTTCCGATATGGTTGCCGGCGCTAATTTTGCACATGGCGAGGGCCCGGATTGCCGTGTAGAGGGTTTGACATTTGTTTCCGGCTTTATGCAGTCTCCGGCCAACGACCGAATAGACTATGGCCCTGCGGCTATTGTCTGCGATGGGGCGAGTCCTACGATCACTAACTGTAAATTTACAGGAGGCACAGACCCCATCTGTTATGATACAAGGGCAGTCTATTTGTACGATAGCAATACAACTATCGAAGATTGCACAATTTCTATCGCCCGCCTTTATCATTATTCTATTCCGGGTGATGAGAATCCACATCGGTCAGCAATACGAATTGAAGGCAGTAGCAACGTAACGATAAAACATTCCAATATTTCTAATAATATGACATATGACTTTTCCGCTACCGTAGTTGTAAACACAATTAGCTTTGATATGGACGAATATAGCACAGGAAGTCTTACAATCGACGATAACTGCATAATTTCAGAAAATTTGGGAGTAGGCCTTTCTGGCAAAGGAAATTGTGATGTTACAATAACTAATAGCATTTTTGACGAAAATGGGCAAGATGGCATTGATATTTATGCAGGCGCAATACGCCTGAGGAATTCAGGGCAAATAAGAATAACCGATTGCAAAATAAGAGGCCATAATAGCCTTCTCCATGGCGCCGGAATTTACATAGATTCTAACACAGCCAATTTGCTAATAGAGAATTGTGAACTCACAGACAATAACTGTACATCGCTTGGCGGTGCCATTTATATTCAGAACTGTGCCGCAGCAGATATTAACGGCTGTATAATCAGCGGGAATAAAGCCAGAAATACTGGTGCAGGAATTTATCTACTTGCCGGCACTGAAAGTGTATCAATCCGAAACTGCGAGATTAGTAATAACATTACAACCAGGTACGGCGGTGGCGGAATCTATAATTGTGTTGCGGGAACAACTATTACCAATTGCACAATAACTGAAAACCAAGCCCTCAATCCGAACAGTATAGCTGGGCATAGTTGCGGCGGAGGTATTCTGTCTGCGAACGATATTAATATTATCAACTGTCGGATAATGGGAAATTATGCAGAAAGTAGTAGTGGCTATGGCGGCGGAATATACAGCATAGGAGATGCTGACATTATCAACTGTCAGATAACAGGAAACTCTACAGGCGGTCGGGGCGGTGGAATATTTGATGCTGGGCCCGACAGGATTATTAACTCTACGATTGCGAATAACTACGCATCCCTTGACGGCGGCGGCGCCTATATTTGCGATACGACAGTAGTAACAAACAGCATCTTCTGGGGAAATTATGCCGGACAAGACGGCAATCAGTTTGGTAGTTTTAACAACCCGAGCATTAGCTACTCCGACATTCAAGACGGCTGGTCGGGAACCGGCAACATTGACGCTGACCCGTGCTTTATTGATGCCGATACCAACGATTTCCACATTGGCCAAAATTCTCCCTGTATCGATGCCGGCGATAATAATTCCGTCGCCATAGATTACGCCGACCTCGACGGCGATAATGATATAAATGAGCCGACGCCGATGGATTTGGACGGCTTCGGGCGATTCATAGACGACCTTTGCACAACTGACACCGACAGCGGAATAGCACCTATCGTTGATATGGGGGCCTATGAGTTCCTGCGAAGCAATATTAACCATGATAACGCCGTGAATTTCACGGATTATGCCGAATTGGCGCTGCAATGGCTGAAAACAGGTTGCGGCCAATGTAACGGGGCCGACCTTACCTGTGACGGACAAGTCGATTGGGCCGACTTACAGGAATTTACCGAAAACTGGCTCGAAGGCCAACTGTGGCCATAATTCGTATTGCGTATATCGTAATGTAGGGGCAGACCTGTGTGTCTGCCCTTACTATTTGCGTTTTGTCGGGCAGGAAATAATAAAAGCGGCCTTGTGCTTATCCGCACAAGGCCGCCTGTAAAAAACCAAATCAGGCAATCAATCTTAATTATCTGTTAGTCTCGCTTACGAGGTACGCATCTCTTTCACTGAATGGAGCCCCTTGTCCATTGAGACTATACGTGAATGGTACCAACCCAAGCTCTTTGTCCCTGGCAACGGGTTCTGGAGGAGGAGCAGTAGCCCAGCATTTCCAGATATTATCCTTTGTAATACCGATATTGGGTGTCTTTTCGAACCCCACATGGGTATCATTAAACAGAACGTTTTGTCCTTCCCGCTGGTGGCATGCCGCATTGCCTGTCTTCGCCGGGTCGTAGTACTTGGCACTCAACCATTGTGGGGCTTCTTCCAGACTTCCGCCGCCACCCTTCTTGCCATCGATATAGCTATCGGCATTTTTATCAAAGTAAGGGTTCCTGTCCGCAAGTATAGGGCAGGCAGGGTCGCTATACGAGCCGAGCGGAAACGACGAGTTGGTGGTGGTGTTCTGGTACGGATGATGATAGGCGTAGCTGTTACGCTGGCCTGGCCATATGTTGCCGCAATCGGTGCTGTTTCCGAAATCCCAGAGGTCGGTAATATCATCAACCCCGGTAGGGTAACTCGTGCTGTCGGAAAATTTGAATTCCTTTACCCCGGTGTCGCCCTTGCACATAAACTGCGATGGCGTCACGTCTTCGTACTTTATCAAAAGATAAAGACTGGTTGTAATGGTTACGTCCACGCCGGCAGGGCATTTGCCCCATTGCCCGTTCTTCTGGTTATCCCACTCTGTCAACTCCCCATTTGGGCTCCACTTAACACCCGCACAGCCTGCCACTGGATAGTCGCCCTCGTGGTCATTGGCATAGAGCATCACAGCCTTGCCGATACCGGAAAGATTTGAACCGCATACTACTCGTGTCGCGGTCCGCTTCACCGTATTCAGTGTAGGCAGCAGAACGCCCATCAGAACTGCTATGATTCCAATTACGACTAACAGTTCAACTAATGTAAAACATTTTCTCCTCATTTTATGTCTCCTTTACTTACTTTTTTTCGAGATTCACGAGCCAGTTGCTCTTAAGCCCGCCCTGGTTATATTCTAATATAATTCATTGCAGCTGACTTCCGGGTCTTCATTCTGCAACAAGCCGCAAAGTTCCGACCCCTGCAACACCGGAATATAAAGACGTTGTTTGTCCCGCAAATCTCCTTAAGTTATTATTATTTCTGCTTAAGAACTACCGGTTTAATTTGTAAATTTGAACCTTACTAACAACATCCATTAGCTTTTTTCTTCGTTTTCAGGGCTGTTCCAAACTCAATCACACAAATTAACCTGAATACAAAATCCTTTTGCCTCTGTTAGCAGGTAGGTTTGAGGTATGAAAAATTAAAAAATATGATAGCGTTTCAAGTTATAATAAGGTTTTCAAACCTACTTACCTCTGTTTAAACAATAACACAAGACTGCTTTCCTGTCAAATAAATTTCGTCATTTTCCCTTAACTTCCTTGAAAAATTTCACAATTTGCTTAAAATCCCCGTTTCCAGGCTTGAACTTACGATATGATTATGATTGAAAATACGAAAAAATTGCTCGAAAAACACGGCCAGGCCCATCTTTTGGCATTTTGGCAGCAGCTAACCCCGCCCAAAAGGCAGAACCTGCTTGCGCAAATCGGTAGGCTCGATTTTGCCGAAATAGACCGCTGGATTGCCGAATATGTCAAAAAACCCGAATCCGCCGCCATACCGCCTGATTTCGCACCCGCAAAGTCCTACCATTTTAACCCCACCGACCCGGAGCAAAAACGAAAATACGCTCAGGCCGCGGATTTAGGCAGACAGTTAATCTCCGCCGGAAAGGTCGCCGCATTCGTCGTCGCGGGCGGACAGGGAACCAGGCTCGGATTCCCCGGCCCAAAGGGCAACTTCCCAATCAGCCCCGTAAAAAACAAAACGCTCTTCCAGCTCTTCGCCGAAACCATCGCTGCCGCCTCAAAAAAATACCGAACCGTCTGCCCATGGTATATTATGACCAGCCCCCTGAACTACGCCGAAACCGTGGAAACACTTCGCTCGAATGCCTACTTCGGCCTGAACGAAAAAGACGTCCTCATCTTCCAACAGGACACATTACCCAATTTCAGCCACGACGGAAAAATCCTCCTCGCCGACAAAGACACTATCGCCTGCTCGCCCGATGGGCATGGCGGAAGCCTCAAAGCACTTTACAAAAGCGGTGCCGTCGAGGATATGAAAAAACGTGGCGTAGAGTTTGTCAGTTATTTCCAGGTCGATAATCCGCTTATCAATATTTTCGACCCGCTCTTCATCGGACTGCACGCCCTCGACAAAGCCGAAATGTCTTCCAAGGCCCTGCTCAAAACCGCCCCGGAAGAAAAACTTGGCATCTTCTGTTCGGTCGATGGCAATGTAACCATCATCGAATACAGTGACCTGCCCGACGAACTGGCACACAAACGAAACCCGGATGGCTCTTTAGTCTTCGAGTTTGGAAGTATCGCTATTCATATTATAACTCGTTCCTTCATCGAAAAGCTCAATGCCAAAGGCTTTGCACTTCCGCTGCACAAGGCCGTCAAAAAAATCCCGCATATCGACCCGCAGGGAAATCTCGTCAAGCCCGAACAGCCGAACGGCATAAAATTAGAGAGTTTTGTTTTTGATGCCTTGCCGCTGGCTTCGAAGTCTATTATTTTAGAAACCCCGCGCAGCGAAGAATTTGGACCGGTAAAAAATGCCGCAGGCGTTGACAGCGCAGAAAGCGCAAGAGAAATGCTCATCGCCCGCAACGCTGCCTGGCTCGAATCAGCCGGCGTAGCCGTCCCCCGCAAACCCGATGGCTCGGTTGATTGCATCATCGAAATCGCACCGGGTTTTGCTCTCGAAAAAGACGACCTCAAAACAAAACTAAATAGCATCCCTGAAATCAAACCGGCTGACAAAATCTACCTGGCTTGATTTTTTAGATAATCAGCATCGCGTCGCCGTAAGAGTAAAAACGGTATCGCTGTTCGATGGCGTGCTGATATGCCGCCTTTACATTCTCCAGCCCCGCAAATGCCGCCACCAGCGCAAGCAGTGTTGACCTTGGCAGGTGAAAATTTGTTATCATCGCGTCGATTATCCTGAATTTATAGCCGGGCTTGATAAACAGATTCGTTGTCCCCGCAGCCGCTTTTACCCGTGAATCCGCCGCAATCGTCTCTAACGTCCTCGCAGAAGTCGTCCCCACTGCGATTATCCTCCCGCCCTTTTCCTTCGCCGCGTTTATTATCTGCGCGTTTCTTTCGTCGATACTGAATTGCTCCCTGTGTATTTCATGCTCATCGAGGTCGTCGGCTGTTACGGGCTTAAACGTCCCCGCTCCCGTGTGCAGCGTTATATACGCAAAGCCGACGCCGGCCTGTTTTAATTGCCCCATCAGCCGCTCCGTAAAATGCAGCCCCGCCGTCGGAGCAGCAACTGCGCCGCTGTGCCGCGCGTAAACCGTTTGGTAGCGCAGCTTATCCGCCTCCGCCTGGTCCGTGTCCCCGCCTCGCTTGATATATGGCGGAAGAGGAGGAAAACCGATTTTCTCGAGGACAGCCTCGACATTCGCATCCGTCTTTATCCCCAATCGGCACCTGCCCTCACCTGCCTTGTCGAGTATTTCCGCTTCGCAGAAATTCTTTTTCGACCGGTCTTTAAGATAAATAATTTCTCCCGCCCTTACCTTGCGGGCGCCTTTCAGCATTACATCCCATACCCCGGCTGCGCTCTCTGCTAAAAATAACGCCTCCAGCCTGCCCCCGCTGCCGCGCTCGCCGAAAAAACGGGCGAGTAAAACTTTTGTGTCGTTAAGAACAAGACAGTCCCCGTTTACTAAAAACTCGCCGATTTTACCGAAAGTGCTGTCCGCAAAACCTCCGCCCGAACGCTCAAAAACCAGCAGTTTCGAATCGCTTCGCCCCGGCAAAGGCTGCTGCGCAATCAATTCAGCAGGCAGGCAATAATCTAACTCTTCCGTCTTCATAACCAAAGGTTATCAGACCGTCGGCAAAATAACAAAAAAATTTAACACTGCAACAAGCTGATTTAACTGTTTCGGTGCCGCCTTAATCTTTCCCGCAAAAGCGGTTTAATCCCAAAGACGATATTAATCATAGTGAATCCGACTTGGAACTATGCTTTATAAAAAGGATTGAAACAATGACTCCGGAAAAATACTTCGAACAGACAGCAGCTTCAATCGCCTCCCTGGGCGAAGACGAGCTTAAAACACAAATCAAAAATTTCAAGGGCCGATTCAGGTTGGATTTCACCGACAGCTACCTTGACAATATTGGCGTTGACAGATTAAGACATATCCTCTTGGCTGCCCTGATAAACATAAAGACAGATGATTAAAAATCGCTTCTGCCGCTCCGCGCCAATGCCTACAACCCCTCACTCGGCAATCCGCCTCTGCCCCCACGGCTATATTCGAAGCGCATAAAAAAAGCCGGAGTTCCTACGAACTCCGGCTTCTATGAGGCAGTTTTTCATTTAGTAAATATAGAGCAAACTTATTAAATATCTAACACTGCCTCACCAAGGTGTATAAGAAGAAAAGAACTATATCTTATCTGCTATTTATTATAAACTTACCGGCCTTCTTTTGCAAGTGTTTTTTTGTAAATTTTTTAGATTATCTGTCTATTTTCCCCCTTTTCAGTACTGTCAGGGCCGATACCGCCCCAAACTCAGCCCCGCGAAAATCCGCAAAAAACGCTTGTTTTCGCTGGCCGCAGCCGACTGTAACTCCAAATGGGCAGGGGCGGAGTTGAACCGCCGACACACGGATTTTCAGTCCGTTGCTCTACCAGCTGAGCTACCTACCCTTCAGGGTTTAACCCCGATTACGTCTCAAGGCCCGAATTTAGCAAAAAAAACTGATATTGCAAGAAAATTAAAGCCAAACCACAGGGAAACTCTACCTTATTGAGGATTGGATTTGCTGCCCCGGTAGAATGCTTATTTATAGTGAGCTTGCCGGCCCTGAGCTTATCGAAGGGGCCGAATCTAATCAGCCAAGTGGCAAAACGACTGGCAGGCGGTAATCGCACGGGATAGCCCCGGCGATATGGTAGCTATGTTCTTTAGCTCATCAGCAGTCAACTTTTCCTGCGATGCGCGGTAAATCAATATAAACCCCACAGACCGGCCGGACTGACTCAGCGGAATTGTGGCAGCCGACAGTTCGCCAAGCCGGCTGAGATTGCCCGCAAGACCCATAGAGAACATATCTTCGAAAGTGCATATCTTGTTTGACTTACAAACGGCTTCTACCACCTCGGCGGTGAAGCAATTCTCCAGTCCTTGTTTCTCCAGCAGTATCGGCTCGACGCTCTCGAACATATGCATCTCAAAACCCTCTCCCTGACGCAGGAAAAAAGTGACATTCGCGTCGGAAGTTTCCTCTTTGATGAGCTTGCTCGCAGTGAGAATAAGACTGCTCAATTCGGCCGTCCCTGCTATCGTCTCGTAGAAATGCGAGGCGAAGCTTATGGCGCCAAGCCTCTTGATAAAGTCCCTATAGGCCGCAATGAGGTCGTTGCAGAGTATATCTATTTTTTTAGCCTGCCTCTTGCGCTCTTTGTTGAGTCTGCCTACAAGCAAACGTACTCTTTTATTTCGCTGTTTATGGTCCATCGTAACTTGTTCGCTCCAGAGCTTTAAGGTCGGCTTAACAAAAGGCCGGCTTTAAGACCAAAAAACCGTTAAAAGCCGACTGTCACCTGGCCCTATAAGTAGCCGGTTTATCCGTTGAGAGGCAATTTAGATATGGTGTGACGGAAGGTTGAATATCGATTTATTTGCGTTTTCGGACTTATATTCGTAATATACCCGCCGGAAAACGCCCTGCATATAAAAAGGGAGACATGGGCTTTTTATGTATTGCTTAACATCACCCGTCTCCCTCGTTGCGATTTCCTTTATTGGCTATCTGCCTTATAATTGGTATGGCGTAACCGCCCTCGCAACATATTATAGTATAACACAGAATCTCGGCTGCCACTAATAAAAATATGTTTTTTGCCTGACGGCTGATAATATATCGTTTTTCATAGCTAAACTTTGGCTTTTCAGTTATTTTTTGCCTTGACAAATCAGCTTCCGATAGTTAATTTAGGCTAATAAGGCAATTTGGAGAGGATTTATGTCGGCTGAATCTGGTTAAAAAGAGGAGGAGACAAAATGAAGGAGCTTTTTACAACCGGCGAAGTCGCCGATATTTGTAAGGTAAGCCAGCAGACCATCATCAGATGTTTTGATGCCGGTCGGCTGGAGGGATTCCGCGTCCCGGGCTCGAAATTCCGCAGAATCCCGCGCCAAAACCTCATAAAATTTATGAGGGAAAACGATATACCCCTCGGAAACCTCGAGTCCGGCAGAAGAAAAATCCTTATCGTCGATGACGACGTCGAAATAATCGAGCTTATCGTCGATGTCCTTGTCCGCGACGGCAGGTTCGAAACAAAAACCGCCTCCAGCGGTTACGAGGCTGGAATATCGACACAACAGTTCCGCCCCGACCTGATACTGCTCGATTATATGCTGCCGGATATCAACGGAAATGTCGTCTGCCAGACGATAAGAAAAAATCCCGATTTCGCGGATATAAAAATCATTATCGTAAGCGGTGTCATAAAACGCGATGAAATCGACCAGCTCCTGAAATCAGGCGCAGAAGATTTTATTAAAAAACCGTTCGATATCACCGAGCTTACCGGCAAAATTGCCGCCGTCTTGCAGATGAAATAGGTTGGCCGCTGAAAGTAAATACGAGGATGTAACTAATGCAGTCAAGGATGGTTGACCCTACCGTTGCTCATCAGGTAGAGCTTATTATTCACAAGCTTAATTCTCTTTCGACCCTGCCCTGCGTCGCGGCAAGGTTCCTTTCGCACCTCTCACAGGGCAGACTTTCCGCATTCGCCGAAACAATCGAATCCGACCCCGCACTCGCCGCTAAAATTCTCTCGCTCGCGCATCGGCAGAAGATAAGCTACCTCGGCGAAAGCCCCTCCGTCCGCAGGGCGATTGATAAACTGCCCGCACACGCTGTTCGCGAAGCCGTCCTGGCCGTCAAAGTTTACCCCGCCTTCGGTCGTAACGAACAAAGAGTATTATTCAGAAAGCAGCTTGCGGTGCACTGCCTCGCCGTCGCCTGCTGCGCCGAAGATATCGCAGAATTAATATCTCCACAAATAGATACGCACCTGGCGTACTCGGCCGGACTGCTGCACGACATCGGAAAGCTCGCGCTCGATGAAACTATGCCGAGAAGTTTTGCCGCAATCATCGAGCAGGCAAATTCACAACAAGCCTCGACCATAACGCTCGAACAAAAACACCTCGGCCTCGACCATACAATCATCGGCAAACGCCTTGCGGAAAAATGGCACCTGCCCGATGAGATTGCCTTGGCAATCTGGCTCCATCACAGCGACATCAATCTAATCTCTCAAACCATACCCGAAGCGAAAATCGCACAGGTCGTTCAGTTAGCCGATTTAATCGCCCGGCAGTGCAACATCGGCCTCTCCGGCAGCTTCGACTTGCCTCGCTTCGCAGGCGAAGCGGGCTCGACCGATTCAGCGAACAAATTAGCGCAGCTTCTGAATATAAGCCCCGGCCAACTGGAGCAGATTCGCATCAACCTGCCCGAAAAAGTCGAACAGAAATCCGAAATCCTCGGCATGGATTCGCCCGTTACCGCCGACGAGTATTGCAACATCGTCCGCACAGTCGCTGCACAGATGGCGCAAAAGCAGACCGAACTGGTGCTCGAAAACCGCCGACTCCTGACCGCCTTGAGCCATTTCGATTTTACGAAAGAATTCCTGCTTAGCATAGATTCCAGCGACGAACCAATCGACATAGCCGAAAACTTCGCGCTTCGCTGGCAAAAATTTTACCAGACAGGAATGGTCTGTTTGTATTTGGCCCCCAAAGCTGATTCACCATTCCTCAAAGCCGTTATCGTGGAAAGCCCCTCGCAGACAAAAACCATTATGTTAAACACACCCGCTGATTCGCCTGCCGTCCCGCAGGCAATCGCGAACAATTTCGCTATTCTTAACGCTCAGGATTACACCGATTGGCTGTTCGAGCAGTTGGCTGTCAAGTTCGACCTCGGCCATACGAAACTGGTCCCTCTGCTTTCCGCCGGCAGGGCGGTCGGGGCGATTGTCTTCGAGCTGCATTATCCCCTAACGGGTGAATCCGAAGGACAACCGGAAACAGAATTGTTCGAGAAGCAATTTAAGACAAGTACTTCCGTCGCAGGTGCCGTTTTGGATTTAGCTTTTACCTGTGCGCGGCATAGAAGATTTGCCGAACAGTTTGTCCAGTCACTTAACTCGCCTGCGGATGAATCGCTCGCCAATATCAAGACGCCTAAAATGGCTGCGCTGCCGGAACCTGCCCCTGCGAAGTCGGATATCTTAAACGCACTGGCGGAAATGGCCGCCGGCGCAGCGCACGAACTGAATAATCCGCTCTCGGTCATATCGGGCAGGTCGCAACTGCTCGCTCAAAGCGAAGCCGACCCGCAAAAAAAACAAATCCTCGGCCAAATCCAGAACAATGCCAAAGAAATATCCGCGATTATCGACGACCTCTTCGTCTTCGCCAGCCCGCCGGCACCAACACCAGCCCTGACCGACCACAGACAACTGCTCGACGAAGCCATAAAGCTGGCCTCTAAAAAAACTAACGTCGAACAACTCAACGTCAGCATCGAAGTCGTCGGCAACGTCAAAAAACTCTTCGTTGACTCAGCTCAAATCGCCGAAGCAATCGCAAATATCATTTCCAATGCCGTTGATTCCTACGCCGACAGCACCGGCCCGGTAAAAATTACCGCCTGCGGTGAGCCGGGTCGAACCGCTTGTGGTGATGACACCGGCTGCTTCGTGAAATTGACAATCGCCGACACCGGCTGCGGGATGGATGCCGAGACGCTGCAAAAAGCGACGTACCCGTTTTTCTCTAATCTCCCTGCAGGCCGAAAACGCGGAATGGGACTCGCCCACGCCGCCCAGTTGATAAAAATAAACGCAGGCTCACTTAACATCACAAGTCGTACCGACTACGGAACCACCGTAACAATCCTACTACCCGCCCACTAATCCCCAAACAAAACTTGTGCCGCCTTCCGCCGCGCAAATTTCCCCTACACCTTATCCCCTAACCCCTAATTTTCTTGCTCAAGTCCGCCAAATCTCGATAATACCTGTAGTTATGCCCAAAGCAGATAACACATACCGCATCTTCATAAGCGCTGCCGAGCCGAGCGCAGACGCCCATTGCGCAGCCCTTATAACTACCTTAAAACAAAGCGCTTACAAGATAGATTTCGTAGGCGTAGGCGGGGCGAAAATGGCCGCGGCGGGCTGCCAATTACTCGAAACCACCGTCGCACGGGCCGCGATGATTTACAACGCCTTCGGCCAGGTCAGCTTCTTTTACAAACTTATAAAACGCGTAACTCGTTTTTTGCAAAGCAATAAAGTCGATTTGGTAATCGTCTGCGACTCTCCTGCTTTTAACTTCCACATCGCAAAAGCCGCGAAAAAAGCAAACATCAAAACTATTTTCTACGTCGCTCCCCAGCTTTGGAGCTGGGCCGGCTGGCGAATCCATAAACTGCGCAAATGCTGCGATAAACTCTGCTGCATTCTGCCATTCGAGCAAAACTGGTTCAGCCAAAGAGGCATCGATACGACCTTCGTAGGCAACCCTATGCTCGATGAGATAGTGTCCCCATTGTCCTCTTACAGAAAAAATTTTGCTGATTTCAATCCCAAAAACGCACATTTTGCAATTCTGCCCGGCTCACGAGCCGCGGAATTAGCCACGCTCTGGGCACCGATGCAGCAGATTGCGCTCAGCCTGAAACAAAAATATCCCAACGCAACTTTCACAACCGTAGCTGTGGATTCGGAAAGACAAAAGGCACTCAAAGCTGACCAGATTCCAGGCTTTAAGTGTAAATACGTTATCGGCTCGGTTAGTGAAACCGCGCGAGCGGCTGATTTTGCAATCGTCGCCAGCGGCAGCGCAACTTTGCAGGTCGCAGCAGCAGGTTGTCCCATGGTAATAATGTATCAATCGAGCAAAATCCTCTGGCATCTGCTCGGGCGATGGCTGCTGACGACAAAATATCTCTCTTTAGTTAATATCCTTGCCAATAAGGAGTTAGTGCCGGAATTTATGCCTTATTTCGGCTCAATCGAGCCTGTTTTGAAATCCATCGAGATACTGTTAGAAGACAAAAACAAACTGGCCCAAACCAGCGATGCGCTTATCCGAATAACCGAACCATTAGCAGGCCAAAAGGCTTGCCAGAAGGTCGCGGAGACAGTAATCAAAATGCTGCAATGAGAAGATGGGCAATCTGGGGTAGCATCAAGCGCGCAAGTTCGGGCTTCGAGACGTGCGCAAACTTACACAAATTTACACAAACTGTGTCAAAACTTACACAAACTTGCAGGAAAATTGCAGAAACTTATGCCAAATTTGCAACGATTTTTGGGGTATATGCGCATTTGATTGAAAAGTTTTACCGCGGAGAACGCAGAGAAAAGTTAACCACGGATGAACACGGATTAAAAGAGGGCGTGGGAAATTTTGGCGTTGAAAAAGAACTTGGTTTAGGTACAATGGAGGAGCGAGTAAAAAATTAAAGGGAAAAAGAGAACCCAATGAAACGAATCCTGTTTTTTTACAGTGTGTATTTATCTAATACCTGCATCCTTTGGACTGCATAACACGGCAGATAAGCGGCGGCCTTATTTTTGCTTTTGAATCGCCTGCAAATTCGTAATCGTCAGGGGTTTTTGTCGAGAGCCACAAAGCAAAAGCTCTTATACCAAAGGTAAGTATGGTTAGAATAATCAATACTCCTAATATCCCCCACATTCCCTTGAATAGTGTTGCTAGCATAGCAAATGGAACACAGCCAATTCCCAAAAAGAATAGCCCCAAAAATACTGCCCAAACACCCCAAAGTTCAAGCGTAAGCAGTAAAGCAAGAAACCAGAGCGTAATACCATACACAAAGGAACTATAAAGTAAACAAATGCTTGAAAATGAACGGGTTTTTCGAAAACATGCTAACGGCAGCAAAATAAAAATTGTTATTGCTAAAGTAATCCAACCTATCCCGAAAAGATAGGGCAATGCTTTAAGCCCAATCCATTCGGCTGCAATTATCATTAAGGCGGCAAGTACGATTAGTAGAATCCACATGCCAAATCCTAATGCCCCAAACCCAATATTTTTCAATCTGTCAATTGCACTGCCCATAATTAACGCCTAATTAAATTCGTGATTTGTGTTTCGTGTATGTGTTTCGCTCCCTGGTGCCTCGCGCATTAAGGGGTAGAGAATAACAGGAAAGAAGGGGAAAGGAAGGGGAAATAAACCCCCAGGATAAACCTGGGGGCTAACCGGTTCTGGGTTCCGCATCAAGTGCGGAATGACAAAGTGCGTCGCCGGGGCGGCGACGGCTAAATAAACCCCGTCATTGTCCCGATAAACGACATCGTGACGAAGTGACAGGGCTAAATATAAAGAGGGTTCGGGCAGACACATAGGTCTGCCCCTATGGGTCGGGGTGGCAGGGCTAAACAACCCCCAAGCAGGCTTGGGGGCTAACCAAGAATAAAAGAACCCCCGAATAAATTCGGGGGCTAAATATAACAGGGAAACCCCCAAGATAAATCCTCAGGACATGCTTGGGGGCTTTCGGATTGGGCGGAGAACCCCTCGGCAGGCCGAGGGGCTAAACTCCGTTGAGACAAGTTCCGGCGACGGTCAAATAACCCCCAGTGAAACTGGGGGCTAAATATTTTGGAATACCGTTTGCCGACGTGCGCGGCTCTGTGGTAATACAAGAATGCCTCGCAAAAATTTCGTTGTTGATTACGGGGGCAAATGTCGTGATAATATTGCCAATAAAGAAAGTGGAAAATTTAAGGGAAACAGACTTGAGAACAACCTCGCTTGAAAAGCCCTGCAAGTTTTGCAGGCAGCCGATTGCAAAGAGGGCTTCGAAGTGTCCCCATTGCGGAGAATATCAAAGCATTACGAGACATCTTGCGCATCCTACCTTCTTCATAACATTAGTGTCGATGGTCGTATCCATATACAGCGCGAAATTAGCCTACACATACAAGGTAAGCGCGAGCGACGCGTTAAGAGAAGCGAATATCGCCAAAGAACAGACGCTTCAGCAAAAAGAACTTGTCAAGCTATGGGCCGATACGCTGGATACTGTGAATATAAACGACCCGGAAATGGGGCTTAAGTACACAAAGAAGATACTGGAAAAGGAAGAACACTGGCTGGCCTATAATATGCAGGGCAGGGCCTATAAAAGTTTGGCGAGAAAACATAACGACATAGACAGGAAGGCAGAATTACTAAGCAAGGCATTAGCTGCTTTTAAAAGGTCCAATGAACTGAATAACTCATCTCGCTCGGCAATGGAAGTGGCTAATATATACGCTTATTTCGGCGATGAGGAGAAGTGCAAAGAATGGCTGAAAATGGCCCAGCAATATGACCAATTGCCTACTTATGAGGGCGCCGAGAAGTACGAATGGCTGTTTAAGTACTCAAAAAGGCCATGGTTTCAAGGAATGCCCTGGAAGGTTTACAGGTAAGCCTGAGGGGTTGTGGATTGAGCAAGATAGACCCGTGTCGCGGGTTAAAAAATAGCAATGAACAAACGGTCCTGCGGCCGGATATATTGTATAATAGAGCACCCGGCCGAGCGGCTGGGTGATTATAATGCGATAAACGCAAAGGAGAGTTAAAGATGGATGAAGGCGAAAAAAGAGAAGTCGAGAAGATATGCTGGAAGACGATTTTTATTGCGGTTGTGTTAGTTCTGATAGGTGTGGCAGTCGGCCATGTTCTGACGGTTCAGAGCTGTCCGATGATGAAGCCTTTCGGCGGGCCATGTATGAAGGCCTTCTGGGACAAAGGCGACTGGGGACGCGGGTGCAACATAGGACGCAAGGCTGACACAGAAAGGCGCGGGTTCTCGAAATGTTCCGAAAGGAGAGCCTGTTTGTCAGACCCCAATAAAGCCGGCTGTCCGATGACGGACAAAAAAGCGGATAAGTCCAAGAAAAACTAAAGCGGGATAATACAGCGGCGGCTAAACAATAAAACCCCTCGCTGGCGCTCGGGGCTCTGTTATTGGCCAGCTATTTCGATGCGCTCGGTTCTGATAGTATCGCCGTCCGTCTTCGTTGCGCTACGCCGCGACAAGTTCCGGCGACGGCTGAAGGAAGTCAAGCCACAAAACTCTTGCAGAAACGCAGGCGGGAAGTTACCTTATTTCCTTCGTTCTGAAGGATTGGAAGTTCTTATTAATTAGAGGTCGGTAACGATGAATCTACCTGCGAAAAACCCGGGCTTGTCCGAGTTCGACGAGCTTTGTATTCAAACAATCCGATTTTTGTCCATCGATGCGGTTCAGAAGGCCAACTCCGGCCATCCGGGTATGCCTATGGGAATGGCACCGGCGGCGTATATTCTCTGGACGAAACACCTTCGGTATAACCCGGCGAATCCGCAATGGCACAATCGCGACAGGTTTGTTCTTTCGGCGGGGCACGGATGCACGCTGCTTTATTCGATGCTGCACCTGGCCGGTTACGATATGAGCCTGGAAGATTTGAAAACTTTTCGGCAGTGGGGCAGCAAGGCTCCGGGGCATCCGGAATATTGCCCGCAGCGCGGCATCGAAATTACGACCGGGCCATTGGGGCAGGGGATTTCCAACGCGGTCGGAATGGCGATAGCGGAAAAGTATCTGGCAAGCTATTTCAACAGGGACGGCTTTGCGATTATCGATTACAAGATTTATGTAATCGCCGGCGATGGCGATTTGGAAGAGGGCATCTCGGCGGAGGCCTGTTCATTAGCGGGACATCTGGGCTTAGAGAAGCTGATTGTTATTTACGACGACAATCACATCACAATCGACGGGAAAACAAATATTTCCTTCACCGAAGACGTGGCGAAGCGCTACAAGGCCTACGGCTGGAACGTGATAATCGTCGATGGCGACGGCAATGATATGGAATCTTTCGAGAAGGCGCTGAAGAAGGCCAAGAAGGAAAAGAACCGGCCGACAATAATAAAACTTCGGACGCATATCGCTTACGGCTGTCCGAACAAGCAGGATTCGGCTGGTGCGCACGGCGCGGCCCTGGGTGAAGATGAAATTAAATTAGTTAAGAAAAATTACGGATGGGACCCGGATAAAAGTTTCGTTGTTCCAGACGAAGTTCTCGCCTATATGCGAAAGGCTTTGGACAGGGGCAAGCGGACAGAAGCGAAATGGAACAAGATGTTCGAAAAATACGCGGGCAGCTATCCGGAGTTTGCGCAGCAATTCCAAAACGCGGCGGCGGGCAAATCGGGAATTAATCTCGACGAATTACTGCCTAAGTTCGAGGCGGGCAGTTCGCCGGCGACGCGGCAGGCGTCGGGGAAATTTCTCGAAGCGGTGCTGCCCAAGTGTCCGCTGATTATGGGCGGCTCGGCGGATTTGACGCCTTCGAATAATACGAAGTTCGCAGGTGCGAAAGATTTTCAAAAAGATTCGCCGGATGGAAGGTACATTCATTACGGCGTAAGAGAGCACGCGATGGGCGCGATAATGAACGGGATTTCCGTAAGCGGTCTGGCAAGGGCGTACGGCGGGACGTTTTTGGTGTTCGGCGATTATATGCGGCCTGCGATTCGGCTGGCGGCGCTATCGAAGCATCCGAGTATATTCGTGTTTACGCACGACAGCATCGGACTCGGCGAAGACGGGCCGACGCATCAGGCGGTCGAACATTTGGCGAGTCTGCGGGCGATACCGGATTTGCCAGTGTTCAGGCCCGCTGACGCAAATGAAACCATCCAGGCGTGGAAATATATATTAGAGCATCGAGATGGCCCGGCGGCATTGCTGCTTACCAGACAGGGAGTACCCGTGCTGGACCAAAGCAAATACAATTCGGCGGCAAACTTATGCAAGGGCGCCTACGTCCTCGCAGGTGCAGACAAACCTAATGTTCTTCTTTTGGCCAGCGGGTCAGAAGTATCTCTCGCTTTAGGCGCAGCTGAAGCTTTGGCGAAGGAAAATATCAAGGCAAACGTGATAAGTATGCCCTGCTGGGAGTTGTTCGAAAAACAAAGCAAGGAATATAAGGATTCGGTTATTCCGCCTGAAATAAAAGCAAGAGTCGGTATCGAAGCAGGCGTAGAGCAGGGCTGGGGCAAATGGCTCGGCGACAAAGGGTTGTTTATCGGTATGCGGTCGTTCGGGGCATCGGCACCTTACAAGGTTTGCTTCGAGAAGTTCGGGATAACCGTTGAAAAGACGATAGCAGCTGCCAAAAAATTGCTCGGCCAATAAGGGTCGTCTATATATCTTTTCCGGCTGTCGCAACGTGCGATTGTGCGAATGCGAACACCAACCATCCGCAAAGATAGATGACAGCGCCAAGCATCAAAACCACGTTAAAGCCGACCAGGGAGCTTATCAAAATACATAATACCGACCCAAGTACCGTGGCGTATGCATTTATTCCCCATGCCCATGGGGCCAATTCGGGGCGGCATCTGTTTATGCATCTTAGGCCGGCCGGGAAAGGCATACCCATCAAAATCGCCAAAGGCGCCAGCATAACCACGGTAGCTATCACACGGAGCGTATGAGACAGGTACATCAGATTCGGTATCGCATAGCCTAATAACGCCAATTCAACAACAACAGCAACCACTAACAGCGGTATAACGATTGCAAGGAGTCGAAGCGGTCGCCTGGACCAGTTGCGCGAAAGAAAGCTGCCTATGCCGGAGCTCAAGAGAATAGTGAACAGTGTTATGGACATCGAGTAGGTCGGTCCGCCGAGGAAGACCGTAAGTTTTTGCAATAATGCTATTTCGATTAGAATGAACCCGAGTCCGAGCGCAGCAAAATACACAAAAACACCTGCGCGGCCGCCGGGTTTGGCAATCGGGCAATGACGGTAAAGCGGATATATTATAAAAGCGGCGCTAAGAACAGCGACAATCACGAGGCTTCCAAGCAGAATCAACAAAGCCGTTGGCGGTGCAACACGGTTTTTTCCGAATAGATTCGCAGGCAAAACATTAGTCCATCGATAGAACTGAAAATAAAAAGGTCTGTCATCCGAACAAGGCTTGATATTGTAAACAGATTCGTCCATCAGACGGTTTCTCTGTTGCACGTCCGCCAGAATAAGCCGTTCGTACTCGTTGTCCCGGCGTGTATAGGGGTCATAGATTACTTCAAAACCAAGCTGCTGTACCCAGTGCGTCATGGTTCGGACCTCTTCTTCAGTAAATGGTGTGTTCTTGACGAGCGTCTGCGCCCAGGTATCTTCCTCCACTATCCAACTTTTTCCAACCTTCAATTGATACAAGCTATCGCCGCTAAAAACCATAATGTGATTTTGAGGGTTCTGAATCTGACGTCTATTAAACACTTCCACCCACATCGTAACTAACTTTAGCGTTTGCCAGCCGGTCGGACGAGAAAAGTTCACCATTCCATCCTGCTTAAGATGGTCGAGGTACTGCTCCAAAGCCTCGACGGTATATATAAAATTCTCGCTAAGTGCGTAGGCACCTGCCGCCTGGGCCGCGGAAGTATCGACGCCGCTTAGTTGAATAACATCAAACTTGCGCGGGTCGCGGCTGAGAAAATGTCTTCCTTCGGCTATGACAAGTTCGACATCATCCCGCTGAAATACATTATTCGCAAAGTCGCGGTACTCAGACAGCAGCCCAATCGTTTTGGGATTTATATCTACGCCAACAACTTTATTCGCTCCGTAGTAAAGGGCTATAAGGATGTCCGGGCCGCCGCCACATCCTATTACGAGGGAATCGGCCTTTGGCTTGATTTTGTACGGGGCTCCCTGAAGGTAATAGCCGAGCGAGGGTGTTTCTTCCGGCGTAGGCGTGGGTTGTATGATTCCTGTTAAGGCGGAGGCGTCCTGGTAAATGAGCCTTACAATCTGCGGCGGGCCCTGGTATTTTGGAGACAGTGCGCCGCCAAAAGAATAGTAAACCTCCACGGGCCTTGTTATGTCCAGCCGAGCGGTCAAATCCCACTTGACCGATTCAACGAGGCGCTCTTTCCCGAACATCTGCTTGTGCCGCGGTACGTACAGCGGCAGAATATTTGTCCGTGCGACTACAATGGCAGAAGCCACAACAAGCAGCAGTGCAACAATGTGAAGTGCGCGTCGGCGTGTAGTTATGATAGAGGCGACAAGCAACGCAATAGCTGCGGAGATAAAGCAGGCGGCTATGGCACCAATAGTGTTTATCAGCAGCAGCACAAGTAAACAGCCGGCAGCAGCGCCGGCAAGGTCGGCAAAGTACACGCGATTGACTCTCTCGGCAGCACTGGTGATGATGTACGCAATGCAAGCCCCGGCGAAAAAGAATGGGGCAGCCGTGAGTATGATAATAATTAGCAGAGACAGCAAGTTGCTGTAGTCTTTGTAAAAATACATATCGAGAGGATAGAAATGTATCCGGGGGACAAAAACTATTGCGGCGAGAGTCGCAAGGCCAAACATCGCTGCCATTTTTGCGAGGAATTGCCGTCCGTCGGATAAATTTATATCTGAACTTCTGATTGTCAAATAAGTACCCGCGGCTCCGAAACCGAGCATCGCCACGCTGATTACCATATAGGTAAAGTGATGATACATAATGAAGGAGAAGACGCGTGTTAGTGCAACCTCAAGGCTAAGAACCGCCATACTCAATAAAAAAATTGAAACCGTGTTATTTCGACCTCTGTATTGCGTCATGACACATCCCCTTTTTTTTCAAAGTTTACCCCCTTTGACCTATTAAATGGGGGGTATAAAAAACTAACTCCACGCTTCAAATTTGCCAGTGCAATTATACACGAAAGTCCCGCCGACAGGCAAGTGATACCTAAAATTCCGGAAAATATGGTAAGCCTCGCTGCTGATGCGGCAGATTGGCAGGAGAAAGGTAATTGTAGCCAGGTGATTTTTGAATTAAAATACTGCCGGTGAATCTTGGAGTTGATAAGGTTGTTTCTGAAATAGTCGCCCGGCTGAAGACCGCGAAGGGCAATGAGGGGGCGGTCAAGGTCGAGGGGACATGGGGGTCGTTTGCGCGGCTGTTGGCGGTTCACATATCAAAAGAGCTTGGCAGGCCTATTTTATATGTTCGGCCTCATATCGATGACGCTGATAAGGCGGCTGATGACCTGCATACCTTTCGGGCTACGGCAGGGCACTACGCCCCGACGAGCGGGGCTGAAAGCGTGGATTCGGCAGGCTCACCACAGGTGGAAACTTTCGCAGCGTGGGAGGGTGAAGAAGAACTGGCCGACGCTACCGACGAAATCAGGGCGGAAAGACTTAAACTCGTTTCTCGTATCTCGTCGCTCGTCGCTCGTGGCAAAAAAAACGAGGCACGATTCATTATTCCAACATCAATACAAGCACTTTGCCAGGCGATACCAAAACTTTCGGTTTTGGAGAAAAGCTGTCTTCGATTACAGGCAGATAAAACTACGCCGCTCGAACAGGCGGTTGAATGGCTGGTTGAAAACGGATTCGAGCGAGTGGAGAGGGTCGATTTGCCGGGGCAGTTCGCGCAGCGCGGCGGAATCGTCGATATATATGCGCCGATAGTAAGCGAAAAAACTTTTCTCGATGAGTCGGCGGCAGACAATACATCGGACGCAGCTGAGGCGATTCGGATAGAATTCTTCGGCGATACGATAGAGAGCATTCGCGAGATAAATCTTGATACGCAGCGTTCGAGCAGACGAATGAAAGGCGTCAACATCATCTCGGCGGTATGCGGAGCCGGGGTAAAAGACAGGGAGCTTTTTGTAAATATCCTGCCGAGGGACACCATAATAATTTTAGAAGAGCCTAACGATATCGAAGAGGTCGCGAAAGTATTCCGGCAGAGGCTCGAAGATTCGTCGCGGCTTTATAGCTGGCAGGAGATTTACGAGGCATTGGCGAAATTTACACAACTGCACATCTGCAGATTCGCCGCGGCGGCAACGGGCGAATTTCTCAAAGTAAATATTAAAAGCGTGCAGCAGTTTCAGCACAAGGCAACTTCGTTGTGGGCGGGACACAAAGAAGCCCTGGAGGAGTTGATTCAGGAAACAAAGCAAGGCAAGAAGGTTTTGTTTTTCTGCGAAAGCTCGGCTGAGAATAAGCGCATAACCGAAATCATAACAGAAAATAAAGAAAAGGTTCCGGCGAATTTCAAACTGTTGCAGGGATTCGTTCATCAGGGTTTTGTCATAAGTTCGCTGGGGACAATCGTAATAAGTCATCACGAGTTATTCGGCCAATATGCAATCAGGAGGCGCATGCGGCCTGTGCAGGCGGGGACGCCGATAGATACGCTTGCCGATTTACAGCAGGGAGATTTCGTAGTTCACGCATCTTACGGTATCGGCAAGTTTCTGGGGATAAAATCCATACAGGAAAAAGGCGGTACGTCGGAATATCTTACGATTGGATACGCAGAAGGCGTAACGATTCAGGTCTCGGTTCAGAACATCGCGCTGGTGCAAAAGTTCATAGGTACGAGTCCGAAACGGCCCAAGTTGAGCAAGGTCGGCTCGAAAAGATGGCAGAGGCAAAAGGAAAAAGTCGCGCGCTGCGTCGAAGACCTCGCAGGCGAATTGCTCGAAGTCCAGGCGCAGCGACAAGCAAAGGGCGGGATTGCGTTCGGGGCGGATTCGGCATGGCAGGCGGAATTCGAAGAATCCTTTCCGTATCAGGAAACGCCCGACCAGGCGACGGCAGTAGAGCAAATCAAGAGGGACATGCAGGAGCCGACGGCGATGGACAGGCTTTTGTGCGGTGACGTGGGTTACGGCAAAACAGAGCTTGCGATGCGGGCGGCCTTTAAGGCGGTTGAAAACGGAAAGCAGGCGGCGGTGCTTGTGCCGACCACTGTATTGTGCGTGCAGCACAGCAGGACCTTTGCCGAGCGATTCGCGGATTTCCCGGTCTGCGTCGAGGCTTTGAACCGTTTCAAGACGACGAGCCAAGCGAGGGACATTATCGCACGGACAAAACAGGGTAAGGTCGATGTGCTGATAGGGACGCATCGGCTCTTGAGCAGCGATATCGGTTTTAAGGATTTGGGGCTTTTAATCATCGACGAGGAGCAGCGATTCGGGGTCGAGCATAAAGAGAGGCTCAAAAGGCTGCGTGTCGATGTTGATGTTCTTACGATGACGGCGACGCCTATTCCGAGGACGCTGTATATGTCACTATTAGGCCTGCGCGACATAAGCTCGCTGGGGACGCCTCCTCTGGACAGGCGAAGCATAGTAACGACCGTAACGGCATATAACGACGAGCTTATAAGAAAGGCAATCATACAGGAACTAAACAGGCAGGGACAGGTATTTTTCCTGCACAACAGGGTCAAGACCATCGAGAAAAAAGCTTGGGAGATTCAAAAGCTGGCCGGTGACGCGAAGGTCGCTATCGCGCACGGCCAGATGGCCAAGAGCGAACTCGAAAAAGCGATGATAGATTTCGTAACAGGCGAGACCGACGTGCTCGTATGCACGACAATTATCGAGTCGGGTCTGGATATTCCTAATGCGAATACCATTTTTATAAATGACGCTGACCGATTCGGCTTAGCTGAACTTCATCAGCTTCGCGGCAGGGTGGGCAGGTACAAGCACCGCGCGTACGCTTATATGCTGCTGCCTGCGTCAAGGCCGATTACGCCCACGGCATCGAAGCGGCTAAAGGCGATTGAGGATTATTCGCATTTGGGCGCGGGCTTTAGAATTGCGCTTCGGGACCTGGAGATTCGCGGGGCGGGCAATATATTAGGAGCAGACCAGTCCGGTCATATTCAGATGGTAGGTTATCAGATGTATTGCGATTTGCTGGCGGAGGCGGTGCGGAAATTAAGGAACGAGCCCGCGCAAACAGCACCTGCCGTCGTGATTGATTTGGGATTTGCCGCTTACATACCGAAAAGCTACATACCTTCTGACAGGTACCGGATGAACATTTACCGCAAAATCGCGGCGACAAAAACGCCTGACGACCTGAAACAAACAGAGGGCGAATTGGCGGACGTATATGGCCCCCTTCCTGACGAAGTCGAGCTGCTGCTGGAGCTGGCAGAGCTTCGAATCAAGGCAGGGGCGCTGGGTATAAAAAGTATTATCGCATCCGGCCCTTCGACCGGTTCGCTCAGGGCAAGTAAAGATTTGATATTTTCGTTCGTCAAAGAATCAGACGTGAAAACGAAATCCTTGTTTGCCAAAGCGAAAGGGACGGTAAAGGTAGTCGAACCTAAAACGGTATATTTACGTTTGCCTGGGAATTACTTCGAGCCGAGGACGTTGGTGCCTATTTTGCGAAAGATTCTTAGCACTAATTCGTAAAATGGCATATAATAAGCTGCTGAATCTTCATAGAAATAGATGTTTTGCTGATTAGTCGGAGATTAAGTTATGCGTAAGTTCGCTTTGCTGGCTCGTTTCGGGGCGTTGTCGCTTTTGCTGGTTTACGGCTGCAACAGCGATAGTAAACCGAAGTACACCGATGAGGAGCTTGCGCTTATTCCTGCCGTGCAGAAAGAAGGTTTGCCGGAGGCATCGGGCGGATTTGTGCTGGCGGTTGGCGATGAGACCATAACCTCTGACGAAATAATAACCGAGCCTGTATTAAATCACTTCAAGCCCATCGCGCAGAAAAGCAACTTCGAGCAGTTCAAAAAACTGGCCGGTCCCGAGCTCGAACAAATTATTTCAACGAGGGTGTCGAATATCCTGCTTTACCAGCAGGCCAAAAGAGAGGCGGGCGGAGGAGTAGATATCGAGGCCGCCCTGGAAAAAGCAACAGAAGCAGAGACGAGAAGCTTTGTTGCCGGCTTCGACGGCGATTACGCCAAGGCGGAACAGGCCCTGAAAAAAATGGGGATGAACTGGGCGAGCTTCAGGGAATATCAAAAAAAAATGATTCTCAGTCAGGATTATATCCGGCGGCAATTGCCGGAGCGCAGGCCCATCACCCGCGGCGAGCTGGTGAACTGCTATAACGAAATGAAGGACGAATTTTTCGCCCAGCCGACGACAATAACTTTTCGACTGATTGATATCCAGCTTTCGAATCTGGACGTAACGGACCCGAACGTCAGCCGGGCCGAACAGGCCAGAAAACTGGCACAGGAGTTGATGAGGCGGTTACAGAACGGCGAAGATTTCGGCGAGCTGGCGAAGCAATACTCACATGGGTACATGGCTTCGGCAGGCGGGTTGTGGAAGCCTGTGCAGCCGGGGTCTTTGGCAAAACCCTATGACGTTCTCGAGGCGGAGGGGGAGAAGATTGAGCCCGGTCAGATTGCCGGGCCGATTGAGGCGGGCGAGCATATCTTTATAATGAAGCTGGAAGAGAAAAAGGCAAAAAGTTTCGAGCCGCTCGAAAACGTGCAAAAGGAAGTCGAATCAAAAATAATATTCGACCGCAGGAAAATCGCCTCTGACCGGTTCTCGGCCGAACTTGCGCGGAAAATCGCTATGAGCGAAAGGGACAGGTTCGCAGATTTCTGTCTGAAAAAAATTTACCGTTTAAGCAGCGAACAAAAGAGCGGGCAATAGTTGCGAATGCCCATAAATTATTAAGAGGTGAAAATCAATACGGTTACAAAAACTATCTAATCTCGGAGTAAAAATATGAAACAAGGCAAGATATTAATTATAGATGACGACCCGGACCTGACCAAAGCGATAAAGGTCATCCTGGAAAGTAAAAATTACACAGTGATTACCGCGTCAACCGGCCCAGAGGGTATGGGGAAAATAGATTCCGAAAAGCCGGACTTGCTTATCCTCGATGTTATGATAACCGGAATGAATGACGGGTTCGAGATAGCAAGGGCGCTGAAGAAGGACCCCAAACACAAAAAGATGCCCATACTTATGCTGACATCGGTAAAGGGTAAAGTCGGCATAGATTTCAAGGCTGACGCGGGCGACCCGAACTGGCTGCCGGTGGAAGGCTTCCTCGATAAACCCGTAGAGCCGCAGGTGCTGCTGTCGGAAATAAAAAGGCTTTTGCCGTCCAAATCCTGATATGGAACAAAATAATCAGATTACCAGGCTCATCGGGCAGGCTTACTGGCTGATTAAGCTGCGATGGATAGCCATAGCGGGAATCTGCCTGGCTACCTTCTTCGCCGGTAATGTCGCAGGGGTATCGGTTGAGGATGTCCCGCTTTACTGCATAGCGGCTGCGCTTGTTTTAGAAAATATTATTTCTCTGCTGCTGCTTAGGTACATCACCGGAATAAATACCGTTGACGCCTCCATCAGGAAAATAATCAATTTTCAAATAACAACCGACCTCATAGCCCTGACTATTTTACTACACTATTCCGGCGGCATCGAGAATCCTATTATTATCTATTTTGTGTTTCATATGATTATAGCCAGCATCCTGCTTCCCGCCTATGAAAGCTATCTGCAGGCCACGCTGGCGGCGTTTTTGATAACGCTTCTGTCCGTGCTCGAGTACAAAGGCATCATACCTCATCATTGCCTGACAGGTTTTGTTATCTGTAATATGCCTCAAGGCCCCATTTATATTCTGGGGCATGTTTTTATCCTCGTCACCACTCTGTACATAGTGGTCTATATGACCAACTCCATCTCCACACAATTGAGAAATCAGGAAGAGGCTTACAGGCAGGCAAATATACAGCTTCAACATAAGGACCGCATAAAAGATGAGTACGTCCTGCGGGTAACTCATGATATCAAAGGGTATCTGGCGGCAATACACAGCTGTCTTGGCGTCCTTGCCCACGGAATAGCAGGTCCGCTTAACGAGCAACAGGCCGACTTTGCAAACCGCGCATACGACCGCACCAAAAAACTTACGAGCTTCGTAAGGGCATTGTTGAGGCTAACAGAGATGCGGCTAAGCGATAAATTCGAGACGGCATTTTTCCATTTAAATAAAACGGTTTCGGCAGCCGTCGAATCGGTCCAAACCAAAGCGGATGAAAAAAACATAACCTTGAGCTCCGATATCGACCCCCTCGCGGACAAGGTCTTCGGCAATCAGTTTTCCATCGAAGAAACGATAACGAATTTGCTGCTTAACTCCATTAAGTACACGCCAGAAAACGGAACTGTTCGGGTCCAGGCCAAAGATAATGACGAAACAGTCCTCGTAGAGATTTCCGACACTGGTATCGGAATACCCGCAAGCGAAATAGATAAGGTCTTCGACGAGTTTTACCGGGCAAGCAACGCAAGGAAGGTCGAAAGGGAAGGCACAGGGCTGGGACTTTCCATAGCGAAACAGACTATCGAAAGGCACGGCGGCAAAATATGGGCCCAAAGCAGGGAGGGAGCCGGTACCAAAATAAGCTTTACATTGCCCAAACATTCATTAAAACAAGATGAAAAGCAAATCACTAATCTGGATTAATAATAGATTCGATAAACTCACTATAAAATGGAAATTATAGCACACGGCATAGACCTCGTGGATTTTCCGCGAATAGAAGAAATGGTGAAGCGGCACGGCGAGCGCTTTTTGAGCAAGGTTTTTACCGACGCCGAGCGAAAATACGCCCGTTCAAATAAGAACGGAACGGAAAAGCTGGCGGGGCGGTTCGCGGCAAAAGAGGCTATTCTAAAATTGATGGGCACGGGCTGGCGGGGCAAGATTGCCTGGACGGATATCGAGGTGGTGAATAGTCCGACGGGCCAGCCGATGGTTAGTCTTAGCGGCGAGGTCAAAAAAATCTCCGACAAATTGGGCATCACGCAAATAAGCGTCAGCATTACTCACACAGCCAATTTTGCAATCGCATCAGCAGTGGCGTTATGCCACAAAGACACGAAGACACAAAGTAGATGAAAAATTCCAAATTCAGATACCTAAGCAGCAGAATCCATATCTTTTTCTGGATTCCTGCTTTCGCAGGAATGACATTGGGTCGTAAATAAATATGACTAACAAAACTAAAACAAACGAAGTAGTATCAGCATCTCCATTGAACCTGCACGGGCTGGAAGCCCGTGCTGCTTTTGACTGTGTTGTTATAGGCGGAGGTCACGCAGGGGTTGAAGCGGCTTATGCGGCGGCGAAGCTCGGCGCAAAGACATGCCTTGTAACTATCAGTCGTGACACGATAGCCAAGATGAGCTGTAATCCCGCTATCGGAGGACTCGCGAAGGGACAAATTGTGCGCGAGGTCGATGCGCTCGGCGGGTTGATGGGTCTTGCGACAGACGCAACGGGGATTCAGTTTAGAATACTAAACCAATCAAAAGGCCCTGCTGTTCGATCCCCTCGTGCGCAGGCTGACAAATATAAATATTCGAAGTGGATGCAGGAAACACTCGAGCAGACAGAAAACCTGACGATTGTCGAATCAATAGCAACAGAAGTTCTCGTCGATAATGGAAAAGTCTGCGGCGTAAAATGTAAGGACGAAAAAACCTATGCCGCCCAGACGGTTATCGTAACAACAGGAACTTTTCTTCGCGGGCTGATGCACATAGGAACGAGGCAATTTCCCGGCGGCAGGCTCGACGAGCCGGCGGCTTATGAACTTTCACAGAGTCTCGAACGTATCGGATTAGAACTGAAACGCTTGAAGACCGGCACGCCTCCGAGGCTGGACGCGTCAACGATTGATTTTGACAAGCTCGAAATCCAATATGGCGACGAAGAGCCGAGGCCATTTTCATTCTTAAACGAATCGATAGAACGGCAGCAAGTGCCGTGCTGGATTACATATACCAACGAAGAGATACATAAGCTGTTAAGGGATAATCTGGACAAGGCCCCGCTTTATACCGGGCAGATAAAATCCACAGGGCCTCGGTATTGTCCGAGCATCGAGGGCAAGATTGTCCGTTTCGCGGACAAGAAACGTCATCAGGTTTTTCTTGAGCCGGAGCAGGAGGAAATCACAACAATTTACTGCAACGGTATCAGCACATCTTTGCCGGAGGATATTCAGGAGCAAATGCTCAAGCTGCTGCCCGGAACGGAGAACGCACGGATAATTCATTACGCTTATGCAATTGAATACGATTATTGTCCGCCGACTCAATTGACAAACAGTTTGGAGACCAGGAAAATATCCGGACTGTTTCTGGCGGGGCAAATAAACGGAACCAGCGGATATGAAGAGGCGGCGGGGCAGGGCATCGTCGCAGGGGTGAACGCCGTCAGAAAAATCCAAGATAAAGAGCCGATGGTTTTCGGCAGAGAGCAGGCGTATATAGGAGTAATGATAGACGACCTGTTAACGAAGGGAATTGATGAGCCTTATCGGATGTTCACTTCGCGAGCTGAACACAGGTTGTCGTTAAGGGCCGATAACGCGGATAGAAGATTAACGCAAATCGGCAGAACGGTCGGGCTGGTAGATGAAAAGCGATGGGAAAAATTTCACAACAAGCTGAAAAGTATTGATAGCTTAAAAAGCTATTTGAAAAATACGCGAGTAAACGGCCTGAGTTTGTGGGAGCAATTGCGGCAGCCGAACAATCCGCTGGCAAGCCAACTGGCAACAAGCCCGGATGTTAAAGATGTATTTTCAAGCGATGTAATAGAAGCGGTAATTATCGACGCCAAATACGACGGCTATCTGGCCAAGCAGCAACGGTTGGCGGCGGGTTCGCAGGCATTGGAGAGCAAAAAGATTCCGCCGGATTTGGATGTGAACAAGATTGAGCATCTGCGGGCAGAGGCGAAAGAGAAGCTGTCGGCGTTCAGGCCCGCCACTTTGGGCCAGGCAAGCAGAATAAGCGGGATAACGCCGGCAGATATTACCGTGATACAGATACACCTGAAAAAGTATTCCCGTCCGGAAACGGGCGATATGAATACTCCAAAACGTAAGTTATGATGAAACTATCCGACAATATTTACAATAAAGACGCTGCGCGGGACGAGCCGAAGTTTAAGCTTTGGCGGTCGGCGGGGGCGCTGCTGACTTACAAATGCAGCGCAAGCTGTGAATTCTGCTACTACAACTGCAATCCTAAACAAAACGGGGTGATGCCGGTCGATACCGCAATCGGTATCTGGCGTTCGTTAAAAATTCTTGCAGGTGATGATGCTAAAATTCACATCACAGGCGGCGAGGCGTTTTTGTGCTGGGACAGGCTCGTTGAAATTCTGCGGCAGGGCAGGAAAGAAAATCTCGGCAAGGTTGACCTGATAGAGACAAATGGTTCCTGGGCTAAAGATTTAGAACTTGTTGCGAAGCGATTAAAAATTCTCGATGAGCTCGGAATGGACAGGTTGAAAATCAGCACCGACCCGTTTCATCAGGAATATGTCGATATAGAATCCGTCAGGCTATTGGCGGATGCGGCGACAAATATCTTGGGGGCCGAGCGCGTGCTGGTGCGGTGGAAAAAGTATCTGGAAAGCCCGGTCAAAATGAAAGGGCTTTCGAGCGAGCAATTAAAGCAGCAATATATCGGCGCTATGAAAGATTATCCCTGCCGATTCACCGGCAGGGCGGGCGGAAAGCTGGCGGAATCGGTTGCGTCCATACCGATAGAAAAAATCGCAGCGGCGAATTGCAAAACAGATTTTCTCGGCGCGAAGGGCGTTCATATCGACCCGTTCGGAAATGTCTTCAGCGGAACGTGCAGCGGAATCATCATCGGAAATGTAAACGATAAGCCGCTCGAGGAGATATGGAAGGATTTTCACCCTGCGCAAAATGAGTTTATTAATACACTATTCGAGCTGGGGCCGGCGGGGCTGCTGGGAAAAGCGGTAAGCGCAGGATATAAAAAAACGGGGGTTTATGCGGATAAATGCCATCTCTGCACGAGTATTCGGCAGTTTTTGTTTGATAAAGCCATCGAAAACGCTATAATTGGGCCGAAGGAGTTATATAACGGCAAGCCATAAATAGTTCAAGGTGGTCAATAATGAAGACCAGCAGAATCAGCAGGGTTGTTCGGCTTTTAACGACATTGCAATCGGGGGAGGATTACGCCGTAAGCGATTTGGCGAAGATGTTCGGAACGAGCCGGCGGACGGTTTTCCGCGATTTGAAAGAGCTGCAAACCGTAGGCGTGCCTTATCATTACAACGCTAAAAACGGCGGCTATGCGATAGACCCGGAATTTTTTCTGCCGCCGATAGACCTTAATCTTCAGGAAGCGCTCGGCCTGCTGCTGCTGGTCCATAAGGCGAGCGGGCAGGTACAGCTGCCGTTCAAGAAGTCGGCGCTGCTGGCGGCATTGAAAATCGAAAACAACCTGCCTCCTAAAATCAGACAATACTGTAATACGACATTGCAAAATATTTCCATAAGGGCCAATCCGCAGGCGCCGAGCAGTGAGCTCGATAAGAACTTCGCGGAACTGCAAAAGGCCATCGCAGGGAAAATGAAGGTGGGTATGCAGTATCACTCATTTTTCGACGGGAAAATCATCGACGTCGAGCTATGTCCCTATCATTTGATGCACAGCAGAAGGGCGTGGTACGTGCTTGGCTTTTCCGACCTGCACAAAAGCATCCGCACGTTTAAGCTTAACCGTATCAGGGAATTAAAAAGCACAGGGAAACGTTTTATAGACGGCCAGAGATTCGACGCGGACGATTATTTCGGCAGGGCGTGGTCGATGATGCCGGAAGGCAAAATCTACAATATCAAACTGCGGTTCCTGCCGAGGGTTGCGGATAATGTCGCCGAGGTGCAGTGGCACGGCACGCAAAAAGTTACGCGCAACGGGGACGGCTCGGCGATAGTCGAGTTCCGGGTGGACGGGCTGCGGGAGATAACGTGGTGGATACTCGGATACGGCGACCAGGTGGAGGTGCTCGCGCCTAAACAGTTGCGCAGCAAGGTCTTAGAGACGGCTAAAAATGTGATTAAGATTAATTCGTAACAATAGCACTAAAATTTATCTAATTCGGATGAAGAACATATGGCAAAAAAAGAGTCAGCTGCTCGTTATAAAACTGAGCCGGTGTCACTGCTGATAGACGAGCCGGTAGGCAGTATTGATGAAGACATTCTAAACTTAAAGCCTTTTGCTGACGTAATAGCAGGGGCGGCTTTAGGGACAAAAGGGCCGTTCACGATAGGGGTTTATGCCGAATGGGGCGAAGGGAAGACGTCGGTTCTGAGGCTTGCCAAGGAACTGGTCGAAAAGAATAATTCGGATATTGTAACCGCATGGTTCAACGCCTGGCAATACGGCAAAGAACAGCATCCGATTGTTCCGCTGGTATCTACAATCGCAAAGGCCGTCAGCGAAAAACTTCAAACAAGAAATAATATCAGCAAGTCGCTTAAAGCGGGCCTGTCCAAGATGTCAATGGCGTTGCGGGCAATAGCTTATGGTTTTACCGCGACTGGAAAGGTGAATGTCCCCGGATTCGGCGAACTGGAAGCGGGCTTCGTAGCAAAAGAGATGATAGACAGATATGACCAGCTGCAAAAAGGAGATGACCCGCTAATAGAGAAGACCCTTTATTACAACGCGTTCGAGCAGCTGGATTCCCTGTCAAAGCAGGTCGATGAAGAAATAGAAACACCAAAAATCGCGGTTTTTATCGATGACCTTGACAGGTGCAATCCGCCGGAGGCCATAAAGCTGCTCGAAAGCATAAAGCTGGTGCTGTCTCAGAAGGGGTTTATTTTTACTCTGGCCCTTGATAAAAGGATACTTCAGGGGTTTTTGAAATACCGCTATGAGGAAGAATTCAAGGTAAGCGATTATGAAACCGGCGGCAAAGATTACTTAGATAAGATTATTCAGCTTCCGCTGCCCCTGCTGCCTCATGAAAAAAGGTTTAAGGATTTCATTTCGCAACTGCTTACCAATAACGAAGCGTTAAACGCCGAATCAAATGGTCCCATTAAAGAAGTCATCAGCGGCCTGCAGGATGTTCTGTCAAAGGGCGCCCGCTTCAATCCGAGGAACCTTGTCAGATTCCTCAACAATTTGATTGTTGACAGGCTCCTGTGGAAAACAGTGGAAAAGGGAGAGGCTGATATCAAGGTGATGGGGTCGTGTGTCATATCGAGGATACTGCGGGACCATTTCAAGGACGACCGGCTCTACGAATATCTATGGAGAAACCAGGATGTTTGCGGCAAAATCCGAAGCTTTGTTCTCGGGGAGAAGGCGATAGAGCAAAAGGAGTCTTCGGAGACAAAAAGAGGCAAACAGGCAGATGAGCGACCTACAAAAGCTCAAGAAATCATCGCCAAATTGAAGGGGATGGAGTTTCTACAGGATGTGCTGAGGACGGAGCAAGGTAAAACCTGGCTCGAAGATAGACAAATAAGGGAATCGGTTAACCAATTCATCGTCGAACAAAGGAAGGAAGAACAAGAACTCCCAGAGAAAATTCAGGATGATGAAAAAGTCTTCGACGATGAGATTAGGAGAATTGTAAATGTCAAAGAGGGCGCGATAAGCGACGAACTTTATGGAACCATCAAAGAGTTTTCTCTTGCGGACAATCAGTTAACCGCGCTGCCGGAGGCGATTGCCAAACTGACGAAACTGCAATCGCTTTTTCTTGGGGGCAATCAGTTGACCAAGCTGCCGGAGGCGATTGGCAAACTGACGAACCTGCAATCGCTTGATCTTTGGGACAATGGGTTAACCGCTCTGCCGGAGGCAATTGGCAAACTGACGAACCTGCAATCGCTTAATCTTTGGGGCAATCAGTTGACCACGCTGCCGGAGGCGATTACCAAACTGACGAACCTGCAATCGCTTGATCTTGCGGACAATCAGTTGACCACGCTGCCGGAGGCGATTGCCAAACTGACGAAACTGCAATCGCTTTTTCTTTGGGGCAATCAGTTGACCACGCTGCCGGAGGCGATTGGCAAACTGACGAACCTGCAATCGCTTGATCTTTGGGACAATGGGTTAACCGCTCTGCCGGAGGCGATTACCAAACTGACGAATCTGCAATCGCTTAATCTTATGGACAATCAGTTGACCACGCTGCCGGAGGCGATTGGCAAACTGACGAATCTGCAATCGCTTAATCTTAGGGGCAATCCGTTTAGCAAGAAAGAGCAGGGCGGAATCAAAAAGCTACTGCCGAAATGTCAGGTTGTTTTTTAGAACCAATGAAGCGGATTTTGGATTGGGCGGGTAACCCCCTGCAATCAGCTTTTTGCATCAAAGTTCATAAACTTAGTATCACCAAACCATTACAAGGATAAATACAGCCACAGCAATTTCAACTTCAGTCGAACGTAAAGTGTTGAGATTGCTTCGCTTCGCTCGCAATGACAAAGAACTATCAGTTTACATGCAAAATGTTGAATGCAGGGGGTTAAAAGATCCCTGCTGACAACGGCAGGGCTAAACATAAGCAGTAGTAGGGCTTGCGGGCTGTCTTTGTCGGATTTGTTCGACGAAGGCTTCCAATCGAGTGGTCAGGGTGGAATCCACCTGGCCATCGAAACTCAAATTCAGAATCGGCATATCATCGCAATCTGCGCTTATCCGCCTTGTCTGGGTGTTGACGACATTAGAGGGCATACAGCCAAAAGGCATCGCGTTGACTACGCCGCCAAAGCCAAGATGATGATACTCAAGCATTTTGCCGACGCTTAAGACGGCTTCGCCCTCGAATGAATGATGGATATATGGTTTGGCCAGTTCGATGAGGTGTGATGCCGGGCCCTCGGCCAGTCGGCCGAATCTTTTCTCGAGAGGTTCGGCCAAGGTCTTTTCGATTTTGTGCTGCGCATAGTCCTGAAAGGTATTGGTAAACCAGTCGCTGAACAGACTTTGTCGTTTGGCGGTTCTTGTCCTGATGAAATTGGTATAGTAAATCCACTCCGCCAGTGACGCCAAATCGCAGACGGCGCCGAGTTCTTCCAGCCGAGCGATTATATTATTATTGGCGAAGGGATGGCTGCGGACATAAATTTCTCCGACGACTCCTATTCTCGGCTTGTGGTTTTCGGCGGTGCGTTTTACGGCAGCGAAATCCTTCGCGATGGATTCCATCAGGCGGCGCATCCGGGAGAAGCTGAAGCGGTGTTCGACGGCCTGGGTCCACTGCCCGATGGACCGGTCGTAAACCCTCTGGGCCTGTTGGGCGGTTTCAGCCAGCGGGCGAACTCGCAGGATTAGTTTCCGCAATAAATCTACGCCCGCGACGGAGACCCACATATCCTTCATAAACTTTCCCATTGGCGAATCGATGTCTCTGGTGAAGTCGCGGTAGAAGCCGCTGTCCTGATTGGGCGCGATGATGGGGACATCTTCCGCTCCGACGTATCTCAGGATGAGCCGATGCAGGCAGTTATACATTCCGAACCTGCATGGGCCGGATGCTGACGGCATAAAGAAGGCTGTTTTGGCGGGGTCGAATCCTTCGGCGCGGATTACTTTGAGCATATCGCCGCTGGTGATTGCGCAAGGGAGACATTCCTTTCCGGAGGTGAAGGCCCGGCCCTGTAAGAGGGCGGCTTCGTCGGCCAACGGCATAACCTCGGCGGGCTGGCCATAGGCCCTGAAGCAGGCGGCGACGCCATAGGCACAATCGCCCATATACGGGATATACAATGTGCGTCCGCAATGGCTGCCGGTTGTAATTGCGTGTTTTTGGGCTGTTAGTTTTTTTTCTTTTTCCAGAGGGCGGTAATATTTCAAGCTGTCGAGGAAGGCTTCGAGGCGAGTAATCACGCCTGCGTCAGCGGAATGTTCATCCAGCTCCAATAGCAGGCAGGGTTTTCGGCCCATTATGTCCTTGAAGAAAGTCAGGAGGAACGAGTCGGGGCCGCAACTGAAGTTGGACAGATATATCGCGAAAAGTCTTTTATCGGATTTGATTAGCTCGGCGGCTCTTAAAATTTTCTGGCCATACGACCAATAGGCGTCTCGGTGGAGTGATTCGTCGCTGAGTTTTGCCTGATGAAGCGGCAGCATCTCCATAGGAATCGTCTTGACACCAAGCTCGTCGAGTTTTTTGGATAACTGCAGGTTCAGGCCTTCGTCGCAGCCATTATACGGCCGAGAGACAAGCACGAACAATTTTTGGTCCGGTGCGATTTGGTCGAGGATTTCTTTGCCCTTATCCTGCATCGCCTGTTCGAATTTTTGCTGGGCGGAGAATCCTTCTTTGACGGCCCCTTTAACTACTGAAGCGGGGACGCTTAGTTGTTTGCCGATTGCGATGAAACTTTTTTGCAATAATTTCTGTCCCTGTCCCAATCGAACGGGGGCGGTAAGTATTTTCGTGTTGCCAAGTTTATTACGAAAAGCGGTTTGGGCCTGATAGGCTAATGACTGGACGTAGGGACATAGCTGGTTGGTTTTGTTATTAGGGTAGCTTGCCGTCATCGAGACGATGCTCGGCAGGAAGATGTAGTCAACTTTCTTTTCGATAAGTTCGGCGATATGGCCATAGGCGGCCTTGACGGGGAAACAGAGCTGGGCGCTGACGGATTCGGTGCCCATGCGGATTATCCGTTTGTCGGTTCGGCCGGAGGTTACTACCTCGAAATTCATCGCCTTAAAAAACCGTGTGAACAGGGGCAGGAGCTGGTAATTAATCAAGGCCAGGGGGATACCAATTTGGGTTTTTGTGCTTTGTTCCTTAGAAGCTTCGCCGGTCAGGTCTGCGCATTCAAGCAACATCTGCTTTCGGTACGCGAAGGCGCCGAGGCCTTTCGTCTTCGCGGTTTTCTTTTTCAGATTGTACCTGTCACACCTGGAGCCATAGTATAACGGCTCGGAATCGGGGAGCTGGACTTCTTTAATCTCGCAGTGGTTCGGGCAGTGTTCACAGGTAAAGGATTTGACTTCGTATTCGATAGAGGTAACGTTTTCGAATCCTCTGAAATTCGTTTCGGTGTTTTGGCCGGCCAGCGGTCTGTTTTTCATATATTCGGCGGCGATGGCGGCGGCGCCGATGGCTCCTGTTACTTCGTGATGGTCGGGGACCATAACGGGCTTGCCGACGACTTTCTCGAAGGCCGCCCAGACCGCTTTGTTGAAGGCTGTTCCGCCCTGGAAGCAGATGTTGTTTCCGATTTTGCGGCGGCCGACGACGCGATTGATATAATTTTCGACAATCGAGTAACTAAGGCCCGCGACGAGTTCGCCGGTCGCAGCTCCCTGCTGCTGATAGTTCAGCAGGTCGGACTCCATAAAAACGGTGCAGCGTTCGCCGAGCTTTATGGGGCTGGGGCAGTTGAAGGCCAGCTCTTCAAACTGGCGGTTGATGTTTATGTCGAGCCTTTGAGCCTGCTCTTCAAGGAACGAGCCAGTGCCGGCGGCGCAGGCGTGGTTCATAGTAAAATCGACAACGACACCATTTTCGAGAGATATGTATTTGCTGTCCTGGCCTCCGATTTCGAAAATAGTATCAACCTCCGGATTAACGATGGCGGCGCCTTTGGCCTGTGCGGTGATTTCGTTAATGACGACATCCGCTCCGATGAAGTCGCCAGTCAGGTACCTTCCGGAGCCTGTGGTGGCGGCAGCGATGATTTTTACTTTATTCGAGACCTTCTTAGCGACGACATCGAGGGCCGAGCGAACAGCCTCAAGAGGATTGCCGGCGGTCATTAAATAATGCTTTGCGAGCAGCCGGTTGTGTCGGTCAATAACGGCGGCTTTGGTGCTAATCGAGCCGACGTCAACGCCGAGACAGGCTTCTACCGGCTCGGCGGTATCAGAAAGCAAGTGTTCAAAAACGCGGCTCTGGGGACATGGTAAGGTCGGCCTGGTTAACAACTCGCGCCTCGGGGCGTTCTCGAGTGTTGAGCCGAGCCGGGCGAGATAATTATCAATTTGCTCGAGATGAATTTGCCCGTTTGGCCCCTGTCGGCCAACTCTTTCTTTTGCTATAAGCACCGCACCTATCGCACCGGTAAAAAAGTGTTCGTCCGGAACAACAAGTTCACTCTGAGTTAATTCGAATACTTTTTCCAGCGCCCTGACTACACCGATATTAGCAGCTACGCCGCCGGTAAATATAATCGGTTTGACGAATTCTCTGCCAGTGCCCAGGTCGCTTTTAAGATTTCTGGCCAGCGCCAAACATAAGCCCGCGACGATATCACAGCTCGGCGTAGCCTGCTGCTGGAGGTGAATCATATCAGACTTGGCAAAGACCGAGCACCTTCCGGCCATTCGCGGAACAGTTTTGCTCTGCAGGGCCAGCTTGCCAAACTCTTCCTCGATATTGACACCTAACCGTTGCGCCTGCTGGTCGAGAAAAGAACCTGTCCCGGCGGCGCAAACAGTGTTGAGGGTAAAATCCCGCACGATGCCGCGGCCTTTTTCAGTAGAGAGGAAAATTAATTTACTGTCCTGACCGCCCATCTCAATTATAGTCGCCTGCCGAAGTTGTGGGTATAGGTGGGATATAGCTGCTGCCTGCGCCGGCACCTCATTTACAAAAGGGATATTTAAAAGTTTAGCCAGGAATCGTCCGGCCGAACCGGTTGCCACAGAAAGAGTAATATCTGAAGGATTTATTTGTTTAAATACCACTTCTAACTGCGAGCGCACCGTTTCTATAGGCCTGCCTTTCGTGCGCCGGTAGTCACAGAGGACGCTCCTGCCGGCGTTATCAAGCACAACCACGTCACTACTGGTCGAACCAACATCAATACCTATACAGAGCCCCCGCCCGGCCCGTTGATGGACAGGTTGGTAGTGTTTTTGCCTACCTAATGAGGTTATATCCGACCGTACCCCGTTGCCCATATTTGTTTCCCTAATAACTCCAGTTGCCTGCTATATTATACCCGCCCGGGCAAAGTCTTCAAGCCGCTCTGTTGCCTGAATTTATTTACTCACAAGGACCCAGCCAGCCTGTTAGGTTTTGTGGCGGTCGGCGCTTCGGCGCTGCCACCGAACGACCCGCCTGTTAGTTTTGCCAAACACCCCCCCTACAACCTAACAAGTTATCCACAACAAGTCCCGCTCTTTTTTACATCGTAACCACTCGCCATACAACACCTTATAAAACTCCCTCGCTTAAAACACAACAATTTCACAGGTTATATGATTACTAATACTATTTTTCTATATAGATATAATATTAATCTAACTCTCAAAGAGGATGTTTTTATGGCTTGTGCATTAGTATCACCAAGGTTTTTTGGGAAAAGAATTGCAAGGCGATGTTTTCAGGTGTAAACTACGGTGCTTGAAAAGTTACAAGCGCAAGAGCTTAACTTTTTTAACTGTTTTGGTATAGGGGTTTATTATGAAACTAAAGTTTAACAGGGCCGCTTTGGCAGAGGCGTTAGGTATATTAACCTCTGTGGTGCCGAGCCGAACACCTAAGCCGATACTTCGCTGTGTTCAAATCGTTGCGGACAAAAAGGGCGTTCACATCTGCGCGACGGATTTAGAGGTTGGCATTAACTACTTAGTTTCTGAAGTTCAGGTGGAAGAGGCGGGCGAGGTTATTGTTCCGGCGGACCGCTTAACGGCGATTGTTCGCGAGAGCGTTGATGAAGTTTTGTTATTACAAGCTGAAGCAGGCGCGTGTAAAGTAGAAGGGGCAGACAGCCATTTTACAATTTACGGCCAGGAGCCGGGGCAGTATCCGGCGGTTCCGGGTTTCGAGGGACAGGCGGACATAGAAATCGCGCTGGGCAATTTACAGGCAGGCATCAGGCAGTGTTTATTCGCCACAGCTAAAGAGAGCACCCGCTATGCGCTTAATGGCGTGTTGTGGGAAATCAAGGGCAAGAAGCTGTCGTTAGTTGCTACTGACGGCAGAAGGCTGGCCCGTTGTAAGGTTAGTTTGGCTTCGACCCCGAGTGAGCAGGTCGCCAAGACGAAGATAATAGTGCCGGCCAAGACGATGGCGCTGTTGGACAGAATCGGCGACGGCGACAAGGACGTTGTCGCCGTCAAGCTTGTCGATAACCGGATATTATTCGGCTGTGCGAACGCGGTTATAAGCTCGAATCTTGTCGAGGGTAATTTTCCAAAATACGAGGACATAATACCGCAGGATTATGACAAAAAACTGGCACTGTCAACCGAAGCGGTGTTAAGCGCCGTTCGCCGAGCGGCGTTGTTGACGAGTGAAGAGTCGAGGGGAATTAAACTTTCAATTGGGAAGAATAATCTAATGTTTTCCGGAAGGGCTCCGGAGGCGGGCGATGCACAGGTTAGTATGCCGGTCGATTACAAGGCCGAGATGATTGAAATTGGGTTTAATCCGCAATTCTTAGTAGAGGCCTTGCGGGTCATTCAGACGGCGGAGTTCGAATTAGAGTTGGGCCAGGCGGACCGGCCGGGCCTGATAAAAAGCGGGACAAATTTTCTTTATGTCCTGATGCCGATAAACCTTAGTTGAAAATGGCAAACGAAAGCGAACAGGTGTGTAGGACTTTCAGGTGGGGACCAAGGCGCCGGGTGGACAACACGGCCAGCCTCGGCGATGTCTTGAGCGGGCTTATGGAGAACCGGATTTCGCCGCAGCAGGAGAGGTTCGGGTTGATAACTGACGCATGGAGCCAACTGCTGCCGGTGGAGCTTTGCCGACACTGCAAGATTGTCGAGGTTTCCGGCGGCAGGCTGAAGGTGTCCGTCGATTCGTCGGCGTATATGTATGAAATGCAATTATTAAGCAGCGAGCTTCTTAAAGAGTTGGCGAGCATGTGTCCACAGGCAAAAATAAGAGAAATAAAATTCGCTGTCGGCTGAATGTAACGAGCTGTATGGCAGGCAGGGAGTCAATATGACAGAGCACAAATACGATGCAAGTAATATAAAGATACTCGGCGGCGTGGAAGCAGTCCGCAAGCGGCCCGATATGTATATCGGCGACCGCGGCAGCAGCGGCCTGCACCATTTGGTCTATGAGGTAATGGACAACTCTATCGACGAGGCGTTAGCCGGGTTCTGCAACGATATAATAGTTCATATTCAGGCGGACGGCAGTTGTACGGTCGAGGACAACGGCAGAGGCATTCCCGTTGAAAAGCACAAAGAGGCCAAGAAAAGCGCGTTGGAGGTTGTGCTTACCACGCTTCACGCCGGCGGCAAATTTGACGGCGACAGTTACAAGGTGGCCGGCGGCTTGCACGGGGTGGGCGTCAGCGTAGTGAACGCGCTAAGTGTGTGGCTCGAAGCGGATATATATAGAGACGGCAAGCACTATCACTTCGAGTGCGCGAGGGGAAAAGCCAAAGGGGCAGTAGAGGAAGTCGGCCGCAGCGATAAACGAGGCACGAAGATATCGTTTATGGCGGACGAAGAGATTTTCGGCGACGCCGAGTTCGATTATGATACGCTGACAAAAAGAATTCGAGAGATGGCTTATCTGAATGCCGGTTTGCAGATTACATTCCAGGACGACAGAAAAGATAAAAAAGCGGTATTCAAATTTGACGACGGGATTAAGGCTTTCGTAAAGCACCTCAACGAAGGCAAAGAGACGCTGCACAAGGACATCATCTATTTTACCAAAGAAGACACAGAGGCGAAGATGGCCTGCGAGGTTGGGCTGCAGTATAACGACAGTTATACCGAGAATGTGCTGGCCTTTGCGAATAACATTCGCAATATTGACGGGGGTACACACCTTTCGGGATTCAAAACAGCCCTGACCCGCACGATGAATTATTATGCCAAGAACAATAATTTACTAAAGAGCGACCAGGCCACGACAGGCGAAGACCTTCGTGAGGGCCTAACAGCGGTAGTGGCGGTGAGGCTTGCCAACCCTCATTTCGAGGCCCAGACAAAAGTCCGGCTTACCAATCCTGAAGTCAGCGGTTTCGTCGAGAGCGTTGTTAACGAACAACTCGGTCATTTTCTTGAAGAGCACCCTGCTGAGGCGAAACGGATTTTGAACAAGGCGATTCAGGCTGCCGCTGCCAGAGAGGCGGCCCGAAAGGCCCGCGAATTGACGAGGCGCAAGGGGGCGTTAAGCAGTTCCAATCTGCCCGGTAAATTGTGGGACTGCACAAGCAAGGAAAAGGCAAGCACCGAGGTATTTATTGTCGAGGGTGACTCGGCGGGCGGCTCGGCGAAGGCCGGTCGGGACAGAAATATTCAGGCGATTCTGCCATTGAAGGGCAAGATTCTTAATGTTGAGAAGGCGCGGCTGGAAAAAATGCTTGCGCACGATGAAATCCGGACAATAATAAGCGCCCTGGGGACAGGTATCGGCGTTGACGAGTTCGATTTGAGCAAGTGCAGGTACGGCAAGGTAATATTAATGACCGACGCCGATATTGACGGCGCTCATATACGGACGCTGCTGCTGACATTTTTCTTCAGGCAGATGTCTCAATTACTTGATAACGGCATGATTTACATTGCCCAGCCTCCGCTGTACGAGGTCAAGGTCAAGGGCAAGAAGAAATCCGAGTATGTTCTGAGTGAGGGGCAGATGCACAGGCAGATGATTGCCCGCGGGCTGGAGGGCACGGAGCTTGTCATCAGGGCCGGCAAAGGGAGCGAGAAGGGTAAGAAGTCGCAGAAGGTTTCGGACAAGCAGTTGACCGGCCTCGTAAAAAGTCTCGCCGACGCCGAGCGCAGCATAGCTGTTTTGGTCAGGCGCGGGATTAACTTTGCGGATTTCGTGCAGTCGTATTATGACGGCAAGGGATTACCGCAATTTCGTATCATTGTTGACGGACAGGAAGAGGTTTATTATGTCAGGGCCAAGTATGAAAAGAAGCTCGAAGGACTGAAGCGGAACACGGGTACGGGCGAAGAGGGCAATGGTGAAAAGCCGGTCGTTACCGAGGAGCTTCACGAAGTCAGCCGAATTAACGAGATAAATGAAAAACTCAAGGACAGCTGGGGGTTGGACCTAAAGGATTTTCTTTTGAAGCCGGCCAAGACGGTTTCCGGCGAGGCTCTGCCGACGAGATTTCAGCTTATAAACGGCGAGGATAATTACGAGGTTGCATCGCTTGGTGACATCTGCGCCGCGGTAAGGCAGATTGGCGGAAAGGGAGTTGAGATAAAGCGCTTCAAGGGTTTAGGCGAGATGAACGCGGACCAGTTATGGGACACGACGATGAATCCGGCCACGCGGACGCTGTTGAGCGTCAGAGTAGATGACGCCGGCGAAGCGGACAGACTTTTTAGTATTCTGATGGGCGAGAACGTCGAGGAGCGCCGGGACTTCATCCGCGACCACGCTCTCGAGGTCCAAAATCTCGACGTTTAGGCCGCTTTTGGCAACGGTGATGACCGGCAGGAGCGCCGAGATTATTGATGCGGCCTGTCAGGTGAGAGAGTAAGAGGTTCGCGGCGAAGTTTTGTTGTTAAAAAATAGAAAATTTTGCTTGCAAAGATTTTTCAGCTTGTCAAAATGAAGAGCAGGATACAAAGAGAAAAAGAGAGATTATAAAGAAATGGAACGGGGTAACAAGTTATGAAACGGAGGCAAGAACATACTGGTACCTGGAGATTCATCGGTCCGACTTTTTTGATTTGTATACTTTTACTCGGCGGCTGCGGCGGAAAGCACAAGGCACCTAAAGAGATTGGCAAGACACCGGCCGAGAAGAAGAAAACCGAGATGCTCAAGCGTATCGAGAATAAATACGAGGACGCCGAGGCGCATTACAAGCTGGGCCGGTTGTACCAAGCTGACGGGCTGTGGTCTCAGGCGGAGAGCCAGTACAGTATCGCCTTAAGTTTTGACCCTGCCCACAGGCAGGCGCAGGCGGCGAGGGTTAAGGTGCTGATTAGCAGCGGCGATACGGCCAAGGCCAAGCTGATGGCGGAGGAGTATATAGAACGGGCGGCTGTTTCGGCGGCGGCATCTCTTCAGCTTGCACTGGCGTTTCAGGAGCAAGGCGTGGATGATTACGCATTGAAAGGTTATCAGCAGGCTCTTCATATGGCGCCGAATTCTGCCAAGATTAACAAACAGATAGGCTACTATTATTTGAGCAAGGGTGAGAGGGACCTTGCGAGGGAGTATTTGAGCCGAAGTTTCCAGTTGAATCATAACCAGCCTGAAGTGTCCGGCGAACTCGGCCGGCTCGGCGTGGCGGTGAGAATACCGCGCAAGGTCGAGAAGAAGACTGACAAGCTGGACAGGATGGTAGAGAAATCCGAGAAAAAATCTGAAGCGAAGTAAGCACCGGCGCCAAGGCAATAGAGCCGAAGGTTGAGAAAGTGAATAGATTTGTATGGCCCTGTGGCGAAAGGATGCGCCGCGGGGTTTTTTATTTTAGCCGAGAGGAGAAACGTATAATTGCCCTTTCCCTTGCGCCTAACAATATATTTTATATAATCATAATGTTTGGGGAGGAGTTTGATATAATTACGAAAACGAGAGGTTTATCTGCACGGCCAGGCTTCTTATAAATGGGCAGTGTAACGATATTTGGAATGTTATGCGTACCGGTACAAACAATGTCGGCAGTATAGGATTAAAAGGCGGTTGCCTTGTATGGGCGGACAACTGCCCGGGCCTTTAAGCGGATATTTATTAGTCGAAGGTTTTTCCCGGTCAGATGGATTTATATTTAGCCACAGATTCCGCGGAAAACGGTGGGAGATGCCAAGTTAGTTGCGAGATTCGAATTTGAGGGTAGAATGTCAAAGACGGTTAGTGAATAGTATTCAGCAAGAGGCGACTCGTCTCGGCTGAGTTGCGGCAGGCCGGCCTGACGAGCGCAGGCGCCGAGCCGCAGCATGGAAGGAAAAAAAGATGGAGCTTAAAAATGTTTTGCTGGCGTTCATACCGATATTCGTGGCGGTTGACGCAATCGGGGTTCTTCCTATTTTCGTTTCGTTGACCGAAGATGTGGAGAAACAACAAAGGACAAAAGTGATTGCCCAGTCGATGCTGACGGCAGTGTGTCTGGCGGTTGGTTTTATATTTCTGGGCAAGGCGGTCTTTAAGGCATTAGGTGTAACTATGGGGGATTTTATGGTGGCCGGCGGCGCGGTACTTTTTTGTTTGGCCATAACCGATATTATTAACCCGGTCAAGCGAAGGCGCATCCCGAGTCAGGAGCTTGGTGCGGTTCCGCTTGGAACGCCTTTGATTGTGGGGCCTGCGGTGCTGACTACATCCATGGTTATAATCTCGCAATACGGATTATTCTCCACGCTCGTTTCTGTTGTGGTAAATATTATGCTTGCGGGTATAATTTTCAGCGGAGCCGGGGCGTTGATGAAGGTTTTGGGCGAAGCGGGCACGAAGGCCCTTTCAAAGATAATGAGCCTGCTGCTGGCGGCGATAGCGGTCATGCTGATAAGAAAAGGGCTGTCGGGTTCTTTTTAGAGGGTTCAGAGATTATGAAAGAGAAAACAGGCAGGGCTTTCGGCAAGGAATTGTTTACAAGGTATTCGGGCAATCCGATTATTTCCGTCGATGACTGGCCTTACAGGGCCAATTCTGTTTTTAATGCGGCGGCGGCAGAGGTGGACGGCAAGACGTTACTGCTTGCCCGTGTCGAGGACTTTCGGGGGATTTCACATTTGACTGTGGCGAGAAGCGACGACGGAATCGGCGACTGGCAGATAGACAAGGAGCCGACATTGAGGCCTGAGCCGAAAAAACATCCGGAAGAAATATGGGGAGTGGAAGACCCGCGGATAACTCGGCTGGAGGAAATGAAAAAATGGGCGGTGTGTTATACGGCGTATTCTAAAGGCGGGCCTTTAGTATCGCTGGCTACGACAGGTGATTTTAAAACTTTCGAGCGGATAGGGGCGGTTATGCCGCCAGAGGATAAAGACGCTGCGCTTTTCCCTGTGAAGTTCAAAGGGCGCTGGGCGATGCTGCATCGGCCCGTGCCGAGGATGGCGAATGTCGGCGCTCATATATGGATATCGTTTTCTCCCGACCTTAAGCACTGGGGTGAACATCTGGAAATAATTTGCGCAAGAGAAGGGGGATGGTGGGACGCAGGCAAGATTGGGCTGTGTGCGCCGCCTATGGAGACGAAAGAGGGCTGGCTGATTTTGTATCACGGGGTACGGGTGACGGCATCCGGTTCGATTTATCGGCTGGGGCTTGTGCTGCTGGATTTGGAAGACCCGACGAAGGTCATAAGGCGGAGCGGCGAATGGATTTTCGGGCCGAGGGCGCATTACGAGCGCGAGGGCGACGTGGATGATGTTGTGTTTCCGTGCGGATGGATAAAAAAGGGAGATAAAATTTTTATGTATTACGGGGCCGCGGATTCGCGGATTTGTCTTGCGACGGCGGAGTTCGACGAAGTGGTCGATTTTATTCTTAAATGTCCCAGTGGGGACTATGCGGATTAGAGAAAATGCCAGACATTAGACATTTCAAACATATAGACAAGCACAGCAGATGTGCGATGATAGTCGCTCATCCTGACGATGAGACGCTGTGGGCGGGCGGGTTGATGCTGATGCATCCGGATGCTGAATGGACTGTGGTAACGATATGCAGAAAAAGCGACGCTGACCGCGCGACAAATTTTTTCAAGGCGCTCGAGGAATTCGGGGCGAAGGGATTTATGGGCGACTTTGACGACGGGCCGGAACAAACCCCCTTGAATCCCGGTGAGGTTCAGCGAGCCATAGTCAAATTATTACCTTACGACAAATTCGATTTGATAGTTACGCACGGGCCTAACGGCGAGTACACGCGGCATATCAGGCACGAGGAAACAGAGAAAGCGGTGATGGCGCTTTGGAGGTCGGCCAGGCTGAGGGCGGGGCAGGTGTGGTCTTTTGCATACAGGGACGGGGGCGGGGAGTATTTGCCGCTTGCCGATAGAAATGCCGATTTGTATATAAGACTGCCGGACGATATATGGCAGAGGAAGTATGATATAATCACAAAAATATACGGTTTCGGCGAGGACAGTTTCGAGGCGAAGACGACACCACGGCAGGAAGCGTTTTGGCGTTTCGGGGCCGGGGTTAAAAAATAGAGAAAGGAACCTAAGATGAAAGTTTTGCTTTTGTACGATTATCCACCTTCTCCGGGCGGACTTGCGACACAGGGACAACTGTTGCACAAAGGGCTCGAAGAGATGGGGGTCGAGGTGTTCTCGGTTAATTTCGAGGCGGCGCAGGAAAAGGAATGGTATTACCGGTGGTTCGAGCCTGACGTCGTTGTCGGCGTCGGGTACTGGGGACATACTTCTCATTTGGTTCTTCATCCGCAAAGATACGGAATAACGGCGATACCGTGGCTTGTGGCGGACGGTTATATGGCCAATTACGGGGAGATACTCGACCGGCTGCCTTTGATACTGGTGACATCAAGCTGGGTAAAAAAGGTATATGTTCGTGACGGCCTTAAGGGTGACAACATCGAAGTTTTACATGTCGGCTGTGACACCGACTCATTTGTGCCCCGTGACAGGAAAGACCCCAAGGTTGTTGCCGTCCGGGAGGCATTAGGCGTAGCGGAAGACCAGATAATGATTTTAACCGTCGGCGGCGACGCTGCATCCAAAGGCGCGCAGGAAGTTATGCAGGCACTTGCGATAAACGACCCGCAAGCACCTGACTGGAAATACGTTTGCAAGGTCTGGCCCCAGGCCCGGACGGAACAGCAGAATATGGCGGACATACAATTGGCGTCTAATTTAGGAATAGATAAAAGCGTGATTTACAGCACGGGGAAGGTTTCCCGAAACTTTATGCCTTATCTGTTGGCGGCGTGCGATATCTATGCGGCCCCATCGCGGTTAGAGGGGTTCGGAATGATTCAGGTAGAAGCGAATGCGTGCGAAAAACCTGTGATAGGGATAAAGGCGATGGGGATGCTCGATACGATGGTGCACGGCAAGACGGCGTTTCTGGCGGATGTTGCGCAGGAAATCCGGCTTCGAGAAGCGGTTCTCGGAGATGAGTCCGGCTACGAGGCGGGCCACAAACACACTTTCAAAAGGTCGAGGATAGTGGATTACCGCGCGAGCGTTCATGATATCGCCAATTACCTTATGGATTTGATGAAAGACGCCGGGCTTAGAGAGCGGATGGGAAAGGAAGGAAGAAAGCGAGTAGTTGAGAATTTCGACTATCGCGTTGTTGCGAAGAAGTTTGTTAATATTGTTTCAAAGCGTTTGGGTATATCGTAATAGGTTCGATAAACTCACTAAAAAATGGATAAACATCGGAAAGAACTGATAGACAAGGCCGGGCAGGCAGCACTGGAAGTGCTGCTTCATAACAATCATGGTCCTTGCCGGGGCCTGCCGAGGACGGCTGGGTGGGGGTATCCTGAGCCATACACGCGGGACTTAATGATATGCTCGCTGGGCGTATTGGCCAGCGGGAACGAAAAATTACTTGTGTCGCTGCGGAGAGTTTTAGAGACGCTGGCAAAAAATCAAACAGAGTTGGGGCATATACCATCTTTAGTTCACGACCCTGACGACAGGGGCGCCAGCGATACGACACCGTTGTTTATTATGGGCGTCGGACTTTATCGAACAGCAACTGGAGAGAAGGATTTTCTCGAAGAGGCCGTCCAAAAATCTCTGACATGGCAGAAATACCAAAGCCCGCCTGACCGATGTCTCGTAGCGCAGCAGCCCACCAGCGACTGGCGCGACGAACAGTGGGTACTTGGGTACGGCCTGTATGTTAATACTATTGTATATACGTGTCTGCGTTTTTTCGGGCAGTATGAACGGGCGGCGGATGCGAAGGAGGCGATGGAGAGATTTACTGTCAAAGGCGAAAGACAAAATCGGCACATCCACGAGGGTTTGGTTCTGCGGCGGAAACCTTATTACGCGATGTGGTCGTACAAAGTGTACCGCAGTGAGCGATTCGACCTTTTGGGCAACAGCATAGCAATTCTTAGCGGGATAGCGTCACCATCGAGGGCGAGCAAGCTTATATCGTGGATAGAAGAGGAATGTGAGGGATTCAGGGCAAACGAAGAACTTGCGGTTGATTTGCCGCCTAACTTTTTCCCATACGTCCGTCCGGGCGACCCGGAATGGATGCCGCGTTATGCGAAGTATAATCAGCCGGGGGAGTATCATAACGGTGGTATTTGGCCATTTGTTTGCGGGTTTTATATCGCGGCGTTGGTGGCTGCTGAAAAATACAGGCTCGCGGAGGAGAAGCTCGCTGTTTTAGCCGAGCTTGTTCGAGGCGCGCGTGTCGAGAAGGTGGAATTCGGATTTAACGAATGGCACCGTGCGCAGGATGGAACGGCCCAGGGGCAGGACTGGCAAAGCTGGTCGGCGGCGATGTATCTTTATGCCGCTAAGTGCGTAGAGGAAAAGAGAACGCCTTTTTTCGACAAGATTAGACAAAGCGATGGCGAGGCCGGTTAAGGGGGTAAAACGGGGCTCTTTGCCTGCGGTAAAAATGGGGCGGCAGGCAAACCCGCATAAGACGGGTAAATTTTGCAGAAAAAGTGCAGGGGTAGCCGATATAAAATCTGTGGCCAGGAGCGAGTATCTGGACTGATAATAAAATTTTTATCGGACGCGAACCCTTGAAAGAGAAGAAGTCATACGAAGCAGCGGCGGAATATCTTGGGATTGCAGCGGCATTGATTATTTTGTGCAGCTGTATTAGTTTCGACATAGGCGATTGGCCGAGCAGGTTTGTGTGGCCTCATAACGAACCACCCGCCAACTGGTGCGGCCGAACGGGGGCGTTTCTGGCGTATTACTTGATGTATTACGTTGGGCCTGGGGTGTTTGTAATAATAATTTCGGCAATTTGCTTTTTAGCGGCGAGGCTGGCGAATCAATCCATAGGGCAGGGAGTTTTGCGAACGATAGGGTTATTGCTTGTAACTGCGGCGGCGTCGAGCAGTTTCTATCTTATCCGGCCTCACGGCACATTTAATTTTCCGATGGGTTCAGGCGGAGTTCTGGGTGTTGCAGCGGCAGAATTTTTGCGGGGGCACTTTGCGCTTCTTGGTACATTCATATTGATTACTGCGACGTGGCTCGTCGGGATTGTTCTTTTGGCGGATACTTTTGTGGCAGCGGCGTTCGAGTGGCTTGGTTTCGTAGCCGGGAGAATGATTGGGGCAGCGTCTCCGGTGTGGTCGGCGGCAAGGCAGCAGTCGCAGGCGCTAAGTGAGATTTGGCAGAAGTTGAGCGCGCGGCAGAGGCAGCTTTCGGCGGAGACGGAGGCTGTGCAATCGGGGAGCGGCTTTAAGGACGAGGACATCGCGATTGAGAACACAATCGGCGCTGTCGAGGCGCCTGTGGCGCCGAGAGAGTTGAAGTTGACGCTGCCGCAGGTGCGCAAGCCCGCCAAGTCTTATGTTCCGATGGGTTCGGCAAGCTCACCGCAGGCGAGTTACGATGATTACCAGTTGCCGCCGATGGAGATGTTGAGCGAGCCGGAGCATACTTTTGCGTCGGTGCAGGAGAAGATTATCAAGGCCAAGGCGTCCGCGCTTGAGAAGCTGCTGACGGAATTCAATATTAATGCACACGTGGTGGCGGCTGATTCAGGGCCCGTTATAACGATGTTCGAGCTTGAGCTTTCGGCGGGGGTGAAGGTCAGCCAAATCAGCACACTTTCAAACGATATGGCGCGTGCGTTGGGAGTCGGTGCGGTTCGCGTAGTTGCGCCGCTTCCGGGCAAGCATACGATAGGGATAGAGGTTCCGAACAGCGAAAAGGAGAAAGTCAGGATTAAAGACCTGATGCAATTGGCAGGTGAGAAGCCTCGTGGTATGGAGATACCGCTTTTTTTAGGCAAGGATTCGTCCGGCGAGGCCCTTGTTTCAGATTTGACGGCTATGCCGCATTTGCTTATCGCGGGCACAACAGGCTCGGGCAAGAGCGTTTGCATAAACAGTATCATCGCAGGGATACTGCTTACGAGGCGGCCTGACGAGGTGAAGCTGATACTGATAGACCCGAAGATGGTCGAGATGACGGCGTTTAATACGATACCGCATTTGATGAGCCCGATAGTGATTGAGACGCAGCGCGCGGTGCATATACTCGAATGGGCGACGGTGAAGATGGATGAACGGTATGCGCTTTTTGCCGAGGCGAGAGTGAAGAATATTGCCGAGTACAACAAACTCGGCGCCGATGAGATTGTTAATCGGTTCGGACCTGACAGCAGCGAGGAAGAAGAAAAGATTCCGAAGAAGCTGCCTTACATTGTAATAATAATCGATGAGCTTGCGGACCTGATGATGACGGCCGCGAAGGAGATAGAGGCATATATAGTTCGTCTCGCGCAGAAAAGCAGGGCGGTTGGTATTCATATTGTTCTGGCGACGCAGCGTCCGCAGGCGACGGTTGTCACAGGGCTGATAAAATCCAATATGCCGGCGAGGATAGGATTCCGTGTCGCGGCGAGGCTGGACAGCAGAATAGTTCTCGACCAGAACGGCGCCGAGGCGCTACTCGGTCAGGGCGATATGCTGTTTTTGAAACCCGGCTCGAGCGATTTGGTGCGTGCGCAGGGGACGTTTATGGATGACGGGGAGATTCAGCGTATCGTTAAGTATTTGAAGGAGATAGCTGAACCGCAGTTCCATCCGGAGCTTACGGAGCTCGGGCGGATAGATACTTCGGATATGGCAAGGGACGATATGTTCGACGAGGCGGTGCGGGTTATTTTGGAGAGCCAGCGAGGAAGTGTGTCACTGTTGCAGCGCAAACTTAGTATCGGTTATGCACGCGCTTCGAGGATTATAGAGATGATGGCGTGTGCGGGGATTTTGGGCGAATACAAAGGCAGCCAGGCGAGAGAAGTTTTGATGACGCTGAAGGATTACGAGAGGCTGCGTCAGCGGATGGTGGTAGAAGAAAGCCACGAACAGCACGAGGCAGACGAGGGTTCAGATAAGGACGGGGATTCGTCTGAGCCGAGTTATATAAGCGAGGGCCAGCGCGGTTATGCCGCGATAGACCAGGATGCCGACTGAGGGCAGGCCTTATTCTTGCCCAACCAATTCTTTAGATGTGCTGACGGCACGTTCCGGATTTGCGGTTTGGTTGTGTGCAGGTTGTGTCGAAAAAGACGGTTTTTAGTACTGAAAAGGGTGTTTTTTAGAAAAAAAGAAAAAAGTTGATAAACGATTGTGAATCGGGTATATTGCCCGAATTGAAAATGCCCTGTCGCAAGGGGTAGCTAAGGCTGTGAAAGCAGTCTATGGGGTCAGCAGTTTCACGGCATGGCTGACTCAAGCCTCCGACAGAGCCAAATCGGCCGGGATAAGACGGTCTCCGTGACATGACAAAGAACAAAAGATATTCGCGGAATAGGCAGCTTTGGTATTTTTACGTGATTTACCCGGTGGTGTAATTGGTAACACATGGGCTTTTGGTGCCTACATTCTAGGTTCGAGTCCTAGCCGGGTAGTTTTGAGAAAGTTAAAGTTCAGAATTAAAAATTAAGGAAGTATGTCGGAAAAGGTCGCGATAATTTTAGCAGCAGGGATTAGCAGCAGGATGAAGACTGATACGCCTAAGGTTCTGCACGAGGTATGCGGCAAGCCCATGCTTGCGTATGTGCTGGATGCCTGCCGGGGCGCGGGTGTTAAAAAGATGTACGTTGTGGTCGGCTTCGGCGCCGAGCGGGTACAAAAGAGGTTCGAGGCCGATACTGATATAGTATGGGTCCGGCAGGAACAGCAGAAGGGAACGGCCCACGCGGTTTTGTGCTGTAAGGGACAACTCAACGGTTTTGACGGCCAGTCGCTGGTGCTTTGCGGGGACGGGCCTTTGATTCGGGCAGAGACGTTGCGGAAAATTATAGAAAAGCACGAGGCTGAAAAAGCATCGGCGACGATAGCGACGGCGATACTGGACGAGCCTAAGGGGTATGGTCGCGTATGCAGGGGCGCAGACGGTAATATCACGGCGATTGTGGAACATAACGACTGCACGAGCGAGCAGTTGGAGATTAAGGAGATTAACCCGAGCTATTACGTGTTCGACAACAAGATTCTTTTCGAATCGGCGGCGAAGGTCGAGCCGAACAACGCCAAGAAAGAGTATTATTTGACGGATGCGATTTCGATTATCATAGCTGGCGGCCATAAGGTTACCGCTATTGCGGCGCTGCAGCCCGAAGAGGCGATGAGCGTCAATACCAACGAGCAACTTGGCCAGGTGAGCAGGATTATGGAGGGCAGGCACCAGGAAAGCGCAAAAAAGGATTTTAAAGAAAAGGCGGGAAAAAGATGCCACTAAACAATGGATTGAAAATATTTACCGGCAGCAGCAACCCCGCGTTGACGGCGGCGGTTTGCGAGTATTTAGGTGTTTCTCTCGGCAGGGCAGAGATAGACAAGTTTCCCGACGGCGAAAAGGTCATCAGGGTCGAGGATGATGTTCGCGGAAAGGATTGTTTCGTAGTGCAGTCAACATGCAGGCCGGTTGACGAGCATTTGGTGGAGCTTTTGATTTATTTAGACTGCCTGCGAAGAGCCAGCGCCAAGCGAATTACGGCGGTCATCCCTTATTTTGGATATGCACGGCAGGACAGGAAAGACGAGGGACGAGTGCCGATTACCGCGAAGTTGGCTGCCAATATTATCACTACGGCAGGAGCGAGCAGGGTGCTTACGATAGATTTACACGCCCAGCAGCTTCAGGGCTTTTTCGATATACCGGTTGACCATTTGACCGGCGAGCTTGTGTTGAGCAAGTATTTCAAGGACAAGAAAATCGACAAGCTTACGGTTGTTTCGCCTGACGTCGGCAATATGAAAACCGCGTCCAAGTACGCTTCGCATTTGGGCGGGGACCTGGCGATTGTGCACAAAAGACGAGTGAGCGGCAGCGAGGTCCAGGCGAGGGAAATCATCGGTGAGGTGGACGGCAGAAATGTTTTGATGTGCGACGATATCATCGCCACCGCAGGGACGGTATGCAGCGCAGCGAAGCTGGTCAAGGAGCGCGGCGCGGAAAAGATATATGTCGGCGCCACGCACGGCGTTTTTGCAGGGGAAGCGTTGAATCGCCTGGGCGATGCGCCTATTGACGAGGTGGTAGTTACCGACACTATACCGCAGAACGGAGAAAGCAGTAAGCTGCACAATATCAAAGTCTTAACTGTTTCGGCGATGTTAGGCGAGGCGATAAAAAGAATTCACAAAAATGAATCCGTCAGCAGCTTATTTGAAGATTTTTGAGATTATTCCGCCTGAGGCGGATAAAAATTAAGTGAGGCAAAGGCAATTATGGAAAAGGGTTTATTATTAAAGGCTGAAATTCGAGAACAGTCCGGCTCAAGTAATGCGGCGAAAATTCGCAAGGGCGGCCGGATACCCGCAATTGTGTATGGGCATAAGGAAGAGCCGGTGGCTATCTCGCTGGATGCGCATACACTGGCCGAAGGGCTGCATCACGGACACCGTGTGCTGGATGTGCAAATTGGCAAAAAGCAGGAAAAGATGATTATAAAGGATTTGCAATACGACCATCTCGGCAAAAATATTATTCATCTTGACCTGATGAGGGTTGATGTAGCCGAGATGATTAAGGTGGAGGTTCCTGTTGAGCTTAAAGGCACGGCCAAGGGGACGCACGAGGGAGGCGTTGTCGAGGTGCATGCGGACGCCCTTGAGGTCGAGTGCAAAGTAACCGATATTCCGAAGTCTATCGTTATCAATGTGAAAGAAATTAATGTCGGAGATTCGATACACGCCAGTGATGTTGAGCTGCCCAGCGGAGTGAAGCTGGTAAGTGCGCCATCGACACTGCTGCTTGCCTGCAACATTGTAACCGAGGCCAAGACGACCGAAGAGCTCGAAGCGGAAATGCCGACTGCTCCGGAGGTTATCGGCGAAGTCAAGGAAGAGGCAGAGGAAACAGAGGAGAAATCCTCCTCCGAAGAGGACAAATAGCGTCTTTGGCGCTGAGAATAAATGGATGTGCCTGAGATTAAAATGGTTGTGGGCCTGGGTAATCCGGGCAAAGAGTATGTTGATACGCGGCACAATGTCGGCTTTAAGGTAATAGATTCGCTGTCAGAGGCGTTAAAAATAGATGTAGGAAAGAAGAAGTTCGGCTCCTGCCTGGGAACAGGTGAATTTGCGGGCAAAAAGCTGATATTGTTAAAGCCGATGCTGTTTATGAACTGCAGCGGCCAGGCGACTGCGACGGCGGCAGGTTTTTATAAGCTTGCTGCGAGCGATTTGCTTGTTGTGCTCGATGATATGGCGCTGTCGGCGGGCAGGGTTCGTGTGAGAATGCGAGGTTCATCGGGCGGCCATAATGGTTTGGCCGACGTGATAGAGAAGCTGGGTACGGATAATATAGGCCGGTTGCGAATCGGCATCGGCCAGAACAACGAGAGAGAAGCTCGTGATTATGTTCTCAGCAAGCCGGCGAAGGCGGAGAAGCCTTTGCTGGACGAGGCGATTATCAAGGCAAGGGACGCAGTCCTTTGCTGGGTCGAATATGGTATAAGGGCGACAATGAATAAGTTTAATCCGTCATAGGCGGGCGAACAGGAGGTATTTGGTTTGGAAACAGTTATTAAAAATGAGAAAGTGGCGCCATCTCGCAGAAAGAAGGAGAAAGGCGAGCCCAAATTGTACGAGGCGATGTTTCTTTTTGATTCTGCTGATGCCGCGGCAGACTGGGATGGAGTTGTTGCGGTCGTCACCAATATATTGGCAAGGGCAGATGCGGAGATTGTCTCGCTGAGAAAATGGGACGAACGGAAGCTCGCCTATGAAATTAAAGGCAAGGGCAAAGGGGTATATATCCTTTGTTATTTCAAGGCGGTGGGCGGCAAACTGCAGGACATCGAGAGAGATATTCAGCTTTCGGAACGGATTGTCCGAGCTTTGGTTCTGTGTGCCGAGGGCAGGGAGGCGGAAGCCACCCAAACAGAAACTGTCCCCCATGTGGCAGATGAAACCGGAGCCAGCGAACCAGCAGTTGAAGATGACGGACGGGGACAGGATGAGAAAGAGGCTGAAGAACAGGGATAGTTGAACTATCAATTGTAAAGGACAGCTTAAAATGGCTAATTTTAATAAAGTTTTACTGATGGGTAATCTGACTCGCGACCCACAGCTGTCATACACCCCGAATCAGACGGCAGTAGTTGATTTCGGGCTGGCGGTGAACCGCAAATGGAAAGGTCAGGATGGCCAGAGCAAGGAAGACACCTGTTTTGTGGATTGCCAGGCGTTCGGTCGGACGGCAGAGAACATAAACAAATACCTGACCAAGGGCAGGCCGTTGTTCGTCGAAGGCAGGCTGAGTTTCAATAGCTGGACGGCGCAGGATGGGTCGAAGCGAAGCAAGCACCGCGTTACCGTAGAGAACTTTCAGTTTCTGGGAGGCCCGGCAGGAGCCGGCGGTTCGGCTCCGGTCGCCGCCGAGGGCGGAAGTGAACAGGATAGAGGTCCTGCTGCGGAAGAAGGCGGCGGCGGGGCAGACGATATACCGTTTTAATAGTTTTGAGGTTTATTGATTTTTTGTTCCGCCGCGGGCGGATGAACATTTTGTGAGATGGTTCGGTCATTCTCACTATAAAAGAAAGGTAAACGGACAGGTAGCAAATGGGAACACCAATAAAGAAAAAAGACAATGATACCAAATCGCGACATGCGAGTGTTCGAGAGCAGACCCAATGTCGTTTTTGCAGAAGGCGTGAAGACTACGTTGACTATAAGGACATCGGGACGCTGGAACGGCTGCTGACTCATCGCGGCAAGATATACTCGCGCAAGCGCAGCGGTAATTGTGCCAGCTGTCAGAGAAAAGTAAAAACGGCAATTAAGCGAGCCAGATATATGGCGCTATTACCGTATACAGTTTAATAACGCAGATTGTCTCGGCGGTAGCCGAAATGTGCTATTGCCTTGAGTAGAGAGGAAAGGATATATGAAGGTTTTACTCTGTGAAGATGTTAAGGAACTTGGCTGGCTTGGAGACGTAGTTGAAGTCAACACCGGATATGCGAGGAATTATTTGCTGCCACAAAGGCTGGCGATTGTGCCGACGGATGCGAATTTGCGTTCTCTGGCAAAGGAAGCGGCCAAGCGGGCGGACGAAAGAAAGCTCGACAGGCAGCGCATGGAAAAAGTGGCGGCGTCTGTAGAAGGAGCGGAAGTGGTTATTGCCGCCAAAGCAAACGAGCAGGGAGTTTTATTCGGCTCGGTCGGGGCCGGTGAGATAGCGGAGAATCTTCGTGCGCAAGGCTTTGTGGTTGCCGACGGCATAGTTCGGCTGGCCGAACATATAAAGCAGGTGGGGACGCATGAAGTAACTCTTAAGTTCGATAAGGATTTGACTGCTACCGTCAAGGTTACAATTGTCGCTTATTCGGCTGAAGTTTCGCCGGAGGCGGAAGAAGATAAACCAGATGACCAAAATGGGTAAAGAAGCTGTTCGGCAGGGTCGAGGGAAAGTCGCTGGGGCCGGGAAGTATGAGGCCGTTGGCGTTGCCGCACCCAATACCGGTGCGGGCCCGGTCAGTATGCCGTTGAGGAGTATGCCGGAATCTCTCGCGGCAGAAGCGGCGGTTTTAGGTTCGATGATAATCGACCCGGAGTGTATCAACGATGTTGTCGAGCAGCTCAAGGCGGAGGCCTTCTATCGAGTCGAGCATCAGATGATATTCGATGCTTTGATTACGCTTTACGAGAAAAACAGGGGCGGGGCTATCGATGTTGTGCTTCTTCGCAATGAACTCGAGAAGCGCGGGCAGTTGGTGGAAGTTGGCGGGGTGGAATACATCGCTAAAATAATGGATTCCGTACCTTCGTCGGCCAACGTGGTATATTACGCGGGGATTGTCAAAGATAAACAGGTTTTGCGCGAGCTTGCTGCTGCTGCCGGTGATATTTTAAATGACGCATTTAGCGGGGACGGCGAGGCAAGCGAGAAGCTCGACGAGGCCGAGCGCAAGATTTTTGCCGTTACCGATAAAAAGATAAGCGGTTCGGCCTTCGAATTAAAGGACCTGGTAGTTCGCGCTTATGAGCTCATAGAGAAGCGGGAAGGCAGTCACGTAACCGGTTTGCCAACCGGCTATTTCGAACTTGACCAGTGTACCTGCGGCCTGCAGGACGGGGAGATGATAATCATAGCCGGCAGACCAAGTATGGGAAAGACGAGCCTGGCATTGAATATTGCCGAGCATATCGGCGTGGTAGAGAAGGCTCCGATTGCGATATTCTCGTTAGAGACAAGCAGGCAGCAGATGGCGGAGAGATTTTTGTGCAGCAGCAGTGAAACCGATGCGCAAAGGGTCAGGAAAGGCATGCTGGATACGGAGCATTACGAGGCTCTGGTTAAGGCCTGCGGAGAGCTGTCTGAATCGCCGATTTTTATTGACGACACCGCGTCCGTGACCCCGCTGGAGCTGCGGGCGAAGGCGCGGAGATTAAAAAGCCGACACAATATCCGGTGCATCATGGTGGATTATCTGCAATTGATGCATGTGGGGACGGGCAGGATTGAATCCCGGCAGCAGGAAATTACGACGATATCGAGATACTTAAAAGCTATCGCGCGCGAGTTGAATATTCCTGTTGTGGTTCTTAGCCAGTTGAACCGCTCTCCTGAAGGCAGAGAGGGCCATAAGCCGAGGATGAGCGATTTGCGGGAAAGCGGCAGTATCGAGCAGGATGCCGATGTTGTTATGCTGCTGCACCGTGAAGATTATTATCATCGCGGCGAAGAGGGTTATGAACAGACCAACAAGGCCGAGGTGATAATAGCGAAGCAGCGTAACGGCCCTACCGGAACTATCGAACTTGTATTCAGGGAGAAATTTACGCGGTTTGAAAATACCTCTTATGCGTCCGCCGAAGGCGGGGGTGAGTCACCGTTTTAACGATGGACGAAAGAGAACGGACAAAGGACGTCTTTGATTTGAGTTGAAAGGAAGCGATGAAAAAGTCATACTACTTACTATCCATCCTCTACTGTTTACTGTTGGTTAGTCCCGCGTGCCTGCTTTCGGAGGAAGAAGAGCCGAATAGTATTCCTGCCGTCGATACCGATTTGGCGATTGGCGGCATCAGCACAGCAGGCAACGTCAGCATCAACAGCGACAAGATTTTGTCGAAGGTTCGCAGCAGGGTCGGTCAGCGGTTCGATGCTGCTATTGCCGCCGAGGATGCCAAGCGTATAGCTGAACTGCAGGGTGTCGAATACAGTTATTACAATACCGCTGTTGCTGACGGGCAAATCCAACTGACTTTTGTGGTTGTCGAGAGGAGTATTGTCAGATCGATAGTTTTCAACGGCAACCGTAAGTATAAAGACAAGACACTTCAGGGTAAACTGGCCTTTAAGAAAGCGGATTACCTTGATGCGGTTATGGCCGAGACCGGCAGAAGGGACATAGAGGAGTATTATCATAAAAAGGGTTTTGCTTTTGCCCAGGTAAGCCTTGATACGGGAAAGTTGGCCGCCGGGGAGGTGGTTTATACGATTGACGAGGGTCCGAGGGCCAAGATAACATCGGTGAAATTCAAAGGCAATAAGGCCCTGAAAACCAGGTCGCTTAAAGGGGTTGTAAAGACCCGCAACAAGGCGTGGTTAGTTTTGCCGAGCTATTATACCGAAGAGAAAATAGACAAGGACATCACGGCCATGCAGAATATTTATTACAGGAACGGTTTTTTGGGCGTTGATATAACGGCCGAGCCTGAGTTTACCACGGACAAGAGCAAGATTCGTGTCACCTTCAAAATTTCCGAGGGGCAAGCCTATACCATTGAGAGGGTTGTTATCACAGGGAATAAACACTTCAATACGGAACAATTGCGAACCGGCTCAAAATTAGAAGAGAGACAAACCTATAACGAGCAGAGAGTTACTTCGGAGATTGAATCACTGCTTAAGCGTTACCGCGAAAGCGGTTTTATTTATGTACGGATTGAGCGAGGCATCAATTTTATTTCCGAGGATAAGGTTGACGTTCAATTTGCGATAACAGAGGGAGAGCGTTTTCGCATCGGGCGGATTAATATAACCGGCAACGAACAGACGCAGGATAAAGTTGTTCGGCGGGTGCTGAATGAATACGGATTTCTGCCCGGGGAGTGGTACAACGCCGATATAGCTCGCGGGGACGGAAGCGGTGAACTGGAGAAAGAGGTAAAAGGAATGGCGGTAACCGAGTCGGCGACGATTACACCCCGTGGTGAGTCGGCCGGCCAGAGGGACGCAGATGTGAGCATTATTGAAGGCCAGACCGGCATGATTATGCTCGGCGCCGGCGTAACGAGCGACAGCGGCGCTGTAGGCCAGATAGTTTTTGAGCAGCGGAATTTCGACATCAGCGATAGGCCTGAAAGCCTTAGCGAGCTTATTACGGGACAAGCATTCAAGGGCGCGGGGCAAAGTTTGAAGATTTCTCTGCAGCCGGGAACAGAAGTCAGTGAATATTCAGTTAGTTTTACCGAGCCGTACTTTCTAAATAAACCTATTTCTTTTGATGTGGGCGGTTCAAGCTGGATGAGAGACAGGGAATGCTATGACGAAGACAGGTTGAAGGGATACGTAGGGTTCGAGAAGCGATACAGAAACCGCTGGCGCAGAAATATCGGCGTTAGGATGGAAAGGGTTCGAATTGATAATCTCGATTACGATGCTCCCAGGGAAATAGAGTCTGTTAAAGGCGACAATATTCTTATGGGGGTCAGGATTGGCGCCGGAAGGGACCTTACCGATGACAGGCTTAATCCGAGCAAGGGTTATAGTTTTAACGTTGGTTACGAACAAGTTGCCGGCGACCACACTTTCGGGGTATTAAGCGGTGTTTACAGGCGTTACCGGACGCTCTCTATGGATTTGGCCGACCGCAAGACGATTCTGGCAACTAAACTGCTTGCGGCTTCTGTGATAGGAGATGCGCCACCCTTTGAGAAATTTTATGGCGGCGGCACGGGCGCTTACGGCATCAGAGGTTTCGAGTACCGTGGCGTGAGCACCAGAAGCGGTCCTGGCAATGACCCAGTGGGCAGCGACTGGATACTTCTGGCCAATGCCGAGGTAACCGTGCCTTTGTCGAGCGATACATTCGCAGCGATGTTTTTTATCGACAGCGGGATGATTGATTCGGGAGGATATCGAGCGTCGGTGGGTACAGGAATACAGATATTGATACCTCAATGGTTTGGGCCTGTTCCGATGAGGCTGGAGATTGCCGCACCTCTTATGAAAGACGGCGATGACGATACGCAGATTTTCAGTTTTTCCGTGGGCAGAATGTTTTAAAATTTCAACAAGCAGTTAAAGTATAGAAAGGTTCAGATTATGAAAACTAAGCATATTGTTCTGGCGGTGTTGGCTTGTATTGTAGTTCTGGCAGTTGTCGGCGCCAGGAGCAGCAAACCCAAAAGCGAACCTAAAAGCGCGGAAGAAGCCACTGCGGATATGAAAAAAGCCCTTCTTAAAGTAGAGAAACTCACCGAGGAGGTAGAAGACCTGCAGAACGAGCTTGATACAGTTAAGCAGGGCGGTAGTAAGGGCTCTTCTGTGGATACAGAGGAAGTAATGAAGAAGCAGGCCCGGAAACAACAGTCCGGTGACGGGCTGAATATTGCGTTTGTCAGCATTCGGAAGATTTTTCAGGAGTGCAGGAGAAGCGCCGCCTACAGGGAAGGAGCTATTGCCGAACAGGACAAGGCGATTGCGGAACTGCAGACGCTTTCGAAGGAAATCGAGGCTGAAAAGGCGGGGCTAAATACGCTGAGGCAAGACAGCAGTGATTATATGGTGCGTGCGAAGGCTCTGTTCGAGAAACAAGCCAGCTATCAGGCTCAACAGGAGTTCTACAAACAGCAGATGGACCTTAAGGACCAGTTGTGGACAAAGGAACTTTATCAGGACATCTTGCGGATAGTCAGCGCAATTGCAAAGGAAAAGGGATTGGATTTGGTGTTTAGGGAGGATGAAATAGATTTTACCGAGACAAACAGTAACGAAATCGGCCTGGCAATGAGGATGCAGAAAGTGCTGTATAGCGGCGGTTGTTTGGATATCACCAATGAAATAACAGCCCGGCTGGATGCAGGTAAATAAGTTGAGCTATAACTGAAGCTCAAAACTGAATCCGATAGAAGGACTTGGGATGAAATTGACGGTTGCAGAATTGGCTGAGCGGATTGGCGCTGAATTGACGGGCGAGGGTTCCGGCGAGATAATCGCTGTTGGGGCGGTAAAGACCGCCGGGCCGGGCGAGGTTACTTTTGTTGCAAATGACAAACACATACCTCTACTCAAAAAGTCACAGGCCGGGGCGGTCATTGTCGCCAAGCGTGTTGAGGGTCTGGGCAGGCCGCAATTAGTCGTTAAAAATGTCGATGCTGCGCTGATAGAGGTATTGAATATTTTTGCGCCCAAATTGAAAGCGGCGGCTGAGGGAATTGACCCGACGGCGAAGTTGGGGCAGAATGTAAAAATCGCCAAGGGCGTTTCCGTCGGGGCGGGCGTTGTAATCGACGACGGAGTCGAAATTGGCGAGAACAGCGTAATCGCCGCCGGCTGCAAAATAGGTGAGAGTTCGAGAATAGGGGAAAACTGCCGGCTCGACGGCAACGTCGTTGTTTATCACAACTGCACAATCGGCAACAATGTTATTATTCAGGCCAACGCCACTATCGGCTCGACGGGCTTCGGCTATTCATTTATCGACGGCAGCCATAAACTTATTCCGCATAACGGCGGAGTAGTGATAGAGGACTTCGTCGAGATAGGAGCCGGCACCTGCGTTGACAGGGCGAAGTTCGGAAATACCATAATCGGAGCAGGGACAAAAATAGATAACCTTGTGCAGATTGCGCATAATGCGGTAATAGGCAAATGCTGCCTGATAGTCTCGCAGGTAGGCGTCTCCGGCAGCTGCAAAATCGGCGACGGCGCCGTGTTGGCCGGTCAGGTTGGGCTGGTGGATAATATAGAGATAGGAGCCGGCACTATGATTGGCGCTCAGGCCGGTGTTATGAGCGGCACCGAACCCGGCGAAAAATTGCTCGGCTCGCCTGCGATGGATATTAGAGACGCGATGAAGGTATTCGGTTTGATGAAGCGTCTGCCGAAAATGGCTGAGTCGCTCAAGCAACTGCATAAGAGGATGGAAATACTTGAAGCAGCAGAAAACAATAAAAAGTGAAGCGAAGGTGTCCGGCAAAGGCATGTTTGGCGGCAAGGAGGCGAAAGTTGTTTTTCGCCCCGCCCTCGCTGACAGCGGAGTGGTTTTTGTTCGGACCGACGTTGCCGAGCCGGTGCGGATGGGCGCGGTTATTACAAATGTTGCCGAGCGCGGCAGGCGCACGGCATTAAAAAAAGGTTCGGTGAGCATAGAGACGGTCGAGCATTGTCTGTCGGCGGTGAGCGCGCTGGAGATAGATAATCTGATAATTGAAGTCAGCGGCCCGGAAATGCCGGCTTCGGACTGCAGCAGCGCCGAGTATTTCAAAGTTCTCAAGCGTGCCGGGCTGGTTGAGCAGGCGGAGCCGCGTAAAGAATTTGTTATTAGCGAGCCGATAACTATTGCCTCTGGTGACGCGTCGATATACGCTCTGCCATACGCGGATGACGGTTTGAATATTACCTACGACCTGGATTACGGCGGCCATACAGGTATTGGCAGGCAGGTTTTCAGTTGTCGGGTGACTCCGGATGGTTTTGAGAGAAATCTTGCGCCTGCCCGGACTTTTTTGTCCGAGGCGGAGGCGATGCAGCTCCAGGCTCGCGGAATAGGGACACACCTTAGCCCCCGTGACATTTTGGTTATCAACTCGGACGGCCCGATTAAAAACAGTTTCAGGTTTCCCAACGAGTGCGCCAGGCACAAAATTGTTGATTTGATTGGCGACCTCATGCTGCTCGGGCGTGCAGTTAAGGGCAGGGTGGTGGCCTATAAGAGCGGGCATTCGTTAAACCAGCAGCTTGTGAGAAAACTGTATGAAGCGGCCGAGCGGCAGGAGCGCATGGCGAAACTCGGAACTGACGCGCTTTTGGATATTCGGCAAATTGCCAGGATTCTTCCGCACAGGTATCCGTTTTTGCTGGTGGACAAGGTTATTGGTATCGAGGGTGATACGCGAATAACGGGGATAAAGAATGTAAGCTTCAATGAGCAGTTTTTCCAGGGGCATTTTCCGGGGACACCCATTATGCCGGGCGTTCTCATCGTAGAGGCGATGGCGCAGGTCTCTGGCCTGCTGTTCGCGCAGAAACTGGAACATGCCGGTAAATTAGCGGTGCTTTTGGGTATGGATGGCGTTAAATTGCGCAAGCCGGTTGTCCCCGGCGACCAGCTCGTCCTTATTGCTGAGACAATTAGAATGAGAAAAAGAACGGCGCAATGCCGGTGTAAGGCGATGGTAGGCAAAACGCTGGTTGCTGAAGCGCAAATTATGTTTATGCTTGTAGATGAAGATAAAGTGTAGTTCCTGATATAGAAACCAGGTTAGATATAGGAGTTGAAATACGGAATGGTTCAGGTGCATCCCAGTGCGGTAGTTGATAAGCAAGCCCGTTTGGCTGAGGGCGTTGTAATCGGGCCTAATTGTGTTGTCGATGGCGATGTTTCGATTGGCGCCGGGACAATACTCGATGCTAATGTGATAATCAGTAAAGGCGTCGATATCGGCCAGAACAATCACTTTTTTCCCAATTGTGCGATAGGCGGCAGTCCGCAACTGCTGAGTCTGAAGGCCGGTGACAAGGTCGGCAGGCTTGTCATAGGCGATAACAACGTCATTCGAGAGCAGGTAACAATTCATCCGAGTATTCATCATGGCGTGGTTACGAAAATAGGAAATAATAATCTGATTATGATTGGAGTGCACATCGGGCACGACTGCATCATCGAAGACAAAGTTGTTATGAGCAACTATGTTCAGGTTAGCGGGCATTGCAGGATAGAAACGGGAGTATGGCTTAGCGGCGTGGTTTTGCTGCATCAGTTCGTAACCGTCGGCAAGTGGTGTTATGCCGCCGGTCTCGCCGGGATTAATAAAGACGTTCCGCCTTTTCTTATTGTAAGCGGTCATTATCCGCCTACGGTTCGCGGCGTTAATAAACGCGGGCTGGCCAGGGCCGGGTTGAGCGAACAGCAGCAGAAGAAAATAGACGAGGCATACAGAAAACTTTATCGTAAGGGCGGAGCGCTTCTTGAGAATGCCAAAGCGATGTACCGTGAGGCATCCCTTACGGGAGAGCAGGAGGATGGGCTGGATGAGAACGTTCGGGCTATGCTCGAAGCGATAATCAGGAGCAGCGAACAACGGTTCGGCAGATACCTCGAGAAATTCAGGTGACAGAGGGCGCAAAGCCCTGTCTTCTTAAGAGATATACCATATATGAAAATACGTACTGCCGTTATAGGCGCCGGTAAAATGGGGGCGATACACGCGAAGGTCTATAACAGCCTGCCGCAAAGTGAGTTGGCAGCTGTCGTTGATACGGATGTAAGTAAGGCCAAGAAGCTCGCGAGGAAATACCGCTGCGATGCGCTTGCCGAGTGCTCCGAGTTATTGGGTAAGGTCGATGCGGTAACGATATCAACGCCGACGATTTCGCACTATGAGTTGGCGAAGCTTTTCATCGAGAACGGTATTGCGGTGATGATAGAAAAGCCGTTGGCCTCTGACGCGGGCCAGGGCAGGGAGATTGTGGAGCTTGCGAAAAATCGGGGTGTTGTCGCCGCGGTCGGCCATTCCGAACGGTGCAATCCCGTCGTTCAGGCGCTAAAGCGGCTTGAGATTTCGCCGAGATTTATCGAGTCCACCCGTATCAGTCCGTATCCTTTCCGTTCGACTGATATCGGAGTTGTGCTGGATGTGATGATTCACGACATCGACATCATTTTGTCTCTGGCGGCGAGCAAGGTGGAAAGGGTCGAAGCCGTCGGTATAGGTGTTATTGACCCGGACAAAGAGGACATTTGCAATGCGAGGATAGTTTTCGAGAACGGCTGTATCGCAAATGTTACCGCTTCGAGGCTTGCGCTTAAAACCGAGCGGAAAGTCAGGGTCTTCAGCAGGCAGGCGTATCTGAGCCTGGATTATTTCGGAAAGACCGGCACGATTATAAAGGCCGACACCGACAACATCGAACTGATAAATAAAATCCGTCAGCTTAAAAACGGCGGGACATTTGATTTGTTGAGGACCGACTGGACAAAGCTGGTTCATTATGAGAAGTTGCAGATAGATGACAAGGAGCCGTTGCGTCTCGAGCAGGAATCCTTCTTAGAGGCGGTGGCAGATAAAGGCTTAACGCCTGAAGTCAGCGCCGAGCAGGGCCTGGCGGCGCTTGAATGTGCCGAGATGATTCTTGCTTGTATTAAAAAACATAAGTGGGATTAAAAAATCGCAAACTTTTTTGTTGGAGGATTTATGGTTCGCAAAATTTTATTTCTTCTACTGTCGGTGACAATTTTAACTGTCGTTACTGCAAAAACTGAGGAGCCCAAGCAAATGGATGCAAAGCCAAAGAAAGTAAAGCTCGAAACAACTATGGGTGATATTGTTATTGAACTTGATGAGAAGGCGGCGCCGGTTACGGTCAAGAATTTCCTTGAGTATGTCGAGGAAGGTTTCTTTGACGGGACGATATTTCACAGGGTGATACCGAACTTTATGATACAAGGCGGCGGATTTACGCCCGATATGGCAGAGAAGAAAACACATCCGCCCATTGCCAACGAGGCAAATAACGGCCTGAAGAACGACAGGGGCACTATCGCAATGGCCCGAACGAATAATCCGAACAGCGCTACCAGTCAGTTTTTTATCAATCATAAGAACAATGATTTTCTAAATTATTCGGGACCCGGCAATCCGGGATATGCCGTGTTTGGAAAAGTAGTCGATGGGTTAGAGACGGTCGATAAAATAGCGGCTGTTAAAACGGGACAAAAAGGCCCGCATGGCGACGTACCCGTAGAGCCGGTAGTGATAAAATCGGCCAAGGTTGTTTCCGACAAATAAAAGCGGGCGAATTCGGTCAGGTTTTTAGCTTTAGCTCGCTAACCATCTGGTGTGCCAGGCGGGCAGGTTCGGGGATGCGGTATTTAGTTATGCAGTCGAGTGTAATTTTTATCGCATCTTTCAGCAGGCACTTATTGCCTGCGGAAACAAAAACAGGCTTGATATTAGTGCGCGTTCTGACTACTGCGCCGATTATTTCGTCGCTCGTTACTTGTCGCTTGTCGCTCGTATCGCACTTTGAGCTTTTTTTATCCTTCAATAAAGTATATGAGCCTTTTTCAGGGGGCGGATTTTCAAAATAGCCGGTTAATCTGCTTTTTGCACAGCCGATAGTTGGTTTATCAAAAAACAATCCCAGGTGACAAGCCAGTCCGAATCGGCGGGGATGAGCGGTGCCCTGGCCGTCGATAAGAAATGCGTCCGGCTCATTTTTTAATTTTTTGACAGCGGCGATTGCAACGGGAGCTTCGCGGAAGGAAAGCAGACCCGGGATATAAGGAAATGTAAGGTCCTGCACGGCGTTTTTTGTTTCTATTAGTTCGAAATCCGGCAGCTTCAAAAGGACGACGCACGCAATGATTCTTTTCTTATCCATGCTGAAGGCACAATCGATGCCGGCGACGGTTTTGGGCCGTTTTTTCAATTCAATCAGTTGCACCTTCCTGCATAAGCTTTTCTGCAAGGCTATCGCCTGAGAATAAGACAGGTTCCAGTTATGCAGCTTTTTTATTTTCATACTTATTAAGACTTCCTGCTCGCGCAACGAAAACATTTTACTTTCTTATGGCATTTTGGTACAATTATTAGTTTGTGTTATTGTGCATTTTTCACGGACAGATGCTTTCGGCAGTAAAGAGATAATTATGGCGGGAAGAGCGGAAAAAGTGATTAAGATTACAGGTGCGGCCGAGCACAACCTCAAAAACATCAACCTGACCATTCCGCGGGACAAGATGGTGGTGATTACGGGGATTTCCGGCTCCGGCAAAAGCTCACTGGCCTTTGACACTATTTTCGCCGAGGGCAGAAGAAAATATGTCGAGTCGCTCAGCGCTTACGCCAGACAGTTTCTCGAACAGATGCAAAAGCCTGCGGTCGCAGAGATTACGGGTCTGCCGCCTACTATTGCAATCGAGCAGCGCAGCGCAAGCAGCAACCCTCGCTCGACGGTTGCTACAACTACCGAAATCTATGATTATTTCAGATTGCTTTTCGCCCGCACAGGCCAGCCGCACTGCTGGGTTTGCGGCAAAGAAATTACAAGCCAGCACTCATCGCAGATAGTCGAATCGATACTCACCCGGCCGGAGTGCACGAAAGTCCAGATATGCGCTCCGCTGATTCGCGGCAAAAAAGGCGAACATCGAGATATTTTCTCCGGCATACAACAGCAGGGCTTTGTGCGTGTGCGTGTTGATGGTGAGATTTATGATTTGAAGAATGTTCCGCCTTTGGACAAGAACAAAAAACACGACATCGCCGCAGTCGTTGACAGGTTGATTATTAAAGAGTCGGTCCGTATTCGGCTGGCGGATTCGGTGGAGACGGCGCTGAAGTTAGCTGAGGGGATAGTGCTTGTTCTGGTGCAGAAGCCGGACACGGATGCAAAAAGCGGCAAGGACAATAAGTGGAAGGAAGTCATATACAGCGAAAAGTTTGCCTGTCCGAAGCATCCGCAGGCGTCTCTCGAGGAGCTGTCACCACGGCTGTTCAGCTTCAACAGTCCTTACGGCGCATGTAAAAGCTGCGACGGCCTTGGGACAATACTGGAGTTTGACCCGGATTTAATCGTTTCGGACAAGAGCATCTCGCTGGAGCACGGGGCCGTCGAGGCCTGGCGCAAAGGCGGCAAGCGAATGAACATTTACTACAACCGGCTGATAAAAAAGTTCTGCAGGAATGTCGGTATTAGTAAAACGATTCCGTTCGAGCAGATACCGAAAGAGATAAGAAATATTCTAATGTATGGCACGACAACGTCGGATACAAAAACTTACGGCTTTCGGTTCGAAGGGATTATACCGAACCTTACGCGGCGATGGAAGACGACCAGCAGCGAGTATGTTAAGGCCAGGCTGCACAGTTATTTTGGAGAGCTGCCATGCCAAAGTTGTAACGGGACACGGCTTCGGCCCGAAGCTGCTGCCGTGACAGTAGGAGGCCTGAATATAAATCAGTTGACCTCGTTGAGTATCGAGAAGGCGCGGGGATTTTTCAACAAATTGGTATTGAACCATGAACAGTCCATAATTGCAGAGCAGATACTAAAGGAGATAAAGGCCCGGCTGCAATTTATGGTCGATGTCGGGATTGGTTATCTGACGCTGGATAGAAAAAGCAGCACGCTCGCAGGCGGAGAATCGCAGCGGATTCGCCTGGCCACACAGGTCGGCAGCGGCCTGGTGGGGGTCTGCTATGTTCTTGATGAGCCGACAATAGGTCTGCATAAGCGGGATAACGACCGGCTGCTGGGCATACTCAAGCACCTCAGCAAAATCGGCAATACGGTTTTGGTTGTGGAACACGATGAGGATATTATCAAAAGTGCGGACCATATTATCGATATCGGCCCGGCGGCGGGTGAGCGTGGCGGCGAACTCGTCGTCCAGGGCAGCTACGAGACGATTCTCGGCTGCTGCGAATCGTTGACAGGCGATTATCTAAGCGGGAGAAAAAGCATAACCCTGCCGACAAAGAGAAGAAGTTACAATCTTAAGAGGTGCCTCGAAGTAAAAGGCGCAACAGAGCACAATCTTAAAAATCTCGATGTGAAATTTCCGCTGGGGGTATTTACCTGCGTGACAGGCGTTTCGGGCTCCGGAAAGAGCACTCTCGTAAGTCAGATTTTATTGAGGGCGTTGAAGCACCGGCTCTATTCGTCTCGCGAAAAGCCCGGCAAACACAAGACGATTCTCGGCGCTTCTCAGATAGACAAGGTAATAGAAATAGACCAGTCGGCGATAGGCAAAACGCCGAGGAGCAATCCGGCGACATATACCGGCACGTTTGATTTGATAAGAAAACTTCTTTCGATGACGCGGGAGGCGAAGATTCGCGGCTATAAGGCGGGAAGATTCAGCTTCAACGTCAAAGGCGGGCGATGTGAGGAGTGCAGGGGACAGGGGACAAAAAAGATAGAAATGCATTTCCTGCCCGATGTTTACGTGACCTGCCAGGCGTGCCGAGGCAGTCGATATAATCCGGAGACGCTGCAGGTTACGTATAGAGGCAAGAATATCGCACAGATACTCGATATGAGGATTGAAGAAGCGATAGATTTCTTTACTAATTTTCCGACGATTGTGCGGATACTGCGGACGCTCAACGATGTCGGGCTGGGCTATCTGCAATTGGGCCAGTCGTCAACGACGCTGTCAGGCGGGGAGGCGCAGCGGGTAAAGCTTTCCGCTGAATTGGGCAAGGCCGCTACGGGGCGTACTTTGTATCTGCTCGATGAACCGACGACGGGACTGCACTTTGCCGATATCCACAACCTCTTGAATGTGCTTGGCCGATTGTGCGATATGGGTAATACCGTTGTGGTAATCGAACATAATCTTGACGTTATCAAGATGGCGGACTATATAATAGACCTCGGCCCGGAAGGCGGAGAGGCCGGCGGAGAGATAGTGGCCTCTGGTGAGCCGGAGGAAATTATCAAAAACAAAAAGAGTTATACGGCAAGGTATTTAAAGGACAAATTAAAAGCTGATAGCAAGAAGTAAGAGATTTTGGCAAGTGGGGCTTTTTAATGATTACAGCAGCAGTTAAATGGGTTGGCGGTGTTGATGGCTTTCTGGAGCTTGTGGACCAGCGGCGATTGCCCGGCGAATTTGTCAAAATGCAATGCAGGGACATCGAGCAGCTCTACGAAGCGATTAAGACGCTTACTGTTCGTGGTGCCCCGGCGATAGGTGTTGCGGGAGCTTACGGGCTGGTTCTGGCTATACAGAAACTTAAATCTCAAGCGTCGATATCCGATGCGATTGAATGTTTGAAAAAAGCTGTCGAGTATCTTGGCTCGTCGCGTCCGACGGCGGTGAATTTATTCTGGGCGCTGAAGAGGGTCGAAGACAAAGCTAAGGATTTTGCCGTTGGCCAAACCAATGCAGCCTTGTCGAAACTGCAGGAAGTTGTTTTAGGCGAGGCGAATGCGATTTGTCAGGAAGACGTGGATATGTGCCGGCGAATCGGGGAAAACGGGGAGAAGTTTATCAAGGATGGCATTGGTGTTTTGACGCACTGCAACGCTGGCGCTCTGGCGACCGCAGGGCAGGGGACGGCGCTGTCGGTAATATTCGAGGCGCACAAGAGAGGAAAAAAGTTCAAGGTTTATGCCGATGAGACAAGGCCTTTGCTGCAAGGCGCCAGGTTGACGGCGTGGGAATTGAAACAGGCAGGGATTGGCGCAACGGTTATTTGCGACAATATGGCGGGTTGGCTGATGAAGCAGGGCAAAATCGGCGCTGTTGTAACAGGGGCCGATAGAATCACGGCCAATGGGGACGCGGCGAATAAAATCGGAACTTACAGCGTAAGTATTCTGGCGAGGGAACATGGGATACCTTTTTATATAGCTGCGCCATCGAGCACATTCGATTTGAATATAAAAAGCGGCAGCCAAATTCCTATCGAGCAACGGTCGGCGGATGAAATTAGATTCCTGGGCAGTGAAAGAATCGCGCCTGATGGAGTTGAGATTTATAATCCCGCTTTCGATGTTACAGACGCAAAGGACATTACCGCTATTATTACCGAAAGAGGGGTAATAGAAAAGCCAACGCCTGAAAAAATCACCGAGCACTTCAAGCAAACAGTAGATAACTAATTTACGGCGATGACCTTGTTGACTTCTGGAAGTTTTTCCTTGAGGAGTCTTTCGATGCCGGCTTTCATAGTCATCGCGGCGCCGGGGCAGCCCTGGCAGGCACCCTGCAGGCGCAATTTGATATTTTTGTCGTCGTCTATTCCTATCAACTCGACATCTCCACCATGGCCCTGAAGGGCAGGTCGAATTACGGAGTCTATCAGGTCAGTTACTTTTTGCTCTAATGTTTGCTCGGCGTTGGTTCCGCTGCAGCCGCATTTTTCACACATAAAAAGCCTCCTAATTTTATTACAAGAACTCATTATAGCATCCATTTGGCTTTAAGCCAGTTACTTTTTGTACGTTTTGAAATTGGCTTTGTTTGGGTTTGAATTGGGTTTGTTTTTGATGGTTCATTGTTCATAGTTTTTGGTTGTTAGTTGTTGTCAAATAGATGGTTAAGTTCATTTTGCGGAAGTATATACTAAACGCACAAATAAATAGGGGATTTTTTGTCAATTCAGCAAAAACCGCAAAATTTAAGGGAAAAACCAATGTTAATTCGTAAATTTTTAAAATATTTATCAAGTTTACTTTTGAAATCCGATGAAAAGGTATATAATGGATGGCACAGGAGAGTAAGAAAAATGGGACAGCTAACCGCATTAGATATTGCTAAATACATTATTTATTTTGCCAACAAAACAGGCGAATTAATCACCAATCTTAAACTTCAAAAATTGCTGTATTATGCACAAGGTTGGCATTTAGCACATAAAAACGAAAATTTATTTGAAGATAAATTTGAAGCTTGGGTTCACGGCCCTGTTATACCTTCCATTTATAGAAAATATAGAAAAGCTTGGTTGCCAATTAATGAAGAAGTAGAACTTCCTTCTTTACCGGAAGAATTGAAAAAATGGTTAGATAGATTTCTTAATTCTTATCTGTCTATTGATGCCTTTGAATTAGAAAAAATGGTTCATCGTGAAGTTCCTTGGATTGAGGCAAGAGGCGGCTTGCCAATAGATGCACTTTGCACAAACCCGATAAACCCACTGACAATGAAAAATTATTTTATGTCCCTGTTAAAGTCTCCTGTCTAAAAAACGATGAAGTTTGGCAAGACACCAGTTCCTAAAGATTCTGCGTTTCCACGATTAGAAGATACTGCCAAGGGTTTGATTAGATTTTCTTTTAAATACTTAGACCTATCACATAGTTCATTTTCCATAAAAGATGTCACCGAAACTTACCTTTCCACTTTGTTAAGTCGTTTAAGAGACGTATCTACTTGGCCAATGAAGGAGTTTCACCAAAACCGAAGTAAATCTTTAAGAATGCACCCAATTAATTGGGTCGATAGACGCGTCTCGGTAAATGGTTTTAATATACCCAACAGAACTGATTTAAATGATGAAGCTTATCAATTTAATATCACAGAACACGAACACGGTCGAGTATTGGGCTTTATAATTGGCGATACTTTCTTTGTAAGATGGTTAGACCGCCATCATAAGTGTTACAATTCTTAACCAATTAACTATTTATTGGTTGTCGATACATTAAGCGTTTGCCGTCTGCGCCTTTTATCACCGCTGTAATTCTTTCCCCATCAGTTATCTTGCGTGTATTCCAACGAAAAGAAAATTCATCAATGTATCTATGCAAATGCTTTTTTGAAACTGCGTGAAAAGTCCCGTAAATGCCACGTTTTAGAATAGCAAAAAACGACTCTGCCGTATTCGATGTAACATCACCACGAGCATATTCGCCGATTTCGTGATTAACAGTATCGTGACTTGCAAAATTCTTTCCGATGCTACGATATACTCTAAAGCTATCAGTCATAAGGCGCGATGAAGGGTGTATTTCTTTTGGCATTATCTTGCCTAATGTCTTTGCCGTAACATTCGGGACTATTCTTGCCCGAACATTGCCGCCACGTTCAACTAATGCTAACACGGGGGTTTTCTTTGTACCTCGACCTACGTAGCGGTTGTGTTTGCGGTGGTCTATCTGAATATCTTTTATTCCCCGTCGGGGTTTACCGCCTACATAAGTTTCGTCCGCTTCTACTACACCTTTTAATTGCTGTTTAGGATTTGGTTCGGTCATAGCATAACGAACACGGTGCATTAGGAAAAGGGCCGATTTATAAGTAATCAAACATTGCCTACTAATCTGTAAAGCACTTACACCTTTTTTATGAGCGCAAGCGGCCCAAAAAGCATAACACCAATGCCTTAAAGGTAATCTGGAATCCTCAAAGACCGTACCGATGCGGACTGTATATTGTTCTTTACAATCGTGGCAACGCCATAAAAACCGCCTATTTCGTCCACCGTTACCATCGGTCATTTTGGTTACGTTAAGACTGCCACAATGCGGACAAGCAGGCATATTACCCCAACGTTGCTTTTCTATAAACTCAACAGCCGCCGTTTCGTCCATACAGGCTAATGGCAATTCTGCAACAATCTTGTCTTTTGCTTTAATGGGTTTTTTGTTTTCGTTTCTCATAGTAGCAATTATACATCGGCAATTTTGTGCGTCAAGTAAAAAGTTATAATTTATTAAAAATTCTTTTTAACTTGATTTTCTTATGACAAAACGCTAATATAGACGATATAAAAAATGTGCCCCTGCTCGGAGTTGAACCGAGATAGCCACGCGGGCTGCGACATTCCAAATGCCGCGTGTCTGCCAATTTCACCACAGGGGCACGAAAGAGGATTAGGCGCAGACGGGAATCCACGCCTAATCCAAAGGATTTTTTCTTGACAGTGGTGGCGCACGAGGCCATAATAAAAACGTAAGCGTATGTTGCCTAATCCGTGACATACAAAATTTCGTAAGGGCCGGACGATGTTACAAGCATCGCTTCGGCCCAATCCTTTTAATCTCCTTGATTCGTCTGTTGATGTTTACCTATAAGGCCATAAACGCCGTGCCGAGCACGGAAGAAAAGGTCGGGGCGTTTTGAGAGCGATGACGGCACAAGATTATTCACGCTTACTTTTGCATTAGTTTTATATCCGTGTTTTAAAAGTGATTCAACAATTTGAGGATTCGGCATAGGGACAGGCGATTCACTTAATACTGTTACGAGATATTCAACTAAAGAACCTTTTCGAGGTTGTTTGTTTTTTCGCTTTGAGGATTTTTGTTTTTTTGTGCTGTTTAATGATTCTAATTCTTTGAGAACATTTTTTTTGAGGTTTACTTCGGCTTCCAATTTTTGGATTTCCGATTTGATTTCTGCGATTCGTTCTTTTATAATACTACTCATATTAAGCTCCTTATGATAATAAGGCGTTATTAACTAAATAGCAATTATAGCATTAGGCGTTGTAGCGCCAAGAAAAAAATTATTTTTTTAATAAAAAGTTGGATTATGGCGAAAAGAGTAGGCAAAAGAGGCCCAAAAGAAGACCAACTTAAAATCAACGGCGATTGGCAAAGTGCTGTAAATAAAGCACTTAAGAAGAAACGCCCTAAAGAAGGTTGGCCAAAAGAAGGCAAGAAGCCACCAAAATCTGATTAAAAACAGGGTTTTTGGCTAAATGGGGTGTTTTCAAGGTTTGTGCGTTTAGTATATACTTCGCTCATTTTGGGTTTCTCGGAAATTGGGTTTGTTTTTAAGAATAGTTCAATTTCGATTGAACCGTATTGCGCAGGGCTGCCGGAGGCCGGAACGAGGAAACGTAAAAATAGTTTGCTGTTGTTTCCGGAAGCCGGAATGAGGAACCAGTGTATTACGCAGGGGCGAAGGCACGCAGTAATATGAGAACAGTGGCCGAACTGGAGGACACAACAGCAAATAGTTCGTGGTTCATAGTTCATTGTTTAGAAGCCTTCGGCTTTAAGTTTTCTGGTGATGTTCAGGCGTTGAAATTCGAGGATGGTTTTGTAGAGACTGCTCTCAAGCCTTCTTTCATACATCAACAATCTATCGAGAACCCTTGAATTGGAGAAATCCTTTACGGCCAAGCGGCCAAGGGGCAGGTTGTCGGCGGAGGAGTCGGACAGTTGGCCGGGGGTTTTGGGGAAGAAGGATTGGGTGAGTTTTCTTAATGGGGAGGAAGTAATATCTGCGTTCAATGTGTCGATGGCCTGGTTCTGGAAGCGGCAGATGCGCTTCAAACGCCAAGAGAGGGTAATAATGCGTTCAGCGAGCATAGATTCCATTGGGCTGATAGGGCTCAATTCATCGAGCAACTGCTGACGGTAGAGGTCGAAATCGGCACGGGACTCGGAGGCGATTACATCGCGCTGGGCTAACAGGCCGAGCTTAACGGGGTTTTGTGAGACGATGGCCTTGCCTTGTGGTGTGCGCGGGCCTGTTGATTTTAGTGCATTAAGACGATTGGCGAGGATTTGAGCGTCGGTTGCCATTATAAGCTCCGCTTAGTTATTAGTTAATAGTTCATTGTTGACTAATGATTATTTGAACTTGGCCTGCCGGCCTGAAGACTTGCCCTATCTGGGCGGTTTGTCGTCTGCTTACTTGCAAACTGGCGAGTATTTTAACATATTTTCGAGGAAAAATCAAGGGAAAAGTTGCTGTTGTTTCAGTAGGCAGCCCCGGAGAGATAGCAAACAGCGCATCTCACAGGGCATGGAATGAGGGACGTTAGTATTACGCAGTGGCGAAGCCACGCAGTAAAATAGGAACGGGGGCCGAACGGTTCGACCCCTTCGACAAGCTCAGGGCAGGCAGGCTCACTACAGATTGGGTTCGTTTTGACCAAGTGTCCATTGTTGATTTTTCGTTGTAATTGGTTGTTTTTAATAATGTTACAAGCATTTGACTTTTTCTAAAATTGGGTTCGTTTTGCATAATTTTTTATTTTTGATTGAACGAATCTCGTATTGCGTGAAGCGTATCTCGTATCGAGTAAAATAAGAAAAGCAACCACGGATGAACACGGATTGTCACGGATTTTTTCATAATGTAATATCTCTCTCTTAGTAAGGGCGGAGATGCGCAAATGGTTGAAAAATGTAATCGTCGCTCGTCGTTAGTCTCTCGTAACTCGAGGGAAGAAAAGGATTAAAAATTTTTAAATTAGCCGGTTTTGGTGGGTTGGTAGGTGCGATTTTGATTGAAAGTTTTAACCGCAGAGAACGCAAAGCTCGCAGAGAAAAGTTAACCACGAATAAACACGAATGGACACGGATTTTTTTGACGCTGATTTCGCGGATTTACGCAGATTAGGCCGAAGGGCGATTTAGGTTTGCTTTAATCGGAATTGGTTGTCAATTATGCTGATTGATAGTATGCTGTATTGACCCGAGGAAAGGCGGGCGAAAGATGACTGACGACTTTATAAGATATGGAACATTAGGGGGCGTGCTCGCAATAAGCCCGGACAGGATAGCCTCGCTTTTTAAGGAAGGAAACCTTAGGGGGAAAATTGATGAGCCGCTGGTTTTGGAATATTTTAATGGTAGGAAAGAAAAATGGTCTAAAACATTAGATTATTTAACCCATTACATTGTGTTATTTAGGCAATGGGCTTATCGACAGGCATATGGTAACGTTGTCCTATTACAAGAAATTGATAATTATATTAAGGATTTGTATGAGTGGTTAAAGCAAGGTAGAGAAAAAGGCCAGCTTGATGATATTGAAAGCCGAAGGCTTCAATTATTAAAAGAAAGCCTTACTGAAAAATTATACGAATATGTCCCTGAGAGATTGATTCTTGGAGGCCAAGAAAGTATCGATAGATTATTGCGTGACATTGAAAATAGTGAACACATTACCAACTACCCACCGAGGCCCTCTAATAGCTGGTATAATGCAGAAATTGAGAGATTATGCTTACTGTCTGAAAAAATCAAGCTACTAAGAAAATTGGTAGAAAAAATACATCCAGAAGATGCCAATAAATATCATTATCTTTATTATTTGTTTGAAATACTGGGGCACATCTCAGGTTATATAGGGGTTTTGGAGCGGAGCAGAGATGAACTATATGCAAGCATTGGCAAAGTTAAAATAGACATTGCGCAACATTTTTCTAAATTAGATGAAAGCATTGCCAATACCAGCAGAGATATTAAAAGACATTTTTCTGAACTCGAAGAAAATCTTGTTGCTTCTAAACCACTTGAAATAAAAGAAATTATTAGGGCGTTGAAGCAATACAGAAGCTCTAAAGACATATCTACATTACCGCCTATTAGACAGCTATATAACACTTTACACGAAGACAAAAAGCAATATGCGGAAAAGGCTATGTACGCTATTGCCCAACTCGGTAGAGCGGTGAGGAGCGAGGCTGGCTATCATCAGTACAATCTATTGGAAGAACTATCAGACAATGAGGTATTGAGTGATATTGAGAGTCGGAATACAAACGGCAATCAGCAAATATCTAATCCAGCTAACGCAAAGCAAAACGACCTCACAGACACAGAGAGCAATATAGTCGAAGCATTGAACAAAAATGAGATGACTGGTGAAAAACTTGCTGCAAAGGCCGGTTATCCATATAACTCTAACTTCAAAAGTACCCTTTCGTCATTGCGCAAGAGAGGGATTCTTGGGAACAAGGCCCCCGGTTATTTTCTGGAACCTAAGTATCACTTCCTCATAAGCAAGTCAGGCCGAAGTCAGGACAAACGTCAGGACTGACAAATTTTCATATCTGGAGTAGTTTGCCTTTAGAAGTATTGATTGTTTTTTACTAACGCTTTTTGAAAGGCAAACATATGTCGGATACACAAACAGCAATTGAAAACAGAAAACTTCCCTCTACCAAAGAATTGGATTCAACGAAAGAGGCGCTTGGGGAAATATTGCTTGCTTTACAATGCCAATTGACAGCAAAAGAACGGCAAGAGCTTTGGCAGTGTTTTGAATCGCTTCTGGCACAATATGCAGAACAAAGAATAAAGACAGAGGGCAGTACAAGTAAACCCACAACATAAAGATGTGGGCTAACCGATTTTGAGATTGCCGCATCCGCCTGCGGCGGATTCGCAATGACCCCGATGAGATAGCTGCGCATCTCACGGGGCAAGCAAACCCTGCCATGGTGATGGCAGGGCTAACCAGCGTCGCCGAGGCGGCGACGGCTAAACGGTTCTGGATTCCTGCTTGCGCAGGAATGACAAAAGAAATAAACCCGCCGGATAAACCGGCAGGCTTTTGGATTGGGCAAGGGGGGGGTCGTTTAAAAGGGTAAAAAGAGTTATTGGCGGGGGCGGGAAAAGTCGAAAAATAATTGACAGGGATTGATTTTCTTTGTATAATTTGGGCGTGTTTGTGTGAAAAACATGCAAACACGAGCCTGAAACGCCCATTAGGGGCGATTACAGTGTTACAGAAAGGGCGTAAAAGCCTGATTTGGCAGCTTAGCCTGCGTATGGCGACGGCGGCCAATTGGGAAATGCCCGCAAAACTGTGCACGGCTGGAATAACGGTATGTTTATCAGGAGTATCAGACAATGTGTTCTCACGTCGTTTCTTCGGGCGCGTCCGCCCGGAACCAACCAACTATCGAGTATCTTACCGGTGCGCAAATTATCGTTCGCACTTTGCTGGAGCTTGGGGTCGATACAATCTTCGGTTATACCGGTGCGGCGGTACTTCCACTGTTCGACGAGATAGATTCTGAAAATTGGAGAAATATAATGGCAAAGAAATCAGATGAGACAAAAACAGGCGCCCAGATAATCGTCGATACGCTCATCGAACAGGGCGCTGATACGGTGTTCGGCTATCCGGGCGGCGTGGTGCTGCCTTTGTTCGACAGATTATATGATGCGCCGATAAATTTTATTATTCCGCGTCACGAGCAGGGCGGCTGTCACATGGCTGACGCATACGCGCGTGCGAGCGGTAAGGTCGGCGTTGTTATCGCGACCAGCGGGCCGGGCGCGTGCAATCTTGTTACCGGTCTTGCGACGGCGATGATGGATTCTGTTCCGTTAGTCGCTCTTACGGGACAGGTTCGCACGGACCTTATCGGCAATGACGCGTTTCAAGAGGCAGACACTACCGGCATTACGCGGCCTGTTACGAAATACAACTGCATTGTTAAGGATGTTAAGGACCTGGCGCGTGTAATTCGAGAGGCGTTTCATATCGCTTCGACGTCACGGCCCGGGCCGGTGCTTGTCGATATACCGGTTGATGTTCAGGTTGCCAAGTGCCAGACGGACGGGCGAAACGAGATGAATTTGCCGGGCTATAAGGTTTCGACAAAAGGTCACGCGAGGCAGATATCGGCAGCGGCAGCGGCGATAAATAAATCGGAACGGCCGGTGCTTTATGTCGGCGGCGGAGTTGTCATTGCTAATGCGAGCGAAGAGTTAAGGGCGTTGGCGCAGAAAGCGCATCTGCCTGTAACGATGACGCTTTTGGGGCTGGGCAGTTTCGACCAGAACGACCCCGAGTCATTGGATATGCTCGGGATGCACGGTTCGGCTTACGCTAATTACGCAGTTCAGGAATGCGACCTGTTGATAGCGATAGGCGCTCGTTTCGACGACAGGGTTACGGGCAAGGTCAAAGGCTTTGCTCCGAACGCGAAAATAATACATATTGATATCGACCCGACGAGCATATCGAAGAATGTTAAAGTCGATATTCCTGTTGTCGGCGACGCGAAGCATATACTGACTGAACTACTCAAAGAAGTCGAGCATCGTGAGAGGGCCGAGTGGTTCAAGAAAATAGCCGAGTGGAAGAAGAAATTTCCGTTTAGTTATGACAGGAAGGCATCGACGATTAAGCCTCAGTATGTTATCGAGGAATTGTGTCGCCAGACCGAAGGCAGGGCGATCGTGACCACTGGCGTCGGGCAGAACCAGATGTGGGCTGCTCAATTTTTCAAATTCCACGGCCCGCGGCATTTCATAAGCTCGGGCGGGCTGGGGACAATGGGTTTCGGTTTGCCTGCTGCTGTTGGCGCGCAGGTGGCCAGGCCCGATGCGATAGTTATTGATATTGACGGCGACCATAGTTTTAATATGACGATGACGGAGCTCTCAACGGCGGTCGAGAATAAGCTGCCGATAAAGGTTTGCATTTTGAACAACGGGTACATGGGAATGGTTCGGCAGTGGCAGCAGCTTTTCTACGGCAGGCGTTACTCCAAGAGCTACCTGTCCAACCCTGATTACGCGACGGTAGCCGAGGCGCTCGGCGCGGTCGGGATTACCGTCGATAAAAAGGCCGATGTTGCCGGGGCGATAAAGAAGATGCTGGGAGAAAAGAAGCCCTGCGTGGTTGACTTCAGGGTCGAGCGGGAAGAGAATGTTTGGCCGATGGTCCCTGCGGGCAAAAATATAAATGAGATGGACGGACTTGATATACTGGAAAGCATGGCATAAAATTCGTTGCTCGTGGCCCGTCGCTCGGGTCACGGGTTACGGAAGATAAGGTGTGAGATATGAAACATATAATAAGTGCATTAGTTGAAAATAAACCCGGCGTTCTGGCGCACGTTGCAGGTATGTTCGCGGCCCGAGCGTTCAATATTGATTCTCTGGTTGTCGGCCGAACGGAAGACCCGAAGCTTAGCCGAATGACGATAGTTGTTGTCGGTGATGACAGGGTAGTCGAGCAGGTTCGCAAGCAGTTGGCGAAGATTGTTCCTGTTGTTAAGGTTCAGGATTTTGCCGGCCAGCCGATGGTTGCGCGTGACCTGATGCTTGTAACGATTTCCGCTCCGCCTGAGAAACGGCCGGAGATTTTATCCTTGATAGAGATGTTCAAGGCCAAAGTGGTTGATATCGGGACCAGGCAGCTTATGGTTGAGGTCTGCGGGCCTGAAAGCAAGATAGAGGCGTTTATCGACCTTTGCAAGCCTTACGGCATAAAGAACGTGGCCAGAACGGGAACGATTGCGATGCCGCGGCAGGGTTCGTCGGAAGCGAAATCATAGGGTCGGCTTTTTTGTTGATTGCCTCAAGGCCGGCGATTATGATGATTGCGTATGAGATTTTCGCTGACTAAATACGGCTGGCCGGAGGTGGCGGTTTTTCCGGCGTTGGTGCTTGGGGCGATGGTTGTTTGTATGGTTGCGGGCGTTTTGTACTTGAGCATCTGGGCGGTCATTTCGATAGAAGTTATTCTGACTATTGTCCTGATATGGGGTTTGTCGTTTTTTCGTGACCCTTACAGACTTTGTCCTGCTGATAAGAACCTGCTGCTGTCACCTGCTGACGGCGGGGTAACCGACATCGAAGTTATCGAAGAAAATGATTTTCTCGGCACGTCTGTGCTTAAAATAGGGATATTTTTGAGCATTTTTAATGTGCATATAAATCGCGCACCGTGTAATGTGAAAGTTGAGCGAATCCATTACAAGAAAGGCCGGTACGAGAACGCGATGAACCCGGAATCGGGGCGTGTTAATGAGTCCAATGCCCTTTATGTAACCAGGACCGATAGTCCCGAAGACAAGCTGATTGTCCGGCAAATCAGCGGAGCGATTGCCCGGCGAATCGTATGTGCCGCGAAAGAGGGCCAGGAATTGAGCAGCGGCGAGAAGTTCGGTATGATAAAATTCGGCTCGAGAACGGAGCTGTATGTGCCTGCCCGGGCAAATGTAAAATGCCTGGTTCAAATAGGCGATAAGGTCAAGGCCGGGCTGACGCCGCTTGTGAGGTACGAATTATGACCAGATTAAAAACGCAGGCTGCCAGAGAAAGTTTGCTTAGGCGTGTGCGAAGGCAAAGATTGAAGTACATCACCATCCTGCCGTCGCTGGTAACGATTCTAAACGGAGTATGCGGTTTTGCGGCGATTGTTTTTGCCAGCAAAGGCGCCGTCGCAGGGATTAACCATTTTTCGTATCACAGACTTAGCCTGCCGTATTTTGCTATGTCCGGCTATATGATTCTTCTGGCGATGATTGCCGATGTTCTGGACGGGCGCTTGGCGCGAATGAGCAAGAACACATCCAGCTTCGGCGGTCAGCTTGACAGCCTGTGTGATATAATAAGCTTCGGGGTTGCGCCGGCATTTTTGATGCTCAAACTTTTCGAGTACAAATTAGACAGTTTTGCCGGGCAGAGTACAGCTTTTGTAAGTTTTGCGGAGCGTTTCGTTTGGCTGGCGGCGGCGACGTATATAAGCTGCGCAGCCATTCGCCTGGCCAGGTTCAACGTGGAGAACGAGGAAGACGAATCCGCCCATATGAGTTTTATGGGCCTGCCTACTCCGGCAGCCGCGGGAGTTGTAGTGAGTTTGGTAATATTTCATCAGGAAACACTGCTGGAGCTTTCGGCGGGGAGTTCACGGCTTTATCTTATCTGCGAAGACATTGTTATGTACGGCCTGCCGATAATGGTTCTGGGGGTGGCGGTTTTAATGGTCAGCAGGATTCGGTATCCGCATATCCTGAATCAATATATAAAGGGCAAAAAACCTTTCGCGCATCTTATAAGAGCGGTGTTGTTCCTGGCCCTTGTTATCTGGAGCAGGCAGGTGGCGTTGGTGCTGATTTTCTGCGGTTTCGCGGCAAGCGGATTTTCGAAATGGTTTTATTATAAAATAATCCACAGGAAAAGTGATTTTGCCTTGTCAGGTGAATTGCCGGCTGTGGCGTCTATCAATCACGACCAAACGGCTGAACAGGAAGACGATGATTAGCCGGCGGGTGGGCCGCTACGATTTCGGCGCAAATCTTTAGCGGAGAGAACCTATCATTTGGAAGTCCTGCTGTTTGACGCTGCACTGATTTATCTGATAATAATGCTCAGCAACATTGCATAGCCTTTGCAAAACCTGTCTGCCTTCAGGACTTGCTTCCAGACCGATGATTCGCAGGCCGAGACAGATACTTTTATGGTCTGCTGTCGGCAGGACGCTCCTAATCTGGGCATTGAACATCAACGGTGTTTCATACGGCATAGGTGTAAATCGCAGCCCGATAAGCTGTCCCCTTTCGAAGTCCGGTTTTCGCGAGGCGTCTATTATAATCTGCACGCCTCCGGCGGAGATGTCGGTTAGCTTGCCCTGCCAATAGCATTCAGTAGGCATTCGAAGAGGGCCTGGAGTTTGCGTCCCTGCCTTTTGTGTTTCGGACGTTTCATCTTTATAGCTGCGATGCCACAGCATCACGTTTACCTTTAGAGAACCGGGTACGTCAACACGGAAATAGCTTCTCCTCTGTACAAACTCGATTCGGTCCGGCACCTTGAGAGCTATTGTTGGCAGAGTTAAACCGCCGTCTGTCGGCTCTAATGGAGGCTGGATAGCCACCACGGTCGTCTCGAAAATAAATTTGCCGTATCCATACTTCAGCGATATTCCGACCGGCTGATGAACACGGATATTTATCGGCGACGGTTTTGGGGCCGACAATTGGCAGGCTTTTTGCAAAATGGGCCTCATTTTCCTCGGAGAGACCTGAATATCCAGATTGTCCGCCCCGAGGCTGGTTAGCAACACCTTGGCAACGTGCCATTTGCCCTTTGACAGGAAAGACAAAATAGCGGGCGTTTTTTTATCGATTGCAGCCCGTAGAATCTCCCTTGGCTGGGCTCGGCTTAACATTGCAACATCATTCATGTCCGCCCCCCTATCACGGTGTTTCAAGAACTTGACTCTGTACTTAAACAGGGGCTTTTTTAGAATCCCAAGGACCATATCGAACTGTGGCTCCCTTCGTAAAGCATATATGTAAATCGGCAATAAACAAAATTAATTTTAGGCAAAATTCATAATACCTGTAATTTTATGAGAACAGGGCCTAAATTTGCTGTTTTGCGGTGAGTCTATCTGTTTTTAATACGCCGGCAGGTGAATAAAGAGCTGATAGGCAATACGTAGTTGCAAAATCTGCCCTAGGCGGATATGCTTTTCCGAAATTAGTGTTAGTAATGAAATTTTCGCTTTATTTATGAACGGAACTTATAAAAAGAAAACATATTGGGCAAATAAAGCAGCATTTTTTGGCCTTTTTATCGCAGCCCTGCTGATAGCACGCTTCGTAGTCCTCTGGAAGTCTGCCATTGTGCTCTCTGGCCCGATAAAACTGGAGTTTGCGGGCTTATCGGTTTGTATGCCGATGGGAAATGGCTGGCAAACCGAGAAGCAATGGAAATACGAGCAAAGCTCCTTCGCTTTGGGCAGTTTTTTAGCCTCGGGTTCCAGCAGTATAACCACCCTGGTTTCCTGCCGGTATTTGCTGGCGGCCGAAAAGGCTGCCCCGGAAGTGCTGTTCGAGGAAAAGGCTTCTGAAGTTGGCGGCACTGTTGCCGAAACAGGCCGAATCGAAACAGGCGGGGCTGCGGAAGGTTCGCAAGGCAGGGGTGTTCCGGCGATTGATTGGGCGCGTATAGAAAAATCAAAAACGCAGTTCCACACGTTTGTCGGTGTCGTACAGTTGCCGAACAACCGTCGGCTTGATATTGAGGTGCATCAGGCTGTGGGCGATGCCGGCATGGCGGAGGAGATTTTCAAGGCTGTTGCCGGCGGTTTAGAATTCACGGATAACCGGATGCTCGAGGCCGGCGGCAAAATAGTCTCGGAAATTAAAAACAAGGGGCTTGAAAGTTTTTTGAGCCCCCGTTTTGCGGATAGTGACCTTTCTGCGAAAAGCCCGCAAGGCGACGGCCGGGAAATCTTTTTTCTGATTAAAGATGAGAAGGAAAGCACCATCGGATTTGCGATGGAAGTGATGGATTCCCGTTTGGCGGAAAAGCCGCAAGCCGATGTGGAGCCGGAAGCTCAATTGAATATAACGGCGGGAAGTTTTTACTATATTGGCGGGCGGTACGGGCAGGAACAGGCGGCATTTTTTCAAAGCGATAACAGCTTCAGCGAATTTATCTGGCGGGGCAGGACCAGCCGGCCGGGCGGCAGAGGCGGTACGGAGATAGTCGGCAAAGATGGAATTATGACCGTTAAGCAATTCAGCCGGCGGGTCGAAGAAAAAAATTACCAAATCGGCCCTGCCGCGATGCCGGATGTTTTGAGCGAGTTTATTTTCAGCCAAATGCTCGATAGCGACCTAAAAGAAATCCTTGTGGATATAATCGAGGCCGATGGCGAGATTATACCGGCGTGTATTCGCCGGGCCGAAACGCCGAATTCTTTTGATTCACAAAATCAAAGCGGCGGAATCGATGTCGCCGGAGAAGAGCCGGCCCATGTCTTCAGTATAGAGCTTCTGGACGGGCGGGGTTTTTCCGAGCAGGTGTATCTTGACGGTCAAATGCAGGTTTTGAGAATATTGCTCCGGCATGAAAACATATATATCCTCGAACGCACCAGCACAGAAAACTTATTAAAAGAATTTCCCGAACAGGGCAGTTATATTTTACAAAGTTCCGCAAGAGGAGCCTTGCAGCAGGAGGGTGAGATGTCGGAGGGAGAGCAGCCGCAGGAAGATAGTAAATAACATTGTTTGCAAATCGCATTTGATTGCGTGATAAATTGACAACTGAATTCTAAGGGGTGTTTGTTATGTCGGAGTCTTATGATTGTATTATAATCGGCGCGGGCCCGGCCGGGCTGGGGGCGGCACTTTACGCGTCTCGTGACAGATTGAAAACTCTTGTGCTCGAAAAACTTATGCCCGGCGGGCAAATCAATACCACGGACAGGATAGAAAATTACCCCGGCATTGAGCGGATAGACGGCCCGGGCCTGATTGAGCGGATGCAGAAACAAGCCGAGAGCTTCGGGGCGGAAATAAAAACCAGCAGCGAAGTTACCTCTTTGAAGAAACTACCGGACGGCAAAATCGAGATTTGCTGTGATGAGGACAAATATACCGCAAGGGCCGTTATTCTGGCTCCGGGCAGCGATTATCGCAGGCTCGGCGTCCCCGGCGAAGAGGAATTCCGCAACGCCGGCGCAGGCGTCAGTTATTGCGGAACCTGTGATGCGCCGTTTTTCAAGGGCAAACAAATCGTCGCCGTCGGCGGGGGCAACACCTCGCTGGAGGAAACACTGCATCTGACCAAATTCGCCGACAAGGTGACATTGATACACCGCAGGGACGAGTTCAGGGCGACCAAAGTTTTACAGGAAGAGCTTTTGGCAAAGACAAACGAGCCGAATTCCAATTTGATTATAAAATACAGCACCGTTGCAACAGCCATAGAAGGCGAAGGAAAGGTCCAGTCGGCCAAACTCAAAAATGTGAAGACCGGCGAAGAAGAAAGTTATCCCTGTGACGGTGTATTTATATTTGTGGGTATGGTGCCGAACACCGGCTTTTTGAAAGGCTTCGTGGAGCTGACCGAGAAAGGATTCATCAAGTGCGACTGCGCGTATCTTCGCACGAAGGTGCCCGGCGTATTCGCGGCAGGTGACTGTCGGGTCGGAGCGGCGATGCAGCTGGCCACGGCGGTGGGTGACGGAGTCGTTGCGGCGATGATGCAGAAACAATATTTCAGGGACCCGAAGTGGTGGAACGAGACAGTCAGCGATATACTCCAGCCGGGCGGATGGTAAGCGATGGATTATGTTGCCCTTGGAATGATATGGTATGTGGTTTTTATAGTTTCCGTGACTTTTCACGAAGCGTGCCACGGATTCGCCGCTGTAAAGCTGGGCGACCCTACCGCACACCATCACGGCCTGGTCACTTTAGACCCCGTGCCGCATATCAGAAGAAGCCCTTTTGGTATGGTAGTTGTTCCTATAGTTTCGTTTTTGCTTTCCGGCTGGATGATAGGCTGGGCCAGTGCGCCATTTGACCCATACTGGGCGATGAACAACAGGAAAAGGGCGGCATTGATGTCCCTGGCCGGCCCGGCGGCAAATTTGGTTCTTGTCTTATTGGCGGCTCTGATAATTCGGGGCGGGATGCTTTTGGGTTTTTTCCATCCTCCCGAAGCAAGCACTTTCACTAAGGTTACCGAAGCAGGCGTTTTAGGGTTGGCGAACTCTGCGGCGGTAGTTGTAAGTATCCTTTTTTCGCTGAATCTGATTTTGTTGGTTTTTAATCTGATTCCACTGCCGCCTCTTGATGGAAGTAATATACTGCTATTTTTCCTGAGCGACCGTGCTGCGGGACGTTATGAAGCCCTTCTGTATCAGCCGGCGTATAGAATAATGGGATTGATTATTGCCTGGCAGGTTTTTAGTCCTGTCTTTGACCCTATTCATACACTTGCACTTAATATATTATATCCCGGAGCTGGGTATCATTAAATCGGCACCGATGAAAAGCGTTCCTGTTGATTTAGGCGGAACTTTCTGCCAAATTTAATTTTCGTTAGGTTCCTCGACAGGGGAATCCTCTTTTGCTTTTTCAGCTTCTTCTCTAAGGGCGCGAAGCGGCCGATATGACCGGGCTTTTGGTATCCATTCCCGCCAGTTCCTCTCGAGTTTTTCCAGGCCGCCGGGGTAATGCTCGTTAATGATTTTTATCGAATCGGTGTCATCGCCGGTTCTTTTGAATCCCCATAGAAGTTCTTTTAGGATTCCTTCGGTGTCGCTGCGTGACATCATAAAATATACGAGGGAATAGCCGATGGTGTACGCGGCGTTACCATCTTTATTTCTAAACTTCATCCAGTCGTCGTAGCTTAGGCTGAGATATTTGTCGAGCTCTATCGGAAAGCCTTTTTTGACCCAGTATTTGCACCATTTACTGCGACTCTCCTCGAGATAAACGCGGCGATTTTCCCCGAATACGTTCAGGCCTTCGAAGTATTCGGAGAGACCTTCGTTGGCCCACATTGGACAGCGGGGGACACAGTGCATCAATATGAGATGGTTTGCTTCGTGGAAGACTACCGCGACCATTTCCTTTGCGTCTTCTGTTTTCTTTGTGTTTTTTCTCTGCAGGACGACTGTTTCGAGATGTCTGCCGGAGCAATATCCTGTCTCGGAAATAACCAGGCCAAGCTGCTTTTTTTGATATTTCAGGAAATCATCTTCGTCGCCGAAAATAACAACTTTCATCTTGAAATTATCGGGGAAAGAAAAGCCGAAGGTGTCTTTGTACGTATCGAGTATTCTTGAGACGCCGAAGACGATGGCCCTTTCGACGTGCGGGGCGAGCTTGTAATTGTGCAGGGCGAATATACAAATTCCCGACTCGTAGGAGTTAGAGTTTGCTGCGCCGGCGATGCCGCCGAGGGAAAATAAAAGCCAGACTATAACAGCTTTGGGTTTCATAGGGTCTTGCTCAAAAATGACTGCTTGGTTTATCGGCCAAATCTATCATAACAAAAATCGGTAAAAGTATCAACGGGCTGGGGTCTTATCAGGCCGGCAGGCAACAAAAGTATTGATAAACGCCTGAAATCATAATATGCTGTTGGATGCTCAGAAACGATGATAATGAATTATAAACAGTATTAACCCGTGCTAAGTTAATCCGTGCAGGGAGCAAAAAATGGCAGACAATAAAACCATCTACACAAGTCCGCTGGTCGAGAGAAACGCGTCGAAGGAAATGGCCGAGTTATTCGGGCCGCAGAAAAAATTCATCACTTGGCGTCGGCTTTGGCTGGAACTTGCAAAAGCACAAAGAAAACTCGGGCTGAAAATCAGCCAGGTGCAAATCAGCGAAATGGCCCGTCATCTTGACGATATCAATTTCAACAAGGCGGCCGGTTATGAGAAGAAATTTCGCCACGATGTTATGGCCCATATTCACACGTTCGGCGAAGCTGCGCCGAAGGCTGCGCCGATAATCCACCTTGGTGCGACAAGCTGCGACATCACCGACAACGCCGATTTGATTATCATTCGAGATGGCCTGCGAATCACCGCGGGCAAGCTCGCAGCCGTAATTAACCTGTTGGCTAAATTCGCCAAAAAATACCGCGCGCTGCCGAGCCTCGGTTTTACACACTATCAGCCGGCACAACTGACTACGGTAGGCAAACGCGCGACGATGTGGTGTTATGAATTTGCGATGGACCTCGAAGAAATCGAGCATCGATTAGACAAGCTGCCGTTTAGGGGAATCAAGGGCACCACGGGGACACAGGCGTCTTTTTTAGCGTTGTTCGACGGTAACCAGAAAAAGGTCCAGCGTCTGGACAAAATGGTTGCCGCCGCTTTCGGTTTCAAAACAACCTGCGCCGTTACCGGCCAAACCTATCTGCGAAAGGTTGATTCGCTTGTTGTAAACTCACTGGCGTCAATAGCACAATCGGCACATAAATTATGCAACGACCTTCGGCTGCTGGCGAACCTGAAAGAGATTGAAGAGCCATTTGAAAAATCTCAGGTCGGTTCCTCGGCGATGGCTTATAAGAGAAATCCGATGCGCTGCGAAAGGGTAACGGCCCTTAGCAGATTAGTATTGAGTCTTGCCTCCAGTCCGCAGATGACCGCTTCGGAGCAGTGGCTCGAAAGGACGCTCGACGATTCTGCCAACAGAAGGGTTGTTATTCCAGAGACATTTCTGGCCGTTGATGGCATTCTCGAAATTTTGACTAATGTATTAGATGGTCTTGTCGTTTATCCGAAGGTTATAGCGGCGCACGTCGCTGCGGAGCTTCCCTTTATGGCCACCGAAAATATCTTAATGGCTGTGGTCAAAGCGGGCGGCGACAGGCAGAAGGTTCACGAAAGAATAAGAGTCCATTCGCACGAGGCCTCCGAGCAGGTCAAAAAGTTCGGCAGGCCTAATGATTTAATAGGCCGGCTCAAAGGCGACCCCGCTTTTGCGAAGGTGGATTTCAAAAAGGTACTGAATCCGAAAGATTATGTCGGCAGGGCGCCGCAGCAGGTCGATGGGTTTGTAAAAGAAGTCGTTGCTCCAGTAATCCGAAAGTACCGAGCAGGGCTAAACCGGAAAGTTGACCTTAAGGTGTAATTGCTAACCGGTTACTTTTTTTCAATCAGGAAAAGAAATTCCCGGTGAGGCTGCGCCGAATCGCGCAACCATTGGTTTGTCCATTTCATTTCAGCCATCACGTTCTTTTTATAATCCACTTCCACGAAGTCCAGAATCCTGCCGGAATTGGTAAGCACCTCGTTTAATTCCTCGGCGGTTGCGCGTCCGCCGGAGCTATACGACAGCAGAATCCATCGGGCGTTCGCAGCTTTGATTAAGCGCTCGATAGCTTCGACGGCTATAAGTTTTCCATCGCCGTTTCTGCGGAATTCCTCGAACACCGAACCTGCGACCACGTCCGACGTATCTTCGCGTCGTTTTGCTTTGCCGAATAATTTCGGCTTATCGTTAAGGCATATCGTAGTCCACAAGTGATAATACGAAGCATACCTTACGCGTGAGGGCGGCATCTTTTCGTTGTTGGAGCCGTAGGGCGGGTCGAAGTATGCAAGGTCTGCGGAAACGTCGCCGGCAAGGTCGAACACATCCCGCCGAAAGACTTTGTGCACCTTTTCATTTATAAACACGCGGGGCACTTTGAGAACAAGCTCTTTATAAGAGCGAGGCGACCAATCCTGCAGATATGAGACAAAATGTCCGAGCGTGCTATCAACTTCGTCGAGAGCAAGAATCAGGCTGGTAAGCGCCACAGCTTTATCGACGGCTGGCAGGGACAGTTTGTCGATTTCCTCTCTGATTGCGTCGAGCTTTCTTGTGTTGTGAATCTGCCAGGGTTTTTTAAGTCCATCCGTTTGTGCAGCACGTCCCTTGTTTGGTTTTCCGCCGTAGTGTTCCGTGAACCAGCCATCGATTGGTTTTACGGAATTAAGATGAGCGATAAGCCCCTGATACTCGGCTGGAGTTTTTTTATTTAACAGATAACAAGTTGCGAGCACTTCGGACCAGGCCGCGATATCGTTGGAAAAAACCTGATAGCCGGTTTTTGCAAGGGCCTGCGAAACGCGCGTCGTTCCCGAGAATCCGTCCAGAATGGTCTCGGCATCTGTTTTTTGTATCATCTGGAGTATGTAAGGCAGGAGCTTAAGCTTTGACCCTGCGTATTTTATACCCTCTGTGGCGGGCATAGATTTCACATCCATAGGTTTCACCTTTTTCTTGCGCAGGATAATGTAACATTATCCAGGCAGGATTCAAAGAATACTTGCTTACGAGGGAATTCAAAATTATAATGCGTTATCTTTAGGGTCAAAATATGAATCGTGACGAGTTAATAAAACGTATCAAGGAAACAGCGTATCTCGAAGGGGATTTTCCCCTTCGCAGCGGAAAGAAAAGCAAATATTATCTCGATAAATACCTTTTCGAGACCTGCCCGGACATTCTAAAAGCCCTCGGCGAGGAATTCGCGAAATATGTAACAAGCGATGTTACCCTGATAGCCGGTGCCGAACTGGGCGGCGTTGCTTTGGCGGCGGCAACGGCGATGCAGACGAATAAGAACTGGATAATCGTCCGCAACAGCAAAAAAGGTTACGGCACGGGAAAACTAATCGAAGGCGTATTAAAAAAAGGCGATGTAGTTCTGCTTGTCGAGGATATTGCCACCACCGGCGGGCAGGTACTCGAAGCGGCCAAGGTTATTGCCGAAGCCGGCGCGAAGGTCAAAAAAATAGTTTGCGTAATCGACCGCAAACAAGGCGCAGGCGAAAATATAGCAGACGCAGGCTATGAATTCGAGAGCATCCTCACAAAAGACGACCTCGGAATAAAAGATTAACAGGCCAGCAGTTCGATGATTTTTTTGGCGATTTGGGTTTTGGCTGCGCGCGGCAGTTTGAGCCATTTCCGGCCGGGCATTTTTATTTGAACGGCAGCGCTGTCAGAGCCGATTTCAGCAGGGGTGTTGGCGATTATTACATCAAGGTTCTTTTCTTTTAATTTCTTCTCGGCGCCGGCTCGGACGGCTTTATCTTCGAGGGCGAAGCCGACGACAAGTCGTGGCCCGTCGCTTGTGGCTCGTCGCTCGTTTTTATGTTTGCCGGCCCAGGCAAGAATATCAACTGTTGGCTTTAATCTTATAGTTAAGTTCTTTTTTGTTTTTTTAATTTTTGTTTTCGATTTTTTAACGGGCGTATAATCCGAAACCGCCGCTACCATAATCAGACAATCGCATTTTGGGAAGCGTTTTTTCACGACGGTGAACATTTCGCCTGTGCTGTCAACTCCGATGAAATTTGCTCCCACCGGCGGCTGCAAATCCGAAGCGCTGATGAGTGTGGCTTTGTGGCCGGCTTTGATTGCTGCTGCCGCAAGGGCGTAGCCCATTTTGCCGCTGCTCGCATTGGAAATGAAGCGGACTGTGTCGATATATTCGCGTGTTCCGCCTGCTGTTATTAGAAAATGCATTTTACCGAAGGGTTTATCTTTTTTTGTGTTTAATTTTCGAGGCGATATTTGCAATCGCTTTTAGAATATCCTGCGATTCGGCCATTCTTCCGATGCCTTCTGTGCCGCAGGCAAGCCGACCTTCAACAGGGCCTATTAACTGAAAGCCCATTTCTTTTATCGTTTCGATATTGCGCTGCACAGCGGGATTGTTCCACATATTGTTGTTCATCGCTGGCGCCAGAATCGCCTTGCCCAATTTAATCAACGGCCAGCAGACACAAAGGGTTGTGCTAAGCAAGTCATCACAAATGCCGTTTGCAATTTTACCTATGATATTCGCCGTTGCCGGTGCGACGACAACGACATCCGCCCAGTCGGCCAGGTTCACATGGCCTATTTGGTATTCTTCGCTTGCGCCCCATAGCGAGGTATAAACCGGCTGTCCCGTTACCGCTTCGAAGCTTTTGGGGCAGATAAGCTGGCAGGCGCTATCTGTCATTACCGTATTGACCTTTGCGCCGCCGGCGGTTAGCTTGCTTGCCAAATCGACCGCCTTATATGCGGCGACTCCGCCGGTGACACCCAACAGGATATTAAGTCCCATTTTATCCATTGCCGGCCCGGTTAATCTTTTAGCTTGTTAGTATCGTCGGTTCCGGGGTCAATGGCAATCTTGTCCTGCAGGATTTCCTGAACGACGATTTCCAGCTGCGTCTTGCCTTTGGCGTCCTCGATAAGCGGTCTGCCGCCCTCCAGCAATTCCTCCAGCCGTTTTTGAATCAGCGCCGTTAGTTTGTATTTACCGCCGACCTTGTTGATTATTTCTGTACTCTTCAAATCTTCTATCATTCTTTTTCTCCAATGCTTTATTTTATGATTTGAACAACCTCTTTTACCGCTTGTTCCAAATCATCGTTTATAACCATATGTTCATAGTATTGCCAGGCGGCAGCGACTTCAATGCTTGCCCCGTTCAATCTTTCTTCGGCCGCTTTGGCGTCTTCTCTGCCTCGCAGGTTCATACGCTCGGCCAATTCCTTCTGTGTTGGTGGTAAAATAAAAATCATTACCGCAGCCGGATATCTTATTTTTATCTGCTTGGCGCCCTGAACGTCGATTTCTAAAATGATGGTTTCGCCGGCCCGCAGCGCTTCTTCGGTTTTGTCCTTCGGCGTTCCATACAGATTGCCGAATACTTCCGCATATTCGAGCAGCGAACCTTCGTTGATTCGCTTGCGGAACTGCTCTTCTGTTATAAACCAATAGTCTTTGCCATCAACTTCATTTTCGCTTTTGGGCCTGGTGGTGACTGAAACGCTGAGGTGAGCGTTATTTAACCGCTTAATCACCTCTTTGCAAATCGTGCTTTTGCCCACGCCGGATGGGCCGCTCACTATCACCACTTTGCCTTTGTTGCTTTTCTCTTTTGATTCCGAGTTTTTAGTTGCCATTTGACTAATATAAAGATTGCTTTTTATGGGTTCACAGACGCGGAAAAAAGCTTGCTCTCTCCCGCAATATCTTTTTAATGGAGTCTTTCCGTCACTCTACATTCTGAACTTGTTCTTTAATCCGGTCCACCAGACACTTTATATCGACCACACAGCGGACAACCTCGGTATCATATGCCTTGCTTGCAATGGTGTTGGCCTCTCGGAGCATTTCCTGGCTGATGAAGTCCAGCCTGCGTCCGGCCTGGGCATCTGTCCGGCAGCACTCGGCAAACTGCTGCAGGTGCGAATCCAGCCGGGCAATCTCCTCGGAGATATCCGACCTGTCGGCGAAGATGGCTACCTCTCTGGCGAGAGTCTCTTCGTTCAGTTTAAGTTTTGCGTCCGCCAGAAGCTCGTTAACCCTTTTTTTCAGCTTCCTCTGATATTCCTGAATAACAGTTCCGCTGCGGGCACGTATTTGTTCGAGTGCCTGTTTTATGGCTTCGCAGTGGTTGTTCATGTCGGCCTCCAGGTTGGCGCCTTCTGCGGCCCGCATCTGTTTGAGCCGGTCTATTGCCTTTTTCGTAATACTTAAGACCGTCTTTTTTATTTGCCCGGCTTTTTCTTCGTCCGGCAACGCCGGCTGAACAATACCGGGAAGAGTCAGCAGCCCGGCTATATCGAGGGAGCAGTTGGTGTTGGCTGAAGAGGCGAACCGGCTCAATTTTTCTATATACGCCCGCAAAGCGGTCTCGTCGATATCAAAGAGCGCATTTGCCGGTGCGTTTTTCAGGTGGAGCGAACAGTTTACCATTCCGCGCGAAAGGTTTTTCCGCAGAAGCCCGTCGATATCTTCTTCGAGAAACGCTGTTGCCTCCGGCAGTCTTACGGAAGTTTTCAGATAACGGTTGTTGACGGTTTTTATTTCCACAATGTAAGTTACGCCGTTAATCTCGCCCTGCGACTCACCAAATCCGGTCATACTATTTATCATACCGATGCACTTTCAATTCGTATTGCGAACTTTTTTGCGCGACGAGGTTACTCGCCGAGCAGGTTCACGTCAGCGTTTTCGCTGCCGGCCTGGTCTGGAGCGGATGACTGCTTCGGATTTTGCGGCCCGCCGCCCTGACTCGCGTCAGGAGACGCGGGGGCAGGTTCCTCTTGCTGAGTCGATTGGAGTTGGTTAGCGCCGAAATCACTGATACTTGGTTTGTAGTATTTGGCCATAACAACCGCGAGTGTCAGAAACACGCCCACAAGCGCTATGGTAACCCATGTCAAAAAGTCGCCGGTCTTGGAGCCCAAGATTCCGCTTGCCAGCCCGCCGCCGAACGCAGCGCCCAGCCCGCCGCCCCGGCCCTTCTGAATCAAAATGAGTAACATCAGCACCACCGCGCAAATAACAAAGACGACCGCGACAAAACTCATAAAAAAATTCACTGCCAACATTGGAAGAACTGTCATATTTATTTCCCTTTTTACAAATAGCAAACAGGAAAGACTAAACGCTATACGCTAATTACGAATTATACCGCCGACTGAATCATCGCGGCGAAATCATCTGCCTTTAAGCTTGCTCCGCCGACCAACAGGCCGTCTATATCCTTCTGCCCCATCAATTCGGCAGCGTTGCTCGGTTTTGCCGAGCCGCCGTAGAGAATACGGGTCTCTTCAGCTAATTTGGCGTCATACATCTGCTCAAGCAGTTTTCTTATTAGGACGTGCACCTCCTGGGCCTGCTGCGGCGTTGCTGTCAGGCCTGTTCCGATGGCCCAAACCGGCTCATAAGCGATGGTTATCGCGGAGACCTTCTCGGCGCTTAGGCCGGCCAGTCCCTTCCTTATCTGCCGGGTCACGACCTCTTCTGTCTTGGATGCTTCGCGCTCTTCACGCAGCTCTCCGACACAGAGTATAGGCAAAAGCCCGCTCATGATGGTAGCGGTAACTTTCTTGTTTATCAACTCGTCTGTCTCGCCGATGACGTGCCTGCGTTCCGAATGGCCGCACAAGGCGTAAGTGCAGCCGATGTCTTTCAGCATTAATGCGCTTATCTCGCCGGTGAAAGCGCCTTCTTTCTCGTAATAAATATCCTGGGCGCCGACGGCGATGCCCGAACTGTTAATAGCCTTAACCACATTCTGCAGATATACAAAAGGCGGAAAGACCGCTACATGAACGCTGCCCTCGGCAATCGCAGGGGCCTTGGAGGCAATGGCCTTGACCAGCTCTGCGCTGGCGTGACTGTTCGTGTTCATTTTCCAATTACCGGCTACAAATGGTTTTCTCATAAAACTCACAATACTCTCCTAAATAATAAGTTACAAGCTATAAAACGTAATCTAAATCTAAAGACGGTTTACACCATCAAAGCAATTCTATTGCCCTGGGAAAACTTCCTAATATCGATAATTGCAGGCAGTGCTCGCGGGCCGCATCCAGACCTTTTTGTACCCGCTCCTGGGTTCTGTGTCCGAGGAAATCCATAAAGAAATAATACTCCCACTGTCTTTTTTTGCTCGGCCTGGATTCTATATTTGTCAGATTGATACCGTATTTCTTGAAGACCTCGAGCACATCAGCCAGCGCGCCGGCTTTATGGGCGGTGCTGAACAATATAGCGGTTTTGTCCTCGCCGGTCGGCTTCGCGTCCTCCCGGGCAATTACCAAAAATCGGGTTATATTGTTGGCGTTGTCCTCGATATTTTCACAGACAACCTTCAGCCCATACAGCTCCGCTGCGACAGATGAGCCAATCGCTGCGGCTCTCGATTCGTCGGCGGCCAACTGTGCGGCCTTGGCGCTGGAGGCGACAGAAACAGTTTGGATTTCTTTTAAGGTCGCGCTTAGCCAGTTTCGGCACTGGACAAATATCTCAGGCTTGGAGTAAATCTTCTCTATATGGTTCAGCGGGCAGTTGGCCAGCAGGCTATGGTGAATCGCCATCAGCACCTCGGCGCAAATCTTCACATCGGAATCTACCAGTGCGTCAAGCGTTTCTATCACACCGCCGCCGGTCGTGTTCTCTATGGGGACAAGGCCCAAATCGCAATGACCCTTGCTGACCTCGTCAAAGATACTCCTGATGTCGGCCAGCGGTTCATATTCGACGCTCTGTCCGAACTTGAGCATTGCCGCGGTATGGCTGAAGCTGCCGCCGGGCCCGAGATAGCCGATACGCAGCGACCTTTCCAGTCCGAAAGAGCCGCTCATCAGTTCGCGCCAAATAGCTGTCAGGCACCTGTCCGGCAGCGGACCTTCATTGGCCCCGATAATCGTGGCAAAGACCTCTTTTTCCCTGTCAGGAGAATAAATGGGCTTGCCGGATTCGTTTTTCAGTTTGCCTATATCCACGACAACGCGCGCACGCTCATTCAGCAGCTTTACGAGCTGGAGGTCGAGTCGATTAATTTGATTTCGCAGTTCTTCAAGCGACATAAACCAATACCGAGAGGAAGAATAAAGTTACGGGCGAATCTTTAATAAACATCTTTTGCATAAAAACTACTATATTTAACAAAATTTTACGCTTGCGTCAATGAATTTGGCATATATTAGATATGAAAATTGAGCGCAGAAAGCGAAAAGATGCGAAATACGGCAAGATACACGATTTTCAGGACGAAATGGGGCTATTTCGGCCTTGCCGGTACTGATAATGGCCTTTTGCGTACTTTCCTGCCGACAGCCAGTCGGGAGAAGGTCAAATCACAGCTTTTGCGTTACTTCCCATCCGCCCAATATGACAGTGGCCTTTTCGAATCGGCCCAGAGGCAGATAGCAGCTTATTTTGAAGGAGCTCGCGTAAATTTCAGCGATATCCCCGTTGAATTGAACGGAATGAGTACTTTTACAAAGCGGGTTTTGGATGCCTGCATGGGTATCGAGTTTGGCCAGACGGTTAGTTATGGCAGATTGGCTGAATTGGTCGGCAGTCCCGCCGCCGCAAGGGCGGTCGGAGGGGCACTATCTAAAAATCCCCTGCCTTTGATAATTCCCTGCCACAGGGTAATCTGTTCAAATGGTAAAGTTGGCGGTTTCTCTGCTGCGGGCGGAAAAAATTTGAAGGAGAAATTGCTAAAACACGAAGAGCAGGCACTAATTAGCAACAAGAGTGGTTAGTATTCTTATTCAATATGGACGACGCCGCTTCGGCGGTCGGCGTCAAGGCTGGCTTTCTTGACGGCGTTGTAAAGAGCACGGGAGTGCCGAACCTTTTCAAAAGTAAATTCGGGGTCGGTCTTGTCGGTAGTCATTACCGTTACTGAACCTACGCCGACGACACAGTCGAGCAGGCTTCTGCGGAGTTTCAGGTCAACGACTCGGAACATATCGAGATTGTCCACTTTTCTATCGAGAAGGCCTCTACTCCACTCGATTCGGTCGGAGGAGACCTCATAATAGGTTGCTTTTAAGTTGGCTATCTTTATCAGAAGCAGGAGTATAACCAAACCTGCCAGGCTTAGGCCGGCGATAGTACGATACTTGCGGAACGTTGAAAGCTGGCTTTCGTTAAGCGCAAGTGAGTAAGACTCTTCGGTGGTATTTTCAGCAATTTCAGGGTTCGGAGCCGATTCAGCCGTGTAGTCTGGCTGTGATGTAACTTCAGGTGCGGCAATGGGTTGCGGCTGTTGGAAGAGTGAGAGGTTTTCGATTGGGTAGGAAATCAGAAAGTATGCGAGGGCGAGGAAAATAAGGCCTCGGAATATCGAGGCGGACATCGCCCAGAGTGAAGGTTTGCCTGCGAAGAGGACGCTGTCGTCTGGTTTTTTCTTGTCGGCTGGCCTAGAATCGGAATCCTGACCTGCTTGTAAGGCCTTGGCTTTATTGGTGTTAAGGAACTCGTTGCAGAAACGGCACTTAATTGCGGCGGCCTGGATGGTCTCGGCGCAGAATGGGCAGGGCTTTGTCTGCGGCTGATTTATCGTAAAAGTTTCCATCAGGTATATATCGGAGATTAAGGAAAAATAGTGGAATTTTAAGAGATAATTCGCGTCGTAAAATGGAAAAGATGGGCAGTCTGGGGCAGCATCAATCCGCCTTCGCCAAGGCTACGGCGGACAGGCGAAGAAAATTAACCACGAATAAACACGAAGGGACACAATTTTTTACCGCTGAGGACGCGGGGATTTTTCAGACACGGATTAACACGGATTTCACTGATTTTTGATTTGACGGATTGGGAAATTTAAGGGTAAAATTGGGTAAACAACTTTTGGGAGGAAGCATCGCAGAATTAAGCATTTACATTTAATAGGAGGCAATTCTGAAAGGAAGGGAAATGAGGAAGGGAAAAGCACTTTTTAAGAGAGTCTGCGGCATCAAACAGCCATTGGTACTTATGTTGTTGTCCGGCATCATTATGTCCTCATCAGGATGCGCGACAGTCATGACCGGCAAATATCAAACTGTACCCGTGACATCCGACCCACCAGGAGTAAAAGTCAGGGCAGATAGTGGTGAGTCGATTATAACGCCAGGCAATTTTCATCTAATCAGGAATCAAGAACATACTTTACTGGCAGAGTACTCAGATTACGAACCGCAACAACTAAGGCTACATAATAAAGCTCAAGGCTGGGTTTGGGGAAATATCTTATTGGGCGGGGTTGTTGGTTTAATAGTTGATTGTTCTTCTGGTGCAAGCGATGAGCTTGTTCCTAAAGAGGTTCATTTTAATTTTATAAATCCCGAGTCCACTACTCGTGAAGCTATAAAAAACAAAGAAAAAGACGAGAAGGCCACCACAAATGTTACAGGCCCCAATGAAACTATTCAAAACCGCGGGAAATTTATTGGCTATGACGTCATAGATGGGAAAGTGATTCCAGTTTATGAAGATGCTGAAAAAAAGTAACCAAGCCCCGATGGGATAGCAAACGGCGTATCCCACGTGGTAAACTCTGGCAACACAAGCCCTTCGATTTTACTCAGGCCAAACAAGTTCATTATTAAAAAGTGTGAAAAGTATGAATGGTGGGAAAAGTGAGAAAGGTTGGAAAGCAAGAGAAGGGTAGCCCCATGCTCCCTAATAAACAACATTTTGCATCTACCCTGTTTTGTCGCGCTGATGGCACCGCCAAAGACGGAGATAGTTGAGCAGTCTAAAATTAGTTTGCGTAGTGCAACCGGAGGTCGGCCCGCAACTGTTACTGCCGGAGGCTGGATGAGGAGACATGCAAAGATTCGCCGAAGGCGAATGATAAAAAAGTTCCCGAACTGGAGACAACAACGGCAGGATGTGCCCTGAAAGGCAGGAAGTAAATAAAAATAGTTTTCGGGCAGAAGGCAGTAACAGCGGGTGATGTCCCCAGCCGCGAGCGGCTGGGGTAAACAACCCCCAAGCAGGCTTGGGGGCTAAACGCAGTCGCCGTGCCGGCGACTGCTAAACGTTTCTGGATTCCGCATCAAGTGCGGAATGACAAGGTACGTCGCGGGGCTAAACATGGAACAGAACCCCCGAATAAATTCGGGGGCTAAATATTTCTGGAATCCTGCGTTCGCAGGAATGACAAACCCTGCCATGGTGATGGCAGGGCTAACCTATTTTACTTCTACGGAGGCGTTCGGATCGAAGGGGTTTGTGCGTATAGCCAACGAGAACAGATAAGGGTAGTCGCGCTTGAGGTGTTTCATATATTCCAGCCATTGGATAAGCAATTGATAGTAAGCGCGTTTCATGTCACCAGCGAGGTGCTCGTAATCCGAATCGGGCAGTTTTCTTAAATCAGTCCGGTGGGCCAATTCATCGGTTAAATGAAACACGGCCCAGAGCAAGTCCGTGAAGGATTCGTGCTCGAGCAAATTGGGGTTCTCCAACAGCATGAGCAGGAACTGTCTTTTGGAGATAAGGAAATCCCTTGCGTCTTTGAGGGATTCTTTTTTGCTGTTTATATCGCTTTGGTGAGTTCGGATTTTTCTGCCTACCTTTAAGAAATCTTTTTTCGACCAGTCTTTTGTCACCACAAGCAGTTGGGCGATGTCGGCGGCTTTGGGGTCGAAGCGGGAGAATATTTTTAACAGTTCTGTTCCGACCTCGCCGAAGAACGTGCCTATTACCATATTGAGCTTTTTTCGGATTGACTGCTTGTCCCTATAGGCAAGCAGGCGCTCGAGGACGAGCATAACTATCAGGACATTCAAGAAGAGAAAGGCGATGTCGCCGAGGAGGTATATGAAGATATGGTGAGCGTCTCTGAAAATCAAATAGTGGATATAATAGAAGACGGCTGACAGAAGCAGCAGTACGAGGGCGAAGGTGACTTGCCAATTAAAAAGACGTTTCATAGTTATCTTTCCTATTTTGCAAATTCATTTCGTTCTTAAGCGAACGCGACGTCGAGAATCATCATAACGAGAAATCCCAATACGGCCCCGGTTGTGGCGAGGTCGGTGTTATTATTTCGCTGGGATTCGGGGATTACTTCTTCAACGACGACAAAAATCATAGCACCGGCGGCGAAGGCGAGTGCGTAAGGTAATAAGGGTCTTGCCAGCATAACGGCAGCGGCGCCGATAACGGCGGCGATTGGTTCTACTATCGCGGACAACTGGCCATACCAGAAACTTTTCAGGCGGGACATGCCTTCGCGTCTAAGCGGGATTGAGACGGCAAAACCTTCGGGGAAGTTCTGGATTCCTATTCCGATTGCCAATGCAATTGCTGCCGGCAGGGTAGCGGACGGGAATCCCGCTGCGACTGCGCCGAAGGCGACGCCTATAGCCAGGCCTTCGGGGATATTGTGCAGTGTTATTGCGGTGACGAGCAGGGTGCTTCGCTGCCAGGAAGTTTTTATGCCCTCTGCTTCTTCGATGGGAAAGCCTATATGGAGATGGGGCAGTATTTTATCTATTACTCTTAGGAAGATTGTTCCCAATAGAAAACCCACGGCGGCGGGTACCCAGGGGGCGATGCTGTTGTCCTGGGACATTTCGATGGCGGGTGCGAGCAGTGACCAGAAGCTGGCGGCGAGCATGACCCCGCCTGCGAAGCCGAGCATAGAGTCGAGGATTTTTTGATTGAATTTTTTGGTGGTGAATACGGCGGCGGCACCGGTGGCGGTTACCGACCAGGTAAAGATTCCGGCGACGAGTGCCTGGAGAACGGGATGGATGTTTTCGAGCCAATTCATCATAAGCAGGGATTATAAGGCAGTCGCTTATTCGGCACAACAGGTTAGTTTCGCGGGCGGCAATTGGATAAAGTTAAATGACTTTAAGTCTGGGGATTGTTCTGGTAGAATTGCAGGGGAGAATTCAGTAGTCAGAAGACAGGAGACAGAATAAAGAGATGGCGTTACCTGTAGTAGCGATAATTGGTCGGCCTAACGTTGGCAAGAGCAGTCTGTTCAATGCGCTTGCGGGCGAGATGATAAGTATTGTCGAGCCTACGGCGGGTGTTACGAGGGACCGCGTTAGCACCATTATCGCAAGGGGCGATAAATACTTCGAGTTGATTGATACGGGCGGATACGGGATAGTCGATGTGCAGCAGTTGAGCGAGCATATCGAGCAGCAGATTGTTACGGCGATAGAGTCGGCGGATATCGTGCTGTTTGTGGTTGATATTCGGCAGGGGGTCGTGCCGTTAGATGAGAGGATAGCGCAGCTTCTGCGCAGGGGCAAGCTTACTGTTATCGGGGTCGCCAACAAGGCGGATAACGCGGGGATATTTCCGGCGGCGGGTGAGTTTGCGAAATTGGGGTTCGGTGAATTTATCTGTGTTTCGGCGACGAACAATCTTAACAAGCAGGTATTGCTTGGCAGGGTTTTCGAGGGGCTTTCGGGCGTCGAGTCGGACAAACCGAGGACGCCTGTGATGAAGTTGGCGATAGTGGGCAAGCAGAACGTCGGCAAGAGCTCATTGATAAACGCTATGGCGGGTTCGGAGCGTGTGATAGTCAGCGAGACGCCGGGGACAACAAGAGACGCGATTGACGTGCGGATAGAGAAAGACGGCAAGACGATAGTTGTTATCGACACGGCGGGGGTGAGAAAAAAAAGCAGGATGGCGGACAGTATCGAGTTTTACAGCTATGTTCGCGCGACCAGGTCGATTCAGCGTGCGGACGTTGTGCTGTTTATGATTGACGCGACGGCGAAGATTTCTGATGTTGACAAGAAAATAGGCGGGTTCATCGCCGAAGAGTACAAAAGCTGTATTATAATTATCAACAAGTGGGACCTCGCGAAGGAGATAACTGTTACCGGTGCGTACGAGGAGTATTTAACAAAATTGCTGCCGGGTTTGAGGTATGCTCCGATAGCTTTTACGACGGCGACGGAATCGAAGAACGTTCAGAGCGTTCTGGATTTGGCGACGGAGATTTTCGGGCAGACGACGAGGTGGATAACTACCGGCAGACTGAACAAGGCGTTCGAGTCGATAAAGTCAGAAAGTATGAGCGCGGGCAAACGAAGCAGTAGCGGGCGTCCGAATATTTACTATGCCACGCAGGTGTCGGTCAATCCTGTTACTCTACTGATGTTCGTGAATAATCCGGAGCTTTTCGACGAAAATCATCGCAGATTTATTATCGGCAGGCTGCGAGAGCTGCTGCCGGTAGGCGAGGTGCCGATAAAATTATTAGCGCGTGCGCACAGAAGAGAAGAGCGAGTATAGGCAATAATATGATATAATGATTTTTAGAGCGTAAGAGCTTTTGTCTGCGATTTTAGAAATATTCAGGAGCGTTAGATGTTAGCGTTAATATTTCTTGGTGCGACGGTTTTGTTTTTGCTAGCGTACGCAATATACGGGCGGTTTTTAGTAAAGCGATACGGGATAGACGACGGCAGGCCGACGCCCAGCCACACGGATTATGACGGTATAGACCGTGTACCTGCGCACAGGGCGATACTGCTGGGTCATCATTTTTCGTCGATAGCCGGCGCCGGTCCGATTGTCGGGCCGGTGATTGCTGCTCTGGCGTTCGGGTGGGCTCCTGTGCTGGCGTGGATTATTCTTGGTTCGATATTTATCGGTGGGGTACACGATTTCTCTGCGTTGATTGCGTCGGTGCGTCACAGGGCCAGGTGCATTGCCGAGGTCGCGAGGGAATACATGTCACCTTTGGCCTGGAAGCTGTTTTTGGCGTTCATCTGGTTTTCGCTGGTTTACGTTCTGGGTGTTTTTGCCGATTTGACGGCGGCGTCATTTGTTGAAAACGGCGGGGTCGCATCGTCGTCACTTTTGTTTATCGTTCTGGCAATCGGTTTCGGCGTAAGCGTGTATCGACTCAAGATAGGGGTTTTGCCCGCGTCGTTGATTTTTGTGCCGTTGGTTTTTTTCTCTGTCTGGCTCGGTCAACAGATGCCCATAAATGCAGAAGCAATCAACGGTGTCATTGCATGGGACCCGAAAAAGGTATGGTCGGTAGTGCTGATTATTTATTGTTTCCTTGCATCGACCCTGCCCGTGTGGTTTTTGCTTCAGCCGAGGGACTATCTGTCCTCATTCCTTCTCTACGGCTCGGTTCTGGGAGGTTTCGCGGGGATACTGTTAGGTGGGCTGCAAATTAACTACCCGGCGTTCAAGGGGTGGAACAGCGCTGATTTGGGGACGCTTTTTCCGATGTTGTTTATCACGGTTGCCTGCGGGGCGTGTTCCGGTTTTCACTCGCTGGTCGCGTCTGGGACAAGCTCGAAGCAAATAGACAAGGAATCCGATGTGAAGTTCATCGGATACGGAGCGATGCTAATCGAAGGTATCGTAGCGGTCATCGCCCTTGTCACGGTTATGATACTCGTGAAAGACGACCCGATTACGAAGAAAGTTCCGCTGGTTATCTATGGCGAAGGGATGGGCAGGTTTTTTTCGGTATTTGGCGCATCGCCGGCGTTAGGTGTTTCGTTCGGGCTATTGGCGCTATCGGCTTTTGTCCTGACAACGCTCGATACCGCTACTCGTCTGGGCAGGTACGTATTCGAGGAGTTCTTCGGCCTGAAAGGCGGTTCTTCGCGATACATATCGACGCTGGGGACACTGGCGCTTCCGGCGTTTTTTGTTATGGTGACTTTGAAGGACCCTGCCGGCAATCCTATACCGGCGTGGAAGGCGATTTGGCCCGTATTCGGCGCGACCAACCAGCTATTGGCGGGCCTGGTTCTTTTGGTTGTCGCGGTCTGGTTGAAAAAGACCGGCAGGAAAATCGGTTTCGTAATCGGCCCGATGATTTTTATGAATGTTATGACGGTGTGGGCGTTGGTGTTGCTGCTTCTAAAGTACAGGTTCTCGGTGATTGGGGTTATCGCGGGCATATTGCTGCTGCTGGCGATAGTTTTGATTATCGAGGCGTACAGGACGGTCAGGAAGGTAATTTTTGCCTGATACAGCAAAACGATGCGGGGGGTTATTGTCCTATGGCCGGCGGGGTTTCGGCGGGGGCAAGAGTCAGAGGTATCAGCTTAAATCTTGCGGTAACGGGCTGCTGGTTCAGCCTGATATCGTCCTTGCGAACGTATTCTTCCGGAAAGTTGTAAACGAGATTTCTTCTTAGAGGCTCGGTGGAAACGACATCCTCATCGTCAATCTGCAAAGTAACCTGGTAAGGCATTTTTTCGTAGGCACGTTTGGCGTCCGCGGTGGCCCTGATGGTAATTGTTCGTATCACTTCGTCAAGGTTATCTACGACGACCTTGTATTTTCCCTGCGTGTTGAGGCTTAGTGAGAATCTCAATCTTGCGGATGTTATGGTATAGTCGGCGAGCAGGTCCTCTTCTGGCGGGAGGGCGATTTTCACGGTTGCCTGCAGGTCTCTGGTTTGTCCGGGAGCAAGCTCGATAAAAGGTGTTTTTTCGACGGCAGCCAATCTGGCCTGGTCGATTTCCCTTCGGGTGAGCTTAACGTTTGCGGTGAGTTTTTCTCCGCTCCAGTCTTCGGGCACAAATGCGTCGAGTTGTTTCGGGTCAATGTTCACGGTCTTTATCACGTTCTGAGTTTCGTCGATGCAGGTTATAGTCAGCAGTTTTTTAACGAGCCGAACAACATTTACCGAGACGGTTTCCGGCTCGCAGGATTGCACCGTAAGGCCGAGCTGTTTTATCTGGTCGCTTTGTCTCAGGAAGGTCAGCATATTCAGGTTGTGTTCGCCGGGACTTGCGATTATTTCGGTCTGTTCGGGCCCGAGGAAGAATTTAAGGACAAGCGAGCCGTCGTTCAATCTTCTCTTTACATCTGCGACCTTCGAGGCCGGCCCCCTGAGGGCTATCTTATTAATAGGCACAGATGAAGCGTTGCTGAAACTTACCCAGAGGTCCGGATTGGCAGATTTGGTGATATTTATGTTAATATTAGTGACGGAGAACGACTCATCCAACGCGAGGTCCGCCCATACCCAAATCAAGACCGTTATGAAGACAACAGCCAGTATTTTTCCGTAATTGACTTTTTTTTTCACCATTTTTCAAGCTGCCAAACGCAACAAAAAATATTTAATGTCTCCAGTGACCGTTACTATACGGAGTCATTGGTTTTTTGGTCGCCGCTTCTTCTGGAGAATTTCAAGATTTTTTCGATAATCGGCTTTGTTTCGTCCATTGTGCCGATTAAGCAATTTCTCAACTGAAGTTCGTCGAGATTTCTGGTCAGGGTTCCGTTTTGAGCAACGGAGATGACGCCTGTTTCCTCGGATATCACCAGGCAGATAGCGTCGGAACCGGTTGTTATTCCGATGGCGGCACGGTGTCGAGAGCCGAGTTCTGTGCCGTCCACGCTGCCTGCTTCAGCCAGGGGCAGTTGTACGCCCGCGGCGACAATTCTATCTCCCCGGATTATAAGCGACATATCGTGAAGCGAGGTGCCGGGGTAAAAAATAGTTTTGATTAATTCGGCGGTAACTTTGGCGTCGAGACTAACTCCTGTTTCTATAAATTCTCCGAGAGCGACTTGTCTTTCAATAACAATAATAGCTCCGGTTTTAATAGCGGCAAGTCCGGTTACGGCGGCGATTATCTCTTCTGCGCTTCTTGAGAGCAGGCGTGACGAGCGTGCGAGGAAATCGGTTCGTCCTATTCGCATTAGAGCCCTTCTTATTTCCGGCTGAAATGCTGCGACGGCGATAATTAAAACGGCAATCAAGAAGCCGTTGTAGAGATACTGCAGGCGCTCGAAGGCAAAGCGTCCGACGACTAATTTTAAGATTAGAAAGCCCGCGATGAGGATGAACATAACGCCGTGGAACAATCTTTCCCCGCGGGTTCCTTCGAGGAAGTCAACGGCCCAGTAAACAACCAGGCCTATAAGAAGCAGTTCAATAGCAACGACCCACCAATCATACCTTGCCACTCGGCTGAAATAATCGATGAGTGTTTCCACTGGTCAAATCCCTTTGCAGATTCCCAAAGGCGGTAAAAGGCTTTTGGGTTTGCCCGTCCGTGCGATTGTTAATTACTGATATCCGGTGGTATCCTTTTTTCTGTGAGCCTGCTCGGTCTGTCGTTGAGCAGGGCACGGTCCAAGTCGGACATCAAGCTTTGCTCGTTGATGGAGAGATTTCGCAGATGTCTGCGATGGCCCTTGTCCGCGGTTTCGCCATGCTGTTCACAACCGACGAGGCAAAAAACCGAGATAAATAAAAGGCCGGCCAATAGCAAAGAAGATGTGCGTTTGATACCCCTGACGATACTCGAAATCGTCCGAACGAAAGCGTTTTTCATTATTTTTTCCCTTTTGAGATTTAATAACCCCAGCCTGTCTTCCAGACGAGGTTATCAGGCCCCGTCAAAACGGCAGCCCCTTTTAACATCACCCGACCTGCAAAGGTCTTCGCCATAGGCGAATACAAATACCTCCGAAGCTAAAACCATTATATCAGTCGGCAGAGGAGTTGTCAACGCAAAAAGCAGGGCGGCTATAGGGTTTTGGGTTGAGTCTGGAAGAAAAGCTTTTTGCGCCTGTAAAGCAGGTTTTTTTGGGACGATAGGCGATTTTTCATGGCGAAACCGACCAAAGAAAGATTGCTCTAATTACTGAAAACGGCCAGCAGCATATTGACGTGATGGGCAAAAATAGGTAAGCTCCGACAAAAGTAGCGTATTTAATTCAAACTGGAATAATGAAAGGACGTTAAGATGTTCACAACAATTATTGATGTAGTTGCAAGAGAAATACTCGACAGCCGAGGCAATCCAACGGTTGAAGTTGATGTATTGCTGGATGACGGTTCTTTCGGCCGGGCGGCGGTGCCATCCGGAGCAAGCACGGGCGCCCACGAAGCGGTCGAGCTTCGGGACGTCAAATCGAAACGATATATGGGTAAAGGCACTCTCGGCGCGGTTAAAAACGTCAATGAAAAAATCGCACCTGAAGTTTGTGGAATGGACGCGCTTGCCCAGGAAGAAGTGGACAAGCTGATGATTCAAATGGACGGCACGAAGAATAAGGCCAAGTTCGGCGCAAACGCGATACTCGGCGTGTCACTTGCAGTTGCAAAAGCTGCTGCCAGTTCGGTTGGTCTTCCGCTCTACCGTTATTTGGGCGGATGCAACGCCAATATCATTCCCGTTCCGATGATGAACATTCTCAACGGCGGAAAGCACGCGGACAATAACGTCGATTTCCAGGAATTTATGGTTATGCCGATTGGAGCGGAGAATTTTTCTGAAGCTCTGCGGATGGGTGCGGAAGTATTCCATACGCTTAAAGGCGTTCTAAAAAGCAAAGGTTATAATACCGCTGTCGGAGACGAGGGCGGATTCGCACCGTCACTGAAATCAAATGATGAGGCAATCGAGGTCGTTCTTGAGGCGATTAAGAAGGCCGGTTACAAGGCCGGCAAGCAAATCTCCATCGCGCTTGACCCGGCGGCGACGGAATTGTGGGACGAGAAATCGAAGAAATACAAGTTCTTCAAATCGGCACCGAACAAAAGAGTTTCGTCGGCGGATATGGTTAAGTACTGGGCAAAATGGGCAGGCAAATATCCAATCGTGAGTCTCGAAGACGGCCTTGCGGAGGATGACTGGGCCGGTTGGAAGAACCTGACAGATACAATCGGCGATAAAGTACAATTAGTCGGTGATGATTTGTTCGTAACCAACACCGAGCGTCTCGCCAAGGGCGTAAAGCTCGGCAGCGCCAATTCGATATTGATAAAGCTTAACCAGATAGGGACACTGACAGAGACATTCGAGGCAATCAATATGGCGCGGCGGGCCGGGTGGATGGCGGTGATAAGTCACCGCAGCGGCGAAACGGAAGATACCACGATTGCGGATTTGGCGGTAGCTGCCGGTGTCGGGCAAATCAAGACCGGTTCTGCATGCAGGACAGACAGGATTTGCAAGTACAATCAGCTTTTGAGGATTAGCGAGGACCTCGGTACGGCGGCGCGGTACGGCGGCTTTATGTTCGAGTAAAACAGAAAAGAAAATTTCAAAGCACGAAATCCGCCCCAGCTTCGCCTACGGTTGCGATAAGGCAATTCCCTGGGCAGTGTTTTGCTTGGCTTTAATCGCCGGGATTTGTTATAATTCCCATTGTAGTATGGAAGCCCTCTGGCAAGACACGGATACCCTTATTTCCGGTGCCATTTGTCAAGTTTGCCCCATAATTTGCCGGGGGGTGGCTATTTCAGAGTCCGCAGAAGGGGAAAACGAGAGAGGACTGATGGACGATGGTATCTTAATACTGCTTTTAGTCATTTTTGCTTTGGTCTGCGTAGCTTTTGTAATCGCAGCTATAGTCGCAATCATACGTTGGTTATTTAAAATCAACGAGATAGAAACATTTCTTAAAAATATCTATTCTGCTATTCAGAAGCAAAGTTCAAACTCTGCCGAGGACGACGCCTCTTTGCCGTTATGCGACGGGTGTAACGAAAATTTTGACGAAACTCTGCTCAAAAAAATAGATTCCGGCCAGATGCTTTGCCCTGAATGTTCCTACAACCTAAAGAAGAAGAACCAGTGAGGTTGTTTTCCATTTACCGTCCTGTGCAGGGTATGGCCCTCTATCGCACTTCTTGTTATAGGAGCAGGCAATCGAAAGGTAAGTATGAGAAGGTTGGGGAATGGCGGCAAATTCTGTCGATGGGCTTGCGCAAATTTATATTTGACGTGGATTAAGACGGGATTTACACTTTATTAGAAACCCCCAGTAAAACTGGGGGCTAAATATTTTTGAATTCTGGTTAATTCGTGTTCATTCGTGGTTAACTTTTTCTTTGGCGGATTTTTAATGTTGCGAAGTCAAAATATCCTGCGAATGATTTTGTTTGTTATTTTTTTCAGCATAGGCACGGCGGCGCTGGCAGGAGCTGTCCTCTATGATGATTTGCTCGAGTACTATCGAAGCAAACAGCTTTTGGCATCGGCGGAAGAGGCCTTAGGCAAGCTGGAGTCGCTCAATACCGATTACGATGCGCTGCTGAAGCAGTTGGGGGAGAATCCCGGCCTTGTCGAACGCATTGCTCCTGCGGCTCTGGGGATTGAACCAAACGACGCGAACACTATTTATCCTGAAGTGACGGCTGAGCAATTGGATGCCGCCCGCAAGGTTTTGGCGAAGGATTTGGAGCGGCAGCAATCGGGGGCGGAATTGCCCGAGTGGATTGTCAGGTGCAGCGAACCATCGAGGCGGATAATTCTTTTTTCAGCGGGCGGTCTTTTGATTCTTACTTCGCTTATATGTTTCGGCCCGGTTAAAGAAAAGGGCCGGGGACAGAAGCAGCTAAATGGATAACGAACACAAATCATCAGATGAACAAGGCGGCACAAAAGCCAAGCATCCGATTTTGCGCAAGGCGGCGACAGCCGGGCTTGTTTTGGCTGTTTTAATAATTATGTCCGGTGCGGCAGCACTGCTTTATAACAATGTTTCCGTTGTTAGTGATGCTGTTTTTGCAAGGCGCGTGGATACGGCGATAGAATCGGCGGAGGGTTGGGTTAAAAGTCACAGGATAGATATTTTAGTGAGGAAAAATGTTGCGCTTCTGAAGATGCTCAGTGAATGTGATGAGGCGAGAGCCAATCCGTTATTCGAGGAGATTGTCGGGAATTTTCTGGCTGCAAGGAGCCGGCCCGAATGCTGGAAGCGGCTGATAGACCCGAACTGGCCTGTGGATGTGCTGGAGTTGAATAAAATGATTGAAAACGAGCCCATAGATAATAAGTGGGTTTTGTATGCGATAGCAGCGGGAGAGGCAAAAATAACTCCCGAAGAGATGCACTTGTTCGACCCGCAGCGGTGGCACCGGCGGCAGCTTACGCACCAGCTCAACGCCCTGGTTACGTTAAAAAAAAGGAGCGGAAGGTCAGATGAAAGATTTGACGAAATCATAGAACATCTTTGTGAGCGGCTGAGCGGCGAGCTTGTTTTCGATGTGGCGGTGGTGGATGTTTATATCCAGAAAGTTGCGTTTGTTTTAAGGGCCGGCTTTCCAGAGAAAATTCGCCGGCGATGGGTGGAAAGGATAATTGCCAATCAGTTACCTGATGGGGGGTGGAATGACAGGTGGTTTTGTTTTACTTCAAACAGGAGGCCTGTATTTGGTTTTACTACTCCGGCAAGCAACCAACATGCCACGATACAGGCGTTGACGGCACTGTACCTGGTCAAATACCGTTATCCGGCACACTTCGGCCTGAAGTAAGCTTTGGTCTCTCGCTGCTGTAATACCCCCCCCCAAGCCGGAAACTTAAGATTTTTAGTGATTTTCCCGGAATTTACCGAACCGCATTAGGGCTGCGGCGTATATAAAAGTAAAGAAAGTAAATAAAAAAGTCATTTTTCTCCTCCTCAAAAAACAATTTTGCGGCGGCACCGAGGGAATCGATGCCGCCATTGTTTTTTATGGGTTTTTGAGCAGGCAAATCGATATACCGGTTAGTTGGAGATGCTTTCTTCGAGGCTGGCAAGGATGGTTCTGGCTTTTGAGACCTTGTTGCCGGCGGTGCTGCGCCAGTGCAGTTCGGCATTTCGCTTGATTCGCTCCTCGATATTTTTGCAGGCCAAGAGCACGGTGGCGTGATTTTTATTGCCCATACATCTGCCTATCTCCGAGGACGACATATTAGTGTGCTTTCTGGCCAAATACATACTGAAATGCCGGGCCAGGGATATTGTCCTGTCCTTTTTTGATGAGTGTATGTTGGCCGGGGTGATTCCGAAATAAGTCGCTACGGCGGATTCGATATCGGATATGTGGACAATTGGGTCGCATCTTTCGAGGTGCTCGGCGAGGATTTCCTTGGCCATATTCAGGTTGATTTTTTGATTTTGCAGCGCACCATAAGCGATTAATTTCAAAAGGGCCCCTTCAAGCTCGCGGACGTTGGTCTTTAGGTTTTCGGCGATATATTCTATTACGCCGTCAGGGATATTCTTTTGCATGGCCTGTGCGTATTGTTTACAGATTTGGCAGCGCGTCTTGAAGTCCGGCGTGTCAATCTTTACGACCATGCCGGAGATGAAACGGTTGACTAATTTTTCGGAAAGCTGGCCTATCATTCTTGGGTGCGCGTCGGATGCGAGGATGACCTGTTTTCCTGCCAAATCTATCGTATTGAAAGTATGCAGGAATTCTTCCTGCGTTGAAGGCTTGCTGGCCAAGAAGTGAATATCGTCGATAACCAACAAGTCCGTTTGTCGCATTCGGCGTCTGAAAGCCTCCAGCTTTTTTGTCTTCAAGGCCAGCACAAACTGATTGGCAAAATCTTCCGCTGACAGGTACAGCCAATTAGTTTGGGGGCGGTCATTTGTCACTGCCGTGCAAATCCCTTGCAGCAGATGAGTTTTTCCGACCCCGTATCCTCCGTGAACAAACAGCGGATTAAAAGGACTTTGCTGTTCTCTAACAATTGCTTTAGCGGCGTTGTAGGCCAGTTCGTTTGACGAGCCTACAACGAACGTATCCAAACTTAGTTTTGTCCGGTTCCCCTGAGCCGGCCGAGCTTTGGCTTTTCTGCCGGGGGTTTGGTTGCGGGCATTTTCCACCAGTTTTGCCTGCGAATCCAGTTGAGTACGTTTCTGGTGGCCGGAAAGCTCGGGGTCAACGGCGAAAGTAATCTCCCGCTCGGCGCCGGTAGCTGCCATAACAGCCTGGCTGATTTCATTCGAAAAATGACTTTCAATCCAGCTTGCTATGAAAAGGTTCGGGACACCTATTTTTAAGTATCCGTCGGTGAGTGTCAGCTTCGTCGAGTTCTTGAACCATATACGAAACTTCTGAGGCCCCACCTTCTCGGCGAGCGCTTCGCTGACGGCACTGGTCTCATCCGTGATTGTGCTTTGCATAATACTCTCCTGCCCAGGACGTCCTGCTCTTTAGTTGTAACGGGCTCTGTGTTAGAGGACTTCTTTTTAAATTCTTTAACTGTTATTATTGGGCGGCAAAACAATTGAATCAACCCCCTTTTCCGGAATTTCTTTTCCACCGGATAAAGAGCGTTGTCAGTATTGATGTTGCGCACGAAAAAAAAATGTTTTGAACAGGTTATGCACAACGTAACTCGATATTGTGGAAAAGCTGTGGATTGCAGTTGGTCGGTAGTTTGCCTGAAATAGACCTTTTTGGCGTCGAGTTTTTATTTTTTGACGAGGATTGCGGTGTAACCGCCATCGAAATCGAATGTTTCAGTACTGGGAAGTGACATTTTTTCCTCTTCGAGTGAAAACCCGGAATGCTTTTTTATAAAGGTTTTTATGACGTCACCGTTTTCGGCCCTTTGGATGCTGCAGGTACTGTAGCAGATTTTGCCTTTCGGCTTTATCACAGAAGCGGCGTATTCGAGAAGCTCGGCCTGTGTTTTCGCCAGCTTTGTGACTGTCTTCGGCGTTATTCGCAGTCGGACTTCGGGTCTTTTCGCCAATACGCCGGTGTTCGAGCAGGGGACATCCAGCAAGACCGCATCGAATTTAGAATTTTCAGGAAGTTTTTCGTACTCGACGACGGTTACATTTTTCACTCCGAGGCGGGCGAGGTTTTCTTTGACTTTTATCAGACGCTTGCCGTCGATATCGGTCGCTATAATCTTTGCTTTGTCGCCGGAGAGCTCGGCTAATTGGGTTGTTTTTGTGCCGGGGGCGGAGCAGAGGTCGAGGATTGTCCAGTCCGGCTTCGGCTGAAGGAGCTGCACAGGCAGGGCGGCAGTTATATCCTGAATAGTAAACCAGCCTTTATCGAAATACGGAAGCTCTGTTACCGCCTTGGGGCTTTTGATTCTTATCATTGAGTCATCAGTAACTCTGTCTTTCTGGATTCCTGCTTTCGCAGGAATGACAAAAGATGCTATTTCAGCGTCGATATTTTCCGTCCGCAGATTTTCGAGCAATTTCTGCGCGGTTGTTTTTAGTATGTTGGGTCTGATATAGATGCTCGGCCTGCGGTTGCAGGCGAAACAAATTTGCCGGGCGGATTCTTTGCCATATTCATTGAGCCAGCTTTTTATCAGCCAGTTCGGCAGCGAAAAGGCTGCGCTTAGGTAATCAGCTAACGAATCCTTGGGGTTCGGCAGAATGTCGGTATCGAATTCACAGCCAGTGACAAATGTTTGCGGAATAATCTTTTGCGTGTCGGCCTGCGAAAGCGGGATTTGGCGATTTCGCAAGTGCCTTGTGATTTGGCGGAGGACGGCATTGACGAAGGCGGTTTGCTTTTTGCCCGCGACGGCCTTTGCATTTTCAACAGCTTCGTTGACGATTGAATATTCCGGCGTCTGGGGACTATAGATAAGTTCGTAAGTTCCGACGCGAATGATGTTTAGCGGTTTGGCGGGGATTCTTTCGATGGGGCAATCGGCCAATTTGGTTATTATCATATCGAGGGCGGGGCGGTTCCTTATGCTGCCGAGGACGAGGTCTGTGGCGCGCTGCTTTTCTTCGGTTTGCGGCAGGAGTTTGTCCAAAATTATCCCGGCGTAGCCGAGTTTTTTGTCGAGCTGATTTAACGCCCTAACTGCAATAGCACGAGCAGTTTTCAATTTTGGGCTTATCTTCCTATTTATTACAATATTTGGGATTTCCCATTTATACGGAGTTGCACCGCTGAGCCTCATTTTTAAAACTATGCAATTCAAGAAACCGCTCTTTAGTAAACATTCTTTTTTATTCTATTGCTCCCTATATACATTCAGTGTTTATCTGGCACAAACATGTAATCAACAACAAGTTGAGTCGATTCGTCGATAAGTATGAATAGCTCATCTTGACGTTGTTTCCACTCATGGAAAAAGAGTACCCCTGCCGAATCGCTATGCACATAATAATAATAGTAGACACGATGAGTCTCAGTAATCTTATGCTTCGACGAAAAAAACTCAAAAAGATCCCTGACGCCCGGAGCGCCTGCAAAATTAGGGATATTCACGTTTGTACTTTGATCCGATTGATTCGGCTTAGAGACACTTTTGGGCATCCCGAACCATTGGATAATGTCGTCTTTTGTTGTTCTGCCCGATTCAATTTTGGCTATATTTTTCTTTGTTAAAGGTCTTCCTCCCATTTCCATCTTCATTGTCATACATCCCGTTAATGTGGTCACTGCCAAGACGATGAAAACCCAGCACATTCTTGTTATTTTTCTCTTTGTAATTTTGCCCTCTGCCATTGCCAACCTCCTTTTATTTAAGATTTTCCTTACGCATGTTTCGTAACACTGTTATATATTTTCAGGCTACGACCGCAATCACAGCAAATTATCAAGCCTATCATAAAAGTGCAAGTATTTTGAGTTATTTTTACTTTTCCATATTGACAAACGTATCACCGGGGCGGGTTTGTCTGCCGTTGACGAAATCTCTGAAATCCATAAGTGCGGAGCCGTCCGGCTTGATTTTCGTAATCTTCAGGGCATCTCGACCGCAGATGACGTTCAGGTTTTCGTCCAGCGTGCCCGGCGGAAGGTGAGCAGTATTCGAGGCGGGGACTATCTGCGCCATTGCTATATTCACCCGCAGTGGTTTGGCGGTTTTTTGGGAGAGGTAATTTGCCGAAGCGCCGGGCCAGGGCCAAAGGCCCCTGATTTTTCTTTTGAGAAATTCCGCCGATTCGGCGAAATCCAAAAAGCCATGTGATTTTTTTAATTTCGGCGCCACGGTTGCTTTTGAATCGTCCTGCTTTGTGTAAACGGCAGTTCCATTTGCTATTTTATCAATGGTTTCCAATAGCAGCGGCGCAGCCAAATTTGCCAGGCGGTCGTGAAGCTCGCCCGCTGTTTCATCGGGAGCTATGTCTGTTTGGTTTTGTGCGAGGATGTCGCCGGCGTCTATTCTTTCAGCGAGCGTTATTATACTGTTGCCTGTTCGTGTTTCGCTGTTGATTATCGCCCAGTTTATCGGGGCGGCTCCGCGATATTTCGGCAGCAGGGATGCGTGCACATTTATAGCGGCTTTAGACGGCAGCTTTATCAGGTCGCTGCTGATTTTCTGGCCGAAGGCAATTGCGAGAATCAAGTCCGGCTTATGGCCTGCGATTGTTTCGAGCATTTGCGGGTCGCTCGCGTTTTCTGTTTCCGTAAAGGGGATTGAATGGCTCTTTGCCCATTCGGCGACGGATGTTGGTGTCGGTTTTCTGCCTCTGCCGGCCTGGCGGGAAGGCTGGGTGACAATAAAATCCAGACTATGGTTTGATTGTGCCAAAGCGTTAAGGCACGGAAGGCCGAATTCGCCGCTGCCGAGGTACACTATATTCATAGTATTTAGCTTTCAATGCCCATTTCTAATTTTCGAGACAACCATAATTTATCGCTGGACGAGAGACGAGGGATGATGGAAGAGGGGCGAGAATAAAAAGGACTATCGAACGCTACAAAAGCTGTCAACTTTTTGCTCCATAGTAAATAACATGGCAAATATATGCTCATATTTCTCATCCAGCTTTTCCAATATTCCTTTGTCAATATACCCGCAAGCTAAAGCGAATTCCAGCCAGGTTTGTGTCTCTGCCGCTTCTTGTGCTGCGTCTGATAGTTTATTAATAAACACGGCTTTATACCTGCGTTTACGCCATCCTTCTGCGAGACTTGTGCAAACGGACCTGGAAGACCTGCGTACCTGGTCAGTCAGAGAATACGTTTCTTCCTTTGGAAAACCTTTTGATATCTCAAATATCTCTATTGCAGTATCGAAGGCAAGTTTATAAACATCTAATTCTCTTACACTTCTTATTCTTTTCGTCTGTCGTCCGTCGTCTTTCATCCATCAGCCTGTATTAGTATAAAGGACCAACTGTTTTTACTCTTTGTTTTGTACTGCATCCTGCAAAGCTTTTAGCCGTCTTCGATGTGCTATTTTCGCTACCTGGCCCATTCGGTTGACGATGGTTGTTCCCTCGATGTGGTCGAACTCGTGCTGCAAAGCCCTTGCGTAAAGGCCATCTGCTTCTTCGGTAAATTTATTGCCGTCGAGGTCGGTGGCGGTGACGGAGCAATTTTTGTATCTTCGAATTTTGGTATAGACGCCCGGTACCGACAGGCAGCCTTCCTCTGTTGTGCTGAAGTCGCCGGTCGGAGTAACACTCGGATTTATATATACCCTGACGTTATCTGCTGTTCCAGTCAGCGATATGATAAACAGCCGAAGCGGCACACCTGCCTGCGGAGCCGCGAGGCCGATGCCTTTATTTTTGAGCATAATGTCCGTCATTTTTTGGACGAGCTGACGGATATCGTCATCGATTTTTTCGACCGGCTTTGCGCGGCCTGCTAAAACGTCAGCGGGGTAATGTGTTATCTGGCATTTCTGAATATCTATCATTTCTCATCCCTCTGTTTTACGGCTCGCTATTGAATTGGCTGTTTAGTTTTCGTCGAATTCGTCGCCGTCGAATATATTTCCGAGGTAATGTTTTTTGACAGTTTCATTTTTGATGATTTCAGCGGGCGTTCCGTTCCCGATTACCTTGCCGTGGTCAACAATATAGGCCCTATCGACTACTTCGAGCGTTCTTTCGACGTTATGGTCGGTGATAAGAAGGCTTACGCCTGAAGCGACGAGCCTGCGGAGTTCGTGCTGGAGTTCGCCGACGGCGATAGGGTCAACGCCGCTGAACGGTTCATCGAGAAGAATCAGCGAGGGGTTTGTTACCATAGCGCGGGCGATTTCGAGTTTTCTGCGTTCGCCGCCGGAGAGGAACCTTCCCTGACTTTCGGCGACCTCGATCAGCGCGAAATGGTCGATGAGCATATCGGCCCTGCGGTCGCGTTCGGCGCGGGTGATGGACATAGTTTCGAGAATCGCGTAGAGGTTGTCGCGGACGCTTAGTCTTTGAAATATGCTCGGCTCCTGCGAGAGATAGCCTATGCCGAGGCGGGCACGTTTATACATCGGCAGTTTCGTGATGTCCATACCTTCGAAGACCACAGTTCCGGTGTTAGGGACAACCATACCCATAATCATTCTGAAGGTGGTGGTTTTTCCCGCTCCGTTTCTGCCGAGCAGGCCGACAATGCTGCGTCTGGAGATGTTGATTGATATTTTGTTGACGACGGCCCGGCCGGTGTATTCCTTTACCAGCTCGGCGGCTTCGAGGAGAGTCGAATTTTTGTCATAGGTATCCGTCATTTTTGCGATTCGTATCCTGTATATTGTCTGCGGTATTATAACAACCTCGGCGGGCAAAGCAAACAAATAGCAAGTGCGAAAACGGCGCCGATAAATATACTGGCGTTTCCTGTGCAATTTTGCTATACCTTTGGCCTGGTCGTTTTATTCATTGGAGCAGCGTATGTTTGCGGTAATAAGTGATATACATTCGAACTTAGAGGCCCTGACGGTAGTTTTGGCCGACATAGAAAAACGCGGCATCAAGACTATTTATTGTCTTGGTGATGTGGTGGGCTACGGCCCGGACCCGAGGCCTTGTCTGGATTTGATTATCGAGAAAACCAAGTGGACTGTTCTGGGCAACCACGATTACGCGGTCTTTTACGAGCCGACGAATTTTAATTACGGGGCCGAGCAGGCGAGTTTTTGGACGCGATTTGTACTCGAAGACGAGCAGCAGGCGGACAAGCGTAATATGCGGTGGGGCTTTTTGGGCGAGTTGCCGATGCGGCGGACTTTCAAAACGAAACTGGGGGATAGCTCGGCGGTAATAGATTTTGTTCACGCCAGTCCGAGAAAGCCGATTAATGAGTACATCTTTCCGGATGATGTTTATACCAATCCGATAAAGGTTCGTATCCTTTTTGACCGCGTCAAGCACATCTGCTTTGTGGGGCATACGCATCTGCCGGGCGTGTTTCTCGACGAGCCTGATTTTTATCTGCCCGATGAACTGGGCAATGTCTATCCGATTATCGAAAAGGAAAAGGCGATTATAAATATCGGTTCGGTCGGTCAGCCGAGGGATGGGGACAACCGCGCCAGCTACGTATATGTCGAGGGCAACGAGGTGAATTTTGTCCGACTAGAGTACGATTACGAAACCACGATGAAGAAAATATTGGCGATTGAGCAGTTGGACAGGTTCCACGCTGAACGGCTGCG
>JAQTMR010000001.1 GCA_028714255.1 Phycisphaerae bacterium | reverse complement strand
CTATGTCTTTCGCCCTAATCCCCTTTTTTATTATTGCCTTTGCCCCGTCGTTTTCATTGTCTTCCGCTCCCTCAACTGCCTTTACTAACGCGCCTCTGCCGCCTGCGATAATTCCTTGCACCAAAGAGGGCTGAACACCGAAAGTTGGCGGACATTCTGACGCATCGAGCACGCCCAATCTGCCGCTCGTTCCTGCCCCGACATAAAACAATCGGCCTGCTTTTTGGAAATGCTCTACTATCATATCGACCGCTTTGGCGATATTTTTCTGTTCTTTACCGACCGCCGGTGCGACAAGTCTGTCTTCGGAATTAATAAGGTCAACTATCTGCTGTGTTGACAGTTGGTCTATATTTGCGCTTTTGCGATTGCTATTCTCGGTGGTTGGAAGTGGTTTATTCTTTTTCATTATGCAGGTACTATTTTCCCAAGGATTAATGATTCGTTTGCCCCGGTAGCGCTGGGGACATTATTTGCTATTCCTTTAATAGTCACGTATGCCAAAATGGCAAATGAAATCGCCTCTTTTGCATCGCAGTTAATACCAAGTTCGCTGCTGCTTAGGATTTTAACTTTGCCCAGTTCCTGCCGCAACATCTTAATCAGCGTATTGTTTTTGGCGCCGCCTCCGCACAATATCAATTCGTCAGGCATCGCGGGCAGAAATCGCCTGTAAGACAAGCTGATGCTCGCTGCGGTAAATGCGGTCGCGGTAGCTATAACATCTTCAGCGGAAAGCCCCTTTTTAATCGCCCGCTGGTACAAGGCGTCGCAATATTCTTTGCCGAACATCTCACGTCCGGTCGATTTTGGAGGCTGCTTGCTGAAAAACGGATTCCTCAATAGGTTATTGAGCAGTTTGTTATTCACCGTGCCTTGTTTTGCGATTTTGCCGGCTCGGTCGAATTTCTTCCTGCCATTCGTCGCAAGTGCAACGATTCCGTCGATTATCATATTCCCCGGCCCAGTATCGAAAGCAATGATATCGCTCTTTTGACAGTTTGCCGGCAGATAAGTCACATTTGCAATTCCTCCGATATTCTGAATTGCTCGATTTTTCTTTTTATTTCGAAACAGGACATAATCAGCGAAAGGAACTAAGGGCGCACCTTGTCCGCCCGCCGCCATATCTCCTGGCCGAAAGTCCGCCACCGTCGTAACTGCCGTCCGCTGTGCAATAACTGCAGGTTCACCAATCTGCAATGTGCAGTGTTTCTTCGGATTATGATATATCGTTTGCCCGTGAGAGCCTATTAGTTCAATCGTCTTTAAATCTATTTTGCTTTTTCTGCAAAGCTTTATTACCGCATCGGCAAATACCTCGCCGATTGCGAAGTTCAAATGGCAAACTTCCGCCGGCCCGGCTTTCTTCGATTCGACAACATCGAAAATGCCTCTGCGTACCTTCGCCGGGTAAGGAAATGTGTCGAACGCCAAAACGTTTACTTTATTTCCGTTAAAATCAATAATAGCTACGTCCACACCATCGGTGGATGTGCCGGACATCAGACCTGCCACACGCATTTGTTTCTTTCTTTGCAGTTTCGCGATTTTATTTTCTGTCATTTTTTACCAGCTAAACGAAACGATTCCTGTTCGATGCGTTTAAACAACTTTAGGTTATCGTGTAATCGTGAAGTTTTATTCCGCAACAGCCAAAGTTTTTTAAACTCTTTACTGATATCGCGCGTTAACCCGCCAAGCCGCAGCAGTTCCGAGCTTTTTACATTTTTACCGCAGCGCAAATCCTTAGCTGTAAGTGCCCGCCTGCACGCTAAATAATCCATTCGGGCGGCTAACTTTAATTCTTCTAATGCTATTTTCTCGAATGGTTCGATTGATTTCGGAAGTTGAGGCCAAAGCTTTGCATCAGAGAGTTTATTTAAAATCTGTTTTAATCCTGCAGGCCTTGTCATATCGATACAGCTTCGGGCAGGGGGGGGAGTATGCAGAATCGGCTCAACCAGCGCATCATACAGCAAAGATTCATTGCGCACTGGTTTACCGCACATAATATATGTATTGCCTAACGTCGTCAGTTTCTCTGCCATTTTATTTGTTCGCTGTCCGAAAACGCTCTTGCAGAAATTCTCCGTAAATTTCTTTTCATCAACTGCCTTGCCGTTCCACGAATGCGCCGCCCCGTGCGCGAAACTATGCAGACTCGCCCCGAGGAAGTTGCGATGTCCCCTGTCGCCCCAGTCCGTATTAAGCAGCCCTTCAGCACCGTATCTCCGCCCCGCAATCGCGAAATTCCTTACATTTTCCATCGAATTACTCATCCGCGAACCATGCGTCAGCCAGCCGCTCGTTCCCGGACAGACCATAAAAGGCATCCCTGATTTTGCGATTTCCTTTGTTCTGCCTATATTTTTCCCGCTGCTTTCGTACTCCCAGTTAAGCAGTACCATATCGCTCGGCAGCTTTCTAAGCATCTCCGGATATTTTAACACTATGTCCGCCCAGGCATTCATTCGTTTGCCATGTTTCTCGCACAGGCGATGAATCTTCAACAGAAATTCGAGGTAAACTTCCCCTGTTCCGATTTTGTCTGCTTGTTTTTTACTGCGTCCCCTGCCGAGTTCCCACGTCTCATCGCAGCAGACGTTAAAGTCATCCGCCTCGAATAGCGGAACAAATTCGCTGTAAAGTTCCGCAATAAGCTTAATTGAACGCGGGTCAGTCGGACAAAGCGTAGTCCCTCCCGGAAAACCTCGAAAGCCCGGCATCTCGCCGAGAGCTTTGTATTTTGGCAGTGACAGAATCTTTTCAAAATGCCCGAAGCTCGCTAATGAACCTACTAATTGTATATGGTGCAGGCGACAATAATCCTGCAGGGCGAGAATTTCCCCCGGCGTAAACGGGCTAAAACCCTTGCCAATATCTGGATGCTGCTTGAACGTGAAAACGTTTTCCACGTAGAGCTGTAATTCGTTAATTTTCCAGTGTCCCAGCCTTTCGACGAGCTGCTTAAGCGTATCTAACTTCGGCATTTTCCCCCGTGAGCAATCGTGATAGACCCCTCGCCTGCGAAAGTCGGGTTTGTCTTCTATGATGCAGGCAGGTAATACTTTCCCGTATATTGAAACAAGGTCGCGAAGCGTTTGTAAACCATAGTATGCACCTGCTTCTGATTTGGCGAAAATTTCAATTTCATCCTTAGTAACGATAAGCCGATATGCTTGGTCGTTTTCTATTTTTTTGTCCCTGTTTATCTTTACTACCGCCGTGACAAAAACATTTTTGGTTACACTGGCTTTGAAATTCCTTTTTGCTAAGTCTCTGCTGAGTTGTTTAAGGGGAAGGATATCGGTCGTCTGGCTGCCGGCAAGTATGGGGCGAACAGGCCAGCGAAAAGAGCCTTTACGAAAAACAACCTTTTTTACAGGAACTAATAGTTTGGCAAACTGCCTTTCATCCGTGGTCATGCGGGTAATATAGCAGAATTAAGAATATACGACAAGATTGCCGGAGGACGGATAAGACTACGCTGATATTTACTGTGACTGCCTGCGACAAAAGCAAAAGCGGGCGACCGGATTCGAACCGGCGACGTCCAGCTTGGGAAGCTGACATTCTACCACTGAATTACGCCCGCATACCGGCATTATAAAGCACCTGCATTAACATTGTCAAATCTGTTTCGACAGGTACATACGATGTTTATCCGCTTTTGGCGGGTTTCCTTGCCATCTCAACAGGTAATATTTGTTGACTTATTCACCAAAACAGATAAACTACCTGCTGGACAACGGTTATGAATCGGTATTTGGGTCTTTGGCTCCAAAGACAGGTTAAAACTGATAATCGGAAGGAGTATAACATGGCATCGGAATTCCGCACATTATCCAACGCTGAAATTACGCAACTGAAGCAGCAGGGGTGCAGTTGTCCGGACTGGACAAATATTAAAGTCGCTCAAAGCTTCGACCCCGGCAGAGTAATGTCCACGCATTTCTCCGGCAAAGTGGAAATAGGCGAGCTTAAGGGAACGGTAACCTTTCACGGCGGGCTGGAGAAGCCGGCCAGCATCAGCCGAGCGACAATCCACAACTGTAAAATTGGAAACAATGTTTATATCAACAATGTCAACACTTACATAGCCAACTACATAATCGAGGACAACGTAGTTATTGATAATGTTGATTTGTTGGCGGTCGAGCAGGAAAGTTCCTTCGGCAATGGGACCGAAGCTGTCGTTGTTAACGAGGCCGGCGGCAGGGAAATACCGATTTACGACCATTTGTCTGCTCATACAGCTTATGTAATAGCTTTTTATAGGCATATGCCGAAACTAATTGAAAACCTGCAAAAAATGATTGCTGCTTACACCAAGTCCGTAACTTCATCTATGGGCCTGTTGGCAAAAGACGCAAGACTTACCAACTGCCGGATTATCAAGAATGTCAAAGTAGGCCCTGCGACTGTAATCGAGGGGGCGAGCAGGCTTGAGAACGGGTCAATCAATAGCTGCCCGGAAGCCCCTGTCTATATTGGGCCTGGTGTTTTTGCGGAGGATTTCATTATCTGCTCTGGCTCGAAGATTAGCGATGGCGCTATAATATCCAAATGCTTCATAGGCCAGAGTACTGAATTGGGCAAACAATATTCAGCGGAAAACTCGGTATTCTTTGCCAATTGCGGCGGTTTCCACGGCGAGGCTTGTTCCATATTCGCCGGGCCATACACTGTTACACATCACAAATCCACACTGCTGATTGCGGGACTGTTTTCCTTTTTGAACGCCGGCAGCGGAACCAACCAAAGCAATCACATGTATAAACTCGGCCCCGTCCATCAGGGTGTTGTCGAACGCGGCTCCAAGACCGCCAGCGATTCGTATATGCTCTGGCCGGCGAAGGTCGGGGCGTTTACAGTTGTTATGGGCAGGCACTATCGAAACTCGGATACATCGGACCTGCCGTTTTCATACCTGATTGAGCACGAAGATGAAAGTATTCTTGTTCCGGGTGTGAACCTGCGCAGCGTAGGGACCGTCCGAGATGCTCGAAAATGGCCGAAACGTGACAAGCGAAAAGACCCCAGAAAACTTGACTACATAAATTTCAAACTTTTAAGCCCATACACAATTCAAAAAATGCTCAACGGCTGTAAGTTGCTCGCCAATCTCAAATCAACCTCCGGAGCCACGAGCGATTACTACACCTACCATAGCTGTAAGATTAAGAGCTCTTCGCTGGACCTGGGTATTAAATTATACCAGACCGGCATCGACAAATTCCTGGGTAACTGCCTGATTAAGCGACTGCAGGACAGGCAGTTCAAAAGCATCGACGAACTTAGAGTAGCTTTGTTGCCGGAAACGGACACAGGGACAGGTAAATGGATAGATTTGGCAGGCTTGTTCGCTCCAGAGGAAAGCATTCAAAAAATGCTCGGTGATATCGAAAGCGGCAGCATCAATACGCTGGAGCAGGTAACGGAAGTTTTCAAATCGGTACACGATAACTATCCCATCTACGAGTGGGCATGGGCAGCAAGCGTGCTGCAGCAGCAGCTTGGTAAAAATATCGACAAAATAACAGCGGACGACATTATTAAGCTGGTGACGAAATGGAAGGAAGCGGTGTTGGAGCTTGACCATAGGCTTTATGCTGATGCCCAAAAAGAATTTATCGATACCGCACAAACCGGATATGGAATTGACGGGGACGAACAAACAAAACACGGCGATTTCGCGAAGGTCAGAGGCGTATTCGAAAAAGACGGTTTCGTTTCTGAAATCGAAAAACATATAGCTGAAAAAACCAAACTCGGTGACGAGATTATCAGTCGAATGGAAAAACTGCGTTAACTTTAATTATTTTCGAATTAAGGAACAATTTATGAGAATTATTATTCAGCCGGACTACGATACAGTATCTAAATGGACCGCCAATTATGTTGCCAAAAAGATAAATGAATTCAAACCCAGTGTCAAAAAGCCCTTTGTATTAGGACTTCCTACAGGCTCATCGCCCAAGGGGATGTACAGAGAACTGGTAAAACTCAATAAAAAAGGAAAAGTGTCGTTCAAAAACGTTGTCACCTTTAATATGGATGAGTACGTCAATTTGCCCCGGGACCACCCTGAGAGCTACCATTCGTTTATGTGGAGCAATCTCTTCAGCCACGTGGATATTCCGGAGAAAAACGTTAATATCCTCAACGGCAATGCGAAGGACCTCGACGCCGAGTGCAGGAATTATGAAAAAAAAATAGCCTCTTTGGGCGGCATCGAGTTGTTCATAGGCGGCATAGGCCCCGATGGCCACGTCGCGTTTAACGAACCGGGCTCATCGTTATCGTCACTGACCAGAGTAAAAACACTTACTACAGATACCATCATAGCTAATTCCAGATTTTTTGATAACGACATCAATAAAGTTCCAAAGACCGCTTTAACGGTAGGGGTCAAAACGGTTACTGACGCCCGCGAGGTGCTGATTATTGTCAACGGCCATAACAAAGCCCGTGCCCTGCAAAAGGTAGTCGAAGAAGGCGTCAACCATATGTGGACGGTCAGCGCCCTCCAGTTGCACCCCAAAGGTATTATCGTCTGCGATGACGCGGCTACCGTCGAGCTTAAGGTCGGCACAGTCAATTACTTCAAAGATATCGAAGCGAAAAATCTCAACCCCGCCAAACTTTTGAAGGGCACAGCTTAAAAGCTGCAGCAGAAATTATTCGAGCAGGTTATCGGCAGGAATTTCCCCGAAAGTTTTTGCTTGTCTTTTGCCGATGGATTGTTATAATAAAAACCAGCGGAGAGAAATCCGCTAATTAAAATTGAATCACTGAGATTTCAGACGTTTCAGGATAAACCGGAAGTTTATAACTGGGAAACGTGTGGAAGGCTCGGTGCTCTCGTTTTGAGAGCACCGTTCGCTTTTTTACATAAAGCTACGGTCGCTTTCGTAAACTATAGAAAGGGCATCGTTTGCTTTCGCGTTCCCAAGGGCTCTTCCGGGCCTTTCCTGAGCGTGATTGCGGCGGTGCCCTTTAATATTGCGCCCGCCGCGGAAAGGATACTGCGGCAATGAAATTCACGCTCAAAAGGGGTTTGTTTCGGCTGGCAACGGCAATCGTAGTAGTTGCCGCCTGCCTGCCAATCGCCGAGGATATTACATTCAGCATTATGTGCATATTAGCCTGCGCGGGCTGGCTGGTATTCTGGATTGTTGGAGGGTTTATCGATATGTAGAAATTTCCCAAAGAGAATACCAACTTCGTTGACTGCACGGCCTGATGGCTCATCCTCCTTCGAGCCTGTGGCTGCCTCCCCCACCCCACAGCGGGCCGTGCAGTATTTATAAAAGTTAACCACGGATTAACACGGATGGACACAAAATTATTTGGTTTAGCCCCCAAGCCTGCTTGGGGGTTGGTTAACCGTAACAGAACGATTTCATAATTAATTTCGAAAGGAGAAAAAAATGAAATAATTAAGGGAACATTAAGCGGTGTTTGCGCATCCTAATAAAAAACAATCAAAAAATTACGGAGATGGAGGTAAAAAATGTCACTAAAAAAATCGCTTCTTATTGTTTTATCAATAATTTTACTAATCAGCAGTCCTGGCGGAGCAAATGAGGTACTTATCCCTAACCAACAAACAGAAACTTTGCCGACAAGCACTTCGCCATACGTTACAAGTACTGACGTCAATAGACTCCAGCAAGATGAGCCGAATTCCAATGCTATCACTTTTAGTGAATTCCCGTTAGGTACATATATCACAAGCCAATACTTCAATCGAGGTGTTATTTTTGAATTTGAAGGTGTCGGTCCATTTATCGCTAATGATAGCTCTAATCCTACAAGTCCGGTTTTATCAGGAACGCCGCGGTATCTTGGCGCAATCGAAGGCAGATTTGTGAATCCGAATGACGGCATAACGCCGATTGCCGTATCTTCGTTTTCTCTGGATGCAGGTTATTTTGACGCATTAGGAACAACATGTCTCGAGTGGTTCGACCGATACGGCTATAAAATAGGGGAACAAATAAACTCTGCTTATGGTATCGAGCATTTTGTTATCGATGAAGGTCACATTGCCAGCTGGCGCATTTCCATAATGACATCTGAGCTATTAGGTTTTGCCATCGACAATCTAAATATAGATTTCGGTTTTAACTTGTGGTTTCGCAAAACCGATGATGTCAACGCAGGCGATTGTGTCGAGCCGGGAAATGAGGTAACATACACAATCGATTACAACTATCCTATCGGGCCGGACTTGCCGAACGTAAGTATTACAGACTATTTGCCGGATGCACTGGAGTTTATCTTATCAGAGCCAGCGCCGGATGAAATCATCGATTCCAATAAAATTATCTGGAATATAGGAACACTAAGGGCTGGGGATACAATGGACATTATGCTGAAAGTCGGGGTGAAAAAAGATGCGAAGCCGGACAGCGTAATCGTAAACAGGTGTGAAATAAGTAGTAATGGTGTCGTCCGCGACTGGGCGTATGAATGCACATCCGTATGCAGCCCGATACTTACGGAGGTTAATAATATAACCGGCTGTGTCAGTCCCGTGGATGACATAAACTACAGTATCTGTTACGATGCCAACGGCTACGGCGATACGAACGTGGTGATTACCGATATCCTGCCTGGCGAAGTGAGCTTTGTCTCGGCCAGCGGGGATTATGAATATAACTACCCCGTAGTAAGCTGGGATATCGGCACATTAGAGCCGAACGAATCGGGGTGCGTTACGCTGCAAGTTAAGGTAAAGCCGTACGTTGAGCCGGGCAGTCTAATCGCAAACAGGTACGAGATAAAAAGCGGCGAAGAGATATTAAAGAGCGTTTGCCAATACACGCCCGTATGCTGCAACTGTCCTGTCGTGGAAGATTTTAACTCTTACGCGGACACTGGCTCTCTGCGGGAGATATGGAAGCTTAATTATAATAGCGGCGCCACTAATACCATCGAGACAGCAACGGCTTGCTTCGGTCAGTCTATGAAATATAAATACGATGATATTGAGTACTACTACTACTTTTCGGAGGTCTATGCCGATACGGCAGATTTGCCGAGCCAAATAGGTTCAGACTGGGTCGGCGGCGGGGCCGAGGCATTGGCGATGTATTTCTACGGCCAGCCGGAAGAAGGCGAGGAGAGCGAGGATTATATGTACGTGAAACTGACCGACGGCGACGGCAACGAAGCGGTAGTATTATACGACGGCGAAGTGAACGATATAAACGACCAGCAGTGGCACCAGTGGAGTATCGACCTGTCGGAATTTAGCGGCGCGGACCTGAATGATGTCGCGAGGATTACTATCGGGTTCGGCGATGGGGCCGAACCGGATACCTACGGCACCGTGTATTTCGACGATATTCGGCTGTATCCACCGGCAGGCGAAGGCTTCGAGCTGCCGGGAGCTGATTTGGACGGCGATTTCGTGGTGGATTTGTATGACCTGAAAATACTAATGGACGAATGGCTCAATACGGACTACTACGGCGAAGCCGACCTGTATGAGGATAATAAAATAGATTTCAAGGATTTTTCGGTTTTATCCAGCGAATGGGGGTTAAAGACAGAGCCCTGTGACGATACAACGCCTTCCGGGCGTTGGAGAGACCTATTCTTTACTGGCATCTGCGCCTGCGGAGGTATTGGCTGCTGGATCGAGGAAAATGAGGGCGAACCTGTCTTCGATGAGTGTCATAATCGTCTGCGTATGGTGTGCGAGCCGACACCGGAGCTTGGTTATTACTGTGCTTACAACTATTATTTTGGCTGGAATACTCGTGTCGGCTTTTGTGTTTACAAATGCGGATTAAATGCCTTTCAGGTCATGAGAAACACAAACGGTACCCGCATCCTGCGAACAAGACATCGGACTCAGGACCAGATGACATATTATTGTGACGAAGAAACAGATTACAAATATAACTGGCAGATTGTTGTTTACGATGCCTTAACCGGAGAAAGGACCGGCTATTGCCGGCAATCATATCTGGACCCGAATGAGGAAAATTTTTGGGAGCCAGATGAAGGGGAGCCGGGGCCCTGTAAGATAGAATGGTGGTAATATATAATTTAAGCGAGAAAGTGAGGATTAGATTATGTCAAAGAAAAAGGAAACACTTGTGGTCATCGTGTGTATCGTTTCATTATGGACGACAGGTTCATTGGCACGTATTTGCCCGGCTTCGCGTGGGTCAACACAACTTCAATGTCACATCACCTTTACGGGCGAGGCATCGGGAGGAACGCTGATAATGAGCGAGAATCTTGGACGTAATGTCCCGTATGTCGCGATTGAAACAGCAGCGGGCGAACCGGCGGAAACGGCGATAGCGCGTCTGGCCGACGTTATCGAAGAGACAAATCCCTTCGATTGGATGATTACTCCAATCAGCGATAGAAAATTTAAAGAAAGAATTGTTACATCATCAGGGGGCGAATTGCAGGGTTTGGTGGGTTCTTGCGCTCAATATATGACCGCCGGCACGGAGACCGGCCTGGGTATCCCACGGCCGCCTCATTCTCTGACCGCCAATTACGACCCGAAGCTTAAAAAGATAGCGTTAAAATGGCGCAACCCGCCGGGAGGTTACGATAAAATAAGAATCAGGTTTAACTGGAGCAACTATCTTCATGGAGGCGGGGATAGTGTTGCGGGAGACGCGGAAAGCTATGTCCGGGATTTGGTCGAAAAACCAATGGATGTAAACGACCTCGATATTCTGGTAGTCGGCATCCGTAACCATATTCCATCGAATGCCGCGGCTATTCACATCAACAATAATATTCAGGAAGAACTGTATGGTATTCCTTTTAGCAGCGGATTGGCCCCGAACTGGCAGCGATGGTCTCTGGACGCCAACGAGGCCGGCATCAAGCCGCAGATGGGTATAAGAGACGAACTGACTGATGTCAAAGGCCGGAGGTATAACTCAATCCCAACGGCAGATAAAAAACCGTTTTATCAAATCATCGAGAGCGGCGTTCAAGGCGGCACGGGCGGCGTTTACAGAAAATTCATCGGCCTGACGCCGGGACATACATATAGAGTAAAGGCGCGTATGGCTGCGCTAAGTGAACTGAAAGGGAAAAAGCAGTCTGTTTCCGTACATGCTTCGGCTGGCTGCGCTCTTAGTCCGAGGCAAATGGCCGGCCTCGATGCGCTGCCCGGCGGGAAGAAGGGAAGCGATGCCTGCAAACTGAAAAACGCCGATTCGAAAACGATAACAAAGGGGAAATACGGCGAATATTCGGATGAGATTACTTTGCCGCAGGACTCGAATTCGATAACGGTCTGGCTGCGCTATACCGGCAAGGGAGCCGGCAGTGTCGGCCTTGACTGGATTTCGCTCGAAGATTTGTCGGTGAAAACCAAATAATGTATGCAGTGCTTTTTGAAACCTTTTGCTGTTGCTGCCGGAGGCCGGAATGAGGAAACATACAGTTAGTATGCCGAAGGCATACGGAAAATAGGTATCCGAACAGCAGGCAGCAACAGCAGGATAGTCGTTAATAGGAAATGGATTCCCGTTCCCCTGGGGATAAATTTCACGGGAATGACGAAATGGGTTGCGATGAAGCAACCCGCAACAAATACAACTGGCAGGTTGTTTATTACAATCCCCTGCTCGGAGAAAAGTACGGCTGGTGCCGGCAATCGTATTTTGAGCCGATAGAAAATGAACTATTTGAACCAGATAAAGGGGAGCCAGGGCCCTGTAAGTTAGAATGGTGGTGGGATTGATAATATATAACTTAAGCGAGAAAGGAAGGTTCATTATGGGTACAGTAAAAAGAAAAAAAGAGGCGTTTGCGGTTATCGCAGGTGTCATTTTGTTGTGGACGACGTGTTCATTGGCGAGGATTTATGCGGGGCCGGGGAGGATGGCAATGTGCCGCACCACCTTTACGGAAAAGGCTTCGGGGGGAACGCTGATAATGTGGGACAACCTCGGCCGTAACGCCAGATATGTCGCGATTGAAACAGCAGCGGGCGAACCGGCGGAAACGGCGATAGCGCGTCTGGCCGAGAAAATCGATAACACAGACCCTTTTGGTTGGCTCAGATATCATACAGGGGAAAAACGTGTTACATCATCCGGGGGTGAATTAACGGGTATATTGGGTTCATGCGCGAGTTATCTGTTCGCCGGAACGGAAACCGGCCTGGGCATTCCCCGGCCGCCTCATTCCTTAACCGCCAATTACGACCCGGAGCATAAAAAGATAGCGTTAAAATGGCTCAACCCGCCGGGAGGTTACGATATCATAAGAATCAAGTTTAGGTGGGGTAACTATGTCCATTTCGGCGGGGACGGCCTTGCGGGAGACGCGGAAAGTTATGTCCGGGATTTGGTCGAAAAACCAATGGATGTAAGCGACCTCGATATTCTGGTAAACGGTGTCCGTAACGATATTTACTCGAGCGCAGCGGCTATTCACATCAATAAAAATATTCAGGAAGAACTGTACGGTATTCCTTTTAGCAGCGGATTGGCCCCGAACTGGCAGCGATGGTCTCTGGACGCCAACGAGGCCGGCATCAAGCCGCAGATGGGTATAAGAAACGAGCTGACTACTGTCAAAGGTCGAAGGTATAACTCAATCCCAACGGCGGATAAAAAACCGTTTTATCAAATCATCGAGAGCGGCGTTCAAGGCGGCACGGGCGGCGTTTACAGGAAGTTCATCGGCCTGACGCCGGGACATACATATAGAGTAAAGGCGCGTATGGCTGCGCTAAGTGAACTAAAAGGGAAAAAGCAGTCTGTTTCCGTACATGCTTCGGCTGGCTGCGCTCTTAGTCCGAGGCAAATGGCCGGCCTCGATGCGCTGCCCGGCGGGAAGAAGGGAAGCGATGCCTGCAAACTGAAAAACGCCGATTCGAAAACGATAACAAAGGGGAAATACGGCGAATATTCGGATGAGATTACTTTGCCGCAGGACTCGAATTCGATAACGGTCTGGCTGCGCTATACCGGCAAGGGAGCCGGCAGTGTCGGCCTTGACTGGATTTCGCTCGAAGATTTGTCGGTGAAAACCAAATAATGTATGCAGTGCTTTTTGAAACCTTTTGCTGTTGCTGCCGGAGGCCGGAATGAGGAAACATACAGTTAGTATGCCGAAGGCATACGGAAAATAGGTATCCGAACAGCAGGCAGCAACAGCAGGATAGTCGTTAATAGGAAATGGATTCCCGTTCCCCTGGGGATAAATTTCACGGGAATGACGAAATGGGTTGCGATGAAGCAACCCGCAACAAATACAACTGGCAGGTTGTTTATTACAATCCCCTGCTCGGAGAAAAGTACGGCTGGTGCCGGCAATCGTCGTTAAATCCGGAAATCGAGGACTTATGGGAACCATGGCAGGGAGAGCCGGGGCCCTGTAAGTTAGAATGGTGGTGGGATTGATAATATATAACTTAAGCGAGAAAGGAAGGTTTATTATGGGTACAGGAAAAAGAAGAAAAAAAGAAGTGTTTGTGGTTATCGCAGGTGTCATTTTATTATGGGCAACGGGTTCATTGGCGAGGACTTATGCGGGGCCGGGGAGGATGGGAATGTGCCGCACCACCTTTACGGAAAAGGCGTCGGGGGGAACATTGATAATGTGGGACAACCTTAATCGTAACGCCCCGTATGTTGTGATTGAAACAGTAGCGGGTGAATCGGCGGAAACGGCGATAGCACGTCTGGCCAACGTTATCGAAGAGACAAATCCCTTCCATTGGGGAATTACTCCGATGAGTGCCAGAAAATTTAAGGAAAGAATTGTTACTTCATCAGGAGGCGAATTGCAGGGTTTGGTGGGTTCATGCGGGAGTTATCTGTTCGCCGGGACGGAAACCGGCCTGGGTATCCCCAGACCGCCTCATTCTCTGACCGCCAATTACGACCCGAAGCTTAAAAAGATAGCGTTAAAATGGCTCAACCCGCCGGGAGGTTACGATGAAATAAGAATCGTGTTTAACTGGAGCAACTACGACCATGCAGGCGGGGACGGCCTTGCGGGAGACGCGGAAAGTTACGTAATAGATTTAGATAAGATTCCGGCAAATACAGGCGACCTCGATATTTTGGTATTTGGCATTCGTAACGATATTCCATCGAATGCCGCGGCTATCCACATCAACAATAATATCCAGGAAGAACTTTATGGCTTCCCTTTTAGCAGCGGATTGGCCCCGAACTGGCAGCGATGGTCTCTGGATGCCAACGAGGCCGGCATAAAGCCGCAGATGGGTATAAGAAATGAATTAACTGATGTCAAAGGTCGAAGGTATAACTCAATCGAAACGGCAGATAAAAAACCGTTTTATCAAATCATCGAGAGCAGCGTTCAAGGCGGCACGGGCGGCGTTTACAGAAAATTCATCGGCCTGACGCCGGGACATACATATAGAGTAAAGGCGCGTATGGCTGCGCTAAGTGAACTGAAAGGGAAAAAGCAATCTGTTTCCGTGCATGCTTCGGCTGGCTGCGCTCTTAGTCCGAGGCAAATGGCCGGCCTCGATGCGCTGCCCTGCGGGAAGAAGGGAAGCGCTGCCTGCAAACTGAAAAACGCCGATTCGAAAACGATAACAAAGGGGAAATACGGCGAATATTCGGATGATATTACTTTGCCGCAGGATTCGAATTCGATTACGGTCTGGCTGCGCTATACCGGCAAGGGAGCCGGCAGTGTCGGCCTCGACTGGATTTCGCTCGAAGATTTGTCAGCAAAAACCAAATAATGTGTGCAGTGCTTTTTGAAATCTTTTGCTGTTGCTGCCGGAGGCCGGAATGAGGAAACGACCAGTGAGTCCCTTAGGGACGAGTAAAATAGTTTCCGAACAGCAGGCAGCAACAGCAAGCCCCCAACATAAAGTTGGGGGCTAACCGATTAGGAAAAAGGTTCATTATGGGTACAGGAAAAGGAAAAAAAGAGGTGTTTGCGGTTATCGCGGGCGTTGTTTTATTGTGGACAACGGGTTCATTGGCGAGACATTGTTCGGATGCTCCGCCGGGGATGCCCGGACAGGCAAGGTGCTGCACCACCTTTACGGAAAAGGCATCGGGGGGAACATTGATAATGAGCGACACCCTTAATCGTAACACCCCGTATGTTGCGATTGAAACAGTGGCGGGTGAATCAGCGGAAACGGCGATAGCACGTCTGGCCGAGGCAATCGATAATACAAATCCTTTTGATTGGTTCGGATTTCCAACAGGGAAAAAACGTGTTACTTCATCCGGGGGCGAATTGAGGGGTGTATTGGGCGGATGCGGGGATTATCTGTTCGCCGGGACGGAAACCGGCCTGGGTATTCCCAGACCGCCTCATTCCTTGACCGCCAATTATGACCTGCAGCTTAAAAAGATAGCGTTAAAATGGAACAATCCGCCGGGAGGTTACGATGAAATAATAATCAAGTTTAGGTGGAGCAACTACGACCATATGGGCGGGGACGGCCTTGCGGGGGACGCGGAAAGTTACATAATAGATTTAGACAAGATGCCGGCAAATACAAGCGACCTCGATATTTTGGTAAACGGCGTCCGTAACGATATTTACTCGAGCGCCGCGGCTATTCACATCAATAATAATATTCAGGAAGAGCTGTATGGTATTCCTTTTAGCAGCGGATTGGCCCCGAACTGGCAGCGATGGTCTCTGGATGCCAACGAGGCCGGCATAAAGCCGCAGATGGGCATAAGAGACGAGCTGACTACTGTCAAAGGTCGAAGGTATAACTCAATCACGATGGCAGATAAAAAACCGTTTTATCAAATCATCGAGAGCAGCGTTCAAGGCGGCACAGGCGGCGTTTACAGAAAATTCATCGGCCTGACGCCGGGACACACGTATAGAGTAAAGGCGCGTATGGCTGCGCTAAGTGAACTGAAAGGGAAAAAGCAGTCTGTTTCCGTGCATGCTTCGGCTGGCTGCGCTCTTAGTCCGAGACAAATGGCCGGCCTCGATGCGCTGCCCGGCGGGAAGAAGGGAAGCGATGCCTGCAAACTGAAAAACGCCGATTCGAAAACGATAACAAAGGGGAAATACGGCGAATATTCGGATGATATTACTTTGCCGCAGGACTCGAATTCGATTACGGTCTGGCTGCGCTATACCGGCAAGGGAGCCGGCAGTGTCGGCCTCGACTGGATTTCGCTCGAAGATTTGTCCGTGAAAAAACCATAATAATATTAGCCAAAGGAGAATTGCCATGAATACTCGAAGATGTATATTCACAATTTTATTTGCCGTATTGGTATCCCAAGGTAATATTTTCGCAGCCGAGCAGGATTCCAATGAGCCGGAAGAGCTGGCACAATTCGCAGAAGACGATAAATGGAGTGAACCCAACGACGGCTTGGTCACTCAACTGATTCCTCAAAACGAATATTATATTCTGGGCAAGCCGATGGAATTCGGCCTTGTCCTGAAAAACATCAGCGATTCAGAGAAGAAGTATGACCCTCAGAGGGCTATTGGTATGCATTCGTTGATAGTCAAAACCGCCGATAATAGCAGAGTATATTACAAGGCAGGACCTTATCAGACCAGCGGTGGTCCGCGCCCCATTGAATCCGGTGAGGTAGTAACTCTGTTTGAAAACAGGGATATTTCGGATGAGTTCGCGATAACAAAGCCCGGTAAATACACTGTTCAATTCCGAGGCTTCTATAGACTTCCCGCATCCAACGTTATCGAGTTTGAAGTCAAGACAAGAGGGACGCCGGATGAACGTGATGTTTTAATCGACCAGGTCATTGACGTTCTTCCTGACGCAAACTGGCTGGCAATGGCCCCAAAGAGATTTCGTCACGCACCGGCAGGTCGAAAAGAAGAAACAATTTCAATAATCCTGAGACATTTAGGAGGCGAAAAAGGAGGCGACGTCTTGGTTTTCTTGTGGAAAACGAATTCGCCGATGGATGTCACCGAAGAAAAGGAAGAAGATACCCCTACAAGCGATTATTTGGGGAAAAATGCCTCAGGATATTTTTATATTGAAACGCCTCCCAAGGCGCTGGATTACTGGCCGAAGATGAAAGAGGATATAGCAAAAACTCTTAAACTTGACCGCCCCGGTAACAGCAATTATTGACTGGATTTCGCTCGAAGATTTGTCCGTGAAAAAATAAATTTAAAAATCAAAATGCAAAATTGCGGAGCCGCTTCGCGGGGGTGCCTTTTTCGCGGCCAATTAATTTGAAAGGAGAAGAATTAACCACGAATGAACACGAATAGACACAAATTTATTAAGCCACAGAGGGCACCCGGCTTCGCCTTCGGCTACGCCGAGGCGAGCAGAGAACACAGAGATATGTAACTATAAACAGTGTTAATCTGTGTTACCTGTCCTGAGCCTGTCGAAGGAATCCGTGTCTAACTTTCCTTTGAGACTTTTGTGCTTTTTCGCGGCTAACTTGAAAGGGCTTGTAATAAAAAAAGGGCGATGGTAAAACCATCGCCCTTTCGGATGCTTTAATAATTCGAATGCCTTAATAATCTGGTGTTGGGACATAGCCTAACTGTCCCCACACACCTCTCTGCATTCTGTGCAAATCCTGATAAGGCGACCCCGGATTCCAAGCAAGCCAACTGCCGCCAGGCGGTCCGTCCAGCGTGCTTTTGTTCTTCCACTTCCAGTACTCGGTATGCCCATCGGCAAAAGAGAAGGTCGTTCCTCTGCCATGATGTGCCGGCGCACGGTCGGCAAACACTTCCTGAGTATAGAAAGCGCCCCAGCTTCCTTTACCATCTCCGAAACCAGTCGGGCATTCACAAATAAAGACCAATCTGTCGCTTGGTCTGCGAATCTGTGTCTTGCTTTTAAGTTTCATCTTTAGAGTAATGGTTGAATCTGACCACTGACACCAGCCGTTCATAGAATCGACAATAGCATACGATTGATAGTCTCCTCGTTTGCTGGTCGGACACTTGTAAAGCTTTAAGTCATTAATATAACGCCACAGCGATCCGTCTTGGAGGCCCTTTTCGGCATTTTTAATTAACTGCTCAACAGTCAGACTTCCCCGTGGCTTAGTCAAACCAACATAGCTGAAGTCTATCGCATTGTCCCAATCTATCCACCAGGTGGACCTGGGAGAGCCCGTTGGAAAACCTATATCGCTGCCGCAAATGTTGTCATCGCTATTATCCGCATACATAATCCACGCTACCGTTAGCTGTTTGAGGTTACTAAGACAAGCAGCCCTGCCGGCCTGCTCCCTGCCTGCGTTCAGTGCCGGCATCAATATCGCCATTAGCAGCGCTATAATAGCTATTACCACCAAAAGTTCTATTAATGTAAATGCTCTTTTCTTCCACATAATGATAATCCTTTCTTTTCTTCTTAAGGTTCAGTTGCCCTTGTTAAGATGCGCAAAATCCTCTTTGTGTTCCGTAGATTCTGCTTTTTTGCCGTATTTTTTTAAAAAGTAGTATAAATATATACTAAATACGGCTTTTTTGCAATGCTAAAATACCAAAATGTTAAGAAAATTAGGGTGTTTTTTCGCCTTTCAGCCGTCTTAGCAGCAATCCAGGCCGTTTTTGAATAAAAATGTTATTTCTTAGCTATATTTCACAAAGCCCTTTAATTATTGTTCCGCCCGCCACAATATAACCGTCGCTGTTATACAGTACGAGCCTTTGGCCGGGGCAGGGGGCGAATTGGGGCAGGTCAAATTCTGCGGTTATCGTGTCTTGGTTTATTTCGGCGAGTTTGCACGGATGGGATTCGACATACGAACGTATTTTGCCGGAGAATTGCGCCCCCGCAACAAGCTCTTCGGGAATAAGGATATTTAACCGATTTGCGGTAACAGTCCGGCAGCTTACTTCGTCTCTTGTACCCAGCGCAATGGTATTTTTCTCCGCGTTTATTCTGCCCACATAAAGGGGTTTTCCGCCGGCAAAGCCGACGCCCTTTCTCTGGCCGAGCGTGTAATTGGCGATTCCTTTATGCTCGGCGATTTTGTTGCCCTGCATATCTGTTATATCGCCGGGCTTATTAAAGGCCTCGTCGGTCAGCACGGCACGGTAATCCCCTTCGCCTGCGAAACAAAGCTCCATACTTTCGGATTTCTCGGCAACGGGCAGGTTCGCATCGACGGCGATTGCACGGACTTGCTCCTTCGTAAATTCGCCCAAAGGAAGGATAAGGTTTGCAAGTTTCTCCAGAGGTGTTCCGTAGAGAAAATAGCTTTGGTCCTTGTTGTAATCTTTTGCCTTGCCGAGACGAAACCCCTCACCAGTCTTACAGATTCTGGCGTAATGACCCGTGGCCAGATATGTAACGCCGAATTTTTCCCGCAAAAAATCCCAGAGTAGAGAAAATTTCAACAGCGAATTACAATCGGCACAGGGATTTGGTGTTTGGCCTCTGGCGTAGGATTGGCGGAATGGTTCTATTATAATCTCTTCGAAGCCCTCGGTAACATCGGCGAAGTAATGTGGTATAGCTAACTGCTCACAGACAAAGGCGGCATCGGTTCCGCAACAGGTGCGCTTATTTACATTTGTTGAGAGCGGGATTTTCATCGTAACGCCGAAGACTTCCCAGCCCTGTTGTTTGAGCAGGTACGCGGTGGTACTGCTGTCAACGCCTCCGCTCATCAGCACGGCGATTTGTTTTTGGAATTGCCCGCCGGACTTCAAAGAGAGATGGCTCGTTCTCTGCAAATTGATGTTGTATTTATTGATTGTCATCTTTTAACTCTGTAATTGCAGGGTTGTTGCCGCAAAGCGGACAATTCGGGTTGCGCTTGAAACGAACTTTGCGAAATTCTATTGTCAGAGCGTTATAGGTCAGAAGCGTATCGGTCAAAAGCTCGCCGATACCCAGCAGATATTTGACGGCCTCGGTTGCCTGCAGTGTGCCGACAACGCCCGGCAGAACGCCGAGAATTCCTGCTCGCGAACAGCTGCGAGCTGTCTCCGCGGATGGAAGGCAAGGGAACATGCAGCGATAACAAGCCGACTTACCGGGCAGGACGGTCATTAGCTGGCCGTCGAACTTTAAAACGCCCGCGTGTGAAAATGGTTTCTTCTCGAAGAAGCAAGCATCGTTAATGAGAAACTTGGCGGAGAAATTATCCGTGGCGTCGATTACAAAATCGTATTCGCGGATAATCTCCCGTATATTGTCGGCCTTTGCCAATTTATTGTAAGTTTTAACGGTTACGTCAGGGTTTATCGCCTGCATTTTATTTTGGGCGGATTTGACTTTTTCGACGCCTACGTCAGAGGTGTAATGAATGATTTGCCTTTGCAGGTTTGTCAGCTCGACCTTATCCGCATCGACGATTCCGATTGTGCCGATTCCAGCCGCTGCCAGATAAACGGCAGCCGGTGAGCCGAGGCCGCCTGCGCCGACCAGCAGCACCTTCGACGAGAGCAGCTTCTGCTGCCCAGCTTCGCCGACCTGTGCCAACATTATATGCCGGCTGTATCTCTCTTTTTGTTCCGGGGTTAATTCCACTTTCGACCTTTGCTTTTAGACTGTCTTCGTCTCGATTATATATTACTTTTGCCGAACTGCCATCCCTTGGGGATAAAATTATCGTCTTCGTTATGGGTCAGCGCGAATTTACCTTTGAGTATTTTGCCGTTTAAGTCCAGTTCAATTTTGCTGTTATCTTTGTGCAATATTTCATACGAGCCCGATTCTACTATGCGGACACTGCCGAGACCTTTGTTAACAGGGCCTTCATAACTTAGAAATTTCAGCGGGTGGTCGAAAATCTTCTCGGCGTTAGCTGGACTGTCGCCGATTTGCTGCGGAGCCTTGTCGATGCGATATGTCTGCAATACATCGCCCGATTCGAGCATAAAATCCCAGTGGATTTCCGAACCTTTCGAGTGTTCCTGAATAACGAATTTTTTATTATCACGGGCCATTTGAATGTATTATACTATACACGAATAAATTTGAATAAGCCAGGGGAGCCTGCCGCGGGCGACGCCCGCCTTGGGCTGAGAAATCGCCGATTCAGCGATGACCCTTGAACCTGCTCAGGTTAAGACCTGCGAAGGAAGGCGGAAAATCGTTTTGAGGCATTCCTTTTGCGGGAGTGCTTTTTTTATTTTACAGGCGTGAAAATGAAAGTGCTGAAAATAAACGGTGTAGAGAAACAGTTCCCGGCGGGCCGACTGCCTTCGACCGTAGCTGAATTACTTGAGCAGTTGGATATCACAGAGGCGACCGCGGCTGCCGAAGTTGACGGCGAGATTGTCGAACGCAAGAAATTCGCTGAAACAAAACTTCGCACCGGCCAGAGTATTGAATTAGTGCGTTTCGTAGGCGGAGGATGACCGAATGGATAAATTAGTAATCGCAGGTAAAGAATTTAATTCCCGACTGCTCGTGGGTACTGGCAAATTCGCATCGCCGGAGGTTATGGCTGAAGCTCTCGAAAAGTCGGGCGCAGAAATCGTTACCGTCGCTCTTCGCAGGGTAGATATTGAAAACAAAAACGACGATACGCTCCGCGCAATCGACGTCAAAAAATACCTGCTGCTGCCGAACACCTCCGGAGCAAGAGACGCCGAAGAAGCCGTGCGTCTCTCTAAACTGGCCCGGGCCGCGACAGGAATTAACTGGGTGAAATTAGAGGTCACGCCCGACCCGTATTATCTTTTGCCCGACCCGATAGAAACGCTCAAGGCTGCCGAGATTTTGGTTAAAGACGGATTTATTGTTTTGCCTTATATCAATGCAGACCCGGTTTTGAGCAAACGCTTGCAGGATATCGGCACAGCCACCGTGATGCCCTTAGGCAGTCCCATCGGCTCGAACCAGGGCATTAAAACCCGCGCAGCTTTGGAAATCATAATCGAACAGGCCAATGTCCCTGTGGTTGTCGATGCCGGTCTCGGATTGCCCTCGCACGCAGCCGAGGCGATGGAAATGGGAGCCGATGCGGTTCTAATTAATACCGCAATCGCAACAGCAAATGAGCCGAGCCGAATGGCCGAGGCTTTTAAGCTCGCGGTCGAAGCGGGGCGGACAGCTTATGAAGCCGGTGCCGCCGTCTCCGGCAAAAATGCAAACGCTTCGAGTCCGCTGACAGGTTTTTTAAGAGAATAAAATGTTAAGCACGCAAAAACATTCAGGAGAAATCACCAGCCGTGATGTTGAGCAGGCCTTGGGTACACCAGCCGGCTGTTATAGTCCCGAAAAACTGCTTGCCCTTATTTCGCCGGCAGCGGAAGATTATCTCGAAAGAATGGCGCAGTTGGCTCACCAGCTTACACTGCAGCGGTTCGGCAGAACGGTTCGATTATACGCGCCGTTGTACCTGTCGAATTACTGCGTCAACGGCTGTGCTTACTGCGGCTTTAACAAGGACCATCAGTTCCCGCGAATCAGGCTGACAATTGAAAACGCCCTGGCAGAAGCGGACATAATCGCAAAAGAAGGGTTCAGAGATTTACTTTTGGTAAGCAGCGAAGACAGGCTGTTCGTCAGTGTCGATTATCTCTGCGAGCTGGCGTCGAAATTAAGGCCGAAATTCAGTTCTATTTCAGTAGAAATCTATCAGATGGCTACGGAAGAATACGCGAAACTTTTCGCCGCTGGTATCGAAGGCGTAACGCTGTACCAGGAAACCTACGACCGCGATACATATCGCAAATATCATCACTCAGGCCCCAAAGCTGATTACGATAATCGATTATCGGCGCCGGATAGTATTGCTCAGGCGGGAATGAGAGAAATCGGTATTGGTGTCCTGCTCGGCCTGTCCGACTGGAGGCTGGAAACGTTGGCCCTCGGCGAGCACGCCCATTATCTTATTAAAAAATATTGGAAGTCCCACGTTTCGTTTTCGTTTCCGAGGCTTCGGCCGGCGAAAAACGTTGACCGCTCGCAGTTTTATTTTCTTAGCGATAAAAATCTTGTGCAGATGATAACTGCACTTCGATTATGTTTCGCCGATGCCGGGCTTGTACTCTCGACCCGCGAAAGCGCAGCCTTAAGAGACCATTTAATAGAAATCGGAATAACCAAAGTCAGTGCCGGCAGCAAAACAAGCCCGGGCGGTTACTCTCAACCGAAAAATGCGGTGGAACAGTTTGAGATTGACGATACTCGCAGCCCCTTCGAAGTAGCGGAAATGATAAAATCGCACGGGCTTGAGCCGGTTTGGAAAGACTGGGACAGCGCTTTTATCAAAGGTTAATCAGCCGTGCTTACTTATTGATATGTATAATCTTGGCTCCGTCGAAGCCGTTGAATTTTGTCGCAGATGCGGTGCTGTATGCCCCGATGTTTTCAGTGTAAAGGTAATCACCGATTTCGAGATTGCCCGGCAGATGCTCCGACAGAGAGATTTTGTCGAAACTGTCGCACGTAGGCCCGACCACGGTGCAGACCTCCTTTTTTCCGCGCCGAAACGCTGTGAAATTCGGGAGCCAGTGGTCGAAGACGACTCCGGAAAACGTCTGATAGACGCCATCGTTTATATGATAGAAAATCTTGCCTTCCCTGCGCGCCTTTCCGATTATTTCCGAGACCAGTGTCGCCGCCGTCGCGACCATAAACCGCCCCGGCTCAGCGATAAGCTCTACGTCTTTCGGAAATAATCTTTTGCATTCGGAATTTATTACCTTCGCAAGCTGCTCGAAGCGTGGGGACTGCGCATCGTACGGTACGGGAAATCCGCCGCCTATATCGACGATTCTCGTATCGTACCCTTTTTTTCGGCAGGTCTTTAAAATTTCAGATGTTATTTGCAGTGCCGATGAGTAATTATCGAAATTCGTGCATTGGCTTCCGACGTGAAAACTCAAGCCTTCGACAGTTAGTCCCGAATCGAAGACCAGTTGTATCAAATCGTCCGCTTCGCCGGGTTCAGCCCCGAATTTGGAACTCAACTCCACCTGCGAGCCGGTATCGGGTACCTTTAATCGCAAAACCAATCCCGCCGTCGGGCAGAATTGCTTTATTTTCTTTACCTCGTCAGCGTTGTCGTAGGTAACCAAAGGCTTATATTTCTTGATTTTTTTTAATGTGTCTCTGTCCTTGATTGTGTTGGAGAAAATTATTTTATCCCAGATGAAAAAGTATTTATCGCTTTTTTGAAGGAGCTTTAAATACTTATAAACCTGCATAAACTCGTTATAGGAAGCGACGTCGAAACTTGCTCCTTCTTTGAACAGCGTCTCGATTATTTCCTGATTCGAGTTCGCCTTTACCGCGTAATACGCCTGGACGTTGGGCAGATTTTTCTTAAAGCTGCGAAAGTTCTTTCTTATTACGTCGTGGTCGATAATAAACAAAGGCGTCCCGTGCTTCTGAGCTAATTTAATGAGTTCATTTTTCATAAATTCCTTTTGTTTGAGCCACAGAGTTTTCTATTTCCTTAATTTTTCAAAGATAATATGTAACCACTTCATAATCAAGATTTTATTCGAAAGATTCGGAGAGGTAAAATTGGGTTCGTGGCGTAAGCCATGCCTAACGGCATTTGGGTTCGTTTTGACCAAGTGTCCAATTTCATTTTTTCGCTGTAATTCATTGTTGTAACTGGTGTTATAAAAATTTGACTTTGTCCTAATTTGGGTTCGTTTCGCATAATTTTATTCATTTTGATTGATTTTTCCTTTCTGCGCAAAAAATCTCCGCTTCCGTATTCACCAGTAAAATTTAACCACGGATTAACACAGATTAACACGGAATCAATTAATCACAAAAGATACAAAAGATTTCAAATGTCCTATGGCGGCATTGGTAAGCTCCGCTTAGTTTTGAGTTTTTAGTTCATAGTTTTTAGTTAATAAAAAACTTACGATTAATTTTGAATTGGGCCTACTGGACCTGAAACCTTGCCCTGCTGGGCGAATGACGTTCATCTACTGATGAACGGAGGGTATTCTATCATATTTTTCAAAAAAGTCAAACGAAAAATAATTTGCCACAGAGAAAAAAGAGAACGCAGAGCTTTTTAAATTTTTATTTTCTTAATTCCCCAAGAATAATATGTAATCACCTTATAATCAAGTTTTTAAAGACAATCGATGATAAACATCACGTATCATCACACGAAATAGCTGAAAGTGTCTGTAGCTGAATTAGCATTAGCCAAGTACACAACCAACTCAGAAAACCTGGTGTCGCCGGAATTACGTAATTATCATCACGGAAAACAATCCCAGCGATTGAGGAAGAAAATGAACCATGTGATAAAGCATTGCGAATTCGACGCACATAATCACAATTTAGAAGCTTCTGAACCCGCCCACAGCATGGATTTTTTGCTTTTGCCCCCTGAGCGATGAGATTAGTCATCACGCCTTCGCGCATGTAGACCAGTGAAATATAAAGGCGAAGTACGAGCGAACCTTGAACAGACATTTGGATTTTTTCAGGTAGCGACAAGTGAATTTGCTCATCAAATGGTGTGGCGGGATTGCCATTTTCGCGACGGTCCAGTGAACTTGCGAGAGCAAACCAGAACACACCACTCGACAGTTCCTCGAAATCACGATTAGATACGGATATAGTTGACAATTCACGAAGCAATTCTTCCGACGTGAGTCGACTGGCAAGATCTTCAAGAACTTCATGACAGATCCCGAACTGACGTCGTAATGCTTGATTCTCAATAGCTGTGCGAAGTATTGCGAGGTCTTCCGGTGCGACGGACGCGCCTGACAGTAATTCTGCGACGTTGACATTAGGCGGTGGTCCTTCGTCAACGGTGCCATACACCGCATAGAACTCGCGAAGGGTATCACCGATGTTATCTACAGAAGTTGTCACGAATGGTTACCTAATCTAATAATCTACCACACTTTTTGCCTACGGCATTTTAGTTTTCAGCCAATAGCTGATGCAGAAATGTTCGGAGTTTGGAGCAGATTTCAACGGCTTCGGCAGCTTCATCTTTGTCGGCGAATTCGCCGGGATAGCGAAAGTCCACCGCAGCTCGTGTAAGGTACCGTAAATCTTCGCAGCGACAGGACCACTTTTTGCAAACCGGCGTCAACAGGAGATTTAGCTGAAATAAATCGTGTGTCTTCGGCGGTGTTACGTTGTTTTTAATAAGCAGCGCTTTCATAAGTTTCTCGATGCACTGCTGAGAATGAAAACATACCGCGTCAAAATTGACATTTTCATCCGCCGACATTTCACGACAGGCGGTGGCGTAATCGGCATCGGCTTTGCGAATCCACTCGTCAATTATTTCGTTCATATAAAGCCCTTCCGTGGTCGATAGCTTCTCTCACTAACGGGTCGCCGTGACTATATCGCCATTGAGTATCATCGGGACGTCTCGCCAGAATATCTGCACTGAACATAGGATTGACCGCGTTGGTTATTTCCAGTGATTTGCGGAAATTTTTGCCTTCAAACGGCAAAACAACGAGTAAATCCACGTCGGAATCGGGGCCGGCTGTCCCGGCGGCATAGGAGCCAAATAGAATTATCCGCTCAGGATTAAATTGCTTTGCGATACGGTCAACCAGTGTCTGGATGTCTTTGAAATCTACCATTTTATCTCCCTGATAACGCTGCAATTATAACACGGATTACCGGCATAAACAAGGGTATTTCACAAATCGTCCAACATAAACTCCGACTATTTTAGCCGATGGGTCTATTTCAGAGTTTCTTTATTAGGTTTTTAAGTTTTTCAACTTCTTTATTATTTTCGAGATAGGACTCAATCAATTTTTGGCGAAGTTCATCACCTCGGTCGTATAATCTTTTTAGTTTCTTCGGCTTGGTGGACTGTATCGCATAAGCGGTCATTATCGGGAAAGCTACCGTGACATCGAGGTATGCGGTGACGGTTTCTTCGATTTTCGTCGGGTCGATTTTGCCCCAGCTCGCCGCCTCTGATGGCGGCGCGCCGGATAATCCGCCTGTGTCTGGCCTGGCGTCGGTTATATTGATATCATAATCCTGCCCCAGTTCCGGTATCATCAGCACTTCCTGAATCTGCGGCTCGGTCTGTAGAACAAAATTCTTGGGACTGCCGCCGCCAATTAAAATCACGCCTGTTTTGCCTTTTTCATATCTCTTGGCGTTCAGGACGATAGCCGTCGAATCGTTGACGTCGATACTCGGATTGATTTTCAGTTTGAATTTATCCAGCAAACCAGCAGCTTCTGCTAGTAGCTCGACGCCTGCCACGTTCATCCCAATCGTCGAATCGCCCGGCGACGATGTAAAAACGGGTATGCCGTTGCGATATGCCGCCGCCAAAACGCTGACCTGGCCCAATTTGTTTTTCTTTTCGTGCTCGTCGAGGATTTTACCTAAAGAATAATAAAATTCTCGCGTCCCCATCTCCTTCTGAAACTCCGGCCGGATGAGTATTTCCCTCAATCGCCTGTCAGTTTCCATCAGGACGTCTTCGTAATCGAACAGGATGTCGTAGATTCTCGTTACGCCTTTATCCCTCAAGTCCGCATCGTCAACGTTATGGCTGCCCCTGAACATCGGCAGGTTGAACGCATAATGAATATCGTGATACATATTCGCACCCGTCGCGACGAGCCAATCGACAAAGCCGTGGTTCATCAACGGCACTATTGTCGAAGGCCCTAACCCTGCCGGAGTTAATGCGCCCGCGAGACTTAGTCCGATGGTAACGTCTTTCTGGGAGTACTTGTCCCGAAGCAGGTGACAGGCGGCCCGTAATCTTCCGCCGTTATAAGCGTCCATACAGTCTATAAGCTTCAATACGTCCGTGTCTTTGTCTATCGGCTTCGGCAGGATTCTTTTACCAGCCAGATATTTCGCCTTACCCGGGCAGTTCGATTTGTGTTTTTTCATCTTTTGTCTTCCATCCATTTAATTAGAAATTCAATCTCAAAACTTCATAGCGGAGATTCTAACAGAATAGTGGGCAGCTAAAAAGTCAAAACCAACAAAAAAGGCTGCTATAAAAGCAGCCATTCTTTGTGTAAACGAGGCCGAAGGGGCTCGAACCCTCAACCTTCGGATCGACAGTCCGACGCTCTAACCAATTGAGCTACGGCCCCGAAATCAAAAGCGGTAGTATAATAGCAGAAAATTAGTTGTTATGTCAACCCCTTTTATGCCAGTCTGATGTGCCGAGGTTATAGACAATCATTTTCTCGAAACCTGTGAGCGTCTGACCACCGGTTGTGATTTGCTGCCCTTTTTGTTGCCGCTTCCCTGAAGAATCTTCATTGCCTTTTTTACGTCCGCGACTTTCAAAACGCCTGTCGTTCTGCCGCCTTTTGCGCCCGCCGTGCAGTACGCGTATGAAATGTTTATATGGTTCCTGGCCAGCTTCTCCGCCACCGTTGCCAGAGCGCCGGGCTTATTGTCCAGTTCCGCGCACAAAACCTCCGTCTCATTACAAGGCATATTTAGTCTTGTCAGAACTTCTCTTGCTTTTGCGGGTGCCTCGAAAATCACTCTCATAACGCCGTGTTCAACCGAATCCATCATCGTCATTGCTATAATATTAATCTTGGCCCGTGCAAACTCGCCGAGTACCTGGGCAAGCACCCCCGGCTTGTTGACCATGAAAATCGAAAATTGTGTCACAACGTTCATAGCATTGACCTTTCTTTCTTTATAGTGAGCTTGTCCGCTTGTCAAACCGAATACAGCTCAATTTGCGTTTACCGCTTTGGCTGCATTATCTTTATCCGGGAAAAATTCGAAAATCCTGTCAAGGTGCGTTATCTTGAAAACCCTGTACAATTGCGGATTTATCGCGCTTATCGCAATCTTGCCGTCATATATTTTCAATTTAGCCCGAATGTCCAGAAGCAGCCCCAGCACGGCAGACGAGAAAAACCTCACCTGCTCGAAATCTATTACTACTTCTTTCGGCTTTTTCTCTTCGATAAATTGCTTTATTTGTCTGGAAATAGACGCTATTTCTTCCACGTTGCTTATGGAGGCGGTCTTAAAAGCCACTATCGTAGCGTTTCCTTTACTGGTTATTTCAACATTTACTTTTTTCTCTGCGCCCATTTCGATTCTTCCTGCTTCGCAATTTTAAGCCTATTATCGCAAATTCAACAGCTTCTGTCGAGCCTCTTTTAACATTTCCAGCAGGCAACGAAATGCCCCTGCCCCTCATGACCGCCTTTTTCCTTTAACGCCGGCATCTGCTTTAGGCACTCGCCTTCCGCCAGCGGACAACGCGGATGAAATGGACAGCCGCTCGGCGGGTTCAGAATGCTCGGCACCTCGCCGCCGAACGCCCCTTTTGCGGAACTTCGGTCAACTCGCGGTATCGCCGACATAAGCGCTCGCGTATAAGGATGCATCGGATTGCGATACAATTCTTCCGACTCTGCCTGCTCTACTATCCTGCCCATATACATAACCGCCGTAATATCACAAAAGAACTCCACGACCGTCAAATCATGCGCAATGAACAAAAAAGTCAGGCCGAATTCGTCCTGCAAATCCTTCAGTAAATTCAAAATCTGCGATTGTATCGAAACATCGAGCGCGCTGACAGGCTCATCGCAGATAACCAGCTTTGGCTCCGTCACAAGCGCTCTCGCCACCCCGATTCGCTGCCGCTGACCACCGGAAAACTCGTGCGGATAACGGTTTATATAATCAGAGGACAACCCTGCTTTCGCAAGCAGCACCGCGACCCTTTCGGTCAGCTCACTGCCGGTTATTCCCATTTGCACCTTCAAAGGTTCTCCGACAATGTTGCCTATGGTCATCCTCGGATTTAACGAACTGAACGGGTCCTGAAAAACAAGACTAATCTGCCGGTGAAGCTCCTTCGATTCGCTTTTGTCCGCCGACAAAACATCTATCCCCTCAAAAATCACCTTCCCCGCCGTCGCCGGCACTAATCGAACTATGCTCCTGGCCACGGTCGTCTTGCCGCATCCGCTCTCGCCGACTAAGCCCAGTGTCTGTCCCCTTTTGATATTGAAGCTTACTCCGTCAACCGCCTTGATAAAGCCCGCCGTTCTGCGCAATAGACCTTTCTTTATCGCAAACCATGTCTTCAGGTCTTCGACTTTCAGCAGATACCCGTTTGTATTTTCCGTATTTCGATTCATATTACTTGTGTTCTTCATTACTTTCGTATCCCGGTGCATGCCAGCAGGCGACACATCTGCCGGGCTGAACTTCCCGCAGCGCAGGCTCAACGGTTTGGCACCGTTTATCATCACGACCTATCGGACACCGCGGATGAAACTTACACCCCAATGGAAAATGCAGCGGCTCGGGAACAGTACCCGGAATCGTCTGGAGACGTTTTTCTGTGTACCCAAGCCTCGGCAAAGACTTCAACAGTCCCTGCGTATATGGATGCAAAGGTTCCGCAAAAAGTTTTTGTGATTCACCCACCTCCGCTATCCGCGATGCGTACATCACCGCGACATCGTCGGCCCTCTCGGCCACGACGCCCAAATCGTGCGTTATCAGTAAAATGCTCATTCCGATTTGCCCCTGCAGCTCGTCGAGCAAATCCAGTATCTGCGCCTGAATTGTTACGTCTAAAGCGGTTGTCGGCTCATCAGCTATCAAAAGCGCAGGCTGACAGCTTATCGCCATAGCTATCATGACCCGCTGCCGCATCCCGCCCGACATCTGGTGCGGATATTCGTGTACCCGTTGCCCTGGGTCGGAAATTCCTGCCTTTCGCAGCATCTCTTCCGCGTCGGCCCACGCCTCTTTTGCATTTTTCCTCTGGTGGAGCCGGATAGTCTCGACAATCTGGTTGCCTACTGTATAGACCGGGTTAAGACTGGTCATAGGCTCCTGGAAAATCATCGCGATTTTATTCCCGCGAATGCTGCACATCCGCCTTTCACTCAACCCAAGCAAATCTCTCTTCCCGAAAATAATTTCTCCGCGGACGATTTTACCAGCCGGTGCGGGTACAAGCCGCATAATTGATAGTGCCGTCATGCTCTTGCCGCATCCGCTCTCACCGACCAGCGCAAATGTTTTGCCCTTCTTTATCGAAAAACTCACGCCCTGCACCGCTTTCGCGACGCCTTCTTCGGTAAAGAAATAGGTCGAAACATCTTTGACTGATAGTAATATGCCGTTATTTTCCATAGTTCTATTGAACCCTTAGCTTCGGGTCGAGCGAATCCCGCAGAGCGTCACCGAAAATATTCAGCGCAAGAGAAATCAAAAATATAGCAATCGTCGCCGCTGCCATCTGCCACCACACCCCGCGTGACAGCTCTATCCTTGCGTCGTTTATCATCGCTCCCCAGCTCGGACGCTCCGCCTCCCCAAGACCCAAAAAGCTCAATATCACCTCCGCGTGAATAAACGAAACGAATCGCAGCGAAAAATCGATAATAACAAGATGAAAAACATTCGGCAGCAGATGTTTGAAAATAATCCTGCTGTTGCTGCATCCGTAGCTCTTCGCCGCCAGAACATATTCCCTTTCCTTGTGCTTCATCACCTCGCCGCGGATTAATCTGCAAATCCCCACCCAGCTCGTAAGCCCGATAGCTAAATAAACCGTCGTAATCCCTGTGAGCTTATGGCCGAAAAGGCTCTTATCATGAAGCACAACCGCGAAAGCCAATATCAGCAGAATATACGGAATCGAGCTTAAGGTCGAATATACCCAGACTATTATTTCGTCGACGAACCCGCGAAAGTAACCTGCGATAGCGCCCAACGGCACGCCGATGAGCAGACTGATAAGCGAAGCGCATAACGCAACTGTTATAGATGTCTTCGTTCCATACAGCATCTTCCGCAGAACAGACTGCCCGAAGATGTCCGTGCCGAATATGTTTTCCCTGCCTGGCGGCTCATAAGATTTACCCACGCTCTCCTGCCACTGCGTAGGCCCGACCTTCCAGCCGAACAATTCCGCCGAATATATAAAACCTGTAAGTAAAAAATATAATACTATCACGGCAAAACAGACCATCACCAGTTTGCGCCGCCAAAGACGCCTGAGCCCGTCCTGCCACAGACTTCTGCCTTTTTTTATCTTCCGCTCAATCAAATGAAACCCTCGGGTCCACCCACGCATAGCATATATCTGTTATTACGTTAAATATCACGAACAGTATCGCGCTGATATAAGTCATCGCGTTTATAACAAAATAATCACGCGAGCCGATTGCCTCTATCATCAGGTACCCAAGCCCGGGAATTCCGAAGAATCTCTCCAGCAGCAGACTACCCAAAAACAAAAATGGTATCGCCAGCACAACCCGCGTAATAATCGGTATCATCGCGTTTTTAAGCACGTGCTTGAAAAGCACCCGCCTTGTGCTAAGTCCTTTTGCGAAAGCCGTCCGAACATAATCGCTTCGCATCTCATCTAACATAACAGTTCGATAAAACCGAACCTCACCGCCCAGCCCGGTTACTATGCCGATTAGTATCGGCAGGGCGGTATATTGCGCCATGCTCAAATCAGGCGAAAAGAATACCGGGGAAAGTCCCCATTTGTACGCGAGAAAATACTGGCCGAAAAGAATAAAACTCAAATAAGGAATGCTCATCCCCGCGACGCAAATAATAACTGTTAAACTGTCCCACACCGTTCCGCGAAGAAAAGCTATGATAAGTGCCAGGCTTACCGAAATAATAATCGTCCCCACAAATATCGGCACCATCAACGCCAAAGAAGGCCCCGCCCCCCGTTTTATCTTGTCGATAACCGGCTCCCGGTCGCGCGCTCTGCCGAAATCGAACGTCAGAGCGCTTTTGAAGTGGTTTACGAATTGGCTGTCCCACGAGAGAAACAAAGGCTTATTAAGACCATATTCTTGGCGGATTTCGTTTATTGTTGCCGCCGATGCCCCTTTGCCGGCAATCTCAATCGATATGTCACCGCCGACAAGCGTAAACAGCACGAAGGTCAGCAGCAGAACGCCGAACACAATCGGTATCGTGTATAAAAGCCGTCTTATTATATATATAATCATTTGACTGTTTTTAAGAGTTCCTTATACGCCGCCCGTTTTCTCATGTCGATTCTGCGGTATTTTCCCAGCCCGTATCCGAAAACGTGGGGCTTATAATTTTTATACCAGTCGTGACGCAGCACATAAGCAAGACGGTGATTCATAAAAGCCGCCGGGCAGTCATCCAGAACCATAAGCTCCATCTTCCTGTAGAGCCGTATTCGTTCTTCACTGGCGGGCATTACCTCTATTTTTTCATACAGCTTATCGTACTCAGGATTGGAATAGTTGAATTGATTCGGCCCCGGAGATTTTTTCTTGCTGTAAAACATCGCCAAAAAATCCTCGGCGTCGGGCGTGCCTGCTGTGACACCTGCCGAGAATATCTGAACGCTTTTGGTGTTGACTTTTTCCTGATAGGTGGGCCAGTCCATACATTCTACTTCTACGTTAATACCGACATCGTTTAGATAACGCCTGAGCAATTGTCCCATCTGTCTGTAAAAAGTCTCTGTCCCCGGCAGGGTTATTTTCAGCTCCGGTATATCCCCGCCATTAATTTCTCTCGCCTCTTTGAGAAGCTCCCTGGCTTTTTCCGGGTTGTATTCTGCGTATCCGTATCTCTTTATATCCGGGTCATAAGAATCCAGCAATGGGGCCACGAAACCATGGGCAACCAGGCCCCTGCCGCCGAAAAACAACTCAATAAATTTCTCGCGGTTGATGACGTAACTTATCGCCCGCCGCAAAGGCTTGTTTTTTCCGAGAACCGGGTCCTCCATATTGAAACCGAGCCAGAATGTCGAAGGCTCTATAAAAGTCTCCAGATGGATGTTTAGCTGCTTCATCTTAGGCGTTAATTCGCCGGCCCCGGTCATAGCCTCGTCCCAGTTGTCTTTGGGAATCGCCTTGGCGTCGAGTTTGCCCTGCAAAAACAAAAACCAGGCAGGCTGAGACTCTTCGATAAAGGTCCATACAATTTTATCGATAAAAGGCATTGGCTTGCCCGCGTCATCCAGATACCCTGCTTCCGCATCGCTGCTCTCGCCCTCGCTCGGATAAAGTTCGCCCCTGAAATTAGGGTTGCGGACAAGCTCGATGTAACTTCCCTTTTGCCATTTCTTCAGCTTAAACGGTCCTGTCCCCACAGGATGACTTATAATGTTCTTGCCGTAAAAAACTGCAGCCTCTTCGGCAACGGGTGATGTTGCCGCATTGGTAAGAGTTGAGATGACCAGTTGAGGCCAGGGTTTTGTAAGTTTGATGACCAGAGTGTAATCGTCCGGCGTCTGCAATCCCTCGACTTCTCGCGAATAATCTATTTTCTCTTCGCTCTTGCAGCTTTTCGTATATTCCCTGAATTCGTCGAGTCCGGAAATTTTATTATCTAAATAGGCCCAGTTTTCACTTAAGTTTTTGATGTTAGCTATTCTCTTGATGGCATAAACAAAATCCCAGGACTTTAATTCTCTACCTTTACCCTCCGGGAAACAAGCGTCATCCTGAAACAAAACCCCTTTCTTGATTTTTATGGTGTAAGTCATATTATCGTCGCTGATTTGCGGCATACCTTCAGCCAGAAGAGGCTCGATTTCATAAGGACGCTTAAGAAAATGATATTGATACAGTGTTTCGAATATCTGATAGGCAACCTGAGACGAAGCAACGTCACGGATACTGATAGGGTCGAGACTTTTTATCTTGGTGTTAAGGGTGCTTTGCAGAACCATTTCGTTTGGCTCTTCATCTGAAGGCGAATCGCTGCAGCCCGTCAGTCCCAGGGTGAGAAGCAAAACGCCGAACAGAACAGCCGTATTGTATGGACAGTTGCTTGATATGTTTTTTGTCATCCTTTTTTCAAAAGCTCCTTATAAGCTGCTCTTTTTGTAACGTCAACCTTGCGATACTTCCATACGCCGTAAGGAAAAACGTGCCCCTTATAATTACCCAGCCAGTCGTGGCACAGGATATACCGAACCCGGTGCAGGGCGCAAACCGCAGGACAGTCTTCCAGAACTGTCTGCTCTGCCTGCCGATATAGCTCCGTACGCTCGGGACTGTTCGGCATAACTACTGCCTTCTCGTATATTTCATCGAACTTCTTGCTCGAGTAATTATAATGATTTGGCCCCGGCGAAGCGTTTTTACTGTAAAAAACCTGTAAAAAGGTCTCGGTATCGGGGTAATCAGCCATCCACCCGACCGAAAATATCTGACAGCTTTTTGTGTTCAGCTTTTCCATAAATATCGGCCAATCCATAAATTCGAGCTCGATTTCCAGCCCGATTTCTTCGAGACACCTCTTGTTATATTGTCCCAACTGTCTGCTCTGCGTGTCCGTAGCGCCGATGGTCAGCCGAAGTTTCGGAAGCTTGCCGCCGTAAATTTTCTCCGCCTGCTTCAGCAATTGATTTGCCTTTTCCGGGTCATACCTCTGCCCAATCTCCTTGATTTTGGGATTATAAGCCTCGAACATCGGCGGTATGAATCCGTAAGCGACATCCCATGCATTATTCCAGAAAAGCTCGGTCTCACCGGCCCTGTTGTACCCACAGCTTATGGCCTGGCGGAGAGGCTTGTTATTACCGAGAACAGGGTCTTCCATATTAAACCCGATAAAGTATGTATCCGGGTCGTGAATTTTTACTAATCTTATGTTTCGCTCTTTCATATCGCTTGTCAGCTCCCGCGATGGACTGATTGCGTTGCCGAAGCTGTCTTTGGGAATCGCCGAAGCATCAAGTTTGCCTCGAAGGAACTGCAGCCACATCGGCTGTTCCTCTTCTATGATTAACCAGCTTATCTTGTCGACCAGCGGCAGCCGCTTGCCTGCGTCAGCCAAAAAACCATTCTCCCGGTCGCCTTCCTCACCTTCCGAAGGATAATACTCTTCCCTGAAGTTGGGATTTTTGACCAGTTCGATATAGCTTCCCCTGTTCCAGACATTCAGCTTAAAAGGCCCCGTCCCCACAGGATGGCGGATAATATCTTTGCCGTAATAATCAACCGCTTCCTTCGCAATTGGCGCAGTCGGCGGAAACGCCAGAAGATACATTATTTGTGGCCAGGGCTTTTTCAGCCTTATGACAATAGTATAATCGTCAGGTGTTTCCAGCCCCTCGATGCCGAGGGAGTAATCGACATCGAACTGGCCCTTGCAGCTTTTCGTATATTCGCGGAATTCGTCGAGCCCCAGAATTTTATGCTCGAAAATCCACCAGTTCGGACTTAAGTATTTTATATTTGCAATCCTTTTCCACGCGAAGACAAAGTCGCTTGCCTTCAATTCCCGCCCTTTGCCGTCAGCAAAACATTTATCGTCGGCAAAATAAATCCCCTTTTTGATTCTTATCGTGTACGTAAGATTGTCCCTGCTCACCTCGGGCATACCCTCGGCCAGTTGTGGAATGAGCTTATAGGGACGTTTGAGATAATGATACTGATAAAGACATTCGAAAATTTCGCTTGCCACCTGCGCCGAATATATCCCGCTTGTGTACCCTGGGTCGAACCCCTGAATTTTGCTGGGCATCACGGCGTAGATGACTGCTTCATTGGCGTCCTCACCAGATGGCGCTCCTTCGCATCCGGCTATGACCAATAACGCTGCGGTAAATACTACACTTGAAAGCTTCAACGCAAATTCCTTTTGCGAAAGATTCTTTATCCCCGGAGGTAAATACAAATTTACCTCTTGTGTATTGCCTTGTGCGTATTCAATTTAGGGTGAGCTTGCCTGCCCTGAGCTTGTCGAGGGGGTCGAACCAATATCGCTGCTCGCCCCGGCCTCTGGCGAACCGGGTGGCTCCGGCAGGGCCAGCGGCGATATACGCCTGTTGCCGTCGGCTCCCTTGCCGTAATCAAAGTTCAGCTTCAGCGCAAGTTGGCCGGCCTGTGTCTCATCGCCGAGCAGCCTGTTGTGTTCCTGCATAAGAGCCGTATAGTCGTTCTGTTCGACGGCATTCTTCACAACCGATTGCGTTACCTTCAAACGCTTGCCGATACAGCTATTCTCCGTCTCAACTAACACCGAAACCAGTTGGCCCTTCTGTGTATCGTTAAGAACATCCTGGCCCTTCACGTATCGCTGAATCGCGTATGAATATAACTGCCCGAAACGCCGGCCCGCACCGGATTTGTTTGTACCCTCCGAAGACATCTTCTCGTCGAGCAGCTTCAATATCTCCTCATCCAAAAGTTCGTACTCAACTGTCCAGTCCGAATATCTTTTTATCCTCATATCAGCTATCTGAAACAACAACTCTTCTCCATCCGGAATCTTCACCTTGGCCGCAAATTCAGCCATCAGCCCCAGCGACTCCGGACTGCTGCTCTCGACAATCCCTTTTAACTGCTTGGCAATATTCTCGGCCAGCTCCGAACCATCGACTCCTCCGGAATTCAGTTTTTCTATGATACCGGGATTGGTAACGCAGCGAACCGCCCAGTAACGAATGGCGTCATCCTTATCATTCAGCCACTTCATAGCCAAATCTGTCAATCGCACATCTTCCAGCGAATTTGCCAGAATCAAAAGATTAAGGATTGCTCTGAACCTGGTGTTTGCCGGCGTTATATCTTTTGCTGCCTCAAGCGATGTGGATATGTGTTTGCGGGCCGATTCAGAAAACTGTGCCGCGTATTGGGTCTTCGCGCTCTCTTTGCTCGAACTGCGCCGAGCCAAAATCACCGAACGCGCCTTTGCTACGGTGGTAAAATCCTTCGTTTTCGCCAATTCACCTACCGCCTCGCCGACAAAATCATCGATAGTCTGCAAATCATTTTCGTTAAGCAAATCTTTATGGCAGCATACATCAATCTCACGGGTATCAATTGCCTTGACCGGCGAGTTTGCCGCTAAAATCAAAAATATCCCGCAAATAACAAACGTAACTGTTTTATTTTTCATTGTTCCCGACATCCATAAAAAACAATAACTCTGGCCTGTATTTTCTTTAAGAATACTCTTGCGACCGTCCAATGTCAACCCCATTCGCGGTTTTTCTCGGACGCCCGCAGGTTATTTATCCATTTGTTGACTCATTCTTACCTTCGTCAGGCGGTTACCGCTTCTTTATAGCATTTTTTAGACATTCTACCGCACAACCCCGCAATTCTGTATAATATACAAGCCATTCCATAACTGTCATTCCCGCGAAATGGCGTAAGCCATCCCATAGGGAGCGGGAATCCAGACCGTTAAGTTGCTGGATACCTGCGAAAGCAGATATGACAATCGAATCGGTCGGCATGAGAAGGTTATGAAATGGCTTGTAGTAATATCGAAACTATTGTTGCAGAATAAGGCTTTTTCTATGCCCGATTCATCGGCTCAACTTGTTCGTATAGACCCTCTTCGCCTCCATATCGACCGCTGTGCCGGTATGGTGACCGATGCGACTATTTTCGCCAGCCGCTCAATCACTCTCGAATCCGATGCCGTCCGCCAGCTTTGCGATGCCGCCTCATTGCCGCCGGCGAAGAAAGTCCTCGCCACTGCCGACATCCACGTCGGCTTCGGCATACCCATCGGAGCCGTCCTCGGAATGGATTCAGCCATAATGCCTGCCGCCGTCGGCTACGATATAAACTGCGGCATGAGACTCCTGCGTACGCCCTTTTCCAAAGGCGATATCGACACCGACAAAATTGCCGACTCCATCGCCAGAGACATCCCCCTCGGCGAAGGCAAATCCAACCTCGTATTAGATAAAGTCGGCATCGAGGCTGTCGTTAATCAGGGCGTCGCCGCAATACCGCTTCTTGCGCGAAGAACCAGTCACCGCGTTTGGGAAGCCTTCGCCCCCGATGAATTCGCCGACGACCTGAATAGAATAGAAGAGAATGGCTGCATCCCCAGCGACCTCGCCTCGGTCCCCAACCTCGCGATACAAAAAGGCTCTGCCCAGCTCGGAACTCTCGGAGGCGGAAACCATTTCATCGAAATCCAATACGTCCAGAAAATCTTCGACCCCGTTTTGGCGAAAAACTTCGGCCTTTTCGAGAACCAAATCGTCGTAATGCTCCATTCAGGCTCCCGCCGCTTCGGCTACGAAATCGCCGACCAGTATATGAACATCGCCGCACAGGCCCCCGGCATGGCCGAGCGAAGAAAAATGCTCTCGTATCTATCTACCGACACAAATGCTGGTAAAAACTATATCGCCGCAATGGCCGCCGCCGCAAACTTCGCTTTCACCAACCGCCACATCATGGCGCTGCTCGTAAGACGCTCCTTCAACAGAATGTTCGGCCCGACGCCTCTCCAGCTTGTCTATGATGTCCCTCACAATATGGCAAAGCTTGAAACCCATCAGGGCAAATCTCTCTGGGTACATCGAAAAGGCGCAACCCGCGCCTTCGGCTCGCAGCGCATGGCCGGAACTGTTTTTGAAAAAACGGGACAACCCATCATAATCCCAGGCTCGATGGGTACTGCCAGCTTCCTGCTCGTTGGAACAGGCAACTCCGAAGAATCTTTATGTTCTGTAAACCATGGAGCAGGCCGGGTGATGAGCCGCACCGCTGCCACTGGCAAATCCCGCAGGGGCAAAGTTACTGTGCCGGCTCTTATTACCGACGACCAGTTCAATCGCAGTATGAAAGGCATAAAACTAATCACCAGCGACAAAAGCAAAATAAAAGAAGAAGCTCCCGCCGCTTATAAAGATATTGATGAAGTCGTCCGGATTGTTATCGAATGTGGCTGGGCCAACCCCGTCGCCCGTATGGTCCCCCTCGCCGTCTTAAAAGGCTAAGAAATTCCTTCTCGCCGTGCTGCAAACTTTCAGCCTTGTGATACTAATTACACTCTGAACTGGTGCATTCAAGCCAGTTCTCGGCGAGAATACGAAGGTCCAGTGTATCAATTACATTATCTTGGGATTCGAAGTTGCAGGCCTGATTCCAGTTATCATCACCCTCGCTGTTAAGCCAGGCTGCTCCGAAAACTGCAAAATCGTAAAAGTTGACGCGGCAATCTTGATTCAAGTCGCCAACTGGAGATAGATGCAAGGGGTCGCCGCAGCAGGCAAACGACCACGGTTCGTAGTCAACATTATCAGATACGGCATCACCTTGGCCATCGGGATTACTCGCAGGATGGTATGGTCCGCTGGGATCACCCCACCAGTTGTACTCAGCGTTAATTTCATTACTCTGCCAATTAGCTACCGCGGTAGGGTTACCTGAGAAACAGTTGTCCTCAAGCGTAAGAGAAGTAATGGCAGGTGGCCCGACGCCTAACCCCTCGAGTCCATTATCGATAAAGGAATTATGGGCCACTGTAACTGACATGGCCCCGTCTATAGACATACCTACGTAATTCTCAACCATAACATTGCTTATAACCTGAGCATCGGCATTCTGCAGGTAAACTCCCGTATGCCAGCCGGTGAACCTGTTCCACTTAACCTCTAAGGAGCTAACGCCGCCAAATTCGTTTACGATAGCCCTGAATGTATCTCCTCCGCCAGGTGCGGCACCTGTTCGGGTAAACAGATTGTATTGAATCGTGTGACCGCTTGTCCCGCCAACAATATATATACTTGCCATGTCGCCTGCAGGCACTTGCGCACCATCAGTGAACTTAAAGCCATTGAATGAAATACCATTGGATATTATTTTAACATACCCAATAATGTTGGCTTCATCTGAACGGCCTCCGTTGACCGGTATGTCGGCGTTTGCCCCGATGAAACTTAGATGGGATTTATTTACGAGCAAACTTTCATTATAATCTCCGGACGCGACGTTAATCGTGTCACTGTCGCCGGCGGCATTTATCGCTTCTTGGATGGTATTGTAGTCGCCCGGCACATTGATATTCGTCCCCATGGATATTGTGCTGAGGACAAGTACGAAAATTGCCGCTATGCGGATTGCTTTTAGCTTATTCATCTTCCTCCTCATATTCTTTAACCGGCATTTGCCGTATTAAACGCCTCGTTGTGCGACCAGACCTTTTAGTCTTATAATTATACCAAAATCTTGCTCTAATTGCAATACTCTGAGGCGTTTTTATGTTATTATCTTAATTAAGGCGAACGGGCCGTTAGGCCCTGTCCCGGTAAATCGCAGCTGAAAGAAGTGGCATTTTTAATTTGAGCCGAAATCACCCACCCTGTATATTTAGAGCATATAACATAATGGGAAAAAACAGACATATTGACACTGTTGAAACTTATTTCTCTGTGTCCTCTGTGCCTGCCCTGAGCGAAGTCGAAGGGTACTCTGTGGCTGAAAATACACTGAAAAACTTGAACTTATGATTAGAATCAGAGAAATAACATTGCCCTTCGACCATAAGGAAGAAGTTTTAGCCAAAAGCGTTCTGGAACGTCTGGGTATCCCCGAAAACCAGCTCATCGGCTTTACCATCGCCCACAAGTCCATAGACGCAAGGCATAAAAACCATATCGTTGCTGTTTACACAATCGACGCCGAGCTTAAAAACGAGTCCGAACTGCTTCCAAAATTTTCGCAGGACATTCGGATTTCCGCTGTGCCTTGTACGAATTATCAGATGCCAAAGATTGGCAACATACAAGGCCCTCGTCCCGTTATAGTTGGAACTGGCCCGTGTGGTCTCTTTGCCGCCCTGATTCTTGCCCAACTGGGCTTCAAACCCATACTGATAGAAAGAGGAAGACAGGTCACTTCGAGAGTAAAGGACGTCCGTGATTTTTGGGATAAAGGACTACTCGTCCCTGAATCCAATGTCCAGTTCGGCGAAGGCGGGGCGGGCACTTTCTCCGACGGCAAACTTACCACGCAGATAAAGGATAAATTCAACCGTTCTAAAAAAGTCCTCGAAGAATTCGTAAGGGCAGGGGCCCCGGAAGAAATACTCTACCACGCCAAACCCCACCTCGGCACAGACAACCTCGTCAAAATTGTAAAAAACCTTCGCGATACGATTATCTCGTTAGGCGGAGAAGTCCGTTTCGAAACAAAACTGACAGGTATTAAAATAAAAGAGGGCAAAGTCGCCGGTGCGATTGTCAACGACTCCGAAACCATCGAAACCGATACCATAGTCCTCGCCCTCGGCCACAGCGCAAGGGACACATTCGAGATGCTGCATCAGTTGAATATCCCTATGGTAGCAAAATCGTTTTCAATAGGCGTTCGTATTGAGCACCCCCAAAGCCTGATAGACAAGGCCCAATTCGGCAAATTCGCGTCGAATCGTCTCCTCGGCCATGCTGAATATAAACTGGTTTACCACTGCGAAACTGGCCGCTCCGCATATACCTTCTGTATGTGCCCCGGCGGAGAGGTTATCGCCTCTTCATCTGAACCCGCAGGCGTAGTAACCAACGGCATGAGCCGTTATTCTCGAAATAATCCCAATGCAAATAGCGCGCTGTTAGTAGGCATCACCCCGCAGGATTTCGAGAGCGTAAATCCATTGGCCGGCATCGAGTTCCAGCGGAAATGGGAACGCAAAGCCTTTGAAGCAGGGGGCAACAACTACTTCGCCCCCGTCCAGCTTGTTGCAGATTTCCTTGCTGCTAAATCTTCTAATTCACTCGGCGATGTCCGCCCGTCATATACTCCCGGAACTGCGCCTTGTGACCTCGCCGAATGCCTGCCCGGATTTGTTGTTGAGACATTGCGTCTGGCAATCCCGCAGTTCGACAAAAAACTCAAAGGCTTCGCGCGCAGCGACGCCGTTATGACCGCGGTAGAATCCAGAAGTTCCTCGCCCATCAGGATTATCAGGGACGAAACTCTGCAGAGTCCCGCCGTTAAAGGCCTGTACCCGGCCGGCGAAGGCGCAGGCTACGCAGGCGGAATAATCTCCTCCGCCGTCGATGGAATCAAAATCGCCGAAGCCATAAGCGAAAAATATTGAGCAATTCTTTTAAAATTCTCGGTGCCCTCTGTGAACTCTGTGGCTAAACTGCTACACCCCGTACCACTCTTTTATGCCTGCGAGGACTTCTTCAACCGTTTTTGCTGCAAAAAGAGTTTTTTGTGCTTTTCTCCGCAATGGATGAAGTTTGCAGTATATCGCCGTGAATTTCCGAAAATACCCGACAGCCTTTTTGTGCTTGTAGAGTTTACAAACTAAATCGAAATGTTTTAAAATTACCTCTCCCTGCTGCTCAAGAGTTGGCGGGATAAATTTTTCACCCTCGCGAAGCTGACTGAAAATCCACGGATTACCAATAGCGCCGCGCGCGATTACCGCGCCGTCTATGCCGGTATTTTTTATATTATTTTTAATCGTATCAGCGGAAAACAAATCTCCGCTGCCTATAATTATTGTATGGGGAAATTGTTTTTTAACCTCTGATAAAAACCGCCAGTCCGCCGAACCGGTAAATCTTTGGCAAACGGCGCGGGGATGCACGATTAGCGCATCGACCCCGCCTGCGACTGCCCTCGTGCAGATGTCCCGGAAATTGTCATAGGACTCGTTGTTGAAACTCGTCCGCAATTTCATAGTCACCGGACAATCAACCGATTGCCTCACCGCGTTATATATTTCTATTACCTTATCAGGCTCATTGAGGAGATAGCCTCCTCGCTTTCGACGAAGAACTTTCGGCGCAGGACATGCGAAATTCAAGTCTATTAAATCGAAACCAACTTTGCGTACCGCCTTGGCTGCCTTTGCCATTACTTCAGCATCCTCGCCCAAAAGCTGCGCTCCTATCGGATGCTCGTCACCGCCGGGCTTAAACGAGGGCTTGTTAAACACCTTCGGATGAATAACGCTTTTTGCGAGCATCACCCCGGCGAAAGTCATAGGCGCTCCGAACTCGCGCGCAATCGCCCGCATAGCGTAATCGCTGTATCCGCTAAGCGACGCCTGAAAATAGGGAACATCAAGAATTATATTTCCGATTTTTAACATTAGTCGTCAGATTCGATATTCTTTACTCTTAGCCCTTCATACTAACAAATCCGTATCAGATATGCCGCCTCAATATGAGAAATCCGCCCATAAAATTATTTTTTCCTGTAAAAACCCGGCCAAGGCTATTAGTATATATTTAATCCGCTGCCCAATAAGGCAAATACCAATGGCTTCACTGATAATAGTATCGAATAGATTGCCTGTGAATGTTACGAAGCATTCGAATACTCTGCACTTTCAGCCAAGCGCAGGCGGAGTGGCTACAGGATTATGTTCGCTCGGCGAATCATATCAATGCCGCTGGGTGGGCTGGCCTGCTATCCCTTCCGATAAAATTACCCCGCAGGAAAAAAGAAAAATTTCAGCTCAACTGTCAGAGCAAAATTGGCATCCCGTTTTTCTTTCCGCCAAAGACATTCGAAATTATTACGATGGCTTTTGCAACAAAACCATTTGGCCGCTCTTTCATTATTTCCCTTTGCATACCGTATATGAAGACCGGCACTGGCAGGCCTATACACGCGTTAATAAAGCCTTCTGTGATGCCGTCTTAAAAATTGCCGAACCTGATGACCAAATCTGGATTCATGACTATCAGTTGATGTTACTTCCCGAGCTTCTGCGAAAACAGATGCCGAATGCGCAAATTGGATTTTTCCTTCACATACCTTTCCCCTCTTTCGAGATGTTTCGTCTCCTGCCGTGGCGCAAAGAAATACTGACCGGCTTGCTCGGTGCGGATTTGGTAGGCTTCCACACTTACGATTACGTTCGGCATTTTCTCAGCAGCGCCGCCAGGATAGTCGGAAATGAACACTCTATGGGGACGCTGACAGTAGGCAACAGGGTTGTAAAAGTGGATGCGTTCCCGATGGGCATTGATTACGACAAGTACTCCATCGCCGTTAAGGACTCCAAAGTTGGAAAAGCCTTAACTTCAATTCGCAAAAAAGTAAGCGATAAAAAAATAATCATATCTATCGATAGATTAGACTACACCAAGGGCATCCTCCAAAGGCTCGAAGCGTTCGATTTGTTTTTGTCACAGAATCCCAAATACAAAAAGAAGGTTACTTTGATTCTTGTCGCCGTTCCCTCTCGCACAGACGTTGGGGATTATGTGGAATTGAGAAAACAGGTCGAAGGCCTTGTGGGCAGGATTAACGGCGAGCATGGCACTATTGGCTGGGTACCTGTATGGTATTTGTATCGTTTCCTTCCGCTTGAAAGACTCGTTGCTTTGTATAACATCGCCGATGTTGCCCTGGTGACACCCTTGCGGGACGGAATGAATCTGATAGCCAAAGAATTCATCGCAGCAAAAACAGATGGCAGGGGCGTCTTAATCCTTAGCGAGATGGCCGGAGCCGCAGGCGAATTGGGCGAAGCTATCGTAGTAAATGCCCATAATAAACAGGCAATCGTCCATGCCATAAAAGAGGCACTTGAAATGCCTTTAGAAGAACAAATCGAGCGCAACAGAACAATGCAGAAAAGACTCTCGCGCTATACTGTTACGAGATGGGCCCACGATTTTATGGAAAGTCTGTCAGGAGTAAAAAAAATTCAGCAGGGGCTTTCTATCTGCAAAATTGATAAACCGCTCAGAGAAAAATTGATACGCGAGTATGCTAAAAGTTCGAAACGGTTGTTCCTGCTTGATTATGACGGAACACTCGTGGGTTTTGCCGATAAACCGGAAAAAGCCGGCCCGGATAAAGAACTCCTCGCCTTGCTGCGTACCCTTGCCGCTGTCCCTAAAAATGAGGTGGTCATAATCAGTGGCAGGGACAAAGCGACTTTAGATTACTGGCTGGGCAATCTTAATGCCTCGCTGGTTGCCGAACACGGAGCCTGGATTAAGGAGAAAAAAGCCGCTGACTGGCGGGTGATAGAGCCGTTGCGAAACGATTGGAAGCAGACTATAAAACCTATTATTGAACTGTATGTTGACCGCACTCCTGGTTCTTTTATTGAAGAAAAAGATTTTTCTTTGGTCTGGCACTTCCGCAAATCGAACCCGGAACTGGCTCTGCTCAGGGCACAGGAGCTCAAAGGCGCTATTTTAAGCCTGACGGGAAATATGGACATCGGCGTATTTGAAGGCAACAAAATAATTGAAGTCAAAAACATTGGCATAAACAAGGGACAGGCAGCAAAATTATGGATAGCCAGCCGAAAATGGGGCTTTATACTTGCCGCCGGCGATGATTACACCGACGAGGATTTGTTTGCGGCATTGCCCGACAAGGCATATTCCATCAGGGTAGGGTACGGAATTTCAAAGGCAAGGTTCAATTTGGATTCGGCACGCGACCTTAGATTGCTGATTGAGGAGCTGATCAAAAATTGATATTTAAGGAGGTAATATGTTAAGTCTTGAAGATTTTCGCCATTTAGTGTCCGACGAAATATTAGCCAACATTTACGCCAGAGCCAGAAAACTTTACGGCAAGCATATTGTCCATCTCAACGCCACATATCAGGGTGGAGGCGTTGCCGAGATTCTCTATTCTCTTGTCTTACTGATGAACGACGTTGGCTTAAACGCAGGCTGGAGAATCCTGCACGGCAGCCAGGAGTTTTTTGAAATTACAAAAGGCTTTCACAACGCCCTTCAGGGCGCACCGATGACTTTTTCCGAAAAAAAGAAACAAACATACCTACAGGTAAATGAAAATTTCGCAAAGTTTACACATCTTGACCATGATTGCGTCATCATCCACGACCCTCAGCCGCTTTCGCTGATAAAATATTATAGAAAAAGCCAACCCTGGATTTGGCGATGTCATATAGACCTGACCGAGCCGCACACACAGCTATGGGATTTTATGAAAGGCTTTTTACTTAAATACGACCAGGTTGTCTTTTCGAGCGAAAAGTATGTCAAAAAAGACCTGCCCGTGGACCAGAGACTTATGTTCCCTGCCATTAATCCGCTTAGCCGGAAAAACAGGGACATCAGCGAGAAAGCCATTCTTGAGCAAATAACCGCAGCCGCCATACCCACCGATAAACCGATAATTACTCAGGTCTCCCGCCTTGACCCATGGAAGGACCCGGAAGGCGTGATAGATGTGTTCAATATGGTTAAGGCAAAAGTGGATTGCAGATTGGTTTTCTGCTACAATGTCGCCAGCGATGACCCCGAAGGAATGAGGATGTACAACAAGGTTAAGCGCAAGGCGGGTAAACTTATCAAAAAAGGCGATATTTTATTCGTTGTTGGAAATAGTGAAACTTTGGTAAATGCAATCCAGAGGTATTCCAAAGTTATAATCCAAAAATCCATCAAGGAAGGTTTTTGTCTCACTGTAACCGAAGCGCTTTGGAAGAAAACGCCTGTTGTAGCGTCCAACGTCGGTGGAATACCTATACAAATCGAAGATGGAGAGAACGGCTTCCTGCTCGAACCGCAGGATAACAAAGGTTTTGCTGATAGAATCATACACCTGTTGAAAAATCCTAAAGAAAACGAAAATCTGGGGAATAAAGCGAAAGAAACGGTCAGAGAGAAATTCTTAATAACTCGTTTGCTTTCCGACTACCTGTATATGTTGAATTCTCTAATCAATTAAATAAAAAAATGGTGGATATCTGGCGATGAATGAACTGCAAATAAACGATTGGGCTCTTTGGTTTATGGGGACTCTTCTCCTGGCAGGCATAATAGGCCATTTGCTTGTTTACAGAATCCTGCTCGCAATGGTGAAACACTCTAAAAGTGTTGTCGACGACCTGTGTATTAAGTATTGCTATCGGCCGCTGCAGTGGATTGTGATACTTTTTGTCGCTCGCTTGGCTCTGCCCTTCGCGATACCGGAAAAATATGTCCCCGTCGTCAAGCATGTTCTTAGTTTCTTTTTCATAGGTCTGGTTTCACTGCTGCTCGTAAAGACGGTTTACATCTTGGATGGATATATCATTAGCCGTTTTGATGTCACTGCAAAAGACAACCTCCGGGCCAGGAAAATCCATACGCAAATGGCTGTCCTAAAGCGAATAGTAATTATCATAGTCTGTATTTTGGCCCTCGGCTCTATGCTGATGACATTCGAAAAAGTCCGCCAGTTCGGGACAACTATCCTGGCCTCGGCCGGAATTATCGGCATAGTTGTCGGCATGGCCGCCCAGAGAACAATCGGAACTTTCATCGCCGGCCTTCAGATAGCTTTTACTCAGCCGATTCGACTCGATGATGTAGTTATCGTGGAAAACGAATGGGGCAGAATCGAAGAAATTACTTTGACCTACGTCGTTGTCAAAATCTGGGACCAGAGACGCTTAATTGTGCCGGTTACTTATTTCATCGAAAAACCTTTCCAAAATTGGACTCGGGTCACCGCCGATTTACTCGGAACTGTATATATTTATGTTGATTACACAATCCCCCTTGAAGCCGTCAGGACCGAGCTTCAAAAAATCCTGAAGGATTCGCAGCTATGGGATGGCAAGGTTTGTGTCCTGCAGGTAACAAACACCTCCGAACGCACGCTCGAAATAAGGGCACTGATGAGTGCTTCCGATGCCTCGACTGCATGGACTCTGCGCTGCCACGTTAGGGAAAAAATAGTCGAATTTATACAGAAAAATTACCCCCAAAGCCTGCCAAAACTGCGTGCCTCCCTGCAGCAGCTCCCTAATGAATAGGCGGTTCTATGGAATACGTGGCGATATAATCCCTTTAACCGTCCTCAAAGGTTGAGATAACACTCCCAAAATTATTTTTTCTCTGTAAAAACCAGGCAGAAATTATTAATATACCGTTTTGCGTAATGTTCAGGGACTTGAACACAGTTGAATTTCGGAAGGTAAAATGGCTTTCACAAAACGAACTGCCGGATACGAAAAACCAAAAACCGCCGGTTTTAAGGCCCTTAATCTCTCGGCCTTTATAACCTTGCCGGTGGTATTGATTCTTATTACTGGCTGCTCGAATCCTTCGTCGCTGCCTCTTGAACAGTCAACGGTTTCTTGCGATGGAAGATATACCGACGTTCTGAAAAGCTGCGTTGACGGCAGGGGAATGGTGGATTATAGAAAGCTCAAATCGGAAAAACCTGAAATTAATCGAATCTTGGATGTTTTTTCCAGCCTCGACCCGAACCTTTACAATTCCTGGTCGAAAGAGGATAAAATCGCTTTCTGGCTTAACGCGTATAACGTAAAAATGCTCAAAATAATTTGCGACAACTATCCCATCGAGTCACAGCGAATTCTTCGTGTTTTTTGGGGACCTGAGAGCATCAGGCACATCAGAGGTATATGGGACGAATACAAATTCATCGTAATGAACGAGGAATTTACACTTAAGGAAATCGAACAGCGCCTTTTCAGTAAGGAATTTGACGAGCCTCGGATATTCCTGGCCATAGCTTATGCCAGCATCTCCGGCCCGCCTTTACGAAATGAGCCCTATTACGGACGTCGCCTGTATCAGCAGCTCGACAACCAGGCCAGAAAATTCTTGTCTAGCCCGCTCGCATTCAGGATAGACAGGGAAAATAGCGTAGTTTATCTTTCCGCCATTTTTCACCCGTCATGGTTTGGAAATGCCTTTTTAAGCAAATACGGAACAGACAAAAAATTCAAAGACCAGCAGCCCTCCGTCCGGGCAGTCCTGAACTTCGCCGCAAATTATATCTCCGCTCAGGACAAATCTTTCCTTGAAATAGAAAATTATTCTGTTAAATATATGACTTATAATTGGAACATCAACGATAGTTCGTCTCTTGGGAACAATCAGTTTTAATCGATAAATTGTTGAAAGGACAAATTTCAAATGGCAAGAAAATCTATTTACCGCAATCCTAATTGCGATACCGGCAGGTATCTTTACACCAGCGAGTCAGTCACCATGGGCCATCCCGACAAGGTTTCAGACTGCGTTTCTGACGCCATCCTTGACGCTATGCTCGCAAAGGACCCCAAAAGCAGGGTCGCTTGTGAAACAATGGTAAAAAACGATATGGTTATTGTCGCCGGCGAAATTACCACCAAAGCAATCGTTGACATCCCGACAATCGTCAGGGATACGATAAAGAAAATCGGATACATCGACCCTGCTATGGGCTTCGACTATGAAAACTGCGCCGTTTCAGTCTGTATCGATAAACAAAGCCCCGATATCTCGCAGGGCGTTACAGAAGGCACGGGACTTCACAAAGAGCAGGGTGCAGGCGACCAGGGACTGATGTTCGGATACGCCTGTAAAGAAACACCTGAACTTATGCCGATGCCAATCCAGCTCGCGCATCTGTTGACTCTTAGGCTCGAAAAAATACGCCAGACCGGCAAACTGCCCTGGCTTCGCCCCGATGGGAAAAGCCAGGTTACCGTCGAATATGAAAACGACAAACCAAAACGAATCCACACCGTTGTTATCGCTACGCAGCACTCACCTGATATTGCCTACAAACAACTGCGCAAGCAAATCATCGATAAAGTCGTCCTGCCCGTCCTGCCGAAACGCTTGGTTGACAAAAAGACTATATTCCACATCAACGCGACAGGCCGATTCGTAACAGGAGGTCCAAAGGGTGATTGCGGCCTGACCGGTAGAAAAATCATCGTTGATACCTACGGCGGAAGGGGACATCACGGCGGAGGAGCATTCAGCGGAAAAGACCCCTCGAAGGTTGACAGGACCGCAAGCTATATGGCACGGTACATCGCCAAAAATGTCGTCGCCGCAGGACTCGCCGATAGCTGCGAAATCCAGCTCTCCTATGTAATTGGCTATGCTAATCCGCTTTCGATTTATGTTAACACCTACGGCACCGCCAAAATCAGCGAAAATAAAATCAGCCGAATCATTAGTAAAATTTTCCCTCTGACGCCCAAGACTATGATTGCTCATTTGAAACTCGCAAGGCCAATTTACTCAGAAACCGCCCATGGCGGACATTTCGGAAGAAAAGGTGCCATCTTCACTTGGGAAAAAACCGATATGGTCAAAAAACTCCGCAAAGCCGCCGGCTTATAACAGAAATAAAGCAGCTAAAAAATCGTCACAAAAAAAGCCCGACATCCGTCGGGCTTTTTTTATGCTTTCGTTTGAATCTTAATGTTTGAAATGTCTTTTTCCTGTAAACACCATTGCGATTCCGTGCTTATCCGCACAGGCGATTACTTCATCGTCCTTATTAGAACCGCCAGGCTGAACTATTGCTGCCACGCCTGCCGCCGCTGCGTTTTCGACGTTATCAGGGAACGGGAAAAATGCATCCGATGCCATCACGCATCCCTTCACCTCGTCGCCTGCGTGCCGAAATGCAATCAGTCCTGACTCGACCCGGTTCATTTGCCCCGCCCCGACCCCTAAAATCTTTCTGTCCTTAACCAATACAATCGTATTGCTTTTGGTATGCTTGGCCGCGAGCCACGCAACCCGCAAATCCTCAAGCTGCTGTTTTGTAGGCTTGGCTTTTGTCGGGTACTTCAACGCATCAGGTTCCCACCCCGCCAAATCCCGCTGTTGCAAAAGCAGTCCGCCGATAACGCAGCGAACATCGAACTCGCTACCGTCAATCTTCGCTCTGTCGAGTGACGCGGTCTTCATCAGCCGGACCCTGCTGCCCCAGCTCTTCAACGTCCTGATTATTTCAATTGCCTCAGGCTCGAATGCCGGTGCTATAATTACCTCGGCAAAAAATCCGCTGGCGCCTTTGGCCTTGCCGAACAGACTATATGATTCCATAATCGTCTGCGCCAGCTTGGCGTCAACTCCTCTATTCAGCGCGACAATCCCCCCGAATGCGCTTATAACATCGCCTTCGTACGCCTTGCGGTACGCCACCGTTATATCGTCATCGACCGCGCATCCGCACGGATTAAGGTGCTTGACTACGACCGCCGCAGGCTCGGAGAATTCCTTCACCAACTCGAAAGCCGCGTTCGCGTCCAGAAGATTATTAAAGCTGATACCGGTTTCGCCCTCTGTTATCACGGCGCTGCCGACCGATGTCTCACCGCTCGCCGGCAGTTTATAAAACGCTGCGCTCTGATGCGAGTTTTCGCCGTAACGAAGCTCCCTGCTCTTTAGAAGGGCGATTGAAATCCTTTCCGGATAGGGTACATTTGCCTTGCCGTTGAGATATTTCGCAATCGCCGCGTCGTAAGAAGCCGTCAGCCCGAACGCGACCCTTGCGAAATCACTGCGAAGCTCCTCGCTTACTGCCCCGTCATTCGCCTTCATTTCCTTGATGACCTTGTCGTACTGCCCAGCCTCGGTAACAACCGTTACGAACTTATGGTTCTTCGCAGCCGAGCGAATCATACTCGGCCCGCCGATATCTATATTTTCAATCGCCTCCTCCAGCGTACAATCATCCTTGGCGATTGTCGCCTCGAACGGATAAAGATTCACGCACACCAAATCTATCGGCTCAATGCCGTGTTTTTTCATCGCAGCCTTGTGCTCGCTTTTGTCCCGCAGCCCGAGCAAGGCCCCGTGTATCTTCGGATGAAGCGTCTTTACGCGCCCGTCCATCATTTCCGGAAAACCCGTAACCGACTCGATACCGACAACACTCACCCCTGCCTCGCTTAACTTCTTCGCCGTACCGCCGGTGCTGATTATCTTGACCCCCATTTCACACAGCGCCTTTGCAAAATTGATAACGCCCGTTTTTTCAGAAACACTTATCAACGCCGTCTTGATTTTAACGTCCATTTACGCTTGCGCTCCTTCCTTGTCGAGGATTTACAGTTTTAATCTGCCGTCGCTGTCCCCCCGATTACGCAACGAACTAACACCCTTCTGCGAACTGCGGGCGAACTACCATTCAATAGGCTTCAAACAGGCGATTCGCCCGCTTTTATCCGCGATATAGATTTTCGAATCCGCCGTATTTACTGCATATACCGAGACATCCGGCAAATCTACCGAATACAGTTGTTTTGCTTTCTTGTTGTTCATCACTATCAGTGTCCCCTCATTCGTAATCACATAAGCTCTGCCGTTTGACTCAGCTAATAAATCGACACCTTCGGCCATTTGCCATACCAGCTTGCCGCTTTCCTTATCTATTGCTGACAAACCCTCATTGCGGACGTATTGATAAACGCATTTCCCCGCCACCGCAGGTCCTCTTTCGAGCATTGCCCCGGCTTGATATTTCCAAATAAGCTTTCCCGTCTCTGTGTCGAGCTTGTAAACATTCGTGTCCCCACTGGCGGCAAATACCGAATCCGCATCTCTTACTATCGGCCGGGCAATTCCGCCCGCAGCGACGAACTGCCAATTCCTTTTGAAATTATCCGCCGCGATGCTTACAACATTACCGGCTTTGGTCGCAAAAATGGCAGAATCCTCATCGGCTGCTATCGAAACAATCTCCGAATCGTTCTCGGCGGCAACCTCTAAGGCCTGAACCTTGTCCTCTGAACGTAATATATGTACCCGCTTATCGGTTCCGCCGATATAAAAGTACGAACTGTTACGGGCTGCCGGACAAGCTGCGCCAAATTTCAGACGCTCTGCGATTAGTTCTTCGCCCGATTCCGTATCAATTTCAACCAGCTTGTTGCCGGCAACAGAAAAAAGCTCATCATCATAAACACCTACCCCGACCACAGGAAGACCCCTGTCCGCAAGGTATCTGCTGAATATCATGTTGCCGGTTTTTTTGTTCAAACTGACTATATAATTCCGGTTAGAAAGACCATAGATACGATTGTTAAGAACAAATAATTGCTCCAGGCTCTCACCCGTTTCTATTGCCAGCTTGTTCTCCCACACTATCTCCAGCTCGGCCGGTTTGAGCAATTCCCGCGAAACGAGATGCTGCAAATCATCCGCAGCCGCGATGCCCGCAGCAAAACTAAAAATCAAAAAACTCACCGCCACTGATAATCTGCATCTTGTCATCTTTTTGTCTCCTCGCTGAATTACCAAAAAAACTTCTTAATTCCGAATTCTAAATTTTCCCCCTTCAGGGCCAATCGATATAATCAGCCAAATCAATCTTATGCTCCGCTTCGAATGCCTCCATCTGCTCGATGTGCTCGATATCGTCCTGTATCCGATTTGCCAGCTTGAATATATATGGCTTGCCGTCTAACCGGTTCCGAAGGTCGTCGAGCATCGGCTCCCACGTCCCGTCGTACAACTTCGACTTCAGGACAATTAGCATACGATGCTCCTCGCTCAGCCCCTTAACAAAATCGCTCACTTCTTCGCTGACAGCGGTTTTGCCCTTCTCTTTCGACTTAGCTCGGGATGGTGAGCTTGTCGAACCATTGTCCTTATTTCTGCTCGGCTCAGCCATTTAGTTCTTTCTTTAATTGCCCAAATCCTAATCGCCAAACCGCAAAATTGCAACAAATTTCCCCAAATTACCAGCCCTATATTACCTCTTCGTCTTCCTTCCGCCACGCCGGGTCAACTATGCACAAAAATTCCAAATCCCCATCCCCCGTATTTTCGATATATTGCCTTGCCCCCGGCGGTATATAAATAGAGCTCTCCGCCCCGACCTCGAAGGCTTCCCCGTCTATATGCATCAGGCCCGCCCCCGTTATTATGTAATAAACCTCGCTGGTTTTAAGCTTATGCGGGGCCGTTTTCTGCCCCTTGGCGACCTTTGCGTGCGCCAGACTGTAACGAATCTGCAAATCTGCCTTGTCGGGATGCAAAAGCTCCCGCAAAATCGACCCGTCACCAGCCGTAAACTCTGCGCAATCTTTCAAACGTTTCAAAAACACGATTTTTCTCCTTTTTCCCCTTCGGACTTTACCATGTCATACTTTTCTTCCAATCGTGACTTGTGTCCTGCTTCTTCCTGTGCCAGTTTTAGAAAAGTGTCCCTCAAATCCTTTTTCAGGGATATTGCTGCCAGGTTAGTGTAAAGCTGATAAGATAAATCCTCCTTTTTCATCGCCACTACAAACAGCTCAGTGTAATCCATATCCGGATGCGGCTCGATATCAAGCAGATAGTCGGCGATATGCAGGTTTCTGATTTCCTCTTCCCCTATTGCCGCTTCCCCTGCCTTTACAGCCTCCAGCTTCTTTTTATGCTCCTCTTCTTCGTGGGCCAAACAGCTGAGGATTTTAACTAACTCAGGGTTTTTAACCATCTCTGCTAATCTTACATAAAAAAGATTTGCTTCAATCTCCCTGGCTATAGCGAACTCCAGGACCTCATTAACGGAACCGAATTTTGTCATAAACTCCTCACCGCCTTTCTTTATTCCTCAATACATTCCTTGCCCGTTTAAGTGCATTTTACCCCCCAGACTCAAACCCCGCAATCTTCAAATATTTGTGTTGTTACTGCCCCTGTGTTTTACGGTTAGCCCCGTCATCTTGCTTGTCGCGGCGTAGCCCTTGGCGAAGACGGATGACGGGGTTTCCATAAATCCGAAAGCCCCTGGCTTTATGCCAGGGGTCACTTTTCTCCTGCTTGTCATTCCCGCAAACGCGGGAATCCATTACCGTTTAACCGTCGTCGGCACGACAACGTTTTGTCATTCCCGTGAAAACGGGAATCCAGTTTTGCAGGATGAAATAGGGAACATTGTGGCTGTCGAAAAAACATTTTAACTTCTGCTCTGTATTTTTTCTCTTTGATTTTTAATTTTTGATTTTCTTCTCTCTGTGTCCCTTTGCGATCTCTGTGGCTAAACTTTGCTGCGCAATCTGCGTAATCAGCGTCTAAAAAATCCGTGTAAATCCGTGCTAATCCGTGGTTAATTTTATTTGTATCTTTTACTTCCTTTTGTGGCCAAAAAAATCTGTGCAACCTGTCCTGAGCCTGTCGAAGGAGGAGGAATCCATTCCCCGTCATTGCGAGGCCGCCTGCCCTGAGCCTGTCGAAGGGAAGGCCGTGGCAATCTTAACTCTTAGTCAATCGAAAATCGAAAATAGTCAATGCAAATGCCTCTTGCAAATTATCCACCAAGGCTTAAACTAATACCCTATGGGAAAGAAAAAGAAATCCAAAACCCCGTCAACCGGCAAACCATCCTCCCTAATCGATACCCGCGTTATTTTCTGCGGCGACAACCTCGACCAGTTGAAAAAGCTCCCCGATGAATGCGTTGACCTTATCTATATCGACCCGCCTTTTAACTCTAATCGCAATTACGAGGTCTTCTGGGGCGAGACAAAGGAAAAACGCTCATTTGAAGACCGCCACGCTTCCACACAGGCCTACATCGACTTTATGCGTCCCCGCTGCGTCGAACTCCACCGCGTCCTAAAAAAAACCGGCTCATTCTACTACCACTGCGACTGGCACGCCTCGCACTACGTCAAAATTATGCTCGACCAAATCTTCGGAGAAAACTTCTTTCAAACCGAAATCATATGGCGCCGAACTAATGCCAAGGGATTAGCTTTTCGTTCTTTTCCAAACGACCATGACACAATCTTTTATTACACCAAAAGCAATGACTATACATTTAACCGCCAATATCTCCCTCACGATGAAAAGTATATAAACCAGTTTTATAAATACATCGAGCCGGAAACTGGCCGTCGTTATCGGTTAGCTGATTTGACAAATCCTAATAAGAATAGACCCAATCTTACCTATGAATTTCTCGGCGTTAAACGGGTCTGGCGTTGGACAAAGAAACGCATGCAAGATGCTTATGAAAAAGGTATTGTTATCCAAACCAAAGCCGGTGCTGTCCCCGCCATGAAACGTTACTTAGATGAACAGGAGGGGAACCCCGTTGACAGTATTTGGGCTGATATACCACCAGTACAAGCTCAAGCTCAAGAACGTCTCGGCTATCCCACTCAAAAACCACTCGCTTTGCTTGACCGCATAATCAAAGCAAGCAGCAATGAAAATGATATCGTCCTCGATGCCTTCTGCGGCTGCGGGACGGCGTTGGTCGCTGCCGAAAATCTCAACAGGCAGTGGCTCGGCATCGATATTTCCCCGACCTCCTGCCGTGTCATGGCAAAACGCCTCCGCGATGTCTGTAAAATGAAAGAAGATGAAAAACTCTGGCGCATAGGCCGAGGCTTTGTCGTCCGTGACCTGCCGCGGAGCGAAAAGCAGCTTAGAGAAATCCCGCCATTCGAATTTGAAAACTGGGCAGTCATCGCCCTCGGCGGCGTCCCCAACGTCGCTAAAGTCGGCGACATGGGCATCGACGGTCGCATCTATCCGGTCTCGGCTATGCCGAAAAAAGACAAGGGCGAACTGGGCTTTATGGATGTCTGGTATCCAATTCAGGTTAAGCAGAAAGACAAAGTCGGCAGACCAGACATCGATTCCTTCGAGGCCGCTATGATGCGAGAAGACCGCTCGCAGGGTTTCTTTGTAGGCTTTGCCTTTTCATCTGATGCGATGAGGGAAATCCAGGCCTTTCTAAAGAAGACAGGCAAAATCATCCGACCCATCACCATCAAAGACATCCTCGACGAACAAATCGCCTACAAATTAGCATAAAAAAATAAATATTTAGCCCGCCGTTTTACGGCGGGTTTGTTTAGCCGTTGTCGGCTCGTCCTGAGCGGACTTGTACTGAGCAACGTCGAAGTAGTCGAAGGACACGACAACGTTTTGTCATTCCCGTGCAAACGGGAATCCAGTTTTGCAGGATGAAATAGGGAACATTGTGGCTGTCGAAAAAACATTTTAATTTCTGCTCTGTATTTTTTCTCTTTGATTTTTAATTTTTGATTTTCTTCTCTCTGTGTCCCTTTGCGATCTCTGTGGCTAAACTTTGCTGCGCAATCTGCGTAATCAGCGTCTAAAAAATCCGTGTAAATCCGTGCTAATCCGTGGTTAATTTTATTTGTATCTTTTACTTCCTTTTGTGGCCAAAAAAATCTGTGTAACCTGTCCTGAGCATGTCGAAGGATCATCCCTCATCCCTCGCCAACTCATGGCCAAATTTTTCTATGAACTACGAACCATAAACTCTCTGCGTAATCAGCGAAATCCGCGTTTTAAAAATTCCCTCTTCCCGTCCGTTGGTTTTCGTCGTCTATCGTCCGTCGTCTGTCGTCTGCGGCCCGCGCGATCATTCGCGCAGGGGGGGTACAAAATTGGTGCAAATTTGGCATCAATTTGTGTAAATTTGGGCTTAGTTTTTGTAAACTTTGGTAAGTTTGTGTAAATTTGTGTAAGTTTGCACACGTCTCGCAGCGTGAACAGGCGCGTTTGATGCTATCCCAGATTGTTCATATCCCCCATTTTACGAAATGACCTGCTCGTACTTTTCCTGTCGAAAAACAGTTAAATTCCAACAATAAAAATTTCGCTTTACATATAAATCCTCTATAATAGTAGGTTTAAGTATAAATCGTTCAAAAGCTTAAACTATGAGCCCTTTCTCGAAAAAACAGACTGATGCTGAACTCTTGGCCCGGTACGCTGCCGGCGAGGAACCCGCGTTTCGTGAAATCGTAACCCGTTATAAAGACGGCCTTTATGCCTTCCTTCGCAAGTTTCTAAACCAGCACGATATGATTGAAGATGTCTTTCAGGAGACCTTCTTACAGCTATACACCAGCCGGGACAGTTTTGACACCGATAGGCCTTTGCGGCCCTGGCTTTTCACCATAGCTGCCAATAAAGCAAAGGATGCCCTTCGCAAACGCCAGCGGACTGCCGCTGTATCCATAGGAGCAGTGGCCGACTCGCAGGATATGTCCTTCGATGACGTCCTGAACACCCTTACCTCTGATGAAACAATGCCTTACGACGAATTGGAGGAGAACGAAGCCTCCTCGCAGGTCAGGCAGGTTATAGCGGATATGCCGGAAAATCTGCGGGAAATTTTGATTTTAGCCTATTTTAATAAATTTTCTTACAAACAAATGGCCCAGATTTTAAGTATTCCTATTGGAACAGTTAAAAGCAGATTGCACACAGCCGTTGCGAAATTTGCAGAAGACTGGAAAACAGCTTTTAGGAGCAGAAAAAGCTAATGTCCGAATTAAATATCCAGCAAAAGCAGTTATTATTCGACTACTGCTTGGGTTTGACCTCTGAAGAATCAACCGCCGAAGCAAAGCACCTGATAGCCTCAAACAAGCAAGCCGCCGAGCTCCACTCAAAACTTCAAGCCGCATTTTCACCCCTTAAAAGCATCGAATCCGAATCCTGCCCCGATGCTTTAGCAGAAGGCACGATTTGGCGCTTAAATAATGTTGCACGTTCGAGCCAGCTTCAACTTCAGCAGCTGCTTGCCGACGAACAGGCCAAGAGCGTTACCGATAAGAGCCGGTTCTGGAGGAACCTTGGCGAAATGGTAGCTACCGCGGCAGTGATAGTTTTCGTGGCAGGGGTGCTAATTGCTCCTTTGAACCTCGCCCGTCAAAAGTCCCGGCAGCAGGCATGCCTGATGCAATTGCAGCGAATCGGAGATGGCCTAAATGCCTACAGGGCCGACAACGAGGGCCAATTGCCTGCCGTCGCGACCGCAGCAGGCGCACCATGGTGGAAGGTGGGCTATCAGGGCAAAGAAAATCACTCTAATACCCGCCATATCTGGCTTTTGACAAAAGGCGGCTATGTTCAGCCCGCCGATTTTATCTGTCCAGGCAGCAAACTGGGCAAAGTAACACGATTAACCCAGGCACAAGTGCAAAACTATAACGATTTCCCATCCAGAAATTACGTAACTTACAGCTTCAGAATAAGATGCGCAAAACCCGGGCAGGAAAGTACAGGCGAGAAAAAAGTATTAATAGCGGATATGAGCCCGCTTTTTGAAAAACTACCCAGCGATTACTCCAAGCCTTTGAATTGTCAGCCAGACAAGGATTTGTTGAATCTCAACAGCGTTAATCACAGCCGACGAGGCCAAAACGTTATGTTCTGCGACGGCAGCGCGGAGTTCGTAAAGACTCGCCAAATAGATACTTCCAGCGACGATATATTCACTCTGCAGGGCGCTAATAAATACGATGGTAACGAAGTACCCTCCTGCGAAGCAGACGCTTTCCTCGCACCGTAATTCATTACTTCCAGCCACTAAGTCACTAAGACACGAAAAAAATTAACCACGGATTTACACAGATTCACACGGATTTAGCTGTGAAGTTCTTTAGTAAAATAGCAGAAATAGGTAATATGGGGTAGCATCATTTGCGCATGTTGGTGTTCCAAAACGTGCCAAAACTTACAAAAACCATAGCCAAACTTAGCCAAACTTATACAAAATTTGCCAAAAGTGAGGCCAAATATTCACCAATTTTGCACCCCCCCTGCGCATTTGATTGACACCCTTAAGGGTGATAAGTTTCCGCGGAGAACACAGAGATTTTAGATGTTTTTTTTCAGTAGGTCTCAATGCCACATAGCGCGAAAAAACTCAAAGGTTTTTAGAACGTAGTTTTTTTAAGTCAGAGGTTTGGGAAATAGATTTTTTTGCTGTTGTCCACAGGATAAATTTCCGGAAGCCGGAATGAGGAACGTTAGTATTACGCAGGGGCGAAGCCACGCAGTAAAATAGGAACAGGGGCCGAACGGTTCGACAGGCTCACCATAAAGACTGGAGGACTTACCTATGGCATGCTTCGCACAACAGCAAAAATTGCGAGGTGCAGCCGGAGGGATTACGAGGAAACGAACAGCGGATATGCCGAAGGCATACCAGTAGGACAGTCTCCGAGCAGTAGGCAGCACAAGCAAATTTTTGGTGTTGACGGGGACAGAAAAGGGGGTAGAATTGGGTGAGCATGGGCGGAGGCCCGTCTTCGTTTCACTATGAGAAGCATCATTGGGGTTAGTAAATTTACGGTTTGTGTTTGGCGAGAATTGGGGAGATAATTCTGTACGACTTTTTACCAATAAGTAGGAAATAAGATGGGGAAAGACAAAAAAGTACATACTGTTGTTTTGTTACCATGGCTCAAGCTTGGTACAGATCTTGAGATGGGTAAATACCTATTCCTCAGATGGCCGCGGAAAGACAACAAGTTTGGTGAGTTTACGGAGTCGTTGAATAGTATCTGCGGGATGTATAAGTATCTCGATGGTGATGTGGAAAGCCCGCAGACTATAATGATAGATAAATCACGCGATCTTTTTGAGCGGGTTGAAGAACAAGACAGGCAGGCATTTCAAGAGGCGGTTACTCTGCTGACTACTGCGCTTATTGGAGAAAACGAGTTCTTCAGATCTTTGGGAAACTATGTGAATTCTTCATTAACAGAGCTTCATTATCAGAATTTTAGTATTGGGGAGGATTGGGTCGCTTTCACATCTTATAAGAGGGATGGATATACAAGCGATATGGGATACACGTTTGACGAGATAACAGTGTCAACACCACCAGGATGCCGAATGCGTGGTGGATGCGGAAAAGTTGAAAAGGCATGGTTGGGGGCACTCGGAAAAACGATAGAAAAGAGTACTCCTCTGGACAGACTCGTTATTGAGGCGTCGGATTTATTCCGCCAAGCGAATACAGATTCACCCAGTGTGCTTCAAATAACCGAGGTTGTGATGCTGGCAAATGCATTTGACAGGTTGTTCCCAAGTGCTAAAGATAGGTACCAATTAAGTAAGGCGATATCAAAAGAATTGAAGAATTGGGTAAACATCAGGGTAGAGGATAGCAAGAGGTTGGCGGCAAGGCAGATTGTGTCTTCACAATTAGGCCCCAAGTATTCAGGAGGATGGGACATTGTACAGTTTTGGATATTAGAATTATATGTCCTTAGGAATAGTTACGTTCATGGGGGCGATGTTACACAACTTAAATGGGGCTGGATACCTCACGAGCACCTGCTTATGGGTGCTTATGTTTTCCCGCTGTTGCTGAAAGTTATAATGTCAAAGGAAGGAAGGTACGAACTTAGCGAGGAAGATAAGTACAAGCTTTTGGCAATAGATAATTTGCTGGACTTAAATGAATTCTACGATCAAAAAGGACGAAAAAGTCTATGGCTGGAGACACTGAGCAAAATACGATTCGACGCTTGTTTTGAGGGGTAACGTGTCTCGTGGAAAATATATAAAAATAGTAGAGCATTATCAAAAAAGAGTAAAAGTTTATGCTGATGAGGGGTGCGAAGACAATGCTATATTTAATTTATTCCGCCAAGATTATTACACGGATGGTGTTTGTAGCCTTGAAGAGATGCCCCGGTGGGATAGCAAACGGCGCATCCCACGGGGTGAACTATCGCATCTCATTATATAGATTGGTAAGATAATTTTATGAATAAGTTTTATTATGTGTATATTCTGCAATCGGAGAAGGACCATAAATTTTATGTTGGTTGTACAAGCGATATCAAAAAAAGGTTAGAGGAACATAACAGCGGCAAAGTTTCGACAACAAAAAACAGGCGGCCTTTGAAATTGATTTACTGGGAAGGATGTCTAAATCAGCGAGATGCAGCCAATCGAGAAAGGTATCTAAAGACGGCATGGGGCAAGAGATATATAAAGAGCAGATTAAAAGAATACATCGAAGGTCAAGCCCCGACGGTCTGACCTGTCAAGATGGCGGGGTGGGGGATTGGGTTTGTGCCAAAATGTGTATTTTCAGTATAAATAGGCGGTTGTCATTTGCCGGGGATTGCAATTCTTATATGGCGTAATCATTTACGCACAGGCCAGTTAAGACAAAGAAAAGCAAAATGGGGCGCGGTTTAGTTAAAAGCTGGTATGTTTTTTGCATATCTGTTATAAATTACGAAAGTTCAGGGGGAGATTGACAGTTTTGAACTGTGAGTTTTAAGTTTAGACAGATTAAGAAGGGAAGCAATTATGGCAGTTAAAGAATTGAAGTTCGAATCCGAAGCAAGGGCGGCGCTGCTGGCAGGGGCGGAAAAACTGGCGGCGGCAGTCAAATCAACACTCGGTCCGAGAGGCCGATGCGCAATCTTAGATAAAGGCTGGGGCGGACCAACTGTAACCAAAGACGGTGTAACGGTAGCTGAAGAAATCGAACTTATAGACAAGGGCGAAAACCTCGGCGCAAAGTTAGTAAGAGAAGCGGCGAGCAGAACATCGAAAGTAGCGGGCGACGGGACAACAACGGCGACGGTTCTTGCGGAAGCGATGTTCAAAGAGGCATATCGAAACTTAGCGGCCGGCGCGGATGCGATGTCGCTGGCACGGGGTATGCAGAAGTGCTCCAAGGCAGTAATCGAAAAACTCAAGGCGCTGGCCAAGCCTGTAGATGCTGCCAAGGCTGATGACATAATCAATATCGCTTCGGTGTCGGCGAATAACGATGCGGAAATCGGAAAGATTATGGCAAAGGCGTTTCAGCAGGTCGGCAAGGACGGCGTGATTACCGTTGAAGAGGGCAAGAGCCTGGATACGACGGTCGATTTCGTCGAGGGTATGCAGTTCGACCGCGGTTATCTTTCGCCTCATTTCGTAACCGATGCGGACAATATGGTCTGCGAGCTGGAGAAGCCTTATATATTGGTTTACGAAGAGAAGATAAGCAATGTTGGCAAGCTTGTGCCTTTGCTGGAGAAGATAGCGAAGAGCAAAAAGCCTTTGCTGATTATCGCAGAGGATGTCGAGGGCGAAGCGCTTGCGACATTAGTAGTTAATAAACTAAAAGGAATATTGCAGGTCGCAGCGGTAAAGGCGCCGGGTTATGGCGACCGCAGAAAAGCGATGATGCAGGATATCGCGGCGCTGACGGGGGCCGAGCCGATTTTCAAGGATTTAGGAATCGAGATGGAAAGTATCGGCATCAAACAGCTCGGTCAGGCCAAGAAGGTAACTATCGATAATGACAATACAATCATAGTTGAAGGGGCCGGCAGCAAGGAAGCAATCAGCGGCAGGATTTCGCAAATTCAAAACGAAATAGCAATTACAACCAGCGATTACGACCGTGAGAAATTGCAGGAACGGCTTGCGAAGCTGACGGGCGGCGTTGCTCAAATCAATGTCGGCGCGGCGAGCGAAGCGGAAATGAAAGAAATCAAGGCGCGTATAGAAGACGCACTTCACGCGACCAGGGCGGCAATCGAAGAAGGTATTGTACCTGGCGGCGGAGTTGCGCTTATTCGATGTATCGAGGCGGTTAAAAAATTGAAACTCGAAGGCGACGAAAAGACCGGAGCAGATATCGTGGCGAAGTCACTTACGATGCCTTGCTACTGGATAGCTGCCAACGCAGGGGTAACGGCGAACCTGGTAGTTAATAAAGTTGCCGAAGGTAAAGACGGCTTCGGGTACAACGCCAACACGGACCAATATGAAGACCTGTTCAAGAGCGGTATAGTTGACCCGGCGAAGGTGACACGCACAGCGTTGGAGAACGCAGTGAGTATAGCAGTGCTGCTGCTGACTACCGACTGCCTTATTACCGAAAAGCCCAAAGAAAAAGGAGATGCTCCTGCGATGCCTCCGGGCGGCATGGGCGGCATGGGAGGAATGGGAGGAATGGGTATGGGCGGCATGGATATGATGTAATTTATAAGTCAAAACAAGGACATGATATGGTGAACTGTAGAAAGCACAAAAACATATTTCTGTTGGTAGTAGGCCTGATAGTGATATGCCTGTTTGTAGCCGGCGGTTGCCGGAAGAAAACAGAACCTGCCCCGCCACCGGCTGTGCCGACAGCAGAAGTCTCGCATGCTTACAGTGTTGCCGCAAGAGCGGAGGATGAAAAAACGGTTCGCCAGCTTGCGAACGAATTTACTGCTGCTTTCCGTTTGGAAAGCCCTACACCTATCGCAAGACTGGAAGAAATCTTCGCCGATGATTTTTGCCAAAGAACAACGGATGGCGACATCATACAAGGAAAACCGGACAATCTGTCTTTTTATCGTTCTCGGCAGGAAAAGGCCCAGAAAAATTTACGAAGCCGCACTGTCCAATATAACATTAACTCAGTCAGGATGTCCCCTTACCTTGCGGTTGTTTTCGGCAAAGTTGAAGGAGAAAAGTGGTGGAAGAATAATCCAAAACCCGACAAAGGTAGTTTTTGGGAAATCCTTGTTTTTCAGAAAATCGACGGCAGGTGGTATCTGGTTGAAGAACTATCTATCGTGCCCAAACCACCCAAAGCACAACAGGAAGCCCCAAAAAATGAGAAACCTGTCGCCGAAGAGACGAACCGGACTGAGGAGCACAGCCGCAGTCCATATATCGGTTTCGGCGTCGGTGCCAAAAGAACATCGGGTGATGGCAATAAACCGCCCTCTACTTCCGATTCCAACGACAAAGGACTGAACGAAGCGGCTGTGCCTGAAACAATAAAACTATCGCCCGAACAAACCAAAAATCTGGATGAGTTCCTCCGCGGTTCATTTTCAGGAATCGGTGCGGATATTGGCACCCATCCAGACGGAATTCATATCAAAAAAGTCTTCCCTGAAGGTCCCGCCGGCAGCGCCGGTTTAAAAGATGGCGAGGTCATTACCGCCGTCAACGGAGAATCTACGGTCGGTATGCCTTTGGAACGAGCGGTTTCACTTCTTAAGGGGCCTGAAGGAACAAGCGTCAATCTGAAAGTGCTTTCGGACAACGGCACACTTCGGGATGTAAGCGTTGTCAGAGGGATTGTTTTGGCCACGGGCGTTGAAAATCGTGTTCTTGAGCCGAACATCGGTTTATTGGCTATTTCCGGTTTCAGCGAAGAAACGCCGACAAAAGTCAGGGATGTCCTTACGCATTTTCAACAGCAGAAGATAAAGGGTCTTGTGCTCGACCTGCGAAACAACAAAGGTGGTTTTTCCCCGGCAGTCAAAGAGGTTACCAGCATGTTTACTGGTCCCGACCAGATTATGTGGTATGCACAATATGCCGGCCAAGCTGAGAGCACGCCGGAAAAAGGGATTGTTCCCAAAATGGTGCAGTGGCCGACCGTCGTGCTTATTAACTCTGAAACTATGTGCGGCGGGGAATTGCTCGCATCTGCAATAAAATCAAAAGCCGGCGGCAAGCTGCTCGGCCAAAAAACCTTTGGGGAGGGCTTTATCTACAGGCTTGAAAAACAACCCGATGGCTCAAGCCGGAAGGTCCCCATTGGCCGATTTACCACCGCTGACAAGCAAATTATTAGCGGCAGCGGCATCAGCCCCGACAGGGAGCTGGACACGAAACTTTCTTCGGAAGAAACTCTTGAGCAGGCCGTCAATGAATTAACAACAGAATTACAAAACCGTAAATGAGAAAATAAAACTGGGACAGGAATAAACAAGGAGTGAATTATGAAACTAAGACCTTTGGATGACAGAGTTGTAATAAAACAATCTGAAGCAGAAGGAAAAACCGCCGGCGGTATTATTCTGCCGGATGCAGCAAAAGAAAAGCCGCAAATGGGAAAAGTAGTAGCGGTCGGGCCGGGCAAAATTCTCGATGACGGCAAACGAGGCAGGATGAGCGTGAAGAAAAATGACGAGGTCATCTATGCCAAGTACATAGGAAATGAAATTGAGATTGACGGGGACAAATTTGTGATTCTGCATGAGGGTGATATTCTGGGAATTATTGAAAAGTGAACAAGGCAAGAGTTTATAAAGGACGATAAAAAATGGCAAAACAATTAATGTTCGATAATACGGCCCGGGCGCATCTTAAAGACGGGCTTTCACAATTAGCGGAAGCGGTGAAGGTTACGCTCGGCCCGACGGGGAGAAATGTTATTTTGCATAAGAGCTGGGGTTCGCCGAAGGTGACGAAGGACGGCGTGACCGTCAGTAAGGAAATCGAGTTGCCCGAACCATTTAAGAATATGGGCGCCAAGATGGTCAACCAGGTCGCCAACAAAACATCCGACGCAGTGGGCGACGGGACGACGACTTCAACGGTTCTGGCGGAAGCGATTTATACCGAGGGGCTGAAATATGTTACTTCGGGCGTGAATCCGACAGCCATCCAGAGGGGAATCAACAAGGCTGCCGAAGTGGTAACGAAATTTATCGAAGACGCGAGCGTGGAAGTCAAGGGCCATGCCGATATAGCGAAAGTTGCGACTATCAGCGCGAACAATAACGCGCAGGTCGGGGAAATATTAGCTAAGGCAATCGATAAGGTCGGCAAGGAAGGCGTCATAGAGGTCGAGGAAGGCAAAGGGATGGAAAACGAGCTGACCGTTGTCGAAGGTATGCAGTTCGACAAGGGGTATATATCTCCATATTTTATGACTAATCCGGAAACGCTCGAAGCGATTTTAGAAGACGCATATATACTGCTGCACGAAAAGAAAATAGCCAGTATCCGCGAGATTATACCGCTGTTGGAAAAAACCGCGCAGGTTGCCAAGCCCTTGTTGATTATCGCAGAAGATGTCGAGGGCGAGGCTTTGGCGGCTCTGGTAATTAATCGTTTGCAAGGCGTGTTGAAGGTCTGTGCCGTCAAGGCACCGGGATTCGGCGACCGCAGAAAAGCGATGTTAGCTGATATAGCTGCACTGACGGGCGGAGAGGTAATTACCGAAGATTTGGGTACTAAGCTTGAGAAAATCGAGCTTTCGCAATTAGGCCAGGCAAGGAAGATTATCGTGGGCAAGGAAACGACCACGATAGTCGAGGGCGGCGGAAGAAAACAGGATATGAAATCGCGCTGCGACCAGATTCGCAACCAGATAGAAAAAACGACCAGCAGCTACGACAAAGAGAAATTGCAGGAACGTCTTGCGAAGCTGAGCGGCGGAGTTGCGATTATAAAAGCTGGCGCAGCGACAGAAACAGAAATGAAGGAACGCAAGGACCTTCTTGAAGATGCGCTTCACGCCACGAGGGCGGCAACGGAAGAAGGCGTTGTCGCTGGCGGCGGTGTTGTGTTCCTTCGCGCCATCAGCAGCGTGGAAAAAGCCAAGGCAAAAGCAAAAGGCGATGAGAAAATCGGTTTCGATATTGTAATTGACGCCCTTAAAGCGCCGACGAAACAGATAGTCGATAACTCCGGCGAGCATGGCGATGTGGTTGTCGCACAATTGCTCGAGAAGCTGGAGAAAGATGAAAACGCCGGTTATGACGCGAACACCGGACAGTTCGTTAATATGTTCAAGGCAGGGATTATCGACCCGGCAAAAGTTGCGAGGACCGCATTGCAAAGCGCGGCATCGGTGGCGGGATTGATGCTGACGACGAACGTGCTGATAACCGATTTGAAAGATAAAGACGAAGAGCCCATACCAGGAGCAGTAAGATAAAATCCGAATATCGAAATCCGAAATACGAAACAAATACGAATGACAAAAATATGAAATTCAAAACAATACTGGCTTGTATTGTGAAAATTTTGAATTCGTTGAACGTGTTAAAACGAGAACACAAAAATAAATCGGAAAAGATTTTTGAGCAATACTTGAATTCAAATAGATTTCGAGGCAAATGGATTTATGAACTACCAGTAGCCGGAAAATCCAGAAAGCTGGACTACTCTTTAGACTACAATGGCCAGAAGTGCTTTTTTGAAGTCAAGGAACTGAGAAAAAAGGGTAACGAGCCCACTAAGCGGCCTGCTTGGATAGATCCATACACAGGCCTGCGAGATGAAATAAACGAGGCAAGAAAACAATGTAAGCAATTTAAGGACTACTCGTGCTCACTTGTAGTGTTCAATATCGATGACAGACAAGCCAGACTTGATCCTCAAACTGTCTTGGGTGCAATGTTGGGGAACTTGGGTATTTCAATGGACATTAATGTTGCTGAAGGTAAAGCAGTTGAAGGAACCGAAAGAACTGTATTTCTTAGCGGTGGCAAAATGATTGATGCCAAAAGGAAACAGCCCCAAAACACGACTATAAGTGCCATTGTTGTTTTGGAGGAGTTTCTTGATAATGTCGAGATAGAAAGGGCTTTTAGAGAGGAAGAAAGAAGGCAGGGCAGAAAGTTCACAGCAACAGAAGCATGGCAGAATAGAGAGGATCTCCAAAAGAAATATTCCGTAAATAGCGTGCCAAGGGTCGTTGTGATTGAAAATCCTTTTGCACGAAAGCCACTTCCTGAGGGTTTGTTTGTTGGCCCATTTGATGAACGTTGGCGTTGGGTAAAAGAAGGTGGAGAGGTAGAAAAGGTTTTTGTCGGAAACAAGTTGGAAGAATTAGAGGAGCTAAAGAATAAGGAATAGAGAAATTCCAATGGCCGAAAAGCAAGGCTCAAAGCAATATGACCTCGAAGAGCGAACATTTCGGTTTGCTCAGAGGGTGAGAGAGTTTGTTAAGACACTGCCGAAGACTATAACAAACATCGAAGATTCAAGGCAATTGGTTAATGCTTCCGGTTCGGTTGGGGCGAACTACATAGAAGCCAATGAGGCATTGAGCAAGAAGGACTTTGTAATGCGCATAAAGATATGTCGCAAAGAATCAAAAGAAAGCGGATACTGGCTCAGACTGGTGGATTTAAACGGCGACCCTAACCCTGAGTGTGAGCGAGATGAACTGATACAGGAAGCGACCGAACTAATGAAGATTTTCGGTTCGATATTACATAAAAGTGAGTGATAATTTTGGAACATTTTAACATTTGGGTTTTGATATTGTTTCGGACTTCGATATTCGAATTTCGAATTTTAGAATAATATGGCAAAGCGGGATTATTATGAAGTTCTGGGTGTAGGCAAGAACGCTTCTGCTGAAGAGATTAAACGCGCATACCGCAGAATGGCGATGAAGCATCATCCGGACAAGAACCCGGATAATAAGGCCGAGGCCGAGGCCAAATTCAAGGAGTGCGCCGAGGCCTACGAAGTCCTGAACGATACGGATAAGCGTCAGCGTTACGACCAGTTCGGCCACGAAGGTCTGCGCGGAGTCGGGATGCGGGATTATTCGCATATGAAGTGGCAGGACATCGGCAGTATCTTCGAAGACGCTGTTGGGTTCGAAGATTTCTTCGGCGATATTTTCGGCAGTCGCGGCAGAAGAAGCGGCCATGCAGGGCCCGCACGCGGATATGACCTTGAGACTTCTGTCGAGCTGTCACTTAGCGATATAGCCAAGGGTGTTGAAAAGACCATCGAATTTACGCGGCAGGATACGTGCGCGGAATGCAACGGGACAGCTTGTGCGAAGGGGACAAGTCCGGGAATCTGTCCGAGTTGCAAGGGAAGCGGGCAGGTGGCGAGCAGGGGCGGATTTTTCCAGATGGTCTCGACATGTCCCAAGTGCAGGGGCAGCGGCAAGATAGTTACCAACCCCTGTAAAAAATGCAAAGGTACCGGAAGGGTGCCGAAGAAACGAATCGTTAATATCAAAATCCCGGCTGGTGTTCACGAGGGCCAGGGAATACGAGTTGCCGGCGAGGGCGAGCCGGGCAGGGGCGGCGGGCCGAGAGGGAATTTATATTGCTATGTCAGGATAAAGCCTCACGAGTTTTTGCAGCGTGACGGTAATAATATTATTGCTGTTATACCAATAAGCATAACACAGGCAGCTCTGGGGACAAAGGTGGAAGTGCCGAGCCTGAACGGAGCAGCACAGTTAAAGATACCGGCGGGGACGCAGTACGGCAGCGTATTCAGGATAAAAGGGCAGGGACTGCCTGATGTTCGCAGCGGCAGAAGCGGCGACCAGCTCGTTCAGGTTATTATCGAAACACCGGCAAAGCTAAACGCGAAACAGCGGGAGCTGCTGGAAGAATTCGCCAAGACCGAAGATAAAAGTGTTTATCCCCAGTCGCAGGGGTTCTTGGATAAACTGAAGAAATATTTTGGTAACCACTCCCGTTAGGGATGGCAAGGGCCAGGATGAAACATAAAGATAAATCCAAAGACCAGCACGAGCCTGAAGAACTTCTTCGGCAGATAGAAGATTTACAGAAAGAAAAGGACGAGCTTTTCGGTAAATTGCAGCGCGTCAGCGCCGACTATGCGAATTTCCAGAAACGAACAGCCAAACAAACCACAGATACAATCGCATACGAAAAGGAAAGAATAATAAAGACGATTTTGCCTGCGCTGGATAATTTCGAGCATACACTTCAGAACGCGCAATCGGCGGAAAGCACGGAAGTTCTTGTCAAAGGCGTGCGGATTATTTACGACCAGATACTCGATATTCTAAAAGCGCACGGCATAGAGCGGATAGCTGCGGTAGGGGAGGAGTTCGACCCCGCTTTGCATGAGGCGATAGTTCAAAAGGCGGAACCCGAAAAAGAGGAAAACATAGTACTCGAAGAGTTCCAAAAAGGGTACAAGCTTAACGGCAGGGTCATTCGGCCAAGCAGGGTGATTGTTAACAAGCTGCCGGCTGAACAACAGATAGAACCAGAACGAACAGACGTAGAAGACGATAAAACCGATACGAGCGACGAGCGACGAGAAACGAGAGACGAATAAATGCCGACTTATGATTACCTATGCGGCGGTTGCGGACACGAGTTCGAGCAGTTCCAGTCGATGAAAGCCAAGTTACTTCGCAAGTGCCCCAAGTGCGGTAAGCTCAAATTGAAAAGGCTCATCGGCGCAGGGGCAGGTGTGATTTTCAAAGGCTCCGGTTTTTACCAAACCGATTACAGAAGCGAAAATTACAAAAAGGGCGAAAAAACCGCCAGCGAGAAAACGACCACTACTGCCGCTAAGGATACTGGTGAGAAAAAGACAGAGACAAAGAAAACAGAAACCAAAGATTCCAAGCCTGTTAAAAAAGACAAATCTACTCCGGGCGAGAAAAAATAGGAGATTCTTCGAGTTTTTTGAGGTTAAAATAGGGTAAGGTCATACCGCCTTGAAGGCGCCAGAATAATATAGGAACATTATTTCAAAAAAAGGTGCATAAAAATAGGCGTATGAATGATTGTAGTACAGATTAATTTTTGACAGGATAAGCCTTGATTAAAGATTGTAAAAAGGCTGGCGGTGCAGCGGTAAATGCTGGGATCGACTTTCAAGAACGTATTGCTGCTCTAGCACTCGTTTGTGTCTTTACAGAGAATTCGGTGTCTATTCTATTTGGCATTGATGTTGACGCAATACCGGTGTCATTGGCAATAGAAGCAGCAGAGGCTATCGATGATATAGTAATAAAATGCAATAATGACAAAACTATCTATATTCAAGCAAAAAGAAAGCTTAGCCTATCAACAAAAAAAGGATCTGACTTCAACAGCGTAATCAAACAGTTCATTAAACAGAGCCACAATGAACCTTATGGAGATGCTGTTTATGCTATAGCAACTACTTCGGAATCTAGTGGACCAATCAAGGTGACTTTGAAGAAAATACTTGATGCTTATCGTATGAGTTCCGATGGGCCAGATATTAGAACTTTTTCGGAAGCAGAGAAAGATTATTACAATAAGTTTCATGATATTGTGACTGATACGTTTAAAGATGAGTACGGATGTGAAATGTCAAAAGAGGAGTTTCATGTTTTTGCACAGCGGTCTTATGTTTGTGTTATAGATGTGGAATCTGGTATGCCGCATGAGGTTGCTGCCATTGCGTTGCTCACACCAGCAGTTATGTTAGAACCTCATTTTATATGGTCGATGTTTATAAAAACTTGCTTGAGCAACGGTGCAAAGCGACATGTAATAGATATTTCAGGATTAAATGCAATTGCTGGTAGGTATAGGATTTCGAACTCTTTGGGAAAATCTACGACAACTTCTGATGAAATATTGAAGCTTTTAGCAAAGGAACATGGGGTGCTTTCTTCTGGGCGTGAAGTTTTATTAATGGAGTCTCCTGACATTTTTGGCGACTCAATGGTTATTGCGGAGTTCTTCCGGTTTGCCGACATAGGTGCGAAGAGACTTCGTTTTTCGAAAGATAGAGTAATGTGGCAAAAGGATTCTACCACGACCTCTAAAGTTTATTTTCGCGCAGCTACTTATTCAGGGGTCGAGAGATTTATAGAAGATCACCTTGAATTAGTAAAAGATAAGAAAGTATGTATTGTTGGGGCTAATGGGGCGGAGACAGCAGATAATGCGCCTTTTGCAAAGGCACATTCAGAGTTGTGTCAAAAAATGCTTGAAGAACGCAAGGACATGCTAATATGTTTACATTGTGGGAAAGCCATTTCGCAAGGGTTTGTTATGATAGTAGAACTTGATGATGAAGAAACTGCACACCAGATTGGGTGCGTGCATGATGAATGCCGCAGAAATATTGATCGAGTATTGGGACAACTTGAGTGCCCCATATTCAAAAAGAAAGATTTTCTTAAGAATTTTGACCTTTGCCAGTGGGCAAAACTTATAGTAAAAGGGCAAACGCTACTACGCGGAAAAAAACCTCAACCTATTTGCCAAGTCGCCTGGAACCCCGAGAATTCATCGTATCGAAATTACAAGTATTGTATTCGTGTTGATCTCAAAGGAGGCTTGTTTCGTTTTATAGATTCCAGAGGCAAACTCGATAGATATCCAAAGAATATAGCAGAACAACGTGCTAAGGAATTTAATACACACTTAAAGAAGGCTCGGGACAAAAAAGATCCTGCTTGCTATACGTCAATAAATTGGATGCATGGCAGGTATTCAACCTTATTAGCCTTAAAAGAACCAGAAGAGGAGTGCTTGGAATGCCTTAATGCAGAGGTTGTTAAGTATTCAGAGCATATCGCCAAACTCTATCCTGACGATGGAGAATTTTATACGCCGCTTTGTTATCTTGTCGACACCGAAACTGAAGAAACAATTGTGATAGGTAATACCATTGTTATGATTTCTCGCCCAATGGAGATGGATAAGTTTCTCGAAAATGCTAAACAAGCTGGAGCTGACTTAAAGAATTATGAGATGCGCATTATTCCGAGCGATGTTGAATTTGATGAAATCGTTACACAGGCGTTTAAGAATAATTTAAATGTAATCATAGACCCTCTTTGTGACAAGAATGGCAAGTTGGTCAATGGATATGTGATATGTGATATGCAGGAATTAATTAAAGACAAACCAGAAGAACTCTAAAACGATCTGGGTGAAATTAAAGGTATCTGGGACAATTTTTCAATCAAAAGCGTTGGCGGGGTGATGGATTGAGAGAAATTGGTGGGGCAAGCCCCACCCTACATGACTGGATTCCCGCGTTCGCGGGAATGACAAACCCTGCCATAGTGATGGCAGGGCTAACCGAACCCCGTCATCCGTCTTCGCTAAAGCTACGCCGCGACAAGCAAGATGACGGGGCTAAACATTTCTGGATTCCGCATCCCCGGCCAACAGAGTGCTGGGGCGGGCAAGTGCGGAATGACAAAGAATAAATCGTGGATAAGTTTCGCGGGAATGACAAACTTAATTAGTTTTCATCGAGTGCTTCGAGGTCTGCGAGGTCTTTTTTTCGGCCAGTTGCCTTTTTGTTTAAGATAAATTCCTTTTTGCCGAGAAAAGAGGTTGCTACCCCGTCATAATCGCCGGCGACCTTACCGGCGTGTGCTTTATCCCAGTCAACTCCACTTATCGATGTTATAATATCGACACGTACTGGCGGAACACCAAGCTGAACGATGCTATCCTGACGGGTGAAATCCGATTCGCTAAGGTTTAACGAACCAAAACCAAAATCGTTCAAAGCGGCAAGAATACGGCGGGCGTTTTTGCTGTCGGGTTTTACCAGCAAATCGATATCGCCGGTAAATCGCGGGGCGCCGTGAAAAGCCAGCGCATACCCGCCGACAACCATGTATTCAACTTTGTGGGCGTTGAATAACCCGAGCAGTTCTTTGAAGTCTTTCTGTATTTCCATATACCTGTGCTCTTAAGGAATCGACGGCAGCGATGCGCTCCTGCGGCGTTTTGGTTAGCCAGTATTGAAGGTTCTGCCTGACTTCGGAGAAATTATCCATACGATGTTTGGCGACTATTTTCCTAATCATAAGATTTATTATACATCAAAATAGCTTTTTGTGAAAGCAGAAAAACGGCGTGGTAAGTATTAATAAAACAGGTGGAAAGAGGGAAGAAGTAAGTAGATTGCCACGTCGCCGTTTCTGTCTTCGACAGAAAACACAGGGGCTCGCAATGACAATGACTGGATTCCCGCTTCCGCGGGAATGACAAGAGCACAATCAGAGTAACCCCCTGCGGTGCAGGGGGTTAAATATTTTTGGAGTACCGTCGGACTATTCTACAACCATAATAGTCAGGTGGACTTTTTGGGTGTCTTCGATTTCACCAGCAGCTTTTGTAATAGGTTTTTCATTCGAAGTCAGGACCGGCTTGGGGATAGTTATCATACGCGGGGCGCTGTCGTTAATCGCAACGCGAACTTCTTTGCCGGGCGATAGTTCGGTTATATTATTCATCGCGGCGAAGAACTTGGCGGTTTTTAACTGCGACTGGAAATAGGCCTGTTTGGCAGTTTCAATAATCTGTTCCGGGGCGACGGCGTCAATTACTATTTGTCCTTCCGGCTGGCCGGTCTGGATAACTAATTTAGCTGAATCGAATTTGTCCCAAATAGTCGCCAAATCGTCTATGAACAACCTTAAATTCTGCCTGCTGCAAGTAATAACGTGCGAATCTTTCAGCTTGGGGCCGATAGCGGCGCTTTGGCCCGAAGGGATATTGAGTTCAATCGCTTTGTTAATAAAAGCAGCGACTTCAGAAGGGCTGCTGGTTTTCAATTCGAGTCTGCCCGTAAATTCGAGGCTACGCTGGACAGGTTCGACTGGTTTTTCAGCGGTCGCTACTATTACAGCGGGTTCGGTTTTTTTCATCGCTGGTGCAACGGCAACCTGCGTATCAACAACAGGCTCCGGTGCAAGTATCGAGTAAATCACTACACCTAAAACGGCTACAAGTCCGAACATAGCGGCGGCGGCGGTTAGCCTGCGAACCAGCAAATGCCTTGCCCCTTTGTGTCCGTGGATTTGCTGGACACGATGTGCAGGGCCGATAGGGGAAGTTTGCTCCTTCAATGAAGTTTTAATGTTCTCCAGCATCCTGTCAGGAGCCTCGGCGTAAGGCAGCGAACTAACTAATCTTTTGCACTTCTGCAGTTCGAGCAGACGTTCGGCAATTTTCTTATCGTGATTTATCAATCTCTGGACCTCGGTCTGATGTCTGGCGTCCAGCTCCCCATCGATAAAGCTATTCAGTAATTCGTCGATATTTGGAATTTCATGGTCCATTACAAAAGCGTCTCCATAATTTCTTTCAGATTGGTTCTGGCTCTGCTGAGCCTGCTTCTAACCGTACCTAATTCGATATCGAGCACTTCGGCAATCTGAGCGTAATTCATACCTTCAATATCTCTCAAAATAATAACAGCCCGCTGCGCGTCATCGAGTTTCATCAGTGCTTTTACGACTAATTCGTATAATTCCTTGTTCTGTGCCACGATAGCAGGGTCGGGCAAGCTGTCATCGGTCAAAATTTTCTTCAGCGCCTTTTTGGCCTCGTTGTTGTCTTCACTGTCGCCGGCGTCGAGGCTTTGGAGTCCGAGTTTTGCGCTTCTCTGGCAGCGGTTCAGAGTCAGATTAATGCCGATTCTGAACGCCCAGGTGTAAAAGGTGCTTCTGCCCTGGAATTTATCAATGTTCTCTATTACTTTGACAAACGTGTCCTGTGTAAGTTCCGCGGCATCATCAGGATTCGCGCATATTCTTAAAATGGCGTTATATATTCGACTCTGATATTTAAGAATCAGCCTTTCGGTCGCTGCAGCGTTGCCCTGTCGGCACTGCTGGAGCAGGATAGTATCGTCAATGCTGATATTTGCAGCTTCGGTCACGCCTTTTCTCCTTAATTAGACCAACATCGGCCTGAAAGGTTCCTCTAAAAAACAAACAAAAATGGGGCCTAAACGCCAATATGGCTGGCGCCAGTGCAGGACATAATCGCAGAAAGCAGGTTTTTGGTCAATTTAATTTAGCCGGTCGGGCGAAAAGTATCTGTTGAATTGTAAAGTAAGCAACCGGGGCCTGTACCGAATTAATCAGTATAGGCCCCGAATAACAGGTTAAGATGTACTTACCGCAGCCTTATTGAGTTATTGTTTCTCCTCTGTGGCAGCAGGTTCTGCCGGCGGGGCGCTCTCGAGTCGGAGGTTATCAAAGAATGCTTTTCCGTCTTTTGTCGGCACACCCATGAAATAGATGGTTGTAAATTGGAGCTGGTCGGTTTTTCGTTTGCCTATATCCTGAAGCTCGTTGAGGTCAAATGTAACCGTGAACCATTTACCAGTTTCTATCAGGTCGTGGTGTCCGAGCAGCCAGGCCAGGTCACCATCCCATAATTCGATGGTACCCGGTATGCCGTTAGGGCCGGGGATGTAAACATCAATCAGGATTTTATCATTTTTGACTAAATCAGCGGGAGTGGTCCAGTTATGTTGCAGGTCAACTCTGCCGCTACTTTCGTCTGTCCAGAATAATCCGAGGACGCTGTTGCCGTCGGTTGCGGAGGGTACGATAACGCCTGGCCCTACTTTGGTGTTGTATGAGCTTGCGTCCTTGCCCTGCAGCATAGGCCAAATGACCAAATCAGAGGGGCTGTTCGAGGCTTTGTTGATACCGACTTTTAGACCCGCAGCAGCATCGGACTTTTCGTAGCTGGCGAGCAAGGTTTCTTCAGCGGATGCGGAAACGGCCAGAGCCAGCACTAAAACGAGGGAGAGTATGAGAGATAACTTTTTAGACATGACATTACTCCTTAAAAATAAAAGGGTTAAAATGGCTATGCTTTGGTTACAGACCAAAGGCAGAAAATCCATATTTCGCTGATTCTATATCAATCAGCCGGTTTAATGTCAAGAAAAACATAGACAGGACTGCACATATTTTTTTTCGCGTCGGTGTCCTGAAGTGTGTTAATTCGCTTATTTTAGGGCAAATTCAGCCGAGAGCCTTTTGCCGTTCGGGCACAGGGCGGTTACCTGCAGTATGCAGCTGTTGTTTTTAGGCACGGAGGACAGTTCGAATTCGTAGGTCCTTAAGAAGTCCTTCCAGTGCTCGTTATTTTTGGCCGAGTCTTTCAAATCGATGTCAGGCCAAATGAAGATTCTTTTGCCCTTCGGCTCTGCGGAGCGGGGAACTTTGTCGTATAATTCGAAGCGGAATATTGCCGGTGCTTTTATCTGACAATCAAACGCATCGAGCAGGCTTACATAAACCTTTATTTTGCCGGCGCCGGCAAATTCAGTCAACGGCATAATATCGACTTTCGCGGGGTCATATTCGCAGGGCCGATTCAAACCGTTATCTGTCCTCTGCGGCAATTTTGCGCCGGTTGATTCACAACCAACACCTCCCAAAAGCAATAAAAACATTACAGCTATAGCGTAAGTTGTTTTGACGACTATTTTCATAAGATTAGAGGTCCTCATCAAGCATATGGCCGAAATAATACTTTTTTGTTTTGAGATAGTCGATGTTGTGCTTGCCGGGTTTGGCCTTTAACGGCACCTGCTCAACAATTTTTATGCCGTAAACTTCGAGACGGTTTATCTTCTTCGGATTATTGGTCAGTATTCGGATATTCCTAAGGCCGAGGTCACGGCAGATTTGTGCGCCGATTCCATAGTCCCGTTTATCAGGCAGGAAGCCCAATTTCAGATTGGCCTGGACGGTATCGAGTCCCTGCTCCTGAAGTTTATATGCCCGGAGCTTATTGGCCAGGCCGATGCCTCTTCCTTCCTGCCGGAGATAAATCAATGCCCCTGCGCCAGTTTTTTCAATCATCTCCATCGCGGTTATCATTTGACAGCCGCATTCGCACCTCTGCGAATGGAATAAATCGCCGGTCATACATTCCGAGTGTACCCTTACGAGTACCGGTTCTTCGTGTTCGATGGGTGAGCCGGTTTTGTCAAGCTCTCCGATGCTGCCTTTGCACAATGCGAGGTGCGGCTCCGGAGAAGTTATGCTCTGGTAAGCGATGAGCTTAAATTCGCCGTAGTCGGTGGGTAAAATTACGCTCTCGATTCGTTTGATTTGACTTTCGCGCTGGATACGGTATTCAATAAGTTTTTCAATTGAAGCGATTTTAAGATTGTGCTTTTCGCAGAATTTGAGCAGTTGCGGGACACGTGCCATCGAGCCGTCTTCGTTCATAATTTCGCAGATAACGCCTGCCGGTTTCAAGTCTGCCAGCCGAGCGAGGTCAACTGCTCCTTCTGTTTGGCCTGCGCGGACCAATACTCCTCCCTTACGCGCACGGAGCGGAAATATATGGCCGGGGCGAACAAGGTCAGCGGGTTTCGGTTCGTCAGAGATTGCGATTTGAATGGTTCTTGCTCTGTCGGCTGCGCTGATGCCGGTGCTTATCCCATCGGCGGCATCGATGCTGACGGTAAAGGCTGTTTCGAAACGGGCGGTGTTTTCCATTGTCTGCGGGTAAAGGCCGAGCGAAACGCATTTCTCCGCGGTCAGGGGCAGACAGATAAGTCCTCGGCCGAATTTGGCCATAAAGTTGATAATCTCGGGCGTTACCTTCTCGGCGGCGCAAACCAGGTCGCCTTCGTTCTCACGGTCTTCGGCGTCAACGAGGACAACCATTTTGCCGTTACGAAGTTCTTCGAGGATTTCCGGTATTTCACTAAATTTTGTCGCCATATTCGTATCTCGTGAAGCACATCGGTATTTCGCTTCACAGTGCGCCAGATGCGTTTTTCTGTTCGTACTGCTCAATATAGCGAATTCCGTTGCGAATGTAAATAAGCGTTGCGAGGATAGCAGTTGCGGCCGCCGACCACCATAGGCTCCGGAGAAACCAAACCCATCCTGGTAAAAAGCGGGAGAGCTCGGGGGCAATCAGAATTCCTGTTACCATTGACAGTTGGAGTGTTGTGGCGATTTTTCCGATTAACTCCGGGACAATAAAAATCCTCGAAGTGATAAAATAAATAATCACAAACCCGATCGACAAGAACAGGTCTTTTCCGATTATCAAAACGACAACAGTTGATGGGAGCAGGAAACCATCCACTCGGCCCCGCTGTGAGGCCAACAGGAGGCAGGCACAGGTTATAAGCAGCTTGTCTGCCGTCGGGTCGAGAAAGGAGCCGAGTTTTGTAACCTGTTTTTTTATTCGTGCGAAGAAGCCGTCGATTGCATCACTGGCCGCCATGAGCAGGAAGATAAAGGTCGCGATGTGGCGCATCGCATTTTGCATTGATTCACTAAGCGCAGCGTCATTTATCTTCAGCATACAACTGACGAACGGCACTATAAGCAGTATCCGAACAATCGTAATGCGATTGGCCCAACCCAATTTCATAAATTCCCTTATTTTTTACCGCAGAGAACGCAGAGGCCGCAGAGACAAAATAAGTATTTTTTCAACAAGCTGTCAAATCTAAATTGCGATAGCAACAGGCGTTCCCTTCAATTCCATAGCCGATTTATAACTGAAAAACCCTCATTTAGCAAGAAAATTGGCTGGGCAATACGTTAACGTGGTGATGCCGTGAGAGGGGGGGGATTTGTCAAACATCCCCAAAAAGAATTGCTTCAAATTGTTTGGCCCATTTAGATTTCTTACCGTTGTTCTCGACCTTATCAAGTTCAAGTATGGCCTCTTTACAGGTTCGATAAGCTTCGTGTGCATTTTTTATCAATAGTTCTCGTTCTTTTTCTTCTTTCTCCAAACTATCCTTGGTGTCCTCCGGCTGAGCAGATGGTTTCGGATGAACAAGGTCATTCCTGGCCTTGTATAGATTTTTTAGGTGTTCGAACGCCTGAGAATCAGTAGGGAAGTCTCTGCCTGTAACAAGTCGGGTTACAATTACCCACTTGGAAGCGGGACGTAATTTATCTATATGATTATCAAAGAATGACTTAGAAAGTTTTCTTACAGCGTATTCATAAATCCATGCTTCTAAGGAAAACACGGCAAATACAACCACACTTGTGGCATATTTAGCCATTTCTTTTTGTAGCTTAAACGCTTCCAATTTTGATGTAAGGCTTTCAGATTCTTTTGTTAATATTAAGGAAACCTTCTGCTCATATTCTTTGAGTTGCTTGTAGTTATCCCTGCAGACCGTAAAGTAGAAATAGCTATCGAGCTTGAGTTTCGCGCATTCGCTTTTCTCTTCGCTTACCATAATTCATCCGGTACAAGAATTGATTGTCTTTTCATTTCTTTTTCCTCCTAAAAAATAAATACGGAAGAATTATAACATCTTTTTACTCCAGTTCAAAACAAAAACTGTGAATTACCAACTATGAAATTTCCTTGTGTTAGCTTGTCGTAGCGATATAATTGCGGAGGATTATCTTACCGCAGAGAAAAGTGAATTAAAAAGCAAAAGCGTATCTCTGTGTGCTCGGTGAACTCTGCGGTGAAAATAAGAATTAACCGCCGAGAGCGCAAAGACCGCGGAGAAAAAAGAGAAGATGGATTCCTGCTTCCGCAGGAATGACAGTATTAGAAATCTCTGCGAGCTCGGCGTGCTCTGCGGTAAGTAGTAAAATAACACAAATGACAAAACTCAGCGTTAATCTAAATAAGGTAGCATTGCTGCGCAACCAGCGGGATATTGGTGTTCCGAATGTTTTGCAGGCGGCAGAAGCCGTAATCAGAGCAGGGGCGTACGGGATAACAGTTCATCCTCGTCCTGATGAGCGGCATATAAAGTATGCCGATGTTTATGAGTTGGCTGAAATAGTAACGACGGTCGAATTCAATATCGAAGGCAATCCTTTTCTGGGCAGATATATGGAGATTGTCAGCGAGGTCAGGCCGAGCCAGGCCACATTAGTGCCGGATACGCCGGAAGCGAATACTTCCGACCACGGCTGGGACCTGAAAGCCGACGGGGAAAAACTTGCCCCTATTATTAAAAAGTTGAAGGCGATGGGTATCCGTGTTAGTCTTTTTATGGATGCCGACGCCGGCGGTATTGCAGGAGCCGGGGAGGTCGGAGCAGACCGCGTTGAGCTTTATACTGAACCATACGCCGGGGCATTTCGGGTCGGCGAAGGTGTTGACGAAGTTTTAGGGCGATATGCAGATTCGGCGCGTGCCGCGACGGAGGCCGGGCTGGGAGTAAATGCCGGGCACGATTTGAATCTTGATAACCTCGGGAAGTTTCTCGCAGGTGTACCCGGCGTGCTCGAAGTTTCCATCGGTCATGCTCTTATAGCTGATGCCCTTGAGATGGGGCTTTATAACGCCGTGAAAGAATACTTGAAAGTTATTGTGTAAGAAAAAAGGAAAAAATTAGGAGATAACGATGTTCACAGGAGCAATGGTGGCGCTGATAACGCCATTTCAGGACGGTAAGGTTGATTTTCAAACGCTCGATGAGCTTATTGATTTTCAGTTGGAGAACGGGATAGACGCGATATCTCCGTGCGGGACGACGGGTGAGTCGCCGACGCTAACTCACTCCGAGCACAAAGAGGTCATCGAAAGGGTGGTTAAGGCAGTTGGCGGCAGGGTGCCGGTAATCGCAGGCACCGGCTCGAACTCAACCGCCGAGGCAATCGAGCTGACGGCGTTCGCAAAAAAGGTCGGCGCCGATGCCTCATTGCAGGTATGTCCCTACTATAACAAGCCGACGCAGGAAGGCTTTTATCAGCATTTCAAAATGATAGCTGAAGAAGTCGATTTGCCGATAGTGTTGTACAACATACCCGGCCGATGCGGCGGAACGGGGCTGACGTCGGAGACTGTTGTGCGGCTGGCTGGAATTGAAAACATAGTCGGAATCAAAGAATCTACCGGCAGGCTGGATATGGTCAGCGAGATTGTAACTCGCTGTGATATGACCATTATCTCGGGCGATGATTCTCTTACACTGCCGATTGCTTCGGTCGGCGGCAAGGGGGTTATCAGCGTAGTTGCGAATATTGTCCCCGCCGACGTCAAGGCGATGACGGATTTAATCTTAGAAGGTGATTTTACCTCGGCGCTGAAGTGGCACAAGAAACTTTTTGCACTGTGCAGGGACATGCTTGGCCTGGCGACCAACCCGATACCGGTCAAGGCGGCAATGTCTATGCTGGATATGGCTCCTGAAGAACTGCGGTTGCCGATGACTCCGTTGGAGGAAAAAGGAAAAGTCGCACTGAGACAAACGCTGAAAGACTACGGCCTGCTGGATTAGGACCGGCCTTTGTTTTTAAACCAGTTCTGCGCGTCGTAATAGGCCTTGATAGTAAAAGAAATCATATTGCTGACGGTGTAATTTTCTCTTAAATGCTGTTGAGCCGTGGCGGCGATTTGTTGAGCGAGTTCCCGCCTGTCGAAGAGTTTCTGCAAGGCGCTATATATACTAAACTCATCGGTTGGGTCGAAGACAAAGGCAGTTTTATCCTCAATAATCAAATCATCGACTCCCCCTTTACAGGCAGCGACGGCGGCGCCGACACCCATTGCCTCCAACAATAATGGGTTAAAAGAATTGTTCGGCTGAGGCTGGACGAAGATGTCCCCGGCGGCGAGAACCGGCCGGAGCATCTCCAGTCCAGGAACAATTGTAACAATCTGGGAAATACCGAGTGCGGTCATCATTCTCCACACCTGTTTTTCCGCCCGTCCGCCTCCTGTCATCACTAACATAAATTCATATCCGTCAATTGCGAGATGCTTTATCGCAGCGAATAGTTTCGCAAAATCATTTTCATTATTCAGCGGATGTGTTGTTACCATACTTGCGAGCCAGTTGGGCTGATTAAAACATCGGCTGGTTTCTGAAGTGAAAGTACCGGCATTTATCTGCTCAATTCGGTCGGTAAAGGCGGGATAAAGTTTGGCGACATTAGCAGCGATAGTTTCGGCAGGGACGATGATTTTAGCGCAACGGCTCGTGGAGATAAAAAGCTTACCAAAACGTTTCTGCAGCGAATTGACCATTAACAGGTAAGGCAAATTCAGTTGCCATGCTAATTGTCTGGCAAGAGGCGCTTCGCTCTGACACAAGCAGTGCAGAACGGTCGGCTTAAAATTGCCGAGCTGCTCGACGAGTCTTTTCCTGTTTTGGCCCTTTAGAAAAGGCAAATCGAAAGCCGGGTGTTTGATAACCTGAACCGAGGTCGGAACGATGGAGCCGAGGGAACAGTTCGCCGGGCAAACGAGGGTCGTGGGGATTGATTCATCAGCCAGGCCGACCAGCAAATGTTCGAGGAAAATCGAATACTCGGCGAGCATCTCCGCCGAGACGATTAAAGCCGGCCGGGGCAGTTTCTTTCTGGCAGTTTTTGTTTCCGAATTTTTTTGTTCTTCGTTCATCTACTTATCCAATCCCAGTTTCTTCGAGCCGTTCCGAAGTTGCCGGGAGCGGCATTAGATTGTGCTGGCGATTAAAGTTTGCAGTATATTATCGCAAAGTCGGGCTTTCGGCCATTGCAAAGTTGTTTGAAACAATCAATGGCCCGGACGGCTAAAATCACGTAACTGCTTTTATTTACGGGTTTTGTAAAAATTTTCATCAAACCGTAAAATCACTTATTGTTTTTTCTTGACCGGTTTCCCAAAATACTTTAGCATAATGCCTAATATACCGATGATGAACAGGATTGTGAATTGTCCCGTAATAACGGCAGTTTATCGGTACTAAGTAGTGGGACAAACGGAAGAGGAAGTGTGTATAAGTCCTTTCTCAAGCGGTTGTTAAGTTACAAAGATGCATTTAGTAACCGTGGCATGGAACGAAGAAGAAAGCAGACATGGATTCTGGGCGCGACGGAAAAAGAGCGAATTCAAAGTGAAACGAAATCTGTTAGAAAAAACTTTTGCTTGCCGGCTGAGTGTTGCCGGTATTGAGCATAAAATCGGGGATTTTAGAAGAAAAAGGAATTTGTTAACGCAAAAAATGCCGCAAATAGAGGCAGTTTTGACCCCGATTGATTGATTTTACGCTCCATCGAAAAGGATTTCGTAGCTCATAGTCATTTCTTTGTAACTTTCCACCGTAGTAGTGTTGTCCTCCGTAGAAAGTCCATAGGACTGCAGACTGCCGGGAAATTCACAATCGGACTGTTTTTAAAGATTTATTGTAACTGTGAGTGAAAGGTAGGAAATATGGATTCTATAATGGTGCAAATCGGCCTGCCTGCTGTCCTTGTTCCGATTGCCACGTTTCTTCTGGGTATTGGCTTAGCTGCTATAGTTGTTCAGATGATTACCAGAGCAAAGGCCAAAACCCTGGAACAAAATCTGCAACGGCAAATTGAGGGCGCCGAAAAGGAAGCCGAGAATATAATTAAAACTGCACAAATTGAAGCTGCGGCGGAGAGTATCAAAAAGAAGGAACAATTTACATCCGAGACCAGCCGAGTTCGCGGCGAGCTGCACGAGACTGAAATGCGATTAAGCAAGCACGAGGACGCTCTCGACCGTCAGGCGGAACTGCTTCGGCAGCAGGATGTGGAATTAAAGCGGAAGGAAAAGGAAGTCGAAAGAAGATTACAAAATGTCGACAGCAAGGATAAGCAGCTTTCCGGTTTGATGGTTCAGCAGAAGAACCAGTTGCTTAAAATTACGGCGATGAAGGTCGAAGAAGCCAAAGATTTGCTGCTGAAACGGCTGGAAGACGAGTGCGAACACGAGATGTCGGCTTTGATTACACGCAAGGTCGAAGAAAGCACAGAAATCGCCGACGAAAAGAGCCGGGAAATAATCAGCACTGCCATTCAGCGTTATGCCGCGGAGCATACGTGCGAAATATCCGTATCAACGGTGGAAATACCGAATGACGATATGAAGGGTCGAATCATCGGCAGAGAGGGCCGGAATATTCGCGCATTCGAAAAAGCCACGGGTGTCGATGTGATTGTCGATGACACTCCCGGGATGATTGTCGTTAGCGGCTTTAGTCCCGTCAGGCGCGAAGTTGCCCGTCTTGCGATGGAACGGCTGATACAGGACGGACGAATTCATCCGTCACGGATTGAGGAGCTTGTCGCAAACACCAAGAAGGAAGTTAATCAGAAGGTGCTGCAGCTTGGCAAAGACGCCTCGGTCGAAGTCAATGTCAGAGGGCTGAACAATAAAGTTCTGAGTTTGATAGGGGCTTTGAGTTACCGGACAAGCTATGGGCAAAATGTGCTTCGGCACAGCATTGAAGTGGCGTTTCTGGCGCAGATTATGGCAGATGAGCTTGGCCTTGATGGCTCAATAGCCAGGCGAGCCGGGCTGCTTCACGATATCGGCAAGGCGATTGACCACGAAGTAGAAGGCACTCACCCTGATATAGGCGCGAATTATCTCAAGCGTTTCAGCGAATCATCCATTGTGCTGAACGCCGTTGCGGGACACCATGGGGACATTCCCGCGGACAACCCTTACACGCCGCTGGTTGCGGCAGCCGACGCGATTAGCGCGTCCCGGCCGGGGACAAGAAGAGAAACGCTCGAAAGATATATCAAACGTCTGGAAAAACTCGAAGAAATCGCCAATAGTTTTTCAGGTGTTGAAAACGCTTACGCGATACAGGCTGGTAGGGAAATACGCGTAATCGTGAACGCTGAAAAAGTTGACGACGAATCAGCGATGAAGGTCGCGCGTGACATTGCCAACAAGATTGAAAACGAAATGGCATATCCGGGTGAAATTCAGGTAACGCTGCTGCGAGAGGTCCGCTGCATCGAGTACGCGAAATAATCGAATGACGGGCGACGAATTATGAAACTGAATGTTCTTTGTATAGGCGATATAGTGGGTCGGCCTGGCAGAAGTGTTATAGCCGACAAGCTTAAGCCGCTAATTAAGAATCTGAATATCGATTGCGTAATAGCCAACGCGGAGAACGCAGCGGGCGGTTCGGGCCTGACGCCGCAAATATATGCCAAGCTGCTGAGGTACGGGGTGAACCTGATAACGTTAGGCGACCATACTTACCGCAAAAGAGATATCGTTCAGACGCTGGAGACGGAAGAGAATATCGCCCGGCCCGCGAATATGTCCGAATTTGCCTCGGGCAGGTACTTCGGGATTTACAAGACTGCCAAGGGGCCGACCGTAGGCGTCATCTCTTTGATAGGCCGATTGTTTATGAAGCCTGCGGATTGCCCTTATAACGTGATTGATAAAATCCTGCCTCAAATTCAGCAGCAAGCCGATGTTATATTTGTTGACTTTCACGCCGAGGCCACGAGCGAAAAGATTGCGATGGGTTATCATCTTGACGGCAGGGTTTGCTGCTGTTTCGGTACTCACACCCATGTTGTAACGGCCGACGAAAAAATTCTGCGTAAAGGCACGGCGTATATTACCGATATCGGGATGACCGGCTCTCATGATTCGGTAATCGGGCGAGGCGTTGAGAATGTCTTGAAGGCGTTCAGGACGCAGATGCCGCTGCCGTTCGATATAGCGACCGGTGACGTGAAAATGAGCGCGATTTTAGTTACCGTTGACAGTAACAGCAAACAAGCCGAGCGCATCGAGCGAGTTATGGTTAACGCGGATGGGCGTGATGATACCGCGTGTTACGACAGCGACGACGGCAAGCCGGAATACTTCAACAACTTCTAATGGGGCGTATAAAGATGGTACGGGGGCTTATTGTTCGCCTTCAGCGAAATCTCGCCTACCGGCGGACAGGAAGGGGTTGTTTGCTTTTTCCTGTTTTATTGTTGTTGCGGGGCCGTGGCCGGGGTAACAAATAGTTTCATCGGGCAAGGTGCAGAGTTTTTGCTTTATGCTCTTGAGCAATTGCGTTGAGTTTCCGCCCGGCATATCCGTTCGGCCAACCGAGTTTGCGAACAAAGTATCGCCCACAAAAACAATTCCATCGGTTTTCGAATACAGGCAAATACCGCCCAGCGTGTGGCCTGGGGTATGGATAACGTCCAGCTTTATATCGGCCTGCTCGATTACGTCTCCTTGTTCGAGAGAAAAATCAGCCGGCTTAGAGATAAATGGCATTCCCGTCATAGCAGAGAGGTTATTTTTTTCGCCTGTGAGCATTCCGGCGTCGAGCTTGTGGATATAAACCTTTATGTCGGGAAATCGGTCCTGCAATTCGGCCAGGCCTACGATGTGGTCAACGTGGCCGTGAGTGAGAACTACGGCGGCGGGATTTAATTTGTGCGTTTCGAGAAAATCGACAAGCTCGCGTGCATCGAGGCCCGTATCGATAATAAAGCAGTCTTTGACGGCCTCGCTTTTGCGAAGAACATAGCAGTTAGTTTCGTAGGCACCGAGGATTAACCGGTCGATTTTCATTTAATTGTTCTCCTAAAGACCGGGCAGGTTAACAGAAATACTCTTACAGGTCAAGCTTGACCGGGTGGCTCTCGGTCTGTTATTATACCGAGTCAATAGAATTGAGTTTTGGTGCAGCAGGGATTAATTAGAACTTTGATTTACGGTAGGCTGCTCATCTTGCCGATTAAAACGTGAAAGACAATTACACACAGTACCTTGATATTTTAGGGTTGAGATTATGGCCGAGCTTTCGCGACAAAAAAAGGCGAACGAACTTTTCACAAGGTATGAAGGCAATCCGATACTGAGGCCTGAGAACTGGCCTTATCCGGCGAATGCGGTCTTTAATCCCGGAGCGGTCAAGTTGAATTCGGAGGTGCTGCTGCTGATTCGCGTTGAGGATATGCGAGGCTTCTCACATTTAACAGTGGCCCGCAGCGCCGATGGTTTTACTAACTGGGAGATTGATTCGACACCGACTCTGGAGGCCGACACAAATTCCCACGAAGAAAAGTGGGGGCTGGAAGACCCGCGTATTGTCTGGCTGGAAGAGCAGAAGCAGTTCGCCATTACATATACCTCATTCAGCGAAGGCGGCCCGGTGGTTTCACTGGCGATTACCAAAAATTTCAGGACATTTGCCCGGCTCGGCGCTCTTTTGCCGCCGGAGGATAAAGACGCTTGTTTACTTCCTCGCAGAGCCAAAGGACGATTCGCGTTAATTCATAGACCGGTCGTCCGCGGCGAAGCGCATATGTGGATTAGTTTCTCTCCGGATTTGAAACACTGGGGCGACCACAGGCCTTTGATTAAGACAAGGTCCGCCTACTGGGACTGCCATAGAGTAGGCCTGGCCTGTCAGCCAATAGAAATACCACAGGGCTGGATGATATTCTATCACGGTGTTCGCAGTACCACTGCGGGACAGATATACCGTCTTGGAGTAGCCCTGCTGGATTTGGAAGAGCCTTGGAAGGTTCTGCGGAGAAGCGATGAATGGATACTTGGGCCGCGAGAGTTTTATGAGCGGGTCGGCGATGTCGGCGATGTCGTCTTTCCTACCGGGGCTACTATCCACAAAGAAACCGACCAGCTAAATCTCTACTACGGCGCCGCCGACTGCACAGTCGCGGTAGCAACAGCCCGTTTAAGCGAGCTGATTGACTACGTTATGTCCTGTCCGGAAGCGGAGGACTAATCCCTTCGATGCTTTATCGTGGTGCGGCATCGGGCAGGCCGCCGTCCACGGGAATTGTAGCGCCGGTAGTGGGCGTTTGGCGCGTAGCAAAAAACAATACCGCGTTTGCCACATCCCGGCCGGTGATGCTTGTCTTGAGCAGGTTCCTGCTGCGATAATATTCCTGAAGCTGTTTTTCATCCATTCCTCTGGCTTTCATTCGGTCGGCTCCGACAGTTTCCCACAGGCCCGATTTATATTGACCCTCTGAAAATACCGCATCAGGTGCGACCATATTCACACGGACATCGTACTGTGCAAATTCAAGGCTGGCGATTCGACCCAATTGATGGCAGGCGGCTTTGGTTGCGCTATAGGCGCCGAAGCCTGCGCTGGGAGAGGGAACATTTTTGGTGGACATAATGATTATGTCACCACCGGTTGCCTGTTTTATAAATTGTCTGCCGGCTTCGGCGAGCGTAAGGAGTGTGCCTTCCACATTTACTTTTTCCAACTTGCGAAAGGCCTCGATATCCATCTCTATTAAGGTTGAAACTAATGCGATGCCGGCGTTCATTACTACGATGTTGATTTTGCCCCATGTATCGATGACCGACTGAAAGCCTTTTGCTACGGATGCCTTGTCGGTAACATCGAGCGCAATGCCGATTACCTTTTCGGGCGTCCGCCTTTGGCGAGACCTCGCCTTTAGGCGGGCCTGTTCTTTTAAATCTGCTGTAAGACAATCGAGTTTTTTGCCGGGCAGGTCGCTCACTGCCACGCGGCAGCCGTTTTCGAGAAGCGTCTGCGCAACCGCATAGCCGATAGCGCCGGCTGCGCCGGTTATCAGTGCGACTTTATCTTTCAGAGGCAGTGGTCTTTCGTTCATTATCTGTTCTTTGGCTCTTTGGCCTTGAGGGTTTTGTATAGTTCGAGGGCCTCTTTTGGTTTTAGATTTTCGTGCACGACCTTTCGGACTGCCTGCATCATAGCTTTCGGAGCATCGCTCTGGAATATGTTACGGCCCATATCAACGCCTGAAGCGCCTGCCTGGATTGCTTTATATGCCATCGTCAGGGCGTCGAGTTCGGGGATTTTTTTGCCGCCGGCCATTACAATCGGAACCGGGCATGAAGCGGTAACCGTCTCGAAACCTTCCTCGACATAGTAAGTCTTTACGAAGTTTGCGCCAAGCTCGGCACACATCCGGCAGGCCAGGCGGAAATACTTTGCATCGCGAACCATATCTTTGCCCACCGCGGTAACCGCCATAGTTGGAATGCCGTATCGCATACCCATATCCACCAGGCGGGTCATATTGCGGACGGAGCGGCTTTCAAATTTGCCGCCGATGAACACCTGAAGTGTAATTGCTGCGACGTTCATTCGGATAGCGTCCTCGATGTCAACGGCCAGATGTTCGTCCGATAGTTCTTTGAGTATGCTCGGTCCTCCGCTGCATCGCATCACAATCGGTTTGGTCAGCCAAGGCGGCACCGTGGTTCGCAGGATTCCGCGGGTCAGCATTACGGCATCGGCATAAGGCATAAGCGGCACGATATTCAAATCGATTCGCTCCAGGCCGGTCGTAGGCCCCTGGAAATATCCGTGGTCGATTGCGAGCATTACCGTTCGGCCAGTGTCGGGACTGAATATCCGCGACAAGCGATTCTTCATTCCCCAATCCAGAGAGCTTGCTCCCTTCAGAAAGAAGCCATGCGTTTCCATAGGGATATCTTCATAAAAGCTTTTCGCCTGTTTTACGGCGTCAGTGTCAGCCATACTATTCCTTTCTTCTGTCCTGCGTCCCGGTATTTGTTGCCAACACCGGAGCGATTTTGGTCTGCTTTGTCAAAAAACAATATACCTTAAAGCTGTCTTTTTGCAAGGCTGGGTTCTTGTCCGAAGTGAAGCATCGAGTGATTGTAAAAAAGCGGTTTTGCTCCCGCACAGACCCAAAACAGCAGAACTTGAGGAACGATGATTGCAAAACAGGCGTTTTTTAGGGGGGAATTTGCTTTAGGCCTGTTTGTGGCGCCCATAACGGCTTGTTATTAAAGAGGTTATGTGCTTGATTATTTTTTTCTGTAATAGGGCGGAAATTTTCTTGACGGGTAAATGGGTAATTTGATAGAATCACAGTTGAAGAACGAGGCTGATTTTAGGGTTTTGACAAGTCCCCTGTAAGGAGGAGGACAAACTCAATCTCCGAAAGAATCGTGTCAGACAGGCTTACATAATATAGTGACGGTCGTCTGGTGTGTTGCTGGGCGAATCCACACCCGGTGCTGTGTGTGAACGCGTGTCGAATCACGAGAGGCCTATTTTTGGCGTGTAGCCAAAAAGAATCAAAGAAGAAGAGACGTTATTTGAATTTTGAAGAAGGAGGAGTTGATATGTGTAAAAAGTTGACTTTTATTGTTTTAGCGTTAGCCTTGGCATCCACCAGTTACGGCTATATAATAGGCGACTGGGAAGGTGAGAGCATGGACGATTGGACAGCTTCCGATTGGGGTCCTGCTGGTAATCCGCAGATGTATCCTGGCCAGGATGTTGGCGTTACATTGAACGAAGGCAGCCTATTAGTTTATGGGCCAATCGGACCCAATACATTGTATTGGCAGATATCCCTTAATCTGCAGATTCCCGATAATCCGACAGCAAGGGCTGCAATGGCTGCGAACAACGCACTGCTGATAGACGTTACTCGGCCCGCGCAGTATTGGACAGAGGATACTGATCCATGCACTCCTACCGTGAATGACATGCAGATAAAGATTCAGGGTGGTGGTCCTAATGGTTCCGTAGCAAGGGAATTAACAGGTCTTTGTCCGTGGGATGGCACTGATGCCACACAGACAATTTGCATATACTATGGCGGTTCATGGACAGGTACACCAGATGGTGGTTGGTGGTGCCAGATACATTTAGCCACAGCGGTCGAAGGTTATTCAGCCGGTGGAAGATGGTATCTTGACAATGCAAGGTTTGAGACTATTCCCGAGCCAATGACAATTGCTTTGTTGGGCTTTGGTGGACTGACTCTGCTTCGCAAGAAACGCTAATTTACAACTAATGAATTACTATTAATAGTTATGCACCAGCGCATTTAAATGCGTTGGTGCATCTTTTTGCGCAGCTTTCGTTCGCACAAACCCCTCTATATCAATTTTCCTGTCCGGTTGCCACGGCGCTTGCGATGAGACGAGAAGTGATGTTAGGGCATGCTTTGCCAGTTAGTTTCCCAGTTTAACGCCGGCAAAATCTCCGCAATTACCTGTTTTGAATGGTGGGGGCGGAAAGATAAAAAAAGCCAGATTCTCGTACAACAGAATCTGGCTTCGGAGGAGGGTGATGAAAAGCAATAGAATAATGACCCTAAAACTCCAACTATTTTGCTCCTCTTTATCTATATTTCATCGAATAGGTGGTAAAAGAATCTTTAGGGAAATTTAAGAAAAGCTGCACTTTTTTTGCCAAGAATCAAGTCTTTAGTTGTGGAATCGCGAATTTTCCACTGTTTTTTCAAAAATAGCTGGGTTTGGCCCCAAAAAACTCAATTAATTTACGCTTGCTGAATCAACTATGTTCTGGTGATTCTAACCAAATTGCTGTTATTTGTTTGTGATTGGATGGTTACGAACAGAGTTGCAAGGGGTAGTGACATTAAAATGGGGGGATTAGACAAGATGGGATGGGAAGAATTTTGAGTTCCTTGTTTTTAGTTTTGAGTTAAAAAGAATGGTTGGGGGATGGTTAAGATGGGGGATTTAGGGAAGGTGTAAATGCGAGTGAGTCCTTTTGTAAAATGGCGAAGATGAGTAAAATGGGGTAGCATCAATCCGCCTTCGCCAAGGCTACGGACGGACAAAACGCGCAAGTTTTGGTTTTTAGACGTGCGCAAACTTACACAAATTTACACAAACTTATACAAAACTTAAAAAAAACAAGCGTAAATTTGCAAAAACTGATGCCAAATTTACACCAATTTTGCACCCCCCTGCGTGAATTGTTCGAAACGAACAATTAGTGCAGACGACTGACTACAGATAACAGGGGAAATTGTCTAAGTTAACAAATAGGGGATAGGGGATAGGGGACAGGGACAGGCTAAAAAAATTTTACTTTTTTAGGATTTTTACATTTTTTCCTCTTGACATAAAAAAATGAGGGTTTTATAGTCCCTATGATAATGGGGAACGGTAAGACTTTTTTTTTGGGGAAAGAAACGTTAGTCGCAGGGGCAGAAAGGGGACATTTCATTAGATATTTCTAAGGCAATTATCTATGCCGCGTAGGCACAGAAGGAGTTAATTTTTACACATTTTTAAAAGGAGGCGAAAAATGTCAACGCGAATGATGAAATTTGTAGTAGTTGTTTTTGTGGCAGCTTGTGTTTGCCTGGTTACCGGCGAAAGGACACATGCTGTCGCGGGCAAAGAGGCCGTGTTTGCAGGACAAACCTTGGGCAATTTAGAGCCGGGGTTGGCGGATGTCAACGGGCCGCAGTCTGAGGGAGTATTAGATGGGTTTAAATGCCCCCAATATAAGCCTGGCGAGATAATCGTAAAGTTTAAAAGGGCCGCAGTTGATACTTTGGAACAACAACGTACCCAAAAGGTATCCGCCGAGGGCCTAAGCCTATCGGTTTCCATCGACCAGCTTAATCGCAAATACAAGGCCAAAAGTATCGAGCCAATCTTCAAGAATTTCAAAGCCCGAAGCGAACAAGTAAAGAATTTTCGCAAGAAAAACATGAATTCGCTCAGCAATCAGGAGAAAAGGCTATTGAAGCGACGGCAGCGAGCTCCGAAAGGAGCCAAGGTTCCTGAACTTGACAGGATATATAAGATTACACTTGAACCGGGCCAGTCGGCAGAGCAGGCAGTTGCCGATTACAGCAAAGACCCGGCAGTTGAATACGCTGAGCTAAACTATATTTTTTCAATTTGTGTTACCGAGCCAGATGATACGAGGTATCCGGAACAGTGGGCACTGAACAACACAGGTCAGACCGGCGGAACGACTGATGCTGACATAGATGCACCGGAAGCGTGGGATATAACCACCGGCAGCTCCGATGTTATTATTGCAGTTGTTGACACAGGTGTCGACTACGATCACCTCGACCTTCAGGGAAATATGTGGGGCAATATTAATGAAATTCCCGACAACAATCAGGATGATGACGAAAATGGTTATATAGATGACATTTATGGTTATGACTTTTTTTATGATGACAACGACCCAATGGATGATAATGGTCACGGAACGCATTGTTCAGGGACAATCGCCGCCAATGGAAACAATGGTATTGATGTTGCCGGCGTTTGCTGGACAGCAAAGATTATGGCAATTAAATCGTTCGATTGGTCTGGAACGAGGGCTACTATAGATTCACTGACTGGGGGTATCTACTATGCTACCAATAATGGGGCTGATATTATTTCAAACAGTTGGGGTGGTAATGGTTTCTCTATAACCATGCAGGAAGCATTTGATTATGCGTTTAGCGAGGGCGTATTTCTCGTGGCGGCTGCTGGAAATAATAACGGTTCCTGGCCATCCTTCCCGGCTTACTTCGATAGTGTGATGTCTGTCGCGTCGACAGACCATAATGATGATAAGGCGTCATCCTCGAATTATGGTGACTGGATTGATGTGGCAGCCCCGGGTGTTAATATTCTGTCACTGACGAAATCCGGCTCAACGGCAGTAATGTCGGGGACCTCGATGGCTTGTCCTCATGTGGCAGGATTGGCAGCGCTTTGTCTGAGCGAAAACTCCGACCTGAATTTGCTCGACCTGTGGATGCTCATCAAAAGCGGTGCCGACGACATTGGCGATGCGGGCTGGGATCAGTATTTTGGAGCCGGCCGAATCAACGCATACAACACGGTTAACTACATTTCTGATATGCCGGAACCCGACAAAGCTACAGATCCGTATCCAGCCGGTTCCTCGACAAATATCAGCATCAACGTCCATCTAAGCTGGAAGTCGAACCTGGCTTCTACGCATCTTGTTTATCTCGGAACAGACTTCGACGATGTTAGTAATGCGAACACTTCATCCGACGAATTCAAGGCAGAGGTATGGCCCGCTGAATTTGACCCTGACACGCTTTTGGCTAACACCACATATTATTGGCGAATCGATGAGAAAAATCCATCGGCGACGACAAAGGGCGATGTATGGAGCTTTACAACAGGTGTTGGGGGCACCATCCACGTGGATTTAGATGCCACCGGTGACGATGACGGTTCTTCGTGGGAAGACGCATTCACTGATTTGCAAAGCGCGATTGGTAAAGCCTTTGAGGGTGACGAGATATGGGTCGCCGAAGGTGTATATAAACCTACCAACTCGAATGACCGCGATATCAGCTTTACAGTTAGAGAAGACATTACCATTAGAGGTGGCTTTGCGGGTACAGAAACGGACGCGAATCAACGCGACCTCAACCTGGGCGTTAATATTACCACTCTAAGCGGTGATATTGGAACCGCCGATGACATTAATGACAACAGCTACCATATCTTAACTGTAATTGGTGACTATGTTGGCTCAAGCTTAATCGAGAGGTTTACAATAACCGGTGGAAATGCCTCTTTAACTCCGCCCATCTCCGAAGCTTACGGTGGCGGTTTGTTAGTTTATTCCGTTTCCACTGCAATTTTTGAGAATTGTATATTTACCGAAAACAATGCTGAAAGATACGGCGGGGCAGTCTTCTCCTTCGATAATGAATCCACCGTGTTTAACAACTGCGACTTCATCAGCAACGATAGTAACTACCGTGGTGGAGCGGTAACGGTTGTGTTAGCCATGTGGCCAGGGCTATCCTCACTAACCAATTGTACATTCCAATACAATTCCTCCACAAACTACCCAGGCGGGACAATATACCTTCAATCCTGTTACCCTGTAAGTTTTATCGATTGCAATTTTATTGACAATGCCTCTACGATTTTTTCTGAGGGTTCATGGCTTGTCCTAACCGGTTGTAAATTCAGCAATCCTACAACATCTCCTCCCTCGCCCGGTTCAAGCGGCGTATATTCCAATTCGTGTATGGTGACAGCAACTGGGTGCAGGTTCGAAAATAACAGCGGCGCTCCCCTGTTTTTAATTTCCAGCGCCCACTCCATAAGTAACTGCATTTTCGCCAATAACTATTCCGATGGCATTTGGCTTTATGGTACTCCCGGAACAATCGAGGGCTGTATCTTCGCTGACAACATGGGTACTGGGATAAAGTACGACAATTTGTCCCCCTTAGAAGTAAGTGTTCGTAACTGTCTGTTCTACGGTAACAATAACAGCCAGTCTGGCGGTGCTATAAATAATTACGGTACCGCGCCTGAGATTATCAACTGTACGTTTGCAGACAATAATAGCTCTGCTTACGGTGGTGCCATATACAATTCCTCTGCTTTAAGTAGCACCCCTCCCGCGTCGCCAGAGATAGTCAATTGTTTGTTTTGGGGCAATACGGCCTCAGTGGATGGCGACCAGATATATAATAATGGTATATCGGGCGGGGTAGCTGAGCCGAGTATCAGTTATTCAAATATCCAGGATAGCGGCGGTAGTGGAGACTGGGACACCGACCTTGGTACCGACCTCGGCGGCAACATCGATGCTGACCCGTGTTTTGTCGATGCCGACAGCAATGATTTCCACATCGCCCTTAACTCGCCTTGCATTGATGGGGGCGACCCGAATGGAGATTATGATGGGCAGACCGATATGGACGACGAGCCACGAATTAGCGGCGTCAGAGTGGATATTGGTGTTGATGAGGTTCCGCGAGTTCATAACGTTACTGATGACGAATGGTATGTGCGAATTCAGGACGCGATAGACGAAGCTTCAAACGGTGATGAGATTGTGGTGTATCCGGGTACATACTATGAAAGTTTGCTATTAGGAGGTAGAATGACATCTTTGAACTGTATTGTACGTAGTATAGACCCCGACGATTGGGACGTAGTTGCAGCGACGGTAATAGATGGTGATGGAGATGGTAACACAGTCACGTTGAGCAACAGTTTATATGGCAAGTTCGAAGGATTTACTGTAACAGGCGGCTCTCACGGTGCCTTCGTTCGATACGGCACAAATATGGACTTGAGCAAGTGTATCATCGAGGGCAACGCTGAGATAGGCGTAAAGGTTTACGGCTGCGCCGGGGATATCTCAAACTGCATTATTAAAAACAACGGTGACGAAGGAATATCGATAGAGAATGCAAGACCTGTTGTCAAAAACAGTGTTATCTATGGCCATGATTCCGGCGTGATGATATATGAGGATTCCATTGCTACAATTCATAACTGTACTATTGTTGATAACAACAGCTATGGCATTGCAAAGAGCAGTCAATATTCGAATTCGAGCGCGGCTATTTTGAACTGTATCCTTTGGCGTAATGGCGACGACCTTTACATGTGCGGCGGTGCTTACAATTGTGTAGAGGACGGCGACGGAGGACTGGGCAATATAAGTTCTGACCCGTGTTTTGTTCCCGGTGACGAGCTTTATCATATCGGTATTAACTCGCCTTGTATTAATAAAGGCAATCCCGATGGCAACTACGCCGGCCAAATTGATATCGACAACGAGTTGCGTGTTTTTGGTACATATGTTGATATGGGCGCTGACGAAGCAGATTACCCCGATGCTCACTGGTGGAACCTCAACGAAACCAGCGGGGTAACAGCGTACGATTGTGTTGGTGACGATGACGGCACGTTTAACGGCGACGACCCCTGCTGGAATAATGGCGTGGTTGACTTTAACGGCGTCTATGACTACTTCTCCGTTCCCACTCTGGATACCGCTTACTACTTCGGAGACACCTTTAGCGTAGCCGGCTGGTTCAAGACATCCCAGTCAACGGGAATGCAGACGATTGTGGGGTCATGGGGTAGTTATATGCCAGTATCTAATGTTACCATGTATTTTGGTTGGCAGGTTCTTGTAGAAGATAACAAAGTCGTGGCGAGGTTCGGAGCGGCTTCTTACACCGGAAGTGATATCACAGGGACACAGGATGTAGTGGACCCCAACTGGCATCACTTTGCACTTGTTTACCCGACAAGCAGCTCAAATGCGGTTCTGTATGTGGACGGTGTACAGGATGGAACGCCGAGCCAAGAAAACTTCTATCCTAGCAGTAATACAAAGTTCCGGATTGGCGACGGCAGTTACGTGTATGCGAGTTACGGTGGTACGCCTGCTCTAAAAGGCGGGCCTTTCAACGGCACTATTGACGATGTGATGATATTTGATAGAGAGCTATCGGCTGAAGAGGTTTTGCAGCTTTACCAGAGAGGCCAATAAGAAGAATTGATGTGGCCATTTGTTTTTGTTAAAACTTCCGACTTAACGTCCGCCATAGCCAAAAGGCTATGGCGGACGCGAGTTGGGCGATTTTGATTTGCTGTCGCTTTCGGAAGCTGACCGAAGCGGAGAGCAGTTGAACAGTGGGGCAGGTGGGCAGTAGAAAAAAATATCTAAGCGGCACAAGCAAGTGGTGGGCTAACCAAAACCCAGCCATCAAGATGACAGAGATTTTTTATAGCTGGGTATAGATGACGACAGCGAGACAAACCGAAATATAGCAGAGGAGAACAAACCAGAATATGCAGTTCTCAAGGCTTAAGGTAAAAGTTATCGCGGCAATAGCTGACATTATGGTAATGCCCAGCTTGGTTCCCGCGGCACCGGCGAGTGCGGCCAAAAAGCCGACATCAAGGGAGGCGGCGCTGACGGCGCCGGCGCTTGAGGCTGCTTTTGCAGGGGCGGTCATCAGTCCGAATATTCCCAGCGCTACGAGCAGTAACTCTTTGCCAAAGCCCTGGTGAGATAACTGTTTTTTAAGCGAGTGCTTTGCCCGGAAGAACAAGACCCTTGCCCGCAGTTCCTTACAGTCCATCTGGTCGGCAATCTCGGCATAGGACATCTGTTCGAAACATCGCAAAACCAGGACGTTTCTATAGGCAAGCTTCAAGTTTGTCATCGCCTGAAATACCGCATCCGAGAGTTCCCTTCGTATCAGGGAATCCAACCCGTCGTTACGGTTCTGTGAGGAGTGTTCGGATAAATATTCTTTGCTAAAGTCTGATATTTGTACCATATGTTTTTTCCCGCGGTCTCTGAAATAGTGCTGAACCTGTCCCATCGCAATGCGGAACAGCCAGGGCCAAAATCGGTCAATGCGTCTTAAATTTTTCAGAGATTCAACCATTTTCAAGAGGGTTTCCTGCAAAAGGTCCTGTGCCAAATCGTAGTTTAGAGTAAGCCGATAAATATATGCGAAAAGTCTGCCCTCTGCTAACTGGGCGAGGTCGTTCATGCTCTGCTGGTCGCCAAGCTGGGCCTGCCCGATTAGTTGAATCACAGCAATATTGTCATCTTTATAGTCCACCTACTTTATATAGTCCAAAAACGGATGACTTTGTTACATTTTTTCGGGTGATTTGTCGGAAATTTTACAAAAAATACGAGATAAATGCCAATGGATATGTTTTTTGGGGTTGTTTTAACGATAGAATCAAATTTTTTTGAAAAGTGTGTAACGTTAACCATAAATTCCGGACTTTACCTATTGAGGGAAAAAAACTGTGAAATTCCGATTAGGGCTCGCGAGGCCGGAAAGGCACAGAATATACAGCTTCGCCGAGGCTTCTGACTTTGCTTGCGCTACGGCGGCGGAGCGAAGTCCCATGGGTTCCTTACGGAGAAAAATTAATTGCGGATTTTCCACGGAGTTTTTCAGTAATGTCCTTGACAGCGGGAAGGGACGGCATAGAATCACGATTAATGCGGTAGCGGTATTTGTTTTCCAAATTGTCCTCTGAAACCAGGAAGTGGTGTTGGAAAATTGCGGATTATCATTTGGGGTCTTCAAAAATTCACTGGGGAATGTCGGCGCAGAAGGTCTGCGCCGCAGAAGTAATTTTGGGGCAGGCTACGAAAAGGCACAAAATGAACAAGATGAAAGACATAAGAGTTCTTTTGTGATTTTTGAGCTTTTTTGCGGCTAATTTGAATGGGAGAAAAATTAACCATGAATAAACACAAATAGACACAAATAAAAACTTTTTTGAAAGGGGAGAAAAATGGAGACTGGAAAAGAATGGTTCGACAAGCTCACCATCCCAAGCGAAATCAAGGGAAGGTTATTTCTAATTTTATTACTAATTTTGCTCATCGGCATTTGCGGGACAGCCGAGGGCGCGGACACTGGAAGTTTTGATTACGGCAACGACAATCCAGATTTTACATTCGGGAACAGGCCTGAAGGAATTTATACTATCATATCGGGGACAATAGATGTTGCCTCTGATTATTCATGGGTCGTAGTTCTTGATAGAGATGGCACTGACGGTGGACATCTGACTGTCGAGCTTGACTCAAGTGTTAGTGAATAGGTTGTTTACACCGCTGCCCAATCTGGTGGGACAGGATACATAGCAGACTTAGAACCTGATGATGTATTTATCGAATGGGATGAAGACTCCGGGCATGGGAGCATAGGTTATTTTAGTTTTAGCGGAGGATATGTTCAAGAGACCCCCTCGTATGTCCAAGTTACAGGTATAGATAGCACTAATTGGACTGTTTTCAGAGTGACGAGCAGTGGTACACTGACAAAAACAGAAGATTGTTGCAACGAGCATGAGGCTATTCATCTTGTTAGTCTTGTACTCCTCGAAAAAGTTGATGATGTCAATGATGGTGATTGTGTCGGGCCTGGGGACGAGATAAATTACAGGATTGATTACAACTATCCAGCCGGGCCAAACCTGCTGGATATTAACGATGTGAATATTATTGACGAGCTGCCGGGGGAAGTCGAACCTAACAATCCTTCCGATCCCAATTATAATTCTGGCGACCACACCTATACCTGGCATATCGGGACTATCCACCCCGGAAATACAGGTTATGTCACGCTGAAAGTAAATGTGAAGCCGTGTGTTGATGCGGGTATTATAGTCACAAACGAGTGTGAGATAAGAAGCGGCGAAGAGACTTTAAAAATCGCTTACGAAGACACGCCCGTATGCTGCAACTGTATTGTTGTGGAAGATTTTGACTCGTATATGCAAACCGGCGGCACGGGTAGTGGCTACCCCAACGATTTGCTGAATACATGGTATGACCATGACTATGATAGCGGTGCGGATGTTTCCCTCGAAACAGCAACGATTCGCTCTGGTCAGTCGATGAAGTATGTATTCCAGAATGTTGGTTACTACGGCTATTATTCAGAGGTCGATGTGAATACTCTTGAGTTGCCGAGCGGGGTCGGAACAGACTGGACCGTCGGCGGAGTTGAAGCACTGACACTATACTTCTATGGCAAAACAGACAACGACGCCAACGAGCCGATGTATGTGAGATTGGCCGATGGCGACAGCAATGCGATGATAACATACGGCTACTACGGCGAAGACATTAACGACCTGAAGGACCCGAACTGGCACGAGTGGAATATTGACTTGGCAGACTTTGTCGGTGTGGACCAGAACAATATCAAAAGAATGACCATCGGCTTCGGCGACAAAACCGGGCTGGACATAGAAGGTGCCGTGTATTTTGACGATATTCGGCTATATCCGCCGAGATGTTTTCAGAGGCCTACAGCCGATCTAACCGGTGACTGTAAGGTTAATTATCGAGACATGGAAGTTCTGGCGGATTGGGCGCTTAACGTCTTCTGCGCGGGCGGCGCGGGGCAAATCGCGAGCCTCTTTTCGCAGTCGAGAATCTTCCTCTGTGCATTCCGACGGGCTGTCTTGGTTTTCGGATTTTAGTGTATGTAAAGCCTGGACATTCCACGGGCGTAAATTCGCGCCCGATGAATCTTTCAATCCTGATAAGATACTTGTGTTCATCGCTCGATACAAAGGTAATCGCGTCTCCAGCGGCTTCTGCGCGGCCCGTTCGGCCGATGCGATGAATGTAATCTTCGGGGAAGGCGGGGACATCGAAATTGATGACGTGCGAGAGTCCAGTGATATCGATACCTCTGGCGGCGATATCGGTAGCCACCATAACGCGGTATTGACCGTTTTTGAAGCCGTCCATAGCTTTCTGTCTTTGGCCCTGGTTACGTCCAGAGTGGATTGCAACGCAGACGATATTGGCTCGTTCAAGGTGTCGCTGGATTTTGTCTGCGCCATGCTTTGTGCGGGAGAAGACCAGTACGGTCGAGAGTTTGCCATTTTGCAGGAGGTGCAGAAGAAGGTTTACTTTTTGTTCCTTCTCGACGAGATAAATATGCTGGGTGATTGTTTCGATTGGGTTTCTGGGCCTTCCAATCTGAATCATTACGGGCGATTTCTGGACGCCGGCGGCGAGTGAGCTTATTTCGGGAGTTACGGTTGCTGAGAAGAGCATCGTCTGGCGATTTTTTGGCACAGCGGCGATGATTTTCTGGACGTCCCTGATGAAGCCCATATCGAACATTCTGTCGGCCTCATCGAGAACGAGGACCTCGACAGACCTAAGGTCTATTGTCCGCTGCCGCATATGGTCGAGCAGTCTGCCGGGAGTCGCGACAACGATGTCAACGCCGTTACGAAGCGATTTGAACTGTCCCTTGATATTGACACCTCCGTAAACGGCGAGAGTTCGTAAATGCAGGAACTTTCCGTATCGGAGAATGGACTTTTCGATTTGTACGGCCAGCTCACGTGTAGGGGTGAGGATGAGAGAGCGGATAACTCTCTTTTTTGGCGAAGGTTCGTGCGAGAGGCGGTTCAGGATTGGCAGTACGAAGGCTGCGGTTTTTCCTGTTCCGGTCTGTGCGCATCCGATGATGTCTTTTCCGGCAACTGCGGCGGGGATAGCCTGCGACTGAACTTCGGTTGGGGCGGTGTAGCCTGCGGCAAGAATTCCCTGTACGAGCGGGTCGGAAAGACCAAAAGCATTAAACGGCATTAGATAATCCTATCAGAATTAAGCCGGCACAGCTTTACCGCCACGCCGGGTTTGCATACAGAATACCACGCCCATGTTAAGAATACAAGCTGATTATACAACAAAGTTCAGCGAGGAAGTAAATGAAAAATTTTTGCGGTTTCCACTTCAGCCGGTGTGAGAAAAAGAGGTTGCCAAGGGGAGTGTGCGGGGGTAAACTTAGCGCTTCTGGATGATGTTGGGGGCTTGATAAGTGAAAGGATAAAGAGATGAACAGTAAATGGTATGTTTTAACGGCGTTGGTGATTATGGCGGCGGCAACAGTTAGCTGTGGGGCTGTGAAGGTTAGCGTGGTAGCTGAAGGGGCTAAGGTAGAGAAATTAGCCGGCGGGTTCAAGTTTACGGAAGGGCCGATGGCTGATAAAGAGGGTAATGTCTATTTTACGGATATTCGCAATAATAGAATTCACAAATGGTCGCTGGACGGCAAGCTGTCAACGTTTATGGAGGATTCAGGTGGCGCGAACGGCTTATACTTCGACAAAAACGGCAACCTATTGGCCTGTGAAGAGGTCAGGCGGCAGTTAGTTTCAATCGGAAGTGACGGCAAGGAGACGGTGCTGGCGGATAAATATGATGGCAAGAAGCTGAACAGTCCGAACGATTTGTGGGTGGATGCCAAGGGCGGGATTTATTTTACCGACCCGCGATACGGCGACAGGGCGAGTATGGAGCAGAAGAGGGAATGTGTTTATTATCTTACTCCCGACCGTACAAATGTAATCCGCGTAATTAACGATATGGCCAGGCCTAACGGGATTATAGGGACACCCGACGGCAAGACGCTTTACGTCGCCGACCACGGGGCCAGTAAGACGTTCGTATATACAATAAACGATGACGGGACGCTGGCAGATAAAAAGCTTTTTGCGGCGGAAGGTTCTGATGGATTAACGATAGATAACGAGGGCAATATCTATCTGACGAACAGTGTTGTGGCGGTTTTCAATAAAGCCGGCGAAAAAATCGAGTCGATAAGGGTCCCTGAGCAGCCATCCAATGTGAGCTTCGGCGGCAAAGATAAAAAGACGCTGTTTATCACGGCGCGGACGTCGTTATACTCGGTTCAGATGCGGACGACATTAGGAGCGCAGCAGTAGAGACGACGGTTGCATTAGCCGGCAAAAACGCTATAATCATTTTGTTGATTTTTTTGTGTTATGAGGGGGATTTTTGTGTTTTTTGTCAGGAGCAGGTATGTCAGGTCATTCTCACTGGTCAGGTATAAAGCATAAGAAGGCAGCTAATGACGCTAAACGGGGCAAGGCGTGGAGCAAGGTAGCCCGAATGATAATCGTGGCGGCCCGTTCGGGCGGGGGCGACCCAGGGGCGAATCTGTCTTTGCGGTATGCCATCGACAAGGCCAAATCTGTTAATATGCCGAAAGACACAATTGAAAAGGCAATCAAAAAGGGCACCGGGGAGATAGGCGGAGAAAGTTTTGTGGATGCGGTCTATGAGGGTTATGGGCCGGGGGGAGTGGCCATAATTGTCGAGGCACTGACGGACAATCTTCACCGGACGGCGCCGGAAATAAAGAAGATATTCGAAAAGCGCGGCGGCTCGTTCGGGGCAAGCGGATGCGTTAACTGGATGTTCCATAAGAAGGGACTGATTACCGTTAAGGCCGCTGATACAAACGAAGACGAGCTTATGGAGATTGTTCTTTCGGCAGGTGCAGAGGACATGGTAAACAGCGGAGAGCTGTTCGAGATAACGTGCGATGCAGCGGTTTATGAACAGTTGAAGAATACGCTGACGGAAAAAGGGGTGGCGATTGCGTCGAGTGAGATTTCGATGATTCCGCAAAATACCATTCCAATCAGCGATGCTGAGACGGCGAAAAAGATAATTTCACTGATGGAAGCATTCGAGGACCACGAAGACGTTCAAAACACATACTCTAATTTTGACATACCCGATGAGATATTGAGCAAGATAGAGGAATAGGGTCAGGGAGTTGGTTGTTCGGAGAGGGCATTGATTCGTTGTTTGGCGGTGTCGTATTTTTCCTGGCTGAGCCTGCTGAAAACATTTCGTCCCGGGTACATTATTTTAAACTGGCTGCGATAGGCGTCTTCGATTTCGACGGCTTTTTCGTATTGAGCCATAGCGACATCGTTTTTGGCAAGCTGTTCGGCGACTTCGGCCAGTTCGATTCGCAAATCACTTGAGCCTGGGTATCGCTCAACGGTAGAGTTAAGGTAGTCGAGCGATTTATTCAGTAAATATTTTTTTTCCTGCGATGATGGGTTTTTCGCGAGCAGGGCGTAAACATCGCTTAGCTTTTCGTAATTTCTGAAATCAGCCTTGTCACGGTCAATGGCGGCGAGGAAACAGGTTTTAGCTTTTTCGAGCAGGAGCGTTTGTGCGTTCGGTGTTTCTTTGTAACGCTGTAGATAGAGCCTGCCGTTCAGGTTCGGTGCGATTGGGTCCATGCGGTCGTATTCAATTGCCTTATCGAGAAGCTCATAACTATATCCAAACCTGTGCATTTGCCTTTGAATCTTTGTGGTTTTAGCGACCGGGGCCCATGCGTAAAAAAGATAAGCGGCAATTAATGCCAGAGCGGCCGAGGTTAAAATTATTTTTGCGGGAAGGGCGGGTTTCAGAGCGAATGCTTTTTGTTTAAAGTCTGCCGCGATGAGACAAGCGATTATTGCGCAGAAGGCGGTGAATACGGGCGGTTCGAAAATGGCGAAGTCTATCAGATTGTGCAAAAGCAAGCCTATGGCGGCACAGAAGAGAGCGGCAGTAATATACGTGGCCCGTGACCCGTTACTTGCGGCTTGTTTGGTGCCTGTCGTTAAAAACCAGGAACCAAGAATAAACGCAATCACCGGCGTGACATATAAGGTGAACACCACGTAAATTATCACGTTGGGAGTATCGCCATAGTTGGAGGGCATAATCATCGGCCTGATAAACAGCAGTGCTGCGGATACGATAGTTAGATAAGTTATAGCAAGTGTTCTGAAGTTCGGCTGTGGCTGAAGCTGTCTGGGGGAATCTTGCTTGCCTGGTGGGTTCGACAAGCTCACCACAGGAAAAGATTTCCATAAGGGCAGGATGAACAAAGCTAAAAAACCTATAAGTCCAAGCGGGCCATACTGGGTGAGGACAGAAAGCAGGAAGTTGTGCGGGTCCGAAACAGACTCTATCGCGGCGGCGGGTTTATAATGGGTATAAAAATGCGCGAAGTTTCCGGGGCCTACGCCGGTGCGCCAGTGGTCGGCATACATTTTCGCAGAGGCGTGCCAATACTGCCACCTGACGAGCATCGAGTTTCCGCCGGGCAGTCGGTCGTGAGCCAGCCCGTAGGCGGAGATTGCGAAGACGGCGGCGATGAAAAATATTAAGCAGACGAACAGTATTGCTTTTTTGTGCGAGTTTAGCCAGTTGCCGAGGTAAATAAACGCGACAAACATAGCCGCGGCAATGAGAGATGCTGCGATGGCGCCTTTGCTGCGGGTAATGATAAGACCGAAGATGACGACAGAGACGACGATGCCTGATGTGATGAGAGAAACAAGCGTATATTGGCCGGTGCGGCGATTTTTGAATTTGTCGATGAATAGGGCAAGTGCGGCGAAGCAAGCCAATATTGCGAATGAGCCGGCGGAATTGCCGGTAGTGAAAAAGGCGCGGACATCTTTCGAATAAAGGCGATGCTCGAAAAGGAACTGCTGGAAGGAGCCGGGCTGGATTCCGAAGGTTTGGAGCATAGTTTGGGGGTTCTGTTCATACTGAGCGATTACAGCTTTGTTGCTGACGAAGAACTGTTCGACGCACTGATGGGCCGAGACTACTCCCAAAGCGGCAATGACTGTCAGCACCAGTTTTATTTTCGACGGTGAATCCAAAATTTGCACTAGCAGGACAGCCATCAGGACCGGCGCGATAAGGCAAAGCGAATCTGTAATTGCGGCCCGCTTGTTCGAGGCGGCGAAACCTGCGATTACGGCGGCTATGCAGAGCAGGCACAGGCCTATTTCCAAAGCGGTGAAACGATATGAAAATCTCGAACTGCAAAGGGCAAAGATAAACCATAATACAAATGAGAAAAAAAGGACAGCGGATACGGACAGAGTATAAAGATTGTCGCTTAGGGTGGTGAAAGAGGCAGATTGCGCAGCGGGATTTTCGGTATCGGTAGCCCGGAGCGCAATCACGCAAAGGCAGAGAGCGAGCAGGACGTATTCTAAAATCACCTGCCCTTTAGTTTTTGACGAGCTCGAATCAAGCGGCATTTTTTTCATTTCCCGATGTAGTTTCGAGAATGGCGATAATAGCCAAAACAAGTAACGTTTGAGCGAAGATTAAAAAAGCTCCGGCGAGGTTTACCTGATAGAGGAAGGTTGCGCCAAGGCCTGTGCAAAGCGTAGCTGTGTATAGGGTCAGGACTGTTTGGGTGTCGGTCAGGCCCCGTTTTTTTAATCGATGAGAAAAATGCTGGGTGTCGCCGACGAATGGGCTTTTGCCCTGTTTTATTCGCAGGGTCGTTACGCTGATAAAATCATAAAGCGGGACTGCCATAACGATAAGAGGTAAAAAGACCGGATACCACTGGTCGGCCTGGGCCTGATGGTAATATGTTGTGCGAAGGGACAATAGCGCCAGGAAGAATCCGATTACGAGCGAGCCTGCGTCACCTGCGAAGATTTTGGCGGGCGGGAAATTAAATACCAAGAAGCCCAACAATGTCCCCGTGAAGACAAGGGCCAATCCTCCTACGAAGACCTGTCCGCTTTCGGCGGCGGCGATGAAAAGTATTGAAGATACTATTACGGCGATGCCTGCGGATGCGCCATCCATATTGTCGAGGAAGTTAAAAGCGTTGATAATCAGGACAATCCAGAAGGCCGAAAGTGCAGTGGTAATTATTTCATTTTCTATGAAGAATTCGACCCTGACATCGGCGAAGGCGGCGGCGGTTATCGCGGCCGCGAACTGGACGATAAGTTTGAAAAATGGGCCGAGGTGTTTTTTGTCGTCCCATAGGCCGAGCAGGAACAAGACAAGGGCGCAGATTAGAATAATGACGAGCTGATTTGTTTTGCCTAAAAAATCAGCAGGGTTGATATTGGCGGATTCGACGAGCCAGGAGAGTCGGCCGGGGACAAGCAGAAATTTTATTATGACTACGGCGGTGATTATGGCAGAGGCTATTGTTGCGAAGATGGCGATGCCGCCTCCGAGGGCGACTGTCGAGCGGTGGTATCTATCCGCGGCTGGATGAGCGACGAAGCCGATGCGCTCGGCCAGCTTTTTTACGAAGCCGGTTAAGATGACCGACAGTATGAATGAGCCGGTGAGTAAAATTACAGATGCTCTGATTAATGTTTCGATTTTAACTGCTCCAATAGACGGGTACGAACCTTATTAAAAAAGTCGAAGTAACACTGCTGTCTGTAATCGGGGAACGTATATTCAAAATGTCGCCAGTTGCCTTTTTCATACACAAGGGTTACTTCTGCGAACATTTTATTGCCGATGTAGATGCGATGCGAGAAATTTTTTGTCGAGGCGAGAACCAGTTTCGACGGTTCCATAAATCCCGGGTCGAGGTTTGCCGGCCGAGGCAGGGCAAGCTTTAGAGAATCGGCAAGTTGTTGTTCGAGAGAATTGGCGTCGTGCTTTATTTGAGCGAGTGTGCCGGGGTCAATTAGTTTTTCGATGCTGACGAACTGTCTTAAGATGTTTTCGCCGATCTCGTCCTTATAATAATCTGTCTGGCTGAACTGCCAGACGTCGCTTAGAAAATCGGCATTGCCGAACCTGGTGTTTATCGCTTCAAGGGCGGCCTTTAGACAATCTTCATCGGCGGCGAGGACGGCGATTATGAGTTTAACAGGTTTTGGGGTTTGAAGTTCCCACATTTGTATTTACTCTCTTACCATTTGTCATTCCCGCGAAAGCGGGAATCCAGAATAACTATTATTCTTAAGATTACCAAATTAAAAAGGCTTTGGTTTTATACCTCATCAAAACCGAAGCTTTCTTTGAACCAAGTTTGTTCAACAGGATGAATGACAATAGCAGTAGTGCATTCTTCTACAAGACCGTTCGGGAAAAATAATGTATCCCATAAGGTTCCCTTCTCCTTCACCATTTGCCACCCACTATCGAAAGCTTCATAAAATTCGTATTTGAGAGAAGGATTATTTGACGCGTTATACAAGGCTCTATAAAAGTGCTCAAACCTGCTTGGGTAAGTACACCCACTTCTCCCAAACAGTATCCAATTCCAGGCAATACTACAGATATAGCGTATATTCTCTTCTGGAACATCCAATTTCCATAAGACCTTATTCTTGTAATCGAACGAAGATTTCTGTTCCTTTGCGTATTTCTCATCAGTATAACACCATAGTATTTTTATCTTTTCATTTTCTTTTTTACCAAGGCGTTTCCAGATTTCCTTATAGGGCTTTATAAATCTTTCACGGTCTATTTTTGCCATTTTATTGACGTAAAATGAATGTTTTAGACTATCGTACTCACCGTTAAACGGAGATACGTTCGGATTTTGCCAAGTCCACAAGAGCATTATTCAGCTGTTTCACCTAAATAAACTCTGGATTCCCGCTTTCGCGGGAATGACAGTAAAAACATCTTATTTTTATCCTGGATTTCTGCCCCTACTTTCGCAGGGGTGACAACCTTGCGCGGGAATGACAGTAAAAATATCTTCTTCTTATCCTGGATTCCTGCTTTCGCAGGAATGACAGGGGGCAAGACTTGATGCTGAATCCAGCTAATTTTTCATGTTTTCTTTAACCGTTTAAACTATAATACAAGTCTTCCCATTTTGGGTTAGACTTCTCTATCAATTCAATTTTCCACTGTCTTTTCCATTTTTTGATGGTTTTCTCTCCGGCGATAGCGTCATAAACATAATTGTAAGTCTCATAGTGCACAAGGTCGTGGACATTGTATTTTTTCGTAAATCCTTCTACGAGGTTATTTTTGTGTTCATAAACCCTTTTTAGCAAGTTGCTTGTTATACCTGTGTAAAGAGTCCCGTTTCTATTACTTGCCAATATATAAACAAAATATTGCTTCATTCTCTATCCCTGGATTCCTGCTTGCGCAGGAATGACAGGATGAATTAATTGCTTTTTCAGTAAGTCGACTATTTCGATAGTTTTGTCCGCGGCGTCATTGATGGGGAATTTTTGGCTCTGTTGTTCGCTGCGGAGTTTTATTTCGATGCTGCCCTCTTTTACAGATTTACTGCCGACGGTGACGCGGACGGGGATGCCGATTAAATCCGCGTCTTTGAATTTTATGCCTGCGCGGAGGTCGCGGTCGTCGAGCAGGGCGTCGATATTTTTATCTAACAGTTGCTGATAGATTTTCTCGGCGGTATCGACTACATCTTTATCGTCCTGATTTAAGCTGGTAACGATGACTTCGAATGGTGCGATGCTAATCGGCCAAATGATACCATTATCGTCATTGCCAAGCTCGATTGCGGATGCGACGATACGGTTTACGCCTATGCCATAGCAGCCCATAAGGCAGGGGTTCTCTTTGCCGGAGTCGTCGAGGAAGTTACAGTCGAGTTTTTTGCTGTATTTAGTGCCGAGCTTGAAGACCTGTCCGACTTCGATGCCATGCTTGAAGAGTAGTTTCTTTCCGTTATATGTATCGCCTTCGACGGCGTTGCGGATGTCTGCGATGGTTACATTGTCGCCTTCGAGCGGGAAGTCCCGGCCGGGGACGACGTTTTTAATATGATAGTCTGTTTTGTTTGCGCCGGTGACACCAATAGCCATTGCGGCGACGGCGTGGTCGATAATTATTCTATCAACCTTATCTGCCAATCCTACAGGTCCTGCGAAACCAACTTTTGCATTAGTAATAAATTGTATCTCTTCTGGCTCAGCTAATTCAGCAGAATCTCCCAACACTATCCTAAGCTTTTCAGGATTGATTTCATGGTCACCACGCACAAGAACTGCAACATGTTGATAATCTACCCCTTCTCCCACTATTACGGCCCCCCCAGTATGTTTTGCTTGCTCTCGGCTAATACTTTTCTTCAATTCTGCGGTGAGTGGTGGTGATGTATATATAAGGGTCTTAATCATATCCTTCGGTTGGGTTTTCAGGAAGGCACAGACGGCATCGATGGAGCCGACGTTGGGGGTGTGGATTTCTTGTGGTGCGGGGGAATTTACCCCCAGGCAGGCCTGGGGGCTAACCATGTTTTTCGGAATTGGGTCAACGGGGGCTTTTTCGATATTGGCGGCATAGGCGGAGTCTTCGGTATAGACGATGATGTCTTCGCCTGAATCGCAGGGGATAGTGAACTGGTGTGAGCCTGAGCCGCCCATTTCGCCGGACTCGGCTTCGACGATTACGTAATCGAGGCCGCAGCGTTCGAATATACGTTTATAGGTTTCGTACATGTTCCAGTATTCTTTGTCGAGGCAAGTTTCGTCGGCGTGGAAGCTGTACGCGTCTTTCATTAGGAATTCGCGTGAGCGGAGCGGGCCGAATCGCGGGCGAAACTCATCGCGGAACTTGAAGCTGATTTGGTAGATGTTGAGCGGCAGTTGTTTGTACGAGTTTATTTCGCCGGCTGCGATGCTTGTGACGACTTCCTCGGCGGTGGGGGCGAGTACGTTTTCCCGGCCGTGTCGGTCTTTGAAGGTCGCCAGTGTTTCGCCGTAGTCGATGTTGCGGCCTGTCTTTTGCCATAATTCTATCGGCTGGACGGAGGGCATAAGGATTTCCTGTGCGCCGGCCTTGTTCATTTCGTCGCGGATGATTGTTATTACTTTGAGCAGGCTGCGCCAGCCGAGCGGCAGGTAGGTGTATGTTCCGCTGGCGATTTTTCGCATCAGGCCGGCACGGAGCATTAGTTTATGGCTGGTAATTTCCGCGTCGGCGGGGGCTTCCTTGATGGTCGGTATTAACATTCGGCTGTATCGCATAATTCGTATTCCGTATTGCGTTAATTAAAAGCTCATTATATAGCCCAAAATACGCATAGTTGCAAGACTATATTTGGTGTTGAAATGTGCTGTTCTCGTAAGACCCCGGCTTTTTTATTGATAATTGGCAGCGGATGATTGATAATCGCTTTTCAATTACAGATTATCAATTAACGGAGACGGCAATGGCGCATAAATTTATCAATGAAATCGGTCCGGGGCAGGTAATCGATGATGTTTATATGGTGAAAGAGCCGGTTTTGCGAAGCACGACGCGGGGGGATTTATATATAGCGATGTTCCTTTGTGACCGCACGGGTCAGCTTAACGGGCGGATGTGGCAGGCGACGGAGGCGGTTTATAACTCGCTGCCGAAGCCCGGTTTTATTCATATACAGGGAAGAGGCGAGGTTTATCAAAATAATCTGCAGATAGTTTTAAATACCGTAAGCGTTGTTGACGCGAGCAAGGTTCAGATTGAGGACTTTTTGGCGCGGACGGACAAAGATGTAAAGAAGATGTTCGAAGATGTTAAAAAAATCGCAGGGGAGGTAAGCAATCCTCAGTTAAAGGCAATAGTCGAAGAATTTTTGGCTGACGGTGAACTAATGGAGAGATTCTGCACCGCCCCGGCTGCAACTGTTCTTCATCATGGCTATCTCGGCGGGCTGCTGGAACATACCCATAATATGCTGCGGGTGGCTGTTGCGATACTGCCTTTCTATCCGCAGGTGCAGGGCGATTTGGTTCTTGCGGCGATATTGATTCATGATATAGGTAAGACGGAAGAACTTTCGTATGATATGGCCTTTTCATATACCGATTCGGGACAGCTAATCGGGCATATTGCCAAGAGCTATCTTTTACTGAACCAAAAGGCCGAGGCTCTGGCTGCGAAGGGGACAAAGATTGATGATGCGGTGTTGGATTCACTTGGGCATATTATTTTGTCGCACCACGGCAAATACGAATTCGGCTCTCCCAAGCTACCCGCGACACCGGAAGCTTTTATGGTTAATTATATCGACGATTTGGACGCCAAGATAAATCAGGTAACGTCGGCGATTGACAATGAGCCGGGCGATTCGAACTGGACCGGTTACCGAAAACATTTGGAAACCCGGCTTTACAGAAAACGCATCGAGTGATAAAGCATCTTTGGCGATTATAAATAATGGCGTGAAACAAGCCCAGCCGGGCTACCCCCCCCCAAGGGAGTTAGCCCGGCTAGGTTCTTATGACATTTTTACCGCTGTCCCTGCTTTTTCCACCATGCCCGCCGCAGACGAATAAATCTATGTGAAATATCGATGATTAGAGGAGATTTGGCCACAACTTTTCCCTTAGGGGTGACAACAGTATGTCACCGCTGGTGAAGAAAATATTACTATAGGGGGTTTGTTGGCGATTCTGGGTGGTAAAATGGGGATTAGATGTTTCGTGCAGTGAGGCGGAGATTTAGCTTACAGGGCTTTGCGCAAGGTCTCGCTTGAGGACGATGCCTGAAAAACGCCAGATTTTCTCAAACTGCTCGTGTGAGAGCGATCTTTTACCCGTGACGGGGTCGGCAACAATGACCGTATTGTCCCGGACTTCGAGGACGGCGATGCAGTGGTCCGAGAGGAGCGCGTTTTTAACCACAGCCAGTGTAAGGCCAGCATCTTTGAGTTGGGCAATCGAATCAAATCGGCGATACTGACATCTTAGTCCTTCGCTGCCGTAGCGGTTCTGAAGTGCCGTCCGGAGACAGCCCGGCAGAGTTCCTGCGACGGGGCTTGTGTGAGCAAGTATGGCAAGCTCTCCTTCTTCGGCGGTCAGGCCTAATTTGCCCAGAGCAGTTACGGCCGCGGCAGGGGCGCAAGTATAGGCGGTTGTCTGAAAGCAGATGCCGTTGGAATCGAGCAGTGTTTTGAGATTTGCCAGATGATTCTCAATTAAAGCAGGGGCAAGAAAAGGCATAACTGAAAACCAGCCTACAACTACAATCATCAGGAAGCAAATTACGACTTTCTCGAATTTGTATGGCAGCCTGGAGAGCGGAGTGGTTAGACCCATAGTAACGGCTAAAGAAAAAATGACGAACTTTATTCGTCCCGCGGCAATCCAGGCGAACGGCGGGGCAAAGGCCAGCGAATTAGAGTATCCGCTTATCAGCAGAAATGCGATGAGTAAAACGGAGAAAAGATAGCCGACTATCCAATAGGCCTTGCGCGGGTGCGAGAACAGTTTCCCAAGAAAAACACCCAGCATAGCAATTAAGATTATACCTACGGTTTCAAGCCAAGGGTTCATTCACCCTCCTGTAATTAAATCACCCCTAAAACAGAGTTATTGTATCAAATCGCAGGCCCCGAATCAAGGAAATTATCGGGGAAGCTTACGTATCTGGTTGTTGCGAAAGCAGTTACGGCAATTGGCTGCCGCAACATAAAAAAAATAGCATAAGTCGAAAAAAATTCTTGACGCTGATTTAGAGCCTGCATAGACTTGATAAAGGAATCGAGGAATTCGTGAGGAGTTAAATGCCATCTTCTATTTCAATTCGTTTTTCTGCGCAAAAAGTGGAGTCGTTCTAACCAATATTTTTAATTAGGGAGGATACGATTATGAATGGAAAAGAGCAGAAATTATTGTTGAGTGTAGTTTTGCTGTTTTTTGGTTTTTCAGTTACAGCTTTGGGTGATTGGGACGAGGGCGAGCCGTACAAGATGCACTTTCCGCAACTACCCGACCCGTTTGGCTGGGACATTGCGTTTCTCAGCGGAGGTGTGCAGCAATTAGAGCTGGCCGACGACTGGCAGTGCACGGCGACCGGGGCGGTAAGTGATATTCATTTTTGGACTTCCTGGCAGGATGATTATGTTGGTGAGCTCTCATCGATTAGGGTATGCATTTATTCGAACGACCCCTGTGGTTTCTTCAGTCAACCTGCTGCGCTACTTTGGGACCGTGTCTTTCCGGCAGGGACATACACCATACGTCAGTATGGCAGCGGCGAGCAAGGCTGGTATGACCCTAACACAGGTTTTTGGAACAGGCCCGACCACTACAATTACTATCAGATAAATATCACGGATATTAACGACCCGTTTATTCAGGATGAGGGTACTATTTACTGGTTGGGTATCAGAATAGCCCCACCTGAAGTCGGCATGGCAGGCTGGAAGACGGCTTTGCCTCCGGTATTTATGGATAATGCTGTTTGGCGAATGGCGGGGGCAGCGATACCGTGGGCGCCGTTGTATGACCCTATTGAACCTATGCCGATAGACCTGTCGTTTGTGATTACGAGTAGTGAAGAACACGATATCAAGTGGGAGCAGCAGCCCAACCCAAATAATTGCGGTTTGCATGCGCATGATTATGACCTGGGGTTTGCTTATGAACGTCTTATCCTTGCGGATGACTGGCAGTGCGAAGGCGGAGTGGTTACAGACCTTCACTGGTGGGGTGCGTTTGAGGATGTTGGTTCCGGCCTTGCTGGCTTCCATTTGAGTACACACGCGAATGACGGCTCGAATTGTCTGCCTGTTGAACCGGCGTTGTGGGAGGCAGATATTCCCATCGGGGCAATTAGTGCAACGTCAACCGGTGTTTTCAACAGCATCGGTCTGGAGATTATCAAATACGAATTTGTTCTTCCGCCATCAGAATATTTCTATCAGGAAGCAGGCAACACTTACTGGTTTAATGTTTGTGCGTTATCGAACGACCCGCGGAACAGTTGTTTGTGGACATGGCAGGAAGCCGGCCGAAGCGCAATGCCAATTCTCTGTCCGGCAGCGGACAAGCTTTGGCCGATGCCGGATGTATGGTCCTCTATTGACTGGGGCGGCTCTTTCAGCGATATGGCATTTGCGATTACGAGTATTGAAGAGCCGAATAAGGTTGAGAAGCCATTGGAGCCGCATACGAAATGGTCACAGCCAGTCATTGAGACAGACCCGATGTCGGCAGTGGCGACGTACTGCGGCTGGGATGAGCCGTCTCACAACTTAGGTAACCTTCAAAACTGGATTATGGCGGCCGACGATTTCCGCTGTCTTGGCAGGATGCCAGTTACGAGTATTCACTGGTGGGGTTCATACGCTGGCTGGGAAGGAATTGAGCCGCCGGCGGTGTTGCCGGTCGGCTGGCGGATAGGTTTCTGGAGCAATGTTGCGGACCCGAATCCATATAATCCTGATACATTCAGTTACCCCGATGAATTGCTTTGGCAGGTTGAGGCCGGCGCAAATCAGGCAGTAGAGCCTTCGACAATTTCTTATTGGAAGTTTGATGAAGGGGCCGGGACTTTAGCAGGCGATTCAGTAAACGGTAATGATGGGACAATATATGGTGCAGCGTGGACGAGTGGTAAAGTTGGTTCAGCTTTGTACTTCCATGGCGGTGGACAATGGGCATCGAGCAGCGATAGTGTCAGGGTTCCTTATTCGGCAAGCCTGGATATTACAGGGCCATTTACGGTCGAGGCGTGGATAAAGGCAACCGGAACCGATAAGTATAACATGATAGTGGATAAACATGATGGCAGTGCAGCGATTTCTTATGGATTTTCTTTCTACCTTACAGACGGATTTCTCAGGTTTTCAAATTACGGCGGAACAAATGGTAATAAAGATGCGTCTGTGCCAGGTATAGATCTTCGAGACGATACGTGGCACCATGTTGCCGGTCTTTGGGACGGTAATGATATTAAACTTTACATCGACGGTGAACTTGAAGCAGAAAGGGACTGTAATTTTGGTCCGGCTTCAACAACCAATGACCTTGGAATCGGCAAGAGGTTATACGGATGGGGAGGTTATCTGCCTTTCCTGGGAACCATAGACGAAGTTGTTATCTACAACACAAACCTTAGCGAAGATAAAATTAAACAGCATTATCAGGGAGGTTTGCCCGGTTATGATGTCGTAAAGGATGGCGACTGCTATCAGTATAACTTGTACCTGGAACCGAATGATTACTTCCGGCAGGATGATTATAACGATGTAACAGAGGACCGTACCTTCTGGCTGAGCATTGCGGCGGTTTATCCTGACGGCGTTAATGTCGAATATCCGTGGGGCTGGCATACAAGACCATGGCACTGGATGGACGATGCTGTGAGGTTTCCATTCAATGGGACACTTCAGCCGGGTGCGACCCTGATTCCTTCAGTTGTTGAGCCGATTGAAGAACCACAGTCTGGAGAGAGCTACGATTTGGCCTTTGAGCTTGATACGGAACCGAACTGGATTAAGTGGGAGCAGCTCTATACCGGGATTCGTCACTGGCCGCACTACGAGGACGAGCTGTCTATGGGTGCTACGGAGAGATGGACAGAAGTAGTAACGAAGTGGCTTCAGGAGCCTGACCTCAGTCCAGGCGGTATCGATGTAGATGCAACAATGGAATTAACGGGTAGTCCATTATTTCCACCACAGATTCTTGCCGATGATTTCCTCTGCACTACGGCCGGTCCGATTACGGATATCAGCATCTGGGGTTCATGGTTCTACGATGAGATGCCTATGATGGACCCGATGGCTGTCGAGTTTACGCTGAGTATTTACAGCGATAATCCTATGGGGCCTTCCGGCTGGTCGGAACCGAATATGCTGCTCTGGCGGATGGATTTTCCCGCGGGGGCCTTTATGGTTGAGCCAGTGTGGGAAGGGCCGGAGGGTTATTATAGTCCCTGTGTTTCCCAATATTATCCACAAAATCATTTTTTGGCGTGGAAGTACAGTTTCAACATCGACCCTGCACAAGCGTTCATTCAGGAAGGTGACCCCTGTGAGCCGGTGATTTACTGGCTGGCAGTTCAGGCCCGGCCAATTCCCATCGGGCCATCCCGGTTTGGGTGGAAGACATCGCTAATGCAGTGGAATGATGATGCAGTTTGGACTATAGGCGAATTTGACCCATATCAACCATGGGTAGAACTGCTCCACCCGGAGACCAGCTTATCGCTTGACCTGGCGTTTGAAATTACGACGACTCAGGAGCATGAAGAGTTTGTTCTTGAGCAGTTGGTTGCTGACGATTGGCGTTGTGAGCGGAGGACGCCTGTAACGGCGATGGCGTGGTGGGGTTCGTATATCGGCTATGGTTACGAGGCGTGCAGCAGCAGCGGCAGTTCATTTATGCCTCTGCCGGTGAAGCCGGATTATTTCCAATTGAAAATTTGGACCGATACAGCGGCAGGCGAGGACCCGTGTGTACCCTATAGTCATCCGGATGAAGTAATATGGGAGTATAAGGCCTATGATTACGACGAGGTTTTGGTCGGTTATGACAAGCATCCACATGGAGAGCCGAATGAACCTGTGTTCCGTTATTCTGTCAGGCTGCCGGAGGAAGAATGGTTCAGACAGCCGGATGTTAACGGTATTTTCTGGCTCAGTGTAATGGCGGTGTATGATGTTAATACGCCGAACTATGACTGGGGCTGGACGAACCATGAACATATGTTTAATGATGACGCGGTTGCCGGAATCCCAGCGGGACCGAATGAGTGGTCATGGCAAGAGCTTTTTGACCAGACCGATGCAAGCGAGGATATGTCGTTTATGCTGTTCACCGACCCCGGTGAATGTGTCAACTGTGCCGATTACAACATAGATTATATAATTAACTTCTTTGATTATGCTGACTTTGCGGATGACTGGCTTTGGGTCGGTCCGGCGGGCGGTTATAACAACTCGGACCTTGACTGTGACGGCGATGTTGATTACTACGACCTCAAGATATTTACCGACCAGTGGCTTGATAATTGTCCGTAAAAGTTCCGGGACAATCGGATTTGTTAAATTGAAAGGCTGCGAGTGGCGAAGGTCGCTCGCAGCTTTTTCTTTTTGGAAATTGATGATGAAGGCTTTTGGACTTATAATGGATGAACAGATGAAGAACGGGACGAAGATATATACGGTCAGTCAGGTTAATACGCTGATTAAGGCGGCGCTGGAAAATAATCTGCCCGGTTGGCTGACAATCGCAGGCGAGGTGACGGACTGGAAACTACACCATAGCGGGCATTGCTATTTTTCGCTGAAAGATGAAAACGCGGTGCTGCCCTGCGTTATGTGGAAAAGCAGTTTCAGCAAGGTCAAGTTCAGGCCCGAAAATGGTATGGCGGTTTTCGGTACGGGATTTATCGATGTTTATGAGCCTCAGGGCAAGTTCCAATTTTATGTCGAAAGGATGGAGCCTGCCGGGGTGGGGGCATTGCAATTAGCTTTTGAACAAATGGTGAAGAAGCTCGCGGCGGAGGGGCTTTTCGATGAGGCGCATAAAAAGGCGTTGCCGCAGTATCCGCAGCGGATTGGCATATTAACGAGCGAATCGGGTGCGGCGATAGAGGATATTAAGGACAGTATCTGGAACCGCTGGCCCTGCGTAAAATTGTTTTTATATCCGGTTCCGGTGCAGGGCGATGGGGCGGCGGAGAAAATAGCAAAAAGTTTGCGGGACATAAACAGACGCAATAAAAATCTTAAACTCGATGTTTTGATTGTCGGGCGGGGCGGCGGGTCGATGGAGGATTTGTGGGCGTTCAACGAAGAAGTTCTGGCGCGGGCGATTTATGACTCGAAGATACCGATTATAAGCGCGGTTGGTCACGAAGTTGATACCACAATCGCGGATTTTGTAGCTGACGCGAGGGCATCGACGCCTACCAAGGCGGGCGTTGTGGCGGTTCCGGATATGCAGAAGATTTTAAGCGATTTGGAAAATTACCAAAGCAGTTTGAACAATAATATAATTTTTTGCCTTCGCAGCGGAGAGCAGCAGTTAGATGAGGTAACGGGCAATATCATAGATGTGGTAAAACAGTTTCTGGCCGAGAGACGTGAGCGAATATACAAGAGTTACGAGCAGATTGTCAGGATTGAGCCTCATCGGCTGATGGGGAAAATGAGGGATGATTTGAATAATTTGCAAAACAGGGCAAGTGTAGTGCTGCAGGCGGTTATAAATAAGTGCAGGATGCAATTTGAAGCGCAGAAGAATCGTTTGGCCGGTTTGAATCCGAAATCGGTTTTGCAGCGGGGGTACAGCATCACCACTAATAAAAGGACCGGCCTTTTGGTGAAAAATTCAGCGGATGTCCAAATCGCCGACAGCATAATAACCGAGTTGGCAGGGGGGAATTTGATTGAAAGTGAAGTGAAAAAAAAGCAAAATAGAAGGGGTTAACCGCAGAGAGCGCAAAGACCGCTGAGAAAAAGAGAAGATGGATTCCTGCTCCCTCAGGGATAAATTTCGCAGGAATGACAATATTAGGCGTCTCTGCGAACTCTGCGGTAAAAAATAGAAAAGTAATTAGGCCGAGGTATGATTATGGCAAAAAACGAGAATAAAACCGATATCAGCAAAATGACCTTCGAAGAGGCAATCAAGGAGCTCGGCGGTATTGTCCAAAGAATCGAGCAGGGCGAAATACCGCTGCAGGACAGTCTCGAACAGTATGAAAAGGGGATGGCCCTGATTAATCAGTGCAAGAGCATACTGGTAAAAGCCGAGAAACGTATTGAGAAGATAAGCAAAGAAGAGAATTCAGAAGACAGAAAACAGAAATCAGAATAGGGACAGGCGAGCGTGGCGGAACTGGCAGACGCGCAAGGTTTAGGTCCTTGTGTCCTATGGACGTGTAGGTTCGACTCCTATCGCTCGCATTTTATAAGACAGGGATGTGTTACTTGGAGGTTTGGCGTGCGGCTTTGCGTCTTTGCTCTTCTTTGAGAAAGCGTTTTCGCATTCGAATTGAATGGGGGCAAATTTCGACAAGCTCATCGGCCTGGATATATTCCATTGCCAACTCGAGGCTCATTTTTCTTGCGGGGCGAATTTGTGCAGCTTCATCCTTACTCGACGCACGAACATTGGTGAGCTGCTTTAGTCTTACCGGATTTACGGGTATATCGTTTTCCTTGCAGTGTTCTCCGACTACCTGGCCGGTATATACCTGATCGCCTGGCTCAACAAAGAAAATGCCGCGGTCGTATAAAGCATCAAGGGCGTATGCTGTTACCTGACCCATATTGGTCGCTACCATAACGCCGGCTTTTCGCTGAGGAATCGAACCTCGCATTGGCTCGTATCTTTCAAACGAATGATGCATAACGGCCTTGCCCTGTGTTGCGTTCATCATCCTTGCGTGAAGGCCGAAGAGGCCCCGCGAGGGTACATAAAATTCCATATGAATAAAATCATTCGAACCGCTTTTGGCGTCTATTTTAATTATTTCGCTTCGGCGTTCGCCCATAAGACTCATTATGGAGTTCTGGCAATCCAGCGGGCAATCCACGGCAAGCAACTCTATCGGCTCATGGTGTATGCCATCGACCATTTTCAAGATTACTTCCGGTTTGCCGACGCAGACTTCGTATCCTTCGCGTCTCATATTCTCGAGCAGGATTCCGAGATGCATCAGACCCCTTCCCGAAACGATGAATTCTTCTGGCGTTAGGCCCGGCTCTACCCTTAGCGCGACATTGTGCTGAAGCTCCTTTTCGAGTCTTTCGCCGATTTGCCTGCTAGTGACATATTTTCCGTCTTTGCCTGCGAAAGGCCCATCGTTAACTCTGAACGTCATTGACATTGTCGGCTCATCGACGGCGATGACGGGGATTTTCGAAGGATTGTCCGCGCAGGCAATGGTATTACCGATATCGACAGGGTCAAGGCCTGATACCGCGCATATATCGCCTGCAAGAACGACGGGGACCTGTTTTCGGCCGAGGCCGTCAAAGAGATGGAGCTGCATAACCTTCTGCAGGGTATGTACATTTTCGGTGTCGATTACCGTAACGTTCTGTCCATCTTTTATTTGTCCCGCAAAAATCCTGCCTACCGCGATTCGTCCCACGTAATCCGAATATTCAAGACTGGTTACGAGCATTTGCAGCGGAGCGTCAGGGATAACCTCCGGCGGGGGGACATTGTCTATGATGGTTTTGAATACCACCTGCATATTGTTTGTTTTTTCGTCTGGGTCTGTTGTCGCCCAGCCCTGTCTTGCAGAGGCGTAAACAACAGGGAAATCGAGCGCCTTATCATCGGCACCAAGCTGAACAAGCAAATCGAATACTTCATTGACGACATCATGGGGACGACTATTTTCGCGGTCTATCTTATTGACTACAAGTATAGGCCTTAACTTGTTTTCAAGTGCCTTGGCGAGGACAAATCTTGTCTGCGGCATAGGACCTTCAAATGCATCGACCAAAAGCAGGGCACCGTCTGCCATCTTCAAAACACGTTCGACCTCTCCGCCGAAGTCAGCATGGCCTGGCGTGTCGATTATGTTGATTTTGTATTCGTCGCCGTTGCCGTCGGTGTAGTAAATCGCACAATTTTTACTGAGGATTGTTATGCCTCGCTCTCGCTCTATTGGGTTGGAGTCCATAATCAAGTCGTGCTTGCTGCCTGCGAGCTTGTCAAGCTCCTCGGTCCGAAATGTTCCTGACTGGTATAGAAGCTGGTCCACCAGCGTTGTCTTGCCGTGGTCAACATGAGCGATTATCGCTACGTTACGAATATAATTCGAATACATAAAAAATCCCAAAAAGAATCTTAACAGTGAATATAATCAGGATTGGTTTTAATCCCTGTTACGGAAAGAAGCTATTTTACATTGTTTTTTGCGGATGTCAAGATAAGATATAAGGGAAAATTGCGATTTGATGCTTTGGTACGCAATGAGACATTAAAGGAAAATGACGTTCAGGGAGGCAACATTATGGGCGATTCTGTTTTTCATCTGAAACAGAGACAAACCAGCGTAAAAGTCGAGATTGTGGCGGGGCTGACGACATTTCTTACGATGGCCTACATTATCTTTGCCAATCCACTGATTCTAAGTTCAACGGGTATGGACAAAGAGGCCCTAATCGCTGTTACCTGCATAGTCAGCGCAATCGGTACTATCATCGTTGGGATATTCGCAAACGCACCGATAGCTATGGCTCCGGGTATGGGGCTTAATGCTTTTTTCGCTTATCTGGTAGTGTCGGAGAAAATGGACTGGCAGACGGCGCTGGGGGCGGTGTTTCTGTCGGGATTGTTGTTTCTGCTGCTGACGTTGCTGGGGCTGCGAAAGAGAATAGTCGAGGCAATACCGGCGTCTATTATTTCGGCGATTGCCGTCGGTATCGGGCTGTTTATTACTTTCATAGGGCTGGTCAAATTGGGCGTGGTTGTGGGCGACGAGCATACGCTTGTAAAGGCGGGGCCTTTAACAAAAACGGTTCTTATCGGTTTTGCGGGTTTACTGGTTATGATTTTTTTCGAGATGAGAAAAATCAGCGGCGGTCTCGTTGTCGGAATCCTGACATCAACGGCCCTGGCGATTATGTTCGATGAAGAAACTGTTTTGCCTGATAAGTTTATCTCATTGCATTTTGATATAACGGCGATTGCGCTGCAATTGAAAATTTTCGGCGCTTTGAAATGGGGCTTTTGGGGAAGTATCTTTACTTTGATGTTTATGGATATGTTCGACAGTATCGGGACGCTTGTGGCGTGCTGTCACCAGGCGAATATGGTCGATAAAGAAGGGAAAATCAAGGGGCTGGACAGGCTGCTGGGGATAGACGCGATTGCGACTATGATAGGCGCGGTGATGGGGACATCGACCACGACTTCATACGTCGAATCGGCGGCTGGGATAGAACAGGGCGGACGGACGGGATTGGCCTCGATAGTTACAGGCGCATTGTTTTTGCTGGCGCTATTGTTTGTTCCGATTGTGAAAGTAGTGCCGGGGTACGCGACGGCGCCGGCTCTTATTATGGTGGGATTGTTTATGATGAAAGAGGTCAGGAAAATTGACTTTTCGAATGTCGAGGAAGCGTTCCCTGCGTTTATCATAATGGTGATGATTGCCCTAAGTTACAGCATCAGTACGGGTTTGGCTTTTGGGTTTATCTCGTTTGCTCTTATAAAGACGGTATCTGGCAAGGGTGGAGAGGTCAAGCCAGCGATGTGGGTCATCGTGATTTTGTCACTGTTTTTTTTGACATTGGACCACTTCGCAGGTATGATTGAATACCTGAGGTCTATTTTTTAGAGGCGAGAGTATTATGCCACGAAAAATTATTGTTTTAGTAATGATGCTGTTAACGTTTTCTTTATGCGAAGGCAGTGAACAAACGGATTCTGAAGCAGTTGGAGGTCAAAAAATGGAAATCAAGGTTACAAGTTCGGCGTTTACCGAGGGCGGTTCGATACCAGCAAAGTACACCTGCGACGGCTTGGAGATTTCTCCGCCGCTGCAATGGGATGGTGTTCCTGATGGGACAAAGAGCATCGCTCTTATATCCGACGACCCGGATGCACGGAAGGAGACGTGGGTACACTGGGTTTTGTTTAATATGCCGGCCGATACGAGAGAGCTTGAGGAAAACATTCCTTCGGACAAGACCCTTGCCAACGGCGCCAGACAGGGCATTAACGACTCCCGCGGGATTGGTTATGGCAGCCCCTGCCCGCCGACCGGCACACACAGATACTACTTTAAGATTTATGCGCTCGATACGAAGCTTGATTTAGCTGCCGGGGTCAAAAAAAGTGATTTGCTGAAAGCGATGGAAGGACACATTCTCGGGCAGGGACAGTTGATGGGCAGGTATAAAAGGCCATAGAATTCGAGGATGGCGGTGATTAACAATTAGTAACCACAGTTTGTTATTTTTTGCACAGCAGAGGCTATGTGCATTCCGAGCAGCATAAGATAGTCTAAATCACTGAGGCTATAGTGGTCGTCGCGGAATGTGTTGTTGGCGTATAACACGCCGAAGCAGCCTGCGGGGCCTATGATAGGCGCTATCACCACGGAGCGAATCTGGCCTTTGTCATCTTTGGTCATATCTTTCGAAAAGATAAAAAGGAGAAAGCGGCGTTTCTCGATTGCCTCGTTGATTTTTTCATTAAATTTTATGGTGTTCAGATCCAGTGCTTGTCCCTGCCGGGTTCTGCCGGCGTGAAATGTCATCGGACCATCAGGCCCACTTCTCAGTGCGCACCAGTTATGATATGTCCCCAGTTGCTTTGATGTAGTATCCAGTAATGCGAGCAGCAGTTCGTCGATGTTACCGGCTTTGCCGATAGCCTCGTTGGCCTGCAGCAAATCCATGGCTCTATGGGCGGGCAATCTTACAGGCGGAGCGTCGGTGGTATCCAGCCTTCTTTCTATAACCTGCGGGCCGCTGCTGGATTGTGGTGCTGCGAGCGTATCTTCCGAACGAGCGGGTTTATCGGTTTTTTTAGCGTCATCTGCCTTGCCTGGTTCGACTTTGCTCACCACAGGTGGTTCGACGGCCCTGGTCGCAGGTTTTTCCGACTGGCCATCAAGATTGATTTCGATGATATAGTCAATTATGCGAAGACAATCGCCGGTTTTAATATCGGCTTTGTGAATTGCCCGGTCATTGAGATATGTTTTGTTGGCAGAGTCGAGGTCTTCGACCGTCCATTGGCTGTCCTGCGTGTTAAAGATTACGGCATGCTGTCTTGAGACCGCGGCGTTGTTCAAAAAAACCTGGTTTTTTTCCTGCCTGCCTATATAAACAGGTCCTTTGTCGAACACAAGGTCATTGACAGTACGGCCATTTTGTTTTACAACCAAACGCAATAGTCATCCTCCCTAAGGGCTCCGGAAAAGCTGGTACCCTGCATTTGGGTTAAAAGTCTGAATAGTCTATTATAGCACGATTTGGCCTGATTTGTCAAGTAAAACAATGGCAGGCTATTATAGGATATATTATGAAGGAAAAGCTCAAAAGTGCCTTGATGTTGGCCGGGCTGGTGATGGCCGTTTTATTGGTTTTTATGGCCATTTATGGCGCTTTTATAGGTCCAGAGCGGGCAAAGGCCTTTTTTAACAGCCCTGTGTTATCCGCTTACTGGCTGGCTTTAACGGCCCTTTTGGCGGGGGCCTTAGTGGTATTTCGCTGGTTGGTTCGTCCGAGGGGGCTTTTGCTGATACACGCGGGCTGTATCCTTGTTCTTGTAGGCGCCATTTGGGGTTCGCAAGCTGGTCTTGAGCTACGGAGCCGGCTTTTGGGGACTGATAACGTCCAGACGGGGTATATGATAATTCATGAGGGGGATTCGGAGAACCGTATCAGCATGGAGGACAGCTATCGAACCGTAGAATTGCCCTTCCATATCAAACTTAAGGACTTCCGTGTTGAATTCTACAAGCCCGAATATCTCGAAATAGTAACTGCTCAAGGCAGGAGTAAAATCCCGGTCGCGGTGGGAAACACATGTTCCATAGGTACTGATTTAGGCACCATAACGATTGTAAGGGTGTTCGAGAATTTCAGGATATCAAGCGACGGCGGCAAAGAGACTGTTACAGACGACCGGCAGGCAGGTTATAATCCCGCCCTTGAGATTATGATTCAAAACCCCGACAAGACCATAGCTACCAGATACGTATTTGAGAAGTTCCCGAATTATACCTACCCGGGGGACCAATTCCTGCTGAGCTATCGCAGGTCCATCCGGGATTATATAAGCGAAGTTCAGGTCATTAAAGACGGCAAGGTCGTCGCCGAGAAAAATATCGAGGTAAATCATCCGCTGCATTTCGGCGGCTATCATTTTTATCAAAGCTCTTACGATACCCGGGCGCACAGATATACGGTTCTTTCCGTTGTTTCCGATTCGGGCCTTTGGCTTGTCTATTCGGGATATTTGCTGTTAGTAGCCGGCGTATTTTGGCATTTCTGGCTAAGGCGAGTTTTTGCGAAGAGAAGGAGCGAAGGGGGTGTAAATGGATATTAAATATACATTTCAGGGCATGCTGATTTATATTACTATCGCTGCGTATTTATTCGCGTTTTTGGCGACAGTAATTCGTCTGCAAAGGGCCGGTCGATTTTTATACGTATTCGGTTTTGCTGTTTCGGTTTTTGCTTTTATGTATCGCTGGTTTCACGTCGGGCATATACCATTTCAAAATCTTTTCGAGGTGTTTTTGAGTCTGGGTATGCTGATTTATCCGGTTTCGCTGTTTTGCCGGCGTGTTTTGCGTGTAGGCGGCAGCCCGGCGGATATGCTCATAGGGGCGATAGTGCTTTTCCCGGCCGGTTTTATCTTTAGCGCAGAGCCGCAGCATCTGCCGCCTGCTTTGCAAAGCTGGCTGTTCGGGCCGCACGTTGCGGTTTATATTCTCTCGTATATTTTTATGGCCAAGGCCGCTTATCAAGCAGGCTGTCAGCTTGCGGGCGTTGCGCAGAAGGAAAACCTTCTGCCTTATGAAGATGCAACCTATCGGATGATTTGCACGGGCTTTCCGCTGTTGACGCTGGGGCTGATACTCGGAAGCGTCTGGGGCAAACTCGCATGGGGCGATTATTGGGGCTGGGACCCGAAGGAACTCTGGTCTTTGGCATCGTGGTTGGTTTACGTCGGATATTTTCATTTTAGATATATGTTCGGCAAAACTCGTCCGCGCGCGAACAGCATCTGGGCGATTGCCGGTATGGCGGTTATTGTGATAACGCTTCTTTGGGTGAATCTCTCTAAACTCTTCATCGGCCTGCACACCTACGCAAGCTGATATTATTGTGCTATAGTACAAATAAGCCATAGTTACAATTTTCCCTGCCTTTTGAAATTGGCTTTGTTTGGCTTTGTTTTGGGTTTGTTTTCGATGGTTCATTGTTCATAGTTTTTCGTTATTAGTCATTATCAAATAGAAGGTTAAATACATTTCCGCCATATCCCAAATTGGGTTCGTTTTGCATAAATTAGTTGTTTTGATTGATCCGCTTTTAGCCACTAAGGCGCAAAGGCACGAAGGAAAATTAGACACAGATTTCACGGATTCACACTGATTGACACGGATTTTTTGACGCTGATTTCGCAGGGGAAAAATTTTAGCCACGAAGGCCCTAAGACACAAAGAAAAATTAACCACGGATTAGCACGGATTTACACGGATTTTTTAATTAGCCACGAATAAACACGAATGGACATAATTTTTTACCGGAGAGAACGCGGAGGACGCAGAGAAAAGTTAACCACGGATTAACACAGATTTTCACGGATTTTTTGACGCTGATTTCGCAGATTACGCAGTGGGATTTTAGTCGGCTTCGTGTACTTGGCAAATTTTGCTCCCAAAGCAAGCTTTGTCACAAAGCTTTGCCTTCGTCCACAAGGCCATAAAAATGGCCTTCTTATGAAGCTGACTAAAAAAAGCATTAACTACACCTAACGTTTCGTAAAAAGACGTCCTCCTTAGTAGGGCGGAGATGCGCGTTTGGTCGAAAATAATGGGGTTTTGAGATGATAGAAAATCGCAAATAGTTATATGGAGAGGATTAAAAAAAATTAAATCAGCCGGATTTGGTTTCGGGGTAGAAACGATTTTGATTGAAAAGAATATAGGGTGTAGGGTTTAGGGGTTAGGGGATAGGGAAAGAAAAATTAACCACGAATAAACACAAATAAGCACGAATTATTTTACCGCAGAGGACGCGGAGGACGCAGAGAAAAAATATAGTTGCTGTTGTTTCCGTAGGCAGGATGAGGAACATTAGTATTACACAGGGGCGAAGGCCCGAAGTAAATAAAAAAGAGGGCCGAACTGGAGGACGCAACAGCAAAATTTCTTGTTGCTATTACCACAATGCCGACATAAAATCAGTCCGGACTTATGCCATAATCACCTGTGCCATAAGTATTGTGTTGTCTATTATTACATTATACGGGTATAAGCAAATAATTATGGTTTGTAGACCGGAAGAAATAATATTTACTCCTCCTAAAATCGATAAAGAGTCTTATGCAAAATATCTTGAGTCAGCATCTAGGATTGATTTGATTTTTGATCAACTAATACCAAGAAACAGTGTATCAAATCCAAACATTGTCATAGATATCAATGAATATTTAAGTAGATTGGGTACCTTAAAAAGAAAATATCTTGGTTCTCTTTATCGTTATGAAGAATGGCTAAATGTTGTAGGTGCTCATAAGAAAAATCTTGAAAATGCCATAAAATCCATGAAGAAGGAAAAAAATAAAAAAAAGAAATTCTTTAAAGTCAACGAAGAGTCTTTTGAACTATCTCTAAGAGATTTAAAGGTTGAAAATGAATTTGAATCATATCTGTCCACAGTAGCAAGCCTTTTCGATGTTACTGCAAGGTTTACATCTTCTTTTCTGAAAGGAAGTGAACAATGTCATAGTCTTTCTGGGATTCATAAAATAACAAGGGATAAAACTGGATTTAAAGAGTTATCTAAACTAATTGAAAATGCGGAAAATTCTTGGATTGACGACCTCAAGACAAGAAGAGATTCTACAACTCATTATATTATGATTTCCGCACATTCAAAATATAACTTGAGAGAAAATTCGGGTGGTAAAAAAGAAAATACGGTTATTGTTGGTATCCCTAGGTTGCCTACGAAAGGTAAATCAATTCTAATTTGGCTTGAAGATATACCAGTAATTGGCGGACAAAGACAAAAGTCTAGCAGGTTTAAAACAAATAAAGACTCTGAAGTAGAAGCACACGAAATTTTTGATGTCCTCGGCAGATCTATTTTAAGATACAATGGGAAAATAAATACTAATTTTGATTTAATTGATGGCGAAAAATATATATGTGATATCAGAAATAACTTAGAAACATTTATTTTTGAAATATTAATGAATCTATGTAAAAAAGTAAAATGCATATAATACAGCATCCGCACAGGACGCGTCCGGGACGGGTCATTTTCAAAGGCAGCTTAGGCTTTGGTGCGGTCATGTTAAGAAAGAAACAGTTTTTTGTAGGGAGGTCAAAATGAAAAAATGCCCTTATTGTGCAGAAGATATACAAGACGAAGCTATTAAATGCAAATATTGTCGTGAACTGTTGGCGAGTAACGGGGCTTTACCTGCAAAGGGTGTGTTGCAGAAAATACCTCTTATGAACCGTAACCAAAAAATCGTACTTTTTACAACTCTTGGCCTGTTATTTCTTGTAACGCTTTTCCCGCCTGTTGAGAAAGCCAGCGGACTTATTGGTCTCCATGAGCCGATTTATTATACTTATACCGAGTTCTCTCCCCTTGTTTACTATGATATTGAAAACGACCGTTTATATCTTCCACACAAAATAAATCTTTCTTGCCTTTTGCTCGAATATATAGCCATACTCATCCCTTCTTTAGCTCTATTTATCATTTTAAAAGATTCGTCTGGGCATAACCGTTCGTAGTTGTATTAGGGAGCATAGAGGCAGCGTGCTGTTTTTTACTATCCTCAAGTCACAGGCCACGAGCGATGAGTTTGTCCTCGGTGCGGTGATTTTAAGAAAGCTTAAAAAAAGGGAATAACCCACCAATGCAAAGTCATTTCGACCGGTTCGACAAGCTCACCGCGGGCGGATTCCGCGTTACTTTTTACTGGCAGGGGGCTGGTATCTGCATATAATAACTGGATTGTCTAACCAGGAGAATTTGAGAATATGAAGTACGATGAAAAAGAACTTTTAGCAAAAGCAACGAAACCTTTGGAGATAGCTTCCAAACTCCATTCGTTTTATAAAGGCAAGATTGCTATCACAGCTAAATGCAGAGTGAAAGATATGCACGATTTCGATGTATGGTACACGCCGGGTGTGGCGTCGGCATGCAGAGATATTGTCAGCGAACCCGAAATGGTTTACGAGCTGACAAATAAATGGAACAGCGTAGCCGTTGTCAGCGACGGCACACGGGTGCTCGGTCTGGGCGATATTGGGCCGAAGGCGGCACTTCCCGTTATGGAAGGAAAGGCGCTGATTTATAAGTATCTCGGCGGCGTAGATGCGTTTCCGATATGCCTTGATACGAAAGACCCTGATAAGCTGATAGAGACCGTTCTGCTTTTGAATCCTTCTTTCGGCGGGATTAATCTCGAAGATATATCGCAGCCGAAGTGTTTCTATATACTTGATAGATTGCGAAAGGAAAGCAAAATCCCGGTATGGCACGATGACCAGCAGGGCACTGCAACGGTTACGCTGGCGGGCCTTATTAATGCGTTGAAAGTGGTCGGCAAGAATATCGGAGACGTTAAAATTGTCTTTATGGGGGCGGGCGCAGCAAATATAAGGATTTCAGACCTTATTTTTCAGTTCGGAGCCGACGCGAAAAAATGCATTATGTACGACAGCAAAGGCCCGCTCGGTAAGAGCCGAGACGACATAATGAATGAACCTTCTCTGAAGGAAAAGGCTCATATCTGCCGGATTAGTAATGAGGCCGGCTTTGAGGGGCCAATAGCCGAGGCATTAGAGGGAGCGGATGTTTTGATTTCACTTTCGAAACAGGGGCCTGGAACCATTCCAAAAGAATGGCTGACGAAAATGTCAAAAGATTCGATTGTCTTTGCTTGTGCCAATCCTGTTCCTGAAATATGGCCCTGGGAGGCGAAACAGGCTGGTGCCAAAATTGTCGCGACGGGGCGAAGTGATTTTCCGAATCAGATAAATAACTCTTTGGGTTTTCCGGGCATATTCAGAGGCGCTCTTGACGTAAGGGCCGAGACGATAACCGACGAGATGTGCATCGAAGCGGCAAGAGAATTGGCCAAAACCGCTGAAGACAAGGGTTTAAGCGAAGATTACATAATTCCATCTATGGATGAATGGGAAGTATTTCCTCGCGAGGCTGCTGCGGTCGGGGCTATGGCGATTAAACAGGGAATCGCCCGGAAAGTGATGACGAAGGAAAAGCTATACGAGGGGGCTGAAGCAATCATAAGAGCTGCGAGAGAGCAAACCAAGCTGCTGATGAAAGAGGGATTCATCACAGAGCCAAAAAAATAATTTTTTAATGAATTTCTAACTTAGAATTTTCACCAAGAATATTGTATACTAACCGGTTTGTTTTATTATTGTTGAAATGGGTTTAAAGCCCGGGAACCTGAATAAATGGAACTGATAAAGAAGATTAAAGAGGCTGAAACAGAATCGCAGCGGATAATCGAGCGGGCCAAAGCGGACGCGACCGAGTCGGTGCAAAAGGGCAAACAAGCCGAGCAGCAGGCTCTCACGCAGGCCGAGCGCGACAGGAAGAAGGCGATTGAAACCGCAATTGCCGCTGGGCAGAAACAAGGTCAGGCGGAAGCGGCGGGCCTGAAAGTCGAAGGACAAAACCGGCGGGAACAGTTGCGGGCCAAGGCGAAAACGCAAATGAACGCTGCGGTTACGTCGGTAACGGGATATCTTGGGAAGTAGCGATGGCTATAGTTCAGATGGACAAATTTATGATTGTAAGCCACCGCGGGGAAGCGGCTCGGCTGTTGGAATCGCTCCAGCAGGCGGGGATTTGCCAGATACTCAATGCCGACGCCGCTGAGATTAGCAAACAGATGAAAGACCTCGAACGTGGCGGGGGGAAACCAAAAGATATCGAAGAGGTACTTGGCCGTCTTGCCAGAGGTATTGGTTTTTTGAAGCCATACAGCAAATCGGCGGGGGGACTATCCGCGATATTAGCGCCAAGGGCGGTTGTTGATAAGCAGACTTACGAGCAGGTGACGACCGACGAGGCGATTCTAAAAGTTGCCGAAGAATGCAGCCAAACGCAGTCGGCGATTGAGAAACTTAAATCTGAAATTGACAATCGAAACGTTCGGCTGGAAGAGCTCAAACCATGGGAGGGACTGGACGTCGTAATCGAAGAACTCGGCCAACTCAAACAGGCCAGATGCTGGGTGGGCTTTGTCCCCAGTCAGCGCTTCGAGCAGCTTGAACAGGATTTGACACAAGCCGGTGCGGTAATTCAATCCATCGGCGAAACGGGGACCAGAAACACATGCGTGATTGTCGCGATTAAAGACGTAGAAGAACAGGCGGGCAAGCTTCTGCGCTCGGTTGAATTCGAGCAGGCCAAATTCTCCGGCATAACCGGGACCGTAATCGAGGCGATGAGTGAAATCAGGGGCAAACTCGAAAAGGCCGAAGGGGAGCTTGCCGGGCATCGGGCAGAAGCCCAATCGCTGGCTAAATATTTTTTGAAACTCGAGATTCTTTACGACCATTATTCGAACCTTCTTAACAGGGAGCAGACCGAGAAGTCGGCGCCTGCGACTCAACAAACGGTCATTTTAGAGGGTTGGGTCAGGCGGAGAGATTTCTCCCGGCTTGAAAAAATTGTCGGCCTGTTCTCGGCGTCGAGCTTGCACAAGATTAAGCCTGCGAAAGAAGAGGAAATACCGGTCGAGATAGAAAACGCCAATGCGATTAAACCGTTCGAGGTTATTACCCGGCTGTATGGGATGCCGAAACATTTCAACATAGACCCGACGATGTTTTTTGCGCCTTTCTTTACGGTGTTTTTCGCCCTGTGTCTTGCCGATGCCGGTTATGGTATTTTGATGGTGCTTATCGCCGGCTGGATGATAAAGAAAATGCAGGGCGACAAAAAGCTGCTGTGGATGCTGGTGATTTGCGGTGTCTCTACGACGGTGTTCGGGGCGATGACAGGCGGATGGTTCGGAGATGTTATTCAGCAGTTTGTGCCGTCGCTCAAGATGTTTAGAGAAAAACTTATGGTTTTCGACCCCCTCGAAAATCCCATACCTTTTTTGCTTCTTTCCATCGGGATGGGTTACTTCCAGATAAACATCGGGATAATAATCGCGTTTGTTCACAATCTCAAACGCAGGGATTTCATCGCCGCTGCCTGCGACCAGCTTACCTGGCTTGTGATGCTTAACTCGCTGGTACTGTTCGGGTGCGGAAAGTTCGGTTTGATTAACAGTCATATCGGCGGGATATTCGGCAAGATAGCGATTTTGCCCGCGGTTGGGATTCTGCTTTTCAGCCAGCGGCAAGGCAGTATGGGCGCCCGGCTGGGGATGGGGTTTTACAACGTATTCAGCACGATTTTCTTTCTGGGCGATGTGTTGAGCTACCTTCGGCTTATGGCGCTGGGAATGGTCGGGGCGGGGCTGGCGATGGCGGTCAACGTCATTGCGAAACTTGCGTTGAAAGTGCCTTACGGCATAGGTATAGTCCTTATGATATTGATACTGGTGGGGGGACATTTATTCAATCTGGCGATGTCGGCGCTGGGCGCGTTTGTTCATACGCTGCGATTGCAGTTCGTCGAGTTTTTCCCGAAATTTATCGTTGGCGGCGGCAGGGCGTTCGAGCCGTTGACCAAACAGTATAAGCATATTTACATAGCAGGTGACGAAAAAACAATTTTGAAAGATTAGAGACAAAGGTTTTTAAGAAAGAGAGGACTGTCAGATGGATTACGGAATGACATTAGCGTTACTGGGTGCGGGACTTGCGGCTTTGTTGGCTGGTATCGGCTCGGCAATCGGCATAGGAATAGCTGGCAGAAGCGCTGCCGGCGTGCTCAGCGAGAAACCTGAAAGATACGGTCCGCTGTTCGTTATGGTCGTGCTGCCGGGAACGCAGGGCTTCTACGGGTTCCTCGGCGCGTTTATGGTGATGCTTAAGCTGAATATTTTCGGCGGCGGACTTAGCGAAGGGCTTGGTACGGTGCTGGGGCTGTCGGTATTGGCGGCGTGTCTGCCGGTCGGTATTGCGGGCCTGTTCAGCGCGATTCATCAGGGCAAGGTTTGTGCGGCCGGTATTTTGATGGCCGCGAAAAGACCGGAAATGGCATTCAAAGCCGGCGTCGTTTACGCGGTTATGGTCGAGATGTACGCGATTCTCGGATTGCTTGTAACGCTGTTTCTGCTGCTGTTTGCGATTAAATGGCCGGCGGTAGCGGCTGTGGCTGGTGCTTAATAAACAAATTATTCGGCAGGTAAAAATATGGATGGTGAACAGGTAATAGAAAAAATATTGTCGGACGCGAAAGCCGAGGCGGACAAAATTAAAAAAGACGCTGAGGCAAAACTATCGCAGCAGAAGGTGGAAACTGACAAGCGTCTCGATGAATACCGCAAACAGACGGATGCTCTTGCCCAAAAAGCAGGCGAAGACGCCAGGGGGCAGGTGTTGTCTGCGACCCGGATGGAGTTGGCGAAGGAGAAGCTCGCCGAGAAGGTGAAGATGCTCGATGAGGTCTTCAGCGAGGCTCAGCGGCAGCTAAAGAAACTGGCCGACGAGGAATACCGAAAGCTGATGGTCAAGCTGATGGTCGGCGCTATCGAGACGGGCGACGAAGAAGTGGTAATCGATACCAACGAGAAGCGTATCGACCAGTCGCTGATAGACCAGGTAAATAGTCAGAAAAAATCGAATCTTAAACTCGCGGGCCAGAGAGAAAACATCGGCGGCGGCTTTATCCTTAGACGCGGCAAGATTAAAAACAACCTCTCGGTTGGTGTCCTTTTGGAACAGGCGAGGGAACAACTGGAGATAGAATTGGCCGAGAAGCTTTTTGGCGAGTAATAAAAAATGAACGCTTTGGGACAACAAGCAGAAATAGATTTCAGCCGGTATCCGGCCATAGGCGGTGACGACTGGGAGTATGCCTTCGAGACGGCCCAGGTGCGTGCGATTGAGACGGTGATGCTGCCGAGGCCGGTCTTTGTGGATATGGCCAACGCGGCTGATTTCGAGCAGGCGGCTGACCACCTTCGCTCCGGCGAATACGCAGCCGGTGCGGGCGCGTCGATTTCGGAGCTTGAACGGGTTCTGCTTGCCTGCCGGAGCGAAGTGAGGCAACAGTTCGCCGGCTGGATACATAATGATGCAATCGTGACGCTGTTCAAAAGCAGGGATGATTTTGCCAATTTGCGGCTGGCCATTCGGCGTGCGGTGACGAAAAAAACCATTGGAGCCGATTACAGCAGTGACGGCAACTTTCCGGGCGAACAGTTTGCGGAGGTTTTTGATAGCGAGAGATACGAGATGCTCCCCGATTATATGGCCGATGCGGCCGAGCGGGCGATTGTGCTCTACTACAACGACAAAGATATTCGTGCTATCGATTATGCGATTGACGCCGCCCAGGCGGAATTTAATCTGGCGACGGCAGAGAAACTCGGCAGCGAGTTTTTACTCGGGCTTTTCAGGATACAGGCGGACCTGGCTAATATACGAACGATGCTCCGGCTTACAATTACGCAGGCCCATCAGCGAAATGTCTTTTTGCCCGGCGGATACGTCGAGCGCGACCAGCTGGTTCGGGGTCTGGACGCCGGCGGGGACGGGCTGGCGGCGTTATTTTTCGCGACACCTTATTTTGAAATGGTGCAGGCAGGGGCTGCGTATGCCGCGTCGGAAAAGTCATTTTTGAAAATAGAGCAGCAGTGCGACGAATACCTTAACGGTTATCTGCGGACGACCATAGCGATAACTGCGGGGCCGCAGCCGATTATTGCGTATCTGCTGGCAAAAGAAAATGAGATTCGGACGGTTCGGCTGGTTTTGACGGCAAAGAAAAACCATTTGAATCCTAAATTAATATTAGACCGTATTTCGTGACACGAGTGATGAATTATGGAAGGTAAAGTTGCAGTTTTAGGTGATTCGGATTTTGTGATGCCGTTTTCGGCGATGGGAGTCGATACGTTTGCAGCGGGCGAGACGGGCGAGCAGACGGTAGCGGCGGCTGAAAAGATAATTGCAGGCAAATATACGCTCGTTGTCGTGGCGGAAAATGTGGCCAGGTCGGCTGAAGAGGCGTTCGCATCTGTGCAAAGCGTGCCGATGCCCTGTGTGGTGGTTGTGCCGTTTACTACCGAGCCTGAAGGGTTCGCGACCGAGGCACTTGGCAGGGTTTTGAAAACAGCAACAGGCATAAGTATTCTCGAAGGTAATTAAAAAATGGACGAGACAAAAAAAGGCAAAATAGTAAAAGTGGCTGGGCCTGTCGTTGTGGCAGAGGGCATGACAGGCTCGCGGATGTATGACGTGGTTCGCGTCAGTGAACTGAACCTTATCGGCGAGATAGTCGAGCTTAAAGGTGACACTGCCTCGATACAGGTTTACGAAGAGACGACCGGCATCGGCCCGGGCGAACCAGTAGTTGATACGGAGGCTCCGCTGAGCGTCGAGCTTGGGCCGGGGCTGATTGAGAGTATTTACGACGGTATTCAAAGGCCTCTCGATTCATTGGTCAAGGCCGAGGGTGCGTTTATGAGCCGGGGCAGCGCTATGCCCGGCCTGAACAGGGAAAAGAAATGGCACTTCAAGCCGAGCGTGGAAAATGGAGTTGACGTAGTCGCGGGTGACATCATCGGCGAGGTCGATGAGACGATACTGGTCAAGCACAGGATTATGATACCGCCAGGCGTAAAGGGTAAGCTGGAAGATATTAAAGAGGGCGACTTTACGGTTGAGCAGACCGTCGCCGTGGTAGTGGATGAACAGGGCGACAGGCGTGAAATTAAACTGATGCAGAAGTGGCCCGTGCGAAACGCCAGGCCCGTCAGAAAACGGCTCACGCCGAACAAGGCCCTGATTACCGGCCAGCGGGTTGTCGATGCGTTCTTCCCATTAGCCAAAGGGGGAACAGCGTGCGTGCCGGGGCCTTTCGGGACTGGTAAAACCGTTGTGCAGCATCAGCTTGCCAAGTGGATTGACGCGGAGATTGTTGTGTATATCGGCTGCGGCGAACGCGGCAACGAGATGACCGACGTGCTGACGGAATTTCCACACCTTAAAGACCCGCGAAGCGGTGAGCCTTTGATGAAACGTTCGGTACTGATTGCCAATACGTCGAATATGCCGGTAGCGGCCAGAGAGGCATCGGTTTATACGGGGATAACGATTGCGGAATACTTCCGCGATATGGGATATACGGTTGCGCTTATGGCAGATTCAACCAGCAGATGGGCCGAGGCGATGAGAGAAATTTCGACCCGATTAGAGGAAATGCCTGCGGAGGAAGGTTACCCTGCGTACCTTGGCGCTCGAATCGCATCGTTCTATGAAAGAGCGGGACGGGTCGATTGTCAGGGTAAACCTGAACGTGAAGGCGCGCTGGCGATTATCGGCGCGGTAAGCCCGCCGGGCGGCGACCTTTCGGATTCGGTTGTGCAGGCGACTCTGCACGTCGTTAAGGTCTTCTGGTCATTGCAGGCAAGGCTTGCGTACGCAAGGCACTTCCCGGCGATTGACTGGCTGACAAGCTATTCGTTCTATAAGCAGTATCTAAAGGAAGGATTCGAGGACAAGGAACGCGGTCAGGAAATGGAAGCGTTGACCGTCGAGGCGATGGAGCTATTGGAACAGGAAGCGCAGCTTCTGGAGATTGTTCGGCTGGTTGGGGCGGAAGCTCTTTCGCCGAAGGACAGGCTGTCACTCGAAACTGCCCGCTCGATTAGAGAAGACTTCCTGCACCAGAACGCATTCCATGAGGTTGATACGTTTACTTCGCTGGACAAGCAGTACGAGATGCTCAAAACCATTATGCATTTCCAGAAAGAGTCGCTTTCGGCGATAGCAGCAGGCGTCGAAACGGGGCCGATTTTCAAATTGCCCGTGCGCGAGGAAATCGGAAGGGCGAAGTATATACCGGAAAAGGATATGGGAAAAATTGCCGCAATCCGCGAGACAATCAGTCAGCAGATAAAGAAGCTGCAAACAACAGCGGCAGCGGAGAAGTAAATCGAATATAAAAATTAACCGGAGTAGCAATGCTTTCACTTAAGGAATATCAGACAGTAACGAATATCGCAGGGCCTTTGATGATGGTCGAGATGATTGATGACGCCAGGTACGCGCACATTGTCGAGATTCAGCTTGCCGACGGCTCCATACGGCACGGCCAGATTCTTCAGGTCGAAAGGGACAAAGCTCTTGTGCAGGTCTTCGAGGGCACCAGCGGCATCGATGTCGAGGCCACGACGGTGCGTTTCCTCGGCAGGCCCCTTGAATTGGGCGTATCACGGGATTTGTTAGGCAGGGTCTTCAGCGGACTCGGCGAGCCGAAAGATGACGGCCCGAAGATTATCCCCGACAAACGACTGGATATTAACGGAAGCCCCATCAATCCTTTCGCCCGCGACTATCCCAATGAGTTCATACAGACGGGCATATCGACAATCGACGGCCTTAACCCGCTTGTTCGGGGCCAGAAGCTGCCGATATTTTCCGGCTCAGGTCTGCCGCACGATGATTTGACCGCCCAGCTTGCAAGACAGGCGACGGTTCGCGGTAAGGGTGAGCAGTTCGCTGTGGTATTCGCGGCGATGGGTATCACCTTCGAGGCGGCACAGTTCTTTATCGATGATTTGCAAAAAACCGGCGCAATCGAGCGAGCGGTAATGTTTATAAACCTTGCCAATGACCCGGCGATTGAGCGAATCGCAACGCCGAGATTTGCGCTTACCGCAGCGGAATATCTTGCGTTCGATTTGGATATGCACGTGCTGGTCATTCTTAACGATATGACCAATTACTGCGAGGCTCTGCGGGAAATCAGCGCGGCTCGTAAAGAAGTCCCAGGCCGAAGAGGCTATCCGGGCTATCTTTATACCGACCTCGCGACGGTTTACGAACGAGCCGGCAGAATCAAGGAGAAAAAAGGCTCGATTACGATGGTGCCCGTGCTGACGATGCCGGAAGACGACAAGACCCATCCGGTTCCGGATTTGACGGGATATATTACCGAGGGGCAGATTATTTTGTCGCGTTCGCTGCACCGCAAGGCGATTTCACCGCCGGTCGATGTGCTGCCGAGTTTGTCGAGATTGAAAGACAAAGGTATCGGCAAAAACAAAACGCGGGAAGACCATGCTGATTTGTATAACCAGCTTTACGCCGCTTACGCACGCGGCAAAGAGGCGCAGGAGCTTGCGACGATTATGGGCGAGGCAGCCCTTTCGGAAGAAGACAAAAAGTATATGAGGTTTGCCGACGCGTTCGAGGCCAGGTATATCTCTCAGGGTTATTACGAGAACCGCACTGTCGAGCAGACGCTGGATTTGGGCTGGGAGTTGCTAAGTATGTTCGAGAACGCGGAATTGAAACGTATCGACGTGAAACTCATCGAAAAGTATATGCCGCGTTTCCGTAAGAGCGAATCGTGACAGGCAGGGTAATATGTTAACTAATGTCAATGCGACCAGAATGGAGTTATTGCGGCTTCGCCGACGGGTGGGGCTGGCGGTGCGCGGACATAAGCTGCTTAGCGAAAAACGTGACGGCATATCGAGGCGTTTGATAAAAATAGCCAGAGAGATTCAGCCGTTGCGCAAGAAGGTCGAAAACGAGCTTATGGAAACGTCCCGGCGTTTTATGCTCGCAAGGGCCTCGATGGAGCCGGAACATACGAAAGCCGCTCTTGAGGTGCCGACGAAGGAATTCTCGCTTGCCGTTAAGCTTGTCAGCGTTATGAACGTGAAGGTCCCTGAATTGGCCAAGCAGATGGCCGGTGAGATTATCTGCTATGGCTACGCAACGACATCAGGCGAAATGGATATTGCGTTGATGGCGCTCGAGCGTGCTTTCGATTCACTTATCGAGCTGGCTGAAAAGGAAAAGCAGGCGAGATTACTTGCTGTTGAGCTTCAAATGACCCGCAGACGAGTCAATGTTCTCGAACACGTCGTCATACCTGAACTGCACGAAACGATTAAGTTTATTTACGACAAACTCGGCGAGGCCGAACGCGATAATACGTCCCGGCTGATGAAAATCGCCGACATCATCCGCGCATAAATGCTGTAAAGCTGAAACCTCTCGACAGTCCCGTTTATATCTTGCTCTTGTTGACTGCCTTTATCGGTATCTGTCTTCCCCTTAGTCTATTGTTTGGTGATTTTGATGGTGAAATTCGACCTGCTGTGTATAGCATCACCGCAATAACACCGAGCAGCAAAAGCACGAGCGGTTCGCCGATGGCGGAGACACCGTGGTACACGCCACGCGCAATCGCGACAAAGTCTTCGCCTGTAGGAACATCAAGCTGCTGGTATTTGTTAATCCCGGCGGTGACCGTCGAATCGTCGTCGGACCTGATAGCAAGACTGTGATACTCACCCCTTGCAATGGCGACAAAGTTATTACCTGCAGGCACATCACACTGCCTGCAATTGTTCAGGCCCCATGCCGATAACGACCCATCAAACCTCAGCCCGAGGCTGTGAAATCCTCCATCAACAATGGCCGCCAATTCCTCATTTGATGCCGCACGAGGGGGGTATTGATTCCAACCCCACGCTACCGCTGAGTCATCGGACCTGTAAGCCCGGCTGCACCAGAAACCACAAGCAATAGCGACGAAGTTATTACCTGCGGGCACATTACACTGGCCGTAGGTATTGTTGCCCCATGTTATAACGGAGCCGTCGGATTTAAGTGCAAGACTGTGGAACCCTCCTGCTGCAATGGCAACGAAGTTGTTGCCGGTGGGGACATCGCACTGCTGGTAATTGTTCCGGCCCCACGCTGCTACCGAGCCGTCGGCCCTGAGAGCAAGACTGTGGTATCCCCCACAGGCAATGGCAATAAAATTGATACCGGAAGGTACATCACACTGACCATAAGTGTTGTCTCCCCATGCCGTCAGCGAACCATCGGACCTGAGGGCCAAACTGTGCCACGAGCCGCCGGCGACGGCAGTAAAGTCGCTGCCTGAAGGTGCGTCACACTGGCCATACGTATTGTCACCCCAGGCTACTATTTGTCCCCCATAAACGGATTCGCACATCCAGGCTGTAACCGTAAACAAAACTGTTATTGTTGCTGGAACAAAAATGCTTTGTTTTTTTATTTTCATCTCCGCCTCAAAAATCTGTCAACACGACATCACGGCTGATTGTCGCACCAATAAGAGGAAGAAACCGTACAAACTCAAATAAAGAGAGATGCATTTTTTCCTCCTTTCGATGCTTTTGCAAGCGGTGAAAGATTATAACTATATTATACGCTTCTTAAGCCTCTAAATAAAGGAAAATACCCCATAAAAAGCGAAAAAACAAGCGAATTCGTGGCAAAAATAGGCCTTATATGGTGCAAAAAACAAAAAAATGCCGGCTAACGGCAAAATCAAATATGCAGAAAACATTTTAACCCTCAACAAAAGTGGTATAATAAAATAAATCGTTCGTTTACTGGAAGCCCTTTTATGAATAACACGGCAAATAAAAAAGAACCATTATCGTGGTGGCGGCGTGCATTGCTTGCGATGGTGCTGATTGTTATGGCACTGCTGACCTTTTTGATACTGGCAGATTATCTGGCGGAAAAGCAATTAGGCGATGAGATTATCAAAATTAGTCAGGCAGGTGAGCCTATAACATTTCTCGATTTGCAGGCCGGCTTTAATCAGAGCAGCGAGGGGGAAGATGCCGCCGCTTATTATGAGGAGGGGTTGTTCAACCTGCTTCGGGGTGACCTGGGAAATTTGAGCAAAGTTAATACTTTCTATCGGAAGAGTATAATCTCTCTGCCGGCAAACCAATTTCCCGGCGAAATAAAGGAAAAAGTAGCTCAGAGCCTGGCTACATTGCAGCCGGTGCTGGAAAAGTTTGACAAAGCCGGTGCTTTGCCTCTGTCGCGATTTGACATTGGCATTGAACAGGGAATGAAGGTTTGCAGAACCAGTTTGAACTGCGCCCAGACAGCGGCTTTTTTGTTATCTCTGCGGACGTTGCACCTTGTCATGCAGGGCGAAGATGATGCCGCAGTAGATTCGGCGATAACCATGCTGAAAATGACGCGTATCCTTGACTCCTGTCCGACTATGATATTGCACACAGCCAAGGCGGTATTTGTAGCCTATGCCTGCGAGGATATTCATCTGCTGCTGGAACATGCTCATCCGTCGGAGAAATCGCTGGCCAGGCTTCAGGAAGCGCTTTCGCAGACAATGCCCGCAAATTCGCTGGAAAGAATGTTTTTCGCCGAACGAGTTTACCAGTTGGAAAGGGCAAAGAATTTGATACCTGATAATATCGCGTCCCGATTTTTACAGGATAAAGTTGCGGATTTGCCGGAGCAATTTTCTTTGCCGTCTTCCCGTTGGGGGCGTCTGCGGGTAAGACGAAAATCGGCTCAGTATCTTCGCGATATGGCCGAGTTGATAGCTGTAGCGCAGCGTCCCTGGCCGGGGCCTTTGGATGACACAGTTGCTAATTTGCCGCTTCCGGCGAGAAAACCGGGAGAACTGCTTTCGAGCGGAGCCGTATTTATTCGTTTGACTGCGGAGACCGTTGCTCTTGTACGCTGCAGTATTTTGGCCATCGCTGTCGAACGATACCAACGTCAGCACGGCGAGCTGCCGATTGCTTTAGAAGACCTTTGTCCGGCTTATATCGATTCGCTGCCCTTGGACCCGTTTACAGGTAAGAAGCTGCTATTCAGCCGTGACGAAGAAACTTATGCTGTGTACAGTGTGGGTGCTAATCGGCTGGATGACGGCGGCTCTACAATGCGTCAGGCCGATGAGAGTGGTCCGCAGGATTTTGGCCTGCGTATCCGCTTGCGTAAACCCCAATAAATAACATTCCTTTCTCCGCTATACGAACTATATAAAAACAACCGGGGCCTATACCGATTTAACTCAGTATAGGCCCCGAATTGGTGCAAACTCAATTGGCTTTGTTAGCCATCAACAGTTGATTACGGCCAGAAGTCCTCACCGAGCCACTTGGCCGCAAAGGATGCAAAGTCAAGGAAGTCAACTATTTCATCCCTATTCAGGTCAACATGCTTCTCGGAGAGATTCATTATCTCTGCCGGTGTCAGTGCCCTGTTGTAAATCCGAACCTCATCTATTCTACCATCGTAATAGAATTCCTGCTGCGTGGAAGAGCCTGTCTCGCTTGCTGCGAAGAGCAGCCTCTTGCTGTTGGTCTTTATGTTTCCTGTACAGGGGGTAATGTCCTTCAATAAACCATCGACGTATAGCTTGACGCTACTGCCATCGTAGGTTCCAGCCACATGGTGCCAGACTTTATTGACATCGCCAACATCATTAAATGAACCATCCACAGGATAAGTCGCCGAATGCGGAGTAGTTGTATCTGTACCGGCATAGACGAAAAATTCTATGTTGTTACTGGCATTGTGCCATAGCCCATACGCGCCACCTTTGACTATAGGAACATCTGTATAGTGTCCTTTTGACACGTAAGTGTTTGTGTTGCCGTTGCCGCAGTCGTAAGTTTTAATCCACGCTGCGACTGTAGCTGCCGTTGTAAGATTCAGGCTCGTATCGTTGCCGCAATTAACGCGGTCAGCGTCGACATCCTTGAACTCCAATGCCCATCCGTTCGAATCCGCATGACGGCCTGATACCCAGTCCGGCGTCTTACTGGCGGTACCAGCGAGGACGCCGTTGTTGGCCGGAAGAAGACCAGTGTCGCAGGCATCGCCATCAAGCTTCCACATGCCGACAAGACCGGTGTCGCTTGGGGCTGTTAGCGATACATCAGCCAGCCAGTAATCTGTCAGTATTCCAAGGTCAATATAATTAACCTTACAATCGCCGTTGACATCTGCTGTAGTCCTTGCAGAAACGCATTTTGGTGCATACAGCCGGATATCGTCAAAGTAAACAATATCATCTATCTCCGGTCCGGTTTTGTCGCCGAAGCCGATGGTCATCTTTTTGATATTCTTCTGGTTCACATCAACGAAATCTGCGAGGTCGATATTCCACTGGTGCCACCATGGCTCTTTCAGAGCATTGGTGTCTTCGTCAGCATAGTAGCCGTATGTTACCGTCGCATTGCTGTCGGCATCGTATAGCCTTACATACATCGGCTCGTTGGGGTCATTGTCTCCCAAGCCATAGAAGTACAGCGCCAGCGACTTGGCTCCGCCGATGGTCCAGTCTGTTCCGATTCCGCTCGGCAGACTAAGAACATTCACGTCAATCTCTGAGAAGTAGTTGTAGTAAGCTATATCTTCGTATAGATACTTCATCGATTGACCAGAGTGAATCTTTGCTGTTTCGACGGTATTAGTGGGACCGCTTTCATAATTAATCTCCCATACAGTCCGCAGGGCAGTGGTGCTCGCATACGAGTCAAAATCTTCTATAACAATACCCCTGCCCGTCTTGAACCGCCATACCTCACCTTTCCAGACGTTGACGTCGTTGTCATTGACCTCGTCGATACGCCAGTAGTAATTTATGTCCGGAACGAGAAGTCCGATGGGGTCGTAAGTGGTGCCGGTCTGGTTGCCTTTGAATTCAGGGGCGGTGTGGTTGGCATCTATCACGTTAGCTTCGCTGGTGCCGAAATACACATCGTGTCCGCCGAGGGCAAGCAATCCCGCAGTCCAGCCCAGTGCCTGATTCAGCGGTACATCCCCATTTGTGTGAGGCGGTTTCGGATTAGAGGCGGTGTAAGCCGGCTCTGAATGTAGTTGTACATTGTCAAGGTAGAAAATTCCGCCACCGTCCCAGCAGTTACCGCTGTTTGTGCAGAAGTTAATCTTGAGATATTCGAGGTTGTTAAAGTCGATATACTGGAGGTACGGAGTGTAGGCAAAGTAGCATTTTATCGGCAGGTTTATGTCAGTCACGTAAAAGTCAGCTGGTGCCGGCCAAATTGTACTTGAGGATGTCGTAGTCTGCCAGAAGTCGCCGCCAGCTAACGCGTTTGCGTTGATAATCAGGCGTAGCCCGTTAGTCCAGCCTCCTATTGTACCAGGTTTTTCCGTCCAGTCTGCATCCAGCCTGGTAATGTCTGCCGATATCATCTGCCCTCTCTTGAAGGTGTCAACAAGATTTTTGGCCTTCAGGTCGAGCATGACACCATTCGTCCAGCCTATTGGCGCAACGAGTTTGAGAGCCTTGTTGTGCAGCGTAGCGCCAGTGCTGTCGCTGGATATTGTAAGCCCGCTAACGCCCGCGGCGATTACCCATCCGTCCAAACCTGAATCTTCGAAGTCGCCTAACAGTGTGGCGGGTGCAGGGGTGGCCAGTCGTGCATTGTCAAGATAGTAAACCCCTTTGCCAGTGGAATAGTTGTTCCAGTTTGTGATGAGGAAAACATTCAAAGTGGTGAGGGTGTTAAGGTTGATACCTCCGAGAACAGCGTTATAGTCGTAGGTAAAGGTGGTCTGAATATTGTTACGCTCTGGATGTGCTTCATACACTTTTCCATACGCCCACTGTCCATTCTCATACAACTGTCGCCACTGCAACCCGTTGCCGTCATCTGCCTGGACAACCACAAAGAGCTGGCTATATGCGCCCGCTGGTGGGTCACCGCAGGTGCCGCCGGCTGTTTCACCGCACCACTCGGGGAAGTTGCAATCAAGCCGACGCGTAACGTCTATCATGAACACCTTGTTTTCCTTGAACGCGTTGGTGTCATTTCCGTCTGCCAGAAGGTCGTATCCCATAAGTAAATTCCAACCGGCATTCACATCGACCTTAAGGCATTGGCTGCCCAGGGTCAAGGTAGCTGCGTTCGAGTTGTAATCTATTGTGGCATTAACCTCGTTGATTTCCCAATTGTCATAGCTGCCTTCCCAGTCGCCTATCACGTAGGGGTCGACGCCATAACTATTGGCTGCCAGAATCACCACCAAGGCAAAAGAAAATAGAAATTTTTTAGACATAAATGTTCCTCCTTCAAAAACAAAACCCTTCAAAATTGTTCTTTTGGCTACGCGCCAAAACGCCCGTTGTTTTCGACAAACGCAAAAACCCTACACTTTCCTCGTGTGGTGGGCGGTAAACCATTCACTTTACTCGGCGTTTGCCTCAAACAACCTTTAACAAAACAAGCAATAAAAACCTTCACAAAACACTGTGCTTGTTCAATATTCGCCAAAAAACCACAAAAGCGATAAACCGATAAAATCTCGCAAATTTCACTAACTTTTTTATAACAATTGGTTGCGTCTATGTCAAGGAAAATACGTCCGTCTTCGGTCGATTTCGATAAATTTATAAAAATTCGTAACTCTTTTAGTTAAAAGCCGTTAACAGATTTAACAGCCTTTCTTGCTAAAATTTACTATCCGGATGTTCATCCACGGAGCCTGTATTTAGCTTGGTTATTATAAGACGGACCAAATTTTTGCCTCAATGCAGCCGACAGGCGAAACAGGGCAGGGCAATGGTGCGTTAATTGCTTAATTTGATAGAAGTTAACATGGCTCCTGATTTTTATTTTGCGTCCCGTTTTTCTTTAATATCGGGCCTGCAAAAATAGGCAGGCTGTAATGTTAAGGCCTCGGCAAATTGGCCTGCAAGGGCTTTTTGCCAGCCGAGCGTATAAACCTTTTCGGCTCGCGGGTTCCAATACCGCTCATTCAAGAAGCGAGTGACATCGGTTTTGAATTTATCCTTGTAATATACCAGACCTTCACCGAGCAGCCAAACAGGTCGAGAATCACCGGCGAAGTCTTCGAGAAATTGCGGAGCTGTCATTAAGCAATCGGGAGTTGATTTTTCCCACCGGCCTTGTTTGTTTTGGTATGTTGCGATAAAGAATTGACCGCGTTTGGCATCGAGTATTGTGGCGATTTGGGTTAGGTCCTCGCCTCGGGGCGAAGCCACGGGTTTGACTTTTTCTTCTTTTATATAATCAGTTGCATTTTCGGCTATTACGTCCAAAGTATCGACCGAGATGATTTTAACAGCGTTTGCCAGATGCATTGTTTTTGCTAAAGCTGCCGCTATGCGCAGACCTGTAAAACTGCCGGGACCAATTGAGATATAGATATGCTCGATTTCTTTGGGCTTTCGGCTAAAACGTTTCAGCAGTTTCTCAATGGCGGGGAAGATTTCCGTGCTGTGCCTCATCGGACCGGAAAAGCACACTTCGCAGAGCATTTGCTCCCCCATCGCTATTGCAACCGAACCTGTCCTGCCGGACGTTTCGATAGCTAATATTAAAGGTTTTTGCCTCATACGGTATTTCGCTTTATACTTACTTTGGGTAGCTTTGTCCAAACGGCTCTTTTCCGGTTGTTTTACTGCGGCTAAAAGCCCGTTTTTTAGCCGGCTATTTTCTCGCTTGACCGCGTAGTTTTCCTGTTGCAAAAGAGCCAAATTTCGATATTATAGGACAATCGTCCGTGGCCAGATTTTTCCCTTGCAAAAAAATATATTCTATAGTAAACTGACTATTGTAGTAAGTCTGACCAATCTTAAATAGAGGTGGTTCCAGTTACAAGTATTTTGTGTTAAGCTCGTCCGCGGCAAGCGGATAAATTCGAAAAAAAGGTTTTAGCCAAGGAGGGTGTTTTTGGTAGGAGGATGATGATTTGGACAAGATAAGGTTTCTAATTAAATCTTCTGGTCGAAAGCCCTTGTTGGTTATTTTGACATCTCTTTTGCTTCTGACGACAGCTCTTTCGGGGGTCTCTTCATCCAAGTCAAGTGAGACTGGTGCCGATAAAGAGAAGGTAGTTCGCCAGGTAGCTCAAAGGTGGATTCAGGTCGGTGCAGAACAATACAAAAGAGGTTACTTCAAGGCAGCGAAGCAATCGTTTCTTCGTGCGCAGGATTACCAGGAGTATTTAACTGCTGACGAGCAATCGCAGTTGACCGCACTTTTGGAAAAAACACACGCAGGGATACTTGAAAGAGAGTATATCCTCGAAACAATTCGCTCGGCTGATGAATTGGTTAAGCAGGGAGAGTCACTCAAGGCCAAAACGAAACTTGAAGAGATTAAAAGCAGTGAGTTTTTAACCGAAGCGGAGCAGGAGCTGATTGCGAAGGGGCTTGAGAAATTGGATGCTCAGGTAGATGAGCAAAAGGGAGAAATTACCAGGCTCTATAACAGCAGCGTGGAGTTTTATCGCGATGACCAGCTCGAAAAAGCCCGTGAGGGTTTTGTTAAAGTCGCGGCGAGTAAATTAATAACGGCGCCGCAGGGAGAAACTGCGGAAGATTATCTGCTTAAAATAGATAATATTTTGGCTCGTGAAACCGAGCCTTCAACTGCGACTGGGGTACAACCTGAGGATGAGCTGGGGGCCACCATCGCATCTATTACAAAGCAATTAATTGATGGCGAAGCCGAGGCTAATGATGTTACCGAGCAGCAGGTAGCCGGAGAACCAGTCGAGCCTGTGGTTGCTGCTGTTCCTGAAGTACAAGCATCTGAGCCGGCGGCAGCAGAAGGTACCTACATTGAAGAGATTAACCGCAAAAGAAATGTTCGGCGAAGCCACACACAAGCAGTTATTAACGATGCTGCAGCTAAGGTACAGGATTACATAAGCAAGGATGAATTTGATAAAGCAAAGCAAGAGGTGGAAACCGCCGAGCGGATTGTGAATGAATATCAGCTTGACCTCGGAGAGGACCTTTTCAGGCAGCATAGCAGTGAATTGAAGCAATTGGCCGAGACAATAGACCAGCAACAGGATAACAGGGCCGAGCAGCTTCAGGAACAAAAGCAAGCAGAGGCTATCGAAGCACAGCAACAGTATAGAGCGCAGATGGAGGCTGACAGGAGCAAGCGAGTAGCCGAGTTGATGGATAACGCTGTTGCTTATCAAAGTCAGCAGCGATACGCCGAGGCTCTCGGACAATTGGAAAGCCTGCTTGCGATAGACCCGTTAAACAACCAGGCTCTGATACTCAAGCAGACACTGGAGGATATGGTTAGCTTCCGAAGGCAATTAGAAGCGCAGCGAGAATCGGAGAAGGAAAGGGTCAATACCCTGATAAGTAACGATGAAGCTCTGATACCATACGCCGAAGAGCTTACGCATCCCAAGGATTGGAGGGAAATTATCGCAAGTCCCTTCCGAAAACCGGATGAGCCGATAGGGCGCAGCCCCGCTGATGCGGTTGTCTATAAGCAGCTCGATGAAGTAGTGGACCTTTCGCAGTTGACGCCGGAGATGTCCCTTGGTGAAGCGATAGAGGCATTGAAAAATTCTGTGAACCCGCCATTGAGGATATTTGTCAATTGGCGGGATTTATATGACAATGCCGACGTTGACCAGACTACGCCGATAAATATGGACCCGATAACAGCGGTTCCGTTGCGGAAGGCTTTGGGGCTTTTGTTGGAAGCGGTTTCGGGCGGATTTGCGGACATCAATTTCATCGTTGAAGGCGGAGTAATTACGATAGCAACAGCGGAATCACTTCCGAGCGAGATGGAAACACTGGTTTATGATGTTACCGACTTAATTGGCCGGCCAGCTGATTTCTATTCGCAAGCAGGAGGGACTATCACCGCTGGCACAGCAGGCGAAGCAGGAACAGAGCAAATGGGTGACGAGGAAGAAATAGACAGAGACCAGCTCCTCGAAGAGGCAACCCTCCGGGCCGAGCAGTTGCGCCAGCTTATCCAACAGTCCGTCGAGCCGACAAGCTGGTTCGAGACCGGCGGAGAAGGCTCTATTACAATTTACGAAAACAAAAAGCTCATTATCTATCATACCCGCGAGATTCATAATAAAATCGGGAAGATGCTCGAAGAATTGCGCAAGGCGCTTGGACATCAGGTTGCCATTGAGGCTCGATTCTTGTTGGTAGGTGAGAATTTCCTCGAAGATATTGGCCTGAATATGGACTTTAATGTCAACGTCGGCGGGAACGTCGGCTTGATTGAAGTCGATCAGCATTCTTCGCAGTTTACTATGCCCGGCGATACCGGGGTTACAGGCAGTTGGGGGTCGATTGTGAACCCACCTTCTGGTATTGGAGGAGCTAATGCGTTGAATGCCACAGGAGGTTTTGGCAATTTACTTCTTAACGACCTCGAGGTCAGCATAATTCTTAGAGCCAGTCAGGCCCATAGAGATGCCAAGTCTTTGACTGCTCCGAAGGTTACTGTTTTAAGCGGAGAGATGGCCTCGTTCCGGGTTCAAAGATACAGGCGGTATCCGCACAACGTTGAGGTTGATATTGAAACGATTGGCCAGGATACTCCTATCCCAATGTGGGCGGTAAATTACGAAGAAGGCAGTATTGTTTCTGGTACGCTTCTCAATATAACGCCGATTATTACTCCGGACAAAAAGAATGTGTTGCTCAATATTGTTACTGAGTTGCGGGATTATCTTGGTATGCAGTTCTATACGGTTCAGTTGCCTGTAGCTGGCGCCACTTTTGGCGGGGATTGGGTAATACCCCTGCCTGAAACGGAAATATCGAGAGTTCAGACGCGCGTCAGTGTTCCTGATAGAGCGACATTACTCTTAGGAGGTCAGAAAATAACCACCGACGTTGAACTTGAAGCCGGTGTGCCGGTATTGAGCAAGGTGCCTTTCCTTGGCCGATTGTTTAGCAACCGCAGCAAAGTCAAAGACAATCTGATTTTGTTGATATTAGTTAAACCGACCATTATTCTGCGGGAAGAAGCTGAAAATAAGGCGATTGCCGCAATGGAAAGCAATATCTAAACTTTCGGCAGGTATATTTGTAAAATTCTGGAAAAAAAGTGTAACATAACAGACAGTTAGGTGCACTTAAGAGTATATAGGGTATTGCGTGATGGATATCGGTTGACTCACTGCGTGGTTATGTTGGCATTTCATTGTGGCGGTGGGTCTGCGGGACTTTTTCTATGTGTATCGTCCCGCTGGTAACAGCGCCGGTTCTACACGCGAAATAATACAGGAGCAGGAAAATGAAACGGCAGATTCTGATTACCTCATTAATTTTGTTATCTATACAGACTTTTGTCTCTGCGAAAACCTTGTTTGTTCCGTCAAGGGACTACCCCACTATTCAGAGCGGTATTGACGCTGCTGTAAATGGCGATGTGGTCGTTGTTGCACCGGGCACCTATAGCGGTTCCGGCAACATTAACCTGGACTTCAGTCACGGTTTAACTTTTCCTAACACACGGGCCATTACAGTAAAGAGTATGATTAACCTTGACGACCCCGATCCGGCCATTATTAATGCCACGATTATCGATTGTGGGGGTGATGTCGGTCTGCCGTTGACTGTTTCCAGCGAGGAGAATGGTGGAGCCGCAAACCGTGCCTTTCGGTTTCATAGTAGTGAAAAGGCCAGCAGTAAAGTTATAGGTTTTACCATCAGAAACGGTTACGCCAGAGGCCCCAAAGGTGTTGATGGTGTATCGGGCTACGACGGTAGGCCTGTAAGTCGTTTTGTCCCAATCGACCTTCTTAATCCCCTTGAGAGTCCGCCTTATGCTGATCATGGAGATCCTGCCACTGGCAGTGGTTATGGCGGCGCAATATTCTGCAAGGGCTCTTCTCCCCTTATCCAATACTGTGTGATAGAAAATTGTACCGTTACCGGAGCCCAGGGAGGCCATGGGGCTGATGGTTTCGATGGACCTTGGCTCCACTATACACGGGCAGACATTGATCCCTGTAGTGGGAATATTGATGATGTCAATAATCTTCCGACAGAAGAAGCTGACGGGCAGTGGGGTGGCCGGGGCGGCGAAGCCCATGGAAACGGTTATGGTGGCGCTATCGCCTGTATTACCAATAGCGACCCTTGCATTGTTAATTGTACTATAATAAATAATGTTGCCAGAGGCGGCTGTGGCGGCAGAGGTGGAAATGGTGGTAACTCCGATCAAGGAGATGGGGGTTTCGGTGGAAACGCCGGAGATAGCAGGGGTGACGGTAGGGGTGGTGCCATTTATGCCGAAAGGGGAAGCAGCCCTATCGTTAAAAACTGCACTTTCACTAACAACATCGCTACGACCGGGACATGGGCAGAAGGCGGTTTGGCAGGCCAGGGGGGGGGAGAAGGCGGCCTGGCTACGGACGGCTTCAATGGTACGGTAATTGCCGATGGTAATATTGCCGGTGGTGCTGTCTATTATGTAACATCAGATTCATACTTTACCAATTGTACGTTCACCGGTAACAAGGCCTACGAAAATAGAAATCCTTACATGGGCACAAGTTCTTGGGCATATACCGTAGGCGGCGCTTTGTATTCTGAGAATGATAACGCCGTGATTCTCAATTCCTGTGACTTTACGGGCAACCTTGGCGGTGCGGTCTATTGCGGCGATTTGTGCACGGTGAATATCAACAATTCCTATGACCCGAACCGCAAGTGTTTATTTATGGGCAACTCTGACCCTGATGATGGTAGCGACCTTGCAATCGACCACAACATTGATTTTGGTTCCGGTGGCGCTGTTTACATAGGTTCTTCCGCCAGCATAAACATTCGGAATTGTGTCTTCGGGGGCAATTCAGCCAAAAACGACGGCGGAGCTTTGAAGTCTAAAAGCAGCTTACACCTTACGAACTGTTCGTTCAGCGGCAATATAGCAAGTGGCTACGGCGGTGCAGTCGATGCCTATACCGGCGGCGTAATTTTGACAATAGACGTCAATACCTGCAACTTTAGCGAGAACCAGGCCGTGTATGGCGGCGGTTTCTCTTCCGAGAACTTCCACAACACCAAATTTACCAATTGCTACTTTGTTAGCAACACTGCCCGGAATGGCGGCGGTCTGGACCTGGTAAATGGAGACTTCTCTGCTAATGGCTGTATAGTCAATGGGAATAAAGCCATAGGCGGCAACGGCGGCGGCTTCGATTGTTGGTACGCTTCGGCGGAAATAAGTAATTGCACTATTAGCGACAATTCTGCCGATGGTTTCTATCCGGCGGGCGGCAACGGAGGTGCCATCAGTTTCTATGGATGGGCATCTGCGCAGAAGGTTTTTAACTGCCTTATTACCGGCAACTCCGCCGATGTTTACGGCGGTTCGATATTCTGCTCCGATACTACTCCAGATATCGGCAACTGTACCTTCAGCGGTAATTTAGCAGGCGTTTACGGCAGCGCAATATATTCTGATTTTATCTCCGAGCCCAATATTACCGATTGCATATTCAAGGGGTGCAATAATCACGCAATACACGAACAGGCCTTCGGCGGCAACGCAATTGTAAAATACAGTTTATTCTATAATAACCCTGATGGTGATTACTATGATTCAGGGACAGGATTAGTTTATACGGGCGCAGGCCAGGTTGACAGCATTCCCCCCGGCGGTGTTGCTAATTTATATGGCAACCCATTATTTGTAACAGGTCCACTCGGCGATTATTATCTAAGCCAGATTGGCGTCGCCGGCCAGACAAGTAACAGTCAGGCTCTGGACAACGGCAGCGATACCGCTGCAAACCTCGGTCTGGATGTCTTCACGACCCGAACAGATAACATCGCAGATGCCGGACAGGTTGATAGAGGGTATCATTATCCTGATAGTACCGGAGTTGAAGAATTCCAGTTAACAGCAAGTGTTACTTCTGGTGAGGGTTCAATTTCACCGACCAGCGGCACTTATAGTGCCGGTGCAGTAGTAACGCTGACTGCAACGCCGGCTGTCGGCTGGCAGGTTAAGGGCTGGAGTGGAACCGACAATGATTATTCCATTGCTGTGACGAGTACCGTTATTATAAATTCCGACAAAATTATTGGTGTCCAGTTTGAAGAACTGCCAAAACCGAAAACCCTTATAGTTGTCACAGGTGGCGGACAACAGGGTTATTATTCAACCATTCAGGACGCAGTTTCTGCCGCCAATAACGGCGATACGGTTGTGGTCTATCCCGGTGTTTATTATGGCGGATATTCCGGTATTTCACTTTCAATAGATAAATCTATTACTGTCAGGTCTTTGAATCCTGATGACCCCTGCTGTGTCGCAGCAACAATTATTGATGGATACATGCAGTCACCGCATCAGGATGGTTATACTAATAGTGGTGTTACGTTTGGGTCTTCTACTGATGCTGATACTATTTTCAACGGCTTCACGATTCGAAACTGCGGTGGATACTGGGGCGAGGCTGATGATGGCGATAGAGAGGAAGGCCATCCTAACGGTTACGATGGTGGCATGGTTTGTGGTGCCGCAATTTATATATATTATGGCGGCGGCCCAGTTATTAAAAACTGTGTAATGAGAGACAATATAGTAATTGGCGGTCAAGGCGGCGATGGCATTGGTGCCGATGACACTCATAACGCCGGCAGGGGAGGCTGGGGCGGCTTTGCATGGGGAGGCGCAGTGTACTGCGGTTTCAACAGCAGTCCGACATTTATAAACTGCCGGATTATTGATAATCAGGCCCGAGGCGGTACTGGCGGCAATGGCGGCAACGAGCAGGATAACGGAGGAAGTGCCAATTACGGAGGCAACTGGAGCATAACTGGTACCCCCGAATTCCCTGTATATGATTATGACCATTCAACTGTTGTATCTAACAGCAACCTATGGCAAGTCTGGAGCTGGGACTGGGCGGCTTATTATCATTATTACTTCCGTGGGGTGTATCCACCCCCGAGCGGTTCTTACCTCGGTGACTATCGATGGTATGGTGGCTTAGGCGGAGGCGTATTTATTGATGAGAGCAGTAATGTTACTTTTATAGATTGTGAAATCAGCAGAAATCTTGCTCAAGGCGGTCTGAGTGGACAGGGTGGTGAACAATTCCCCTCACTTCGACCTATGGAGCCGTTAATTCCCTACGAGATACCAAGCTTTGGTGGCGGTGTCTATTGCGCAGCCGATTCGAATATAACATTTATCGGCTGCACGATAGCTGACAACGTCTCTTCCGAACCGAACGACCCGCCGGACAATCGGATTGACCCTTATCTTGGTCATGGCGGCGGTGTGTGTGCTGAAGATACCGCTAAACTCAAATTTGCCAATTGCACATTCAGTGGAAATAATGCCGATTCCGGCGGCGGATTACACTTTTCTGACTCAAATACGGTAATCAGCGATTGCGACTTTACATCCAATTTGTCATTTCAGGGTGGTGGGTTGTTCAGTGAGCATGGCCAGGCAACTATACTCCGCTCCAATTTCATAGGCAATATAGCCGCCTCTGATGACCCTGACGTTCTGGGTATAGGTGGTGGCCTGCATTTCTGGGCAACAGATGTGGATATCATCGATTGCAACGTTAGCAGCAATCAAGCCGAGTCTTCAGGAGGCGGTGCGTATTTCGCTGGTGAAAATACTACCGTGTCGGTGGATAACTGTCTATTCGTAAACAATGCAGCCGGAAGGGACGGTGGCGGAGTATCGGCCAACATCTTTGCTTCACTAACCGTTTCCAACTGTACAATAGCCGGCAACGTAGTTGCAGGTGATTCTGGAACCGGATACGGCGGCGGATTATATTGTGCCTCTGATGGTTCTACTGATATAATTGACAGCATCATCTGGGGCAACTTCGCTTCGAGAGGTCCCCAGCTTGCTGTCGGAACCGGTTTTGAATATGACCCGAGACCTTCTATCATAAATGTTTTATACAGCGATGTTCAGGGCGGGCAATCTTATGTCTTTGTTGACCAGGGTTGCGTTTTCAACTGGATTGTCGGAAACATCAACATTAATCCGTTTTTCGTAGTTGGACCGCTCGGCAGTTACTATCTAAGTCAAATTGCTGCCGGACAAGTGGTCAACAGCAGTTGTGTCGATGCAGGTAGCAGCTCTGCGGCAAATCTTGGTATGGATGGATACACAACTCGTAACGATGAAAGACCAGACCGGCAGGTGGTGGATATGGGCTATCATTATCCGTTCACTCCGGACGCGCAACCATGCAGATTCTGCGAACTGGTCCGTGACGGCATCATCAATTACGAGGATTTTGCAATATTTGCCTTAAACTGGCTCAGCGAGGATTGTTCGTGGGATAATAGCTGGTGCCAGCATGCAGACGTTACCCTTGATACCTATGTTGACTTCGAAGACCTGTTGCTTTTCTTTGAATGCTGGCTCGCTGAAGATACCTATCCTCCTGCTCCTAATCCGAGCGAGTGGGAAATAGAGCCTTATTCGTCATCGTCGCCGGAACATCCTAATTCAGTTAGTATGACTGCACGGATTACTACTGACGCATGGGATTTCTGGGTAGGCAATGTCCAGTATTACTTCGATTGTGTTTACGGTGATTGCAATGACAGCGGCTGGCAGGATGACCCGAATTATACAGACCCTAATCTCGTTATTGGTGTCGAATACGGCTACAGGGTAAGGGCACGAGATGCTGGTGAGCAGATTCCCGACGATGGAACAGGTGAAAGCGGCAATAAGACCGGATGGTCGCCAACCCGATATGCAATAATCGGTGAGTTGCCCCCTCCGCCGGAAGACCACAATCCGCCGATACCTAATCCTATGACTTGGCTGACCGCTCCTTATGCGACTTTGCCGACTGCGATAGCAATGGTGGCCACAACCGCTGTCGATGACACCTCTGGCGTAGAGTATTATTTCGAGAACGCCGATAACACGGCAGTGAACAGCGGCTGGCAGAGTAGCCCCGCATGGCAGGATACAACATGTCTTCCTTCGACGACATATACTTATAGGGTTATGGCTCGCGACACGTCAGTTTGGCATAACCAAACCGGCTGGTCAACTGTGCTTGGAGCAACTACTCCAGCAATCACAGTACCGCCGCCGCCACCGGATTCCACTGCCCCGGCACCTGTGTCGTGGGAAGTAGTGCCTTATGAAACCGGAAGCGGATTAAATGCCTATGCGAGTATGACAGCGGCGGAAGCCACGGACGCGGGAGGTAACGGAGTGTGGTATTACTTCGAATGCACCACTATTAGCTCCATCAATAGCGGCTGGACGACCGAACGGGTATGGGAGAATATCCCCATAGGCAGAGCAGGCCAGTTCCTCTACTTCCATTTCCATGTGCGTGATAACCTCGGAAATACCAGTGCCTGGTCAGTTTCTTTGCCGTGCTATTAATAAAAATGCGAATGTAAGAAAAACCAAAGGCCCGGGTTTAAAAAACTCGGGCCTTTTTTTATTATCTGCAAAAGCCGTTTTATTTAGCCTTGAGCGCCTGGTAGCCGTAGTGTGCGAGCAGATGGTCGAGTATCACCATAGCTGTATAGTTCTCGGCGACCGGCCATATACGTGCCACAATCGTGGGGTCACGTCTCGTGATAGCTGCTAAGGCTTTGTTCTCGAGGGTATATTTATCGATGGTCTTTTGGGGCTTGTCGATTGTTGGCGTCGGCTTGACCGTAAGCCGGACGACTATTGGCTGACCGGTAGAGAGTCCGCCAGTAATACCGCCGGCATTATTTGAATCGAAGATAACCTTACCGTCTTTGGCCTGCATCTGGTCGTTGGATTGGTAGCCGGTCATATCCTTCACGGCAAAGCCCGCCCCGACCTCGACGCCTTTGACGGCTCCGATGCCGAGCATCCTGCCGAGTTCCGCGTCGAGTTTGTAAAAGACCGGCTCACCCAGACCCGCAGGCACGCCGGTTACGACTACCTCGACAACGCCGCCCGACGAATCGCCTGTTTTCGTTATCTTGTTGCAGGCCTTGACCATCTCCTCGGCGGCGTCGATATCCGGACAGTTCAGTACCGGATGCACGCCGTATTTGTCTCTAATCGCGTCAGCCTTCATCTTAGGTGCCTTACTGCGGATAGCGTCGATTTCCTGCTCAATCTCCGCCAGTACCTTCATTTTCTCCAGGAACCGCATCTCCATCGTGACTCGCCCGTTGACGTAAACCTGCTGATAGAACGGGTCGAAGTCGCATCGCATCTTTTTATATCTTTCGGAATACTCCAGGGCCTTGTCGTGCGCGACGTCGGGACACCGCACCGATGCGAGCTCCTTGACGTATGAACAGATTTCGATACCGCATTTTTTCAAAATCTTCTTGGCGACATATCCTGCCGCGACAATAGTCGATGTATATCGCCCGCTGAATATTCCCGCCCCGATAGCATCGTCGTCGGGACCGTATTTTATAAATGAAGCGTAAGACGCATGCCCCGGCCGGGGCGTCCGGTTCGTATCCTGATATTGTTCGATGTGAATAAAGTGCCGGTCAAGGTTGGGAATCAGAATCGTCAGTGGCGTCCCGTTGGTATGGTTTCTGTTTTTAGCTCCTGCAATGGTCTCGGCTGCGTTTAGCCCGCAGTAAATAACTGGAAGGTCAGGCTCTTTACGCGGACTGCTTAACTCATCCGCGCCGGGCTTTCTAAGAAGCAAATCACCGTAAATTTCCTGCTCTGCCAGTAACATCCCCGGCGGAACACCCTGCAATACCGCCGTCAGCCCGTCCTGATAAGACCCGCCGGCAACCGTTACCTGAAACATCCGTCCTAAAGAACAACCAATCATTTTTTTCTCCTGTTATTTCACCTCTATATTCGCACCGACGCTCTTCATCAATCCTGCGTAATCGGGGAACGTCACGCTCATCGCCTCAGCGGTATCAATAACGCACTGGCCATCCAGCTTCAGACCTGCCAGCGATAGTGCCATTACAATCCGATGGTCTGCCCAGCCGTGCAGCTCCGCTGGCTTGGGTGCACCGCCCTCTATTATAAGCCCGTCAGCGAATTCTTCAACACTTACGCCCAGTTTTTTCAGCTCACATGCCATCGCGCTTATCCGGTCGGTTTCTTTGGTCCGTGCCTGAGCGACATTCACCAGGCGGGTTTGGCCCTGTGCAAAGGCCGCCGTAACCGCCATCGCGGGCAGCGCATCAGGCGTTGCGTTCATATCTATCTCCGCGCCCTTAAGCGCAGAAGCCCTGATTCTTACCGCCCCCGGCTCGATACTGATATCGGCTCCCATCATCTTTAGATAATCGACCACCGCCTTGTCAGGCTGGCTGTCCGAAAAATCCAGACCGAGCAAACTTACATCTTCGCCGCACAACGCGCCGCCGCAGAGAAAGAACGTCGCGCTGGAAAAATCAGCGGCGATTGCCGCGTCGAAACTTTTATATCTTTGCCCGCCTTTGATTTTGAAACGCTGCATATTCTCGTTTTCGTATTCGATTCCCTGCTTGTCGAGCCAATCAAGCGTCATCTGCACGTACCCCGGCTCATTTAACAGCGTAACATCTATTTCGGAATTTCCCGCCGCCAAAGGCGCACACAGTAGCAGACTGGATAGATATTGACTGGTCACTGCCGCGATAGAGGCCCTGCCGCCCGTGATTTGGCCCGTTATCTCGACCGGTGCCTTGCCGTTATTCTTAATGGATTTGCATTTCGCCCCTAAACTGTTTAGTGCTTCCATTAAAGGCCCGATGGTTCGAGTCTGTGTTTGTTCGTCGCCGGTAAATGTTGTCTTTTGGCCGGCCTCGGCCAGCGCCGCTGAACCCATCGCTACGCGCAGCGTCGTGCCGGAATTACCTACGTCGATAACTCCCGCAGGGGCCGTTACTCGACCGGCGGTGCCGGCGACCTTCCAGCACTCGGCATCAGCCGTGTCAATCTTTGCGCCTAACGAGCGGTAGCAGTTGACCGCGGATTGAGTGTCGCTCGAAGCTAAAGGCCTGCGGATACTGCTGTTACCGTCAGCTAAAGAGGCGATTGCCACGGCCCGGATGGTGTGGGACTTCGAGCCGGGAATCGATACTTCACCTCTTAAACGTGATTTCCTTGCAATCAATTTCATTCTGTCTCGTTCTTATAAAATCATAAATCATAAACCTGTGGTGAGCAAACCTGTCTTGAGCGACCTGTGGTGAGCCCCGTCGAACCAAGTCGAAAGAGTCGAACCATCATAAATTATAAATCATAAATTATAAATCATAAATTATAAATCATAAATTATAAATCATAAATTGCCCCTGCCCCAGACTTCGACTTCGCTGATTCCGCACCAGCCTAAAGGCTCATCCTGAACTAAGTCTGTTATGCGGAGCCATTTTACTCGGCGGGTACTAAACTCGAACGCCTGCGGCTCGGCGGTTTTTTGCAGAGATATTTTTTCTTTCGAGCCGTCTGAAAATTCGATTGTGCCAGACTTCCAGTAACTATCGTGCGGGAAGTCGGCCCTTATATAAATGACGACCTTGTCTATCTCGACTACTTTGCCGAAATCGATTTCCAGCCAAAGGTCGGTTCGCCTGTCTGGTCCCCATGAAGGAAATTTCGGGCCATGGCCCTTATTGGATGTATTGCCGTCGATAGCGTTTTCCGCTGCGAAGCAGGGTTTGTCTCCGCAAACGCTGTTGCTTGTAGCCTGGGGATAATGGGCGTTATCGAGGTTCAGGGCGAGATTGCGATACTCGCCGGGCTGCGAAGTTCGACACGTTCCCGCACAGCCGGTAAGCAATAATGCGAAACACGCCAGCGAAATCGAAATGTACATTCTCATTTTCATCTTCTAATCGTTTTTGCTGATTTTACCTATAATCTTCATACTGCCTTTTTAAGTAAATCTCTGTGACCTCTGTGTACTCTGTGGCTGTATTCTTACCAGAAATTTCGAGGGATTAAAAGAAGTTTTTGGCGGTCTCGCCAGTATGCTTTTCGGTTAGCCCACCGGTTTATCCGGTGGGTTCCTTCAACTATCAACTAACGACCAGCGACTATTGACTAACTTGCTGTTGCGTCCTCCAGTTCGGCCATTATTCTCATATTACTTCGTCCCTTAGGGATTGCATAATACAGATGCCTCTAATTCTGGCTTCCGGGAGTAACAGCAACCGAGACACCATTCATTTTGCATAATTGACAATCGTTGTAAAAGACGTTACTATAATCTTAGTTGCCTTTTGTAGAAAGATAACCAATAAATATGGCTTTAGACAGCTTCCAGAAAAGTTTACTTAAGCATGCTGACAACTTTAAAGAAGTTTTAGCTACGCCTTCAGGCGATTGGTCTGTAAAAGGTTTTATCGATATTGCAAAAAATATTTATACAATCTCCGTGGACACAAAAGTGGTTTCAAAGATAATAGAGTTAATGATGTTTCCAGTCATTAAGAAGTTCGCGGAAGAAAATAAGTATGAAATGATTTTTTGTACCGAGCAAAACCATTATCCTGACATAACTTTTATAACAAAAGAAAAACATAAAATCTCTCTGGATTTGAAAAGCACATATAGGAAAAACGATGAGGCTGTATCTGGTTTTACGCTCGGGGCTTTTACGGGTTATTTTAGATTCCGTGACTCAAAAAAGAACATTACCTTTCCGTACCAGGAATATTCCAAACATTACATCTTGGGTATTATTTATACCCGGCAGGAAGGGTTGATTGACGAAAACAGAATATACACAATAGAAGATTTGGAAGATATATTATCAGTAATCAAGGACTTTGATTTTATTGTTCAGGAGAAATTCAAAATCGCCAAAGACAGGCCCGGCAGTGGAAATACTAAAAATATTGGTTCTTGTGTTAAAATTAGCGAGTTGAAGCAAGGGGCTGGACCGTTTTCCAAACTTGGAGTAAAAGTATTTGACGATTATTGGATGAAATATATGACTTTGGAAATGGCCCTAAGCGCAAAATTAAGTAAACCGCCTTATACCAATCTCAAAGAATATTTGGAATATAGGAATATCCAAAACCTTTAATATATGGTTAACACGCAGCAACAATTGCAATTTTCCGACAGATTATCTATTGATAAGGAGGGCGTTTTACCATCAACCCGCTATCAGGGCAGCAAATATAAAATTCTTAAATGGATTGATTACTACACCAGAGATTTAAGATTTAATTCTGTACTTGACGCTTTTGGCGGAACCGGCAGTGTGGGCTACATGTTCAAAAAAAAGGGTAAGCAGGTGTCATATAATGACTCATTGAAATTTAATTATTATATTGGACTTGCCCTGATTGAAAACTCCCATACTATTCTCGAAGATGAGGATATTGACTTCATTTTGGCTAAGCATAATAACATCAAGTATCCTACGTTCATTTATGATACCTTCCACGATATATATTTTACTGACGATGAAAACCAATGGCTGGATTATGTAATAACGAACATAAAATATATCCGTGATAATTATAAGCAAGCCCTTGCCTATTATGCTTTATTTCAGGCATGTATAATCAAAAGGCCATATAACCTTTTTCATAGGAAAAACCTTTACATCAGGACTGCCGATGTAGAAAGAAGTTTTGGAAATAAAAAAACATGGGATGCCGCTTTTGAAAATCATTTTATTAAATTTGCAAAAGAAGCAAATGATGCCGTATTTGATAATGGTGAAAAAAATCGTGCGTTTCATTCCGATATATCTGACTTAGATGTTCCAAAGCCTGACCTTGTTTATATTGATACTCCATACATTTCCGCAAAAGGCGTTGGGGTAAACTATTTTGATTTTTATCATTTCTTGGAAGGTATCGTTTCTTATGACCAGTGGCTTGGCTTGATTGATTATAATTCGAAACACAGGAAGATTAAAAACGGGAGAAATGAGTGGTGTAATAAAGGCGAAATCCATCAGGCATTTCAAAAGCTGTTTGATAAATTCAGGGATTCCATTTTGGTTGTCTCTTATAGGGATGATGGTACTCCGACAATTTCAGAACTGGTAAATATGTTGGCAGAAATTAAACAATCTGTCGATGTCAAAAAGCTGGATTACAAATACGTTTTAAGTAATGGAAATTCAAAAGAGGTCTTAATAATATCAGAATAAATCAGACGCAACAACCGGCAATAGTTGTTGCCTGTAATATGTAATAGCTACTACTTCATCTGACCAAGTCTTTGCTTGTGCTGCCTTCTGCTCGGACGCTTTTTTCTTATATGCCTTTGGCATACTAACTGTATGTTTCCTCGTACCGGCCTCCGGCAGCACTGCGCAATCTGCAAAAAAACAACTCAAAACTAAAAACTAAGAACTCAAAACTGCGAGAATTGTTCGTTTCGAACAATTTGCGCAGGGGGGTGCAAAATTGTCGAATATTTGGCCTAATTTTTTGCATATTTCATGCAAGTTTTGGTAAGTTTTGACACAGTTTGTGTAAATTTGTGTAAGTTTGCGCGCGTTTCAGCTCTCGAACTTGCGCAAATGATGCTACCCCGGATTACCCATCTTTTCTATTTTGACTTGTTTATTCCGTTGCGAGCCAATCTGCGGTGTCGTTTTTGTGGGCGAGGATGATTCTGAAATCCTTCTTATCAATTGCACCATCACCATTTATATCGCCAAGCATATAACCATTAGACGATTCCGCACCATCAACAAGGGCGGTTAGGTCGGCGTCGTTTACTACGCCATCAGCATTAAGGTCGTACCAGAGAATGTCCCTGACTTGTTTTTTGGTGACAAGCCAAGCTAAGCCATACCGCTGGTCGATAGTGTCATCGAGGTCGGTGGAGGTGACGACAAGTTCGTAATGAGTGTAGTTGGCATCGGCGCGGGCATAGATATGCTCGACGTTATCGACTCTGCTGTCGCTGTAATCGAGCAGATAGCTATTGTTGGGTTCGTTTATATCAACGGCCCAAAGCTCCAGCCTAAGGTCGACATCTTTGTCCGGCATCGCCTCGAACGGATAGGCGTCGCTGTAATGTTTGTTCCAAACGAGCGTAGCGGTAATGAATTCCTCATTCGGGTCAGCAACAGTTATTTTATATATGTTTTGCGAGACTTCGCCTTTTAGCTGATTATTATCCCAGCCTGTCGCGGGGACATTGTTCGGTTCGGCCTGGCCTGCGGTTAGAAGTTTGTAGGCTCCGGTCGCGTTTAACATTCCAGCGCCCTGAATATAATCCAGCGGCGATTCGTGGTCGTCGTCTTTATCGAGTTTGCCTTTGTGCCAGAAGGGCAGCTTCGTTGCTGAATTAAGCAGGATAGCTTTGATTACGCAGTTGCCGCCATCTTTTGCGACGGCTGCGCTTAAATCGGGGTCTTCTTTGGCCTTTTGGACGAGCAGGCCTATGGTACCTGCGACGATTGGCGTAGAGAAGCTCGACCAGTTTCCGGTCGGTTCATAGTTATTTGGGTCATTCGTATCAGCGGCGAGGCAGTTGCCGGGCGCGACGATGTCGGGCTTGCATTGTCCTTTTGAGGTTGGGCCGACGCTCGAATTCTCCGGGAGCGGAAGCGCGAAGTTCGCGAGTTTGGCTGCGAGGTTCTCGGCGTTGACGGAGTTGATGACTCCGACGCCGATAGCGTTCGAGCCTGCACCGGGATAGAGCAGGGGGTCGTAGGCGTTTGAGCCGTTGCCTATGCCTGCGACGACGATTAGGCCTTCGTGTTCGACCATCGATTCGATTCCTCTTGTCCACCAGTCCTCGAACTGTGTGCCGAAGCTTGCGGTGATGATATCGACATCGGGCGGAGAGTAAGGAAATATATTATTGGTTAGAAAATACCAGAATTCGTAGTTGTCGGCGCTAGCTTGCGGGGCGACTCCCTGATAGTGGAATTGGCCGAGTTGCGAATTGAACGCGTTGGGGTCTTCGCCGAGTAATATTGAGCAGACGGCGGTTGAGTGCGGCGAGATGCCTGCTGCGAGTTCGCCATCATCGTGGAGATTTATTTGTTTGTTTTTGAAACAGCTATGTTCAATGGCTGGGCGGTAATCGTTTTGAGGTTCGCCGTCGATGTAGGTATTGCTTCGGCAGAGGACGGCGAATTTTACGCCTGAACCTGTGAGGTTGGGGTCCAATTGTTTCAGCGCATAAATGCCGGCGTAATTTAGCCCCTGCGGCTGCAAGGTTTCATTCGCATCACCGGCGAAAGCGGTACCTGCTGTAAGTATTACAGCGGTACAGACTATCAGGCATAAAGAGAATGTTCTTTTGCCACTATGAGCCATTCCGCTCCTCCGAAAATAGTGGTAAATTCTGCTAAGGCAGAAGGTTCCTTCCTATGCTGCGAGTTGTAAATCTGCCCCTAAAGTTATTAATAACACGAGCTTATGATACCATAAATGGGGTTTGATTTCAAGTAAAATACCTGCAAAATATGGCGTTTTCAGTACTAAAAAGGCGATTTTTGAAAAGTTTGAAGTAGAATACTTGCCTTTATCGGGCCTGGGTGTTATACTTAGCCCAAAATTCAGGATTTAGTGGGCCAAGGGATTGCCTCATTATGAAAGTGATTTTGAATTCCGGACAAATCGAACAGATTCTCGCAGATTTGACAAGCCGAGTTATTTCCGAATTTTCCCCTCAATTAGATGTAGCCGTGATTGGTATTCGCAGCAGGGGAGAAATTCTCGCCCAGAGGTTATCGAGCCGATTGTCGCAGGAGCTTGGCAGGGAGATTCCGTGCGGGACGCTTGATATAACACTTTACCGTGACGACTTGAATTCTCCACAGGGCGGCGCCCAGCCTCAGGTGCGAACTACCGAAATTGGCTTTGATATAGACGAAAAAATCGTTATTTTATTCGATGATGTTTTATATACCGGGCGGTCAACGCGCGCTGCGCTGGATGCCCTTAGGGATTTGGGCAGACCGAAGGCTATAAAATTGGCGGTGCTTGTTGACAGGGCCGGGAGGGAGCTTCCGATACAGGCGGATTACGCCGGTTACAAAACCGATGTTGCACCGGGCGAGTTGGTGCAGGTTTTTCTTTCCGAATCGGATGGAAAAGAAGAGGTCGTTATCGGATAGAGATGCGAAGTTATGGCGATAAGAAAAGGTAAGCAGTTGGAGTGGAAGCATAAGCATTTGCTTGGCTTGCGTGATTTGAGCGCGGAAGAAATTACGTATATTCTCGACACGGCCAAGGGTTTCGAGGAGATAAGCACGCGGTCGGTTAAGAAGGCGCCGCCATTGCGGGGCAAGGTTGTCTGCAATTTATTTTTCGAGGACAGCACACGGACGCGAAACAGTTTTACCCTTGCGGCGAATCGATTGAGCGCAGATGTTATAGAGTTCACCAAAACAGCCAGCTCCGTTAGTAAGGGCGAGACGCTGTTGGATACCGCCAGGAATCTGGAGGCGATGGGGATTGATATTGTTGTGGTTCGGGACAGTGCCGCCGGTGCACCGAAATTTTTGAGCAGGAATATCAACGCCTGTGTGGTAAACGCCGGCGATGGTTTCTGCGAGCATCCGACGCAGGGGCTTTTGGATGTTTATACCATTCGCAAATTCAAAGGCAGTCTCGAAGGTTTGAAAATAGCGATTGTCGGCGATATTGCTCATTCGCGGGTCGCACGGAGTTGTATGTGGGCGATGACGAAACTCGGCGCCGAGGTTACATTCGTAGGGCCGCCGACGCTTATGCCGGCACAGGTTGATAAGCTGCCGGTGAGTGTGAGCTATTCGCTCGACGAGGTCATTGAGAAGGTTGATGTGGTAAATATGCTTCGGATTCAGTTCGAACGACTCGGCGGAAATCCGTTTCCATCGGTGCGGGAGTATTCACATTATTTCGGCCTAACGGTGGAACGTATGAAAAAGGCCAAGCCTGATATTTTAGTTATGCACCCGGGGCCGATTAACAGGGGGCTGGAAATGGAGAGCGAAGTGGCTGACGGCCCGAATAGTGTTATCCTCGAACAGGTGAAAAACGGCCTGGCTGTGAGAATGGCGGCCTTGTTCCTGGTAAATCAGGCAGCGGCGCAAGTACAGTAGATATCTATAGCATCGAATTTCTGAAATTAAAAGTTTTTACTGTGGGCCTATATAACCGTCAACTGAACCTAAAGTGATTGGCACCCTTAGAAACCAATCTGATAATATGTGAAATTATTGACCTAAGGAGATAAAAAGATGATTGGGTTGAAGGATATTTCCCTCTTCATATTGGGTGCTTACGCTGTTCTAGACTTATTGGACTGGAAATTCAAAATTCCCTTCTGGTCGAAGTGGAGTTTTGAACGTAACAAGAAATTAATGGCAGAAATCTTCCAGAAAGAACAAGAATTTTTACTACAGAATGACCATCGTCGCATAGAACATCTTCTCCAACAACTGAGAATTAAGCGTGACCAACTTGACATCTTAAGATCTCAGCTTCTTCGGCTCATTAACCTGCCAATCAAGAATCTTGCTGATGCAAAACAATTTATTAGAGAAACAGTAAAAGCTGACCCAGTGTTTGTGGATCAGAGTGCTTTACCTCCTGAAAAGAAACCATATGATAAGGTTTGCTATTACATAGATTTCCGGCATATATGTTATTGCCCGTCAATGTTAGCAAAACTGAGTTCAGCAATGGTACACTTGATTTTAGAAGAAGTTGGAGAATCGATAAGCCAAATTGACAAAATTGCTGTCCCTTGTAAAGGAAATATCCTGCTAGGGTACGAAGTTTCTAGACTTCTGGAGAAACCTTTTGTCTTTATACGAAGTGACATGGTTGTTCAACGAGACCGTTTCTGGGAAGGTGAGCTAAGAAATAACGATAATTGCATTGTTGTCCACGATGTCACAGTACAGGCAATTCAATTAGAATCTGCTGTTGACACGATAAGACATAAGGCCCACGCCAATATTAGTAAGATTTTCACAATTCTTAAACGGAAGGAGTATAAACCAGAAGATAAACTCCAACCCTTAGGAGTAAAGCTTTGTTCTTTGCTTGATATAGATGATATAGAAATCCAAAAATTAAGGTAGTGAATATGCAAGATTTGAAGTGCAGTATTTGTGCCGAACTTAATGAAGATGATGAGTGTAACCTGCTAAAGAAATATTGTCCTGCAATTGAATCACGACTTATTTTTTCAACTTCGGACTTCTGCATTCTCCCGACATTAGGTTCTTTTGTGCCTGGTTACTTAATGATAATTACGAGAGATCACATTGCTTCTATAGGTCATCTTGCTAACGACAAACTGGACACCTTGGAGAGACTAATAGCTTGCTGCAAGAAAGTCATACAAAGTAAATTTCTTAAAAGATCGATTGTGTTTGAGCACGGCCCGGTTTCTCCCACAAAAAGGGGGGGGTGCTGTATCGACCATGCGCATGTCCACATCGTCCCAACCGACCTTGAGATTATACATCAGTTTCATAGTTCACTTAGTATAGAAAAGATCGAAAAAATCTATGAAATACAATCCTATATCAGGAGAGGAATTCCCTACATTTTTTACGAAAATTTAGATTCATCAAGATTTGTCTTAGAGGGTGATATAATACCTTCGCAATATGTTAGACAAGTCATTGCGCGAAATTTGAATCTGCCATATGGAGAGTGGGATTGGCGACACTACCCTTTTTGCAACAACATAATGGAGACTTTAAGGATTATAAAAGTTAGCGACTTTGAAGAGGCGTTAAATGCCAAAGTATAATAAACTAGTCAGGGACAAAGTGCCGCGATTAATATCGTCTGAGCAAAGAAATTGTTCTGTGCGTAAATTAAACGGGAGTGAGCTAATGATGGCATTACGCAAAAAAATGTTGGAGGAAGCAAAGGAGTTTGAAAGAGCTGGTGATATGGATGAGCTAGCAGACATTCTAGAGGTTATATATGCTTACCTTAAGGCAAAAGGAATTGAGTTTTCTGAAATTGGAGCAAATCAGGATGAGTAAAAGGAAAGAAAAAGGTGGCTTCTCTAAGAGATTATGCTTGATTGAGGCTGACCCATAAACATAGAATAGCCTATGTTTTTGAAATTCGATAATTTGAATTTTGTTACTTAATGATTTTGATTTTTCAGCTTTAAGTTTCATAAATGAATTCTGAGCTTCTTATAAAAAATGGACGTGTGATAGACCCCGCGAACGGCATCGACGAAAAATGCGATGTACTTATTGTCGATGGTGATATTGCGGAGGTCGGCCAAATCAAAAAATCTGCGGAGACGGTTATCGATGCGGCAGGCAAATTGGTAACGCCCGGATTGATTGATATTCATGTTCATTTTCGCGAACCCGGCGACGAGGAAGAAGAGACGATAGCGAGCGGCTCGGCGGCAGCGGTAGCGGGCGGATTCACGTCGGTTGTTTGTATGCCGAACACAAAGCCGCCTATCGAAAACGAAACCGACGTCGAATACGTTCACCGAAAGGCGCGACAGGCGAGAAAGACGCACGTTTATACGATGGGTGCGATTACCAAGGGTCTTGCGGGTGTCGAGCTTGCGGAGATGGGGTTTATGTCCGAGGCAGGTGCGGTTGGTTTTACCGATGACGGCAACGGCGTTCAGGACCCGTCGGTTATGCTGCGGGCGTTGAAGTACGCGGCTATGTTTAATGTGGTGATAGCGCAGCATTGTCAGGCTAACAGTTTTGCCGGGGCTGGTGTGATGAATTCGGGTTATTATTCTACCATACTCGGCCTGCCGGGGGCTGACCCGCTGGCAGAGGAGGCGATGCTTTGGCGGGATATTCAGCTTGTCAGGAAAATTCGTCTCGGCAAGATTCGCTACCATGCCCAGCATATATCGACAGCGAATTCAGTAGAACTAATAAGGGCGGCGAAGAAGGATTCTTTGCCGGTCAGTTGCGAGGTGACGCCTCATCATTTGCTTTTAACCGAAGAAAACTGCGCCGAATACGATACCAATTACAAAGTTAATCCGCCGCTGCGGACAAGCAGGGACATCGAAGCTTTGAAAGAAGCGATAGCCGAAGGTATGGTGGACGCATTGGTGAGCGACCACGCTCCGCATCTGCAAAGCGAGAAGGAGCTGGAGTTTTTGACCGCGCCTTTCGGTATAGCGAGTATGGAATGTTCTTTGGCCCTTTTCGTTAAGGCTCTTATTGAGCCGGGTGTTTTGGATTGGCCGAGGCTTATCGAATTGATGACAGTTAAGCCCGCGAGGATAATCGGCGTTGATAAAGGAACGCTGAGCAAAGGCAAGCAGGGCGATGTCACTATCATTGACCCGAATGCCGAGTATTTAATTGACGTAAACAAATTCCACTCCAAGAGCAGGAATTGTCCCTATCACGGCTGGGCCGTCAAAGGCAGGGTCGAAAAAACAATCGTTGGCGGTGAAATAAGATACTCTGTGGGTGACTGACGAGATGCCGATTATTGTTGATGGTCATAACCTGCTGCACTCGATTAATAAAGCAGACCCTGATTCAGGGTCGGTCAGCGACGTTCAGTTATGCCGGGCCATAGGCAAGTACCTGAGGCTTATCAATGAAAAGGGCGAGGTTGTTTTTGACGGGACCGGGCCCCGCGACAAGAGCGGATTCGATAATATAGACAATTTGGAGGTTTCTTTTGCCGGTGCGCGAAGTGACGCTGATACGGTAATCGAAGATAAGATAAAAGCGAACACCGCACCGAAGAGGCTGACGATTGTAAGCAGCGACCGAAGGCTGCGTGACGCGGCCCGGAAAAGAAAAGCAACAGTTGAGAAATCGCTGGATTTTTGGGATAATCTCTGCAAGCAATTGAGCCGGAAGAGAGGTATAGCCGAGCCGAAGGGCAAACGCCATGGGCTTACTGACGGCGAAACCGACCTGTGGCTGAAAATTTTCGACCTTGAAGAATGAAACTTGTCTGGTGAGAAGTTTAAGATTGGAGACATTGCGATGAAGAGAAATATGGGAATTAAGAGTAAAACTTTATCAAGGCGTGGTTTTTTGAAGGGGGTCGCAACTGCTGCGGGCGGAGTAGCGTTTGGCTTTCCCTACGTTATTACTACGCCGGTGCGAGGGGCCAATGCGCCGAGTAATAAGATTACTTTCGGCTGTATCGGCGTCGGGCGGATGGGGTTCGACGATTTGAAGGAGATTATGGGATTCGACGAGGTACAAATCATCGCGGTGTGTGATGTCGATTCCAAAAGGGCCAATAACGCCAAGAAGACGGTCGAAGGTCATTACGGCTCGCTAAGCGAGAGCGGGACATATAAGGGCTGTGCGGAATATAAAGATTTCAGAGAACTGCTTACGCGGAAGGATATTGACGCGGTTACGGTTGTCACTCCCGACCATTGGCATGCGCTGGCGGTAATCGCAGCAGCCAAGGCGGGCAAGGACATCTTCGTGCAGAAGCCTTTGACGTTTACCGTCGAAGAGGGACGTGCCCTTAGTGACACGGTCCGCCGATACGGGCGCGTTTTGCAGGTTGGAAGTCAGCAGAGGTCCGACGCGAAATTCCGTTTTGCATGTGAGCTGGTTCGCAACGGCAGGATTGGCAAAGTGCATACGATAAAAGTGGGCCTGCCGATAGACCCTTCCACGGATTTGCAGCCTGTGATGCCTGTTCCTGAAAATCTGGATTATGATATGTGGCTCGGGCCTGCTCCGCTGGAGCCTTATACCGAGAAGCGTACCCATCCTCAAAAAGATTACAGCAGGCCCGGCTGGATGTGTATTTCGGATTATTGCCACGGGATAATCACGAACTGGGGCAGCCATCACCTTGACATCGCCCAGTGGGGCATGGGCACGGAACATACCGGGCCTGTCGAAGTCGAGGGCCATGCGGAATATCCGAAAGAAGGACTGTGGGACGTTCATCTTACGTTCCATTTGGAATATACTTACGCCAACGGCGTGAAGCTTATTTGCACGACCAATACGGAGAATAAACAGGGGATTCTTTTCGAGGGTGCGGAAGGCTGGGTATATGTGAAGCGGGAATATATCGATACATATCCGAAATCGCTTTTGACCTCGGTCATAGGTCCCGATGAGATTCACCTTTACAAAAGCGACAGCCACAAGAAAAATTTCTTAGACTGTATCCGGTCGCGAGCCGAGACCATTGCACCGGCTGAAGTTGCCCATCGCTCCAGCAGTATGGGTATCCTTGGTTCCATCGCAATGAAGCTCGGGCGAAAATTAAAATGGGACCCGCAGGTTGAGCGGTTCGTTGGCGATGCTGAGGCCGACCTTATGCTGAGCAGGCCGATGCGCAGTCCGTGGCATCTGTAGGAATAAAACCAGACAAGCAAAATAAGGATATTTTCGTATGGAGAAAAAAACTGTTCGCACGGGAATAATCGGCGCCGGCTTTTCAGCCAAGTTTCATTTCGAGGCGCTGAAAAAAGTGCACTGTGCCAATGTTGACGTCAAAGGCGTGTTCGCACTGCAGGGGGCGGAGGAATACGCCAAGGAACGGGGGATTAAAGTTTATGACAGTCTTGAGAAAATAATCGAGGATGTGGATGTTGTTCACGTTTGCGCAACAGCAGAATCGCACGAATCAATCGCGATTGCTGCACTTAAGCGGGACAAGTTCGCGATTGTCGAGAAGCCTCTTACCGGCTACTTCGGCGGCGATTCCAAAGATTTCAACGGCGAGAATTTCGCAAAGAGCGAGGCCCTTGACTGCGCGATGGCCAGCGTGAAACGAATGCTCGAAGCCGAGAAAAAAAGCAAAGGCAAAATCCTTTACGCGGAGAACTGGATTTACGCCCCGTCGATTCAGAAAGAGCGCGAAATCATCGAAAAAACAGGGGCACAAATCCTCTGGATGCACGGAGAAGAGGCGCATAGCGGTTCTCACGCGGCGACTTACGGCTTTTGGAAATTCTCCGGCGGCGGCGTAATGATAACCAAGGGTTGTCACCCCCTTACGGCGGCTCTTTATCTAAAGCGAGTCGAGGGCAGAAAACGCGACGGCAAGCCTATACGCCCGAAGGCTGTTACCTCCCGCACACATGCGCTGACACGATTGAAAAATTTCAGGGACGAGGGACATATTCGTGCGGACTATCACGATATAGACGATTTTTCCGTAATGCACGTTGTCTTCGAGGACGGCACCATCGCTGATATATTCGCATCTGATATTATCCTCGGCGGGATTCATAACTGGCTCGAAGTCGCCGCGAACAATCATCGAACAATCTGCAACATCAATCCCAACACAGCGATGCAGACATATAATCCGGTGGAGGCGAACTTCAAAGACATTTACGTAGTGGAAAAGACAGGCACCAAACAGGGCTGGTCGAATCCGTCGCCGGATGAGGATTGGTTCACCGGCTATCCGCAGGAGATAGAAGCTTTCTACCGGACGATTGCGCACGGCGAGCCGGTCGAAACCGACAGCGGTCTGGCGGCGGATTGTATAGCGACGATTTACAGCGCGTATATCTCGGCGGAGAAAATGGGAGCCGAGGTCGTAATTCCTCATTAGGAGAGTTGTTGTTAGTAACGATTAAACGGAAGGCAGGAAAATGCTACCAAATAAGGAAGGACAGGCCCGCGCTGCCGACGGAGCGGATATGCCGGAGCAGGGTATGAATATAAATTCCAGCATCGCAAGTGAGCGTCAGCTTTTGTCGGATGCCCGGCAAAAAGGCAAAGGGGCGACTTTCAAGACGTTTTTAAAATTATCAGGCCCCGGCTGGCTGCAAAGCGGTATAACTATCGGGGGTGTGTCACTTGCTTCAAGTCTTTACCTCGGTGTGCTGTCCGGCTTTAAGTGTTTGTGGCTGCAGCCTGTGGTTATGATATTCGGTGTCGTTATGCTCAGCTCGATTGCATATATAACGCTTTCGACCGGCGAGCGGCCTTTGCGAATTATTAATACTCACTTAAGTCCTGTTCTCGGCTGGAGTTGGCTGTTTGCGACAATGGCGGCCAACCTTGTCTGGTCGATGCCGCAATTTGCGCTCGGAATCGCTGCGGTTCAGCAGAATCTTCTACCCAGTCTGGTCGGTCCGAATGTTATGCCTGACCCGTGGGGCAGGATAATAGTGGTTAGCTGTTTTCTGGCGGTTTGTATTTTCATTACGATGCTCTACGGCACGGGTGGATGGGGCGTGAAGATTTTCGAAATCACGATAAAGTCGATGGTTAGTCTTATCGTGCTTTGTTTCTTCGCAGTTGTTGTGAAACTGTCTGTCGGAAAAGACGGCATAGACTGGGGACAGGCCCTGCATGGGTTCATACCCGACCCGCGATTTCTTTTCAAGCCTGCAGAAGGTTTTACTCCACATCTTCAGGCAGTTACCGAGAGCTTCCGGGGGTTTTGGACAAGTTTGATTGTCGGCCAGCAGCGTGACGTAATGATAAGCGCATCGGCTGCGACGGTGGGCATCAATATGACGTTTCTGTTTCCCTACTCGATGCTGCGTAAGGGCTGGGACAAGAGCTTCCGCGGGCTGGCGATATTCGACCTTTCGACCGGGTTATTCATACCGTTTGTTCTGGCGACCAGCTTTGTCGTTATGGCCTCGGCTTCGCAATTCTACACAAAAGCAGCGCCCGGGTTTGTACCTGATAAAGATGGCGGCATAGTTAGCGTAGAGCCTGCGGAAAATCTCGTTGGGCAATATGAAACGCTGCTCAAAAAAAGGCTGGCGTTCGAATTAGGTGACGAAGCTGTGGCAAAACTTTCGCCGGAGCAATTGCATATCCAAACAGAGGCTTTGCCATACGCTGACAGAAAGATGGCGGCGATGCTTGTCAAACGGGACAACTTTAATCTTGCGAACACGCTTGTGCCTCTGACGGGTAAGTTCTTCTCGCAATTGTTGTTCGGTCTTGGAGTTATGGGGATGGCTCTTGGTGCTGCGACAGTTCTGATGACAATCAACGGGCTTTGTATGTGCGAGCTTCTCAACAAGCCTCCGATAGGCTGGCCCCAAAGGGTTGGCGCCTTGATGGTTTCGGTCGGCGCAGTTGGCGCGGTTTTCTGGAAGCAGCCTGCGCCATGGCTTGCTATGGTGACCTCGGCGTTTTGCTCCATACTGCTGCCGATTGCATATTTTACATTTTTGTTACTTATGAACAGCAGAAGCGTTCTCGGCGACAGTTTGCCGAGGGGCGGCAGGCGGGTTCTTTGGAATATTCTGATGGTTTTGTCCACCGCAGCGGCAACATTTGTAAGTATTTGGAGCCTGTGGGCGAGGATAGGTGCCTGGAGCATCGTGATAATAATCGCTTTTGTCGGATTGGTTCTGATTTTTCCCCGCAGAACTAAAAGGGGTTAGAATACGTAGAAGCAAAAAGTGAATCGGAAGCAATTTTTTGGCGGCAATTTTTCAATTCCGGCGAGATTTACGTTGCTTGATTTGGCGAAAAGTTGTATAAAGCTGCTTTGGGATACGGTTTTAGGGCCTTTTAGGCATTTTTTCTTACCTTTAGCAAATATGGAGAAGATATGAAACGCAGAATGGTTACCATTGACGGCAATATGGCAGCGGCTCATGTTGCACACGCTACCAGCGAAGTGATTGCAATTTATCCGATTACTCCCAGCTCGCCGATGGGCGAGATTGCCGATGCAAAAACAGCAAAAGGCGAAACTAATATTTGGGGTACGATTCCCTCGGTTACCGAGATGCAATCGGAAGGCGGAGCGGCTGGAGCCGTTCACGGCGCTTTGGTAACAGGCGCTTTGACGACGACCTTTACCGCTTCGCAGGGACTTTTGCTGATGATACCCAATATGTATAAGATAGCCGGCGAATTGCTTCCGGCGGTGTTTCAGGTTTCCGCTCGTTCGCTGGCTTGTCAGGCGCTTTCAATCTTCGGCGACCATTCGGATGTGATGGCCTGCCGGCAGACTGGGTTTGCCATGCTTGCCTCGTGCAACGTTCAGGAGGTTATGGATTTTGCGCTTATCTCCCAGCAGGCAACGCTGGCTTCGAGGGTGCCGTTTCTGCATTTCTTCGATGGCTTCAGGACCAGTCATGAACTTCTAAAAGTCGAGGAGCTGACCCTCGATGATATGAGGGCGATGATTGATGACAAGCTTGTCGCTGAACACAAGGCCAGGGGCCTGTCACCCGACAGACCCTTTATCAGCGGAACGGCGCAAAACCCGGATGTCTATTTCCAGGGCAGAGAAACCGTTAATAAATATTATCTTGCCACGCCGGGTATTGTTCAGGAAACGATGGATAAATTTGCAAAGCTGGTCGGCCGAAGTTATCATTTGTTCGATTATGTCGGCGCGAAAGATGCGGAAAAAATCATCGTGATTATGGGCTCCGGCGCCGATACTGCGCACGATACCGTCGAATACTTGAACTCCAAAGGCGAAAAAGTCGGCGTAGTCAAGATTCGTCTGTTTAGGCCTTTCAGCACGAAAGATTTCATCGCTGCTCTGCCGAAGACCGTGAAGAAAATCGCCGTGCTCGACAGGACGAAAGAGCCTGGTTCGCTCGGAGAGCCGTTGTATCTGGATATTCGAACCGCGATTGGCGAGGCGATGGAACATAAGCAGACCGCGTTCGAGAAATATCCCATAATTGTCGGCGGCAGATATGGCCTTGGCTCAAAGGATTTCACGCCTGCTATGGTCAAGGCTGTTTTCGATAATCTCGATGCGGCTGAGCCTAAAAACAGCTTCGCAGTCGGTATTATCGATGATGTAACGAATAAGAGCCTGGATGTGGATGAGTCATTTGTCCTGCCGTCGGAAGGTCTTTATACCGCGATGTTCTATGGGCTTGGCTCGGACGGCACCGTCGGCGCAAACCATAATTCGATTCACATCATCGGCGAAAAAACCGACAACAACGTTCAGGGCTATTTTGTTTACGATTCGAAGAAGGCCGGCGCAATAACGATATCGCACCTGCGCTTCGGCAAGAAACCGATTCGGAGACCCTATCTGATAACCAGGGCGGATTTCGTCGCCTGTCACAATACGAGCTTCCTCGAAAAATACGATATGCTCGCCTCGGCCAAAGAAGGCGCAACATTTTTACTGACCAGTATGTACGGGCCCGACAAGGTGTGGGACACGCTGCCGCAGGAGGTGCAGAAGCAGATAATCGATAAGAAGCTGAAGTTCTACGTCATCGACGCAATATCACTTGCGCAGGAAATAGGACTCGGCGCGAGAATCAATACGATTATGCAGGTGGCATTCTTCAAGATAAGCAATATCATTCCGATTGAGAGCGCCGTCGAGGCAATCAAGGCCGCCATCCAGAAAAGCTATGGCAAGAAAGGCGAGAAGATTGTTTCGATGAATAACGCTGCGGTCGATGGCGCATTGGCGAGGGTTTACGAGGTCAAGGTTCCGGGCCAGGTTACGAGCAAAATAACAATGCCGCCGGTTGTTCCGAAGGACGCGCCGGAGTTCGTGCAAAATGTTACCGCCGAGATTATGGCTCTTCGCGGCGATAAGCTGCCTGTCAGTAAGATGCCCGCGGACGGCAAATGGCCCGTAGGCACCACTCAATACGAGAAACGCAACATCGCCGTGAATATCCCGGTTTGGGAGCCTGATGTTTGTATTCAGTGCGGGCAGTGTTCGCTGTTTTGTCCACACGCGGCCATAAGAATAAAAGCCTACGACGAGAAGTATCTCAAAGACGCACCGAAGATGTTCAAGAACGCCGAGGCGAAGGGCAAAGAGTTAGCCGGCATGAAATTCACCGTTCAGGTTGCGCCGGAAGATTGTACCGGCTGCGGTGCGTGTGTCGTTAACTGTCCTGGCGTCGAAAAGGACGCGAACAAACAGCCTACCGGCCGAAAAGCAATCAATATGACATTGCAGGAACCGCTTCGCGACAACGAGCGTGAAAACTATAAGTATTTCCTGTCAATTCCCAATACCGACCCGAAACTTTTCAAAAACGGCAGCGTAAAGGGCAGTCAGCTTATTATGCCTTTGTTCGAGTATTCGGGCGCTTGTGCCGGCTGCGGCGAAACCTCTTATGTGAAACTGCTCACCCAGCTTTTCGGGGACAGGGCGATGATTGGAAACGCGACCGGCTGTTCGTCGATTTACGGCGGCAACCTTCCCACAACGCCTTATGCCAAAAACGCGGCAGGACGCGGCCCCATCTGGAGCAACAGCTTGTTCGAGGATTGTGCGGAATTTACTATGGGAATGCGGCTGACGGCCGACAAATTCAAACAGTATGCAATCGAGCTGCTCGCCAAGACGGCTGAAAAAGGCTGTGTCGATGCCAAGCTGGCCGAGGAAATAAAAACGGCGGCCCTGGCGGATGACCCCGCACAGGAGACAATCGAACAGCAGCGTGTTCGTGTCGCTAAACTCAAAGAACTTTGCGCCAAGAGCAAATGTGCCGAATGTGAAGCTCTTACAGGTATCGCCGATTATCTCGTTCGCAAATCCGTATGGGCGCTCGGCGGCGACGGCTGGGCCTATGATATCGGCTACGGCGGTCTCGACCACGTTCTCGCCAGCGGCAAGAACATCAACGTTCTGGTTTTGGATACAGAGGTTTATTCCAACACGGGCGGGCAGATGTCAAAATCGACGCCCAGGGCGGCGGTCGCAAAGTTTGCCGCGGCAGGCAAGCCTGCACCGAAAAAAGACCTCGGGCTTTTGGCTATGGTCTATGGAAATATCTACGTTGCCAAGGTTGCACTCGGCGCCAATCCCAATCAGACGGTAAAGGCCTTCGCCGAAGCGGAATCCTATCCGGGTACATCCATCATAATCGCTTACTCGCACTGCATCGCCCATGGAATCGATATGACGACGGGTTATCTGGAGCAGAAAAAAGCCGTTAATTGCGGTCATTGGCCTTTGTACAGGTTCGACCCGCGTCTCAAAGACCAAGGGAAGAATCCGCTTCAGCTTGACTCGAAAGCTCCGACAATCGAACTTAAGGAATATATCTACGGTGAGAACCGCTTCAAGTCGCTGCAGAAATCAGACCCGAAGGCGGCGGCGGAATTGCTTAAACTCGCCAGCAGCGATGTGGCTGATAAGTATGCTTTGATGGAACAGCTTGCGAAATTACAATGCCCGGGTACCTGCTCGACCGATGAGGCGGGCCAGACAGAAAAAGCGTAAAAGCTCCGTATCGTTCTCCGTAAGGAGTTCGCGTGACAAAGCAGATTGTTGCAGTAATATTATAGCCAGCCCGCTTTGTTTTTGTCTTTCAGCAGCAGTTTGAACACGTCACGGCTGATGGGTATGTTGTAATCATACGAAGAAAGAACACGCCCATCGCTGACATTGATAACTCGTGCTGTGAGATAAACTTCTTTCGAGGCCACGGCGTAGGTTCCTACGACTACGGCCTGAGCGCGATGTTTGTCACCGATTTCCGCCACCTCGCGGGAAAGCAGGAATTCGCCTGAACCTTCTCTTATGAAAACATTCGTGCGTAATTTCATTTCTATTGTGGTGTAGTTATTTTGTTTGAACCGCGACGCGAATTGTTCGGCGACCACTCTTCCGAATGTTGAAGAATCACTGAGGTCGTCGATATTAACAAAGCTTGCTACGAGAATGGGGCTGTTTTTCGGCAGTTTAGGCCGAATTTTGCTGAGCAGAGCATCCGCTGCGCTGTAGTTAACGGCCGGCATAGATTTGCCTGACATCCGTACCCAGAAGCCATCGGTAAGCTCTACTTTGGATTCCTTGACAAGCGTTTCGATGTCGTTTTTATTCTCGAGGTCGGTGATGAGCAGTTGGTGTCTTTCGGTTTCTCGTTCGCTTGCTTCATTGATTTTCTTTACTTCGGCCCTTGACATAGCCAGTTGGACAGCAGGGTCACCACAGCCGACGAGCAGGCCGCATCCGAGCACGAGCAATAGTATTAAAGTCGTATATTTAATCATTGGTTGACAACCTCCATCGTTTTTCCCTGTAATGCATAATTGCACTCCCAAACAGGAGTATCGATATAATATGTACCGGTATGGCTCATCAGATAGGTGTCACCTCTTCTGACGGATGTTGTGATTACTACTTCATAAGGCGAAGCCTCGACGCCGACATACGCTCCATCTGCGCTTCCGGTGAAAACTCTGCCGATTTTGGACAGAATATGCGGTGAACGAACAGGACGCTCGTTGTGTTTGATTAACTGTATGTCGAATGTCATTATCAGTTCCGCGGAGTTGCTTTCGTCAACAATGCTATAACCTGCGCCGACTAACCGGGCAATCAGATAATTTTGGTATGCCCTTTTGAACGGTATGGTGTTAAGCCTGTCGGATTCATCTGCCGGGGTCAGTGGTTTGGTTGCCGTCCAGATGGCCGGGTCTTCCTCGCCTGGGAGATAAAACTTCGGGACTACGAATATAGGCATACTGTTGGCAATACTGTTGGTTTGCCTTAGCTGGCTGACCACCTCAGAGGCCAATACATCCCAGTGGTGAGGGGCCTGCATTTTTTGCTGTTCGGTATAAGGGTAATTTGTGGCAATTGGTATTTGAGATGTGCAGGATATCAGAAATACCGGAACAAGTAATAGTAAGATGGTTAGTGTAAATTTTGCAGTCACGGTTTCCCCTTTCTCTTTACAAGGCGTTGTTTATTGATAAACCTTCCTCTTTTACCAAAAAATGACATCCTAAAGTTAATTTAGGTTATTAAAGTCTATGAAAAGTTCTTGAAATGTCAAGCTTTTTTTGATTTTGCCGGCTGTTTCTGACAAAAGTCGCAACTGCTTTAATTATAGGAGGTTAACTTTGGATGCCAAAAAGTTTTGCCCCTCTGCTTTCCTGGGAAAAGAGGAAAACAGGCCTTTTATATACACCTTTATTGAAATGATTATCGGGCTTAGTCAGGAGAACCATAACGAACAAGTTGAATATTCAGGCAGTATAACAAATTATAAGTCGTTCCTTAGAAAGCGAGGAGCTGTCCTGTAAGTTAAATTAGCGGCTTTTGTTAGTTTCAGGGTTTAGATTTTAGGAAAACCCTCAAAGCCGCAAACCCTCATAGGTGTTTTTTGCATCTATTGTTATAGCAGAGAAAAAGGGTGAAACATATTTTTTGACATTCAAAACAGGATGGGGGGTGGAAAAGTGCCGACTTACGCTATGTGATTTCTTTGCAATATTTGGTGTTATGGCAGTTAAAAAAGTTAAGCCGGCAACGTGTTAAACCGATTTAGAGGTGCATAAATTACTTTTTACAGGTGCTTTTGTGGCTTTATGCTTTGTATTTTAGGACGTGTAGTAGGGTATGAATCCTGTGAGAAATTCTACAGCGAGGAATAATTTGCTTCAGAATTTGAGAGGTCCTTCGTTACCGGGGAGGTGGGCTGGTGCAGTCAAATGCGCACGGACTGCGGCGGTTGTATTTGTTTTGTCTATATTAAGTATCTATATTTCCGGCTGCGGTAATAAGTTTTTTGACCCCACACAGGTAGGCAGGTTTCGCCCCGTTCCAGCGGTGAATGTGATACTGGATTCATTAGGTGTGGCGGAAGAAGCGCCCTCTGTTTGGGCGGAAGCGGAAGAGCCGAAGCCTATAGATGTTATGGCGTATGAAACTGACTATGTGTTTAGCCCGGGCGATTCTGTGAGAATAACCATTTTCGAGTTGCTACGGGAGGGGGTACCTTATTCAAACGATTACGTGGTTACCGAGACCGGCAAGGTATCCATACCGGATGTTGGGGTGGTTGAGGCGACAGGCTTAACTGAATCACAGCTTGAGGATGAGATAAAGCAGATTCTTTCGCCGAGCATATTGAAGAGGCCATCGGTTACTGTGACCTTGATGGGTTCGCAGAAACGTGCCTATTCAATATGGGGTGATGGTGTCCCCCGTCCGGATAGATATGCCATTCCAAGATATGATTTTAGACTGACGGATGCAATTGCGACGGCAGGCGGCATAAGACAATTTAACATAAGCAATGTTTATGTTTCCCGCCCTCTTACAGGCGAAGAAGTAGTAACGGAGCCTGCTATAACAGAGGTTGTTAACACAGAGCCTGTTGAGACGGAGGTTGTTGGCACGGAGCCTATCGATATCGATACGGAGGTTGTTGGCGCGGAGCCTGTTAACGCAGAGCCTGTTGATACGGAGGTTACTGTACCTGAGGAACTACAACAAGAGCAGATTGAACCTGGTGAAGAAGAACTGTTGGAGATAATAGCGCCGATGGCAAAGCAAGGGCCTTTGCTTTCACAGGAATTAGTTATAACCTCGGCTGAGATGATAACGGATAAGGAGCTTGCCAAGGCAGCTTTGCCGGAAGGCTTTGAACCATCGGTTGATAACGAGATGGTGCCGGTGGATGAAGGAAATGCCCCGGAGACATCGACCGCAGCGCCTGCTCAGACGACGGTGGATGTGCCGATAACCGAGGACGAAGGAAACCAGGTTGAGTGGGTTTTTCGGGATGGCAAATGGATTCCGATGGGTGAGGAAGGTGTCCCTGAGTCATCGACAGCAGAACCCGCTCAAACGATAGTGGATGTGCCGATAAGTGAGGACACAGGGGGCCGAGTTGAGTGGGTTTTTCAGGATGGCAAATGGGTTCCGATTCAAATTGGTCAGTCAAGACCAGCAGAGCCTGGGGTAGGAGTCGAGCCTGCGAAAGTGGCCGAGCCGCTTAAGGAAAGAGTTCCGGATGAGTTTGGCTGGGATGAGATAGGGACTGGAGGGATGCAGACACGAGTTATCGAAATTCCTACAGATAAGTTGCGAGGCGGCGACCCTCGTTATAATATTGTGATAAGACCTGGTGACAGTATTCATGTTCCTGTTGACATTACCGGCGAATACTTTATTTATGGCAATACCAACTTCCAGGGCGTTGTGCCTATGGATGGCCGACCGGTTACTTTGAAAATGGCCGTAGCTGCCGCCGGTGGATTGGGCCCCTTGGCCTGGCCGAGACGTTGTGAGGTAACAAGGAGAATCGGCAAAAACAAAGAAGAAACAGTTATGGTGGATTTGGACAAAATAGCCAGCGGCGAGCAGCCTGACTTTTTTATTAAGCCGCTTGACCTGATTAATGTCGGTACACATCCTACGGCCCGGTGGCGTGCGGTTTTGCGGAATTCGTTCAGGGCAACTTACGGGTTCGGTTTTATTTACGACCGTAATTTTGGAGAGAGAGATGTCGGAACCCGCAGGCCTATACCACAATGGTTGTTTTAGCATAATTTTCCGGTTATGGCAGACAATATTGATTCTTCTGTTGCAAAATGGTAGCATTTCGCGGAAAATTGTAGAATGGCAGCCCAAATGAAAGACGACCATAACCTTATCTGTGAATCTTCCCAAACGGGAACTGACTGTAAATGTGATAAAAAGCATTTCTCATGTCAAGGGACAGCGTTCTCTGGGGATGGAACCTCGGTTCGTAGCAGTTGGAATGAGCTTCCGGTGCATAGCTATGTCAAAATAGCGATAATTGGGGGATTATTTGTTTACCTGTTTTATGGTGAGATTGAAAGTATAGTTGGCCAGTGGATTACCGACAGCAGCTGGTCACATGGTTTTTTAATCCCCCTTTTTAGTTTGTACTTCATTGACCAGGCAAAGGGTGAGATTTTAAACCTTCGCCCCAGACCGAATTACCTCGGCTTGCTTTTTATGATTTTGGGGATTTTGTTTTATTTCTTTAATGTAGTCAGCCCATCTGGGTACGGATATTTTCGTCCCACTTCCATGATAGCAATTCTTGGTGCGATTGTATTGTTTTTGGGCGGTTGGGGTTTGATTAAATATACATGGCTTCCGATTACGTATTTGGTCTTTGCCGTTCCATTGCCGACAAGATATTATTTTAGTTTGACTATGCCGATGCAAAGGCTGGCCGCACAGGTCACGGCTTTTTTGCTGAATATAGTTAGTGGTATGAGAGCCGAGGTTAACGGTGTAGTTATATCCGGAGAGTATTTGGGCCAGAAACTTGACCCACCGCTTAATGTGGCCGAGGCTTGCAGCGGGATGCGATTACTTATGGCCTTTTTGGCATTGGGTGTTGCCATGGCATATCTGCACTACAGACCCGTGTGGCAGCGAATAGTTTTGTTAGCCAGCACCATACCGATAGCTATATTTTGTAATATCGTTCGGGTTACTACTACCGGATTTATTTATATTATGGTAAATCCCAAATACGCGCAAGGTATTTATCATGACATGCTTGGTTTGGCGATGTTGCCGTTGGCTTTTGGTTTATATGGTCTTCTTGCGTGGTTTATGTCAAGTTTGTTTGTTGAACAGGACGAGAGTATTACTGAGGATGTTGTAATTCGTCGTCAAAAATAGCGGATAGTTGCAGTAGTTAATTGAGAGCAGACAGGAATAATGAGTAACGCATCCATTAAATCCTATATGCAGCCGGCCTTTTTGATATGTGCTGCAATACTTGCGGTGGCCGGCGGCGGTATGTCGGTCGCGGTAAAAAGTTTGGGTATATACTTAAAGAAAGAACCCTGGCCATTAAAAAAATCTTTGGACCTTTTGGACGAGAAAGGTCTGCCTTCTTACAAAGTAATATCAAAAGAAAAAATCAAAAGCGGAGAGGTTATTGACAGTCTTGGTACAGAGGATTATATTCAATGGGTACTTGAGGACCTTGATGTGCCGTCTGACAGCCCTGTTCGTTATTGTTCTTTATTTATCACTTATTATGAGCTTCCGGATAAAGTGCCGCATGTGCCGGAAGAATGCTATATGGGCAGCGGGTTTCAAAAACTGGCATCTGAGAGCGTATCACTTGAAGTCCGGTCACACAAAATTCCGGCGAGATACCTTGTTTTTACCGGTACGGATTCTAATTACTGGCAGAAGAGCAAAAAATTTTCGATTTTGTACTTCTTTAGTGTTAACAATATTTATGCTGACAACAGAGGAGATGCCAGACTCATTCTTAACAAGAACATCCGAGGCAAGCATTCGTATTTTTGTAAAGTTGAGTGGAAGTTTTTTAATACGGGGTTTAGTGCAGGAAAACGTAGCGAGAATACTTACCCCGACAAAGAAGAGGCAATAACGGCGAGCCAAAAGCTCTTAGACATAATCTTGCCGATTTTGGAAAAGGAGCATTGGCCCATTTGGAAAAAGGAAGGAGCTGCAGGAAACACGGAGAATTAGTGAATTAACAGGCCGTTTTTTTAGTCAACCAATTCACTAATCAACGTAATCGACTGTGTTTGCAGCTTTTCATGAAAGAAAGGAGAAATTCATGGCAAGAAAAAGATTGAATAAAAAGGTCGCACTTATCGGGTCGCTGGCTTTTGTATTTTTAGTGCTGGCTGCTATTTTACTGTTTCTATATTTGAGCCGAGACCCGGAGAAGTTTATCAAAGATGGTGATGTGGCTCTTATGGCTGCTCGTGAGGCGACAGATGCACAGATAAAAGAAGATGAGTACAAAAAGGCTGAACACAATTATCATAAGGCACGCGCTCTGTCGAAGACCGATCCGCTCAAGATAGAAATGCTTTTCAAGCTTGTGGATATTTATATGGAAACCGACCAGTGGCGCAGTGTGCTTGGGTGCTGGAACACTGTAATCCAGATAGAGCCAAAGAATATCCGTGCTCGATTCGGACGGCTACAGTATGTTTACTTAATGGCTGATAGCGCCGTGAATCAGGTTTGGCTGTGGCAGGAAGTCGAGTCGCAGGTATCAGAGTTTATAGAAATCGCAGATGATGCGAACCTGCTTATGGAAGATACCGCCCAGTGGGAATATCCTCTAATGCAGAAAACCGAAACTGTTGCGGGACGGTTGGGTTCGTACTTGTATCAGTGCAGGGGCAGGGCTTTTCTCGAAATAGCAGGGCAGGGAGCAGTGACCGACCCCAATTCTTCGCTGTCGGAGGCAACCAGTGATTTGGAAAAGGCGCTGGAGTTTGAACCAACAAATGTTGAAACCTATCGTAATTTGGCGCAAACGCTCGTCACGAGAGGAGAAATTCTCGCTTCAAAAGGTGATGTTGAGGGAAGGGATAAAAATAGAAAACAGGCCACGGAACTTTTATCGCAGGCAGTGGAAGTTTCGGGCGCTAATGTAGAGGCTCATATTAATCTTTTAGCAATGAAATCTGTGCTTGCTCAAGAGAGCGGCAGAGAGCAAATTAAATTACTCGAGCCCGAATACCTATCACTTGTGGAGAAGTTTGGTTCAGATGCCCGGGCGTTTTCGGCGTTAAGAGGATTCTATTCGAGACTGGGCCGCGAATACCTTGATAAGGCTGTAGATGCGTCTGAAAAAGCGGTCGAATTAGACGGGGAAAATGTAGATTACGCAATATATGCAGCCAATTTGCATTATCAAAGGTTTTCTATCCACGGGCAAAAGCCGGACGTCTATAGGGCAATAGAATTGGCCAACAATGCCTTTACATTGCCGGATGCGCAGGACAAGCCTGGGCCGAGAGAAGGTGTAAATAGAAAGAATAGAATCTCGTTGTATCTCTTTCTTGCAAATTGTTATATCGAGCAGGTGCTCGAACCCTGTGAGGTGAGAACTGAGGAGGAAACTAAAAAATGGCTGGCTGATGCCGAGCAAATGGTGCATGGAATTGAACAGATTTTTGGCAGTGGCGAGGACCCGCATGTTGTTCAGTGGCAGGGGATGCTCGAGCTTGCCAAGGGTAATAGAAGCATAGCTGTTAAAAAACTATACGCGGCTTACGAGCAACTTAAAGCCTCCGGCATAGAAGATGCTCCGCCTTCTATTTTGCGGTATTCGTATGCCCATCTTTCTTACATTCTTGCAAAGATTTTTGAGGACACTTCTGAACTTGGTGCAGTCAGGGAATACCTGAGCAGTGCACTTAGAACAGGTATTGCCGAAATAAAACCTGAAGCTCTTTTGGATTATGCGGAGATGGCGTTGAAACTAAGGGGTTACAGCGCGGCCTTAAGTGGTGTGAACTTTTTTGAGAACGAATACTGGAGCAGCCAGAGAAGCCAGATACTTCGTATCAAAGCTTATATTGCCGCAATGCAGTTCAACGAGGCTGAAGAAGAATTGGCCAAGAGACAGCCGGACGACCCGAATACGATTGAACTTAACCTGGCACTGGTGGAGTCTAAAATCGAGCAGCTTCAAAGAGTTGCCGAGCAAAAAGAGATGGAAAAAGATTTGGGTGTTATTTTTACCAGCGTCGCAGGCGAAGAAAAACAAGATGTTAATAAACCACAAATTGCTGAACTGGAAACCAATAGCTTGCTCAGAGCTAAATTGATAGGAAAACTGTTGCAGGTGAAACCTGATGCTGTTGGGGAAGATTCCGTTGCTGCTGCTTGTGATAGGTACATAGCACAGGGCAAGAGCGACCAAGCCAAAGAGTTGGTTAATCGATTTTTGGAGCATTTCCCTGCTAATACGACAATTCTAATTTACAAACAGATTCTTTCCGAGCCCGAGCCCGGGAAGATTTCACAACAGGGGCGTAAGGAAATAGAAGAGCAGGTTTTATCAGGGATTCCTGACCCGGTAGAAAAGTCTATGAAACTTGGAGTCTTTTATCAGGAGCATAACGAGCCAAACGAAGCAGCAGAAGAATTCAAGAAAGTCCTTAAAATAGAAGCTTCGCAGAAAGGTGATGAGAAGCCGGCTTTTGTTCTGGCCGGAGACATAACAGACTCGCAGCGTCTTGCGGTGGACTATCTTTTTGATATAATGCTTGAGAAGGAAAATTGGGACCTTGCTAAGCAAATCACAGAAGCAGCTCGACAGGGGAATATCGATGATTGTGACGGTCAGTTTTTTATAGCCCGTCTTGCTCTGGCCAGAAAGAAATACAGCGAAGCATTGACAAGACTTGATGCGTGTTTGAAGCAAAAGCCTATCTTTTCCCGTGCCTTTATGTTGAGAAGTAATGCCAATGCTGTTCTCGGGAATGAGCACGCGTCTATCGAGGATGCCAAGAAAGCGGCATCTTTGAACCCGATGGATAAGAATATTGCCAAAGGATTGGCGTTTGTACTGTACCTGCGTAATGAAAAACTCGGCGATAACATATCCTCTGAGCAGATAGTCGAGGCCAGAGATGCTTTAAACAGGGCGATGGCATTGAACACAGATGATTTGCAATTGCGTAGTTTTTACGCTGAATATATGGTTGCGGTACAACCGTTGGCGGCATTGGCGATTCGCCAGAGATTGCAGAAAACCGACCCAAGTCTGCTGAATGCCGTACTGCTTGGCCGAATGGCGGCGAAACTCGCTTCTAACGATGACAATGCGGAACGTAAGGATGCGTTGTTTGCTATTGCGGCTTCGTCTTTCGAGCAGGCGAGAAAAATAGACCCGAATAGCAGACTGATGCTTACTAACTATGCAGAATACCTTCGAGTCAGCGGACAGGATGAAAAAGCCAGGCAGTTGCTGCAGGAATCGCAAGACCAAAAGTTGCTCTGGACACATTATTTCCAGGGTGGTCAATTTGAGGCCGCAAAGGATGTTTTGGAACAGCTATATCAGGCTGATCAAAAAGATAGTAACTCGGTCAAAGGCCTTTTGCTTGTTGCAGAAAAAACAAACGATGCGGAAGCTGTAAAGAGATATTCTGAGGAGCTTTTATCACTTGAAGACAGCCTGCAAAATCGTCTTTTTCAAATCCAGGTTTTTCTTGAGGTTGGACTTACCAAAGATGCCGAGTACAAATTGCAAAGCTTTAAGGAAAAGTTCCCCGATGAGCAAAAGGCGCTGCTGCTTGAGGCATGGTTGTCCATGAAACAGGGGCAACTGGAAAAGTCGTTAGAGTTGGCAAATCGATATCTTGAAGCTGAGCAAAATAATGCATCAGCTTGGCGGCTGAGAGGACAAATAAATCTTTTGACGGCAAATTATGGTCAGGCAATTATCGATCTTAAAAGAAGCAAGTCCCTGTTGCCCGATCCGCTTACCAGGTTTGCTTTGGCAAGGGCTTATCAGCGAGCAGGCCGCGGTGAAGATGCTATAACCGAACTTGAAGGGCTGATTGACAACCCACAAGCTCCTATGCAAGCCAGAGTGTTGCTTGAGCAGTTGTACTGGCAGCTTCAGAAAAAAGAAGCGTTAAAAAGTTTTTATGATGAGACACTTAAAAAATTCCCTGATAGTGTGGACTGGTACAATCGAGCCGGGGCATTTGCTGTTACAATGGGCGAAACTGACAGAGCAGAACAATTGTACAAACAAGCCTTGCAGAAAGTTCAGGGAAATAGTGTCAGTGGTGCAATGGCGATTGATGGATACCTGGGGACACTAATAGCAGGCGGCAAGTTTGATAAGCTCTTTGAAGAGGCCGGGAAATATGTTGACGGTGATTTTGCTTCCATAACTTTTGTCAAGATGGCTGAGGTAAAACTAAAGCTCGGCGATAGGGGAACAGCTATACAATATCTTCGAAAGGCTGTTGACAAAGCCGGTTCGGACGAAGTTTTGATAGACAATATTTTGCAGAGAATGTACCGGTTGCTCGGAGCGGAAGAAACCCTGAAGTATTGCGAAGAGAGACTTAAAACCGACCCTGATTCACTTGCTGCCAATATGGCTATATTTAATTTGAAAAAAATGAATGGCGAGTACAACAATGCGGTAGATTATATTGACAAATGCCTGCAGATAATAGGACCTAATAGCCCGGAAAGAGCCGATTACATAGGGAGAAAAGCGGAAATTTTAACTTTGGCTTATGGCAAGACTTCCGATAATACTTATCTTGAAAAGGCTATTACTGAATACGAAAGTTTGTTGGATAAAATGCCGAATGAACCAGAGATATTAAACAATCTTGCGTATATGTTGGCTGAAGCAGATGTGCGCTTGGACGACGCAGTTGAATATTCAAAAAAGGCTTGTGAGATAGTGCCGAATAACCCGGGTTTTATGGAAACTTATTCTTATGCATTGTATAAAAACGGTAAATTGTCGGAGGCCGCTGAATCTATGCAGTCTGCTTTACAACAGTACGAGCAGAACAGAATTTCTGCTCCGTCGGAGGTGTATGAACATTTAGGTATGATAAAAGAAGGGCTTGGTTCTATAAATGAGGCCATTGCTGCTTATAGACAGGCATTGGAATTAGCGACCGCGGAGAAGTCGTCGGAAGTAGTTATTGGGCGAATAAAGGCGGCAATTGAACGCCTTGAGTAACAAAGTGAAAAATAACAAATAACAGATGGCAGACAGGAAAAACTACGGGCCAGGTAGAAATTTAGAATGGTAGAACAAAAGCAAACTGCTGTAAATAGAATGACAGGGGTGGCTGGTGCCAGACCGATGCTGCCTGTCGCTGCATTGACGCCTAAAGAAATCATGGGGATGCTGCGTCGTCATATGCTGTTAATTATTTTTCTGACTATATTGGGTTTTATTTTCGGCGGCGCGGGTTGGTATTTATTAAAAAAGTATTTTCCAAAATATACAGCCAGTACCTTCATTAGAGTGTTACCGCCTATAGAAAAAGACCCTATGACTATTGTAGGAGGTCAGGTAGCCAAGGATATTCAATACGGTAATCGTATGTCGATGGCTGCACTTATGACCCAGCAGAGTACCCTCCAAAAATTGATTGATAGAGACAAGGTTAAAGAAACAAAATGGTTTAAGCAATTTGGCCAGGTTAGGGAGAAGAGTATTATAAAAGCTGTCGGAGATTTGGAAAAGCGTCTCCGTGCTGGTGCTCAAAGGGATGGTGATTATATCGTGGTATCGATGACTTGCGGAGATGCAAAAGAGTCGGCCCTGATAGTAAATGAAATGGTGGATTTATTTATAACTTCCCAGCGGAGTACGAAAAAAGCAGACGTAGCCGAGAAGCTGGCCAGGCTTCAAGACCAGCGGGATAATATTCAACGAGATTTGGATGCCTCCGAAAGGGCGTTGGGCGAGGTTCGTGATAGATGGAATTTGACTGACCTTGAAGGAACCCAGGACCAGCGGTTCCAGCATACGATTACCCTGCGATTGAATGATTTGGAGCTTGCGCAAAATGAGTTGGACCTGGAAATAAAACAGCGTCAGGCTGATATGGAAAGTCTTGAGCAGTTGGCAGTGGGGCCTATTAATGAACAGGTCGAGAATCAAATAGAAGGCGACCCTGTTATGACTATGCTTGCTCAACAGATTGCTTTGCAGGAGGCGTCACTTGCATCCAGACTTACAAAGTTTGGAGAAAACCATCGAGAGGTACGCCAGGCTCAGGAGCTGATAAACGAATTCAGAGAAAGAAGACGAGTCAGAAAAGCGGAAATAGCGGAGCAAACCCGACAGGCAAATCTCAAAAATGCTCGGACCATATTAGCTGGATTGCAGCAAAAGTATACAGAGTTGGAAAGGTTGCGGCAGGAGGCTGTTGCAAAACAAAGAGAGCTTGATTTGGCCCGAATACAATACCAACAGCGAGCAAGCATAAGAGACGAACGAAAACTAATGCTTGATTCGGTCAAAGAACAGCTTGAAAAATTAAAGATAGTACTCGAGGACCCGGAGACGCCAAAAGTGCAGTTTGTCGGGCCTGCTCCGGTACCGCTGGCCGTAAGTTCTCCGAAATGGCAGCTTTATTTACCCGGTGGAACGATATTGGGCTTTATGTTTGGCGTAGGCCTTACTTTCCTTATCGAGATGCTCAATGACCTCGTCCGGATGCCAAAGGACGTAAGTAAGTATCTACATATTCCGCTTTTAGGTATTATTCCAAATGCGGACGAAGATGCACAGGTTCGGGGTATCGACCTTTGTCATGTTGTTCGTCAGGCGCCTTATTCTATTATAAGCGAATCCTACAGACGGCTTCGTACCAATTTGAAGCTGTCCGGCGCTGCGGATTCTTTGAAGGTTTTGCTTGTTGCCAGTGGCTCGGCAGGGGACGGAAAAACTTCTGTAGCTGTTAATCTCGCAACAACTTTTGTTGCTGAGAACAAAAAAGTCCTGCTTGTAGATGCTAATTTTTGGCAGCCGGCTTTATATGCAGTATTTCCGAGGGAAACAGTTGGAGCAGAGCAGGCTGAATTTGGACTGAGCACATTGCTTGTGGGTCGTAGTAGTTACCATGAGGTCGTAAGGGACAGTGGTATTGAGGGCCTGTCAGTAATTGATTCAGGGCCGTTACCGTCTAACCCGGAAGAGTTGCTCGGCGGGACGCAAATGAAACAGCTCGTTGAACAGCAGCGTGAAAACTACGATTATATTATAGTTGATGGCCCGCCGATATTATTGGTAAGTGCTGCCAAGATACTGGCCAGACTTGTTGACGGCACGGTTCTGGTATTCAATGCTGCCGCCACAAGAAGAGGGGTTGCTCAGAGGACTATTAGCGAGTTGAAAGCGATGGATGCTGCGTTAGTTGGTTGTGTGCTCTTGGGTGTAAGAATAATGAAAGGTGGTTATTACCAGGAGCAATTCAAATCTTATCAGGAATATCAGAAGCTGCAGCTTGCTCACTCAATTTAGCGAATTGTGAATCGGACATTGACTGCCGTCAGGCAAGTTTTGAATCACCCGAGGCAAGAAATCGCCTAATACTTTACGAAAGGATTTTTTAATGGAGAAGTTTTTAGTAACTGGCGGAGCCGGTTTTATTGGTTCAAATATCTGCAAAAAGCTCGTCTCGCAGGGGTGTTTCGTAAGAGTCGTTGATAATCTGCTCACAGGCAAAAAAAGCAATCTTGCCGCTGTCTCGGATAAGATTGAGTTTATAGAAGCTGATATGGGGGACGAAGAGGTCGCCCGCAGCTGTATGAAGGATATTGATTTCTGCTTACATCTGGGCGCTTTGCCATCGGTGCCTCGCAGTGTTGATGACCCTGCCGCCACGCACAGGCATTGCCTTGACGCGACTTTCACACTTCTTTTAGCCGCTCGCGATGCCGGTGTAAAACGTTTTGTCTATACCTCAAGTTCTTCTGTTTATGGTGATGTGGCAACTTTGCCCAAGGTCGAATCGATGTTACCTCAGCCGCTTTCGCCTTATGCGGCGGCTAAGCTTGCGGGCGAGTATTATGCTCAGGTTTTTTACAAGGTCTTCGGCCTTGAGACTATTTCGCTGCGGTATTTCAACGTTTTTGGTCCATTCCAGGACTTGGCGAGTCAGTATGCAGCGGCGATACCGGCTTTTGTAACTGCTGTTTTGAATAATGAACCGCCGACCATTTATGGCGATGGTGAGCAAAGCAGGGACTTCACTTATGTTGATAATGTCATTGAAGCTAACTTGCTCGCTGCGAGGGTCGAGCATACCGCTGGTGAGGTTTTAAATATTGCCTGCGGCTCGGCTGTAACTGTCAACGAAGTTATCGGCATAATCAATGAGTTGCTCGGCAAAAACGTAAAGCCGATATATGAGCCGACGCGTCAGGGCGACGTAAAACATTCTCTTGCCGATATTACGCTTGCCAAAGAACTAATCGGCTTCACACCAAAAGTGTCTTTTCGTCAGGGCCTTGAAAAAGCCATTGATTGGTATCGCAACAGGGGCGATTGGCGTGCTGCCTAAAGCTGGTTTTTCAGGTCTTGAGCATCCTTTAGCAGTTGCTCTCTATCGGGTTGTGTTTGCGGGTCGAGGGTAAATGTCCATTCGTAGGAATCGACGATTCTCATCGGGTTAACTAATTGAGCGAAGAAGTCGAACGGCATCTTGTCGTACCAGGGCCCTTTCAGCATTCGATGTGTTTTTAAGGTCTCAAAGCCCTCTTTGGTTATTCTCACATTATAATCGCCATACCATTCGAACGAAACCGTAACCGGCGAAGTGCCTACTTCCTCATCGTTTAATACCACGATAGCACCCTGCGGCTCGGTATTGATTGTCAGCTTTCGTTCCACACAGCCGGTGAGAAAGACAGATGCGATTAATAAGCCGACGATTGTTAGTTTTGCAACATTCCATTTTGCCATAATAAATATCCTTAAATTCTTGCCGCAGTTTAAACGCCTATTATAAACTAAAACCAGAAAAACAAAAGCCAAAAATGGCGTAAGCCATGCTGTGCATTTGGGTTTGTTTGGCATAATTTCATAGCCACAAAGACACGGAGAAAATTAACCACGAATAAACACTAATGGACACAATTTTTAGCCACAGAGTTCACAGAGAACACAGAGAAATTAGACACGGATTTACACAGATTGACACTGTTTTTTATTAATTAGAGGTAAGTCAGAATTTTTTAAAATTAGCCGGTTTGGGTGTGCAGGTAGGTGTGGTTTTGGTTGAATCACTGATTACGCGGATTAAACGGATTTTTTAGATTTGCAGGAATTTAGAAAATGGGGCAAAATAGGGTGAGCAACGGCGGAGGCTTGTCTTCGTTTTAGGACTTCGCCGAGGTTTATGCTACGAGAAGCATCGTAGTGTTAGTGGTAAGTGTTTGGTATTTTTGGTTAGCGGGAATCGCGGGCTTTATGTTGTAATGGAAATAGGTATGGTGCCCCTAAATTTCGGTAGATTCCAGATTTAGATTTAATGGGGTTGATCTTCGAGATGTGCACAGACGGGAAAAAGGATTCAAAGATACCGAAGAGGCCTACGGCAAAGAAGGAACGTGGCCCCCAGGCAGCCCTCGTGTGCGGCGAGGCTTTCCAGCGATTGGCAAAGGAATTCATTCCCGAGATAGGCGCAATAAAGGAAAAGTCCTCACAAGTTATGTCGAATGAATTAGGCGATATGGTTGCCTGTGCGACAAATATAGGGTTTGCCATCGAACTCTACTTTAAAGCCCTCCTAACGCAACTGGACTCGCAAGTGCCACCAGTGCATGATCTCCGTACTCTATATGACGCGATACCCCAACCAATCAGGGAACTTATCGAAGGCGTTTATGACACGGCGTTGCCTGACCAAGTGCGCCAACTATATGGCCGCGTGAGTTTTACGATCGCCAAGGGTTCGCTGCCAGAGCAACCACCATGGGACGATTCTAAAGTATCACCGGCCCTTCCGGATGTGCTGGCTCGGTCAAAAAACCTGTTCCATGACTGGAGATATATATTCGAGTTCACCCAGCCTGAGGATAGTTCCTATCAGTTTCACCAATTCGAGTATGGGCTTCTGTGGTGTGCAGCCGAGGCAATCAGGGTCGAGGTTACGATACGCTTGCACAGGACAGGGATTTCAGAGGACCGGCGGTAGTGTAGTGAATTAGAGAATTGGTGAATTGGGATTGCCGCGGCCTTCCCTTCGACTTTGCTCAAGGCAGGCAAGGGTAGTCGCCGTTCCGGCGACTGCTAAACATTCTGGATTCCTGCTTTCGCAGGAATGACAAGAGACATTAACTCGCCGAATAATTTGCAAGAGGCAATAAAATAAAGCGTTCCTTACGCGGGTAACCCCGGAATAAAGCCTGAAGAACCCCCAGGCGGGCCTGGGGGCTAAACGAATACAACGGACCCCGAAGCATAAACGAAACGAATACAAACAGACCACGAAGCAGGAATGGACCCCAAAGCAGGCTTTGGGGCTAAACGAAAAGCGTAAACTAAACAGTTCTGTTGTGACGCAGAACATATTCGATTTTCTTTTCGAGCACCGCATCATCAAAACAGAACTGTTTGTCAAAGCCGCGGGTCCAAACCCTTTTCAATAATCCCGTTTTTTTCAAGGCGGCAGTAGCAACATTTTTATACCGAGATACGGCACTTTCTATTGACTCGTTTTGCCTGCAGGCCACAAGATGTACATGATTCGAGCAAACCGCAAGCGCAAATATCTTCTGGCCGATTCTTTCTGCCTCTTCGAGTATGGCATTGTTAACAACTTTTTTCTGGATGGATGTCAGACGAACAATATTACACTTTTGCAGACGCTTGTTTGCATCTTCGAGTTCGGTGTCAGCCGGCAGTATTTTGCCGTCCTGTACGTATCTTCTTTTATCTCCCTGTAACCATGTTCCGTAAGTCGTCCATGTAACCATATATCCAATCATTTTCCCCATACTTTCATAATAGTACCCCTATGTTAACCGATACGCAACAATTCTCCATATCCGGTTAGCCCCCAAGCCTGCTTGGGGGTTTATTGTTTAAACATCAAGTATTGACAGCGGGGCGTCTGGAAGTTAAGGTATTATCCTTATGAAAATTTTGCTGAATTGGTTAAATGATTATATCGAGACCGACTTATCCGCTGAGAAAATCGTAGAGATTTTAAGCGGCCTGGGGCTGCCCTGCGAGGGCGTCGAATCCTGTGGTAACGATGCCGTAATAGATATTGAAGTAACGAGCAATCGCGGCGATTGCCTTAGTTTAATAGGTATCGCCCGCGAATTAGCAGCCGCTACCGGCAAAGAATTGAAAATCCCAAAAGTTGAACTGGACGAATCAACAAAAGATATTACCACGCTCGCGGCCGTCGAGGTCGCCGAGCCTGATAAGTGCGGCCGATATACCGCCCGAATTATCGAGGGCGTAAAAGTCGGGCCTTCGCCTGACTGGCTCAAGAGCCGACTCGAAGCGGTCGGCCTGCGAAGCGTCAATAATGTGGTCGATGCGACCAACTACGCGATGCTCGAGACGGGACAGCCTCCGCACGCATTCGATTATAAAAAAATAAACGACGGCAAGATAATAGTAAGGTGCGCCCGAGCCGGCGAGGAGCTTGTCAGTATCGACGGCTCTAAGTGCAAGTTGGCTTCTGATATGTTAATTATCGCCGACCCCAAAGGGCCGGTAGCGATAGCAGGTGTTATGGGTGGGGCCGATACCGAGGTAAGCGAGACGACGAAGACAATCCTTTTAGAGGACGCCTATTTCGCTCCCCTTAGTGTTCGCCCGACGGCTCGCAAACTTGCCCTGGCTTCGGAGGCTTCTTTTAGATTCGAGCGGACGGTAGATATTGAAATGGTGGACTGGGCCTCGAAACGGACGGCTCAATTGATTACGCAGGTCGCAGGCGGAAAAGTCGTTAAGGGCGTGATTGATATCTACCCGAAGAAGCCGGCGAAAAAAGAGGTGACACTTAGACTTTCCCGTTTGAATAAATTGCTCGGCATCGAGATTTCGCCTAAGGAAACGATAGAAATCCTGTCGAGATTGAGTTACCAGCCAAAGCAAAACGGCGATTCGATAACCTGCTGCGTCCCTTCGTGGCGAAGCGATATATACCGCGAAGTTGACCTGATAGAGGAAGTCATACGCATCTGCGGCTATAACAGGATACCCACGGAACAGAAAATTAAGATTCAGGTTGTCCCTGTCGATTCCCGTCAAAAGCTGACAAGTTCAATAGGGACATATCTTAACGGCTGTGGTTTCTACGAGACGATTAACGTCTCTTTCATCGATAATTCCATCGCCGAGCTGTTTGCCGGAAACGGCGGCGAGCATTTGAGCGTTAAGGATGTAACCAGAAAAAGCGATAACCTGCTCCGCCAGATGCTTTTGCCATCTTTACTCTCTGTTATTAAAACTAACCTTAACGTCAAAAATAGCAACTGCAGGATATTCGAAATCGCCGATACTTTCATTCCAAATCCACAAAAGGGCGAAACAGCTGTTCTGCCGATTGAGAAAACCAAGCTGGCGATTTGCTGTGATAGTAATGACTTCCAGCTTTTGCGTGGTGCGGTAGATGGGCTGATAAAGAATCTCAATAAAGATGCTGAGGTTGTTTTCGAGCCTGCCGAGTTTGTCTGGGCGCAAACCGGCGCCCGAATCTTAGTCGATTCCAAAGTTATTGGCGTCGCGGGCGTTGTTTCCAAGGCGGTAAAGGAAAAATTCGATTTCAAAGACGTGACACCAGCCGCGGCAGAGTTGGATTTTGAATCGCTTTCAGTTTTGCAGGCTGGACCCGTAAAAGTCAAACCCATCCCGAAGTTCCCCGCCATAGTGCGCGACCTTTCGATTGTCATTGATGACTCGGTTCGATGGGCCGATATCGCCGTGGCGGTGGACAAAAAAGCTCCTGATGAATTGGAGGATATTCGTTTTGTGGGTATATACCGCGGCAAGGGCATTGCCTCCGGCAAAAAGAGCCTTACGCTTACGCTCGTATTCAGAGACCAGGACGGCACATTGACCCACGAGGCCGTTGACCGCTTCCAGGCGGATATTTTGCGGGGCCTGGCCGAATCCGTCGGCGCCGAGCTGCGGAGTGTATGATTGTGTATCATAATTAGCCTCGGCGGTTCTTTGTTATCGCCAAGCTTCGAATTGCAATACTGATATTCACATAAGCGCAGGCGAAATATTAAAGGGACAACACAAATGGATTCTATTGTCGGGCTGGAGAGCAGGGTAAGCAAACTGAAAAAGGGGGACAAGAAACTCTTCTGTGATATTTTCGAGATTTCCAGCGTCGAGGGCAGGTTAGAGATTCCACCTTCGTTCAGGGCCAAGGTCAGGCAGTATTTCGGCACGAAAGATAAAGGCGGGGAGATTATAGAAACCGAGGACGAAGTTGTTAATAGAATCGAAACCCAGAAAGTGGTGAGGACATTCAATAAATGGACAGGGGATGGCGCTCTGTTTAACTGGCTCAGGGCGAGCAGGCCCTCTATGAGGGGGGAAATTGAAAAGGAAAGGCAGAGAGTCGATGAGCATATCAGCGAGTCGATGAGAAATTGCGATTTTTGCGAACCTGCGAAATACACTCCCGAAGATTTATTCGGCAGAATCAAGGGCAAATACTGTGTTACCGGGGCCAATGTTGCAAAATACGACGGCTGGAGCGGCATGATATATTTTGGAAAACATAATCCCCTGAAATTTACTCTGAAAGAGCTTTCCGATTATATTGAAACAGGATTTAAGTGGTTTGAAAAGGTACACCGGCTGGATGCGGGGGCCAAATATCCTTTTCTGCTGTGGAATTGTCTGGAAAAATCGGGCGCATCACAGGTGCACGGCCACGCGCAGCTTTTAATGGCCAGGGGCAGGTATTACGCAGGGATTGAAATGCTGCAAAGAGCTGCTCTGGAATACGCGAAAAAACGAAAGGGCGGAAAATATTTCGACGATTTATTCGAAGCGCATAAGATGGTCAATCTTGGCTATGGCCGGGGCGGCGTAAAAGTTTTCGTCAGCCTTACGCCGGTAAAGGAAAAAGAGACCGTGATAATTGCGTCCAATCCCTCGAAAAGCGATAAGGTTAAAAAAGTTATTTTTGATGTGCTGAGATGTTTTATCGATAAGCTCGGAGTGACATGCTTTAACGTTACCATTTCTATGCCTGCTATGGATGCCGGGGACGACCTGCCCTATATAATAAGAGTCGTAGATAGAGGAAGTATCTTCAAGGCAACCGCGGATATCGGCGCTATGGAACTGTACGCAAACAGTGTGATTTCGACCGACCCTTACGGGGTGATTGATGTCCTTAAATAGCTTCGTTCAAGTAAATGGTCGAATAATGCAAAGGTCTTGTGGTTTCAGTTGTCCGGTATTTTCTTGACTTTTGGGCCGTGATTTAGTATAAGATATTTGCAGGCTGACCCCTGCGGTGTGCGTGTAGAAAATATGATTTTGAAAAAACCGATACCCAGTTACTCAGGGAAGTCAGGTCTTGACGGCTCGAAAAATGCCTACTCGATAGGACTTTCGGACGCAAGCAACGATTACCCACGTGGACATAATGGGTTTTCTTCAAAAGTTTTCTTACGGCACCAGCGGAGTGAAGCCTTGCACTAAAAGGCCTGTTATGCAGGCCTTTTTGGTTTTAACCCCTTTAACCTCCAGAAATCAGAAATATCGGACCATCAAAATCCACCAAACCCGCCATTTCTATGCGTTTTTTGCCCTTAAGCCGGTCGTTGTATTTGTCGATTAAACAACAGTATCGGTATGTAATTATATTAGGCATAAAAGAGCGTAAGATGTTACGGCACAAGTGGTTATGATGCCACGCCTTTTTTATTTGGAGACGTAAAAATGCCAAAAGTTTGTAGTTTCGCAGTTTTGCCCGCCTTGCCGGATAAGTTGAAGGCTCTCGATAGTATCGCACGGAATTTATTCTGGTGCTGGAACACCAGTTTTATAGAGTTGTTCAAACGTATTGACAGTAACTTATGGTCGGCTTGCGGCCATAATCCGGTCAAACTTCTCGCCAGTCTCCCTCAGCAGCGTTTGGACGAATTAGCCAAGAACCAGGCGTTTTTGTCCGAACTGCAGCGGGCGGAAGAAAAGCTCAAATCATATCTTGAAGGGTCAGGCTGGTTTGAAAAGAATTATTCAAAATATACCAAGCCTGTTATTGCATACTTTTGTGCCGAGTTCGGTATTCATGAATGTCTGCCTTTTTATTCGGGAGGCCTGGGAATTTTAGCCGGTGACCATTTGAAAAGCGCATCAGACCTTAGCATTCCTTTGGTTGGTGTTGGTCTTCTCTATCAAAAAGGTTATTTCCGCCAGCAGTTGGACATCGATGGCTGGCAGCAGGAAGTATATCTCGAAAACGATTTCTATAATATGCCTATCGACCTGATTCGTGGAAGTGACGGCCAGCCGTTGACCATTGGTGTGGAATTCCCCGACAGAACGGTGTATGCACAGATTTGGTCTATTACCGTAGGCAGGGTTAAATTATATCTGTTGGATACCAACATTTCACCTAATTCATCCACGGACTGTATGATTACCACCAGTTTATATGGCGGCGACCTTGAGATGCGCATACGCCAGGAAATCATCCTGGGCATCGGCGGCTTAAGGGCCTTGGCGGCGCTGGGCATTGAGCCTCTCATCTGCCATATGAATGAGGGACACGCCGGCTTTATGGCGCTTGAACGAATCCGCGAGTTACAAAAAAGCACGAATATGACCTTTGCTGAAGCAGTTGAAACCACCAGAGCCGGCAACGTTTTTACTATGCATACACCTGTTAAAGCAGGTCTCGACGAATTTCCAGTTGAGCTTATGGACAAATATTTCACCAACTTCATTCCTGCTTTTGGGATAAGCAGAGAACAGTTTTTATCGCTGGGCAGAATTCTTCCCGATGATGCGAGTGAGTCGTTTAAAATGGCGATTTTGGGATTACGTCTCAGCGGTTATGTAAATGGCGTAAGTAAATTGCACGGGCAGGTATCACGTGAGATGTGGTCGAGTCTTTGGCCTGCTCTTCCTGTCGATGAAGTGCCCATAATCTCTGTTACAAACGGCGTTCACATTAAGAGCTGGCTGTCGAATGAGATGAATTCTTTATATGAAAGGTATCTCGGGCCTGATTGGACGGACGAACCTGTTAATGAGTCGATTTGGAACGGCATCGACCAGATTCCTGATGAGGAATTCTGGCGGGTACATCAGCAGTGTAAGGACAGGCTGGTTGCTTTTGTCCGTAACCAGCTTAAAACGCGGTTCAATCGCAGGGGCACTTACCATTCCGAATTGAACTGGGCCGATGAGGTTCTTGATGCTAAGGCATTAACCATCGGTTTTGCCAGAAGGTTTGTAAGCTATAAAAGAGGCAATCTCCTGTTTAGTGACCCGCAGCGGCTTGTGAAGCTGCTTAATAACCCGGATAGACCTGTTCAGCTTATTTTTGCGGGCAAAGCCCACCCTAAAGACAGTTCAGGCAAGGAGATAATGCGGCAGATTATCAGCTTTGCAACAAAATATGGCCTTCAGCGGCGCATAATTTTTCTTGAGGATTATGACATCGATGTAGCCAGAATGTTGGTTCATGCCGTCGATGTGTGGCTTAATAACCCTCGAAGGCCTATGGAAGCCAGCGGAACAAGCGGTATGAAAGCGGCAATGAATGGCGTTCTGAATATGAGCTGCCTCGATGGATGGTGGTGTGAAGGTTATAGTTCTGATGGGGGCTGGGCCATTGGCGCAGAGCAGAATTACAAGGACCCTGATTATCAGGATAGTGTCGATTCCCAGGCAATCTATAATCTTCTCGAAAACGAGGTTGTCCCTTTATACTATACCCGTTCAGCAGATGATATGCCGAGGGCATGGATACACCGGGCGAAAAACTCTATCAAACGGATAGCGCCGCAATTTAACACCCACAGAATGGTTGCCGAATATACGCAGAAGTTTTATGGCCCTGCTATAGCTAAATGGCAGTATTTGACCGCGGAGGCCATGACAAGGGCCAAGGCGCTCTCGATGTGGAAATCCAATATGAAAAAGGCCTGGTCTGAATTTGCCATTAAAGATGTGCAGATACAGCTCGGCAACGGGCAAGGTAATGTGCCGTTCAATCTAAGGCGGCACCAGCTTAAAGTCGGTTCGCAGTTGTCCATCAATGCCCTGGTCAGACTGCCTAAGGTTAGTCCGGATGATGTTTCAGTTGAGCTTTATCACGGGCTGGTGGATTCTCAGGGAAATATCAGAAATGGCTCAGCCGTGAGAATGCTTTACAAGGAAACTGTAGGTCAGGACAGCGAACATCGGTTTGTTGGCTCGGTCTCCTGTACAGAAACAGGCAGTTATGGAGTGGCAGTGAGAGTTTTGCCCAGAAATACTGACCTTGTTAATCCTTATGAGTTGGGTTTGATTCTCTGGGAAACAGCAGGCGGCACAAACGGTTAATAAAGACGGACGGAAATATTGCGCTGTTTCAGTCCTTCTCTCTACTACACAGAAGCTCATAAGCCTCTGTAGATGAGGTTGTCTTTTCAAGCTCTTGTTTGAATTCTGAATCAAGCATCAGTTTGCTTATTTTGGCCAGTGCCTGAATGTGCGGGCCGGTTTCGTTAGCGGGCGAGACCAGCAGGATAATGATTGTTACCGGATTTCCGTCAACGCTTTCAAAATCAATTGGTTCGTTCGTTATTCCAATCGACATAACCAGTTCTTTGACGGCTTTGCACTTTCCGTGCGGCACGGCAATTCTCGAACCGATTCCAGTGCTGCGGGTTTGCTCACGCATCAGAACCGTTTGTAGAACGGCTTCTTTGTCGATAAGCAGGTCGTTGGCGTCAAGCAAATCCACCAGTTCTGTTATTGCGGATTTCTTGTCTTTGCTTTCGAGCGGAACTTTAACACAACTCTGCCGCAGAATTTTCGTTAGAGTCATTTTGATTACTGTAAAATATACTGCACTTTTCTAAGTATTTATACAAACCTTTAATTATATTCGATTGCTGCTTTAATTGCAACAACTTTACGGCAGAAAAATTGCGGCATTCTCAAAAACCTGCCCTGCGGGTGCATCATTTTCCCCTTTACTTGCCTGTTATGCCCGGCTAAAATGACAGCCTGTTTATGACATTTTGTCTGCCTCCGGCGGTCTGGCGGATGTGTTTATAGACTATCAGTTGCCAACCGCTGCCGCCGACTTTGGAGACGTAACTATGGGAAAAATAAAGCTTTACGATACCACCCTTCGCGATGGTATGCAGGCCGAAGGCGTCAGCTTTTCCCTCGAAGATAAGCTCTCGGTCGCCGAGTGCCTCGATGAGCTTGGTCTCGATTACATCGAAGGAGGTTTCGCTGTTTCTAATCCCAAGGAGATGCAGTTTTTTATCGAAGCAGCTAAGCTCGACCTGAAGAATTCGAAAATTGTGGCCTTCGGCAGTACGCGCAGGGCTGATACTAAAGTCGAAGATGACCTTTCCATCAAGGCCATTCTCGCCTGCAAGGCGCGGGCAGCCACCCTGGTCGGAAAAACGTGGGATATGCATGTAAAAACCGTCCTCGGCTGTTCGCTCGATGAGAACCTGCAGCTCTGCGGCGACTCCGTCGAATACCTGAAAAAGCGGGGCGTTGAAACTATTTTCGACGCGGAGCATTTCTACGACGGCTACAGGGAAAATAGCGAATATGCAATGAAGGTTTTGGCTTCCGCCGCCGAGGCAGGCGCCGATGTCCTTGTACTTTGCGATACTAACGGCGGTTCGGTGCCTGACCAGATTTATGAAATTACCAAAGCCGTCTGCGAAAAATTCCCAACGCTATCAATCGGTATTCACACCCACAATGATTGTGATTGTGCCACCGCCAACACCTTAGCTGCCGTTCGTGCCGGTGCCGGACACGTTCAGGGTACCATCAACGGCCTCGGCGAACGCTGCGGAAACGCGAATCTCTGCACCGTCATCCCCAATCTCGTTTTCAAAATGGGGTTGGATTGTCTGGCCCCGGAAAAAATCAAAACACTTACCGAGGTCTCGCGTTTCATTTTTGAACTCGGTAATCTCAACCCCGTAATGAATATGCCCTATGTCGGAGAAAGCGCCTTCGCGCACAAGGCGGGCCTGCACGTTGACGCCCTGCGAAAAGAGAAACGCTCTTACGAGCACATTGACCCCGCCCTTGTCGGAAACGAACGGAGATTTCTTATTTCCGAACTGAGCGGCAAATCGAACGTCCTGGCCGAGTTGGAAAAAGCAAAAATAGCTCAGGACAAAGGATTGGCCAAAAAAATTCTCACCCGTGTCCAGGAGCTTGAGAATGAGGGTTATCAATTCGAGGCTGCAAACGCATCCTTCGACCTGCTTGTCAAAAAGACACTCGGTACGTATAAGCCCTGTTTCGAACTTCTAAAATACTATGTTACCGTGGAAAGGCGAACCACTGGCGAGATGATTAACGAAGCCACCGTAAAAATCAAGGTTGGTAACAAAGTTCAGCACGTTGTCGGCGAAGGCGATGGTCCTGTCGATGCCCTCGATGCCGCTCTGCGCAAAGCCCTTGAAAACCTCTATCCAGCCATCAGGGATATCCACTTGATTGATTATAAAGTCCGTGTGGTCAACGCCAAAGCCGGTACTGCCGCCCGTGTTCGTGTAATAATCGAATCACGAGACAAAACCTCTGTATGGGGTACGGTCGGCGTCTCTGAAAACGTCATCGAGGCATCCTGGCTGGCACTGGTGGATTCTGTCGAATACAAGCTGCAAAAAGATACGAAATGAAACGGCCCCCATCTGTTTCCCAGAACTTTCAGGGGACAACTCAAGTTTGATATTTATTTGCGGTTTAGGATTCGCAGGCTATTTCCGTATCTCTTCGCTTGTAAACAGCATATAGTCGAATTTCTGTCCGCCTAATGACGCATCGACCATCAGACCTTTATCAGTTGTGATAAAGACAGCCATGCCGGATTGATAATCAGCCTTCGCTGCCGCGCCGACGTTGGCGGCTACGCCGGTAACCTGCACAGAAAACGTGTACTCATCGGTTTTGAATACTTCCAAGTCATTTTTGTCTTTGAAAAAGATTATTTCACGGAAGTATTCGCCGCCAAACGAGAAACCCAGCGTTGCCTGCGACATACTGCAGTAGCCAATCATTTTGTATCCGTCTTCACCTCTTTCATAGACTTCGCCTCTGCCGTAAGCTCCGCCTATCCACAAAGCGCCTTTGGCGACCTTCGGCAGCACCGCGTAACCGTAGGATTTGTCAAAGAATCGCTGTATATCGGGGTCTCTCTCTTTGAATACCGCGATAGCCTCGCTTGCCTCGGCGGACAAAACAGCTTTTGCCTCCGGTCCTTTCGGAACCGTGGCGCAGCCGGCCATTACAATCGCCAAACACAAACCCGCCACAATTAATTTTACCTTCATACATTTGCTCCTTTCTCGCCTATCCCGAATTTTCCCAATATACCTCTTTTGTCTATTATCTAATTCTACGCAGATATTCCTATTGTTCCATTCAGAAGTATCCTGAATGTTTTATCGGCACTTGCTGCGTTATTTGTCAAATAAGGATTGATTTTTAATTTTTGAAATTTTCTGCCCTGTCCGTTGTTTCACAGTTGTATTTTAAGGCAGTCTTTTATAAAGCAGCAGCTAATGTAGGGGCATTGGCCATTGTTTGATCTTCCGAAACAAGGCGTATTGCCTTCTGCTTTCTGGATGGCGTGGATAAGTTCCGCTTTTTTCATTTTGCCGCTGGTTATTCCCAGCTTTTTCGCTTTTTTTCTTACTTCTTCGATTTTCATAATCGCATCCCTTCGTTATTTTAACTCTATCGTCAAAGTACCTCTTGCCGGAACATTGCAATATACAAATTTTTGTCCCCTTGTCAATATCTCGATATGAATGTGAAAGCCCGGAAGGCTATTTGTTGTTCCTGCGAAAAGGTATGTTGTCAAAGTAATTGCAGGTTTTACCCCGCCGGGGTTTACTCAAAAACTCTCACTGTGTTTTTCCCCGCCTGCTTAGCCATATACAAGGCCTTGTCAGAACGGTTTGTAATGTCCTCGGGACTGTTCTCGGCGCCGTATTCTCCGACACCGACACTGATAGACAGGGCTATCTGCTCTTTTTTCCACGTTATCGGTGAACCTGAAACCGAATCAACCATACGTTCCGCGGCAACAATCGCTTCAGCCAGTGAAGTATTGGGCAAAATCACCGCGAATTCATCTCCTCCGTAGCGTGCTGCCGTATCGATTTGTCGGATGCACGCCCTTATTTTTTTGCTGATTTCTCTGATGACTTTATCGCCTGCGTGGTGGCCGTAAGCGTCATTTACCCTCTTGAGATTATCAATATCGACCATAATCAGCGAAATTTGGCCGCCGTATCGCCGCATTCTCCACAGCTCTTTCTCGAGGATATCATAAAATGTTTTGTGGTTTGCCAGTCCCGTCAAGCCGTCTGTTACGGCTTGATGCTGCATCTTCTCAAAAAGCTTTATATTGCCTATGGAAGCGCCAACCAGCTGGCTGAACAGTTCTACAAGTGCGATGTCGTCACAATCGAAGCTGTCGCCTTCTATTTTGTCCGCCAGATTAAGCACGCCGACTACCTTTTCATGGCAAATAAGCGGTGCGATAATGCAATTCTTGGTTTCATAATTTCCAGAAAAAGCGCGTTGAGATTTCCTGATGATAGGCCTTTTATGGCTGTCTATGTCCCGTATCTGTACGAGCATTTTACTTCTTACCGCAACAACCATAGGCGAAGGCGGGCTTTGATTGATTGAAACTATTTTGTTTATAAGAAACGGATGATTATATTTCTGAAGGTGCAGAATATTATTTGCTTCGTCGAGTATATACAGCGAAGCGAACCTCACGCCAATCAATTTGGGGATATTGTCGATACAGACATTCGCTATCCGTTCGATGTCAAGGCAGTTTATCTGCCGGGCCAGTGGGGTTATCCGCTCCAGCGAAGAGATGCCGCCGGCAGGGGCGGTATCGGTATTATCGGAACTCTTATTGTCTTGGTGCATAATTATAGCGATACAGTTTTACCTCATTCATACCAGTTACTATTTAGTCCGCTTACCTTGTATCGGATATTTCAGGAGGGACATTTGGCAAAAACCTTGCCTGTTTCAGGCGGATTTGTAACTTCCCATCGCATCGGATGATTGATTGTCCGGGCTGGTCTGGCAGTGGGGCGGTTCGCTCCGCATTAAGGTTGTCTGCGAGGCCGGGCCTGCCCATTTCGGTGCTTTATTGTATCACGTTTCTTTAAATGCTTAAGTGGCGATAGTAATATTTGACGAAAAACACCGATAATAACGATAAATTTCAAAGGAATATCACCTTATTGCCGTCAATTAGGCAGACTCCGATAAAAACTGTCTTCCGTGGGAGATTCGTCAAATTTTTTTTCAAAAAAAATGGAAAAAAGTTGACATAAGGCAAAATGTATTTTACATTTTGCAAAATGTAAAATACATTTTGATGTTAAAATAGGTTAGCAACCGCTGATTTAAGAAGAGTCAATAAGCTGAATTTGAATTGAGATGGTTATTTAAACGGAAGCCATCAGTTTTGTATTTTTGTTTTTTCGGCCTTTGAATTTTTAATCGTCGGAACCTTGATGGGCCAATAAAAAATTCTCGTGATGCAGACAGAAGTTAAAAAACGAATGTTGCAAATACCCGCCAAGCTATATCGAATTGGTGAATTGGTTAATTGCACTCCCTTTTCCCGGCAAACTATTCATAACTACACGATAATGGGACTTATTCGTGAGTCGCAGTGGACCGAAGGCGGACATCGATTGTATGACGAGTCGGTCTTTGAAAGATTATCAAGAATCATTGAACTTAAGAAAACAAAGACTCTCTGGGAAATAAGACGGATTTTAACCAAAGAAGAGCCGGCCGGCAAAATGGCCGAACACGGCACAAGTGCTGAAAATAACTGAATAATGAACAGGCCGATTCCCGGTAAAGCCTTATATCTGGAAGTTGGAACTTAAGGAAAAAGGATAAAAGGGTTCAAGGATGAAAAATACAGCTTCGTTGATAACAGATAATATCTCCGAATTGCTCGTTAAGATAATCGAGTTCACACGGAGTCGCCAGAAAATCCTCACTCTTAACATAAACAACATTAACAGTCCCGGTTTTGTTCCTAAGGATTTGGTGGTGGAGGAGTTTTGCAGCCTGATGAACAATGCACTTAGTGAGCATATTCAAAGCCGGCGTCTTCTGTTCCGCGATACCAGAAACATCAAATTTGGTGCCTCCGGCAAACTGGATATCCAGCCGACCGTGGACAGCTATGCCGAGAAACTACTCAAAGAGAATCGAAACGAGTATCTTGAGTTTCAAATAAATAAGCTTTCGGAGAATTCGCTCAATCAAAGAGTAGCAACAGTATTGCTCCGGCAAAAACAGGAAATGATTTCAATCTTCGAATAACGTGCAGCAGACAGGAAAAGACTTTCTGAGAAACTCGCTGATGGGTTCTCCTAAAGTTGCTGCCTGGAAAGTCGATAAAGAAAGTACAGGACGTTTTCTATGTAAATAGAGCGGGATAATCAGAAGGTTAAAGAATGCTGGCATTTATAGGACTTAAAACCGGCTTAATAAAACTTTTCAGGGTCATAGAATCTCATGGAGGAATCCTATGAAGACCAAGCAGCCACTCGAGATAGAGCAAATCTGGGAGCAGTTCTATAAAACCGGCGATGTCCAATTCCGCAATCTGCTTATGGAGCACTACAGGCCGCTGGTAAAATATGCCGCTGAACGGCTGCGCAGCAAACTGCCTGACAAGGTAGAGCTGGATGACCTTATCAGTGCCGGCACTTTTGGGCTGGTGGATGCTATCAATGCCTTCGACCCCGAAAGGGGCGTGAAGTTCGAGACATATTGCTCGCCTCGTGTAAGAGGCGCAATCCTTGATGAGTTACGGAGTATGGACTGGGTGCCTCGGCTGGTTCGTGCCCGCGCCCATCAGCTTACAAAGGCGGTGCATTCGCTCGAAACACACCTCGGCAGAAAGCCCACCGAAAAAGAAACCGCTGAAGAGATGGATATGAATATGGAAGAGTTTACCAGGCTCAGGCAGGATGCAAGTGCAGTCGGTCTGGTTTCCCTGAACACCAACTACAGCGAAAACGACGGCGAAAAAGACATCCGCGAAATAGATGTAATCAAAGACCAGAGAAGCGAAGACCCGCTGACGGAAGCTCAAAAGCGGGACCTGAAAAGCCTGCTCACCAAAGGACTGACACGGGCCGAGCGGCTGATTATCGTCTTGTATTATTACGAAGAAATGACAATGAAGGAAATCGGCGCAACGCTGGATTTGTCCGAGTCCCGCGTCTCACAGATGCACTCGTCCATTATTTCACGTCTGAAAGCGCAAATGAACAGCCGTAAAAAGGAATTCTCTGTCGAGTAATTCGTAACTCGTAGCTTCCTTTGAGCTGTTTGCTGTTTACCATCGATATGCCATACAGACCTTGATTTTATTCCCGGCTGCGCATACAATAAGGTTTTTACGCAAGGAGCGAAGTATGCGATTTACGAAAATGCACGGCCTTGGCAATGACTATATTTATGTCAACTGCTTCGAGGAGGAAATCGCTGACCCTGTGGAGTTGGCCCAGGTTGTCAGCGACCGCCACTTTGGCATCGGCTCGGACGGCTTGATTCTGATAGGTCCCTCGGAGAAAGCCGATGTGCGAATGCGTATCTTCAATGCCGACGGCTCTGAAGCTGAAATGTGCGGAAACGGTATTCGATGCGTGGCCAAATATGCCTTCGAGCACAAATTGGCCGAGGGCAAGGGGCCCTTTACCGTACCCGGCCAGCCGGCCTGTCCAATATCGCTGAATATAGAAACCGGCAGCGGAGTTTTAGCCGTCGGGCTTATAATCGATAATAATAACAAGGTCCAAAGGGTATGCGTCAATATGGGCCAGCCCGTATTAGCCGCCGGGGACATACCGGTCAATTTACCGCTTAAAGAAGTAATCGAACAGCCGATGCAATTTCTAAACCATGCGCTTGTAATGACGTGCGTATCGATGGGGAATCCGCACGCCGTATTTTTCTGTGACGAAGTCGGTTCAATTGAGCTTGAAAAGTTCGGCCCCGTTATCGAAAAGCAGCGTATTTTCCCCAACCGTACTAATGTGCATTTTGTTCAGGTTGATGGCCCCGCGGAATTTACTATGCGGACGTGGGAACGGGGCAGCGGAATTACCCTTGCCTGCGGAACGGGCGCCTGCGCCTGCTGTGTGGCGGCGGTGGTTACGGGGCGAACGGAAAGAGTATGCACCGCGCATCTGCCTGGAGGCGACCTGGATTTGAACTGGTGCGAGGAAGATAACTGCGTCTATATGACCGGCCCTGCCGTCGAGGTCTTCGAGGGCGTTTGGCCGGAGGAATAGTACGGCGTTTTACTGAATACTGAATTGAAAAAAGGCCGTGTTATTCGCACGGCCCTTTGTTTTGTAACAGGCGTTGTTTTTTCGAGTCTTTTATGCCCTGCGTTTTCTAAGCAAGGCCAATCCGCCCATGGACAGCAAAACCAAACTGCACGGTTCAGGAACTTCGGCAATACGGAATCCTGCCTTTTTATTCTCGTATGTCGGGTCGGCGTAGTTCCGGAAGGCCGACTGAAGAGTGCCTAAGGGGACGTACCAGTCGTTGTCATATCCCCCACCGCGAAGGCCACGAGAGGAACCGTCAACAAGAGTTTCGTTCCATTCCCAGACATTGCCGCCCTGATCAAATGTGCCATAGGCGCTGCCGGAGTTCTCGAACTCCCCGACATCAGTCAGGTAATCCGGACTGCCAATGGTCCAACCGTGCGAATAAAAATTAGCATTATTGCCTGGGTCGGGATTGATCAGGTCGTTGGTCGGCTGATGGTCCCACTGACCCTGAGTTGGATATAACCAGTAATTGTTCGTAACTCCGTCGTTCTGGTGATAAGCAGCCTTATACCATTCAGTTTCGGTTGGGATGACATAAATCGTACCATAAGTCGTTTGGGCCGCTGCGCGGTCGATACCTAAAAAATCACCGGGGTTTGAATTGTCCCCGCTGAACTGATAGGCACCAAGGCTCTTATCGCCGCTGGTCAGCCAGTTGCAGAACTGGGCTGCTTCATACCAGCTTACACAATTGGTCGGCTGCTGGGCTCCGGTGAAATATGCACTATCGTCGTAAGCATCGATATGATTGCCCGTGGGGGCGCCGGCCGCGGCTGTAAAAGCGTTCCACTGAGCGTTGGTAACCTCGTATTTGCCGATACGGTAATTGTAACTAACTGCACCACAGCCGTACGGGTCTACCATAGGAGCCCCATATTCCGGTGTTGGGGTTCTCGTATCACCCGGATTTCCCGGATTACCAACAGTTACAAAATCAATGTCAATTCCTCGTATGAGTTCAGCAGAAGCGAAATTTATCGCTGTCATCACACACACAACTGCCAAACAAATTGTTATTTTCGCATTTTTCATTTTTTTCCTCCCCTTAAATAATTTGCAGAGAAACTCCGCTGAACGGTGAACAGACGAAATGAAATCGCGATTAGTTTCCCTACCCCCAAATAAAATGCAATTATATCATATCAAGAACAGAAATGCAAGAAAAAAATGACTCCTTGTCGTACCCAGAAGAGCAGTTTTAAGCGGCGAATAGTCGAAGGACTGATAAAATGCTGTACCAAGCGTTATGTGCAGAGCTTTGGAGGCCGGTAGAATTCGAGAGCAACGCCATGCTTTCCGTGATGCGAACAGGTTCTCAAGACCTTGCCGAAACCTGAAATCCTCCCGCCGAATTCAAGCAGGCCCGGCGTAGGCGGTATTGTCAAATCCACCTTTAAGAGATTCCCTTTTTCAAAAGCAACATCGGTGGTCTCGAAATACAAACCACCCGGACTTACGTTTATCGTGCGGCCGTTATAGAGCGTATCTGCTGTCGAGCCGACTTTTCGGCACGATAAACCAAGCGTTATTTGCAATCGCTTGAACCTTCGTTTTTCAGAGCTATCCATCACCTGCCTTTCTGCTCCGTTTTCGATTATTCTCTGCGACTAACTTGCATAGTTGAGCAAAGTACATACCAAAACAGCGATGAGCAAATAGCCCATTTTTACTTTTACAACTGCTTACCAGCCATAAAGTTAAACGGCATCACCACTGTTGTTTATGACAGATTCGCTCAGCGGGACATCCGCAGTGTTGTGAAATAACAACGCCGAAAGTTCGTTTTTGGTGTCTAAGTTGAACACAAGGACCGAAAAAAACCGGTTAGTTGCTTAGTCTGTATAATGTTACGCTTTTTACTAAACAGGCACTCCATTCAATCCGAAAAAAGAACAGACGTGTTGTTTTTTTTCAACATCCATAAGAGGTAATGTAGAACTATGCCAGGCCGCGAAAAAATACCACCTGAAAAGGCAGACATCATCAAAAAATCCAATGCCCAGAAGCGGTTGGCGGACACTGAAAGACTGGCTACCCTCGGCAGGCTCACTTCTAAAGTGGCGCACGAGTTAAATAATCCTATGGATGGGATATTGCGATACCTCAATCTTGCGATGAGAATCGTTGAGCAGGAAAATCTCGAAAAGGCCAAAGAATACCTCACGCAGTGCCGGCAGGGACTTATGAGAATGGTTCAAATCGTAAGTGAGCTGTTGGAATTCTCCCGCAGTACCTATGCGCCGTTCGAACATGTCAGGGTAGAGCAGATTATTGCGGACGCCATAAAGACAATGGAAGCAAAAGCGGAAAATTCGAAAGTTCGGATATCATCGAGCTGCGCACCGGAAACACCGGAAGTCCGAAGCGGCAATTTATTTCAGGTATTCTGCAACCTCATAAAAAACGCTTTGGACGCGATGCCGGATGGCGGGCAGCTTCACATCTCCACGCGACTTGAGGCGGATAATACCGTTGTGGCCGAATTTCGTGACACGGGCGTCGGCTTCGCTCCCGAAAATGCCAATGTCATATTCGAGCCGTTCTTCACAACGAAAGACAGAGGCAAGGGTACAGGGTTGGGACTGGCGATATGCAAAGACATAATTGAAAGACACAACGGCCGGATGACCGCTGAAAACGCACCCGGAGGCGGAAGTATATTCACCGTATATTTGCCAATGACAGCCGGCGTTTCATAAAAGCTGACAGGAAAACTATGAGAGCAAAAAATATTCTTATCGTGGACGATGACAGAATCATACTGGATTCGCTGTGCGAATTTTTATCGCTCGAAGGATTCAAAACCAAAGGCGCTGAAACAGTAAAGGCCGCGGTTGCCGAGCTGGAGAAGCAAAATTATGGTCTTGTTATAACGGATGTTAATCTGCCGGATGGGGACGGCTTCGAATTATTGGATATCGTCGCGAAAAATTATCCGCAAACAGTGGTAATTACGATAACAGGCTATGGCAGCATCGATAGTGCCGTCAGAGCCATAAAAAGCGGAGCCTACGATTATCTTACCAAGCCGATAGTCGATGATGAGCTCCGGCTGGTGGTGGAAAGGGCGATTAAACAGCAATCGCTTATGAGCGAAAACGAAAATTTGCGATTGCAGCTCGAACAAAAATACAGTTTGGAAAATATAATCAGCCACGATTACAAAATGGCGAAAATTTTCGAGCTTGTAGATGCCGTTGCCGACAGCAAAACGACAATACTAATGGCAGGGCCTTCGGGTACAGGTAAAAGCATGCTCGCCAGGGCAATACATCATCGTTCGGGCCGAAAGGACAAGCCCTTTATAGAGGTCGGCTGCGGAGCATTGCCCGAAACACTGCTCGAAAGCGAATTGTTCGGCCATGTCAGAGGAGCGTTCACCGGCGCCGTAAACAACAAAGAAGGCAAATTTCTGGCTGCCGATACCGGCACGATTTTCCTCGATGAAATCGGAAACGCCTCACCGGCCTTTCAGACAAAACTGCTGCGGGTACTCGAGGAAAGGCAGTTTGAGGCGGTCGGCAGTAATAAAACAGAAACGGTTGACACTCGGATATTGCTTGCTTCCAACAGAGACCTGAAAGAAGAAGTTAAGCAGGGCAGGTTCAGGGAAGATTTATATTACCGGATAAATGTGGTAACAATCGAACTGCCGCCTCTGTGCGATAGGGTAGGGGACATTAGGCTGCTGGCAAAGTATTTTTTGCAGGTCTATTGTACGCAGCACAATAAAGAAAAGCTCGGTATCACCGATGAGGCGATGGAATATCTGGAGCGTTATCCCTGGCCCGGCAACATACGCGAACTCGAAAACACAATCGAACGTGCGGTTCTGCTTAGTAAAGATAAATTCATTGGTCCTTTCGATTTGCCCGATTCTGTCAAACACCAGCAGGGGCAAAAGGCGTATAAACCAATGAGCTTAAAAGATGCGTTGGCTGAGCCGGAGAAAAACCTCATTCGTCAGGCCCTTGAAGCCAACTACTGGAACAGGCAGGAAACCGCCAAGGCATTACAGATAAACCGCACAACTTTATACAAAAAAATGAAGCAATATGGACTCGACGCCGAGGCCGAGCGATTAGGCCTGACTTGATAGGAGATTTGGATTATGAACCAGAAGCAGCTTATTACGATGTGGTGTGGAATCGCGGCTATTGCCCTGGCCGGTCTTACCGCAATAGAAAACTACGGACTTGTCTGTCCTTACGGATTCTCTGTATGGGTCTTCATAGTGGCTTTGGTAACAGGCAGTTTGATTTATACCTTCAAAGGCCAAAAGGCTAAGGCTAAAAATATAGATACAATCCAGGAAGTCCGGGATGATATTCTCAAGAGAAGACGAATCAAGAGGGAAAAGACGACCGCAGCCAAGGCAAATAGCGAAAACTCGTCTATGCCTGGGCGCCGGGCCGTGTCGAGCCCTAAGCAATAAAAAAAACCCCTGCTCTGCGGAGGGAGGGGAGAGAGGAAAAAAGCAGGGGTTTAAAAGCAAAAATCTTATCGTGGTACTATACTTATTCCTCCGATACAGTCAAGAAAATAATATCATAAAAATGACAAATCCGATTGCCCGGGACAGGATTTGAACCTGCAAGGGATATTCCCACTAGCACCTCAAGCTAGCGCGTCTGCCAATTCCGCCACCCGGGCGAAGCAAAGTTTATTATTCACTATTTATGATTTTCTGTCAATCGGTAAGTTCACGTGCCTCTTTTGTTGTTCCAGAGCAGAACCTGCAGACGTGACGAAAATGTAAATCCGCTATGCTTGCACATTTCCTCAACCATAGGCGATTTGGCTAAAAATTCATCCCTTGTGGCTGCCTGCGGCATTAACATTACTTTTCCCGTATCGACGCCGCCTATTTTCTCTATTATCTGCTGTATCTCCGGCAAGTCGTTTTGTGAATCGACTACAAATTTCAATTGATATTTGTAATTATCAATCAGCTTGTTTAAAACAGTTATTTCCAGCATCGAATCTGAAAATTTTGCCTCTGTCGGAACGGAATTACTCAATTTTGGGCTGATGCTCATCAAATCACAGGCCAGCCCCGGCACAAATTTAATTCCTGCTGTTTCAATCGTTATATGCCTGCCGGATGCCTTTAATTTTTGCACCAGCCCCGGCAAATCCGGATTTGTCATAGGTTCTCCGCCGGTGATTACGATGAATTTACTTTTCTCCTGCTGCTCGACTTTCTGCACGATTTCTTCAACGCTGTAATCGCTCCCAGCCTTGTTATCCTGCGCGTATTTCGTATCGCACCATCGGCAGCGTAAAGGACATCCCGCCAGGCGAATAAACACGCTCGGAACACCTGTTAGGAATCCTTCCCCCTGAAGCGAATAGAAAATTTCGCTCACTTTCATTTGTTACTCGTCACTTGATATTCAATCGGGTCTTTAAGACCAGCTTCAGCAAAGCCTTTTAATCTTAATCTGCATGAGTCGCACCGCCCGCAGCTTCTGCCTTGCTTGTCCGGGTCGTAACAACTGTGCGTCAGAGAATAATCGACGCCGAGCTTTGTACCTGTCGAAATAATCTGTCCCTTTGTCATCTCTATAATCGGCGTGCGAATATGGTATTGGCCCTTATGCTCGACCGCCGAGGCAGTGGCAAGGTTGGCTGTTTTCTCGAAGGCCTTTATAAATTCCGCCCTGCAGTCCGGATACCCGCTGTAATCGGTTGCGTTTACGCCTATGAAAATATCGAACGCGCCGAGCACTTCGGCCCAGGCAAGTGCGTAGCTCAAAAATATCGTATTGCGGGCGGGTACATATGTCAGCGGTATCTGGCCGAATTTGCCCAGCTCGGCTCTGTCCTTTGGCACTTCAATCGCCGAATCGGTCAACGCTGAACCGCCGAACTGCGCCAAGTCGATATCGATGCGGCGATGCTCGATTACTCCAAGATAATCAGCTATCCTTTTCGCAGCTTCGATTTCTATGCGGTGCCTTTGGCCATAACCGCAGGTCAAGGCATAGCAACAGAAACCTTCACTGCGGGCTATGGCCAAAGTCGTAGCTGAATCAAGGCCGCCGCTTAGTAGAACAACTGCCCTTTTTTCCGCCACCGCTATTTCCTATCAGAAATTACTCAGCAATTATTTCAATGCCGTTAATCTCAGGATTTTCAATATTCATTTCAAAGCCGATAACCAGTTCGCCATTGGCTACTGCCACGCCTTTGACTTCCTTGACTACGGGTTTTTCCAGGCCACCGCCATCTTTAAAGGGGTCGATGTCTTTAGCAACGGTTTCCCCGTTAATGCTTACAGAGAAGACTCTTTCTTCTTCGCCGCCTATCCCTGCGTATGTCTCTGCGAAGTGCATCCGCACAGTATATTTACCATTGGGCACCTGGAATTTGTATGAAGAAACCATATAGCGTTCTGTCTCATAAACCTTCGCTACGTCACTTCCTTCGATATTCAACTCGCCGCGGTCAACGGTCATACCGTCTTCAGCTCCCCATGTGTTGCCTTCTTCAAGAAGCTGGTCAGGCTGCCATACGTTCCCCGCTGCATCAGTGTAAGGCTCAACTGCGCCGCAATTTACTCGAAGAACGAATGGGGCAGCTGCCGTCGCTGCGTTGGCATCTGCTGTCTCTGCATGCAGTATCCCACAGCCCGAAAATACTAAAACCAGTTCCGCGATGATACAACCTGCGATAAACCATCTTTTACTCATTGTGCCTCTTCCTTTCATAAAATAACAAGTGCACTACAACTCTTTGTGCCGTTTAACCCTGCCCGGACCCATCGTCCAGGACCTCGGCCGCTAATATACCCAAAATACCTGTCCAATACAACGTTTTTTAGAAAACTCTCATTTTCCCCCATATTGTCTGATTTCGCTTGTTTCCAACTGAAATCGGGGTTATATTGACAGTAAAGGATTTGCATAAGCGAGGCACTATGGGCAAAAAGCCGAAAATAGAATTATTCGACAACCCTAATCCCAAACGCAGCTATTGGATAACAATCAAATGTCCCGAATTTACCAGTGTCTGCCCTCGAACTGGCCATCCCGACTTCGGCGAGATTCTCATCGAGTATTGCCCCGCCAAGCTTTGCATCGAGCTAAAGAGCCTCAAATTCTACCTGCAAAGCTACCGCAATAAGGGCATCTTTTACGAAGCTCTGACAAATGACATATTGGATGATTTGTCCGGCGTCTGCAGGCCGCGCGAGATGAAAGTTACCTCGCGGTTTACTCCCCGTGGCGGAATAACCACGGAGGTAACCGCAGAATACAAAAAAAGTAAATAGCTGACAGACAATCGCAATAAATTATTGGGAGGCGACAAAATGGCTATAACTTTCCGTTGCGAGCATTGTGATAAAGAGATAAAGGCCCCGGACAACGCCGGTGGAAGATGGGGGAAGTGCCCGGGCTGCGGCAGCAAAATATATGTACCCGCTGCCGATACTGAAGAAGAACTTAGACTCGCGCCGGTAGATTCAGCCGAGCTGGAAGAACAAAAAAGACTCCTCGCAGAAACACGCAGAATTGAACAGGAAATATTGCGCGAAAAAGATGAGGTACTTGAAGACTCGCCCGAAAGGGCCGTCCCTGTATACCAGTTAGGTGATGACGAGCTCAAGAGAAACATAGTCAACTATTTAAGACTGATGGCAGAAGCCGACCTGGAGCAGTCTGCGAGACTTGAACCTTCCATAATCTACTGCGGCCAAAGGGCCTTAAAAATTCTCGATGGCGTGGCCCTTAGCGAAATACCCGAGCCGGAACTGGCTGATATCCCCCCGCATGTACTTGCAGGCCTGGTAAGGGACCTGAGAGCCAAAATTAAATAAATCGGCCTCGGCGGTTCCAGCGTCTCAAAAAAACGTCCCTAAACTGCGAATCCGTCCCGTTTTTTTCAGACCATAAAATTTACTGTCCCGATGAACTTCTCCAGTTTGACAGCAGTGAATCTATTTCCTATATTTTACACAGAATCGGTTTAACAAAAATTAATACTGCAGCTACAACACGGAGAGAAATTTAATATGGCTAATGAGACGACAGTAGTGCACGTTACCCACGAGATAGTCGGCAAAATCGGCGGCATAGGCGCCGTCCTGCAGGGCTTCTTCACCTGCAATTCCTATCTTGAATCGGTCGGCAGGTCAATTCTTGTCGGCCCGTTGTTCTCAACCGAAGGGCCCGTATCCAGTCGCCTCGGCGAAAATAGCGAAGTGCTCTATTCCTCGGTCGATGGACTCGTAAAAACCGGATACCTCGAGGCATTTCAAAAAATCGAAAGTCATTATAACGTCGGCATCGTTTACGGCAGACGAACATTCATTGACAAGCACACGGGCGTAAAAAGTTCGCCCGAAGTGCTGCTCATCGACGTAACGCAGGCCGACAAAAATATGGTCAACGATTTCAAAAGAAGAATGTACGAACGCTTCGGAATCCGCAGTAATATGTATGAAAACCTGTGGGAATTCGAGCAGTATGTTCGTCTTGCCCCGGCGGCAATCGCCGCTCTTAAGGCAATCGGAGCGGCTAAGGACCCGACAATCGTAATCTCGCACGAGTTTATGGGAATGCCCACAGCACTGGCGGCCATGCTCGAACCGACGTGTGATTTCAAAACCGTTTTCTACGCGCACGAAGTGGCAACCATGCGCCGCATCGTCGAAGGCAATCCCGGCCATGACACGATGTTTTACAATACCATGAAAAAGGCACGCGAAAACAACCTCCATATCGCGGATGTCTTCGGCGACCAGAGCCATTACTTCAAGCACGTACTCGTGGACGCATCCAAACACTGCGATGCTATATGCGCCGTCGGCGATTACGTCGTTGACGAGCTGCGATTCTTGGCGCCTGAATTCGATAAAATGAATATCGATATTGTCTATAACGGCATACCAGCTTATCAAATTACTCTCGCCGACAAATTGCGCTCCAAAGAAAAACTGCAGCGCTATTGCGAAACACTCCTGGGCTATAAGCCAGATTACATTTTCACGCACGTTACCCGGCTGGTGAAAAGCAAAGGCCTCTGGCGCGATTTAGAGGTGCTCGAAACGATAGAACAGGAATTCAGAACGCAGAACAAGACCGGCGTGATGTTCCTGCTCGCCACCGAAGTCTCACGCAGACGCGGCAGCGATATCTATAATATGGAATCCGAATATAACTGGCCCGTCGCACATCGCGAAGGCATGCCGGACCTGTCCGGCGGGGAAGCCGCCTTCTATACAGGCGTTCAGCATTTCAACGCAAAAAGCAAAAATATAAAAATCGTCTTCATCAACCAGTTCGGATTCGACCGGCCCAGCTGCGGCAGGAGAATGCCCGAAGATATGGAGTTTATGGATGTCCGCAAAGGCAGCGACGTCGAGTTCGGCCAGAGCATTTATGAGCCGTTCGGCATCGCCCAGCTTGAGCCTTTGACCTTCGGCGGGATATGCGTCGTAAGCAGCGTCTGCGGATGCGCCGGCTTCGTACTCGATATTACAGGCGCAGAAGACGTCAGGAACCTCGTCATCGCAGATTACACCCGCTTGAACGGCCATTCCTCGCCAAACGTTGCCGACCTGCTCAAAATCGACGAATCCGTGCGCACTCATATAGAGCACAGCATCAGCGAAAAGGTTGCGATGCTGGTCTGCTCGCGACTGGCGAAAAACGAATTCGAGGCAGAGAGTATGATTAAGACCGGCTATGCCCTGGCTAAAAATATGAGCTGGGACACCGTTGTCCGAATCTACCTCCTGCCCGCACTGCAAAAGGTGCTCGACAAATCCAACAATTTGGCGGATTGTGCAAAGGTGTAACTGTAAAGTAAGGCGGGCAGACACATAGGTCTGCCCCTACGGGTTTTGGGTAGGTGTATTAAGGTTATGGCAAGGGCAGACACATAGGTCTGCCCCAACAGGTCTGTCCCAATAGAAAGGTCAGTTTCTACGGGGTGAATAATTTATCCTGCTGCCATTGGGCAGGGTTATTAATGATATATTCACGAATACGCTGTAACGATGTTTCGTCTCGGATAATCTCTTCGTAATAGTTGCGTTGCCATAATTTGCCGTCGAAAGGTTTCCAGTGGTTTTGTTTGACATTTTGGGTATATTCATTAGTTGTCATTGTTTTAAACCACTGAATCATTTTAGATATTGAAGGGCAGACAAATTTGTCTGCGGATGCCGATTGTAGGGGCGAACCGGTGTGTTCGCCCGTTTCATTTACAGATATGATGCCATGGCAATGATTGGGCATTGCCACATATTTGTCAATTTCGATATTGGGGTATTTGTTTTTTAATTCGTTCCACCAGCGACCAATCATTTGGCCCGCATCATTCAAGAGCATCCGGTCTTTTTTAATTTCTCCGAACAGAAGCCGGCGTTGTCGTGTGCAAATGGTAATAAAATAATATCCGGATTGTGAATAATCATATCCTGTTAATCGAATCGACCGGCGATGATGGATGTCCGGATTATATTTCAATGTTTAAATCCTTTCTTTCTTTATTTTCTGTTAATCGTCGTTAATCGTCAAGTATTTGGGCGGACACATAGGTCCGCCCCTACGTACGGGTATTGACAGTTTTTAGAACAGCGGTTAGACTGCCGGGCTGTGAACAAGCCGAAGAAGAAGCCAATAATAATAGGAATTTTAGGCGGAGTCGGGTCAGGCAAAAGCGCCGTCGCGGCGGAGTTTGCCAAGCTCGGCTGCGGCGTGGTTGACGCTGACAAAATCGCGCACGAACTGCTTGACAGGGAAGCAGTTATAAAAAAAATAGTCGCATCATTTGGCGAAGGCGTTTTGGACCGCTGGGGCAGAATCGACCATAGCAAGGTAGCTGATATAGTCTTCGCTGACGCGGACAAGCTCTTGGTGCTGAATGGTATAATCCATCCTCTTGTTCTGGCGCGTGTTGAGGTTCTCATAAAGAAGGCGAAGCGTCAGGGCAGGGTCAAGGCGGTGGTATTGGATATGCCGCTATTGATGGAGGTCGGCTGGGCAAAAAGGTGCGACAAGCTTATTTTTGTCGAATGCGATGAGCGGATACGGGCCGAGAGAGGGGAAAAAGCGGGTTTGGAGGGGGGCAGAAAATATAGAGAAAAATTTCAAATTTCTCTGGACAAAAAGAAAAGCATCGCCGATAATACCATTGATAACAATTCTGGCTTCTCGGCATTGGCCGGGCAAGTCACTGATATCTTCTTCTTATATAATGGGTAATAAAGAATAGTTGCAGTAACGCCCATTTAATATATTAAATTTAATTTCTACTCAATGTTCAAAAACCAAATCCTATAGAACTCCAGCAGTAATGTTGCTTAAGTAAATCATAAGTATTTGGCAAAAGAAAAAAAGGAGCAGTTATGGCTAAGGCCTCACCAAGACAACCAAGAAAATATAAAGGCACAAAGAGAAAAGCCGAAGACCAGGCTGTCGATAAAGAAGTCAGCCCGGACATATCAGACCGGTCGGAACCAGCCGACACCACCCCCAAAGCTGCTACGGCAGAGGAAGAAGTACAGCAGTCCAAGCAAAGCGAAGAGGAATCTACGCACGCCAAGTATGAGCGGATTAAGAAGGGCAGCTTGTATTTGACGGACCTGCAGAAACTTAATGTTTCAGAGCTGCACGAAATCGCCAAGAAGGAGAATATACAGGAATACACTGCGTTAAAGAAGCAGGATTTGATTTTCAGAATCCTTAAAGAGCGTATTCGCCAAAACGGGTTATTGTATGGCGAAGGCGTATTGGAAGTTCTGCCGGACGGTTACGGATTTTTGCGAAATCCGAGTTACAACTACCTGTCCAGCCCGGACGATATTTACGTTTCGCCCTCTCAAATCAGGCGTTTCGGCCTGCGGACGGGGAACACCGTATCGGGACAAATCAGGCCTCCGAAGGATTCGGAAAAGTATTTTGCCCTGTTGCGGGTGGAAGCGATTAACTTCGAGAATCCGGACAACCTCGCGGAAAAAGTGGTGTTCAGCGACTTGAAGCCTCTGCATCCTGAGCAGCGTTTAATACTCGAGACGGTGCCGGAAGAATTGAATATGCGAATAGTCGATTTGGTAACGCCGGTGGGTAAAGGTCAGCGAGGTTTGATTGTCGCTGCACCGCGAACAGGCAAGACGGTCCTGCTGCAAAAGATTGCGAACGCCATCAGTACGAATCATCCTGAAGTGAAATTGATAGTGTTGCTGATTGATGAACGGCCCGAAGAAGTTACGGAAATGGAGCGTAAAACCGCCAGTGACGTTGAGGTTATCAGTTCTACTTTCGATGAGCCAGCCGCCCGTCATTGTCAGGTGGCTGAGGTCGTGATTGAAAAGGCAAAGCGAATGGTAGAGTACGGCCAGGATGTGGTTATCCTTTTGGATTCGATAACACGTCTTGCCCGTGCGTATAATACGGAGCAGCCTCATTCGGGCAAGATTCTGACCGGCGGCGTTGATGCCGGCGCGATGCAGATGCCTAAGAAATTTTTCGGTGCGGCAAGAAACGTCGAATTCGGCGGCTCGCTGACTATCTTCGCGACGGCGCTGATTGATACCGGCTCGAAGATGGACGAGGTTATCTTCGAGGAGTTTAAGGCGACTGGAAATATGGAACTGCATCTGGACAGGCGGCTCGTTGACAGAAGGACCTGGCCGGCGATAGATATCAGCCGAAGCGGAACCAGAAGGGAGGAGCTGCTGCTCGATGAGAAAGAGCTCGGACTCGTATATCGGCTCCGCAGGGTGCTTAGCGAGCTGAATCCGGTAGAAGGGGTAGAACTGCTCAAGAGCAGACTTACCAAATGCCGAACCAACGCAGAGTTCCTGATGACGATGAATATCGACTAAGCTGAATGTTGTGCAAAACGAATTGCTGCGGCAGTGAGCGAGAATGCGCGGTTTGCTGCTTTACATATCCATTTGGTTTTATTAAGATAAAATCCCGGTATCTTATTGTCTTGTCGGAGTTTTTATAAGTTGTTATCTAAGCCAAGCGAGTTATGGATAAAGAACTTTCTAAAGTTTATGAACCAAAAGAGATAGAGAAGCAGGCGAATGAAGTTTGGTTTTCGCGAGCCTATTTTCACGCTGAAGCAGGGGGCAAGGGCAAAGCTTATACGATTGTGATTCCGCCTCCTAACGTTACGGCACCTTTGCACCTCGGACACGCGTTGAATAACACTTTGCAGGACGTTTTGATTCGGTTCCGGCGGATGCAAAAATACAATACGCTGTGGATGCCGGGGACAGACCACGCAGGTATCGCTACCCAGACGGTCGTTGAGAAACGAATTTTGGCGGAAGAGGGGAAGAAACGGACAGATTTCGCGAGAGATAAATTCGTGGCGAGGGTACAGGCGTGGAAAGACGAATACGAGGCCACGATTATCAACCAGCTTAGGGCGATGGGCTGTTCGTGCGACTGGGAGCGGACGAGATTCACAATGGACGAGGTTTGCGCCAAGGCCGTGCGAGCCGCGTTTTTTAAGCTATTCAAAGACGGATTGATTTACCGCGGCAAACGATTAGTTAACTGGGACCCGGCTACGCAGACGGTATTGGCGGACGATGAGGTCGAACACGAAACGGTAGCGGGGCATTTCTGGTATATGAGGTATCCGCTTGTTGAGCCGATTGAGATTGATGGCAAGCGAATAGAACATGTCACCGTGGCGACGACCCGGCCCGAAACTATGCTCGGCGATACGGCGGTTGCGATGAATCCGTCGGACGGGCGAGCGAAATATCTTGTCGGCAAAAAGGTTCGGCTGCCAATAGTGGGCAGGATTATCCCGATTGTTGCCGATGAGCATGTCGTTCTCGCGAATCCTGAAAGTGAAGATGAAAAGGCGAAGTTTTCTACCGGCTTTTTGAAGGTCACGCCTGCCCATGACCCCGACGACTGGGAAATTGGCCAGAGGCAGGGGCTGGAAGTTATCAATGTGATGGCTCCGGACGGCTCTATCAGCGATAAGTTCGGCTGGACGGATTGGGAGCAGATAAAAAATCCAGATGTGGAAAATCTAATCGGGATGGACCGTTTCGAGGCACGAGAGGCGATTGTCGAATGGTTCAGACAGGAAAAACTTCTCGAAGAAGTGCGCGAATACACCCACGAAGTCGGGCACAGTTACCGCAGCCATGTACCTATCGAGCCATATCTATCCGACCAGTGGTATATCGCGGTTAAGAAACCAATTCCGTCGCTTGTGGCTTGTGACTCGTCGCTCGCAGAAAAGCTGATTGAGGGAACTGATGTGCCGGTGAATTCATTAGCCGGTTTGGCATTGAAGCCAGTGCTTGACGGCCGATTGAGATTCATTCCAGACCGTTACGGAAAGACTTATCAAAGCTGGCTGGAAAATTTACGCGACTGGCCCATCAGCAGGCAGCTCTGGTGGGGGCATCGTATCCCGATGTGGTCGTTAGCTTTCAACACTGCGCATTTTCAATCAGAATATGAACCAGACGATGCCTATAAGAAAGACTACCTTAAGCTTTTGGATGACTTTTTAGTATCGTGCAAAATTGAAAATGATGTACATCACGAAGATTTTGGTGAAATATTAGATTATTCTTCCTTTGCTTTACGCATTTGCGCTCAGTCACCAAAAGCACAAGAGGCTCTGAATTTCCTTGCTAAAATGTCTCTGGGCATGGAAAGAGTTAAAAACCACGATGAGGACAAAGATTTAAAAAGCACATTTGTAAATAAATTTTCTACAGATGCCTTAAAAAAGGCTCTCAAATTAAAAGTTAAACTGGTGTCCTTAAAGCAAGATGAAGACGTGCTTGATACGTGGTTTAGTTCGGCGTTGTGGCCATTTAGTACGATGGGTTGGCCTGACGAAACACCTGAACTTAAGACTTTCTATCCGGGGGATGTGCTTTGCACAGCGCGTGAGATTATTACGCTTTGGGTATCGCGTATGGTGATGATGGGGCAATATTGTGCGGGCGATATTCCGTTTAAGGACGTTTTCATTCACGCGATGATACAGGACGGCGAAGGACGGAAGATGTCCAAGAGCCTGGGTAACGGGATTGACCCGTTTGTGGCTATTGACAGCCATGGGGCGGACGCGATGCGGTTTACGCTGGTAAGTATGACGACGCAGACGCAGGACGTCAGGATGCCTGTGGAGAAGATGAAGCTGCCGGATGGCAGGACGGTGAATACATCGCCTAAGTTCGACGTCGGCAGAAATTTCTGCAATAAGCTCTGGAACGCATCGCGTTTTGCGATGATGAATCTCGAAGGTATCGAGGCCGGTAAATTCGACAAAGATAAATTGACGATTACCGATAAGTGGATTCTTTCCCGGCTGGCGCAGACTGCCGGCGATGTGACGGCACAGTTAGATGATTTTAAATACAGTGAGCCTTTAGCGCTGCTTTACAAGTTTTTCTGGAATGATTTTTGCGACTGGTATCTCGAATGGATAAAGCCTCGAATGCAGGATGAACAGCAAAAGCCGATAGCTCAAAGTGTGTTGGCGTTTGTGCTGGACCAGGTTTTGCGCTTGCTGCATCCATTTATGCCTTTTATTACCGAGGGGATATTCCAAAAGCTAAACGAAATAGCTCCCGTAAGAGGTCTTGAGGGACTTGCTGAAGCGAAACAGGCAGAGGCATTGGTTGTTGCTGAATGGCCGGGGCAATTGAATTCTCTGGTGAATAAAGACATTGAAAGACAGATTGAAATTATCCAGAGTCCGGTTCGGGCGTTTAGGGACATGAAGAATAAATATAATATTGCCAACAACAAGATGGTGTCTGCTTCGGCGTCGGTATCGGCGGATGTTCTTGCTGTCTTAAAGACGAATGCCGAGTTGATTTGCAATATGGCGGGTCTTAAGGGATTCGAGCCCGGAATCGATGTTGCCAAGCCTGCCAAGGCGGCGGTTGCGGTAGTAGAGGGATTGTCTTTCTATATGCACGATGTAATAGACCCAGAAGCTGAACGCGCAAAGCTGCAGAAGCAAAAGGATGAGATAGAGAAGGCAAAAAGAAGCGCGGAGGCGAGGTTAAATAACGAGAATTTTATTGCCAAGGCCAAGCCGGAAGTTGTGTCACAGGCAAGAGATAAGCTGGCTGAGCTGACGGAGCAGCTAAAACAGCTTGAAAAACATCTCTCAGAATTGTAAGATGTAAACTTGGCATCGCTGATTTGTGCTGATTAAGATTAAAAATTTTTAGTCGTGGATTGTGCAGGAGGGGATATAGATTTACCGCTCCCTTACGGTCGCGGCTCTGTTTAATAGCAAGGAAAGCGTTGCCAAAAATGGACGTTGAAGTCGAATTATCACGAATAATTATTAACGAGACATCCGACCAGCAGGTAATTGTGCTGAAGGAGCGGCACGGCGAGCGGAGCTTTCCTATCGTTATCGGGATAGTAGAAATTTTTGCAATCGACCGCAGACTAAAAGGTATCAAGCCACCGCGGCCAATGACACACGACTTACTGGGCGGTGTAATTGAAAGTCTCGGCGTTAAGATAGAAAAGATAGTTATCAATGAACTTCGCAACCACACTTTTTATGCGATGATACACTTAAAGTCGAACGGCCAAACGGTGAAAGTAGATTCGCGTCCATCTGATGCGATTGCGCTGGGTGTTGCATCCAATACGCCTATTTATGTTGCCGAGGAGATTTTCGAGAAGACATCCCAGTAGCAAATTTCTATTGCAGTGCCTCCAGTTCCTGCCATCTGGCGTAAACTTCATCGAGCTGCTTTTTCAATTCCCCGGCCCGGGTAGTGACTGCGGCAACTTCTAGGCCCTTTTTATAAAAAGCAGGGTCAGCCATCGTTTCGTACAACAGCCGCTGCTCGGTTTCCAATTTTTCGATAAGGGCGGGCAGTTCTTTGAGTTCATTCTTTTCCTTGAAGGTTAATTTTCGCATCTGCTCTTTTGGCTGCGATTCTTTTAATTCTTTAGTAGGTGACTTTTGCGGCTGGGGTTTTGAAGCTATCTTTCTCTGCCGGAGCCAGTCATCGTAGCCGCCCACGTATTCGTTTACAACACCATTACCTTCGAGCGCTATAATGCTGGTGACTACGTTATTTAGAAATTGGCGGTCGTGGCTAACCATCAGGACTGTGCCGGGATATTCGAGCAAAAGTTCTTCGAGCAAATCGAGCGTTTCGATATCAAGGTCGTTTGTCGGCTCATCGAGCACGAGCATATTGGCCGGCCTGGTAAAAAGTTTCGCCAGCAGCAGCCTGTTTCGTTCTCCGCCTGAAAGATTCGACAAGGGGCTTCGCGACTGGTCAGGCGTAAACAAGAAGTCCTGAAGATAGCCGATGACGTGCCGGGATTTTCCGTTAATCATTACTGTTTGATTGCCGTCGGCGATATTTTCATACACGGATTTTTCATAATTGAGCTGGGCGTGCAGCTGGTCGAAATACGCGATTTCGAGGTTGGTGCCATGTCGTATCGTACCCTGCCGGGCCGAGAGTTCCTTGAGCAGCGTCCGCAGGAGCGTTGTTTTCCCTGAGCCGTTAGGGCCGACGATGCCGACCTTGTCGCCTCGCATTATGGTCGTAGAAAAGTTCGAAATAATCGGTTTTTCGGGCAGGTATGCAAATGAAATGTCTTTTGCCTGGATGACCAGCCTGCCGGATTGCTGGATTTCCTGTAGCCGCATGCGGACATTTCCGATTTTCTCTCTGCGCCGGCTCCGTTCGTTACGCATCTTCTTGAGCGCCCGTACGCGACCCTCGTTGCGCGTCCGACGTGCCTTTATTCCCTTGCGAATCCAGATCTCTTCCTTGGCCAGCTTTTTATCGAACAGGGAATTTTCGACATCCTGTGCCTGGTTGGCGATGTCCCTGCGAACGAGGAATGTTTCATAGTCGCAAAAATAACTTACAGCCCGGCCCCTATCAAGCTCGACGATACGGGTCGCGAGCTTTTTGACGAATACGCGGTCATGGCTGACAAAAATCAGCGTTCCTTTATAGCCGGCGAGGAAATCCTCAATCCATGTCACCGCATCGATATCGATATGGTTCGTCGGCTCATCGAGCAGGAGCACATCCGGATTGCGAACGATGGCCTGCGCCAGCAATACGCGGCGTTTCATCCCGGCCGAAAGGCTCGCTACTTCGGTATCGGCATCCAGTTCCATGTGTTCAATGATGTTCTCGACATAGCGGTCCATGTGCCAGGCGTTTTCGGTATCGAGGGCGTGCTGGAGTTTATCGAGCCTGGTCAGCAGCGAGTTGTTATTGTGGTCGAGTGCAAGCTGATGGGTGACAAGATGATACTGCGCGAGCAGCTTTCCGCATTGGCCCAATCCCTCGGAAACAAGTTCAAAGACCGTTCCGCTTAGATTATCCGGCACATCCTGTGTCAGGCACGTCACCGTAAGCTTCGGCACAAGTGAGACTTCGCCTTTTTCGGGGGAAACTTCGCCTGTGATGAGCTTCATCAGCGTCGATTTGCCCACGCCATTTCGGCCGAGCAGACAAATCCGCTCGCCTGCCTCGAACTGCAAATTTATATGTTCAAGCAACGGGCGACCGCCAAAACCAACGCTTACATCCTGCATTCCTATTATTGCCATACTGTTGGGTAACCCCCTGCAATGCAGGTGGCTAAAAAACTCCTGCCGCAAGCGGCAGGGCTAAACATTTATGTTGTTTCCGTAAGCTGGGAAGATTGTTTGGGCGGCCAAAGGCAGGAAATAATTCCCAAGCCGACGGCGATGCAGAGCATACTGTCTGCGACGTTGAATGCGGGCCAATGGTGCCCGCGATAATAAACATCGATAAAATCACGAACGTGGCTATCGTTAAATATTCTATCGTAGAGATTGCCGCAAACGCCTGCCGCGAAGAGTCCGAGGGCAATGTGAACCAATCTTTGCCTGACCCCGCCGAAGAGGAAAACCGCAAAAATTACTATTAGAGCTATGAATGAAATTGCAATCAGCCCAAAGGAGTGCCCGGCGAACATTCCAAAAGCTGCGCCATTGTTGACTGCCCTTACCAATTGCAAGACGCCGGGTATGATTTGGACGATGTCTCGATTCTCGAGCCAGTCAAACACGGCTTTCTTACTCCAGACGTCCAGCGATATGCCGAGGACCACTATAGACCAGAAAATAAGCTGAGCCGGCAAATCTGGCAGGAGTGAAAGCCGATGCTTCAAAAGAGACCGAGCTGAATCGGGCGGGGCGTTATTTTCTTGCCTCATCAATTCTGCATAATCCTTAGAAATTGGTAAATGGTAAATGGTAAATAGTAATTGGTAATTGGTAAATAGTTGCCATTTCGCATTTATAACATTTGGGAATGTTTTTGCAAAGCGGCTTTTCTTAGTTTTGCGAATAATATTCTATCAGGTTAAGCAGTTTTTCGCTATTGGGCTGTTTGGGATTGATTTCCATAGACAGGCGCCACTGCTGGAGAGCCATTGTCTTCAGTGCGCCATCCGTTATCACGTCCTGGTTTTTTCCTTTTAATATATAAGCAATTCCGAGTCCCCGATGCGAATCCCAATCCTTATCATTTATCTGGATTGCTTTCTCGTAGCTTTCTATTGCTTTGTCCACATCTTTAAGCTGTAAGTAGCAGAATCCGAGATGTTTATAAGCAGTGTTATTGTCAGGCTGGATTTGTATTACTGATGTTAACAAGTCTTTCGCGCTGTTGCTGTCGCCGATTTTCAGATACATGACCGCGAGGGAAGTGGTAATATCGGGATTGTTAGTGTCTAATTCCAGAGCGCGCTTATAAAATACCGCGGCCTGTTTATAATCTTTTCGCGATTCATAAATATTGCCGAGCATTTTCTGGATTTCGCCTATGTTGGGGTCGAGCTGTTCGGCGCGATGGCCATAAATCAAGGCGTTGCTGTAATCTTCGATTTCATAGTAGGATTTGGCGGCATTGATATGTGCCTCCAGATAATCGGGTTTAATTTCACAGGCCTTGGCATAAGCACCGGCTGCCTGGGCGGGGTTTTTCATTATCTGGTAAACCTGTCCGAGGCTGAAATAGTCCTTGAAAGACCAGGGGTTCAGTTCCGCAGCTTTTTCATAAGAGGCGGCGCTTTTTTCGTAATCTTCCATCTCCTGGTAAATTTCGCCAAGCATGGAGTAAGCCATCGAGAAATTTTTGTTTAGTTTTACAGCCGAGTTGAGTTTTTCGACGGCTGTTTCATTTTGGTTAAGCTCTTTGTACATTACGGCGTCAACATATAAATCAACCGATTGTTGCTGCTGCCCGCAGCCGGCAGAGAACAATAAAGCCGTTATGCCTATACAGAAGGCCACCATAGTCATCAAATAAGACTTGATTATAAAGCGGACATCCATATTATTGGACATGTGAGCATTCCTTTTTTCTGTCCGGTAATCAAAACTCTGCACATTAACTACAGATTTATCGGCACGGAAACCCTCTTGCTTTTCAGGGTTTTTGCTAAATGTTTGACATATTTATCGCTGCGTTATATCATATCCGGTTACTTCAACGGGGCCCGGTTTTGTGATAGACTGCAAAATGCGAGGCCTATCAGGCTCTGAATGCAAACGAGGCAATGCCTCGTTTTTGTCGCTTTAATTGAAAGGTTGCTGTTTATGGCGAAGGCAGTTCTGAAAAGAAGGCCATTTGTGCTGATTATCCGTGACGGCTGGGGCCATAACCCTGATAGTGCCGAGGACAAATATAATGCCATTAAGCAGGCCAATACGCCCACGGACGATATGCTGATGGCGGAATTTCCCAATACACTTATTCATACGAGCGGCGAAGATGTGGGCCTGCCGAACGGAACAATGGGCAATAGCGAGGTGGGGCATCAAAACCTCGGGGCAGGGAGGATTGTACCGCAGGAATCGGTAAGAATAAGCAAGACGATTCGCGACGGGTCGTTCTTCGAAAACAAGGAATTTCTGAATCTAATCAAGTTCGTGAAAGATAATAACAGCAAGATGCACGTTATGGGACTTTGCAGTGATATCGGCGTGCATTCGCTATTGGACCACCTGTACGGGCTGCTCGAACTGGCGAAAAGGAATGATATAAAAGAAGTTTTTATCCACGCGTTTACCGATGGGCGGGACTCTCCGCCTGACAGCGGTGCAGGTTATATCGCTGATATAGAAAAGAAGGTGCAGGAAATAGGCGCTGGCAAAATCGCGAGCGTTATGGGCAGGTTCTACGCGATGGACCGTGACAGCCGATGGGACCGTGTGCAAAAGGCGTACGATTGTATAAGGATAGGTAAAGGTCTTAAGGCCGGCGGTGCGGCCGAGGCGGTAGCAAAGAGTTATGAGAGAGATGTCACGGATGAATTCATTGAGCCGACCTGTATTGTGAACGAGGACAACGAGCCGATAGCAACTGTCAAGGATGGCGACGGCGTGATATTTTTCAATTTCCGCGGCGACAGGCCTCGTGAGATTACCCGCGCGTTTGTCGAGCCTGACTTCAAAGATTTTCCGAGGACTACCAAGCCTGATATATATTTCGTATGTATGACCGAATACGACGCAACAATTCCGGCACCGGTGGCATTTCCGAAGCCGCCGAAGATGAAAAATATCTTAGGCGCATACTGGGGTTCGCTGGGACTGAAGCAGTTTCGCTGTGCGGAGACGGAAAAATACGCGCATGTTACATTCTTTTTTAACGATTATGCGGATAAGCCATTTAAGGGCGAGGACAGGCAGATAGTGCCTTCGCCGAGGGTGCGGACTTATGACTTGAAGCCTGAGATGTCGGCTTTCGAGGTTGCCGATGTGGTGCTTGAAAGACTGGATTCGAATAAATATGATGTAGTAGTAATAAATTTCGCCAATCCGGACATGGTCGGTCATACAGGCGTGTTGGCGGCGGCGGTCAAAGCAGCCGAGGCGGTGGACCAGTGCGTAGGCAGAATCCTGGATAAAGTTAAAGGTATGGGCGGCGCGGCAATAGTCACCGCCGACCACGGCAACTTCGAAAAAATGTGGGATTTCGAAACCAACCAGCCTTTCACGAGTCATTCTACGGGTGATGTGCCTTTGATTGTATTCGATGAGCGCTATAAGGGCAGAAAGTTACGGCAGGGCGGAAGGCTGGCGGATGTCGGGCCTACGCTGTTGGAAATGATGGAACTGCCTAAGCCGGAAGAAATGACCGGCGAGTCGCTGTTTGAAAAATAAAAGTTTAATTGCTGATTACGCAGATAAAAAATTAACCACGAATTAACACGAACATACACGAATAATGTCATTCCCGCAAAGGCGGGAATCCAGTAATTTCAAGGCAGTCAGATGACTACAAAGCGACCAAGTAAAATGGCGATAGAAGCCGGCAAATGTCTCCGACAAGCTGTGCAGGAAGAGCTAAGAAAAAAAACATTGCTTGGCCAATATGTTATTATAAACCGTAATGGCAAATGCTGCCGTGTTTCAGCCAAACAAGCCCTTAAAATGGCTAAAGCCAAATAATTACACCGTAAACTGAAAATTATTCTTTTGCACCAGCTTTTTCAAGCAGTTACACAATATTTGTATGTCTTTGCAATCAGACCGCATCAAGTAATTTTCCGCGACCATGCACGTGACCACCCGATTCCGAGCAAGACGGCGCCAAAGACGCCTCCTGCAACTGCATTCCAAGGTGATGAAATGAAATGGACAAGAAAATGCGCCAGAGTCGCTCCGATGGCAGTTCCGAGGATTACGAACAGAAGCACCGGAGGTTTGGAGGCAACGCCAGAGTGTCTGGTTGTAAGTTGTTGCATCACCTCCGGATATTTTTGCGTCAGTTCTTGCCGGAGTGTGTCTGGGTAATCTTGAACATTCAGTACGGCATCCACGAAAAGACGCCTGTTGTGAGAAAGGATAATCTGTAGATTGCTCGTAGGTGTGCCATCACCCCCGGTGAGCAAATCGAGTTGCCGGAGAACAGAAAGGTCTTCAGTAAAGTAGTACTGCTTGAGTAATTCCTTCATCTCTGGACGAACAAACATAGTGCGGACAAACTGCTCAAGCGTTTTTCGGTCTCCTTCGTATTGCCATTGATCCCAAGCCATAGCTCACCCTTTTACGATGCGTCCAACGATTATACAGCCTGCATAAATTGGTCAACGCAAGCCATCCTTTTCTGTCCAAATCTTTTAACTCCAGCGGAAATCCTACTCTGCTTGCTAGAAAACGTCAAATGGAATCCTGTCGATTTTAGCCACCAGGTCTGCCCTGATTGCGGTCGAAAGGGCATGGAGACACTAATTTTAAAAAATTCAGTGTAAATCCTATGTTAATCGGTGTCTTAATTAAAACGCTGGAATTCCACAAAGAAATGAATACAATGAGACAATTATGGGACAGATAAAGGTTCTTGACCAGAATATGATAAATATGATAGCCGCCGGCGAGGTGATAGAGCGGCCCGCCAGCGTGGTCAAGGAATTGATGGAAAACAGCATCGACGCGGGGGCGACAAAAATAACCGTATCCATCGAAGACGGGGGCAGAAAACTAATATCCGTGACCGACGACGGCTGCGGAATGGACGGCGGCGACCTCGCAGCCGCGTTCGAGCCTCATGCCACGAGCAAACTAAAGACAAGCGAAGATTTACAGGGGATATCAACGCTCGGTTTCAGGGGCGAGGCTTTGGCAAGCATTGCTTCGATATCGCAAGTTAAAGCTGTAAGCAGGATGAAAGATTCACCCGGGGCCAGTTGCGTTGAGGTTGACTGCGGTGACAAAAGCGATGTCAGCCCGGCCAGCGCCGATTACGGCACAACGATTCAGGTCAGGGACATCTTTTATAAACTTCCTGCCAGACGAAAATTTTTGCGGACAGCTAACACCGAAATGGAACATATCACCGAGCATTTCATCCGCATCGCACTTGCGAACGATGGTTTGGATATGGCTTTGTATCATAACGGTAAAGAGATTTATTTGCTGTCGGGCGGGCAGGGCGTTCGCGGGCGCATAGCTGAGCTGTTTTCTTCTTATGAATTCGGCGAAGATTTAATTGAAACCGAGAGCAGTGAAAAAGACCTGCATATTTCCGCTCTGTTAGGCAAACCCTCTATTTCGAGGACGAACAGCAAATTCCAATATGTATTTCTGAACGGCAGATTCATACGCGATAAATTTATCTCGCACGCAATCAAAGAGGCATATCGCGGCTGCATTGAGCCGAACAGATTTCCCGTTGTTTTTTTGTTTATTAAGATGCCTTATGAAAATTACGATGTCAATGTTCACCCAACCAAGATTGAGGTGCGTTTTTATAATGCCAATCTGGTTCATTCACAAGTCCTCGGCGCTTTGCGGGAAAAACTTTTGGGGACAGACCTGCAGATGCAGGCGAGGATGCCATCAGGAGAAGGAGGCGTTTCGTCTGCCGGCTACCGAAGCGGGGAAGTTGCCGGTGCGATGGCGGAATTCTTCAGGAAGCACCAGACTGTTCAGACGCAGCGGCAATTTGGTGTGCTACCTAAAAACCAATTCGTTCTGCTGCATCCAGCAGGCGGGCAAACTTACAGCCAAACTATGCAGTCACAGTATGTCGGGGCGAAAGAATTTTTGCAAATACACGACAGCTTCATAATCGCAGAAGCTGACGACGGATTTATTATCGTTGACCAGCACGCACTTCACGAACGCATAATGTATGAGGAATTGTGCAGGCGGGTGCGGGAAAGCAATCTCGAATCACAGAAACTGCTGATACCTGAAAGTTTCGAATTAACAGACGCACAGGCCAATGCTCTCGGTGCCAATACAGAACTGCTCGAAAAATTAGGAATAGAGATTACGCCGTTCGGCCCCAAGACTTACGCTATACAGGCATTTCCGAGCTTATTGTCAAAGGCATCGCCGCTGGATTTTGTCCGGGATTTATTGGATTTACTTACTGATAAAGGTCTCGGTCTCGATGCGGAAGGGCTGCTCGATGAGGTGTTGAATATGGCGGCGTGCAAAGCGGCAATCAAGGCGGGACAGAAGCTCTCCGACAATGAAATAGAGCAACTCCTTGCGGATAAGGACAGGACCGAAAGAGTGAGCCGATGTCCGCACGGAAGGCCAACGGTAATAAAATTCACTTCAGCTGAACTCGAAAAACAGTTTGGAAGAAAATGATTCGCAAAAAAACAATTCTGTTACTGCTCGTCTTAATTGGCTTAATGGTTCTCGTTTTTGGGCTTTATCGGCAGGCGGTATCAAAGGCAACGCCCGGCCGAGCCGATGATTTAAGCGGAACGGCCGTGCCGCAAAGAATTGTTTCGCTCTCGCCCAATCTTACGGAAATAATCTTTGCTTTGGGGCTTGGTGACAGGGTGGCGGCGGTATCCAATAATTGCGACTGGCCCATTGAGGCGAAGGCAAAACCGAAGGTGGGGACATTTTGGCAGCCTAACACGGAAGTAATCATCGCGGCCAAACCGGATTTAGTTGTCTGCGAGACATTCCTTCAGCAAAATGAGACGGCCCAGGTACTCAAAAGGGCGGGGTTAAACGTTCTTTCGCTGCGGGTCGAGTCAATCGATGAACTTTTCGCCGCGATTCGGTCGATAGGTCAGACTGCGGGCTGCTCTGAAAAAGCTGAGCAGCTTGCTGATGGTCTAAAGGAACAACTTGACCGAATCAGGGAATCGTCCTCTTCGCTCGCAAAAGTCAAGGTGCTGTGGGTCATACAGACCGAGCCTGTTCGGGTGGCGGGTGTGAATACCTTCGTAAATGAGATAATCGAGCTGGCGGGTGGGCAAAACGCAATAGCTCCTACGGGCGACCAGTACCCTTCGATATCGACCGAGGAAATAATCGGCTGTAACGCTGAAGTGATAATTCAATCGGCGATGGGTACAGAGGATATGGCAAAACAGCAGGGAGCAGCGGAGAAATTCTGGGGCAGGTTTGTAAATCTGTCTGCGGTAAAGAACAAAAGGATTTATGTTATCAATCCCGATACGGTGCTTCGCCTTGGTCCTCGCGTCGGGCAGGGGGTAGAGGCTGTCGCGCAATGCCTTAGGTCAAAAGGGGAGCAGGAGCCATTGGCAAAATGACGGAATTGCTTACGCCAAGACGTTTGATAATCCGGCTAATCCTGTGTGCAGCTTTACTGGCGGCAGTAATGTTTGTATGTTCGCTTATCGGGACGCAGAAAATTTCTCTCGGTTCCGTTTTAGATGGTCCGGGTATCGCCGCAGGGACGAATATTGATTATGATATTTACGTCAGGGTCCGCATCCCGCGAATAATTCTCGCTGCGCTCGTCGGGGCGGCTTTGGCGGCGAGCGGCGTCGCGCTTCAGGCGATTTTGCGCAATCCATTAGCGGAGCCTTATATTCTGGGTATATCCAGCGGAGCTGCGCTGGGCGTGATAACGGCGGTTCTGCTCGGTGCGGGTGGTTTGAGTGTTTTCGGGTCGGGGGCTTCAATCTCGGTCTTTGCGTTTTTGTTTGCGCTGGGGACAGTCTGGCTTGTTTGGCTGGTTGGGCATTTGGCAGGCGGTTCGGGCGTAACCAGTCTGCTTTTGGCCGGCGTTGTTGTAAACGCGTTTTTCTCGGCGGTGATAATGCTTCTGACCTCACTGATTGACAGCCAGCAGCTTCGGACAACGATATACTGGCTTATGGGCAATATCGGTGAAAGGGATTTCTCGACTCTGCTGACGAGCGCTGTTTTTATTGTGGCAGGCATTTTGGGATTATTCGCAATTTGTCAAAAGCTGAATGTTCTGACTTTCGGCACTAAGGATGCGCAATCGCTCGGCGTAAATCCCCGCGTGGTTACTTTCACCGCGTTTGCACTGGCTTCATTTATTACGGCAGTGGCTGTGGGCTTAAGCGGGCTGGTTGGTTTTGTCGGCCTGATTGTTCCGCATTCTGTTCGGTTGGTTCTGGGGCCGGACCATCGGCAGTTGCTGCCGGCGAGCGCGTTTGTCGGAGCGGCTTTTGTGGTTATCTGCGACACGATTGCCCGTGTGATAATCGCACCGGCTCAGTTTCCGGTCGGTGTTATAACAGCAGTGATAGGAGGTCCTGTGTTCCTTTTGTTATTGGCGCGATACAATAAAAAAGTCGGGTATCAAAGATGGGTATAGAAGTTGAAAATCTTTGTTTCGCTTATAAGTCGCAGGCTGAGATACTAAAGAACATTAGTTTCAGGCTTGATGAGGGTAGTTTTCTGTCGATAGCAGGTCCGAATGGTTCCGGCAAAACGACCCTGCTTAATCTGCTTTCAGGATTGCTCAAATCGACGGCAGGGGCGGTAAAAATCGATGATTGTTTGCTGCAATCATATTCGATTCGGCATTTAGCAAAAAAAGTCGCGGTTGTGCGTCAGGAGTTTGTCCCCATCTTTGAATTTTCGGCGATGCAGATTGTATCAATGGCGAGAAGCCCTTATTTAGGTACGTTTGCCTTCGAGGGCGAGACAGACCAGAAGGCAATAGCTGATGCGCTTGAAATGACCGATACTGCCCGGTTCGCAGAGCGGACGCTTAACCATCTCAGCGGCGGCGAACGCCAGCGGGTTTTCATCGCAAGGGCACTTGCGCAAAATACCCCGATTCTGCTTTTGGATGAGCCTACGAGTTTTCTCGACATAAAACATCAGGTCGGCATATACGATTTGCTCAAAAGAATGCAGCGTGAATACGGCAAAACAATCGTAGCCGTGACACATGACATTAACCTTACAATCCAGTATGCAGACGAAGCCCTGCTACTTGAAGCCGGGGGTAACTATCATATCGGCAAAACGTCCGATGTTTTTTCGCTGAAGCAAATTGAAAAAGTTTTTGGGGTCAGGACATTCACGGGTAAAGTCGGACAGGAAAACTTTTTCCTCCCTTTAGGTAAATTCGCAAAATCCCGTGAGGGATGCCTTACGGCAGACAACCAAATCATCACCCCCAGGCCTGCCGATAGCAAGTAAAAACAGCCGCAGGAGTTTGTTTCTGTATATAATCAGGGCAAAAGAAATATTACATATAACACGCTTTTATGTTACAATAATCCACTTGTAGATATGTCAGTCGTAATAGAGGTATAAAGTGACAGAGAAACGCAAAAAGACGTCCAGGGGGGAAATAAGCCAGCATCGGACGAAGAAAGGCCGTTTGGCAGCAGCGGATATAGAGCATTTCAAACAAATGCTGCTGGAAAAACGCGAGGAAATTCTATCAAATGTTAACGAAATGGAAGATGAAACCCTCAATAAATCCCGACTGAACGCAGCCGGGGATTTATCAAGTATGCCAATCCACATGGCCGACCTCGGGACTGATAACTACGACCAGGAATTCACGCTTGGGTTGATGGATAGTGAAAGGAAACTGCTGAAAGAAATTGATGATGCGCTGCAGCGCATCGAGAATGGCGTTTACGGTTTATGCGAAGGCACCGGCGGGCGAATAGCCAAGGCTCGGCTCGAAGCCCAGCCGTGGGCGAGATACTGCGTTGAATATGCCCGAAAGCAGGAACAGGCAGAGCCTGGGCAACAAACGCAAGATTGATATTCTGATTAGTATGAAACACAGATGTCCAATCTGCAAAAGAGTAGTCGGCGTATCACCTGAAAGACAATCCGAAGAAGCGAAATTTTTCCCCTTTTGCTCACAGCGATGTAAGTTCGTAGATTTGGGTGCGTGGCTGGATGACGAGTACAGGATAGTTGCAAAATCTTCTGATTCTTCTCCGGATGCTTCTGACGATGAGCAGTAAGTTGTAATAATCAAAGATAAATATTACAAAATCTGTTGAAACCAACCGGCAATAAATTATATTTGTGGATGACAGCGGGCTTTTTGAAAGGATGCAGAATGGGCGACGTAAAAGGAACTTCACAGGTTTTGAATAATTTTTCGTTTCCCAGGGTATTCCAGACTTTCCGTATGGCTATTCAGCCAAGCAAGCTGATAATTTCTTTCGGGGCACTGGCGATTATATGTCTGGCCGGCTGGATTATGGATTTCAGCAGAACAGTTGTTGCATCCCCAAAGGCGCAGGGTGGAATTACGGAGTTGCAAGTTTATATATCCAACCCTGATAGATTAAAATCACACATCGAATATTACAGGGAACATGGTGAGCGCAGGGGGGTATTTTCAACACTTTGGCATTTTGGTTCTGAAAGATTCCACGGCGCACTAATGGAGTCGCTGTTCGCGTTCGATATGCCAGGTGTGGCGAAGAATATTTCAGACGGTTTCAGGGCAATAAGCTGGGCTATAAAGTGTCATTATATTTACAGCACAATATTCTTTGCAATAGCACTTGCCGTGACTGCTGTTGCGGGCGGCGGTTTGTGCCGAATCGCGGCGCTGCAATTTGCCCGGGATGAAAAACCGGGTATAGCCGAGGCGTTGTGCTTTAGTTCAAAAAGATTCCTGAGTTTTTACGCGATACCTTTGACACCGGCCGGGATAGTTATTTTCATCGGTCTTTTTATTTTCCTTTTGGGGCTGATAGCTAACATCCCAAGAGCAGGTGAACTGATAATGAGTATTTTTATGCTTCCAGCTTTTATTGCAGGGACATTGATAGCGGTCATTTTAACAGGTACGATTGTGGGATTTAACCTGATGTTTCCTGCAGTTGCCTACGATGGCTCAGACAGTTTCGATGCGATAAGCCGATCATTTAATTATGTATATTCGAAACCGTGGCGGATGGGTTTTTATACTATGACATCTGTGATTTACGGCGCAATTTGCTATACATTTGTTCGATTCTTTAGCTTTTTGCTGCTCTGGATTACTCGCTGGTTTTTACAGCTTGGCATCTGGGTCAACAATAGTAATAAATCGGTCAACAAACTTGCCGCGATCTGGCCGGAGCCCAGTTTTATGGAATTGCGCGGCTCACCAGTCATGGCAACACTGAACTGGTCAGAATCTTTGGCTGCCTTTTTGGTTTATTTAGTAGTGTTGATTGTTATTGGTTTATTAGTTTCCTTTGTGATAAGCTTTTATTTTTCCGCCAATACAATAATCTATGCACTTATGCGCAACAGAGTTGACAATACCGCCCTAGAGGACATTTATGCCCCTGCCGCTGCCGGTGTCAAAACGGAGTCGAACGCTACCAAAATTGAGCCTGAAAAATCACAGGCGCAACCCAAACCGGAAACACAGCGATAAAACAAAAAGGCCATACGCTGTTCCGCCGTGTAGTGATAATTTCTTGACATACGCTTAAGCTATTGTTAAGCTTAGGGTTGTGAAGAAGTCGCAGAAAAAAGCACTATAGTGCTGGTAAGATATGCCTGATTCGAACGCAGATATACAGCCTAAAAATGGAAATCAAGACGCGTCGGAGTCATCAACACCCCCGACTGTGTTGTTACGTCATCGTAAAACCCTGATTGTGTTTGCGCATATAGTTGTTTTTACCGTTTCTTTGATGCTTTCCTTCCTTGTTGCAAACAATATGCAGATAAGGCGCAGTTGGCTTATAGAGCAGTATCCCCTTTTGCTGTTTTTCTTTATCATCATCAAATCGGTGATATTTGGACTTTTCAAGCAGTATCGTGGATGGTGGCGATACGTCGGCATATCAGACCTTGTTGGAATTCTGCGAGCTTCGCTGGTAAGCACTTTGGTGATAGTTTCGCTTTGGGCCACATTGATTTTTGCCCCAACTGCAATCCGCCAAAAATTACAGAATGTAACTTTCGTCGGGCAAAGCGTATTCATGATAGACCTATTCACCACGTTTCTGCTGCTGGCGGGGCTGCGAATGCTGATAAGACTGTACCACGAGGAATTTCGCACTGTCGAAAGCGGTCGGCTAAAACGACTTCTTATAGTTGGTGCAGGTAATACCGGCGTTACTCTTCTGGGGGACATCCACAAGAAGCAAGTCACTGAATACGAGGTAATCGGTTTTGTTGACGATGACGCCCGCAAGCAGGGGACGTTTATCCTCGGCCTGCCAGTGCTGGGGACAGTGGAAGAGCTGTCGAAGATATGCAAAGACCACAATATCGAAGAGATTGCAATCGCAATGCCGTCAGCAACGCACCGTCAGCGAAGGCGTGTCATTCAGGTATGCGAGGGAATTAAAATCCGTTTCCACACGGTGCCGTCAATCTCAGATATTGCCTCGGGCAAACTGCGGGTCTCTCAGATTAGAGATGTGGATATAAACGACCTGTTGGGCAGAGAAGCTGTTGAGCTTGACCTTCATTCGATAGAGGTTTTTCTAAAGAACAAGGTGATATTCGTCAGTGGCGCCGGCGGTTCAATCGGGTCGGAAATGTGCAGGCAGGTCTGCAATTTTGGGCCTAAGCAGCTTTTGCTTGTCGAGCAGGCGGAGAACCCGCTGTTTTACATAGACAGGGAACTTCGCTATAGATTTCCGACGCTGGAAATAAAGGCGATTATATGCGACATCACCGACGAGGTACGCGTTGACGAGATTTTCGAGAAGTATCGGCCTGAGGTTGTTATCCACGCGGCAGCTCATAAACATGTTCCGCTGATGGAACTAAATCCCGGAGAAGCTATTAAGAACAACGTTGTGGGGACACGGAACATTGCTGATGCAGCAGACCGCCACGGCAGCACTAATTTTGTAATGATTAGCACGGACAAGGCTGTTAACCCCACCAGTATGATGGGCTCATCCAAACGAATCGCTGAAATGTATGTCCAGGATTTGAGCAAAACAAGCAAAACACAGCTTGTGACAGTACGGTTCGGCAACGTTCTGGACTCCGAAGGTTCAGTTGTACCGATATTTAAGAAACAAATAGCAGAGGGCGGCCCTGTGACAGTTACGCATCCTGAGATGAAGCGGTATTTTATGACCATACCGGAGGCGAGCCAGCTTGTTTTGCAGGCGGCAACAATGGGAAAAGGCGGAGAAATTTTTGTACTTGATATGGGTGAGCCGGTAAAAATTGTCGATTTGGCAAAAGAACTTATTACCCTCAGCGGTTTCAGCCCTGAAGAAGACATTGAGATTCAGTTTACGGGGATTCGGCCGGGCGAGAAGCTTTTCGAGGAGCTTTCAATCGCCGGCGAAGATATGCAGCTGACGAAACATCCGAAGATTGCTATATGGAAAAATATTGTGAAAGACCGGGAAAAGCTTAGAGCGGGGATAAACGAGCTGGTGAGTATTGCCAAGACAAAAAATTGCGGTGAAATAACGAGTAAAATCAAGGAACTTGTGCCGGGGTATATTGGTGAAAATAACTGGAACAAGTCGGATTAAGTTTTTGGAATAAAAAAGCCATAGCAGGGCATAGCAACTAAGGCGGAAGTTTAAGTGCGGAAGGGGAGATAGAAATCAAGTCTTGCTGTAAGGGTACATAGCTCTTCCGTAGAAGTTCACCGGAAAAACAACGCAGCTTAAGGATGTCCTCTAACTAAATACATTCAGGTTCGGGTACAGGCTCAGGCACAGGCTCGTTTGGGTCTTCGTCAAGGCACCTGATTAAGCTGCTGATAAATTCAGGCTCTGGTATAGGTTCTGGTACAGGCTCATTTGGGTCTTGTTCGAAGTAACTCATTCCATTGTCTGCCAGACTCACATTTACTACGGCTGCCTGCAGTACGCCTGCCGAAGCTGCTGTCAGCATCAGTATGAGCAGCAATATGTTTAAGGTCAGCTTTTTCATTTTGTTCCCCTTTTTGAAATAGTTCAAAGTCTTGGTTTATTTACACCTGTAATTTATTATGGTCATATTTCTTCTGAATACGTGTCCTGCGAAGGTTTAATGACAATTGGGCTAATAATGCCGCTCGGCAGCAGCTTGTCTGGGTCCGGCGTGATGCTAATGACCCCAATATCGCCCGGTTCGGTTGTTTCCGAACCGCCGTCGTCTGCTGTTGCTCCGATGTTGCTGACATATCCGCTCGAGTAGTCACTGGTATCATACATCGAAATGACCGTACCCTGAATTTCCGCATTGCCGCGAATATCCACAATTCCGCCTACGATTGCGCCGGTAAGAACATTATTTTCGCCGCTGTCAGGGTTGGTATTGCCGAGATTGACGTTGAAATTAGGCGCAAGTATCGTAGCGGGAATTGATGTACTGTTTTGAAATGTTTCTTCACCCGTAAAATAAAGACAGTTCTTCTTCCACCAGGTAGTACTATCGGCGTATGAATAGCTGGGCGTATTTGTTATTATTGGGCCGTTGAATACACAGTTCTCAAACCGCACGTTGTTATAGGTGGTGCCGGTCGTGCCGCAGTCCAAGTATAGAATTCCGTTAAAGGTGCAGTTCTTAAAAAGCGTGGCTTTCAAGGTGCTATAATAGACTGTGAAAGCAGATACCCTTTTATTTTCGAATGTCTGGCCTTCATATTTATAGCGAGTTAGCTTTTGGCTTCCATACGAAGCCGGCAGGCTATAATTACCTACAGCATGTGGAAAGTATTCCGTTACAGTGGGAATACCGGCGGTGGAAAGGTCAGTCGTCTGATTTTTATACGGGATGGTATCGTAATCGCTTATTTTCATTCCCGGCATATCGACGGCCTTGTCTCCGTAGTTGACGCCATAGTTGATACCATCACACTGGCCTTGTATTTGGTCTGTAGGGCTGATTACCTTGTTTCCCAGTTCGTCATAGACGGGATTACCGATGGCATCCAGTGTCTCAAGGTCGTAGGGCATCTTGATTTTAACACGATTTCCATCTGCATCGAGAACGGGATTGTCATAACTATCAAACTTGTCCGCATACAGGTCGGGGCCGGGTTCCCCTGTATTGGGATTAATATTACTAAGAATGGTATTAATGGTCCCCTCGACTGTTGAATCACTGGTTATATTGAAGGGCGAGATATTCTGGTACTGCCATGCGCTGTAAATATTACCGTGTACGGTCGAGTCACCAGTGAGCCACATTCGGCCTCTGCTGGCAATGGCGTAATTTAAAACCTCGTTGTCTTTGGTGATAGTCGCATTTATGCCGACCTGTCTTCCAACCGGTCCATCAGTTCCTATTCCCTCAAGCTGAATGGAGTTGCCATCTCGATAGAATCTGACCTGAAAGGATGCGTTTGCTTGGCCGAGGCTTATGGCAGGGGTTATGATTTCATTTTCAGTTTGGGTTGCATTACCAGCTACCCATGGCTGGTCCTGAACCTGTGAGCAAAGGGTTGCCCATACAGTATTCGCCTGTTCCGTGGTTACATAGTTGAGGCTGGTGTTCATTGCGGGCATATCGGCCAAAGTTAGGGATGTCTGCGCGATGAGATATTTACCGCATTCCAGGCCTGATTGGGCGGCTGAGAGGGCAGAATTTACCTTATGCTGATTGTCTGCGATTTGTAAGTTGACGCCGGACAGTGAGGCCATTGAAACAGCCAGGGCGGCAAAAATAAGGACAAATATCATGGATATGATAAGGACCACACCCTGCTGTTTCTTGCGGATTAATTTATTTACGGGTTTCATTTCCCCCCCAAAAAAATACCTGTGAAGCAGGGTCCAAAAACATCCCTATTTCAAAGGTAGTTTAAGCCGCTTCCCTGTACCGAGTAAAGTATAAGAAATATTTTGCGTAAAGTCCAATCGGCCCTGATGCCCGATAAAAAGGGCATTTCAGGTCTTATTTAATGACTGAATGGTAACTTTGCAATGACTTTACGGTACCCGGTGCCGTTCGGTGGGCAGCGATGCCCTTTACGGCAGCAGCGGCAGCGGCAGTAGTTGTAACATAAGGGATTTTGTATTTTATGGCTGTCTTTCGGATGTAAGAATCATCGTATTTGCTTAGCTTGCCGGCAGGGGTGTTGATTATTAGCTGAATCTCGGCGTTTTTAATCGCATCAGCTATATTTGGTCTGCCCTCGTGCATTTTGCGAATACATTCGGCTTCGATGCCTTTATCTGCGAGGAACTTGTGGGTTCCTTCGGTAGCCTTTATTTTGAAACCGAGTTGCGAGAAGGCTTTTGCTATGTCGAGGACCGCGGGTTTATCATTGTCGGCGACGGTTATCAAAACAGTACCCTTGTCAGGCAGCGTCAGGCCGGTAGCTTCTTGTGCTTTGAAGAAAGCCAGTCCGTATGAATCGGCCAATCCGAGCACTTCGCCGGTGGAGCGCATTTCCGGACCGAGGATTGGGTCAACGGTGTGGAACATATTAAATGGGAAAACTGCTTCTTTTACGCCGAAGTGCGGGACTTTTCTTTGCTTTATGTTGAGGTCAGAGAGTTTTTTCCCGAGCATAATCTGTGTAGCCAGCCGAGCCATCGAGATTCCGCAGACCTTGGAGACCAGCGGCACTGTTCTCGATGCGCGCGGGTTGGCTTCGAGGACATAGACAACATCATTGGCAATGGCATACTGCATATTCATCAGGCCGACGACATTTAGTTCTATTGCTATTTTTCTGGTGTATTCACGGATGGTATCAAGATGTTTTTTAGGGATGCTGACAGGAGGAATCACGCAGGCTGAATCGCCGGAATGGATACCGGCCAGCTCGATGTGCTCCATAACCGCGGGTACAAAGGCATCGGTGCCGTCGGCAATGGCGTCGGCCTCGGCTTCGGTGGCGTTTTCGAGGAACTTATCAATCAGGATGGGTCTTTCCGGCGTTATCTCAACGGCGGCGGTGACGTACTGCTGCAGCATTTCCTTGTCGTGGACGACTTCCATGCCGCGTCCGCCGAGGACATAAGATGGCCGAACCATCAGCGGATAGCCAATCTGTTTGGCGATAGCAAGGGCCTCGTCAAGGTTGCTTGCCATTCCGGATTTGGCCATAGGGATACCGAGCTTTTCCATCATTTTGCGGAATCGGTCGCGGTCTTCAGCTAAATCTATCGCATCCGGCGAGGTGCCGATTATTTTGACACCTGCCTGTTCGAGTTCGCTTGCTATGTTAAGCGGGGTTTGACCTCCGAACTGGACGATGACGCCTTCGGGTTTTTCCTTTTCATAGATGCTCAATACGTCTTCAACTGTAAGCGGCTCGAAGTAGAGTTTATCAGAGGTATCGTAATCGGTTGAGACGGTTTCGGGATTGCAATTGACCATAATCGTTTCAAAGCCCTCATCTCGCAGAGCGAAGGCGGCGTGTACACAGCAGTAATCAAATTCGATTCCCTGGCCGATGCGGTTCGGCCCGCCTCCCAGAACCATTATCTTGCGGTTTTTGCTTACACTAACGCTGTCAGGTGCGTTGTAAGTGGAGAAATAATAAGCTGCATTTTCCACGCCGCTGACGGGTACAGGCTCCCATGCCTCGACAACACCAAGTGACGTGCGCTGTTTGCGGATTTTATCTTCTGTAATACCGAGCAGCTTGGCAAGATAGCGGTCTGCGAAGCCGTCTTTTTTAGCCTGTGTTAGCAACTTGTCGGGTAACTGTTTTCCCTTAAATTTGAGGATTTCCTCTTCGAGCTGGACAAGCTCGGCCATTTGTTCGATGAACCATCGTTTGATATACGTTTTTTCGCACAGGGCATCGATATCGGCTCCCTTGCGGAGCGCTTCATACATAATGAACTGGCGTTCGCTGGTTGCGGTGCTGACGAGTTTCATCAGCTCATCAAGAGATAGTTTATTGAAATTTTTTGCAAAACCCAATCCGTATCTGCCGGTCTCAAGCGAGCGGATGGCCTTTTGGAATGCCTCTTTGTAATTTTTGCCGATGCTCATTACTTCGCCGACGGCCTGCATCTGTGTTCCGAGCTTGTCCTCGACGCCTTTGAATTTCTCGAACGCCCATCTGGCGAATTTGACAACCACATAATCGCCCGATGGTGTATATTTCTCAAGGGTTCCGTCTCTCCAGTATGGAATCTCGTCCATTGTCATGCCGCCGGCGAGCATCGAGGAGACAAGAGCAATTGGGAAGCCGGTAGCTTTTGAGGCGAGCGCCGATGAGCGTGAGGTTCTTGGGTTGATTTCGATTACGACTACGCGGTCGGTTTTGGGGTCGTGAGCGAATTGTATATTTGTGCCGCCGATGACCTCGATGGCGTCAACAATATCATAGGAGTATTTCTGCAGACGTTTTTGCAGTTCCGGGTCGATGGTAAGCATCGGTGCGGTGCAGTATGAGTCGCCGGTGTGTACGCCCATAGCGTCAACATTTTCGATAAAGCAGACGGTTATCTTTTGGCTCTTCGCATCACGGACGACTTCGAGTTCCAATTCCTCCCATCCCAAAACGGACTCCTCGACGAGAATTTGCCCGACGAGACTTGCGGAAAGTCCTCTAGCGGCTACCGTTTGCAGCTCTTCGAGATTATAGACAAGTCCTCCGCCTGTGCCTCCCATAGTGTAAGCGGGGCGAATAACGACGGGAAATCCCATTTTGTCGGCGATTTTTTCAGCCTCTTCTACGGTGACAGCCAACTCGCTTTTCGGCATATCGATTCCGAGCCGGTTCATTGTCTCCTTGAATGCGCCGCGGTCCTCGCCTCGCTTGATGGCGTCTATCTGAACGCCGATTACTTTGACGCCATATTTTTTGAGAATGCCTGCGTGGGCGAGTTCTGAAGAGAGGTTAAGAGCGCTCTGGCCTCCGAGGTTGGGCAGCAAGGCGTCAGGGCGTTCGGCTTCGATGATTTTTGTCATAGTCTGGAGATTGAGCGGCTCAATATATGTTATGTCAGCCATACCGGGGTCGGTCATAATGGTGGCAGGATTGGAATTGACCAGGATTATCTGGTAGCCTAATTTGCGAAGGGCCTTGCAGGCCTGTGTGCCGGAATAATCAAATTCGCAGGCTTGGCCGATGATAATGGGGCCGGAACCAATAATCATAACTTTTTTTATGTCTTTTCGTTTCGGCATTGAAAATTCTCCTATTTTTCGGGGTATTCCACCAAAAAAGTTACAAATTTGTCGCGGGGGATTAGACTATAAAAAGATTGTGCTGTCAAATAAGAAAAGTTTATAAGGGTGTTAATGTTGTGTTTATCTAAAAGCTGCTTTGTAGTGGTTTTATTGATATAGTGGTATTGTTGGTAAGGCCGGTGACAATTGCCTACACTAATACAATCCCGTTATGGATGGTCAAATCCATAACGGGATTCCTTTTTGCCTGATATATTGTTTCCGAATTTGCTTTTTATTTAGGCACACAGGCGGGATCGGAAGGATTCGCCTGACAGTCGATTAACCAGTTCTCAGCCATAATGGCAAAGTCATAAAAATCTACCTTGCAGTCATCGTCCATATCTCCGGCCAGAACAAACGTACAAGACGGCTGTGGAACGGGCCCGATGACCTCGCCAGCATCACTAAGACCTGTATCAGTTACTCCGGCCAAAACCATGCCGACATCAGATGTGTCACTTGCCGTGTAAACCATGATGACAGATTTGGTTCCCACTCCAGCGAGCCCCGGCGAATAGTAAAATCTTGCCGCAGGATTGCCCGACGGAAGCGGGATAATCACATTAATTATAGGGGGCACTGTCCCCGGGGAAACACCGTTGACCGTTCCGTTAGTGCTTGTACCTGTTTCCAGCAGCGGTACGCCGCCGGTACTTTCCACATCGAGACGCGAAAGGTACTCATTTCCTTCTATGTACTCGAGAATGTAGGCATACTGTTTTTTACCAGGTGTGATTCCGAGGGGGTCATTGGCGTCCAGACCATCAAAGGCCTCGTAATACACATTGACTGCAAAGAACAAACCTGTGGTATAAGATCTGTCATGCAATGTTGTTGTGCCTGAGGTTCCTGTAATTCCAGCTCCGATAGCATTTGAGCCAAGGACCAAGATTACTACTGCACAAATTGTGATTAACTTTTTCATTCTCAACTCCTCCAAGAATATTAATATAAGTTTAATACGTTTAGATTTAAAATTGCGGGGACTGATGTTGAGGAAAATAGAAGGTGGGGGGGCTCGTTTCGGCTATGAGTAAAACTAATTCTCTCTTTCCTTCTTTTCATTACTCCCACCTGCAAGCCATGATAACAAACTTACTCAACTCTACAAAGTGTACCCTCCCTAATCTGGAATGTCAAGAAAATTCGGGCAGAAACCCATTTTTTTAAAATTTTCGGCATTTTTTCGGACTAACATGTCTATGCCGAAACATCCCATGTGCACAACCGAGCCTTTTGATTCCTCGATTACATCACAAAAGCGTTCTTTTTTCCGCGAGGTATGAGCTGCGGGCAAAGGGGGCGGAGATAACCCACTTAAAATCAAGCTCAATCGCTCGTTGTCTCCACCAGTCGAATTTCGCGGGCGGTATGTATTCGGTGACTTCGAGCGAATCTTTCGATGGTTTAAGGTATTGGCCGATAGTGATTTTATCACAGCCGACGTTTCGCAAATCTATTAAGGTTTGCTCGACCTCGGTATCGGTTTCTCCTAATCCGAGCATAATTGAGGATTTTGTTGCGGTGTTTGCGTAAGTTTGCCTGGCTAATTTTAGCAGGTTTAGGGAGCGTTGGTAGTTTCCGCCGGTGCGAGCTTTTCGATATAGAGAGGGGACGGTTTCAATATTGTGCGCGAATACGAATGGCAGGGCACCAGCTAAAATTTCCACAGCATGGACCTGACAGTTACGGAAGTCGGGTGTTAGTATTTCAAATTTTATATTCGGGCATCTACTTCTTACTTCTTCGATACAATCTCGAAAATGGCCTGCGCCGCCATCAGGCAAGTCGTCACGGTTGACGCTGGTTATTATGAGGTATTTAGTTTCTAATTGTTCGGCCATCTCGGCTATTCTTGCCGGCTCGGTCAGGTCAGGCGGGAGGGGTTTACCGCAGGCTACGGAGCAAAATTTGCAATTGCGTGTGCAGGTATCGCCAAGAATCAATACCGTCGCTGTACCTTTAGACCAGCACTGGCCCCGATTGGGACAATTGGCATTGCTGCATATCGTATTTATGCCGAGAGAGTTTAAAACTGTTTCGGTGGAGATATATTTATCGCCTGCCGGCAGTGGTCTTTTCAGCCAAGGCGGTAATCTTCGCCGACTGAAATGGCTTTTAAGAATGTCAGACAATTGGTTTTTAACTTCATTCATCGAGTATCTGATTTCGGTTTCATTCAGCACCGAGGTCATTTCCACTTCGTCAAGGCCGCAGGGTACAATGTGGCTGAAGATGCCCAAGTCATTTTGGATGTTTATTGCCATGCCGTGATAGGTAATGAATTTTGATACGCGCACGCCGATGGAAGCGATTTTCCTGTCATTTACCCATAAGCCGGGGAAACCTTCTCGTCTTTGGCTGGTGATGTTTAATTGTGCGAGTAGTTCTATTCCTATCTCTTCGAGTTTTCTGATATATTCGCTGATGTCCAACCCGAGCTCTCGCAGATTCAGGATTGGATAAAAAACCAGTTGGCCGGGATTGTGGGCTGTAACTCCGCCGCCTCGGCGTATATCAACTACATCGATTTGTTTCTGCATCAGTTCATCCCGGCTGGTCAGCAGTTTATTGGCACTTTGCCTGGCGCCGAGTGTGATAACAGGATGATGCTCAGCGATTAAAACGGTATTTGGTATTTTTCCCTGCTGCCTTTCTTCGCAAAGCCGGCGCTGTTGCTGAAGTACGTCTTTGTAACCGGCAAGACCGGAATCTATGACATGTAAACCGGCGTTTTTAGTTTTCTGGGCTATTGTTAACACTGCAATAATATAACAAAAAAATGCAGAAAGAGGAACAGGCAGTAATCATTTTGCGATGGTGGTTTGAGCGGCGTGGAACATTCTTACGCCGCCTCGGTCGAGCTGGAGAATCAGGCCTTTTTCGGGGTCAATGCCGATGCAGTTGCCGGTGTATTTCCTGCCGTTGTAGATAACAGTTATTCTCTGGTTCAGCAGGGTGTTTAGTTTGCGCCAGCGGTCTATTATTTTTTTACTTGTGTCTTCCGCTATTTCGAGCCAATGGTCTAACGATGAAAGCAATCTTTTTGCCAGCGAGATGCGGTCGCATGTTGAGCGGCTCTCGATGTCGATGCTTGTTGCGGTTGTTTGCAGTTCGCGTGGGAAGGAAGCTTTCTTTTGGTGACAGTTTATTCCTATTCCGATGATGTAAGCGGTGCTGCCGTTAACCTTTTTTGACTCGACCATAATACCCGCGGCTTTTTTGCCGTTTAAGATTATATCGTTTGGCCATTTGATTTTTGCGTGGGTATGAGCGATTTTGCCGACGGCCTCGGCGACAGCTACGGAACAGGCCAGCGAGAGCAGTTCAGGATTACACTTGCAGGAAGTTAAAAGGACTGAACAAAGGACGCTGTCAGAATGGCCGCTGAGCCATTTGGCTCCTGTTCTGCCGCGGCCGGCGGTTTGCTCTTCGGCGAAGATTGCAAGGCCGTTGTTTTCCTTGTTTTTTGCGTATTCGGCGGCGATGTCATTTGTGCTCGATGTGCGATTATAGACGAGGATTTTTCTGCCGATACGCATGGTATTTACTTTTATCCTGTCAGGGTCGAGATTTTCGTTTTTCGTACCGGCCATAGGTCAACTGTCAACTGCGATATCGACGGCCCTTGCGGAGTGAGTGATTTCGCCTATGGCGATTCTGTCAATGCCGCACTGAGCGATAGCTGAAACGCTGTTCAGTGTTATATTTCCCGATGCCTCAAGTAACGGCCTTTTGCCTTTGCGGCACATTTTGTTTCTCATATCGATGGCGTGTTTTAACTGCCATTGGCCCATGTTGTCGAGCAGCACGATGTCGACGCCGGGAATCTTTAAGACGTAATTGAGCTGGTCATCGACGTGGTCAACCTCGACGGCGATAAATTTGGCGCCCTTTATTTTTTTGGCGCGTTCGATTATTTTTTTCAGCTTCGGATAGAATTTTCTGCCGAGCTGCGCCAGATGGTTATCTTTAATCAGCACAGCATCATACAATCCCAGCCTGTGATTATGTCCTCCACCGCAACGGACGGCATACTTTTCGAGAGTTCGCCAGCCGGGCATTGTTTTGCGGGTGTCGTAGATTTTCGCCTTTGTCCCTTCGACCGCACGGACAAATTTGCGCGTTGTCGTAGCTATGCCGCTTAGCCGCTGCAGGAAATTGAGCATAACCCGCTCGGCGCTCAGCATAGAGCGCAATGGGCCTTCGATTGTGGCGATTTTGCATCCGACATAAGCTACCTGGCCATCCTTTACGTTAACTTTTAGTTTTAGTCTTTTGTCGAAACAGGTTAGGATTTCCCTGGCGATACCCATTCCGCATACCACTATTTCCTCGCGGGATATGATGTTTGTTTTTGCAATTACGTCGTCTTTAAAGAGCAGTTCGCTGGTTATATCGCCGCTGCCGAGGTCTTCCTCAATGGCCATTTTGATTAGCTGGCGTGCTTCTGTGATGTTCAGTTGTTTCATTTGGGGTTTTTCCTTTGCCTTTTCGTGGCTAAAAAACTACTTTTCTTTTTCTTTGATTCGATTAGAGCAAATTCCGGTAATTCTTTCAACTCCTGCAATTGGTCCCGCAGAAAGGCGGCCCGTTCAAAATCCAGTTCCTGTGCGGCTTCAAGCATTTCTTTTTCAATCTGGTCGGTCAGCACGACCTTGTCATATTCACGTTCTTCGAATCGGACCGCTTCGCGGGCGGTTTTTCTTGCCTTTACCTGTTCGGTCAGACTATTACGAATCTCTTTTTTTATCGTTTCAGGCGTAATGTTATGGTCTTTGTTAAATTGTAGTTGAATTTTACGGCGTCTGTTCGTTTCGTCAATAGCTTTTTGCATCGACTTGGTAACCGTATCGGCGTATAAAAAGACGGCGGCGTTGACATTTCGGGCGGTTCTGCCGATTGTTTGTATCAGTGAAGTGTGACTCCGCAGGAACCCTTCCTTGTCTGCGTCGAGGATTGCCACGGCTGAGACCTCCGGAAGGTCGAGGCCTTCGCGCAGCAGATTGATTCCTACGAGCACGTCGAATTCGCCGTTACGCAAGTCGTGTAGTATCTTGATTCTTTCAAGCGTATCGATTTCACTGTGCAGATAGCGACACTTGAAACCTTTCTTTGAAATAAAGCTCGCAAGGTCTTCTGCCATTCTTTTTGTCAGGGTCGTAACGAGGATTCGCTCTTTGACTTTGACCCGTTTTTCGATTTCGCCGAGCAGATGCTGAACCTGGTTGCCGGCCGGGTGAACGAAAATCGGAGGGTCCACCAGTCCGGTCGGCCTTATGATTTGCTCGATGACCTCGTGATTGCATTTTTCAAGTTCGAACTCGCTGGGCGTTGCGGACACGAAAATAACTTTAGCCAGGTTTTCCTCGAACTCTTCGAATTGTAAAGGTCTGTTATCCAATGCGCTGGGCAGTCTGAAGCCATGTTCAACCAGAACATTTTTTCTGCTTCTGTCGCCTGCCCACATCGCCCGCAGTTGCGGTATGGTAACGTGCGATTCATCTATGAATAATAAAAAATCCTTCGGGAAGTAGTCAATCAGAGTGTAAGGTCTGGCTCCGGGCGTCAGGCCCGCAAGGTGCCTGGCATAATTTTCAATCCCGCTGCAGTAGCCGACCTCCTGCATCATTTCAATGTCGTACATTGTTCGCGCCTGCAGCCTTTGGGCCTCGAGCAGTTTGCCTTGCTGGTTGAATTGCTGCAGCCGTTCTTTCAGCTCGGCTTTTATGCTCTCTATGGCCGAATCAATTTTGTCGGCGGGCATAATATAGTGCTGAGCCGGATAAATGAAAACCTGCTCTTCGACCGCCAAAATCTCTGCGGATATCGGATTTATATAGCTGATTTTTTCAATACAATCGCCGAAGAATTCAAAACGGACCGCAAATGTTTCATAAGAAGGGTATAGCTCAACCACGTCGCCGCGGACGCGGAATGTCCCTCTGGCAAAATCGATGTCATTCCTGTTGTATTGCAGGTCTGCAAATCTTCCGAGCAGGTCGTTTCTGTTGATGTTATCACCTGTTCGCACGGCTACTACCGAGGCTTTGTAGTCTTCAGGTGAGCCGAGGCCGAAAATACAGGAGACAGAGGCAACAATGATACAATCGTTTCTTGTCGAAAGGCTCGTAGTTGTGGAAAGGCGGAGCCGGTCAAGGTCGGCGTTTTTCGAGGCGTCTTTCTCTATGTAAATATCTCGCTGCGGGATGTAGGCTTCCGGCTGATAGTAATCGTAATAGCTTACGAAATACTCGACGGCATTTTCCGAAAACAACTCCTTGAATTCCTCATAGAGCTGGGCGGCTAATGTCTTGTTGTGCGATATGACCAGAACTGGCAGGTCGAAGTTGGCCAGCGTCTGGGCCATTGTGAATGTCTTGCCGCTGCCGGTAACGCCCAACAGGGTCTGGAATTGCTTACCTGCACGCAGACCTTCTGTTAGCCGCTCTATTGCCTGCGGCTGGTCACCAGCCGGGCTAAACGAACTATTTAGTTTGAATATTCCCATTCGACAGCCTCAAAACAATTTATTCTACGCGTGGAAGCTGTAAAACTCAAGAGAAAGGCATTGTTGACATAGCTGTTTCAAAGTGGGACAATCGCAGGCGAAGATAGAATTAAGGGGTAAAGTAAAAATGGGAAAAACAATTTTTCTTGTGGCGCTGGCTTGTTTGCTCGCCGGCTGCAGCGGTAAAGGGCCGACAGCGATGAAACTCAAGACCGAAACTAACGTAACATCGGAGCAGGGACTGTCGGTGAGGGTCATGGCCCATGATGAAAAACCATTGCCGATAAGAATGGTCCCTGATGAAATTGTAATTGGGGCATTTGTTGCTTCTTCAATAGCTGCTGTTGCGACCGTGGCGGCTGCTATAGTTGCTGCTATAACTGCTTGTTTTGCTAAAAAGAGTGCCAAAGCGGCCGCCGAGAGTGCGAAAGAAACCAAGCTGTCTGCGGAAGGCCAGTTGTTTCTTGTCTTGGTTAAAGAGGGTTTTTCTGAAAATATGCAGGATGATGTAATTAAAATCGAGGAATATATCCCCGAGCTGGAGAAGATGGAGAAAAATCGAGAGGCAACCGAAAATAGGTTAGGAATGAAACCGTCTGTGGATGATGCAATGACTGATGCTTATCGTAATGTGAGCCACTATCTCCTTAATGCCTTGTCATTGTATAGATTAGGGTACATAAGCAAGAATTGTTTCAAAAGCGTTTGTGAACCTGTGGTGTATTCAGCAGGCATTATCGAGATTCTCAAATATTTCGGAGAAGGTTATTATTTTTGTAGTGATAGATTCCGTTATGACAACAATGTAAATCCCGAAAGAGTAGATGAAAAAGTCGCGAAATTGTGTAAGGACTTCGATGAAATCAAAAATATCATGTATGAGTAAATATCAGGTTAACAGTTTGTTTTGGAAATGGCGGTTAAAGGCATACTAAGCGGAAACAAAGTTGGGAAAGGAGTGATATACTATGAATCTAAAGCGTGGATTTTGGAGGATTACACTTGTTTTGTCTGTAGTCGGCGCTATCTTTTGCGCGTTTTGCGCCGTTGGGTTAGTTCTCGATGAGCGTGATAATGCACGAAGTTACTTACAGTGGAAGGAAGGACAGTATAAAGAGAAATATGGTATTCTACCACCCAAGGCACTGAAAGGCCTCGATTTCTCGGTTCCTCCTGATGAATTTAAAAAAGAAGGTGAGCGCAAAACATTGGATGAAATGGCGACCACTCCTAAAAAAAAGTGGATGCCAAAAAGTGCTGTACTTGTAAAAGAACCACGCGGTCAGGGAATGTTCTCCGACCTAGTACAACAAACTGCAGAAGAAGAAATTAGAGAGTTGAGAAATGGATTTTGGGTAAACTTGTCAGAGGAAAGAATGGAAAGCATATGCGTGTTAGCATTTTTAGCGGGCGGGGTTATTGGTTTTTTTTGCACATTGGTTACTATTTGGCTTGTTGGATTGTCTGTTTATAAACTGATAAGATGGATTGTTCTTGGCTTTTATGATTAAAAAAGATCAAGAAGATCCCGCAAAAAGCAAAGAAACCAGAGGATGAAGAAAGATTTGCTTGGAAGGAATTATCATGAAATTGCCAAGGGACGAGAGAAAGTTGTTATCGCTTTATACTAAAAAGACAGGGCAGCCTGGCGTGCTGCCAGCAATACTAAGCGTGTTGCGGAAGAACATTTGAAGCATTTAAAGACGAACTCGAAGGAATAAGGCGTATTTAAGTCACGTAGGTACAGGTAAAGGGCCTGCGAAAAAGCCCCTGCTTTGTTGAGGGAGGAGAAAAGGAAAAAGCAGGGGCTAAAATGAAAAAGCGATTTCGATTATAGCGGCCTTGTTAGTGGCGTCAAGGGGATAATGCCGTATATAGCTAAAGAGAAATTTTGCTGAAAAACACCGGCAAACTATGGTCAGATTCGATACAGATAGTTTGTTTGAGGAAGTGGATTCCCGCTTTCGCGGGAATGACAAAGGGGCGGTTTGTAGTCATATTATCCGTGTGGCGTTCGAGGTGGGTGTAGATACCGAGTTCGATTATCTTGTACCCGACAAGCTTTGGCCTATTGAAGCTGGACAGCGGGTTGAAGCTCCGTTCGGCAGAAGCAATAAACTCGAAAAAGGTTTTTGTGTCGAAGTTGATTTTGGCCACAGAGAACACAGAGGGCCACAGAGAAAGAAAAAAGAATTTAAATTAAAAGGAATTCACGGGGTAATTGATAAAGAGCCTTTGCTGGATGCTGCCTTGTTGGAGCTGGCGAGGTGGATTAGCGGTTATTATGTTTGTCCCCTTGGTCAGGTTCTTTCCGCGATGGTGCCGGGGGCGGTGAAAAAAGGAACGGGCGCCAAAACAGAAAAACAAATTTATCTTGCCGACGGTGTCGAGGAGACAATCGGGAAATTAAGGGGCAGGAAACAAAAACAGATTGTCGAATACTTGAAGGGGAAGAACGCTTTTAATTCAGCCTCGGCTTTGGAATTGCAGGATTTGCTGACGGAGGTTGGCTGCACAAATGCTGTTATAAAGAAGTTGGCCGAGAAGCAGGTCATTAAAATAGTGCGCAAGACTGTATTAAAGTCTTTGCCTGTTATTCCCGCGGGGATGGTGGTAAAAACCGACAGGGTCGTATTAAACGGGGACCAGCAGAAGGCGATGACCCATTTCAACGCCGAGATAGATTCAGGTGTGTTCGGCGTTACGCTTTTGCACGGTGTTACCGACAGCGGCAAGACGGAGCTTTATATAAGGTCGATTGAGTCGGTTTTGCAAAAGGGCAAAAACGCTATTGTTCTGCTTCCGGAAATCGCCCTTACCGCTCAAACCGTTCAGCGGTTCAGCTCAAGGTTCGAAAAAATAGCGGTGATGCATTCGGGCCTGACTGCTGCTCAGCGCAACGTGCAGTGGCATAAGATAAGGAGCGGCGAAGCAGATGTGGTTATTGGCGCCCGCTCGGCGGTTTTTGCGCCATTGTCGAAGCTCGGCCTTATTGTTGTAGATGAAGAGCATGAGCCGAGCTTCAAGCAGGATACGGCTCCTCGATATAATGCGCGTGACGTAGCGATAAAGCGGGCGCAGTTATCAAACGCTCATTGCATTTTAGGAAGCGCTACGCCGTCGCTGGAGACACTGTTTAACAGCCAAAGCAAAAAGCATTTCGGTCTGGTGCGTTTGCCGAAAAGGGTGATGAATCTTGCCTTTCCTGAAATGAGACTCGTCGATTTGCGGGATGAGTTTCACTCAAAGGAAGGTGTAAATTTGATTTCCGAGCCGCTTGCCGAGCAACTGGAGAAAGTGCTCGCCAGGGGTGAGCAGGCGATTTTGCTTTTGAACAGGCGCGGTTACAGTAATTTTGTGTTTTGTCCATCGTGCAAATATACGCTGCGCTGCCGGAATTGCGATGTAACATTGACGTTTCATAAATCGCCACAGCGGGACACCGGCCGAATGCGAACGGTTACAGGTAAACACATCGATTACGGTTTCGCAATCTGTCACCATTGCGGGGCGCAGACGCTTGTGCCGGAGAAGTGTCCTGTATGCAAAGGCGGGTTCGCAATGATTGGGTTTGGTTCGCAGCGGCTGGAAGGTGAGCTGGCAGGAAAATTTCCCAGGGCACATATCTCACGTGTTGACAGCGATTCTATGGCAGGGGGAGACTATTACCGGGTTCTAAGAGACTTTAGCGAAGGCAAAATAGATATATTGGCCGGGACGCAAATGCTGGCAAAGGGTCTGCATTTTCCGAACGTGACGCTGGTGGGCATTATCAGCGCCGATACGTCGCTTTATCTGCCGGATTTCAGGGCGAACGAGCGGACTTTCCAGTTGATTTCTCAAGTAGCCGGCCGGGCGGGACGCTCTGCTAAAGAAGGCGTAGTATTTCTTCAGACATTTTTGCCTGGCCAGCCTGCGATACAGTTTGCGCTCAAGAATGATTTTGACGGGTTTATCAAAGAGGAATTAAAGCATCGCAAGGCTTGTAATTTGCCGCCGTTCTGGCGGATGGCCGGGATGATTATGCGGGACAGAAATTTCGACAGACTCCAGACCGCCTCTAATGCGATACGGGGGAAAATAGATAATATTATAAAACGGGACGGTCTGAAAGTAACTGTCAAGGGGCCGATGCCGGCGGTGATAAGCAGGATACAGCAGTTCCACAGGATGCAGATAATTATCCAGGCGCCGCGGGCGGAGACTGTACAGCGATTATTTACGAGTCTGCGGGCCTGCATTGGCCAGGTTCGCCCGGCGGTCAAGGTCGCCATAGATATAGACCCTGTCAACCTATTGTAACTTGCAATTCGGGAAATTATGTGCTATGCTTTTAGCTTCGATATTTTTCGGGGTGTAGCTCAGTTTGGCTAGAGCGTCCCTTGGGGAAGGTCGCTGGTTTTGCTATAATCCCACGAGTGTGTGCTCATGTATTACGTGTATATACTTCATAGTCTTAAAACAAATAAACTTTACATTGGCCACACTGACAACTTGACTCGGAGGATTAACGAACATAATACCAAACGGGGAGGGAAATACACTCAACAAAATGGCCCCTGGAGATTGGTTTATAACGAATCTCATCCGGACAGGTCTTCTGCCGCACAGCGGGAATTATACCTCAAAAGCACTCGAGGTTCCTGGGAAAAGAAGAAATTGGCCGGTATTTTAAATGTAGATTGAAGGCTTGTTGTAATTCTGGAACATTTATGTTATATTTTGGGCCGTGGTTTTCGGGGTGTAGCTCAGTTTGGCTAGAGCGCTGCGTTCGGGACGCAGAGGTCGCTGGTTCGAATCCAGTCACCCCGATTTTTTTATTAATAAGGGCTTGATATGCCGATTTTCGAATATAAGTGTATTAAGTGTAATAAGATAAGCGAATTTCTTGAGCTGCGAGACAGCAAACAGTCGAGGGTCTGTCCGCATTGCGGCAGCAGTGAGTTGACAAAACAGATTTCGGTATTTTCAGCGCAGGTCAAAGAAGGACAATCAAAAAAATGCTTCGGCTGCAGCGATAACACCTGTCCTCATTCGAGAGGATAATACTGGCAGATATGAAACGGTAGAGCAGGAAATGATGGACGAGAAAAAAGGCGGTTATAATTTTAACGAGATTGAAAAGAAGTGGCAGCGGTTCTGGGAAGAGAACAAAACTTTTAAGGCCAAAGATGGCGACAACTCAGGGCCCAAGTATTACGTTCTCGATATGTTTCCTTACCCCAGCGCAGCCGGTTTGCACGTCGGCCATCCGGAAGGTTATACGGCCAGTGACATTATGGCCCGTTATAAGCGGATGAAAGGCTTTAACGTACTGCACCCTATGGGCTGGGACGCGTTTGGTCTGCCCGCGGAGCAATATGCTGTTGAAACCGGAACACATCCGGCGCAAACGACGCAGAAAAATATCGATGGTATGCGCCGGCAAATCAAATCGCTTGGTTTTAGTTATGATTGGGACAGGGAAGTTAATACCACCGACCCGAAATATTACAAATGGACGCAGTGGATATTTTTGAAATTCTTCAATAGCTACTTCGACGAGGCTGAGCAGAAGGCAAAGCCGATTGAGCAGTTGCCGATTCCAGCCGGTTTGAGCAAGACCGAGAGACAAAAATATATAGATGAGTATCGTCTTGCTTATGAGGGCGAAATGGCGGTGAACTGGTGTCCGGTTCTGGGGACAGTTCTGGCTAATGAAGAAGTAATCGGCGGAGTAAGTGAACGAGGGGGACATCCTGTAATCAGAAAGCCGATGCGGCAGTGGATGCTGCGAATAACCAAATTCGCTGAACGGCTGCTCGACGATTTGGCCGAGGCTGATTGGCCCGAATCAATCAAAAAGCTCCAGACAGACTGGATTGGCAAGAGCATCGGTGCAGAAGTCGATTTCAAAGTTGACGGTTTCAACGAAAACATTCGTGTTTTTACTACCCGGCCTGATACGCTCTTTGGCGCTACCTATATGGTGCTTGCGCCGGAACATCCTCTTGTGGATGTCATCACAACAAAGGATAAAAAAGATGCAGTTAAAAAGTATCGTGAAGACGCCGCTCGTAAAAGTGACCTCGACAGGACAGATTTAGCCAAAGAAAAAACAGGCGAATTTACGGGCGCTTATGCAATCAATCCTGTCAACAATGAAAAAATACCGGTTTGGATTGCGGATTATGTCTTAATCAGTTACGGTACCGGCGCGATTATGGCGGTTCCCGCGCATGATGACCGCGATTTCGAGTTCGCGAAAAAGTTTAATCTTGAAATTATCCAGGTTGTCGAGCCGGAAGACGCTGAGCAGACAAAACTTGTAAAAGAAGGTAAGTTGTGCTTCGCGGGTGATGGTATCGCGATAAATAGCGGGGAATTTAACGGCCTGCCAACGGCAAAATTTAAAGAGCAGATTACAAACTGGCTCGCTGAAAAAGGTCTCGGCAAAGAGGCGGTTAATTATAAGCTGCGCGACTGGCTTTTCAGCAGGCAACGATATTGGGGTGAGCCTTTCCCGCTTTTGCACACTAAAGATGGTATCGTTACACTGACAGAACAGTATTTGCCTTTGGAGTTGCCGGAAGTTAAGAACTATAAACCCTGCGGCACAGGCGAGTCGCCGCTGGCTAATATCTCGGATTGGGTCAATGTCACGATGCCTGACGGTTCGGTGGCAAAGCGTGAAACCAATACGATGCCTCAATGGGCGGGAAGCTGCTGGTATTATCTGCGTTACCTTGACCCGGAAAATGCTCAGCAGGGTTGGGACGTGAAAAAAGAAAAATACTGGATGCCGGTTGATTTGTATATCGGCGGCGCAGAGCATGCGGTATTGCATCTTTTATACGCGAGGTTCTGGCACAAGCTTCTTTACGACCTCGGTTACGTCAGCACCAAAGAGCCGTTTAAAAAGCTGATTAATCAGGGGATGATTTTAGGCGGGGACGGCCAAAAGATGAGCAAGAGCCGGGGCAATGTCGTTAATCCGGACAAGGTCGTTGCCGATTACGGCGCCGATTCGACAAGGCTTTATGAGATGTTTATGGGGCCGTTGGAGGCAACAAAGCCTTGGAATATGCAGGGTGTTGAGGGCGTATATCGGTTCCTGCAAAGAGTCTGGCGAATGATTGTTGATGAGGATACCGGAGAGCTTGCCGAAGCGGTCAAAGATGCCGATGCTGACGAGGCAACACTGCGATTGCTGCATCAGACTATTAAGAAAGTTGGCAATGATATTGAATGTTTTGGTTTTAATACCGCTATCAGCCAGATGATGATTTTTGTAAATCACCTGAGCAAACAGGAAATCAGGCCTAAAGCTGCTATTGAAAAGTTTATTATGGTTCTTGCTCCGTTTGCGCCACATATTGCTGAAGAGCTTTGGGAGAGGTTGGGCCATACGGATACTTTGGCCTATCAGCCCTGGCCGGAATACGATAAAGAGCTTATAAAAGAAAGAGAGATTGAACTGGCGATTCAGGTTAATGGTAAGATAAAAGACAAAATAGTTGTTGCCGCAGATGCGGACGAAGAACAGATAAAACAAAAGGCCCTGGCCTGTGAAAATGTTAAAAAAGCCTTGGGCGGAAAAGAACCCAGAAAAATTATTATCATCAAGTCCCGGCTGGTTAATATTGTCGTTTAGAAAGGAGTCTTCGCAATGAGCGGTGGATGCAGTAGAAGATGCTTTCTTGTGCGTGGGGCGGGCACAGCGGCAGGACTGGCAGTGGGAGGTCTTGGTCTTCTCGGCTGTAATAATCAGTCCAAAAAAGGAGCAAGTGAAAAGATGTCTCCGGAAATGATTGCATATTGCGGGCTAAATTGTGTCACGTGCCAGATTTATCTTGCGACGAGAGAAAAAAATCCTGAAAAACAAAGGGAAATGAGGGAGCAGATTGTCATCGCTATCAAGAAATACCTCGGCGAAGAAAAACGGGTAGAAGAAATTACTGACTGCGACGGGTGCAAAGTACAGAGCGGAAGATTGTATTCCGATTGCCGGAACTGCCAAATAAAGAAATGCGCAAGTGAAAAGGGTCTTGAGAATTGTGCGTATTGCAGCGAATATGCCTGTGATAAACTGAGCAAGTTTTTTGATTCTGAAGGTGAACAGGCGGGCGCAAAAAAACGGCTGGATGCGATAAAGGCCCAGCTCTAAAAAGACCCATTTTGAATTCAGTGATTGCCAAATGCATATCGAAATCGAAGCAAAAATAAAAGTCGATTCGCTGAAGGAAATAGCGGAAAAGCTGGACAGCCTTGGTGCCGAATTCAGGCAGGAGCAGCTGCAGAGAGATACCTATTTTGATGATACAAACGCAACTCTTAAAAAAGGCGACCGATGCCTTCGGCTGCGGCGGCGGCTTGCCGGTGAAAGCGAAAGATTTTTTTTGATTTATAAAGGCGCGAAGGAAAAGAACCAGTTCAAAAAGAGGCAGGAGATAGAGATTGAAATTAAAAACGGCGATTCGGTAGAAAAACTGCTTTTACAGATAGGCTATAATAAAGCGATTGTGTTCGAGAAAAAACGTCGAACCTGGCAGTTCGGCGGGTGCGAAGTGGCTCTGGATGAATTGCCGTTGTTAGGCACTTTCGTTGAGATAGAAGGACCTGATGAGCAAAAAATAGCTGATGTGCAGAGGAGGTTAGATATGTCGGATTTGCCGATTGTTTCGGAAAGTTATGCGTCGTTGATGGAGGAAAAACTGCGAGAATCCGGCAGGGAGGAAACAGAGGCTCTTTTATAAAAAATTAGAACATGAAACCAGACGACGGATATATTGCCTATATCGTAAATCCCAAATCCGGTGCGACCGGTCGAAAGCTGGTCTGCCGACAGTTCGAGGAATACCTTGTGAAAAAAGGATACAAAGTCAAGGTCAGCCTGACTACTTCCTTGGCCAATGCCTGTGAAGTGGCCACGGATGTGGCTGTGGATTACGATTGTGCGATGGTTGTAGTTGTCGGCGGCGACGGCACCATCAGAGAGGTTGCGCACGGACTGGAAGGCAGCGACAAGCCGTTGCTGATAATACCCGGCGGGACGGAGAATTTGCTGGCAAATGAATTAGGTTTTGATGAAAAATTAGAAACAATAATAAAGGCGTTCGAGGGCTGGTTCATTCGGCCTTTGGACCTGGGAAATGTAAACGGAAAATGTTTTACTTCGATAGCCGGTTTCGGTTTCGACGGCCAGGTGGTCAGACGCGTCAGCGAGCGGCGCAAGGGACATATAGATTACTTCGATTACTTCTGGCCGATGTGGAGGACGTTTTGGGATTACAAATTCGAAGCGATGAAAGTCATAGTGGACGGCGAAGAAATTTTCGACGGCCCCGGCCTGGTTTTTGTCGGGAATATCTCGAGATACGCAGTAGGGCTTCAGATACTGCACTATGCCGATTTCAGCGATGGGTTGCTGGATGTATGTATTTATAAATGTGCATCCCGTTTGCATCTGGCCAAGCATTCGATATTTACGGTTTTCAAGCGGGACGTTGGTTGTTCAGACGTTATCTATCGTAAGGGCAAGGAGATTTCTGTAAGTTCGCAGAGTACCGGTATAGATACTGAAATTGATGGTGACCCCGGCCCTGCGTTGCCGGTGCAGATTAAAGTGATACCGCAGGCGGTAAATTGTATTGTTCCGGAAGGCGCAAAGCCCGCAGGGATAAGGACAAGGATTATCAGAGCATTGGGATGAGATTGAATATATGAAGATAATGAAATTCAAAATTGGTAATGTTGATATTGGTTTGGATGCGCCTTTGTTTGCAATAGCGGGGCCTTGTGTTATTGAAAGCAAAGATGTTTGTCTTGGTATTGCCGAGCAGCTTGTCAAAATCGCCGCCAAAAGCGGTGTGGAAATAATTTTCAAGGCGAGTTTCGACAAGGCCAATCGCTCCAGCATAAGCAGTTTTCGCGGACCCGGTCTGGAGAAAGGGCTGGAGATTCTTGCCGCAGTTCGCAAGGAGACTGGTTTGCCTGTTATGACCGATGTGCACGAGCCGGGGCAGGCCGGCGTTGTCAGTAAAGTTGTTGATTGTCTGCAGGTGCCAGCCTTTTTGTGCAGGCAGACTGATTTGCTTTGTGCCTGTGGGCAGACTGGAAAACCCGTAAACATCAAGAAGGGCCAGTTCATTTCGCCCGATGAGATGAAAAATGCGCTGGAAAAGGTTCGCGCCTGCGGAAACGAAAAAATAATACTTACCGAGCGGGGAACATTTTTTGGCTACAATCGGCTTGTCAACGATATGACCGCCATTGATACTATGAAGAAGTTGGGTTGTCCGGTTGTTTTCGATGCGACGCATAGCACCCAACAGCCCGGCGGACTCGGCGATGCGAGCGCGGGCCGACGAGAGATGGCTCCGATACTTGCCAAAGCTGCGGTTGCCGCCGGTGCGAATGGACTTTTTGTCGAGGTGCACACCGAGCCTAAAAAATCAAAATCAGATGCCGCCTGCATTATGCCTATCGCCTGGCTCGAAGATTTATTGTGCGTGTGCAAAAAAATATCCGAGGTCGTGCGAAAGTAGATAAAAATGGTCGAGAAAAAAAAATATCTTTATGGCCCGGTGCCTTCACGTCGGCTGGGGCGAAGTCTCGGTATCGATGTTGTGCCGTTTAAGGTCTGCACGCTGGACTGCGTTTATTGCCAGCTCGGCGGAACCACCCAAAAGACCCTTCGACGCGGCGACTTCGTGCCGGTTGAGGCGATTTTGGCTGAGCTTAGAGACAAATTAGCCGAGGGGTTAGAGGCTGATTTCATTACTATCGGCGGTTCCGGCGAGCCGACATTGAACTCTCGACTCGGAGAGCTTATAGACGGCATAAAGAAAATAACCAATATCCCTGTGGCCATATTAACCAATGGCACACTGCTGTGCAAACAGGATGTTCGGGCGGATTGCGCAAAGGCCGATGTGGTTTTACCTTCCCTGGATGCTGGAGACGAACAAGCCTTCCAGCGGATAAATCGTCCGCATCCCGGATTAAGTATTGAAGAGCTGATTTCAGGTTTATGCGCATTTAGAAAAGAATTCACCGGTCGGATATGGCTCGAAGTGTTTATTATCGAGGGTTTTAATACTGATAATGAGCAGATTGCAAAAATCAAAAGTGCCATAGGCCGTATCCGTCCCGATAAGGTTCAGCTTAATACAGCCGTGCGTCCTACAGCTGAACCTGGCATCAAAAGTCTCGATGCCAAAAAGTTGCAGGCAATAGCCGAGAAGTTGGGGGAGAACTGCGAAGTTATAGCTGATTTTGCGCTGCCGCACCAGACCAGACAAGTTGGAGATAAGGCAGAAGCCCTGTTATCAATGCTGAAACGCAGGCCTTGTTCGCTGAGTGACATATGCTCGGCTCTGGGCATGAGCCGAAATGAAGCCTTAAAATATATTGTTTTCCTACAACAACATGGGGGTCTTGATTCCGAGAGAAAGGGCGGGATAACCTTTTTCAAGGCAAATTAACGCATTCTGAGCGGTGTCAAAGTAGTCTAAGGATAGACAAGTTCCTGCCGGTTGGGACAGACCAATAAAAATTTAGCGGTTTTGTTCCTAATTTGCCGAATTCATATCCAATTTTGTAAAGACGGATGTCTTATTGGCCGATAAAAGCGTTGTAGCGTTTTCTAAAGCTTCGATTTTATCACGTTTAGCGAGAAAATCGGAATTCAGTTGCTCGTCTCGGCATAGGCATTGAGCTGCAGCCGGATGAGTTATCGACTTTTAGACCGATAAAAAATTTGGGCATTTGTGGAAATTCAGCGGTGAAAAAAAAGAAGCAGCAATTGGTTTTAAACAAAGGAACAGAGAAGTTTATATTCCGTTACGATAGCGGAAGTGAAGATAAGCTTCTCGATGCCCTGGTCGAACAGGTAAAGGATAAACGGACGAATTTCGATTGGTTTGATGCGGCAGTGCTTAGTTTCAAACTGGCACAATCGCTCATTAATCAGGCAGACAATATTTTAGGCGAAGAGAACCCCATTTTGCAGGGGGATTCCCAAACGCAGTAGTCTCACAGGTGTAACCGGCGATTTTGAAAAGTTAAGAAAACTTTTATTTTACAAGATTCTAAATAAAGACCATTTGAATAGGTAGGTGTGATTATGGAAGAAAACGTAATTGTCCATGATTTTTTGAATTACCTGAAATTTGAAAAGCGATTTTCCCCGCATACGGCCAAGTGTTATGGTGCGGACCTGGAGCAGTTTAGCCAGTTCCTTGTCGGCGGCTCTGACAGCGGCCTGCACGCCGAGGAGCATATCTCGGCGGGCGGACACCAGATGGGCACCGCTACCGCTGTGGCTACGCAGACAAGTATCAGGCTGGACCAGCTGCTTCTTTCGGTAGATGTCAATTCCGTCAGGGCATATCTGGCCTTTCTGAATGAGAAACAATATTCCAAGGCAACCATAGCACGGAAACTTGCTACGTTGCGCAGCTTCTACAAGTTCCTTGTTAAAAGAAATCAGCTCACATCCAATCCTGTTATGGCGGTTAGAACTCCCAAGCAGGAGAAAAAGCTGCCTCGCTTCCTCGAATACGAAGAGGTAAAAAGACTGCTCGAGATACCACCAATGGACAACTGGCTTGGTGCGAGGGACAGGGCTATTATGGAAACGCTTTACAGCACCGGCGTGAGAGTCAGCGAGCTTGTCGCTTTAAATATGGACGATGTGGACTTCCTCGGTGAAGTGGTGCATATCAGGGGAAAAGGCAAAAAGGAAAGAATTGTCCCCATAGGCACCTCTGCTTTGCAGGTGATTCAGCACTATATGGAGTTCCGAAATAAAAGGGCGCAGAGCACGCCGAATTTCGATTCGAAAGTTCTTTTCGTTAACAAGCATGGCCGGCGCCTTAGTGCCCGCAGTGTTCGCCGCAAGATGGACAAATATCTCAAACTGGCCGGCCTGGACATCTCAATTAGTCCCCATACATTGCGGCATAGCTTCGCAACGCATATGTTGAATAATGGCGCTGATTTGAGAAGCGTTCAGGAGTTGCTTGGTCATCAGTCGCTTTCGACCACTCAGGTCTATACGCATCTTACTACGAAAAAGCTAAAAGAGGTTTACGAACACGCCCACCCGAGAGGCGGCGAAGAAGACAACGGCGAAAATAATTTGTAAGTTCGTTATCGCGTCACAGTCTAAAAAGATTTAATGCCCCAACCCGTATTTGTGGTTGGGGCTTTTTTTTGAACACTTCACGGAATAGATTCCGGGATGATAACAGGGCCGTCAATATTGGGGTTTGTATGCCGCGTAGCCGGTTTTACTGTACCAAAACCGGCTTTATTATTTTTGTATTAGTTCCTTTAATCATTTATTATCATATCTTGTTCTAAAAATAACCGATATTAATAGAATGCCGGATAACTTCATGAATTTATTATTTGCAGGTAGCGGTTGGCCTATCGAATCGGCCGTAGAAGACCCCATAGGCCTTGAGCGATATTTACACGACGAGAACGCAGAATTGCATGAGCAGAACCACCAACTCAAGCTGCCGGACACAATCGGTATTTTGCCGATTCGAAATATAGTTGCCTATCCGGGTACGGTAATGCCGTTGGCAGTCGGACGTCAGAGAAGTAAAAATCTGCTTGCCGACATCGAACCCAGTGGCTCCCTCATAGGCCTTGTTACGCAGCACAACCCTGAAACCGACAATCCGGATTTTAACGATATCTACTCCGTTGGTACAGTCGCATCGGTCCTGAAAGTAATAAAAATTCCGCAAGGTTCGATTAACATCATAGTCCACGGCATAGTCCGTTTCAAAATCGTTAAATCGGTAGCCACGGAGCCGTATCTAAGGGCCTTGGTTCGGCCGCTCCGTGTCCATACAAAGATGACAAAACAACTCCAGGCGCTTATGGTCAGCGTCCGCCAGACGGCAAATCGAGTCATAGGATTAAGTCCAAATATCCCCGAAGAGGCATCAGTACTGCTGGAAAATATAGAAAACCCTTCTGCTCTGGCAGATTTCCTCGCGGCCAACCTGAACCTTAAGACCGACAAAAAACAGCAGTTGCTTGAGCAGCTTGACGCTGCCAAACGCCTTGAAGAAATATCCGCTGCTCTGGCGGCTAATCTGGAAGTCCTCGAACTTAGTCATAAAATCCAGGGCCGGGTAAGAGAGGCCGTGGACAAAAATCAGCGCGAATACTTCTTACAGGAACAGCTAAAAGCCATCCAGTCCGAGCTTGGCAAGGGTGACCTGAAGACAGAAGAGTTAAAGCAAATCGACAAAAGTATCAAAAAAGCCAAGATGCCCGAAAAAGTCGAGGCCGAAGCGATTCGTGAACTCGATAGATTGAGCAAAATACCTCCTGCTTCACCCGAATACAGCGTTATCCGAACATATCTGGACTGGGTTTGCGAACTGCCATGGTCGGTCGAAACAAAAGACCGGCTGGATATCAACAAGGCCGAGCGAATACTCAACGCCGACCATTACGACCTGAAGAAGGTAAAAAAACGCATCCTCGAATTTCTCGCCGTCCGCAAGCTGAATCCCACAGGCAAAAGCCCTATACTTTGTTTTGTCGGCCCGCCGGGTGTTGGTAAAACATCGCTCGGGAAATCCATCGCTCGTGCGATGGAGAGAAAATTCATCCGCATATCGCTCGGCGGAATAAGAGACGAAGCTGATATTCGCGGACATCGGAGAACCTACATCGGCGCCTTGCCGGGCCGAATCCTGCAAGAGTTGAGAAAGTGCCAGAGTAGAAATCCCGTATTTATGCTCGATGAGCTGGACAAAATCGGCGCTGATTTCAGGGGTGACCCTTCGAGCGCGCTATTGGAAGTTCTCGACCCGGAGCAGAATTTCAGCTTCTCAGACCATTATCTTGACCAGCCATTCGATTTGTCCTCTGTTATGTTCATCGGCACGGCGAATTATACCGAGCCGGTCCCGCCGGCGCTGCGCGACAGAATGGAAGTTATCGAGCTGCCGGGCTACACCGAAAATGAGAAACTTAAAATCGCGAAAAAATATCTCATTCCGCGTCAGTTGAAAGAGCACGGCCTGAAGAAGACTAACCTGACCATAAAAGACGAAGCAGCCCACGCGATAATTCGCGATTACACTCGTGAGGCAGGAGTCCGAAACCTCGAAAGGAATATAGCCGCTGTTTGCAGGGCCGTCACCACCCAGATTGCGAAATCTAAAAGAAGAAAAGCTGCTATCGGCAAAAAAGACCTCACAGCAATCCTCGGCCCGCCGCAATTCGAATCCGAATTGGCACTGCGAACAGGAATACCCGGCGTCGCAACAGCACTTGCTTTTACACCGGTCGGCGGAGAGCTGCTTTTTATCGAATCTGCCTCTATGCCCGGCAAGGGAATCTTGCAGCTTACAGGTCATATCGGAGATGTTATGAAGGAAAGCGCACAGGCCGCCTTCTCAGTCGTAAAAGCAAACGCCAAGAAACTGAATATCGAACCTGACAGATTCAGAAAATTCGACTATCACATCCACGTCCCCGCAGGAGCTATTCCCAAAGACGGTCCAAGCGCAGGCGTAGCAATGTTCACTTCGCTGGTTTCATTGTTATTGGGAAAAGCAGTTCGGCCCGATGTCGCAATGACCGGTGAAATAACCTTGCGTGGTTTGGTCTTGCCGATTGGCGGCTTGAAGGAAAAAATCTTAGCTGCAAAACAGGCAGGCATAAAAACCGTCATCCTGCCCGCACGTAACAAGAAAGACATCCCCGAAGTCCCCAAAGAAGCCCAAAAAGGCCTCAAATTCGCCTTCGTCAAAAATACCGACGAAGCTCTCAAAATCGCTTTAGAGTTTATCTAAAAAGACTTTCTTATATTACGATTTTTCTTCCGCTTTATCGTCTTTCTTTTTTGACAGGTTCGATATTAGGGACGATTGTCCTTTCTCCATCCGCTTTGTTTCAATCGCAGCTATAACGGCAACGCCGATGATTGTTAGTGTTCCGACGATTATCAGCAAAATAATACCTAAGTGACTGCTTATACTCATATCACACCTTCATATTCTTTACTGCATTTGTTATTTTTACCACGTCCACCATTTCAGCTACATCGTGGACACGAACAATCGAAACTCCAGCCTCGGCACACAAAGTCACCGTTGCCGCTGTGCCGAATATTCTTTCTGCCGGCTTTTCCTTGCCGATTATCTTACCGATAAAACTCTTTCGGCTTGTCCCGATGCAAATACGATAGCCGCTATCGACAAACCTGTCAAGACCTCTCAAAAGCAAAAGATTATGCTCGGTTGTTTTGCCGAATCCAATCCCCGGGTCAATAAAAATCATATTCTTAGCAATCCCGAATTGCTCCGCCAGCTTTGCCCGCTCCAAGAGAAACAGGAGAACCTCGCCAACCACATCTTTGTATTTTGGCTCAATCTGCATCGTTGCAGGCGTCCCCTGTATATGCATCAGGACAACCGGCACGCTTCTCTCGGCTGCTAATTCGGCCATCCGTTTATCGCTCAAGGCGGTAATGTCATTTATCATCGCCGCCCCCGCATCAATAGCTGCTTTGGCAACCTCGTAATTGTGCGTATCGATACTAATCGGTACGCCGACTTTTTTCGCAATCGCCTCTATTACCGGCACAACCCGTCTTATCTGTTCTTCAGTTGACACCGAAGCCGAGCCTGGCCGGGTCGATTCCCCGCCAATATCTATTATCGCAGCGCCGTCAGCAGCCATTTTCAGGCCGTGCTCAATGGCTTTATTGCTGTCGAGAAACTTTCCCCCGTCGCTGAACGAGTCCGGCGTAACATTCAAAACCCCCATTACGACACAGCCAGCTGAAAAATCCAGACGTCCCCTTGGCCATTCGACTATTTTTGCATTATTTGTCACTTTTTAACTTTGAATCCTATACCTTCTAACTTTCTACTTAAACTCTCTGTGACCTCTGTGTTCTCTGTGGCTATTATTTCCGTATTTTGAAATTCTCTTCGCACAGAATAATTTTTTCGCAAATCATCGAAAAACTTCCCTCTTTTTCCCGCCGGCACATCTAAAATCAGCCGAAGCTTCGAGTCATCTTCTCTGATTTTATAAATCTTTTCGACAACCCCACGCAGCAAATCCTGCTCATCCCTGCTGTTCGGATTTATCTTCAATTGCAGGACGTCCGGCTGAGGTGAAAAATCCTCGACATCGAACTTCGTCTTGAATCCGAAGTATTCACACGCCGCGTTGTATATCATAATCATTCCTGTGATTTTCCCGTCCAGCGAATAACCTGCTATGTGTGGCGTGCCGATATCGACCATTTCCAGAAGCCCGGTATCGATATTCGGCTCATTCTCCCATACGTCAAGAATGGTGGTCTCCAGTTGACCTGACCGAATCGATTCTTTCAGCGCCTCTGTATCAACAACTCCGCCGCGAGAGGCATTAAAAAAAACGCATCCAGCCTTTAGTGACTTGAAAAACTTTTCACCGGCTAAATGAAAAGTCTTGTCAATCCCCTCGAAGGTCAACGGCGTATGAAACGTTATGAAATCGCAGCCGTGAAGTTTTTCCAAAGGCAGATATTTAGCGTCACCGCTTGCTCGCTGTAAAGGCGGGTCGTTCAGCAATACCTTCATACCCAATGCTGCACACTTCTTGGCAACATTACGGCCGACATTGCCCACGCCTACAATGCCTATTGATTTACCCTCCAGCTTTATTTTATATTTTCGTCCGATTTCGAACAACCCCGCAATAACATATTCCGCCGCGGAATTTGCGTTCGACCCCGGCGCCGATGCGAAATTTATATTATTTTTCGCCAGATATTCGATATCTATGTGGTCAAAACCGATGGTAGCTGTCCCCACGAAGCGGATTTTGCTGCCGGCCAATAAGTCCGAATCCACCCTTGTTACGCTGCGAACCAATAAACACTCGGCATCACCGACAATGTCTCGTGTTATCTGCCGGCCGGGAAAAAGCTCGACTTCACCGATGGACGAGAAGCAATCCTTCACAAACGGAATATTTGCATCTGCTATTATCTTCATAATTACTTTCTGGCTGCTGATTTTAGCCCGAAACCGTATTAATTGCACGAATTTTCTGTCGCTTCGGTTGGCTGCTAAACATTTAGCTTTTCGAAAAAACTTGACATAACCAAATTAATATCTATACAATATGATAAAAAATAATGGAGGCTGTTCCCAATGGCTAAATATATTGTGAAATCGACATTACTGGTCTTGATTTGCTGTGTAATTGCCGGCTGTGGCGATGCACCTGCCAAAACCACAAAGTCAGCTCTCGATATTTCTGAATCGAAATACGACAGCTATGAATTGCGCAAAGCCCGTGATGAAGCCAAAATGGAAATGCTCAAGGACCTCACAGAGAGGGAAAAAGCCGAACACGAAGTACTTTTGGCTGCCGCTGCAAACAATATAAGGCTTGTCGATGTGAATGAGGATGTTGTTACCGCTGCTAATTATAAAGCCGCGGAATACCTCATTGGAAAATTGCCGAAGGATATGCCCAAAACCAGCCCTCTTCTGGTCGCAAGTCTTGTCAACGTCGATGATTTGAGCCAGTCTTCCACTTTCGGCAGAATGGTTTCCGAACAAATCTCGTCACGGTTCAAACAGCTTGGCTACACCGCCATGGAGATGAAGCTGCGCACGACAGTTTTTATCAAGGAAGGCTCGGGAGAATTTTTGCTCAGTCGTGAATTGTCCGACATCAGTGCTAAGCACAATGCGCGAGCAGTAGTCGTCGGCACCTATGCAGCAGCTTCGGACAGGGTTTACCTGACCGTAAGGGTTATTGATGTTACTGATTCGAGTATTCTGGCCTCTTATGACTATAATATTCCTATGACGCGGGATGTCTTCAAGATGCTGCTAAAAGGCAAAGAGGGCGTGAACTGGCTGTAAACTGTAATTAAGAACCCGCTGGCAACAGCAGTAAGCCCCTTAACACCCAAAAAACGGGGACTATTTAAAAAATCTCACATTTTTGCCGGTTTTTTCTGGATTTATTATGGGCATATGCCCATAATTGCCGTATAATATAAACATAGGTTTATAGATGAAGAACAAAGTCGCAGCTTATAACGAATAAAACTTATAAGAAAGGAGATTTATTATGCCACGTGGAGACGGAACAGGTCCTGCTGGTATGGGACCGATGACAGGAAGAGCTGTTGGTTACTGTGCCGGCTATCCGGCACCTGGTGTTATGAATCCAGTCGGCGGACGAGGTTACTGGGGCCGGGGAAGAGGCGGCGGTCGAGGCCGAGGTTTCGGACGGGCAAGAGCCGGTTTCGGCGGGCCTGCATGGGGCGGCGTTGTGGACCCATACGCTTATGGCGGTGCGCCGTTTGCCCCGGCAATGACGGCCGAGCAGGAGCTTGCGGGCCTGAAACAACAGGCTGATTATTTCCAGGATGCCCTTGGCGAAATAAAAGAGCGAATAGGGCAACTCGAAGCAGAAAATAAAAAGTAACAGTCGTTAGCCTTGGTCTGAAAGACCTGAATACAAATTAAAAGGATAGGAACTATTATATGGCAAGGAAAGTTCTGATTGTCGGCGGAGTCGCCGGAGGCGCATCCGCAGCAGCGAGGTTGCGCCGTCTTGACGAAGAGGCGGAAATAATATTATTCGAAAGAGGAAAGTATATCTCGTTTGCCAATTGCGGCCTGCCGTATTACATAGGCCAGACAATAAAAAACCGCGATGATTTACTTGTTCAAACGCCGGAGAAATTTAAGGCCAGATTTAACATCGATGTTAGAGTCAACAGTGAAGTAACGGTAATTGACCGCAAACGTAAAGAGTTGAATATAAAGGACTTATCCTCCGGGGATGTCTATACGGAAAAGTATAACAAGTTAATACTGTCCCCCGGTGCAGAACCTGCGAGACCGCCTATACCGGGGATTGAGTCGCCTCGGATATTCACGCTGCGAAACATACCGAATGCAGACGCAATCAGTAAATTTATCGAAGAGCGGAAGCCGAAACGTGCGGTAGTTGTAGGTGGTGGGTACATCGGCCTGGAAATGGCAGAGAACCTGAGGGCACAGGGCCTGCTCGTTGCTATTGTCGAAATGCTCGACCAGGTAATACCTCCCCTTGATAAAGAAATGGCAAATCTTCTGCATGAGCATCTGCAGAGCCGGAGCGTTGCATTATGGCTTAGTGATGCAGTAGCAGGTTTTCAAGAGAGTGATTCGAAATTGTTTGTTGACTTAAAATCAGGCATGAAAGTTTGCTGCGATATGGCTGTGCTTGCTATAGGCGTAAAGCCGGAAACCAAATTGGCCAAAGAATCAGGTTTGGAGATAGGCAGCACCGGCGGAATAAAAGTAAATGAGAGCCTGCAAACCAGCGACCCTGATATTTTTGCCATTGGTGATGCAATTGAAGTCCAGAACTTTGTGTTAAAAAGGTCTTGTCTGGTACCGCTGGCGGGCCCGGCAAACAAGCAGGGCAGGATAGCAGCCGACAATATCTGCGGCCGGGACGTTAAATACAAAGGCACACAAGGCACCGCAATCTTGAAGGTTTTTGAATTGACCGTTGGTATGACAGGGGCATCCGAGAAGGATTTAAAAAAAGCTGATATCGACTACGAAAAGGTTTATATACATCCAGCCAATCACGTTGGTTATTACCCCGGTGCCCAGCAGATGCACATAAAAATGCTATTCAGCAAACCCGCCGGCAAAGTGCTTGGCGTACAGATAATCGGCAAAGACGGCGTTGATAAAAGAATCGATGTCTTTGCCACCGCGATACGCGCGGGTATGAGCGTTTTTGATTTGCAGGAGCTTGAATTAGCTTACGCTCCGCCATACGGCAGCGGCAAGGACGCTGTGAATATGGCCGGCTACGCAGCGGGCAACATACTTGACGGCACGGCTTTGGTGAAGGATTTCGAACCTTCGGACCCGAATGTATTATTGCTTGATGTCCGTTCGCCTTCAGAACTCAAGCAGGGGGGCATACCAACTGCGGTGAACATACCGGTAAATCAATTACGCCAGAGGATAGACGAATTGCCTAAAGATAAAATCATCAGCGTTTATTGTGCTGTTGGTATTAGAAGTTATATCGCCACGCGCATTTTGAAGCAAAAGGGTTTTGATACCAATCATATACCGGGTGGCTACTCGACGTATTTGGCGATGACAGGTGAGCAAATGCCCGAAGGCAAAACCGCCAGACAGTTAAAAGATGAATTTTGTACAGGATTTTGAGAAAAAAGGAAAGGGGAATAAATTATGCCGGAATTTGGAAATCCATTCAGCGGAATAGCAAACGCAAAAAAACTTACTGATACCGAGTTAATTCGGGCAATACGCTTTATGGTTTCTGCAGAATACGAAGCCATTCAGTTGTATATGCAGTTGGCTGAGTCCACAGACAATAAATTGGCAAAGGCCGTACTTGTGGATATCGCTGACGAAGAACGTGTTCATGCCGGCGAATTTTTACGTCTTCTGTATGAGCTGGCCCCGGATGAGAAAAAACTGTATGAGGACGGCGCCGAAGAAGTTCAGGAGATGATAGACAAATTAAAAAAATGCTGACGGTTAATCTGCGCTCTGCAAACAGCAAGCCCATTCTCCGTCTTGGAAAGGATAAATTATGAAGATCGCAATTACCTCAATTGGGAAAACACTTGATTCACAGGTTGACCCGCGATTCGGAAGAGCAGCTTGTTTCATCATCATCGACACCGAAACGATGGATTTTAATGTTATTGAAAATGAAAATATTGCTGCTGCCGGCGGCGCCGGAATTAATTCGGCCAAAGTTGTAATCGATGCCGGCGCCGAAGCCGTCCTGACAGGCAATTGTGGTCCTAATGCTGAACACACCTTAACTGCCGCAGGCGTCAAATTGTTCACTGGCGCAACGGCGACGGTGGCAGAAGCCGTTGAACTTTTCAAAAACGGCAAATTGGCTGAAGCCCCAGGCCCGAACGTAGAACCGCATTTTGGAGTAGGTAAATAATATGCCGACCGATTTCGTCATCGCCGTTGCCAGCGGCAAGGGCGGCACAGGCAAGACCACTATTGCTGCTAATCTTGCCCAATATACTGCCGGTTTAGGCCGGCCGGTTCAGTACCTCGATTGCGATGTCGAAGAGCCGAACGGCCATATTTTCTTAAAGCCGAAAATCGACCAACGCCGGGATATTGCGATAGACGTACCCGAAGTCGATTTGGAAAAATGCACCGCCTGCGGTAAATGCGGCGAAATCTGCCAGTATAGCGCCATAATCTGCATAAAAGAAAATGTGCTGACCTTCGAGCAGCTTTGCCATTCCTGCGGCGGATGTATGCGTGTCTGTCCAGCCGATGCAATCAAGCCCAAACCGCTTAACATCGGAGATGTCGAAATTGGAAATGCCGATGGTATCGATTTTATTCAAGGCAGATTGCGCATCGGCCACGTGCGAACGCCGTCTCTGATAAGAGAAGTAAAAAAATATGTAAAAAAGGATTGCCTGGCGATAATTGACGTCCCGCCGGGTACATCCTGTCCCGTGGTCGAGGCTGTCAAGGGTGCGGATTTGGTTCTGCTTGTTACTGAGCCGACGCCGTTTGGCTTAAACGATTTGAAACTGGCCGTTGATTTGGTCAGGAAAATGAAGCTGCCATTTGCTGTTGCCATCAACCGTTGTGACATTGGCGATGACGATGTAGAGAAATACTGCGGAGCAGAGAATATAAACATTTGCCTGAAGTTGCCGGATGACCGACGTATCGCCGAAGCATACTCGACCGGCCAAATGATGATAGACGTATTACCTGAATACGAACATTACTTTGCCGATTTTACAAAAGCGATAAAGGTTTCATAAGTGAAAGAAATTATTGTTATAAGTGGTAAGGGTGGAACCGGAAAAACGAGCATTGTTGCGTCATTTGCCGCACTTGCTGAAAATGCCGTGCTGGCCGATTGCGATGTCGATGCTGCGGATTTGCATTTGATTTTACAGCCGAAAATAGAGCAAAGTTCAGATTTCTCCGGCGGAAAAAGGGCTTCGGTTGTCACCGAGAAGTGTATCGGCTGCGAAAGATGCGAGGAAGTTTGCAATTTCGACGCTGCCGTATTCAACGGCCCAGCCAATGAAGTAGCTGAAAGAACTTACACGATTGACCCCGTTGCGTGCGAAGGATGTAAGGTATGTGTGGAATTCTGTCCGGTTAATGCGATAGAATTCGAAGATGCCGTTAACGGCCAATGGTTTATATCAGATACGAGGTTTGGCCCTATGGTACACGCCAGGCTCGGAATCGCCGAAGAAAACAGCGGCAAGCTCGTCAGCTTAATTCGGAAAGAAGCGAAACGAATCGCAACCGAGCAGAATAAGGACTTCATAATTGTGGATGGTTCGCCCGGCATTGGCTGTCCGGTTATCGCCTCTATCACCGGAGCGGATTTAGTATTGGTTGTTACCGAGCCGACTCTATCAGGTCAGCACGACCTCGATAGAGTTATTGAATTAACCGGGCATTTCGGAATCCAGACTGCAATTTGCGTCAACAAGTATGACATCAACCCCGATATCACAGAAGCAATCGAGAAAAAAGCCGGCAAAAGAAGCCTGAATGTAATTGGTAAGATTTCTTACGATACCGAAGTAACCAAGGCACAGCTCGCCGCCAAAAGTGTTGTCGAACATTCAAACAACCAGCTAAGAGAACAAATAGTGTCGCTATGGCAATCCACAATAGATATGTTAAGCACAGGGCAAATAAAATAATGGAAAATATAAAACACAAAATTCTTGTTTTAAGCGGGAAAGGCGGCGTTGGCAAAAGCACTATTGCTGTCAACCTCGCCGCCTGGCTGTCGATGCAGGGTAAAAATGTTGGTTTGTTGGATATAGATATTCATGGGCCGAGCGTACCTAAGCTGTTAAATCTCAACAACAAAGGCCTTCATGCAGATGGCGATAAAATTAAACCTGTTTCATATAGTGACACGCTTGAGGTAATGAGTGTTGGCTTCTTGTTACAGGAAGAAAGCAGCGCCCTGATTTGGCGAGGGCCGATGAAACACAACGTTATAAAGCAGTTTGTAACGGATGTTTCATGGAGCAATCTTGACTATCTCGTAGTCGATTGCCCGCCCGGCACCGGTGATGAGCCGTTGTCAATAGTTCAACTGTTGGACAATCCTGACGGTGCTGTTGTTGTCACCACTCCCCAACAGCTTTCCGTCGTCGATGTTAAAAAGTGTATTACATTTTGCAGGCAGTTGAATCTGCCGGTTCTGGGAGTTATTGAAAATATGAGCGGCTTTATTTGTCCGCACTGCAATAAAAGGACAGACATATTCAAAAGTAATGGGGGCGAACAACTGACCAGTGATTTTAACGTCCCATTCCTTGGAAGTATTCCTTTGAATGCTGATTTGGTTAATGCCTGTGATTCAGGGGAACCTTTTGTCCTGTCAAATAACCATAATCTAACAACGCAGGCTCTTAAAAACGCGTTTGAACCGTTAACAATATCTATAACTCAAACTCAAATAAATAAGGAGGCATAACAAAATGAGAATAGCAATTCCATTAACAGCCGGTAAATTATCACAGCATTTTGGCCATTGTGAGCAGTTCGCTATTATTGATGTTGACAACGATAGCAAAACTATCAAGAGCCAGGAATTAGTAGTCCCGCCGGCGCATGAGCCGGGTGTCTTGCCGAAATGGCTCGCAGGGTTGCATGTCGAACTGATAATTGCCGGCGGAATGGGCCAAAGAGCACACCAATTATTCACAGAAAACAATATTCAAATCGTAGTTGGCGCACCGGATAATGAACCGCAGGAACTTATATCCCAATACCTGTCCGGCGAGTTAAAATGCGGCCAAAATATCTGCGACCATTAAATAGGTACTGTCCCCATGCAATATACAGACAAGGTGCTCGAACATTTTATGAACCCTCGAAATATCGGAGAAATCCCGGATGCTGATGGTGTGGGAACAATCGGCTCAGAAGAATGCGGGGACATGATTCAGGTATGGATAAAAGTTTCCGATGAGCATCTGGCAGATATCAAATATAAGGTTTTTGGCTGTCCTGCGGCGATTGCATGCTGTAGTATGATGACCGAGCTTGCGATGGGAAAACATCTTGACGATGTGAGCGAACTGACAGACGAACAGGTGGCAGATGCTCTCGGAGGCCTTCCTGTTCATAAGTATCATTGTTCCAACCTTGCTGCTTCGGTGCTCCATAAAGCGATTATGAACTATGTTTTTAAAAGCGCCGTCAAAGCAAATACGGTTACTATTACAACACTTGTAGATAACAATGCCTCTGAAAGCATCGGAGCCGAGCACGGATTGTCACTATGGCTTGAATATGGGGACAAGCGAATTCTTTTCGATACAGGACAAAGTGACTTGCTTATGAGAAACGCAAAAGAACTCAGCGTTAATTTAGCTGAAGCTGATGCAATCGTGATAAGTCATGGTCATTACGACCACACAGGTGGCCTGTCTGATGTGCTTGAACTTAACCCGCGTGCAGTTATCTATATTCACCCGGCAGCAATAAAATCAAAGTATAGCTGTAAAGATTCTAAAATACGGTCAATTGGTATGCCGGAGGCCGCAAAACAAGCTGTTAAAAATTATAAAGCCATCTGGACAGAAAAACCCTTACAGCTATGTAACGGTGTTACACTAACCGGTCAGATTCCTCGAAAAAATGATTTTGAAGATGTTGGCGGAGCGTTCTTTGTTGACGAAAGCTGTTATACTCCGGATAACCTTCTGGATGACCAGGCATTATTTATTAAATCCCCTAATGGATTAATTGTTGTTTTTGGCTGTGCTCATTCCGGCGTGGTTAATACCTTAAATTATGTTACAAAACTAACAGGCCAGGACCGTATTTATGCTGTTATAGGCGGGATGCATCTTTTGAATGCTTCTTTAGAACGGATTGAGTACACAATTGAAGCTTTCAGGCAATATCAAGTACAAAAAATAGGCCCGTGCCATTGCACAGGCGTTAAAGCTATAGAAAAATTTAAAGAGGTCTTTCCTGATAGGTGTTTTATTTGCTCTGTAGGGACCCGAATTAATTTATAGGGAATAAAAACGGAAGTCTGATATGCCAAGACCAATAAATTGCCGACGCATTGGTTGCCTGCCGCAGGTCAACTACTACAAACCTCAGGGCATCCCCTTGTCGGTATTGCAGTGTACCATACTAACCGTTGATGAACTTGAAGCAATCCGACTGGCTGACCTGCAGGGCCTTTATCAGGAACAGGCTGCGGAGAAAATGAATATTTCCCGGCAGACCTTCGGCAGAATCATCGAGTCCGCGCATAAAAAAATTGCCGACGCCCTGGTCAATGGAAAAGCCCTCTCAATACAGGGAGGCTCGGTCAAACTCAGTGTTCCTCCGGAGGCCATTGGCTCGCCCCCGCATCGTTTTCGCCGGGGCCGGCACGGTCGAGGCCATTGTCGAGGCCGCGGGCAATAATACTAAAGTCCAAAACCGGCTATTTTCGTCTCGCAGTCCGGACAGCAGCAATTCTTTATATGGTTGGCTGATATTTGGTAACCGATACGTTCAATTAGCACTCTCCCGCAGTTATAACAAAAAGTGCTTTCTGATTTAGACCCCGGCACATTACCAGTATATACATAATGCAGCCCAGCTTCTTTTCCTATTCTTTCGGCGCGCTCAAGGGCCTTCATCGGCGTTGGTGCGGAATCCTGATACTTATATTGCGGATGGAATCGACTGATATGCCAGGGGACATCAGCACCGGCCTCGTTGACGATAAACTCGGCGAGATTTTTCAACTCGTCGTCGGAATCATTCTCGCCCGGAATCAATAAAGTCGTAATCTCGAGCCAGATGTTTGTTTCCTTCGCGATGTATTTAATCGCTTCGAGCACCGGCTTCAGATGCGCCTTGCACAACTTTTTGTAATAATCCTCACTGAACGCCTTTAAGTCGATGTTTATCCCGTCAAGCCAGTCTTTGGCAAAATCAATCGCCTCTGTGGTCAGGTAGCCGTTACTGACAAAAATATTTGCCAGGTCTTGTTCTTTTGCCAGTCGTCCACAGTCATTGCACAGCTCCATAAAAATCGTTGGCTCGGTATAGGTATAGGCGATTGATTTGCATCCGCAGCGAACAGCCGATGCAACTATTTGCTCCGGGCTGATTGCTTGTCCCTCAATCCCACCATCTTCAATAGCTGCTTGGCTTATCTGCCAGTTCTGGCAAAACTCACAGCGGAAATTACAGCCCATCGTGGCGATGGAAAAAGTGCTTGAGCCGGGCTGAAAATGAAACAACGGCTTTTTCTCAATCGGGTCGGGATTAGCTGAGCAAACCTTACGATAGTTTAGCGAGTACAATACGCCATTTATATTTTTGCGTACACAGCACCTGCCCAATTCGCCGTCAGCTATCATGCACTTCCAGCTGCACAGCTTGCACCGAACTTTTCTATCTTCTGCTGTGTCCCATAACACTGCTTCTTTGAGGTTTTCTTTTGCTGATGCCATAACCGGTTTCCCGCCAAATTAACTTTATTTCCTGCAATTCAATATATAAAATAATCCAAATAAATCAATGTTGTTGGATATTTGGGTCGATTTGACTGTATATAAGTAGATTTGGCAGGAGATAGATTTTTATGAGCATATTATCGGCCATTGGTAATACGCCGCTTGTGGAGCTTAACAAGCTGAACAGCAAAAATCCCAAAGTCAGAATCTTTGGAAAGTATGAAGGCGCTAACCCCGGCGGCTCCATCAAAGACCGCCCCGCATACTGGATGATAAAAAAGGCCGAAGAAGCCGGCCAGTTAACAAAAAACAAAATTATACTCGAGCCGACATCTGGAAATACTGGAATCGCTTTGGCTATGATTGGCGCCGCAAAAGGGTATCGGGTCAAACTTTGTATGCCTGAATGTGTCAGCATAGAAAGACAGCATATCTTGCAGGCATTAAACGCTGAGGTCGTCCTTACACCTGCTAAAGAGGGTACCGATGGCTCCATTAGAAAGGCTCATCAACTCCTCGACGCCGAGCCGGGCAAGTATTATATGCCCAACCAGTTCGCCAATGAGAATAATATCCTTGCCCATTATGAGACAACCGGCCCGGAAATTCTCTCCCAGACCAACGGAGAGATTGACATAGTTGTCGCCGGCATGGGGACGACAGGGACCCTGATGGGCCTGAAGATGTTCTTCAAAGAGAAAAAACCGGGCACCAAAGTCGTCGGAGTCGAGCCGCCCGAAGGTCATACAATACAGGGGCTCAAGAATATGAAAGAATCTATTGTCCCTGAGATTTACGCCCCGGAGGTTTTGGATGAAAAAATCACCATTGATGATGACCGGGCCTTTGAAGCTACCCGCAGCCTTGCTGCTGAAGAAGGAATTTTCGTTGGAATGTCCAGCGGCGCAGCCGTCGCCGGCGCTTTGCACATAGCTGAAGATATGTCCTCCGGTACGATTGTCGTTATCTTGCCTGACCGTGGCGACCGCTACCTGAGCACGACCCTATTCCGTTCTATCTGTGCCAAATGTCCGCCATAGAATAATCGATGCGAAGGAAAAACTTTTATGAGCAAACTGGCTAAGTCGTTTAGAAATTTCATCATTAGGGATATAACTTATATCATAGGCGGAGCTTCGGTCATACTTAGCTTTTTATACGTTTGGGGCAAAATAGATGTCTCAAAAAATTCAGTCAACATCAACATCGTTCCTAAATCAGCTAATATCATATTCTATATTATTGCAATAGGCCTGGCCTATGCCGTTGGCTACTGTCTCCAGCAAATCTTCTCTTTGCTCCATATTGTAAAAACAGCGGATTATTTTAAACCTCGGTTTCCCTTGAGATGGTTGTATAGATGCCTTGCAGGTGAAAGATGGGAAGATGTTTTCCCTGATATACCGAAAGGAAAGCGACGCCGATGGGATGTAACTAAAAGATTAAGGCGGGCAAATATTATAATTAACGAAAAAGCGTCTCAAGACGATAAGATACATCGCGAATGGCTGGCTACCTTTGTTATGATATGCACTACACTTGGACCTTGTACGCTGGTCTCGGGCATATTATTGCTCTGGAAAGGTTTGCCGACATTCTTTAAAACCAATCTGGATATCTATACGGTTTTTAAACCGTATCTCGAAAATTATCCGGAAATTGCCTTTTTAGTAATCGTTGCGGTTATAATGCTTATTGTCCTTACTAAGCTCTCTGTACTCCTGGTGCCCTTTGCTTTTATACTGCTTGTTGTCTTTTCGAAAAAACTTGCCTTCGATATGGCCCTTGCGCTCAGTGTCATATTAGTCAGCATAGCTTTAATAACATTAGGCTGGATAAAGGGACTTGAGCTGATGAAAAACACCGAAATCCTGTATTACCGCAAACTCCAGGATTATATCCCATAGAATATTCCTGTCCCCGGCAATTAACTTCTGTTTTTGTCTTTCACCTTGTTCTGTTACGCACTTCTATATGCTTCCGCGAGCAGTTTTATGGGGTGCACCACCGCAACTTTGCTTATATGTTCTATCTGCATCTTGCATGCGGCGCATTCGGTAAGGATGGTTTCCATAGATGACTTTTCAATCGCTTCCTTCAGTCTCGCAGATATTTGTGTAGAAAGCTCGTAATTTTTTTTCTGCATTCCGAACGTCCCCGCTATCCCGCAGCAGCCGGCGTCAAGCTCCGCTATCTCTACGGAACATAGCCTTTTCAAAAGCTCAATTCCAGCCCGACCTTCACCGAGAGCATACAAATGGCAAGGCTGATGATAAGCAAAACCCTGCGATATGTGATTCTTAACCGGTTTCAACTTGTTTTGTTTGAACAAATCCAAAAGATAGCTCATAAGCTCATACGTATTGTCCGAAATAAGCTGCGCATCTTCATCTGCAACAAAATACCTCAACTCCTCTTTCAGGCACAACGCGGCGCTCGGTTCTGAACACACAATCTTGTATCCGTCTCGAACCGCTTTGGTTAAGTACTTTACACTATATGCCAAATCCTTGCGTGCCGTCTTTATGTTTCCATATACAATCGCCGGCAGCGGCGCGGGCCGTTGCTTCGGCAAAATTACCTCGATGTCATTGTGCCGCAGAACTTCAAGTACCGCAAACCCAAGCTCGTGGTCGTTATAATTTGCGTATGTGTCCACAAAATAGGCTATTTTTTCAAGCGGTTTCTCAATTGGCTTGGAGGCCTCCAGATATTTCCGCCCGGCTCTCAAAAACGACCTGCCCGTAAAAGAAGGCATCTTTCTTCGCCGGTCTATCCCGGAAATTTTCTCCAAAAACCATTTGAAAATCGAAAGCCGCATAAAGAAATTTGAAATCGGCGAAAAAATACCGCCCAAAATACTTAGATACCGGTTGCAGCTCAATGCCAGCTCCGCACGTCTCAGTCCCCGCCTGCTTACATATTCCGCTCTTGCCGCAGCCATCAATCTGGAAATATCGACCCCTGCCGGACATTCTCGCGAACACGCCTTGCAGTTCATACATAAATCCAGAAACTTTCTGAACTCCGGCGATTCAAAATCTCCCTTCTTAAACTGGCCGCTCGCCCAAAAACGAAGTACATTGACCTTCGCCCGCGAGCCGCCTAATTCCTCACCCATCGCACGATAAACCGGGCACATCCGCAAATCGGATTCCCTGCTCAGGCACAGCCCGCACCCATAGCATTGGTCAAGCTCCTGCTCGAGTTCAGAGCCATCTAAAAGCGATTTCGATTTTATTATCTCCGGCGAGATTTTATGTCCCGCTCTCAAATTCTTGACCATAATATCTTCGTCGGGATTGATAATTTTGCCGGGATTCATTATATCTTCGGGGTCGAATATCTTTTTGATTTCGCAGAGCAGTTGATAATATTCATTTCCATATTGCCTTCGCAGAAAAGACGCCCTCACCAGCCCGACTGCGTGCTCTCCACTGATTGTTCCGCCTAACGACCACGCAAGCTCGAAAACATCATTTGCAATCGACCGCATTTTTTCCACTTCCGCGGGGTCGCTCAAATCCAGATATGGCCGAAGATGCAGCTCGCCGTCGCCGGCATGGCCGAAGAACGACACGGCAAAATCGTACTTTTTCGCAATATTTTGCAGCCCGCGGATGTATTCCCAAAGCTGAGTGTATTCCACAGACGTGTCTTCCATAAATTCCGCCGGATGTTTTCTGCCCCTTTTTCTATAAAGCAGCGGCCCGGCATCCTTGCGTGACTTCCACAAGCGTTTCTGTTGTCCCGGCTCAAAAATAATCTCGCGCCCGCAGGCCGATTCCCCGACTTTCAAATCGGTAGCTTCTATTTTTTTCCTTACCTGCTCCGCCGTCTCGCCGGTATGCTCAACCAACAGAACAACAACCCCGCCGCTTGGCAAAATATCACGGTATTCGGGCAACGCCTCAATCGCCATATCAATCAAAGTCCTGTCCATCAGCTCGCACGCCGATGCCCCGCTGTCAACTATAATTGGCACGGCCCTGGCCATCTTTTCGAATGAATCGAACTCAAGCTGCAGCAGACCTTTTGCTTTAGGTAACGCAACAGTCCTGAGCGTGATTTTAGTAAAAATAGCCAGCGTTCCCTCCGAGCCTGCTAATAACCGGGCCATATCAATCTTGCCGTTATGACAAACCCCGGCTATTGTGTACCCGCTGCGATTTCGTTTTGTTGCTGGCATCGCTTTCGTTATGACCGCATCGCTGCCCGAAAGAACAGATTCGCATCTCTTCGCGATAGAAGCAAGTTTCTCGTTTTTTCCCCCTGCCGGGTCGAAATTATTTTCGAACTCAACTACACTGCCGTCAGCCAGAACTGCCTCAATACTTTCCACGAAGCCGCCGATATGGCCGTATTCGAGCGAATGCGACCCTGTGGCATTATTGGCTACGCAGCCGCCTATTGTCGCTCGATTACTGCTTGATGGGTCAGGCCCGATTTTCCTGCCGTAATCTGCCAGACAATTATTCAAATCGTCCAGCACCACACCGGGCTCACAGACCGCAATTGCTCCCTCGTCATCCACGCTGATAATTTTGTTCATATACCGCTTCATATCGAAGACTATGCCGCTGCACAGCGACTCGCCGGCTACCCCGCTGCCCGCTCCGCGAGCTGCTATTGGTATGCCGTGGGCAAATGCGTACTTCACAACAGATGCCACGTCCGTAGCATCACGAGGCGCAACAACACATCCGGGAGTTATCTGATAAATGCTCGCGTCGCTGGAATATGCCGCCCTGTGTAATATGTCGGCAAAAACATCTCCCCGCACAACTTTGGACAAATCGTCAGCCGCGTCCTCCAGTTTTTTGCTCATCGCTTTTGTTATTCCTTAAAATCGCGAGGCAGGAACTGGGCCTTGGCGACACTGCCGCTTGCGCGCAGGACTGCGAGGTCGTCTTCGCTGACCTGGCCGGTGATAAATTGCTGAACTACGGGATGGGGATGATTACGAATATGCTCGGCATCACCGTCGGCAATAATTTTGCCGTTATGAAGCATAATGATTCGGTCCGCTATCTTGTAAGCGCTTGTCATATCGTGGGTAACTACGACCGTTGTCGCGCCGAGTTCTCTTTGAAGCTTCAAAACAAGCTCGTTGATTATATCTGCGCGAATCGGGTCCAGCCCGGTCGTCGGCTCATCATACAAAATCACCTCCGGATTCAGCGCAATAGCCCTTGCCAATGCCACCCTTTTTTTCTGACCTCCGGAAAGATTAGCGGGATAATAATTCTGAAAACCATCCAGGCCGACCATCGCCAGTTTGGTCTTGATGACATCCTCGACATGCCCCCAATCGGTCGTGTTATAATGCTGCCTTATCGGAAACATTATATTCTCGGCAACGCTGAGACTGTCGAACAATGCTCCTCCCTGAAAAAGAAAACCGTAATGAATGCGTATGGTGTTTAATTCCCTCTCAGGCAGATTATCAATTCGTTTGTTCTTGAAATAAATCTCGCCCGAGCTCGGCCGAAGCAGCACTATGAAATTCTTTATCAAAACAGTCTTGCCACATCCGCTCGGCCCGATTACCACAGTCGTCTTGCCTTTCTCTATCGACAGAGAAATATTATCCAGGACGATATTGTCACCGAATTTCTTGGTAAGGTTTTTAATAACGATTATACCGTTGCCGTTTCCATCTGCGGTCTGATTATTATGCTCGCCGTTTTCCATTTCCGCTTTTGCTTCTCTACTTTTTTGTTTTTTTACCCTACAAGACTTTTCATGGGCCAGAATGTATTGTAAATCGCCTTAAAAACTACTGCCAGTGCAAAATCCAGCGCCAATATAGCCATAAAGCTGGTAACAAACGCCTCTGTGCACGCCTGCCCTACGCCGTGCGCACCTTCCTTGCACGTAAATCCCTTATAACAACTGATTACGGCAATAGCCGCACCGAAGAAAAATCCCTTTATAACGCCGACGGCTACGTCCCACATATCTACTCCGTATGCGCTAAAGTCCCAATACCCCTGACTATTAATTCCTAACTGAATAACCCCTATGAAATATCCACCCAATACTCCGAGCAAATCCGCATAGATAATCAGTACTGGCGTAAGAAAAAGACACGCCAGAAGTCGCGGTGCAACCAGATACTTTACAGGGTCGGTCCCCATGCTCCTGACCGCATCTATCTGCTCGGTGACGTTCATTGTCCCAAGCTCGGCTGTCAAAGCCCCGCCGACCCGTCCCGCCAGCATCACCGCCGTAAGAACAGGACCCAGCTCTTTGACGACCGAGATGTTAATCAAAACTCCCAAATGTTCTTCCAGCCCCATACCAGCAAGCTGGTCGTATGCCTGTACCGCCAGTATCATTCCTACGAACGCCCCCGTTATCATTACAATCGGCACGCTGCGAACGCCGATTATATTCATTTGTACCCATATCAACGGATACGTTGCCGTCCTGCCTATGCTCCACCCGCATGCTTTTATAGCCCGCCAGGCAAACCTGCCGAATCGGCCTATATCACTGACGTCTTCTACCGTATTAGCTCCGATCGCCCCAATCATATTCTTTTTCTCCAAACTTGTTGCCTGCTATAGGCGGGGCGGATTTTGTCCTCCCAGCGTGAGCAGGAAACGATACGCTATTTGCTGCACGTTATATGCTGCTAATAGTAAATCCCCAATTCTCCAGCGTCAATCGAAAAACTGCCCATTACCTGCACAGGATGTTAAACTAAACTTTCTGTCTAATAGGATTTTAAGGCGAAAGAAAGCCGCAAAACTTTTATCAAATACGCTGTTCCTGCCTTAAACTCTACGGTACTCTTAAAAACACAGGTATGTGGCCGCTCTGTTGGAGTATTTCTATGATGTTCAGAATAATATAAATCCAGATGAACCACATCCCGAATATCATCTTTTTTACGTAAACATCAGCATTTATTTGATATTGGACATTGCCCTTGTACAGTGATAATTTGGGCAAAAATCGTGGCGTGCGCTTGATGTAATCAAGGTATCCCTGGTCGAACTTGTCCACCAGCTTTCTTTCCTCCACAATAATTGTCAGAGGATAATACAACAGATAGAAAATAACTAGTGCTGCAAGAACAAGGATGTTTTTTGATGCTAATCCGATGCCGATTGCTCCTATGAGACTGAAGACATATAAAGGGTGCCGCACCATCGAGTAGGGGCCTTCCGTGATAAGCTCGAGCTTCTTGTAACCGCTGATGTATAACAATGCCCATAATCTGCCGACGCTGCAAATCGTAAGCAAAAATAAGCCCGACATTCCAAGGACTGTATCCGTCAAACTATCCCGGCTGAAGGAAGGTGTCGTAAAAAGTATAAGCAGCAGGACCAGGACGCCGAAAATGCGGGAAACCGTTATCCGTTGGCGTGCGATATTGAATAGTAGTTTATTTACGCTTGTGCTCATAGGCCAAAATCTTTCTATAATATCTGTGTGTTTAATATAAAGACCAAAGGCTGTGGTCAGGGTTGTGTATTATCTTCCTTCAACATTCAGAAACCCCTTCTTTTTCAAGGCTCGCAGTATTACGTATGTGAACAGCCCCGCGAAGAATATCGTTGTCCACACCGGGTCAAATACCAGTTTGCCGACACGGAAAAAATCTTCGCCTATTTCCAGGCAGGTAAAAGCAGCTATTATTGCAAAGAAAGTTGAGTATTCCCTTTTAATCGCGGCTTTTAGTGAAAAGGGCAAAGACGCTTTCCGCCAGTTTCTAAATCGTGGAAACAACGCCGGCGTTTTCTGTGCCCATTCATCGAACGCACTGCCGAATTTCTCGCGCAGAACTTTTTCTTCCGCTAAAATTATCAGCTTGTAGTAAATAAAGAAAAGAAAAGTAAGTATTATGACTAAAAACAAGGAGTGGGGAAACATTGAAAAACCGAACCATACGAAAAAGTTGCCGAGGTACAGCGGATTCCTGACCACAGAATACATTCCCGTAGTATTTAGAGACCTCGCCTTTGGCTTGTTTGTTGTTCTGCCGGATGTCCCTTTCGGAATTTCACCGGCGATATAAAATCTAATTGCCAGCCCGAACAGTGAAATCGCAAAGGAAATACCTTCCCATACCAGGTCCTGGTTATTTTTACTTTGAGCAGATGAAAGAGTTCGCATAGCGATTAGGAAAAGACCTATTGTAAGCAACGGCAGGAAGCTTCTCCACTTGAATAGCCAATTCCCTGCGGATTCGAGTCTTTCCTTCAAAAGCATCAAAGGCCTTTCTAAAACCTGTCGGTTGTTGTCGGCGCGAGTTTCGTATTTTCGAGTTTTTACCCGTTATATCCCGGACGCCATACGCTAAATTACAATGCCGAAGGAGGGAATTGAACCCTCACCCTGTTGCCAGGACGGGATTTTGAATCCCGCGCGTCTGCCAGTTCCGCCACTTCGGCCTTTGGGCAAATTATCGATTATCGACGGGTTTTTGTCAATTATAAACAGCAGTACTTATTGGATAAATGTGGTCAGGATGACGGTTCGCTCTCTTCGCACGTCAAACCGGGCAGGACACTTTGCAGGGCTTTGTCGAAACTGGTGGCATAGACGATGCATATTGAAAAAGTAATCGCCCAATACAATTCCAGGACAAAATGACAGATAAGAAAGATTATTATGACAGCCGTCAGCCCGAGAAGAACCTGAAAAAATGTGGTGTCACGGTCGCTTATACATTCTTCATTGATAATCCCGAAGCGCAGCATAATCAGCAGTAAAACGCCGTTGATTATATTCCATATCGGGAAAATAAGCTGCAAGTTGTGAACATCGCCGTTTTTTATCACATACCATCCGGATACCATACCTGTGCCCGCGTTTGCTATTACTGCGAAAAGCATCATAACTATTTTCTCGGCACTGCTTTTTTCACTTTTGGTGAAAGCGTGATACAGGCTAAGGGCTATTCCCCCCAGAAAAACCACAAATAGCAGGTGTATTCGAATGTCACGGCTTGATGTTAGCCAGTTGCCTATCTGCTCCCGCATTGTATCATTAGTAATGCTCAGCAGGATGAATGTCGCCGCCATAAGAAACAGCGACAGCTCGTCATATGTGGGAACGAGCCAGCCGGCACTTTCTCTGTAAACCTGGGCCACGTCACTGGACTGCCCCTGTGAGATGCCCAATGTGGCAAGCTCCTCATTTATTTGTTGCATCTTTTCCGAAGTGTCAGCGTTAAGTGCCGGCCTGCCTTTAGTTGTCCGGGGAACGACCACCAGATGATTACACTTTGGACATTTAGCTTTCTTGCAGGCTCCGTCCTCCTGCGACAGTATCTTCTGCCCGCAGTATATGCATTTAAATCGTATCACGATTTAACCTCACCTCCTGCTATTGTCATTCCCGCGAAAGCGGGAATCCAGTTTCCCGCAGAAGTGACATTTAAACGAGTGGTTAATAATCCACGAATACAATATCTTCCGGTATCGCCACCACATCCCTGCGCTTTGTGCCGAGCTGTTTTCTTATTTCGCTCGTATGTTTACCGGCAAGCGATTCCAGTTCGGTACTGCTGAAATTAGTCACTGCCTTTGCCTTGTCGTTTAACCGGATGACATCACCCGCATTAAACGTCCCCTGGATGGACTTTATTCCGCTCGGCAGCAGGCTCTTTCGGCTCTTAACAGCCTTCATCGCGCCTTCATCGATATTTATAACGCCTTCGGTAGTGCTGTTCAGTATCCATCTCGCGCGGTTGCTCAATTTCCTTTTAGGCATAAAAACCGTACCGATTATTTCGCCCGCGATAATTCGTTCGATAACGTTTTTACTTCTGCCGTCCGCTAAAACTATTCGGCAACCCGCGTTCGAAGCAACTTTCGCCGCCTCTATTTTCGCCTTCATACCGCCAGCGCTGAATTTACTGCCTTTGCCGCCCGCGCTTTTGAGAATATCTTCCGTAATCTCGAAAACCGTCTCTATAGGCTTTGCGCTTGGGTATTTCTTCGGGTCTTTATCGTAGAGTGAATCGATGTCACTTAGCATAATAAGTAAATCAGCGTCAATTTTACTTGCGACAAGCGCACTTAGCCGGTCATTATCGCCGAAACTTGTCCTGAGCGAAGTCGAAGGATCGCCGCCGATTTCAGCAGTTGATATGCTGTCGTTTTCATTCAATATCGGCACAACGCCGAGTTTCAAAAGCGTCTCTATCGAATTCCGCAGGTTCAGATAGGTCTTTCGGTTATTTAGCACCTCCGCGGTTAAAAGCACCTGCGCAACGGCAACGCCGAATTGTTCAAACGCCTTTCGATATTCAGCCATCAGCATCGGCTGGCCTATTGCCGCACACGCCTGCCGCATCCTTATATTCGTTGGCCTTTCCGCGAGAGCCAGTTGTCCCGCTCCCATACCTATCGCTCCGCTGGTTATAATGACGACTTGCTTGCCTGATTTAAGCAGTTTATCTACCTGCCCTGCGACCTGCCCAACGTAATTGGTGTCAATGCCGCTGTTTTTCGTCAGGACATTCGTCCCGATTTTTATCACAACTCGTTTTGTCTTTGTAAAGTCACGCATATTTCACCGCAGAAATATTTAGCCCTGCCATTTATGGCGGGGTTCTTCCTTATCGTTTAGCCCCGAAGCCTGCTTCGGGGTCATTGCGAGCGGACCTGTCCTGAGCAGCGTCGAAGGAGCGAAGCAATCTCATTCGTATGGCGGGGCTTGCCCCGCCTACTTGTATTATTTTAACCACTGGTTTCACAGATTGCACGGATTTTTTTGACAATGCCTGGATAGCTGCTATAATTTAATAATCAGAGGGTATGCTTTATGTATTGTAAAAGAAATAAATATGGCGTCCCCTGATTTCAAGACTTTATTTTAAAGGAGATTTCATTATGCCAAAGCACATCTGCGAATATTGCAATTGTTCGTTCGAGGTCACAGAAGCAGAACTTGGCGGATTTTTCGAGTGTCCGACTTGTCATGAAATGTGCGACGCACCTCTGCCCCCCACCGAGAGAAGTGTAGTTACATCGGTCTACAGTAGCGGTTCTTTGCCCAGAAAAGAGTCTTACAATCCAGAGGAACAACTGGAAGCCCACGCGCACTCTTCTCAGCAACTTTCGTTTAACGAGGGGAACCGAAAAGCAGAAAATGTAGTATCGATGCCCATAACAGAGATCTTGTTCTCATTCAATGGCCGAATCGGTCGAGCCAAGTTTTGGGCCGTTTATCTTTCCACATTGGCTCTTTTTGCGTTTTTCGCTGGAGTATTCTCTGTGCTGGAAGATACTATCGGTGGAATTGGTATCGTTGTTTTGATTCCCTTCTTGTGGATTATGATCGCCACACAAGTGAAGCGGTGGCATGACTTGGGTTCAACTGGATGGATGAGCCTGATTAATCTCATCCCGTTTATTGGCGGACTACTTGCCATATTCTGTCTCGGCTTCATAAAGGGAACTCCTGGCAACAACAGGTATGGCGCAGCCGTATAAAAGTCATTTAAGGATAAATGGTAAATTAATAAATGGGGACAGCTACCGTTTACTTATTAAACTTTATGTGAATTCTGTGCCCCTTCGACTTCGCTCAGGGCAGGATTTTTGCCTCAATCAAATCAGTGAAATCTGTGTAATCAGTGGTTAAGTTTTTTGTGGATAAATTTTTTTGCGTTTTTGCCTGAGTAATCTGCCACGGCCTGACCTGAGCCTAATAGCTTCCATTTATAAATCACAAGCCCTTCCAGTCCGACCGGCCCGCGAGAGTGAATCTTTGTAGTGCTTATGCCTACCTCAGCTCCGAGTCCGTAGCGGTAGCCGTCGCTAAACCTTGTGCTGGCATTCCAGAACACATTTGCCGAATCAACCAGCTCCATAAACTTTTTGGCTTTTTCCTTATTGGCTGTGACAATCGTATCGGTATGATGTGACCCGTAACGATTTATATGCTCGATTGCCTCATCAAGGCCATCCACAACCTTTATCGAGATAATATAATCGAGATATTCCGTTGACCAGTCTTTCTCATTAGCCTGCTTTACCTTTATTATCGAAGCTGTTTTTTCACAGCCGCGAATCTCAACGCCTTCTTGTTCTAGCGCAGCTTTTATCTTCGGTAGAAATTGGTGTGCCATTCCTTTATGTACCAGCAGCGTCTCCGCTGCGTTGCAGACTGCAACGTACTGGCACTTGGAATCGACAGTGATTTTTACAGCCATACCCAGGTTGGCTTCTCCGTCAACATAAACATGACATATCCCATCAGCATGGCCGAGCACCGGTATATTTGTATTGTCCATTATATGCCGGACAAACTCATTGCTGCCGCGAGGTATGAGCAAATCGATGTATTCGTCCATTTTCAGTATTTCCGCGACCTCGCTGCGCGTTTCCATCAACCCCAGCCATCCTTTCGGCAAACCCGCCTGTTCCCCAGCCGCCCTGATAGTATCAGCTAATGCCTTGTTTGTATTCTGTGCTTCACTTCCGCCTTTCAGTAGGACTGCGTTGCCGCTTTTTAAGCAGAGCGTCGATATTTGCACGAGCGCATCGGGCCGGGATTCGAATATAACTCCGATTACCCCTATCGGACAACTGACCTTGTAAAGTTCCAGCCCTTTATCAAGCTCGGTCGCTGAGAGGGTTGCACCCACCGGGTCATCTAACTTAATTAGACTCTCAATCCCTGCGGCAACATCAGCGATTTTACTTTCATCGAACTTCAGCCGTTTCAGCAGGGGGGCAGCAAGTTTGTTCTTCTCCGCGTCAGCCAAATCTTTTTTATTGGCGGTGATGATTTTGCTGCTGTTTTGCTTCAGGGCCTTGGCAATCTCTGCCAAAGCCGTGTTTTTAACGCCGCTTTTGACCGCCGCTAATTGAATCGAGGCCTTCTTGGCCTGTTTTGCTATATCTGCTATACTCATAACATTTGATTATTGATTATTTACTATTGATTATTTACAATCTAAAGACGGATATTAAATAATAAATCATAAATAGTAAATAGTAAATAAAACTCGCGGGTGTAGCTTAGTGGTAAAGCTCCAGCCTTCCAAGCTGGTCACGAGGGTTCGATTCCCTTCACCCGCTTTGTCCCTTCTAACTTCTAATTACTTGGCTCCCAACCGCCTAAACTCAAATTTTATAAACAGACAAGCTATATAAGTTGTAGTCCGAGAAATTTTAATATTATTTGTTTAGTGCTTAGGATGTGCGATTTAGGGCTTTGTAGATTGCTAACTCAAGCTATAACAGGGGCTTAGGTCACTTCTCTCCCCTGGAGAATTGCTCACGCCAGTAGTCCTATAATAAAATTTTGTAAAAAAAGGATTTTGTGCGTTGACAAAGTGGTAGTAAGTGGTAGGATTTCCCATTGTTAACTCTTTTAGTGGGACAAATACCATGCTTTTGTTAACAGGCGAATATGAACACGTAATCGACGGCAAGAGCAGAGTTCTCGTCTCCAACAAGCTGCGAAACCAGATTGATGCCGATGACCATGGCAGCAATTTCTATATTGTCCTCGGAGCCAACGGCATACTTTCTTTATATCCCGAAAAGTATTTCGAGCGGATTGCCCTTGCTATTGCGCCCGCTACTACCGCGCCAGATGAAACCGTGGCGTTCGAGAGAATGAGCTTTGCCTTGACCGAGAAGGTCGAGCTCGATAGGCAGGGCAGGCTGCTTTTGACCGAGAGATTGAGAAAAAGGGCAGGCCTGAAAGACAACGTTACCCTCGTTGGCGTCAGAGACCATATCGAGTTGTGGAACAGCCAGGATTGGGAACAATATCTTTCGGACAACATGGCTCAATACCAGAAACAGATGTTACAGGCAAGGCAGGTCGTCTTGCAGAAGGAAAGCAGGGAAATTTAACTTCTGAGGTGGAGACAAATATGATTGGAATGGATTTGAATCATTGTCGTATTGTGGAAAAAACTCTTACAGGCGAAAGTGCGGTGGACGAGCAAACCCTTGCCTCGCTGGAAATTCTTACCGAAAGGCTGGATCGGCTAAAGAAGCTCGACAGCATTTTTTCCGGTATTGAGTTTTCATCTGCTGTTAGAAACCTTAAGACACGCAGAAACGCCGTAGCCGTAGGCTAAAATTGACATATAGCGTTTAGAAAGAGAGAAACGCTATGCACAATACCAGACCCTATAAGGGGTTTGCTCTGAACAGGGATGGTTCAGAGCTTGCTGATTTAGAAGTGAATAGTTCGAGAGTTGCACACATTCCGGTTCTTGCAGGAACTTTAGCCGAGCAGATAAACTTGCCCACGGATGGGGTAATGGTCGATGCGACCATAGGACAAGGAGGTCATAGTTTCCTGTTCGGCAGAAAGTTGGGCCCTGAGGGTGTTCTCATTGGCCTGGATGTCGATAAAGATTCTATCCAAAGGGCCCATTTAAAACTAAAAGACCTGCAGTGCAGAGTAATTTTGATTCGTGGCAATTTTTCCCAAATCAGCGAACAGCTTTCCGCGCAGCATATAGAAAAAGTCGATTTTATATTGGCCGATTTGGGGCTTTGCTCATCGCAGTTGGCCGACGCCAAAATGGGGTTAAGTTTTCAGATGGATTCACCGCTTGATATGAGAATCGACGAAAGATTAAACACCACTGCTGCCGATATAGTTAATAAATCAGACGAGAAGTCCCTGGCTGATTTGATTTACAAATTTGGCCAGGACAGGGCCTCGCGTCGCATTGCTCGGTTTATCGTCGGGCTTCGTCAGGGCCGGCCGATAACCACTACCGCCCAGTTGGCGGCGATAGTTTGCAAAGCGCTTCAGAGGCCGGGCGGAAAAAAATGGACAAGGATACATCCGGCTACCAGAACCTTTCAGGCCCTGAGAATCGCAGTCAACAACGAACTCGAGAACCTCGAAAAACTGCTTGATGTAGCGCCGAAATTGCTGAATAAAAGTGGACATATTGCGATCATTAGTTATCATAGTCTCGAAGATAGATTAGTTAAGAATAATTTTAAGCAAAACAAAAAGGAGAACGTTTACTCCGATTGCACGAAAAAGCCGATTGTGCCCTCAAGGCAGGAAATCGTGGAAAACCCGAGAGCCAGAAGTGCAAAATTAAGAATTGCTCAAAAGTCGTGAATCGAAAATTGTAAACTGCCCGTAATCAAGAAAAAGGAGTTTCGTTTATGGCCTCTGATGCTAAAATTGGATTGTTGTTAGGCTTGGTCTTCATATTCATAATCGCACTTATAATTAATGGCCTGCCGAGCTTTAACGAAAACGAAAACAATAATGAGCTGACTACAAAGATGGTCAGTCAGCAGAATAATCCCCCGGCTATCGCAGCCAAAGAGCGCGAGGTTATAAACCCCAGAAGCTTGGTTTGGAAAAAACCCTCGGAGATTACTTCTCCTTACGCCGGCAATCAGGATGTTCGTCTTACGCCGGTGGTGCCGGAAAGTTCCCCTGCTATAGTTATAAAAGAAACTATGGCAGAGCAGGCGATTACTGCTGCGGCACAGGCTGTGGCTGCAAAAGATGAGAGCCCGAAAACCAGTTCGAACGAAACTGTTTCTCCAAAAGTTTATGTTGTCAGCAAAGGCGATAGTCTCGCCAGTATAGCCCTGAAATTTTATGGCTCCGAGCAGGGCAACAAAAAAATAAATATCGCCGGGATATTCCAAGCCAATCGCAAGTTATTGAAATCACCTGATGAAATCAGTATTGGGCAAAAGCTTATCATACCGCCTTTGTCGGTTTCACTACAGGACAAAGGCAAGGTAGCAGAAGTTTTTTCCGAGAAGGAGTTTGCAAAGGTTGAATCTATCGGAAGCAGAAGCCTTTTGGCTAATGACTATCGGCCGCAACGACAGGAACAGACCAACTGGCATGTTGTGCAGGAAGGTGACAGCCTGTGGCAGATTGCCTCCGAGTGCCTCGGAGACGGCAATCGCTATCGCGAAATAGCCAAACTAAACGCTTCTGTTCTGGATGGCGAGGACAATCTTTCCGTTGGAATGAAATTGAAAATACCGGCCAAATGATGTTTGTCGTTTGATTATTGTTTGTTGATTTATCCGTTATTAATTATCCATAATGCCGTATGAAATCACGGTTTTATTTTGTTTTTGTTGTTTTCTGCTTCACGGCTGTCTTAATCCTTACCGTTTTTATTCGCAGTGCCGACAATCGCATCTTCTATAAAATTTGTAAGTGCACGGCCGAGCAAAACCGGCTGAAACAGCAGCTTTGGCAGAAGCAGATTCGGCTGGAAAATTTAATTAATCCCGCTGCTGTCTCGCACCGTCTTGACCGTAATAAAACAGACCATTAAAAAAATTGAGAAACGTTCGGATTATCATCCTCTTGTTTGTTCTCCTGATTGTGGCATTCTTGTCACTGGCGGGGCGGTGTTTTTATCTCCAGTTTTTTAAAACCCGTGATTATATTGCCGCCTGTGACAGACAGCAGCAAAGTCTAATAACCCAAAAGCCCCAGCGCGGCGCGATTCTCGACCGTCGGGCGAGGGTACTTGCCGCAAGCAATAAAATCCAAACCATTTTTGCCGAGCCCAGGGTTATAAAAGACCCTAAAGAGACTTCCAACGAACTCGCCCCCATACTCGATATGGGCGCTCACGAAATCTGTAAGATTATCACCGACAGTAAAAATCCGGGCTTTGTCAAAATCAAAGTCGGTGCCGATGCAAATCAGTGCAGCCGGGCCGCTCGAATTTATGGCATCGGCGTTCAGTCGAATTGGCGAAGACATTATCCGGTGGGTTCTCTCGCTTCGCATGTTGTTGGTTTTACCAGTATCGACAACCAGGGTTTAGCCGGCATAGAACTGCAATACGACAAAGAGCTTGGCGGCTCAGCCGGGCAGGAGATTTTTTTGGCTGATGCCTCTCGTCGGCCTATTCGGCTAAAGCAGCAGGATGCCGTTGTAACCGATGGCATCGGTATTGTTTTGACCCTTGATTCCGCCATCCAGCAATTTGCCAGGGCCGAGCTGATGAAGCAATACCTCGCCTACCAGGCTGAATCGGCTATTGCGGTTATCGCTGATGCAAAAACAGGAGCGATTTTGGCGTTTGTCTCGCTGCCCGATTTTGACCCCAATAACGTTCGCTCAACTAAGCCGAATAGATTGCTCAATCACGCCATAAATGACCAGTATGAGCCCGGCAGTATCATAAAGCCGGTTATTGCTGCGATTGCTATCGACGCTGGTGTCGTTAACAAGAACGAAAAAATATTCTGCGAGCAGGGAAGCTATCACGGCAAGGGCTTCGGACGTATCAGCGAGTATGGTGGGCACAGCTATGGGAGCCTCACCGTCGGAGAAATTCTTACTGTTTCCAGCAATATAGGAATGGCCAAAATCGGACAAAAACTTGGCAAAAAAAAGCTCTACGATGGTATGAAACGCTTCGGCTTCGGCCAGGAAACCGCCCTTGAACTGCAGGGCGAGGCACCGGGTTTGTTGGCGCCCGTGCAGAACTGGACCGGTTATAGCGTGACTCGAATACCTTTCGGACAGGAAATTTCCGTTACTGCGCTTCAATTAGTTCGGGCCTTCTGCATACTTGCCAACGAAGGCCGTGCCGTTCAGCCATTCCTCGTCAAAGCGATGGTCGATAACGATGGAAAAATTATTGAAATAAAACACCCACAGCCCTCTACAGGCTTTGTTATCAAGCCCGAAGTTGCCAAATGGATTGTTACAGATGCTCTCGTAGAGGTAGTTAATAACGAAAAAGGCACCGGCAAAAAAGCCAAACTGGAAAAATGGCAGGTCTTCGGTAAGACCGGAACCGCTAACGTCGCCAACAGCAATCGGCGGGGATATTCGAATACCGAGTTTATCGCTTCTTTTATAGGCGGAGCGCCTGCCGAGGACCCAAAAGTAGTTGTTCTCGTTTCAATTCGCAAACCCAACGTCGCCCTGCACAAGGGCTACACTGGCGGAACTGTCGCTGCCCCCGTCGTCGCTGGAATACTCGAAAAAACCCTCACCTACCTCGAAAAACATCCACTGTAAGTCCCCTTGGGACGCCAAGGGCAGTGTCCTGTGGACGCTTTAATGTTGAATCAGACCGATGTGTCCCGTCTCGATACAGAACTGGATAATGTTACGGGCCAAAGGAGCGGCGTCACTCGAGCCGTGCTGGCCGCCTTCGACCAATACCGCAATTGCTATTTTTTTGCCGGTACTGTCCTCGGCAAAACCGCCGAACCACGCGTTTTCGGGCGCTTCCGTTGACCCTGTCTTGCCGTAAATGTTTATACCCTGCTGGGCAAAGCCGGACGAGGCGAATTCGTTATAAGCCGTTCCACTTGGTTCGTTAACCACGGCGTACATCCCGTCATAAACGACCCTTAAAGTTTCCGCCGATATTCCTAAATTTCGTCCCTCGTCCCTCGTCTTGCGTCCCTCGTCTTGAGTTAGAATAAGTCGAGGCGGCTTATATACGCCGCCCCGCGCAATGGTGGCCATTGCATTTGCCACCTGCAAAGGCGTGGCTCGCATATTTCCCTGCCCTATGCCGAAGTGTCTCATTTCGCTCCTGTCAATCGAGGGTAACTGCTCGGCAGACAAGATGTCACCTGCTGCCGGGGTTGTAGATATTTGACCTGTCACCTGCCTCAGGTCCCGTGCCTCATCTTTGGTTTGTGCGAGCGATGAGTCACCAGCGATGAGCGGCAATTTATGGCCGTAGCCGAACTTGAACAGCCACCGTTGCAAAACCAGCGGGTCAATCCTGTCGGCAAGATGGGAAAAATAAATATTGCAGCTGCCTTTAATCGCGTTGCGGGCGTTGTTTGTCCACATATCATCGTGGCCGGTCCACTTATATTTATTGTATATCCAGCAGTTCGGCCAGCCCTTCGGTGCCGCTTCGGCAGGGCAGGATATAACCTCATCTGCCGTGATTTTGCCCGATTCCATACCCGCTGTGAGTATCACCGGCTTTATAACCGAGCCCGGCGGATACTGTTTGTTTATCGCCCGATTTCGCAAAGGCTCATTGGGGTCATTGGCGATACTGCCGTAGTCGAACCTGATACGGTTCAGGTCGAAACAAGGCGTCGAAACAAGTGCAAGAATATCTCCGCTTGCCACTTCGATTACCACTGCCGCCATCGGCGACCGGCAATTAGGATTGTATCCGCAGTCAGTAATATACTTCTCTGTTTTCTGCTGAAGTTCGATGTCTAATGTCAGCGAAACGTCCCTGCCGAACCGGGCGTTGGTTTCGTCTATCAGCTCCCGGTCTATGTCATAGACAATTTCACCACGTTTGCCGCGAAGAATACTTTCGCAGGCATACTCGACGCCGTCCTCTCGTCCGCAAACCTCGCCGTCCAGATACCTCGATAATTTATCATCTGTGAAAAGCTGCCTGTCCGCTTCTTGTGTCGCCGGGCCTACCCAGCCTATTGTTTGAGCCGCTGCCGAACCGAACGGGTAGAACCGTTCCCCCTTTGCCAGAATTCCAACACCCTCGATATCGGAAAACTCTATTTGCGCGGTAAAAATATCATCGTCAGTTTTTAACTCCGCCAGGGGCCAGTTCCTGTGCATCTCGGCAATATCGACTTTGTTGATAAGCCGGAGCCGCTCGATTGAGTTCGGTTCTTTCTTTTCGAAATCCGCTGTTGCGACATAATCCGGAATGCTGATTATGTTTTTATAGTCCCCGAAAACTTCCGACTTCGGAAAATTGTTTCGCCACGCCTGAAACGTTCGCCGGTTCCAGATAGTATCATTTATTTTTTGTATCTCGGCTTTTATCTCCGAAGCCTTGACTCCTCCGAGTTGGGCGCATTTATCGATTATCTGGTTTAAATCTGCCAGCCCGTCGTTAATCTTTTCCTGCGCTTTGGCTGTTGCTGTTTCCGCATCATCTTTGCCGGAAGCTGTTAACAGCTTACATTCCCTGACTCGCTCGTCCATAAAACAGGTAAGGTCGTAATTTATATAAAGTTGAAACCTCGGCTCATCGACAGCCAATACTTTGCCGTTTCTGTCGAGTATTCTGCCCCGGACCGTCTTGAGCTGCCGAATATCGCTTTTTTGAAGCTTTAGTCTTGCAATTTTGTCCCGGTAGAACGAGCCGGAGAACAGTTGCATTTGTGCCAGCCGAAATAGGAAGATAACCAAAAAAACTATGCTTAAGATTACAAAAATTTTAATTTGCTTACGGTACATCGTACTTTTCTCGCCTTTTGCTCGGATACGCCTCGCCGTTCACCGGACGCGGATTTAATGCCGCTCGTAGCGATGTGTTTTTATACGCATCCACCACGCTGTTGGCAAGAACAAAAATGGCCCCAATAAGCTTGAATATGCGGATGTCCAGAAGATAATCGCGTAGGCATTAGTCGCCGTCGGCTGGCCCTTAATAAGCGTTAAAAGATGCCCCGTCACGCCCGTCAAAAGACCGCAGATAAATATCACAAGTGACTGATATGGCATTTTCTTGATGGAGATTACACTGCTAAGATATGCCAGCAGAGTGCCGAAAAGACCGAAACTGATTATTCGTGTCCCCATTGCCGAACCGATAATATCGGCTGCGAATCCCGCTGCGAAAGCTGCTATGATTGCCTCCGGCTGGTTATAGTGGATAGCAAAGAAAACCACAAGAATTAACAGTAAATCAGGCTTGATGTTCAATCGGCTGACAGCGATTATATCGGATAGGCCTGCCTGCAGCACCGTAACTAAAGAGATAAGAACTGCAAACCTGAGCCATCGCATCTTGTGTCCTCAGCAAAAATCCTTCGTTACTTTTGCGGGTTCATTATAATCACTGCCACATCGTTTAGCTCTTGTATGTTACAGGCGGGCGTGACCGTTATGTCCCACAGCAGCGGGTTCTCTTTGCTCCTGCTGTATTGCGACACTGTCCCTATAATTATAGGGGCGTCCAGTAGCCCGGGCTTTTTACACGCATAAACGTTGTCGCCGATATTGATTTTGTGCTTTGTCGAGACTAATTGTACCCTCGCCGAATTTTTGCCGTCACCCTCGAGTACTGTTTTTAATTCTCCTATTTGTACCGCTGTGTTGGATGTGGTCTCTGTAATCAGCTCAACCTTGGCGGTGCGAAGCGAAACATCGGATATGGTTCCGATGATGCTGTTGTCGCCGAGCACAAATTGACCTTTTTGCAGACCGTCGTTTTGGCCGCGGTTAATAATAAACCCGTCGGCAGAAGCTGTAATTACCTCCGCAAGCATCAGACCGGCTCCTTCCATGGGATGTCTGTTGCGCAGCCCGGAGAGCTCCTCTGCCTTTTGATGCTCGCAGTTAAGCTCCTCTGTAACATTCGCCAGATAATTTTGGAGCTGGTTGTATTTTCGCCGGCTGACTACGTCCGTAAGCTGAGGCTCCATCCGTGCCGAAAGCGTAATATTTCTACCGATACTTAATGGCCAGCGGAAAATACGAGCAAAAGCGAATTGAAATTTACTTGTCACATTCTGTGGCGCCAGCAGAAAGATAATCCCGCCTAACATGAGCCATGTGAACAGCATTTTTTGAGATGGCAACTCCAGACGCCTTCTCTTGCGTTTAGGAACCCAAACTTTGGTTTGCTGCCTTGCCATATTTGTTGGTCGTCTGTTTTTCTGATGGGATACCGCTGCACCCTCTGTCGCCCTGCGTAGTGCGAATTGTTAATATCACTTTTCTGTTCCCATTTTACGCTGCTTTCGCAAAACGGGGACCCTTTAGTCCCAGCTGTACTCGTTATGGTCCATCGTGTCTTTCCACAACTCCAGATTTTCCAGATATACGCTGGTACCACGGGCTACACAACTTAATGGGTCCTCTGCTCGCTCGACCTTTAGACCTGTTGCATTCGCCAGCACGGTGTCCATTCCACGCAGCAGTGACCCGCCGCCGCAGATACAAACTCCGTTGTCTATCAAATCGGCTGCCAGTTCAGGCTCAGCCTTTTCAAGTGTCCCCGTAACGGCGTCTATGATTGCCGCAATCGGTTCACGCAGGGCCTCACGGATTTCCTCGCTTGTTACGACAATTTTTCTCGGCAGACCCGAAATCGTATCTCGGCCGGCTACCTCCATCGTCAATTCCTCTTCCAGTGGGGCGGCGGAACCGATTTGTATCTTCACTTTTTCGGCTCTTGGCTCACCGATGAGCAAATTGTAGGTCTTTTTGAGATGATTAATCACCGCCTCGTCCATATCGTCGCCGCCGACGCGGATTGATTCGCAGGTCGCGATGTCCGCCAGACTTATTATTGCTACTTCCGTTGTTCCGCCGCCGATATCGACAATCATTGAGGCAGTTGGGTCGGTGATGGGTAGTCCCGCCCCTATGCCTGCTGCCATTGGCTCATTGACTAAATAAACTTTTCGCGCTCCTGCGCGTTCGGCGCTGTCTATAACTGCACGCCGTTCCACCGCTGTTATTCCGCTTGGTACTGCTATCACTACTCGCGGTTTGATTAGACCGCCTCGGCCGTGGACTTTCCTGATGAAATAACCAAGCATCGCCTCGGTGATTTCGAAATCGCTGATTACCCCGTCTTTCATAGGTCGTATTGCGGTAATCGAGCCGGGCGTTTTGCCCAGCATTTCACGTGCGACCAGACCTACTGCCTCACCGTTGTTTAGGACGATATTGGTGCCTTTGCGAACTGCAACTACGGAAGGTTCGTTCAGAACGATGCCTTTATCGCGGACACAGACCAGCGTAGAGCACGTGCCGAGGTCAATGCCCATATCTATACTAAACCAGCCTAAGATTGTATCCCAGAGCACTTTTGAGTCCCTTCTTGCTTTTTTGTTGACTATTTGTATATACTAAAGGCTGGATTGTCAATAGTCAATCGCGGGCTACGGAATATTTATTATTGTTCCGTATTGAGAGTAGCATTTATATGCTACCAGTGCTGCGGTGGCCAGAACTACGAAAAATGCTAATGCGAGGATAATCGTATAGAGATTATTGGACGTTGCTGCTCTTGGTCCGTCGGGGCTCATATTTTAACCTCATATAGTTTCTAAAGGGGTTATCTTAAAGATTACAAACAAATTTATAAATTAGTGGATACCGTATCACCGACGCTTGGTTGTTGCTGCACGAGTTCCAGAACGCCGACGGCTTCTTCGACATCTGCGTCTATGATAAGGATATCGCAGACAAAGACCTCACTGCGGGTCACATGGAATTTCATACCTTCCTTGACTCCGTCTGCCGTGCCTATCGATATGGTCGCCATAGAATTTTTCAAATCCACTGCGGTTACCAATCCTTGAAGGGCGATTTCACTTCCCATAGTAGTCATGGCAGGCCGGGCCGTATCTCCTCTCGGCGTCACCGGTACTGTTCCCGATGAAACTTTGCCGACGGGTTGTAGAAACTGGTCTAACTTGCTTTGCAATTCCGTCTTCTCTTCCAGTAACCGTTTATTTTCTGCTCCAAGTGTATCTATTATTGCCATCTTCTCAACCAGGGCAGATGTGGTTTCATTCAGTTCTTTGCGCTGACTGATTTGTTCTGCCTGAATTTTATTCAGCTCTTCGAGGGTGTTTTTCAATAGCTGTCCCTGCTTATCTGTGGTTTGGTAGAAATCCTGTGTTATGCTTGTCCAGCTGTTTACTTTCTGCAGCAGGGCGGCTTTCTCTCTTTCAGCATTATCGAGGTTGGTTTGTAATTCGCCCTTTTCTGCTTTCAACGAGGCGATTTCACGGTTTAGCTTGTCTTCAGCCTGCTTTTTTTGCTCAATTTTCTCGTTTATTTGTTTAGTTAAGTCCTCAGCTTTTCTGCTTAAGCTGTCATTATCGGTCCTTAAGTTGTTATATTGCTGCCGGTAATTGTCGGCGTTGGCGACATAAGTTACCACAATGCCGCAGAGAAAAATTGAGGCTAATGTCAATAAAACTATTAAAATCTTAGTAAGTGGACTCAAGACCAGACCCTTTCACTATTCTGCTTAAAATTACAACCAGTATCCATAGGTTATACATCGTGCTTTTACGCCGTAAAATTAACATAATGACCGAAAAAGGTCAAGTTATTTTTATGCCCTTATTTGGCAAAGTCCTATAAAGACGGATAAAATGAGCAGAAATGATTAACAGCCGGTATTTGACCTGCCGATTAAAGGGATGTTTTCCCGCCGGATTGGTTTTTTCTTGTGCACTGTATAACGGCTTTCGCTGCTGCAATACGTACCCGTTTTGACTCGTCTTTTAGCAGTTGAGGAAGGAATTCTGTTAGGCTTGTCGTGCCGATTTGCCCTATCGCCAGTGCCGCCAGCGTATGAATGCGTTCGATTTCCTCTTTATCCATCTCCGCAGTGATATTTTTCATAAAAACTTTAAGGACCTCGGCTTCCCCTGTCGTCTCGCCGAGCATACCAAGCTGCTCCGCTGCTACCAGCCGAACCTCAGGCAAATCGTCGTCCAGCATAGTAATAAGAGCGTTTTTCGCTTCTGTCGTACCCAGTGCCCCCATTGCCCTTACCCCCATAACTCTGTCATCAGCATAAACGCTTATAAGCATCGCCCACAACTTCGGATATATTCGTTCATCGCCCAGTCTTGCTATCGCCTCTGCCGCTTGAAATCTGACCTTGTCATCCGAATCATGGTTGCGTAGCGCCCAGTACAAAACCTTCAGAGAGTTTTTGTCGCCGCTTTTACCCAGCAGCAAAACAGCGTTGGCCCTGACGGTTTGGTCTTCGCTCGCTATTGCTTTGCGAACGAGTTCAAACTTGCCGCCGGCCCCGAATTTGCTCATCGCGTAGTCAGCCGCGATTCTCACGTTCTCATCTGTATCTTTCAGTAGTCGTTTTACTGAATTTCTCGCAAAAGAGTATTCCATATCCCCAACTGCCAAAACAGATGCGAACCTGACCAGCACAAAATCGTCCTGCATCAATCGCTCAACTTTAGGCATCAGTTTGATTTGTCTCGTTGCCGCGACAATTTCAATGGTGTTGGCTCTGATTAACGAGTTGGCATCAGCTAAACCTTCCTGGATAATTCGGTCCGCTTCAGGTATGAGCTCCTCTACCGGGCCGCCGGGAACCGGGGCATAACTATTCTGCAAAGATTCTTCACAGCCGAAAATAAACACGGCGCAAGCTATAACTGCGTAAAACGTATTCTTCATCTTTCTGCCTTTCTATTGTTTTTTGGCCCTTTTCTAAGAAGAAATCGACCTAACCCCGGCATTATCATTAGACAAACAAAGCAGACTGCGCAACAAAAATCCAGCCATTGCCCGTGTCTGCTGAAAAAGGTGGTTCTTTTATCTATCAGCACTCTATCGACCAGCCAGCCGCTCATACCCGTCCTCGCCATCGCCCGATGTGGTAAAGACCCTGCGACATACCCGTTTCTTATTTGGCCGAGAGTATCTATAAAACAGCTTATTCCAGTATTAACGCTTCGCACCACAGCCAGCCGGTTCTCGACCGCCCTGAAAACGCAAACCGCTGCGTGCTGACTTAATTCTGTGCTCGGGTAAGTTTTGCCGCCTGCGGTGAGCTTGTCGAATCCGTCTTTGAATCGTACGAACCATCCGTCGTTGCTTATATTGACAAGCCAGTCGATGTTTTTTTCCCCCTTTTTATTTATTGCCAATCTTCTCGCAATCGCAGGCACAGCGTCCTCATAACAAATCATCGCGCTGAATCTATAAACCTGTCCTTCCTTGCCTGCCATCTCGAAAACGGTATATTCGCTCCCCGCATCCAGCGTATAATCGTAGTCATAAGGCGTAAATTTCATCATCAGCTTAAATATTAGCGGAAGACTTGCCTTAAACGGAATATATTCCCCGAATGCTACCAAATGAATCTTGCTGTATTGTTCCTTCGCCTGCGTCCCATCGGGCCTGTACAAAAATGCCGAGTTATATCGTTTGGCTAAATAGACTGTCCCATCGTCATTCGTTCCTACCGTGCCTCCGTATGCCCCCGCAAGCACATACGCAGTGTTCCTCGAGTGTGCGCGAAGAATCTCGTCGAAAAGCCTGTCGCTTTCAGAAGGGGGCAAAAAAGCCAGTATCTTCGGGTCCAGCATCGCCTGCACCATTGTCTCGGGCCAGACTACTAATTCCGCACCTGCTTTGGCGCTTGCATTGCTGTTTTGCAGTAGCTCATCGAGTATTTCCTCCGAAGCCATATGCGATTTCTTGACCGATTGCGGAACATTTGTCTGTACCGATGCTACCATAGGCCCAGCTTCGATGTATTTCTCCGACTCAGCTATCCTGTGCCGTCCGTAAAAGATAGTCGCTGCCATTAGGCCGCACACTAAACCGACTTTCAAAAAAATGCCGATTTTGAAAATCTTTTTCTCCTCAGCCGCTATTATCAGTTCCGCCGCCATTGCGTTGACCATCGCTACCAAAAACGAAACTCCCGCCGCGCCGAATATGTCCGCTATCTGAATCAGCGTGATATTGGTGTATTGGCTGTGTGCCAGAAACCGCCAGAAGAATCCGCCCAGGAAAAGCCCCTGTAATCGCTCCGCCCCGACAATCAAAACCGGTACAGCCAGAACCAGTGGTATCTTTTTCTCCCTGCAATACCGCAGACAAACTACCAGCATTGGCCAAAGCAGTGCCGTGTACATACAAAACGCGACCCACCCCGTAGGCGTTACAGGATATATCCAGTACAGGTTCCCGAGCCAGTAACAAAGTGAAATTATATACGCCGTAATAAGTAAGGGTTTGATTTTTACCTTTGGCCGGCACGCCCAAATAAAAGGCACCAGCGACACCCACGCCAGCGCTGATACGTTAAAAGGCGACTGTATCACCGTCAGCATTACACTACTGCCAACAAGCGCAACCAAAACTAACCCGTGGTGAGCTTGTCGAACCAGCAAAAATTTCTTCATACCTGCACTTTTCAACCTGCTAACTCTCCCAAAACCGCCGCCACCTTCTCAGCGTTATAGTTTTTTCCGTTATCCATCCTGAAACCGAATTGTTTTGTGAAAAGTTCCAAAAGTTCTTTATCATCTGCTATTTTCCGCACGGGTATTTCCATCTCGCCCGCAAGCCGTCTCAACTCGCCTAATTCAGCGGGACAGAAAAACAGGTTGCTGCGATTTTCCTCTTTCAATTCAGCCAGACGCTTTTTGGCGTTCTCGACATACTTTTTGGATATTTCCACGCCGGTGTAGTTTCTGCCCAATTGTTTCGCCGCCGCCAAAGTTGTCCCCGAACCGCTGAACGGGTCGAGCACGCAATCACCTCTGTTGCTGCTTACCGCTATAATTCTTTTCAGTAAATTCTCCGGCATCTGGCACGGATGCCATTCCTGCCGTTCCTTGAATGTCCCGCACACCCGCGAAAACTCTCCCCACACATCATCCGGCATCTTGCCCGCGGGATTGGCACGACTGTCGTTATAAATTAACTGTCTGTCCGATGGCACTCGCACAGTATGCTCGTTAAAAGTAAAATTCTTCTTATCGTGAACGAAGTAAAAGATATGCGTATGTGCTCGGGCGAATTTCCTTTTTGTCTGCTGTCCGAACGTATAATGCCATATTATCCAGTTCCGCATAATAAGCCCAAGCTCGTCCGCTATAACTTTTACATTCGCCGCGTAATCATCGCCTATAGCTATATAAAATGAGCCTGTCGGCTTAAGGACTTTCTTGCAGACACTCATCCACTCTTTCGTCCAGCCGATATAATTTTTGCTTTTGACCTTGTCGTAGTACTTGTCGTACTTATACCCGATATTAAAAGGCGGGTCTGCGAATATGAGGTCTGTGAACGGTTTTTTGATACCGCCGAGTACTTCTATACAATCCCCGCAGATTATTTTATTCAGAAGTTTATTCATGCCCCCATTTTAGCGCACTAAGTAAGGATTGCAAGCGGGATTTGTTTACCGGCTGGTTAGCCCCCAACTTTATGTTGGGGGTTACTTATATCTGCTTGTGCTGTCTGTGGTTTCCTATTCTACGAAAATGCTTCGCACAACGAATTTTGCGTAGTTATTTTCGCTGGTCTTAACAACATAGACATGACCGACTGCACAGGGCTCAAACATCTTCGAGTAACCCGATCCAGCAGCTTTTCTTACAGACTCGAAATCCACTGCTCCGCCGTCATAGAATCCGTTTTCCCCGTAGTCGTAGAAAAGATGCAGTTCTAATGTATCTCCATCTTGTGCTATTCCAATATCCATCCGCTGCTCTTCTTCGGGTTGTTCCGCGCTCTCATCGGAGAAGTCTATTCCCCTTGCGCCATTGACCCATTCGATTGTCCCCGTCCGAATATCTCCGCCGGTAAAGCTTTGGCTGCCGTCTGCCTGATAAACATAGTCAATGATGGCTCTCCGGTTAAGATATAGCTTCAGGTTATTTGTTGTTATTTCACCCGCCGCGGTTTTAACTCTCGTGGTTATATATGCGTATCCCGGTGCGGAAATCAGAATCTCATACTCGGCTTCGGACACGTCCTCGAATACATATTCTCCGTTAGAATCTGTGGTTGTTGACATACCGGGCTCATCATTAACCGCTCGGTTGCAGCGCGGAAATGACAGTTTGACCTTGGCGCCGTCAACAGGTTCGCCCTGTTCATTAACAATCCTGCCGGTGATTGACGCCAGTTTCTCATAAGCGGTTTTATGCATTACGAATTCCACATAGGTTATTTCGCCCTGCATAACTGCTATGGTCGCATCAATCGGGTCATATCCGAAAGCTCGTATGAACATTTTCGCCGGCTCCTTCGGGGCGCTCGGCTGAAAGACTTGATTCATGATAAACCATCCGTCGTCATATACACAAAGGTGCTCATCTACACGTTGGCAGAAGTTTATCTTTACGTCCTTTCCGCTGTTGATATAAGCTTCATCGTCCATTGTAACCCTGCCTGCAACGCATAATATGCCCCCGTTTGATATAAGCTCGTCTGTTCTCTCGTCAAGAACTTGCTGCATATTGGCGGGAAAGTCATTGTAATCTATTGCAAAAACCGGCAGACTGAGGAAAATAACGAAGGAAATAATCGCTTTTTTCATTTTTTGCCTCCTTTTTTATTTTTATGCCTACACGGGCGACTTGCCAGAGCATCGCCCGCACCGAGTTTTATCGAAGTGCAGAACCATGTCCAGACAGCAGGGGACAGAAATCCTGCCGTTGCTGATTACGGCCACAGGTTTTCTTCGAGCCACTTTTCCGCCAAAGAAGCAAAGTCTTTGAAATTGACCATCCCATCCTTGTTCAGGTCAACATGCTTCTCGGAGAGATACATTATCTCGCCCTGCGACAGAACCCTGCTGTAAATATAAACTTCATCTATTTTAGCATCGCAGTAATAAGTTTGATTACTCGAGTTGCCGGTTTCACTTGCTCCCATAAGGAGCCTCTTGTTATTGATGTTTATATTTCCTGTACAGGCGGCAGCAGCTTTTAATTGGCCGTCGATATATAACTTGACGTTAATGCCATCGTAAGTCCCGGCTACATGGTGCCAGTCTTCGTTAAATGAACTCCCCACGGGATAAGCCGCCGAATACATAGTTGGGCCGACATAGATAAAGAATTCTATGTTGTTACCGGCATTGTGCCATATACCATAGGCGCCGTTTCTATCTATTGGAACATCTGTAAAGTGTCCTTTCGACACGTAAGCGTTTGTTTGACCGTCGCCGGCATCATTAGTTTTAATCCACGTTGCGACCGTAGCTTTTGTAGTAAGATTCAGACTCGCGTCTGTGCCGAAATTAACGTAGTCGGTATCTTCATCGAAAAACTCAATCGCCAAACCGTTTTTATCCGGATGGCGGCCGGGTACCCAGATAGTCCCGCCTGTGAGGATGCCGTCGTTGTTATAACCCGAAGTGTCGCAGGCATCGCCGTCAAGTATCCACTTGCCGACAAGATTGGCATCGCTCGGAGCTGTTGCCGACACCGGTACCAGCCAGTAATCTGTCAATATCTCAAGGTCGGCACAATCAACGAAACAGTCGCCGTTGACGTCTGCTGTAGTCCTTCCAGAAATGCATCTCGGTGCATACAGCCGGATATCATCAAAATACACGTTACCTTCTGCGTCCGGCCCTGTCTTGTCGCCGAAGCCGAGGGTAATCTTTGTGACGTTGTTTTGGTCCACACCGGCAAAATCTGACAAGGCAATATTCCACTCGTGCCACCATGGCTCCTTCAGGCCGCTGGTGTCTTCACCGTAGTCGCCGTATGTTACCATCGCATTGCTGTCGGCGTCGTACAGCCTCACAAACATTGGTTCGTTAGACTCGTTGCCTGCTTGGCCATAGAAGTATATCGCCAGTGCTTTAACCCCGCCGGCGGTCCAGTCTCGCCCGATGCCGCTTGGCAGACTAAGAGTATTCACATCGGCCTCTGAACAGTAGTTGGAGGAACTAATATCATCGTAATTATACTTCATTGACTGACCAGAGGAGTGAATCTTTGCTGTCTCAAGGCAAACATCCGCGCCGCTGATAAGGTTAGACTTCCATACAGCACGCAGAGTATTACTGTCACTGTATGAGTCAAAACTTTCTACCGCAAGACCTTTACCAGTCTTAAACTCCCACACTCTGCCTGGCCAGACATTGACGTCGTTGGAGTTGACCTCATCAATCCGCCAATAGTAATTTGTCTCCGCAATAAGAAGTCCGCAGGGGTCGTAAGTGCAGGGGGCCTGGTCTATACTGACCAGCACGCCCAGAGGATTGCTTCTGTTGGCGGCCGTCACGTCGGATTCACTGGTGCCGAAATATACATCGTGTCCGGCGGAAAGAACTCCCGGTTCCCAACTCAGGACCGCATTCCTCGGCGCATCCGTCGCACCGTCAACTGGCTTCGGCTCATTACTTGTAAGATCGCTCGGCTGGTCATCGCCCCTCCGCAAATAAAGAGTGTCCTTTACAAAACAGCCCATTTCGCCATTCCCGCAGCGAAGCGTCCAATCCGTATTAAACATCGGAGGCCCCCAACTGTAGTCGGCGCACCAGGCGGTGTTGCCGATTTTATGCTGTTCGATAAAGTCCATCAAGGGCTGACCATAGTTGGTAACCGTGCCAATCAGTAGATGGTTATTGTCGTCATACTTAAGGTCGGAGGTGAACCCCCATTCAGTCATTACCACAGGATGCACGGCGGCGCAGGTAAGAATCTGATTCGTATGATAGGCATTACTATATATCCAGTGACTTGGATAAATATGAGAAACGTAAGCAATGTTGCCTCCGCTAACGGGGTTAGTGGCACAGGCCGCAATATCCTGAGACCACCTTGGGCCGCTGACAAGGATAAGATTATCAGGGGCATAAGAGCGTACGATATTTATCCATGTTTGCATATTGGCCTTAACAACAGGCCAGCTTGTATCCGTTGGCTCATTAAAAAGCTCGTAAATGACATGACTTTCGTTGGCAAATTTGGGTGCAATGTAGTTCCAGAACGCGCTTGTCGATGCAATGTGGTCAACGGTATTGGAGATATAATGCCAGTCGATGATTACATAAAGACCTTTCGATGCACAGTAATCTACGACCGGCCGCAAAAGATTGTCGTAGTAATAATCAGGGTCATCATCAAAACACCACGAACCACTGCCTCCCTGGTCTGATGGATAGACCGCGAGCCGGACGACCTTAGTTTGCCAGCCGACATAGGAGCCTTGGGTATCCGTTTTATCCGTCAGTCGGTTAATTAAAGGTATTACCCCGCCTCTATCCAATTCTACGATTCCTATATCAATCAATGCAACGCCCCGCAGGACGACCTGATTACCGGCCGGGTCTTGGATTTGATTGCCCACAACATGCAGCCAGGGGGTGGCGGAGTAAACCGGCGTGATTGAACAGAAAACTATGCAACAAATAACAACTTTGATAAATTTGGTCTGGAGAACCCTTAAGTGGTTAAACTTCATCATTCCTCCAAAAAAACACACAATAGTGGCAGTTTACCTCCTGCTGTTTCTTCCGTACTCAAAGACTATCATAAAACATTGATTCTGTCAAGGATTAACACTTTGCAATAGCAAGGCGGCATCGTATCCCCAAAAGCAAGATAAAGTACGTAGGTTGGGGGTTCTAAACGCAAATTCCGCAAAAATAGTTGTTGCAAAAGCTTTTCCTTTTCGTATAATCGGTGTTATGAGGCAAATTCGTACAACCTGCTCTCCGCAAAAGGCAATTCTGTGCCTTAGCGCACTCCTTTTGCGCCGCAAGGCGCAATAACTCTTTTACACCAAAATTCTATATTTCTATTCCAGCGTTTTTCGATAAATTCGTAGCAATTTAACACTGATTGGGGCATAATTACCTCTAATCGGCGTTAGTTTTGGAGAAATTAAATGTCTGAAGAAAAAATCTTAATTTTCGACACCACCTTGCGCGATGGCGAGCAGGCCCCCGGTGCATCTCTTTCAATCTCTGAAAAACTCGAAATCGCTCAGCAATTAGCGGTTTTAGGTGTCGATATAATCGAAGCGGGCTTTCCGGTCTCCTCGCCCGTGCAGTTTGAAGCAACCACCAAAATTGCCGGACAGGTAACCGGTCCGACTATAGCGGGCCTGGCGCGTGCGAACGAAAAGGACATCGAAGCCGCCGGGAAAGCCATCGCCCCGGCAAAGAAGCGGCGCATACATACGTTCATCGCGACCTCGCCGATTCATATGAAGCACAAGTTAAACAAGACGCCTGCTGAAGTTCTGAAAATGGCTGTCGAGGCCGTCAGGTTCGCCAAGACCTTTACCGACGATGTCGAATTCTCGCCGGAAGATGCCTGCAGAAGCGAAATGCCGTTCCTCATTGAAATACTGACCGCTTGTATCGAAGCCGGTGCGACCACATTGAATATCCCGGATACGGTTGGCTACGTCCTGCCGTATGAGTATGGTCGAATCATCGCCCAGCTTAAATCGGATGTCCCCGCCATAGACAAATGTATAATAAGTACACATTGCCACAATGACCTCGGTATGGCCGTGGCAAATTCGCTTACCGGCGTACGAAACGGAGCCCGTCAGGTCGAGTGCTCCGTCAACGGACTCGGCGAACGCGCCGGCAACGCCGCCCTCGAAGAAGTCGTTATGGCCATACATACCAGACCCGACTTCTTCGGCAAGGATAGACCAAGGCCGTTAACAACGAGTATCGATACGAAACAGATTTACAAGACCAGCCAGTTGGTTTCGAGACTGACCGGCTTTGTCGTTCAGCCGAACAAGGCTATCGTTGGTTCCAATGCCTTCGCACACGAAAGCGGCGTACATGTTGATGGTGTCCTCAAGGAGCGAAGCACCTATGAGATTATGACACCGGAAACTATCGGCCTTAGCGGCTCGAGGATGGTTCTGGGGCGGCACGCCGGCAGGCACGGCTTTTCCAGCCACTGCAAAAAGCTTGGCTACAAGCTGACCAAAGAAGAGATTGAACAGGCCTATCAGCGATTCCTCCAGATAGCCGACAAGAAAAAAGAGGTATTCGATGAAGACGTCATTGCGATTATCGATGATGAGGTGCGGGTAGTAGAGCACACCTTTGAGATGGTGTATCTGCGGGTGCTGATGGAAACAGGAATAAATCCCTCGGCGACAGTTAGAATCCGCAGCAAAGGCCAGTTGAAAGAGGCCCAGTCCGAAGGCGACGGCCCCGTCGATGCCGCTTATGAAGCGATTCGCGAAGCGACCGGCTTTTCGCCGACGCTCGAAAACTATTCCATTCGCGCAGTTACCGGCGGCAAAGAAGCCCTCGGCGAAGCGACTGTGAAGATTAAAACAGACAACAGGACGTTTGTCGGCAGGGGCGTCTCCACCGACATTATCGAGGCTAGCGCAAAAGCTTATATCGACGCCATAAATCGTATGGTCGCAAGAGGCCAGCAGGATGATGAGCCGAGCGTAAAAGCAGAACTGTAAAAATTGACTGGATAAGAAAACGAACTAAGAGGTGCTAAATGAAAACATGGTTGATTTTCGCATTGTTGGCGATGGTTTGCTGGGGCAGTTACATAGTAGTAGCCAAGGTCGCAACCGTAGATAAGTATTGTGGCTTGGGCCCCAAATGGTCGGCGATATTGATGCTCATCGGAATCATCATTGTCGTCGGGATATACGGCATCTTTAGCAAAGACCCGAAACCGACGATTACTGCCCCTTCAGCCGCAGCAGGCGTATCGCAGGGAATTCTTTGGGCTATGGGAATGGTCTTTTCGCTCTTTGCGTTCAAAGCCGGCGCTGACGTCTCCTGTGCGGTACCGATTTTCAACTGCAATACGCTCGTTGCTGTGCTGCTTGGGATAATGATTCTGCGTGAAGTACCTGACTTGGCCGGAGCTATGAGAATAGTGATAGGTAGTTTGTTGATAGTCTCCGGCGGTGTCCTTGTAGCAAGGTAGCAGCAAGACTGAAAATTTAGGGTATAGGGGACAGGGTTTAGGGTATAGAAATAAGGAATGCGAATGGCAGATTTGCTGAGAAATGTTGTTAACTGGTTTACAGATGCAGAAAAAAATCTTTATGATTTTTTGGAGTTTGTACCATATTGTGATGAGCATAAAAACGTATGGTCACCACGACTTGTAACAATTTTCCTCGATGTCTGTAGCCAACTGGATTCGCTGTGGTTATGGGAAATGGAAAAAAATAAAATAAAACCAATTAAGGGGAAAAACCCATACATTGTAGATTACTTTACACATTTCGGTTCTGATATAGCTTCCAAATGGGCTGTATTCTGGGGCGAAAGCGGTAAAAAAGTTCAGCCGTTTAGTCCATGGTCTTCGTTAACTGCTTCCGAGTTTACTAAGGCAATATGGAACAGGCGCAAAGATTTAGAATTAGAATGGTGGAAAGCGTATCAGAAGGTTAAACACAATCGCATTAAAAACCAGGAAAAAGCGAAACTGAAGTATGTGGTCGAAGCTCTCTGTGGCTTGTTTTTGGCAATCATACGTTGTGAAGATTGTTGGGATATTCTGTGGGAAAAAGGTTGTATATTTTTGGATGAAACAGGCGGATTGCCCATTTCTCCCTTTGAGTTACTCAAAGAGGATTTTGGACGGCGGCAGCCTAATTCTATTGGCTGTCCGGATTACAATATGGTTATTGAGTCAAAACTCTTTTCGTATCCTGTGGGATATTGTAGTAAAGACATAAAAAAAGGAAGCGAATGGAGAGGTGATGCAAGCAATAGATTCAAGGCGTGGTTTTATGAATACGAGCGAGAATAGCAAAACAGGGTGAAAAGGCTCAAAAAATGGAAACGAAGAAATTAAAAAGTTTCAAAGAACTTATAGTCTGGCAGAAAGCCTATATACTTGTTTTGGAAATTTATAAACTTACCTGTGATTTTCCGAAGTCTGAAACATACGGATTAACACAACAAGTTAGAAGAGCAGCAATATCAATTCCTTCGAATATAGCCGAAGGATACGGCAGAAAACACAAAACTGACTACCACAGGTTTTTGTCCATAGCCTATGGTTCTCTGCTGGAATTGGAAACTCAATATTTGCTGGCGGTAGATTTAGGTTATACAAAACAAAATAATGCTATTAAAGGCCTATTAAAAGAAGTTGGCGGAATGCTTTACCGCATAATGTATCCAAAACCGGATATTGAAGCGAGTAAAACTATCCCCCTAAACCCTATCCCCTGAACCCTAAGGGAAAAATTTATGAGTATGACAATTACTGAGAAAATCTTGGCAAAAGCAGCCGGCAAAAAAACGATTAAAGCCGGTGAACTTGTCAATGCGAATATAGATATAGTTATGTGTCACGACGTTACTACGCCGCCGGCTATCTCTATGCTCGCTAAACACGGCATCGATAAAGTCTTCGACCCGGAAAAAATTATCGTTACGCCCGACCACTTTCAGCCAGCTAAAGACATCAAAAGTGCCGAACTCCATAAGCGTCTCGACGAATGGGCAAAACGGCAAAACATAAAGCACTATTACAAACTCGGCAGGGCAGGCGTCTGCCACGCGCTGCTGCCCGAACAGGGACATATCCGCCCAGGCGATTGTATAGTCGGAGGCGATTCCCATACGTGTACCTATGGCGCTTTCGCTGCGTTCAGCACAGGCATCGGCTCGACCGATTTAGCCGCAGCTATCGCTACGGGCCAGCTTTGGTTCAAGGTCCCTGCGTCAATAAAGTTTGTGCTAAATGGCTCGCTGCCGAAAGGCATTTACAGCAAAGACGTAATAATCGCTGTAATTACGCGAATCGGCGTCGATGGTGCGCTCTATAAGGCGATGGAATTTACAGGCCCTGCTCTGGCGAAAATGTCGATGGAAGCAAGAATGACCATAACCAATATGGCCATCGAAGCCGGTGCGAAAAACGGCGTCATCGGTTTTGACGACGTTACAAAACAATACCTCGACGAACATCTGAAAGAAAAAACCGATTACACCGTATATGAATCCGATAAGGATGCTGAATATGAGAGCGTCGAGGAATTCGATTGCTCGAAACTGGAACCGATGGTCGCTCTGCCGCACCTGCCCGGAAATGGTGTCCCTATTGGCCAATGCGCCGGAAAAGTAATGGACCAGGCCTATATCGGAAGCTGCACCAACGGCAGAATCGAGGATTTAAGAATCGCCGCTGAAATCTTCAAAGGCAAAAAAGTCGCCATAAGAACTATCGTTGTCCCCGCGACTCCCGTAATCTGGAAGCAGGCGATGGATGAAGGTCTGTTCGATATATTCTACGCGGCCGGCTGCGTAGTTTCCGCCCCGACCTGCGGCGCGTGCCTCGGAGGCTTTATGGGCATATTAGCACAGGGCGAAAAGTGCGTCAGCACTACTAACAGAAACTTCGTCGGCAGAATGGGCCATCCCAAGAGCGAAGTCTATTTAGCCTCGCCCGCCACCACCGCCGCAAGTGCTGTCGAAGGAAAACTAACCGACCCGAGAAAGTATATGTAAGGAAATCCTAATATCTAAACCCTGAATTCTAAACAAATACAAATGACCAAAACACAAAATTCGAAACAATATGACCTTGAGGACAGGACGTTGATATTTGCAAGACGAATCAGGGAGTTTGTTGCGAAGCTGGGTCGGACTTTGGCTAATGTAGAAGACAGCAAACAGCTTATAAGGTCATCTGGGTCAATCGGAGCAAACTACATTGAGGCAAATGAAGCGTTGAGCAAGAAGGATTTTGCTATGCGAGCAAAGATATGCCGAAAAGAAGCAAAAGAAAGCCGATACTGGTTGCGATTGGTCGATACCGGAGCAAATAAAGGCCTTGAGCAGGAAAGAAAGGTTTTGGAAGGTGAAGCTAACGAACTTACGCATATTTTCGGTTCGATTGTGACCAAGACCAGGTGATATTTGGAACATTTGTTATTAGGATTTTGATATTATTTAGAATTTAGAAATTAGAATTTAGGATTTCCGAGCGAAGGAGCTAAGCGATGAGCAAGGCACATGTTTACAAACGCGACCATATAAATACTGATGAAATTATCCCTGCTCGGTACTTGAATACCGACGACAGGGCCGAACTCGCAAGGCACTGCCTTGAAGATTTGGACAAGGACTTCGTAAAAAAAGTCAAAAAAGGTGATTGTATCGTTGCCGGCGAGGACTTCGGCTGCGGCTCATCCAGGGAGCACGCCGTCTGGGCAATTTGCGGTGTAGGTGTGCAGACCGTAATCGCCAAAACCTTCGCGCGCATCTTCTATCGCAACGCCATCGACAATGGCTTTTATGTCATTGAATTACCGAAGCAAATTGATAAAATCAGCGACGGCGACGAACTGGCGATTGATTTCAAAGCAGGCTTGATTAAAAATGAAACTACCGGCATTGATATAAAGTTTGCTCCGCTGCCCGACTTCGCACTCGAAATTATCAACGATGGCGGATTGCTCGAACATATAAAAAAAGGAGCCACGGATTAACACGGATTTTCACGGATTGTAAAAAGGACATTTGTGGGTGAACGAGATTTGATGCATAGTGAGCTGACAAGAGCCGTCATCGGAGCGGCTATGGAAGTACACTCAAATCTTGGGCCGGGTTTCTTGGAAAGTGTTTATGAAGAAGCTTTAGCGATAGAATTTAATTTGCAGAAACTGCTCTATGAACGCCAGAAGGCGATATCGGTAATGTACAAAGGAGAAAAAGCTAAGGATTTCTTTTGCGATTTTCTGGTAGGCGAGAAAGTATTGGTGGAACTCAAGGCGTTAAAAGCTATCACGAATATCGAAGAGGCACAGCTTTTGAATTATCTAAAAGCAACGGGACTGCAAGTAGGACTGTTGATAAACTTTGGTGAGCAGTCGTTGAGGTATAAAAGATTAGTATTGTAAACCACGGATTTTGACCACGGATAAGATGAAAAAAAGTATTAACCACGGATTAAAAAGTTTAAATAGTATTTCCAGTATCTGCGCACAGATAAAGTGGAAAGGCGTACCGGTATGGGAATGAAAGAAGATATAACTAAGAGGTTTGACGAGTTAATCAATCATGGTCGTGGGTTAATTGGAACACTGGGGCCAGAACTTGCAGGAATAAGCGGCGATGGACATAAAAAATATGACAATAACAGATACGAATATTGGGTTCCGCAGAAAAGGGTTTCAGAATTTCGAGCATGGCTAACTTCGGCATCAAATCTCACACACTTTGTTGCGCCGCCCGAAACGCATCTTGCCAAGGAATGTGACGATCTTATGGCAGATGAACACCTGAAACAAGGGGTTCCATCAAATGTGCTGGTGCTTATGCTTGGGGTACTAAAAGGTGTGAAAGATGAGTGGGATCATGGCTTGCTTGGACGGATTGAATATATTGTAGCGGGAGCAACATTTGATGATTTCCTAGATTACGCAGCCGAGTATCACAAGGGGAATAAAAAAATCGAATCATCGGTTTTGGCAAGTGCGGTTTTGGAGGATACGGTAAAGAAAATCGCCCAGAAGAATGGGCTGGCAACAGAAAGAAAAACTCTTGACCCCCTCATTGACGAATTAGTAAAGGCGAATGTTTTTACCCCTGTAAAGGCAAAAAGAGTCAGGTCATTTGCAGGGGTTAGAAATCATGCCTTACATGCCGAGTGGGATAAGTTCGACAACTCAGATGTTGGAGCAATGATAAAAGGGATACGAGAATTGATTGAAGAATTGCTTTAAATTATATAATCCGTGAAAATCCGTGTTAATCCGTGGTTTAATAAAACAATGCTGAGAATATAGATGGCGAGTGCATGAGTACTGTTTGAATATGAGGAACAGTTATATATTTTATTGAAAATTTAATAATCCGTGGAAATCCGTGTTAATCCGTGGTTAAAAAAATACTATGATTCAATCCGTGGTTAATAAAACAATGCGGGGAATGATGGTGAGTATATGAGTACTGCTTGAATATAAGAAACAGCTATATATTTTTATTGAAAATTAAATAATCCGTGAAAATCTGTGTTAATCCGTGGTTAAAAAAATTAACTATGATTCAATCCGTGGTTTGAGAAAGGAAAAATTTAGATGGCTAAGACGTATAAGATTGCTGTAATGCCTGGCGATGGCACAGGCCCGGAAGTAACCGCAGAAGCGGTAAAGGTATTGAAAGCCGCCGCAGGTAAATTCAATTTCAAAGTCGATTTAACCAATTTCGATTTTGGCGGCGAAAGGTATAAAAGAACTGGCGAAACCCTCCCCGATAGCGGAGTGGAAGAACTGCGCAAATTCGACGCTATTCTATTAGGCGCTATCGGCCATCCCGATGTTGCGCCCGGAATCCTCGAAAAGGGAATCCTGCTCAAGGCACGTTTCGAGCTTGACCAGTACATAAACCTGCGTCCTGTTAAGCTCTACCCCGGCGTGGCGACACCTTTGAAGGATAAAGGCCCTGATGACATAAACTTCGCTGTTATCCGCGAAAACACCGGCGACCTCTACACCGGCACCGGCGGCTTCACAATGAAAGGCACGCCCCACGAAGTCGCCGTCCAGTCTGCGGTCTATAGCCGTTTTCAGGTTGACCGCTGCCTGAAATACGCGTTTGAATACGCCCGCAAGTTCGGCAAAAAAGCGACAGGCCGAGGCGAACACAACACACTCGCCCTCTGCGGAAAGACAAACGTATTAACCTATATCTACGACCTCTGGGAACGGGCCTTCCACGAAATGGGCCAAAAAGATTACCCCGATATCAAAAGAGAATACTACCACGTTGACGCCACCTGTATGTGGTTCGTGAAAAACCCCGAATGGTTCGACGTTATTGTTACCGGCAATCTGTTCGGTGACATCATCACCGACCTTGGCGCAATGATTCAGGGCGGCATGGGCATCGCCGCCGGCGGCAATCTCAACCCCGAAGGCGTCAGTATGTTCGAGCCTATCGGCGGCAGCGCACCGAAATACACCGGCAAAGGTGTCATCAATCCCCTTGCTGCCATCTGCGCCGCACAAATGCTCCTCGCCTCCCTCGGCGAGGAAAAAGCAGCCGATGTTATCGAAAAAGCTGTAATGTTCACGACCGCAAACAAGCTAAAATCCCTCGCCGCCGGGAAAATGGGTTTCTCTACCAGCCAGGTTGGTGACATAGTTGCCGAAAAAGTAGCTGAGTAAAATAAAACATAAAATAAAAAAGGCCGGGTAATAACCCGGCCTTTTTTTGCATCGCATTCGTTCAGCAAAATTACTTCGGCAGATTCTCTGCAGTAGCGTCTTCGATGTGCAAATCACCATAAATCACGCGGTAGGTTTGCGAATCTTTCGGCTGATACCAGAATATCGCCTTTTCTGCATCGCCCAGTTTCACGCCGGCCCCGGCATAGTGCCAATCAGCGCCGCTAATTGTGAGCTGCTGGAAGAACATGAATAATCCTCGCCCAAAGGTCATACCGAGACGTGTCCCTTCTTCCTGGGGGATATTTGACTGCTTAAGCTTTTCACCCAACTGAGGAGTTGCTTTGAGGCATTCTTCGACACTGAGGATTTCAGGGAAACTGCCATCGCGAAGAACTTCGGCCCAGATGCGAAGCGATTCAACGAAATCCTGTTCGGAGAAATTAGTCATATTATATTCCATACCTGCCAGCGTGTAATCAGAGGGTGGTTCCATGCTGACAAGCGACTCATCGACAGGTACATCGAACTCGATGTTCTTAAGAATGTAACTCGACTGTCCCATCTCCATCTCAATCCGTATCGGCAATGCCGTCCTCGAATCGGCCCATATCGTAAGCTCTATATTTGGATAGTTCTTAACCAGAAATCCTCTGGCTTTTTGTCCGTCAATTTCCTTCTCACCGAGTTCCTGCACCGGCATATTGTTGTTTTTCAAATTGCCAACGACATTCCGCACAAATTCCATGAAGCTTTTAGTTCCTTCCTGCAGCGGCCCCTTTATGTCTATATAGGCCGCGCCTTTGCTCTTTGGGTCCAGAGTAAGCATCTTGGCATTATCCGTGTCGATTATCAGGATAGTATCCATATTCGAAAATGTTCTTCTGGTTCTCGAACCAACAGCAATATCATGTATGACCGGGCCGTTCTCATCTTCGCCGGTGATAAAATCAAAAACTACCGTTCGGGCATTGAGTATTGGCTTAATGACTTCTGCAAACGTTACCGTCCCGCCGAAAAATTGACTGATGCCCACAAGCGACACCAAAACTATCGCCGCCGCAGCGGCTAATCTTGTTATTGAACTTTTCATAATTCGTCTCCTTAAAGTGAAGCCTGTCCCGGCTGTTTCAGCCGCTTTAAGCCTCACATTCTGCTCTCGTATAATTTGGTTCATTACATCCTCTTCGAGACCGCTTTGGCCCAGAGCCTTGCCGTTTTCAACCAATCGGCTGCGAAAATTTGTAACACTCTTCAGCTCCGCTCGGCACACAGCACAATCCTTCAGGTGTTCTTCCGCCGAACGTTTTTCCTGCTCGTCCAAAAGACCTTCAACATAAGCAACTGATAATTCTTTAAATTCTGCGCAGTTCATTTTACACCTCATAAACTTTGTTACGCCCTTGCTGTTGCAGCGATTCACGCAGCATGGCATAGGCTCTTGATAATGTTTTTGTTACTGTACCCAACGGCATATCAAGCTGCTCCGATATCTGGTTACACGAACGCTGACCGTAATATCGCAGCAGTATAATTTCCTTGTACGCATCGGGTAGTTCCGCAATCGCCGCTTCGAGAACATAATCCTCTGAAAGCTCTGTCGTGGTGCTTTCTTCCGAGAATGAACGGACAATTTCACGCTGGCGCCGGATTTGTTCCTTTCGCTGGTGTTCTTTCGCCACGTGGTCAGCGATGACCAGCAGCCAGGCAAAGAACGAATCAGGCTTTTTTAATTTGCCCATATTAAAATACGCCCGCACAAGCGCTTCCTGGGCAGCTTCCTCGGCACGCTCTTTGTCGCCTAATTTACCGGCCAGATTCGCTAGCAGAATCCCCTGGTAACGCCGCACAAGATGCCGAAAATCGTCCGGATGGCCATCCAAACAACGCCCTACATAGTATTTATCATTCTCTGACATATCTTACATACCTCGAAAAAACTCTTAAAGATTAGTGTTCTCACAATATAGTGTGGCTTTGCCCGGTTTTGCGACATAAAAAACAAAAAATAATTTACCCGCCGAAGCGCATAAAAAAAAACGGCCGCCCGTATCTGACAGCCGTTGTAACTTATTGCCGGTTTTTCACCTTAAAGATGTCAATTTCTGAACCCGAACTTTTTGCCCGTTAACTGCTCGTAGGCCTCGATATACTTATCGCCGGTCTTTCTCACAATATCATCAGGCAGCTCAACGCCCGCACCCGACTTGTCGAAGTTTATACTCTCGAGGTAATTGCGGACAAACTGCTTGTCGTAGCTCTCCTGGTCTCTGCCGGGCTGATATTTATCCGCAGGCCAGAACCGCGAAGAGTCAGGCGTCAGAACCTCGTCAATCAGAATAATCCTGCCGTCAGCAATTCCCCACTCGAACTTCGTATCAGCCAAGATAATCCCCTTGCTCCTGGCGTACTCGCTTGCTCTTTTGAAAATCATTATGCTGTTATCGTGTACGAATTCCGCTCTCTCTGCCCCGAGAACTTCAATGCACTTCTCGAAGCTGATATTCTCATCGTGTGTTCCTCTCTCTGCTTTAGTCGATGGCGTAAAAACCGGCTCCGGCAGTTTCTCGCACTGACGCAGTCCCGCCGGCAGCTTCTGTCCGCAAACTGTCCCATGTTCCTTATATTCTTTCCAACCCGACCCTGCCAAATACCCTCGCACGACGCACTCTATCGGCAGAACCTTCACCTTTTTGACCAGCATACTCCGCCCCCTTAACTGCTTCTCGAAATTACAAAAAGGCTCAGGAAATTGAGCCACATCGTCGCTAATCAAATGATGTTCAATATCTCTACCGAGCAAATCGAACCAGAATTTCGAAATCTGCGTCAGCACAATCCCCTTATAAGGTATCCCACTGACCATAACTACGTCGAACGCGCTTAGCCTGTCCGTCGCGACTATCAGCAGCTTATCGTCCAAATCATATATGTCGCGCACCTTGCCCCGTATCGGCTCAAGCCCTGCTATATTTGTTTGCAGAATTGTCTCCATAACAATTTCTCCCAATTAGTTACCAGCCATTACTTCTCTTTCTCTATCCTCGAATCAACATACCCGAGTATTTTCTCCCGAACCTTACTAATGTCCTCGGTCTTCGGCAGAAAATCAAACATTTTCTCCAGAAACCCGCGCTGTTTTATCCGCTTCAGTGTCGCCGTAAAATTCACGTCATATACCCATCCGAGCTGACAAAGCCTCGCGTCATTCAGCGTCCGCAGCTTACTGTAATCTATCCGCTGACCGCTCAATATCCACTCGATTACCTCCTCGGAATACCTCGGCTTATCGGGATATTCTATCTCCAAAGCGAATTTGTTCGGATGGTCTCTGTATTGCTCGTAATATCCCAGAACTACATAAAATATATCCAGCTTATCAGCGTCCCGTACCAATTTCGAAAACAAAAGACACTCCTCATCCAGACCGCTCGGCAGTTCCATTATCCCGTGATATTCAATCGCCTTTTCAATCAATTCCCTTTCTCGCCCGTCAACCTGTTCGAGCACCTTCTCCCTGCGAAGGACCTCCACCGCCAAAAGACAGTGATTCATGCTTCTGTGGTCGCTGTATGTTCGGTATTTGACAAACTGCTCGAACCGCCCGACATCGTGAAAAAGCGCCGTCACATCAGCTATCCGCCTTTGATTCTCTGTCAGCCCCAGTTCACCTGTCAGATATGCCATCTCTCCGCAGACCCGCAGGCTGTGCTTTTCTTTCAACTCCAAATTGGCATTCACAAACTCATCATCGCCGTAAAACCCTGCCACGTAATCCCCGAACCATACCCTGAATTTCTTCAACTGCTCCTGTTCCATAGTTTTTGTTTTTGCTCCGTGACTTTTCTCTTTCGTTTCTTTAGAGCCGTAATTATACTGATTAATGACAGAAATGAAAGACAAAGGAGTGCAAAATGCCTACCGTTAAAGACATCGTCGTCAAAAAGCCTTCGGACGCCGAAGCTGCTAAGTGCAAAACCTGGCCTATATGGAAGTGTGACCCGAGCACCTTTGAATGGGAATACACGGAAAAAGAAACCTGCCTCCTGCTCACCGGCAAAGTAACCGTAACCGATGATACTGCCTCGGTAAGTTTCGGCCCGGGCGACCTCGTAATCTTCCCGAATGGCCTCGAGTGTACCTGGCGAATCACCGAAGCCGTAAAAAAGCATTACAACTTCGGCTAAATATTACGGTTAGCCCCCAACTTTATGTTGGGGGTTATGCTCGTTTAGCCCCTCGGTGGAGTATTTAGCCCCGCAACCTGTCCCGCCGAAGCCTCGGCGAAGGGGGATTTATTGCGGCTTCCTTACCATTCAGTTATTCCCACGTGAGGATTGCTTTATGCTTAGATTAACACGGATTTGCAGGGGTTGTTCTGCGGAGCTAACATTGGTTTTGCTTTATATTATGCGCACAGGACTTCAACCGTCTTTTTAGGTAACTCATCCCACGTTTGCCCATCTAACAATCTGCCGGTTTTCTTTTTATTTATTCCGCCCCATTGTTTGAAGAAAAAGGAAACGTTTTGTTCTTTGCATTGCTCTTGTATATCACGAACCCAGCTTGCTTTTATTGGTCTCGCCTTTGGCCCTGATTCCCCTCCCACGATAACCCAATCAATACCCTCCAAATTCAAAACTCCAACATTGTCTAACAACGGCTCTAAAGATAAAAATTTAACATAAGCGACAGTTCTGCGCAAACAATCGATTCTTTCCTTATAGTCTGAATTTTCAACTGTAACCCCCATCCATATGTTCTCGCTCCATGGCAATGAAGAAGATAACTTCTCTAAAGATGTAGCTCGTTTAGTCAGAATTTGAAAAGTATGTTGTGGGGCTTTGTTCATTATCTCGAAAATTTTCAAAACGAAATCTTTTGGCACCTGTTTATGGAAAAGATCACTCATTGAGTTGACAAATATCATTTGTGGTTTTTTCCAGTGCAATGGCAAATCAAGAACATGCGGATGGCAGGTCGGCTTGAAACCGTTGCGATAATTCGGCTGCCCCATTGCCTGCAATCTTTTTGCCATTCTTTCCGCGTAACAATTCTTACAGCCTGTACTTATCTTCGTACAGCCGGTTACGGGATTCCACGTCGATTCTGTCCATTCTATTTTACTTTTCTTCATGGTTTTATCTTAAAATGCTTCAACTCACTTTTCTTATAACACTTATCATAACTGATACACGGATGACCCTCATATTCTATTTTATTATTTTTCTTTAATCTTTTTAAGACTTCTATGGTATGTGCCGCAATATGACCATTTTCGAGAGTATAATCAAATAATTCAATATTTGAGATGTCTTTTTTAGACATTATATATTTTTCTAATTCATGCTCATACCTTTCTCTTTTTGACAATTTCCTAACACCAAATAATACCCCTTGTTTTGCCTCCCAATCATCGTCAATATCAAAATTTGCTTCACCGTTGAGCTCGTTGGTATCCCAAGCTATCTTCAAGAATTTGTCAACTCCAAGAGGGTGTTTTGTTCCAAAAATTAGGCCATATACATTTACCCCTTTTTTAATTGTGAATGGATAGAGCTTTACCTTGCTTGTTCTCGGTATTTTGCCCCGGTAGTATTGAAGAATTAACTTATGCATTTCTGTTTGTTTCGTCATAGATATTTCTTGCAAATTAATATCCCTGAAATGCTTTTGAAAACTCGGATCGGAGGCAAACCTCTTGAAAGACGATGAAGAAATAAAAAACATAAAATCCGTTTTTGGGAATTCAATAAGTTCTAAAAAAACATCTTCTGTGATGTGCTTAACACCACTTTGATCGAGAAAAAACAGGTTAAAATCATTTTTTAGCAAAGTTTTTTTGCTATTGAAGAGTTCTTTGAACTCTTTGTTAAACAGTTCAATTTTCAAAAAACTTTCTAATCGCTTCAGGCCCTCCTGCTCCAACTTAATACAATCACAAAGTTGCCCATATTTTTTCTTTATGTACTCATTGAACAATATATTAATCTGTAATTTCTGCTTTATGATTCTATCATAATATTTATTGATAACACTAATCACCCTTAGCGGGCTTCCTTTAACCCCATCAACACTTTTGCCTGGCCCAGAAAAGAAATCACAAATATTTACCTCTTTGATAAATGGAGATTCGATAGCAACTGGTAGCCAAGATTCTAAATACTTCTCAAAAATTTCTAACTTGGTAATTGTTTCTTCGGTAAATGATTCTTTGTGTAAATCTTTTGCGCTCATTTTCTATAATCTAACTATATGTGCAAATCTGTGTCCCAAAAACTACTAACCCCAGCGATGCTTCCTCCCGAAGTTGCTCACCCGATTCTACCCCCTTTTCCGTCCCCGTCAACACCAAATTTCTGCTTGTGCTGCCTTCTGCTCGGAACCTGTTTTATCCGTATGCCTTCGGCATACTTACTGTCCGTTTCCTCGTGACGGCCTCCGGCAGCACCGCGCAATCTGCGTCTAATTTTCTTTGTATTTTTGCTTTTGGTAATTTGAATTTGTTTAGGATTTAGAGTTTAGTGCTTAGGATTTTTGATTGATTTTCTGCAAAGGGCAGAAAATCAATCAAACGCGCAGGGGGGGCAAAATTGTTGTAAATTAGGCACAAGTTTTTGTAAATTCCGGCATGTTTTTGTAAACTATTGTAAGTTATTGTAAATCTTTGTAAGTCTTTGCACGTCTAAAAGCCAAAACTTGCGCAAATGATGCTACCCCATTCTACTCATCTTGCCCATTTTGCTAAATCGTTCCCTCGTATTTCCCCCTTTTAGAGATTGCCTATTTTATCTATTTCCCCCATATCAAACTTGTCCTCGCCCGATTTTTGTGCAATAAATAGGGCCGGCGGTACGTCTATACTTCAATATGCCCCATAAAAAAGCTGTTTATACGTTAAAAATCGGCTGTAAAAAGCAAAATCTTGATTCCGAGGGCGATTTTTTGGTACAATGCGAAGATACCTTTCAATGCGGGGGAAAAGCGGAAAAACTTACCTGTAAACAGGAGCAGGGCGGTCAAAAAGTCGATGAAAGGGTGATATAAGCAGTATCAGCGAGAACTTAATATATGGAAAATAACGCTAAAAAACGCTTTTTACAGCCTAAATTCTTAATCCCGGCTGCGGTTATTCTATTTCTATTGGTTGGAATTGTGGTTGTAGCTTTTAACCGTTCCAGCTCAAAAGCCGCTTTAAATGCTGATATGCCGACTTTTGTGGTCAAGCGCGGGCCTTTGAGGATAAGCGTAACCGAATCCGGCGCCATTCAGGCCCGCGAGCAGATAATTCTCAAATGTGAGGTCGAGGGAAGGACAACTATTCTTACCCTGGTAGAGGAAGGAACACGGGTCAAAAAAGGGGATTTGCTGGTTGAATTGGATGGCAGCGCGTTATTAGACGCAAAGATTGACCAGCAGATTCGGGTCCAGAACACCGAGGCCGCTTTTGTAGGCGCGCGTGAGAATTTAGCTGTGGTTGAAAACCAGGCCAAGAGCGACGTCGATAAGGCTGAACTGGCGTTTGACTTCGCCAAGCAGGATTTAAGGAAGTATATCGAAGGCGAATATCAGAATGAGCGCAAGAAGATGGAGTCGGAGATTACGTTAGCCAAGGAAGAGCTTCAGACGGCCGAGGAAAAGTTAAAATGGTCACAAAAACTTTTCGAGAAGCAATACATTTCGCAAACAGAACTGCAGATTGACGAGTTGTCCGCGCACAAGAACAAATTAGACGTCGAACTGGCCGAGAACAATCTGCGTTTGCTCGAAGATTTTACTCATCCGAGGAATCTGGCGAAACTCGAAAGCGACGTTAAGCAGGCGGAAATGGCTCTGGAGCGAACGAATCGCAAGGCCAAAGCCGATGTTGTGCAGGCCGAGGCGGAGTTGAAGGCGAAAGAGTCTGAATTCGAGAGGCAGAAGGACAAGCTGAAAAAGAACGAAGAGCAGATAGCCAAGACAAAGATATACGCACCTGCCGACGGGCTGGTGATTTATGCGACCAGCGCAAAGACTCAGGGCTGGCGCGGCAATCAGGAGCCATTAGACGAAGGCCGAGAAGTTCACGAGATGGAAGAGCTTATTTATCTTCCCACGGCCTCAGCGGTGAAGGCGGAAGTCAAGATACATGAAACCAGTCTGCAGAAGGTAAAGCTCGGTTTGCCGGTAGTGGTTACGGTCGATGCTCTGCCGGGCAGGACGTTTACCGGCCGGGTCGAGAAGATAGCGCCATTGCCGGATGCGCAGATGATTTGGATGAACCCCGACCTGAAGGTATATAATACCGAGGTTTATCTCGAAGGCGAGGGGGATTATCTTCGGACCGGGATGAGCTGCAAGGCGGAAATCATCATAGAAGAGTATGACGATGTAATATACATACCTGTTCAGGCGGTCCTTCGCGTCGCCGGCGAGCCGACCGTTTATGTGCGGAAGGGCACAGGATTTGAGCCTCGCAAGGTTAAAATCGGATTGGACAATAATCGGATGATAAGAATCATAGACGGATTGCAGGTGGGTGAGGTTGTATTGCTTACACCGCCGCTGGCTTCTGCCACGGTTGAGCAGCAAGGCCCGGCGGACAGGGCCGTTAGCGAGAAGCAAGAGCCGCAGGCCGAGAGTAAAGAACAGGAGCGTCCGGGGACAGAGGCTGAGCCATCGCCGGAGCAGATGAAAAAGATGGGCGAGAAATTCGAGAATATGTCCGAGGAAGACAAAGCTAAGATGCGGGCTAAGTTTGAGAATATGTCTGACGAAGAAAAAGAGCAGATGCGTAAGCAACGGCAGGGAAGACGCCAACGGCAGGCTGGGGAAGGGCAATGATACGTGAGGCGGGGTCCAATTCTGACTTGTCCGACGCAGCAAAAGCGAAGTCGGATATCGAGATAATCAAGCTCGAAGACGCCCGGAAGATTTACCAGATGGGCGGCAGCAAAGTGAATGCACTCGGGGGCGTGACGTTATCATTTAAACGCGGCAGCTTCTGGGCGATAATGGGGCCGAGCGGTTCGGGCAAAAGCACGATGATGAATGTACTTGGCTGCCTGGACCATTTAAGCTCCGGCAGATATATTCTCGAAGGTAGGGATGTAAGCACACTTGACGACGATTCGCTTAGCGAGATGCGGCTGCGGCATCTTGGTTTTATTTTTCAAAGTTTCAATCTTATACCGCAATTGACAGTCCAAAGAAATATCGAACTGCCGCTTTACTATTTAGGATGGGAGGCAGGAAGAAGTGCCGACCGGGCAAGGGAGCTTGCCGAGAAAGTCGGGCTGAAGGAACGGCTGAACCATCGTCCTTCGGAACTCTCGGGCGGCCAGATGCAGCGGGTAGCGGTAGCCAGAGCGCTGGCGAACGACCCGCAGATTATTTTTGCCGACGAACCCACAGGCAATCTCGATACGGCTACGGGAAAAGAGATTCTCGGATTGCTGACAGAGCTTAATGAGCAGGGCAAAACGATAATTATGGTGACGCACGAAATGGATGTCGCGGCATACTCAAAACAACGGCTCCATATGCTTGACGGGTTAGTGGGCCGAGTCGAGGGGGCAGAGGAATGAGACAAATCAAGCTCGCCCGAAACGTTCTGCTCGGTATCGAAGACCTTCTTCTGCACAAGCTTCGTTCTTTTCTTACGACGCTGGGTATAGTCTTCGGCGTCGGCAGCGTGGTGGCGATGCTGTCGGTCGGTGAGGGCGCGAGTAAAGAAGCGATGGACCAGATTCGCAAACTCGGCAGTAATAATATAATTATCAATTCGGTTAAATCCGTAGAAGAAGAATCGACCAGCACGACACATTCTCATATGAGCATCTACGGCCTGACATACGACGACTACGCCAGAGTAACTGAAACTTTCAAGACGATAAGACGAACGGCTCCGGTAAAGCTGATACGCAAGGAAGGCCGATTGGGCGAGAGAGCGCTGGAACTGCGTATAGTGGGGACAACGCCGGTATGGTTCGAGCTGGTGCAAAGGCCCATCATAGCAGGGCGGGTTTTGATGGCTTCCGATGATAATGAGCATGCGCCCGCGGCGGTGCTGACGGAATTCGGCGCGAGAAAGCTGCTGGCTGCGGAAAACACAATCGGGCAGACTCTTAGGATAGGCAGCGACCGTTTCGAAGTTGTCGGAATCGTCAAAAGTGAAAGCGGCCAGGCAGGTAACATCCAAATCCCAGACCAGGAGGTGGACGTTTATATACCCATCAATGTCGCGACTGCGTATTTCGGCGATGTAACTTCGAGAAGAACGTCCGGCGGGTTCGAACGGGAAATGGTAGAACTGCATCAGCTTATTGTGCAGGTCGATTCGATAGAAAACGTCGAACCCGTTGCCAATGGGATTGAGAATATGTTGAGCCGATTCCATAAGAAGAAGGATTACCTTGTAAGCGTGCCGTTGGCTCTGCTTCGCCAGGCAGAAGCGACGAAGCGAACATTCAATATTGTGCTGGGTTCGATAGCGGGTATCAGTCTGCTCGTTGGCGGGATAGGGATTATGAATATTATGCTGGCCTCTGTAACCGAGCGGACGCGGGAGATAGGGATTCGCCGAGCCATTGGCGCAAAAAGAAAGCAGATTATCAGCCAGTTTTTGATAGAGACGGTTGTTCTTTCGATAATGGGCGGACTTATCGGTATCGGTCTTGGGGTATTGGTGCCGGTTTTAATAACGTATTTTGCCGGCATGCCGACGGTTGTTACGCTGAAAAGTATTGTATTGCCTTTGGTGATAAGTTTCGCAGTTGGTATTATCTTCGGCTTGTATCCCGCGGTGCGGGCCGCGAAGGTTGACCCCATAGTCGCACTTCGACACGAATAGCAGAGCCGTAGGCCGTGACTTGTGACTTGTCGCTCGCAAGAAAGAATTTCAGCCACAAAGGCGCTAAGGCACAAAGGGATAAAGAAAAATTAACCACGGATGAACACGGATTTACACGGATTGTTTTCATAATTTTTAAAAATAAAACTACCTCCTTTATTAAGTGCGGAGATGCGCGTTTGAGTCGAAAATTGTAATTGTCGCTCGTCGCTAGTCTCTCGTAACTCCAGGGAAGAAAAGGATTAAAAATTTTTTAAATTAGCCGGTTTTGGTGTGCGGGTAGCTGCGCTTTTGATTGATAATCACTGATTAACGTAGTTTTTTGAGTTGCGGAATTTGGATTTGCGGGGTTGGGTCAGTCTAAATATCCGTTGGGGTTTTTGTAGAGAAAATCGTAAACAGTCTGCTCGTAGAGGCCGAACCATTTTTCCCGATACTTTTTTTGTGGTGGCGTATCTTCAATGCTTTCGACATATTTGATCTGTTTTATTTCAGTGAAAAGTTGAGCAGGTAGGTTGTAGGCAGTGCCCTGAATTTCCACAGTGCGAAAGTCGGAATCTAACAGGCCGAGCCTCTTGAGATTTGTCATGTTGAAACCAAAACCGAGAATATATATTCGTGCAGCCTTGGTTAGCAGTTGGCGAGCTTGCTTAAACTCGTTATCTTCTGCAATATCCTCATAGATGATTTTGATACTTTTGCTGGCTCTTCCCACCATGTCAGCGTCTAACGGATCACTTAAATCGTATTGCACAGGCCAACGGTGTTCTGGCTTCCATTCTAAATCACCAAGTTTGCCGTGTACGTGGATGATTGGAATTAAATTTAACTTTTCAGCACATTCTTTGTCAGATTTTCCGTGGGTATTCCTTAAGGAAGTAAACAAATAATGTTCTACCGACCGGTCGTAATTGAAGGTAATAATGGAGAGATCGTTCTCTCCAAACTCCTGAAAGGAAGTATTTAGTATGCTGAAAAGATATTGATACCAATTTTCATCCATCCCCAAATCAAAAAGCTTCTTTGTTTTTTCAAACGGTAGTAACGCTGTAGCAATAGCTACTTTCCCCACGTCGACAAAATCTTTTCTATGTTCGAGAAAAGCATCAACGGAACTTTGCCCAGAATGTGCTAGAGTCTCTCTAAAATTTCGAACTATCCTCTCTGAAAAACCAAGCATTAAAAACAATCGATATATGTTATTACTATCGTCCTCCAGCATATTACAGATTTTTTCTACAAGTTTTTTCCCAGAAGGGAAACCATAAGGAATACTTGCTCCAGCACCTAAAATTAAAACAGTTGGAACTTTAATCATAAAATGCTCCTACCTCAATTATATTGTTGAGTATTTGTAAAAGCAAAGGAAATACCCTCCGGCCAGAGGATGGCTTTGAGATTGCCGCGGCCTACCCTTCGGCAGGCTCAGGGCAGGCGGATTCGCAATGACCGGGGGGAATTAGGACATTTCGGACACATAGGACAGAAATTAGGGTGGACACCCATCCTTTGTCCAACGAGACGGACTACGGAGGGCATGGCATAGGTCCGCCCCTACGCATCTGGATTCCTGCTTTCGCAGGAATGACAAACCCCTAACCAAACCCCTGCCGCAAGCGGCAGGGGTAACCGAACCCCGTCATGCAAGATGACGGGGCTAACCGAAGTTCTTGACATTAATGGCTTGTGGGCATAGTATTACGTTATGAGTAAACGTATTGCGATACTTGGTTCGACAGGTTCGATAGGCAAAAACGCGCTTCGCGTAATCGACTCGCTTGGAGCGGGGTATGAAGTTGTTGCGCTTAGCGCACACAGCAAGGTCGAACTATTAGCTGAACAAGTCAGAAAATATAAGCCTAAATTTGCGGCGGTTACAAATACCGATTTCGCAGAGCAGTTTCGCAGTATGGTCAGCGAGTTGGATGTTGAGGTTTTAGCTGGGCCGGGGGGGCTGGAAGAGATTGCCAAACTTGAGGATGTTGATATTGTTCTAACGGCGATTGTCGGGGCGGCGGGTTTGCCTGCGGTACTGTCGGCGGCAAAGGCGGGGAAAACGCTCGCTATCGCTAATAAGGAGCCGTTGGTTATCGCGGGCGAATTGCTTATGCGGACTATCAAGGCCAGCGGGGGGACGATTCTGCCGGTAGATAGCGAACACTCGGCGATTTTCCAGGCGATGCAGGCGGGTTCGCACGACGAGGTAAGTAAAATCATTCTAACGTCTTCGGGTGGGCCTTTTAGAAAGATGAGTCTGGGGACAATCGAAAACGTAACGGCCGAGCAGGCTCTTGCGCATCCGGTTTGGGATATGGGGCCGAAAATTACTATTGATTCAGCAACTATGATGAATAAGGCTCTCGAAGTCATCGAGGCGCACTGGCTTTTTGGTATGCCGGTCGAGAAAATAGAAGTTCTCGTTCATCCGGAATCGATAATTCATTCGCTTGTTGAATTTATAGATGGTTCAGTGGTCGCACTACTTAGCAAACCTGATATGTGTCTTCCGATTCAGTATGCTTTGACGTACCCGAAGCGAGTAAAGGGTATCGCCGAGCATTTGCAGCTTGATAAAATCGGTAAGCTTACATTCGAGAAGCCTAATCTGGAGACGTTCCGTGCGCTGTCACTTGGTTTCGAGGTTGCGCGAACGGGCGGGACGGCTGCTGTTGTTTTTAACGCTGCGAATGAAACGGCGGTGGAGCAGTTTCTGGCGGGCAGGATTAAATTTGTCCGTATAGTCGAACTGGTCGAGCATTGTTTGAATAGACACAATGTGAAAAAGCAGGTTTCGCTCGAAGAGCTTCTCGAAGCGGACGGCTGGGCGAGAAAAGAGGTTGAACAAAGAGTACAGCAGCGCAAGAGTGTAGGGATATAATAGGATTTATAGTTTAGGGATTTTTTATGTCTAAAAATAAAGATGCGTTTAAGCAGTATTGTTATGCGGTTATATGGATAGCTATTTTTGTCGGGGTTATTTATTGGGCGGCTCGCCATCTTAGCGCTTTCGGCAATTTGCTTATGGTTGCGGTTGGTTTTGGCGCGTTTGTTTTGATTCACGAATTCGGCCATTTTCTTCTTGCCAAGCTCTTCGGGATAAAGGTCGAGGCCTTTTCAGCCGGTTTTCCTCCTACGCTGATTGGCATTTTGCGGACGGAGAGGGGCTGGCGCATTCGTATTTTGCCCCAGTTTTTCCCCAAAGGGGACGACTCTGGCGACGGCAGGTTGAGTTTCACCGTCGGCAGGAAAACGCATCAGCCCGGCGAGACCGAATATCGCATCGGAGTTATTCCGTTCGGCGGTTTTGTCAAGATGCTCGGCCAGGAAGACGCCGGCCCGATTCAGGTCACTGATGACCCGCGCTCGTTTGCCAATAAGTCGGTCGGCGCCCGTATGGCCGTTATTGCGGCGGGAGTTGTTTTTAATGCTATCAGCGCACTTATAGTTTTTATGATAGTTTTTCTGATTGGTATAAACCGGGTGCCTGCGGTAATCGGAGGTATAGTGCCGGATTCGCCCGCGGCTCGTGCGGGTCTGGCTGCAGGTGACGAGGTGATTGAGGTAGCGGGCAGGAGTAAAGACCTGGATTATTACGATATCGCGGTAGCGGCGGCTTTGTCGGGCAGAAAAGAGGAAATCCCGTTAAAGGTCAGACACGAAAATGGAAATGTTGAAGATTATACGCTTGTTGCCGAGCAAAAACCCGGAGCTGAAGTAAAAGAGTTCGGTATCGTTTCGCCGCAGAGCCTTGTTGTCGCGGCTGTTTCCGATGCTAATAAGCTGCTCGAAAAGACGAGGCTGCGTCCCGGTGACACGATTAAATCCGTCGAAGGTAAAACCGTGCGGAACTACTGGGAGTTCGAGGAAATAGCTCAGAATACTATCGCATCTGCGGTGATGGTTACAGCCGAGCGCAGCGAGCAGGACGGCAAAACCGAAGAGGTTGAAGCGAAAATTGGACTGAGTTTGCTCGCAGCCGATGTAGCAAACCAGGCTGAATCCGAGACCGGCCATATTTGTTCGATGGTTCCGCGTTTGAGGTTGGAAGCGGTTTCTAAAAAACAGCCGTCGGCTATGGATAAACTGAAAGCCTGGTTTGGCGACAAGAGAGAAAACGAGGAGACCGAAGCCGAGCCGGAGTTACAAAGCGGAGATATTGTTCTCGCGGCTGGGGACGTTGAGGTCCCCACCTATAAAGAGCTTCGTGATGTTACCACAAGATATGAGGACAAGGAATTACCCATAAGGGTATTGCGTACGGATGCGAACGGTGTGGAAGAAGAGCTTACTATTACGGTTACGCCGAAACGCTCGAAAGACGGTCGTGTGGTAATCGGTATTTTCCTTGTACCTGCGTTTGACGCCGAGCATCCGGTTGTCGCCAAGACAATTGCGACTGAAGATTGGCCGGAGAAGCTGGATATTTCAAGAGGTGCAGTAATAACCGCTGTTAACAAAACCGAGGTTTCGAGTTTTTACGATGTTGTCCGTGAAATAAAAAATGGCGCCGGCAAACGCGTTACGATTAAATATCGTATGAATGAGAAAACGACCGGCGGAGTTGCGCTGGACGTAAGCGCAGATGTGAATTTTCCTGATGTCAAATCGGGTTTTGCCGATTATGTCCCGTTTAAATTTTTGGAAAGACTTTACAAAGCCAAAGGCCCTGTTAACGCAATCGGGATGGGATACAGGAAGACCGTTATGTTTATTGCTCAGGCGTACATAACAATAAAGGGTCTGGCGGGCGGGCTTGTCAGCCCGAAGAGCCTTATGGGGCCTGTCGGTATCGTCAGCTTAAGTTACAAAATCGTAGCTGAAAGGCCGTTGATAGACTACGTCTATTTTCTTGGTTTGATAAGCGCATTTCTTGCGGTGTTTAATATTTTGCCTCTGCTGCCCTTTGACGGAGGATTTATTGTGTTTTTACTGATAGAGAAAGTCAAAGGCTCACCGGTCAGTGTGCGTATTCAGGAAAAAATCGCATCTGTTGGCTGGATACTGGTGATGATGCTGGTTCTTTACGTAACGTTTAACGATATTATCAGGAACTTTTTTAGCTGAGAGCTTATGACAGAACCTAAAATGGATTTAACAAAAGAACAATCGCCCCCCCGTTACCTTGTAGATAAATTTCGCAAAGACGACAAGATAGACGGGCGAAGAAAAACAAGTTTTGAGGAATATCATAACGGACAGTTCGGCGCATTGAAAGAAACTGACGCCGAAGTTTACGGACTGATAAAAAAAGAATACCAAAGGCTTCAAAACAACATAGAGCTTCTCGCTGCGGAGAATCAGTGTTCGCCGGCGGTCTTAGCGGCGCTTGGTTCGGTGGTTCAGAACAAAACGGCTGAGGGTTTTCCGGGAGCGAGATTCCACGGCGGCTGTGAAGTTATTGACGATGTGGAAAGACTTGCGATTGACCGGGCCAAAGAGGCGTTCGGCACGCGATATGCGAATGTTCAGCCTCATTCCGGAACGGGCGCAAATCATATTGTCATTACCGCGGTGCTCGAAGCAGGCGATAAAATATTAGGTCTCAGTTCGGAGCAGGGGGGACATTATTCACACGGAGATGCGGTTTCCCTCACCGGCAGGTTTTTTGACGTGGAGAATTACTATCTCGATAAAAAGACTTTTCTTCTGGATTACGATGCTATCAGGGACAAGGCAGTCAAAGTAAAACCAAAACTGATTATATGCGGCGCTTCCGCTTATGTCAGGACGATAGATTTCAAAAAGTTCAGGGCCATTGCGGACGAGGTGGGGGCATATCTTTTAGCGGACATCTCGCACATATCGGGATTAGTTATGGCCGGCGCTCATCCGTCACCGGTGGAATATGCGCATTTTATAACAACGAGTACGTATAAGCCCGGAGGCCCGAGAGGCGGCCTTATACTGATGGGTAAAGAGTACGATAAAAATATAAAAATCCAGGGCAAAGATATGCCTCTGTGGAAACGAATTGAGGATACGACGTTTCCGGGTGTGCAGGGGACACCATATTTGAACCACATAGCTGCCAAGGCGGTTTTCTTCAAAGAGATGCTTTCCGACGAATACAGGAACAGACAATTCAAAATCATAGAAAATGCCAAAAAACTTGCGGCCGTTTTGGCTGATTTGGGGCTTGACGTGCTGACAAAAGGGACAGATAATCATATGGTCCTGATAAACGCAGGAAATTCACGGCAGGGCCTGACGGGCGTGACAGCACAAAAGTGTCTTGAAGAGTGTGGTATAACCGTAGATAAAATGCGGCTGCCTTACGATGAGAAGGCCCCTGCAATTACCAGCGGCATCAGATTAGGCACGCCTATCGTTACGAGAAATGGAATGGGCACCGAGCAGATGCAGAGTATAGCAAGGCTGATAGATGCGGTGCTGAAACGCGTTGAAATAATAAGCGAGACCGAATACAGAATAAACAGTTCGTTTAGAGAACAGGTAAAAGCCGAAGTGGCTGGGTTATGCGACAGCTTTGCGATGCGTTAGCTTTTTTTACTCAAAATTGCCGAGTTGTAGGTCGAATTCTTAACCGGCTCTGCTAAGCAGATGCCATAGGGAGACTGTAATGTACAAAGAACATACGGTTTGTGTGGTTGTTCCTGCATATAACGAAGAAAAACTTATCGGCAGAGTTCTTGAAACTATGCCGGGGTATGTTGACAAAATAGTGGTGGTGGATGATAAAAGCGCAGACAATACGGCGAAAATAGTTCGCGAGGCTGCGGATAAATCGGATGGTCGGATTATCCTGATTCAGCACGATGAAAACCAGGGTGTCGGAGGCGCTATTGTAAGCGGTTACAAATGGGCGTGTGATAATAAGATGTTTGCTACCGCCGTTATGGCCGGTGATGCCCAGATGGACCCGGAGGACCTGCCAACCCTACTTGAGCCGGTAGTAAACGGTGAGATTGATTATGCCAAAGGCAACCGGCTTTTCACCGGCAATGCGTGGAATATAATTCCGAAGGTAAGATACCTTGGCAACTCATTCCTTTCGCTTTTGACAAAAATTGCCAGTGGGTACTGGCATATCGCCGATTCGCAGACAGGCTATACGGTGATAAATCTCCGCTCTCTCGAACTTATCGATATAGATAAGATTTATAAGCGTTACGGTATGCCAAACGACCTGCTGGTTAAACTCAATATTTACAATCTCAAAGTCCGTGATGTGCCGGTGAAACCGGTGTATAACATCGGCGAGAAAAGCGGCATAAAAATTCATCAGGTCGTGCCGAAGCTTTCGTGGCTGCTGTTTAAGTGTTTTCTGTATAGAGTCAAGGAAAAGTACATTATCAGAGATTTTCATCCGCTGGTTTTCTTTTATCTTTTCGGGTTTTTCTTCGGGCTTTTAACGATAATTTTGTTCGCAAGGCTGTTTGTTTTGTGGTTTGTAACCGGCCATATTCTTCCGATGAATGCGCTCGCTGCGATGTTTTCGTTTATGAGCACGGCTCAGTTTACGCTTTTTGCTATGTGGTTTGATATGGAAAGCAATAAAGAGTTGAAGTAGATTTTAAGCAGTTTGGTTCATATCCGCAGTTTGGCGCTAAAGAATGAGAATTTTAATTGAAATAACACATCCCGCTCATGTTTATTTCTTTCGCAATGCAATAAAGCATTTCCAGAAGTGTGGACACGAAGTTGCTGTGACAGCCAGAGAAAAGGATGTTACGGTTCGGTTATTGGAAAATCTGGGAATTCCTTTTACAACGCTTAGCAAAAAAGGTCGTGGTGTATTTTCTCTTGTTAGCGAGATGATTGTCCGGGATATTCGCCTTTGGAATTTCTGTCGAAAATTCAAGCCGGATGTACTTACCGGCATCAGCGGTATTTTCGCCGCCCATGTTGGATGGCTCCTGCGAAAGCCCGTGGTTGTTTGGGACGATACCGAGATTGCAACGATGGCTCACGCGATTGCATATCCATTTGTCACTGCCATTTATAGCCCTGACTGTTACAAAAAGTCTTTCGGCGAAAAACATCACTTTTATCCTGGTTTGCATGAGCTTGCTTATTTGCACCCGAACCGTTTTGCCGCCGATGTTGAAGTGGTTAAAAAGGTGGGCATAAATCCGGAAGAGAAGTACTGTATAATTCGATTTGTAAGCTGGCAGGCGCATCATGATGTAGGCCAACACGGTTTTGCCGGCGAACAAACATTGAATTTTGTCAGAGAGATAGCCAAATACGCAAGACCATATATTACCTCTGAAGCGCCTTTGCCGCAGGAGCTTGAGTGTTACAGGTTGGACGTTCCGGTTCATCTGGTACATCACGTCTTGGCATTTGCGGCGCTTTACGTTGGTGAAGGCGCTACGATGGTTTCCGAATCTGCGGTTTTGGGAGTCCCGGCCGTTTACATTAATACTTTGAAATTAGGTTACATCGACATGCTCGAAAAATACGGTTTGGTCAAACAGACCACAGATACCCACCAGGCGTTAAAGCATTGCATCGACTGGCTCTCGGACCCTGCAGCCCGGGAACGATGTACCGCCGCTCGTGAGAAGCTGCTCGCTGACAAAATAGATGTCACCGAGTATATCGTTACAGCAATCGAAAGTTATCTCGGTCCGGGAACATAATAAATATAGGGGCTTTATATAAAAGGATGTTCAGCCTGTGACAATGGCGATACAGTTGAACGAATTGGCGAAATCATCGATATATTTTTTCAGATGGGGGCAGCAACGTAAATAATAATGTAACTTAATGACAGAGGAACCGGCAGCCATGCGCCTGCGATTGAAGCGCCGCAGCCGACTGTTTTGATGATTTTGTAGCCGCTTCCTTCGAGAAGACGCCACACCCAGCGAGGACTAAAATAAAAGACGTGGTCCGATGTATAATAAAACTTTCTAAGACAGAGATATTCAGCCAGCACTACAGGAATTCCCAGAGGGTTTGGGGTGGACAATATCAGCGAACCGCCGGGAGAGATGTGGTTACGAGCCAACCGAAGAAAATCGTAAGGACGTTCAATGTGTTCGATAAACTCGCCCATTAACACGGTATCAAATTGCTGCCCGGGTAGAAGGGTATCCATGTCAGTTGCATCGCCTGCAATATGCTCAGTATATGGCGGCTGGACAACCATGTCATTTTTGTCCAGCCCTACTACGCGGTTGCCTCGCAAGTTGAGGTTTGGTTGCTGTGCACAGCCGATATCTAATATACTATTACCGTTGGCCAAAGTGGCCATAACCCGCTGCCTGTGTTTTTCGTAATAGTGAAGCATAGCTTAATTATAATACAGAATATAAAATCTTGCAATAAATTCGCAGCAAAGCCGAATCGGATAATCTTTGTTCGCCAGAAATAGTTTTTGTTGTTGGTAGCATTTGATATACTATCTGGGAAGGTGATAATGAGTAAGTGGCTTAAAAACATATTGGCGATAGTGATACTGGCTTTTCTAATCTGGTATCTGGCGGGACATCGGCAGCAGTTGAGCGCTATGCTGAAATTGAATCCGAATCACCTGCCGGTGTTGTACGGTTTATTATTTCTGGCGTCTTTAACTACCGCCCGTGTGGTTCAATCTTTGTTAGCGACTCTTGATACCAAAACCCCTTTCTGGGAGATGGTCTGGCTCCAAAATGCGTCGCTTTTGCTTAACTATGCGCCTATGAAGTTCGGGACACTGTTCCGGGCAAATTACCTGAAGCGGCATTACGGGCTCGTATATTCGCGTTTCGCGCCATTTTTCCTGTATCTTATGTTTTTAATGACCGCAACAGCAGCGGGGATAGGATTGCTTACTCTGGTAATGGCCTACGGCCTTTCCAGCTATGAAAACAAAATCATGGCGGGGGTCTTCGCCGCGGCAGTTATAGGCTCGATGTGTTTTTTGCTTGTGCCGCTGCCGCTTCCCAAAGGCAGCGGCAGGCTGATGTCGTTGTTGCGAAATTTCATTACGGGCCGCAGACAGATAGCCGGACAGGCTAAAACTATCTTTACTTCGATGTTATTTTTGGGGGTAAGTTTTTTATTTACGGGCTTGCGGCTCTGGATTATTTACCGTTGTATTGGCAGCGATATTCACTTGACCGGTTGTTTTATTCTGGGGGCGGTTGGATTTGTGGTTCTGTTTGTGAGCATAACGCCGGGGGCACTTGGAATAAGAGAGCTTGTTCTGGCTTCTGGTGCGGTAGTTCTTGGTGTGCCGCTGGAAGTCGGTATCCTGGCAGCGATGATTGACAGGGCGGTAATACTCAGCTATGTTTTTGTTGTTGGTGGAGTTTGTACCCTGTGGCTGTGGCACAAATCCCCGGCTGATTTCAAAAAACAGCAGAACAACACCATATCACAAGACGTCAAAACGGTTGATTAAGAACCGGCGGCGCTGCTGTTCAAATCGAAAATGAAATACGAGAACATTCCTGCTTTGAGAAATTTGCCGTCTTCGGTTTGTTTTCCCTGCACACCACTAACATATTCGAACTTATAGAGTTGTCGCAATTGGCTGATGAGAGAAGATAAGGAATCCGCCGCCGGTATAAGATAATAGGGATATTTGCCTGACAGTGCGTACTTTTGAACTTCTGCCAAACTCATTGCCGGGACAATATCTCTATCCAGATACCAGGCTATCTCAGGTCTGTAAAAAGCGCCTTTTGCCTTGTTTTGATTGACGATAAACGGCTCGTAGCTAAGCAGGGCCTTATCAGGTGGTATTTTTTGGTTGAGCATTTTAAACATTTCTATTTTTTCCGGCGGCTGCCATCTGATGCTGTAATAATTATTTGTTCCGATTACACAAGCGATGAGTGAGACGCCGGCCCAAAGCACAAGGCCGGTGATGGAAACTTTGCGACCGATTTTTTTCAAGATGTCGGTCAGCAGCATTACGCCCAGAGCCGCGGCGATAGCGATAAGCGGGCCGAGCGGCCTTTCCCATGTTTGGTGTCTCCATAAAGCCCCCCTCAAAACCAGCAGTTGAGCAAGTGGTGTAATTGCAAACAGCCAGAATAGAGGGAATTGTCTGGATATTTCTTGCTGCTGCTTTTCCGGCTTTGGCTTAATAAATACGAGCAGTTGACCGAAGGTCAGATAGACGATTGCGGTCAGTAGTATCGGCAATGTGAAATTCGTTACTGCGAATTCCCAGAGCTTGGCAAACCAGGCTGACCATTGAAATTCCGCCATTTCTCCTTTTGCCGAGCGCCATTTATAGAGGTCTATTATATTCTGGAAGTTCCATTCCTGGCCGGCGGCCATAACGGTAAAATTCAACGCCAGACTGGATAAAGGTGCGATGATTAGGATGGCTAAAAGCGTTTTGTCCGGTTTTTTTCTGTGAAAAACACATCGCCCGACATAATGCAGCCCCATAGCGAATGCGTAGAAGAAGCCCGGCCAGCCGAATTGCAGGGCCATAAAAAGGCCGGCCGCAATTCCGTACTTATGTAAACGAGTTGGTTCGTGGCCGTTTCTTACCGCGCCTATCAGGACAAGATAGTTCCACAGGGCCAGAAAGCTAAATACCACAGGCCAGTCACCCAAGCCGAAATAGCCCGTTAAGGGCGATAACGTATAAATCAGACCGCTCAGCAGGGCAGTTTTATCGTCCACCAATCCTCTTAAGATTTTGAGAAACAGCAGCAGGATTAGAACCGAGGTTATCACCCTGACGATGCGAGAGCTCCATTCGCTGACGCCGAGGACCGCCATTACCCCTGCTTTAGTAAGGGCTGATAATTGAGGGTGGTCGAAATAATGTGATGGATTTTGTGTTGGAGGGTTACCAACCGCCCATGTGGCTAAACCTTTTGTATAATCAAGTCCGTATTTAACGTGAACCCGTGCTACCCATGCGCCGCTGGCCTCGGCCCAGCTATGCAGACCGTAGAAGGGGCGGGTTATGTCACGAGTCGTTATTGAAGCGAGCAGTATGACCAGCAATCCGCCGCAGAACCAGAAGTTTGGCGTATTATTATCTGTCTGGTTTAAAAAGGTCTCTTTTTTCATAAGGTATTCCTGTCAATCTGCATTACGTTAATACTTAATTATGGTAATACTTAAAAGTCTGCTTGTAAAGCCGTATTTAACCGATTAAAATACTGTTTGCCGGCTGGGCAAAGCCAGTCGGAAATTTCTTGCTTAAAGATGTTTTTTCTGTTAAAGTGAAGTTTTCTATGAACAAACGGTGAATTTATATCATAGTTATTTGACCGGAGAAAATAATATGAAACGCTATTCTTTGATTTCAACTGTTTTTGTCGTTGCTTTTGTCTGCTGCTTTTTGCAGATTGGTGAAGAACAAGCTGCCGCGGCGGAGAAGTCTAAAACTGTGTTAACGTCACCCGAGCCGGTAAACAGCCCGGCAAAAACTGAAAGTGACGCCGCTTCTGCTGAAGGTGTGCCGGAAATTACGTTTGAAAAAGTTATTCACGATTTCGGCAATATCGATCCGAAGTCAAAAAATATTTGCGAGTTCAAATTTACGAACACAGGAAACAGCTTGTTGAAAATAACAAATGTTAGCAAGACCTGCGGCTGCACGCCATATACGCTCGAGAAGATGGAATATGAACCCGGCGAGAGCGGAGTTTTGAAAGTGGAATACAATGCGAGCAGTGTGCCTACTAAGGTGAAGAAAAAGCTGATTGTGTCGAGCAACGATGCGGCAAACCCCAAAGTTGAGTTGGCCATAACGGCTGAGATTGTAGCGAAGGTTGATTATCAGCCGAGGAAGCTCGACCTTTTGCTCAACAAGGAAAATGCCGGTTGCCCGGCGATTACGATTAAAAGTCTTGAGGGTAAGCCGTTCTCGATAAAACGGGTTGAGGTATTAGCCGGGGGGTCTAAATCGACGGATAAGTTAATAACCATTGATTGTAATTCTTCTTTGGAAGCAACAGAATTTGTTCTCCAGCCCAAGGTCGATGTGGAAGCTCTGCAACAGGAATTGAGCGGGAATATTAAAATTGCCACCACACTTCCGGACGGCGAAGAGATAATCATTCCTTTCGAAGCGTTGCCGAAATTTAAGGTTACACCGCCATCCATTATTATTTACAAAGCTGAACCGGAAAAGCCGGTAAAGAGAGAAGTCTGGGTACTGAGTAACTATGATGAGGATTTCGAGATTGAGTCAACATCGTCGCAGAAAGGTACTGTAAAGATTTTGAGCCAGGAAAAGCTTGAGAATCGTTATAAGCTTGAACTGGAAATAACGCCGCCGCCCACAAAAAAAGGTCAAAAGTGGTTTTTCACGGACCTGTTTTTTGTGAATATAAAAGGCGGTGAGACGCTGAAAATTGTGTGCAGGGTATTGTACCCAAGATAAGCAGATTTGGATGTGATACAAATTGGTAGCTTGCGTCAGCCGTTCACGAGTTACCGGACCCCTGCAGCAGCGGCGAAATTTTTAGTGGGGTAAAAGGCCTCGCTCTATAATAATTATTCGCCTCGGCGCAACCGAGTGTGAACGGCGAGGAACTTTTTGTGAAATCTTCATTTATGAAAATAGCCAGCCAGGTCATCATAGTTGTGACGGGATTGGTTCTTATCATCGCCGCGATACTCAAAATCCATCAGTTGCTGACCGAACCAATTATCAGCAAAGGTTTCTGGGAGTCGTGGGAGTTCTTTTTAATCCAAATACCTTTGGAACTCGGATTGGGTATATGGCTTGTCTGCGGACTGTTCAAAAAGGCTGCGTGGATGCTCGCGGTGCTGGCTTTCGGATTGTTTATAGCGGTAACGCTGCAAAAAGCGCTCTCCGGCGCCGAATCCTGCGGCTGTTTCGGGATGGTTAAGGTCAACCCATGGATAACTCTTTCGATTGTTGATATACCGCTTTTTCTTGGCCTGATAATTTTCCGGCCTAAGGGTTTGAAACTCCTGCCGCCGCCATGGCCTTCCAAATGGCATTTCTTCAGCATTGCCATACCGACATTTATTATTTTTAGCATTATTATGCCGTATCTGATATTACATAAGCCGCTCGATAGGACAGACAAGTACGAGGTGGTAAAACCCGAAGAATGGCTTGACTCAGAAACATGGTTAATGCTCAAACATATCGACATCGCTGATTCCCTGCAGTCGAATATTGTCGTCGTAGTGTTTTACAGTGTCGAATGTGATACCTGTCAGGAAACTGTTCCGCTATACGACCAGATGGCCCGTGATATGGCCGGCAGCGAGGACGCGATACAGTTCGCGTTTGTTGAGATACCCCCGTATGCTTCAGAGGAGGATAATCTCGTTCCGACTGATACGCCATGCCTGCGGGGCAGGCTCGATTCGAGTAAGATTTGGTATATGCAAACCCCTTTGATTGTACTGCTGCGGGAAGGTATGGCGGTCAAATTCTGGCAGGGCCAAACCCCTCAGCTTGAAGAAATGCTGGATGCAGTATTCGCTGCGCCTGCCCAATAGGGGGCTGTGCCGTGGCTGGGCGGTAGATAATCGGCTTTATTTTGAAAAAATAGTTTATTGGCGGGAACTAAATGTTGTCAGCGATGTCAAAAGGTAATGGGGATTTGGAATACCTATATGATAAAGACATTGCGGATAACAAGTATTATAGCAGTTGTTTTGGCAGTTGTTTGTTTTGTTTTTCCTGCGATTTTTGGTGTTCGTGGCGATAAACAGATTGAACAATTGTTGAATTCGCCCGGGGCAATAGAAGAGTTCAAACAGGCCAGGGGCGATAAAATCGAGGATAGACGGCACGAAATCTCGCCGCTTGTGAAGCAGGCAGAGACGTTTGCGTTATATTTGAATCCTCCTGTCTCTATGCCGCAAGCAGAATCTCCGGTGTCTAATGGCAGGCCAAGACCTAAGGCCTCTGTTACACCTAAATTTAAGCTTGTTGGCACCAGTCTTAATGTGTTACACCCGGAACGGTCGCTGGCCCTGATTGATGAGCCGGGCAAGGGCTATCACTGGATAAGACAAGCCGACAAGGTGGGCCATTTAATTATGGAACAGGTAAAAGACGGCCTTGTAGTTGTTCGAGACGGCCAAAACACCTTTGAACTTATAGCGGAAAGGCCGGAAAAAATAAGCCTTCTTAAAACAAACTCATTGTCCGACGGCCGTATTACCGGCGACGATTTTCCAGAGATGGATGCCGAAGAGGAAGCAGCATTCATCGAAGAAGCCGAAGCTGCGAGGGAAAAGATATTTGCCGAACTGAATGCTATGCAGGCCGAATCAGAAACCCTTCCGATAGATTTTGATGCTGACGGAGCTGGTTCTGTCCCCGAATCTGAGGAAGTCGCAGCAGAGAGAAAAATAGCTGCCCCCGCCAACTCTGAAACTATGCGAATTAGTGCACGGGAAGCAAGGAAGCTGGGGCGTTTGGGCCGGAGGTTGAGGAATGTTCAAAGGCAGCCTAATCGAGTTGAAAACGATATAGCTAAAAGCGATACGAATGGCGCAAGCCATCCCCAGGCGGATTTTATTGAGCCAAATCCGAACAGTCCGAACTTTGATGAGAATATCCCAGGGTAACGATAATCCCTGCTCACCGGCACGTGCAAAGGCCGATATTAGCCGTTAGCTATATGCCGAAGGCGGCGAACAAGACAAAGGCTATTTGTAGTTTTAACCTGCCCGAATACTTACTTATCTGATTTGAGATACACAAAATCCTGTTTATTTGTTTTTTTGTGCGTTTATTGTTTCCCAAATTTTGCCGATAGAGAGGGGGCCTTTTTGTGGCTTTATATCGGGTTATTAACGGAAAATAAGGAACTTTTTGGCGTTTTCTGTGTCTGAATTAGTATGGCAAGAGAAGATTAAGGCTGAAAATCTAAACCAATACTTACATAAGGACTTATAAAAAAAGGACTTATATTCACAATTCGGCACAATGTCCGATAAACATTGAAAATTGCAGGTTTGTAAATTTTAGTTAGAAGAACTCTGGAGTAAATTATGGAGGCCAAGCGGCGACTTCAAGGCCAAGGCAGGGCGAAAATTTTTGTTTTTATTTGTACGGCTGCCGTTATTTTGAGCGGTAGTTGTCTTTGGGCCGTCGAGCAGGAAGCTGCTTCTGTGGCTGGGCGATACAGGGTTTTTTCCTTAAAACACATATCCGCCGAGCAAGGCAAAAAATATCTTGCCGAGGCCGGGGTTGGCACGGTTTCACAGCTTCCAGGCGTTAATGTTCTTTTGGTGACGGCTCAGCCGGAAGATTTGATCAAAGCAAAAGCTATTATAGAGCTTGTTGATGCTGAAGAGCTTTTTGATGTAAAAGTAATTTCCCCTGTTTCAGGCGTTGCGAATTTCCCCTCTAATGAGCAAATAGCAACTGAAGTTAATGATATATCAATAGGGACTTTTTTCAGCCCGCCGAGCGGTACTGCAAAGGCCAAAGCAATTATAGACGTTCATAATGATACCGTGATAGCTGTTGCTCCGGCCGAGCAGCTTCGAAAAATTGTTTCTGCCATCGAGCAGCTCCAGGGCAGCGAATCCCAAACTCCGCTTGAACTGAATAAGACAAGTGACACGGAAACAGAAAAAATCCCTGTGGCCGGGCCAACAGATACTGAGCTTGAAAAAGCCAGCGCAGAAGCAGAGGCAGAGCTTCGAAGAATAACTGCTTCTCCTGAAGCTGCCGCCCGGGCTGATACAGATAGCAATGAGCCTTTGGATAAACTTATCAGTTCGATTGCCAGGACCGAACTTGTGGCCGAGCCGGTTGGGACACCGCAAACGCAGCCGAATCTTGAGCCGGTCTCGCTTGTCTCGGCGAAGCAAAGCGAAGACGGAAAAGTCAGCTCATACGAGCCGGTGCCCATTGTTGATGGGAATCAAATGCTCGAACTGAATTTGCCGGAGAAGCTTAATATCATAGATTTGGTGGATTTGGTCGGCAAATATTTACAATTAGACTATATGTATGATGAAACGCAGGTACAGGGCGAAGTTGCACTGAAGCTCCAGGGACCTATCAAGGTAAAGGACTTGTACCCTCTGCTTGAATCTGTACTGAGGTTCAGGGGCCTGGTGATGACTCGCCGAGGCAATCTTGTAACTATCGTTCCTGCCGATGAAGCTGTGAGTATTGACCCTCTTCTGCATCCTGAGCAAGGCGGGGTCCAGCTCGGAGATGTAATTATAACGCGTCTTTTTAAGTTAAAGTATATAGACACAGCCAGTGCGCAGAATCTTTTGCTTAGTATGAAGCTTGGCGCAGATGTCACGCCGATTTCCGAAACCGGCACACTTATCATCACCGAATATGCCTACCGTATGGCTCGTGTAGAAGAACTTTTGGAGATGGTTGACCAGCCGGGTGAGCCGAGAGAATTCAGGTTCAGGCAGTTGAAATATACGATGGCGACGACTCTTGCTCCTAAAATCAAGACCCTTGCCGAGCAGCTTGGAGCCGTATCAATTACAATTGCTGCGCCTTCGCCGACGGCTGCGATACCGGCCAGACCTTCCAGAAGGGGGCGACCTGCGCCGACACCAACACCGGCTGCCGCGGCGGCGGATAAAGAAGCCGTATATTTGGATTCCGATGAAAGGACAAACCGCATCCTGATGATAGGTCTCGAAGAGCAGTTGGCTGTTGTTAATGATTTAATTGATTCTCTCGATGTCGAACAGCAGGACCTCAGGACCTTGCGGTTATATGATATCCAGCATGTCGGAGCCGAGGAAGTAGTGAAAAAGCTCGGAGAGCTTGGCATAATCAGCAGTGGCACCAGTAGTAGTAGCCGGACACCTGCGATGACGATTTCTGCCGAAGGCAGGCCTGTCAGGCAGGGAGCTCCTCAAGCTGCAGCGGGCACCGCCGAAATAGAGCCGCTTGTGGAAGAGCCGCAGGTGGTGGTAATTGATTCAACGAACTCGCTTTTGGTAAACGCCACCTCTGAACAGCACGTCCAGATAGCTATGATTATCAGCTACGTGGATAGCGTCACCCTCGAACAGGCGATACCTTATGTAATTTATGGGCTCGAAAACCAGGACCCGGAGAGCTTGGCCGAAGTCCTCCAGAAGTTCATACAGGAGACAATTAAGGACCAGGAAGGCAAAGTTGAGCAGACGATTAGGAAAACAGAAGAAAATATTATCATCGTTCCTGACAAGAACACCTTTTCGATACTCGTTTATGCGAGCAAGAAAAATCAGGAATGGATAGGCAGTTTAATAAAGCAGTTGGATAAGAGAAGGCCGCAGGTGCTGTTGGATGCGATGCTCGTTGAAATTAGAGAGTCCGATGCCTTCGATTACGATTTACAGTTGGTCACGAAATTCCCCCGGATGGAACCAGGTGGAACAATGACAAACCTCACTCCCATAGAAACGCCGTTTCCTCTTGAACGAATGGTTACCGAGGCAACTTCTGTTCTTTCCGACGCGTCGGCGGCGCAGGGTTTTTACTCGAGCCGTCATATCCAGGCGTTGTTGAAGTTAATACAGACAAAGGGTTATGGCCGGGTTCTTGCCAGGCCGAAGATACTCGTTAATGACAATGAGAAGGGCCATATTGATACAATAAACACCATATATGTAGCAAGGACCTCAAATACATATCTTCCAAATACAGTTACAACAGCTACCCCCACCAATACTGCAGTTACAAGCACAAGCTTTGACCAATTTCCATCCGGTATCAATCTTGACATTACGCCTCATATCAGTGAAGGTGATTTACTTCGCCTTGAAATAAAAATGACACGTTCAAGTTATCAAATAACCCCGGGAGTGAAGATTTTACCAGATGAGCCACCACCTGACAAAAGTGAGAACAATATTGAAACAATAGTTACCGTGCCTGATGACAGCACGATAATCCTTGGAGGTATAACACAGTTAGGGCAGTCCAAAGACAACTGGAAAGTGCCGTTTCTTGGCGACATCCCAATTGCGGGCGGACTTTTTAGAAAGATAAAGAACAGCAGCTCGCAAACGAAGCTGTATATATTTGTTAAGGCAAATATCTTAAGGCCAAGTGAAACGGTTGCAGGATTGCCGGATTTGGAGAAAATATCAGACAGGAACCGAGGTGCGGTTGAGGACTTTGAGAGAAAATTTCAGGAGCACCAGGACTGGCCGGGCGTAGAGCCGGAGCCGATGGACCCGCTGCGTGTTCTTGACTCGGAATAAGAGGAGGGGTATTATGGGCAACGCTAAACAACTATGCCGCTGCCTTAATCTCCGAATACCAAAATGGCAGGCACGTAGTCCTGCCTTTGCAATATTATGAAAGAATTATTGATACAAACTGCCAGGCGGACGGGTCTGATTGATGCCGAGCGATTGGCCGAGTTCCTAAAAGCCAACGGCGACGGAAAATCCCGGCTCGATGAGCTATTGCTCGGCTGTCCCTATTTTACCGAGGCAGCGGTGCTGAAACTGTTTGCCGCCGTGCTGGGCTGGGAATTTTTAGAAGACATATCTGCTAAGGCCGTGCCGACTGAATTCATAGAATCTATCCCTGCGACCTACGCTCAGCAGCATTATCTCATCGGCGTAAGAACCGAATCCGATGATAAAGAGCTTACCGTAGTTTTGTCAAAACCTTTAGACGCCGACATCCTTGATAACGTCTCGAAGATGACGGGTATGCCCGTAAGGCCGGCGCTCGCCACTCGCACTACCATTACCGCCGTGATAGATGTTGCTTACGAGCAGAGAACGACGGTAATCGAAGAAGTGGCCGAAGAGCTTGATTCGCAGAATATCGACCAGCTTATTGATGAAGTCGGCGCTTCCGATGACCTTCTTGATGTCGTTAATCGTCCGCCGGTTATCAGACTGGTTAATGATATTCTTTTCCGTGCCTTACAGTTGCGGGCCAGCGATATCCACGTCCACCCTTACGAAGCCAAAATTCAGATTCGATACCGGATAGACGGCATTTTATACGATGTCTTAAGTTTGAACAAAAATGTCCTGCCGCTGATTATCTCTCGTATAAAGGTAATGGCTGGAATGGATATTGCCGAACGCCGTATGCCGCAGGACGGCAGGTGCAGCGTCCGCCTCGGAGAGCGCGAAGTCGATTTACGTATCAGCACTGTCCCCACCAGCTTCGGCGAACGCAGCGTTCTTAGGCTATTGGACAAAAGCACCGGACTTTTCGAATTGGATGAACTCGGCCTATGGGAAGAGGATTTGAAGAGGTTCGATTCTCTCCTGAACCGCGCGCACGGAGTTATTTTCGTAACGGGTCCGACCGGCAGCGGAAAAAGCACGACGCTTTATGCCTGCCTTAACAGGATTAACTCCGCGGAGAAGAATGTTATTACCATAGAAGACCCTATCGAATATCAACTCGGAGGCATCAGCCAGATTCAGGTCGCCAGTAAAAAAGGAATGACTTTTGTTACATCACTTCGGCACGTGCTTCGTCAGGACCCGGATGTTATAATGGTCGGCGAGGTCCGCGACATCGAAACGGCAAGAATGGCGATACAATCTTCACTGACCGGACACCTCGTATTCAGTACGCTGCACACCAATGACTCCGCAGGTGCCGTGAGCAGGCTTTTGGATTTGGGCGTCGAGCCTTATTTGGCAAGCTCATCGTTAATTGCCATAATGGCGCAGAGATTGGTGCGAAAAGTCTGTCCCGATTGCAAAGAGCCGTGTGAGCCGAAGCCTCACGAGCTAAGAGAGCTTGGACTTGGGGATGTCGAGCAAAACGCCGGCAGGTTCTTTGTCGGAAAGGGTTGTGATAAATGTTTCCAGACCGGCTATCGAGGCCGAACCGGCGTTTATGAGCTGATGATGGTGAATGAAGAAATTCAGGAAATGATATACAAAAGAGAAACTGCCGGCGCCATAAAAAAGGCCGCCATTAACGCAGGCCTGCAAACGCTGCGAATGGATGGCGCTCGAAAAGTCCTCGCAGGGGTAACAACTATTGCAGAAGTATTGAGGGTAACACAGGCAGACATAGTATAACATTTACAATTTAATAATAGGTGTTTTATATCTATCAGCATGTTGGATATTAAATGGAATATTACCGAGCAAATCCAAGAAGGATGTCATTCCCGCGAAAGCGGGAATCCAGTTTCTTTGTTAACGTTTTCTGGACTCCTGCTTTCGCAGGAGTGACAGTTTGCTCGTAAAACAGCGAGAAAAAATAGTCAATAGTCAATAATCAATGGTAAATGGACAATGCCAAGGTACAATTATACAGCAGTCGCCGCAGACGGCAAAAAAGTCAAAGGCGCAATCACCGCCGAAAGTCCTTATGCTGCGCGAAAACAGCTGAGGATTCGAAGTGTCCATCCTACTTCTATCACAGAATCCGGCTCTGGTTCCGAGAGAAAAGCTGCACTGTTCTCAATTTTCGCTCGCAGCGGAAAAGGCCGGATAATCGATTTTACCAAGCAGATGACCACGCTGCTCAATTCAGGAATCAAGCTGACCGAAGCCCTTTCGGTTCTTACTTTGCAGATAACCGATGTGCGTTTCAAGAACGCAATTACCGACATCCGCGACCGGGTCATCAGCGGGGAATCTTTCACCGATGCCCTGGGCGATTACGGCGACTATTTTGACGTTATTTATGTCAGTATGGTTCGCGTCGGCGAGGTAACAGGCTCTTTGGGGCAGAGCCTTTCCATCATCGCCAAGTTTATGGAGAAACGCCAGCGAGTCGAATCGAAGGTAATGACCGCGATGATATACCCGATGGTTCTGATTGTATTTTGTATCGCTGCGATTCTCGTTTTGACTACGTTTGTTATCCCGAAAATAGCTGAGCAGATTGCAAGGACCGGGCAGGAATTGCCCCTGCTTACCAGAGGATTGATGGGTGTAAGTTACGTACTGACGAGCTGGTGGCTGCTTGTCCTAATTGCCGCTATTTTGGGAATCGTATGGAGCTTGAGACGTTTCCTGAAGACCAAACGAGGCGCGTATTTGCGGGACAAACTTCTGCTGTCTCTCCCGTTGTTCGGTCCGCTGATAAAACAGCGGGTCGTCGCCAGATTTGCATCCACGCTTTCGACACTTCTCGGCTCAGGTCTTGCGATGGCTGAATCTCTTCGAGTCGTCTCTGAGGTTACCGGCAATAGTCTTATGAAAACTGCCGTGCAGCAGGCGCGGGAGAGGATTCTCGCCGGTGCTGATATTGCCACCCCCTTGAGAGACAGTGGAGTCATCGACCCTGCGATTGCTCATATGGTCGCTGTCGGAGAGAAAAGCGGCGAACTCGAAAAAATGCTTAAAGATATCAGCGAAAACCTCGAATCTTCGACTGATATGGTTATTGAAAGGTTGAGTGCTGCCGTTGAGCCGCTTATTATAATTATTATGGCTGCAATAATAGGTTTAATCGCTTATGCTACGATATTGCCGATTCTTGAAGTCTCGGCGGGTAAATTCTGATAGCGTTGAAAATTTCCGTCCTTAACTGGGAATTTATTTTAGGAGTGTTATAGAAAAATGAAAAATAGAAAAAGAAAAAACAGATTCGGTTTTACGATGGTAGAATTGATGGCCATGCTGATTATCATCGGATTGCTTGCCACACTTGTAGTTACTAAAGTCGCGACAAAGATAGACCAGGCGCGTATTACAACCACAAAGGCAAACTTAAAGGTTCTTCATTCCGCCGTTAATCAGTTCAAGATGGACACAGGCAGATTCCCCACCGAAGAGGAAGGCCTTATGGCCCTTGTCGAGCAGCCCAGTGATGTTATCAGGTATGAGCCGGGCGGTTATCTCGAAACTACCGAAATACCGACAGACGGCTGGGGAAACGATTTTATTTACGAGATTTCCCCGGAATCAGGAAAGTCATTTGTTATCAAAAGTCTTGGCGCCGACGGTGAAGAAGGTGGTGAGGACGACGATGCCGACCTGTACAGCACCGATGCATACTGATTGCGTTCTACCCGGCCGATTCGACCTGCGCAATACCAGGCCCGGATTTACGTTCATCGAGCTGGTAGTGGTGATTTCGATGCTTTCCCTGTTCGTCCTTTTGGCAGTAACGAATTTCGCGGGATTACTTAGAAAAACCACCTTCAGGGCGCAGGTTAATGATTTTGTCTCGACTATGCAGATGGCCGCAAGTGCCGCCGCTGAAACTAATAGGAGATACGAAGTTATTATTGATATCGCAGAGCAGAAATATACGCTTCGCCAGATTACTTCCCCGCAGTTGCCGTCAGATGTTCTCGAAGAAGAGATTATCGTCGAAAACAATTTTAGCGATAACTGCAGGGTTGTTTATGTCTTGTTCGATGACCTGGTCAATACCGACCAAAGCCATCAAAAGGCGTTTTTTCGCGCAGGCCATTCCGGCTGGCAGGCTGGCGGAAAAATTGTTCTCTACGATAAGGATGAAAAACCGTATTCGGTAGTAGTTAACCGAGCAAACAGGATTGTTGCATTACGGCAGGGAGATGTCGAACTTTTAATGCCGAAAAGACAAGATGAACTACCGTTCTAAAAAAATTCTGTCTTGTCCGCCGAAGCGAAGGCGGATATTTACGCCGGCTTTCAGTCTCGTAGAGGCTGTAACTGCCTTGATTATACTCGCGCTTATCAGCTCGAGTGTGCTGGTTGTTATAAACCGTTGTATGGCCTCAGCCGCGGATTCGGTGGTACGCATGCAGGCATTTGAGGTCGCACGCGACAATATGGAGGCCCTTCTCTCGAAGGATGCGGTTGAAGAAACTACCGAATATGGAACCAGTGATAAATATCCACAGGTTCAATGGGAAACCACGGTAGAGGCGTTTTATGAGCCGGCCGAAGAGCAGATATGGGTACAGGCGGTTTGCTCGGCTGAATATCCCGACTCGCAAGGCCAGACACAGTCGCTTGAACTAACGCACTGGTTAACTGCTTTGACGAAAGACCAGTTGATTCAAATGATTGAGGACAAGCAGGACTACGGGCTTGATGACGTGAATGAGCCTAACGAGCCAGCTGAACCTAATGATGTGAATAAACCTGATGACGCGAATAATCCGGCTAATCAGGATACGGGTATGATATTTGGATACACCAGAGAAGAGCTTAAAGACAAATCTCTGGACGAGCTTTATCTAATATGGTTAAACGGTGAATCGCAATGAACAGGGCATCTGACATATTAAAAAACAAATCGGCTTTTTCATTGGCCGAGGTGCTTGTTGCGATGACGATAAGCGCAATGGTTTTGGTTGCTGTGCTGACTATTTACAGCCGCGCCGAATCCAGCGCTGCTGCGATTACACGTAAGCTTGACAGCTCCAGGCTGCCTTCGGAAGTCCTGCAGCGCATCGCCGAAGACCTCGACACAATAGTTGCCGCAAGTGCCGATACGAAAGTAACTGTTGAGAATAAATTTGAAAATGGTTTCTCGACCGCCAGACTGACGATTCTAAGGAATCTTTACAACGACAAGGATGAAAAACAGACGTTTGAAAAAATTATCTGGCAGACCAGCTATAATAATGATGTCAATAGTCTTGTTTTATACCGCAGCCACAGCGGAATTGCGTCAGAAGATAAGCTGCTTGACGAGCAGAAAGAAGACTGGGAGAGAGAGCTTTTTGTTCCTGTTTGCTCCGGCGTTACTTTTTTTAAGATACAGGTCTCCGTTGGCGAAAACTTTCAGGAGAGCTGGACAGGAAATGAATTGCCTAAGGGTGTTGTGGTGACTATTTCTTTCGCCGAGCCTTTTAAGACATTGGCAGGCGTTCTGGATGTGCCGGAGGAGGAAAAAATCACACGGAATATAGCGGTTGACAGAACCAGAGAAATTAAATTTATATTGGCAAAAAAAGAAGAGAACAAAGAAGAACAAACTGATGAAGAACAAGAACCTAACCAGACAAATTGATAGTCGCAGCCGCAGGGGCATTGTGCTTTTGCTGACGCTGGTGGTTTTGGTTGTACTTTCGGTGCTGGGTTATACCTTGAGCAGCAGCCTTGCCGCCTGGCGCCATCGCCAGCAGTATATTATAGACTATCAGGCTGCTCGCTATGGTTGTGACTCCGCGGCCAGATATGCCCTTGCAAAGTTGCAGGATATTAATACGCCGCAATTGATAGAGCGTCCGAACGAACCGGATTTTTCCGATTTGTTTACCCTTAATGAGGTCGAATACAAGCAATTGCTGGTCGACTGGGCCGCGAACAAAAAAATTTACGGCAAAGTTGAGAGTTCTATAGACACCCGTGACACTAATGACACCAATGATGTCAATGGTCTTAACAGGACAGGACAAACTTATAATATCACCAGTGCTGCCGATTTTAACGACCCTGATTCTCTGATGGTACGTGGTCCTTATGGCCCCTCTTGGCCGTTTATAACCCAGCCGGTTGAATTCGAAATCGGGTCTGCTAAAGTCAAGGTGGAAATTGAAGATGAAAATGCGAAATACCCCCTCGGCTGGATGCTGCTGGACGATGAAGAAATTCGGCGCGAAGCCTCAGCAGGGCTTGAAACTTTTTGCGAGTGGATGGAGGTCAATGACACACAGATTGATTCTCTAAAACAAGAACTTAAAGGAATAAGCGAAATAAAAACGTTCAAAATTGATTTTGAACCGGTAACAACAAGTGAAAAAAAGGAAACCAAGGCCGTGACGATAGCTAGGCGGGGCAGAAGAAGCAAAGGAAGCAGAAAAATTTCCCCAAAACAGGCCGTCGAGGAAAAAATTACTATACCTGCCTCTGTCCATTCCGCCGATTTTGTAAAACTTTTTCACAGTTCGCTAATTGATGCCGAGCCGCTTGCCAGGCCCACAATAATCAGTGGAACCAGAAAGGAATCAGCTCTGAAATATATGGGGCTGTGGGCCTCCAGCAAGGTTAATATTAATACCGCCCCCCGGCAGGTATTGGAATCAGCTTTTACTTTTGGCGGTGATGCTGATAGAATCGCCGAAGAAATTATACGCCGAAGACGGATAAAGCCTTTTGCCGATATTGAAGATTTAAGGAAGTCGCTGTTAAGGTATTCCGATTCGATAAAGAAAAGTGAGAAATATATCACAACTGCCAGTACGTTTTTTACCGTTAGAATAACTGCGACAAGTGGAGTGGCGCAAGCGTCAACTATTATAGCGGTAACTAAAAACGGCGAAAAGATAGAAAAAATCGCTGTAATCTCCGGCCGAGAGGCCGGCTTTTGAAAGGTGACTCGAAGTGGAAGGTCAGAACTATTTGGGAATTTATCTGAGAAAAGATTCCGCGACCGTGGTCTGTCTCGCGGGCGCGAGCGTTTCAGGCTCCTTCAGCGTTGCTGTCGAAGAAAAAAGCGAGCAGAACCCGCAGACCCTCGTGCGTCTTATCACGCAAGGATGCGCCAGCAGGGGACTGAAATTTTCTGATGTCGCCGTAGCTTTGGATTGCTCGATGTTTATGCAGCATAACGTCCGCAGCAAGTTCACCGACCCCAAACAAATCGCCTCGACCATCAGGTTTGATGCCGAGGAAGTTCTTGCTATGGACATAACCGAACTTGCGTTAGCTTTCAAGGTAACTTCGAGCAGCCAGACCGGCTCGGCCCTGACTGTTTTCACCGCGCAGAAAAAGCAGTTGTCGGAAATTCTTGTTGCTTTGCAGGCTAACAATATCGACCCGGTAACAATAGAACCCGATGTTAGCTGTCTGTCGAGGTTTATTTCACAGAAGCTGTCCCTGCCGACCGATTCGAACTCCCTCTTCTGCGTACTTTCCGGCTCGAACGGTTATTTTATCACCTTCGCGCAATCGCGGGACATACTGACTATGCGGACGTTCCTCGTTAGACCCGCCCAGGATAGAAGCGAACTGCTTGCCAGAGAAGTGCCGATGACCATCGCATTGGCCGGCAGTGATGCGCCGGTAGGCTCCGTTCAGGTCTTTGATTCCGCCGATTCTGTAAATCCGCACCAGCTTGGCGAAAGACTCGGCATCGAAACCGCTTCGGTAGATTTGGCCGAAGCCGCCGCCCCGGAAACACTCGCCGGTTGCCCCGACCCCGTCGCTTTTGCCATCGCTTATGGAGCTGCTTTGGCATATTCGGAAAAGGCCGGCGGCGCGAATTTCCGCGCCGATTTTATGCCCTATCAGGGCAAAAAGGTCCAGTTTCAAAAGGCGATGAAATTCTCGAGCATCTCCGTCGTCGTTCTTATGCTCGCCGCCGGACTGTATTTCCAGCTGCAATTATTCCAGCAAAACAGCTATCGTCACCGCCTGAATAAAAAATTCCAGCAGCAGTACGCATCTGTTATGTTCGGCAAAAAGCCGCCCCCGAAAACTAACCCCGTAAAAAAACTCGAGGGCGAATTAAGACGCATTGAAAATGTCAGGCAGGGTCTCTTAAGCGTTACAGGCGAAGAATCCATATCGGCGAAATTAACTATGGTGCTCGACGCCTTTAACAAATGCGCGAAACAGACGGATTTAAATATAGATTCGATTACCGTTACGACCAGAACCATCAGCATTGCAGGCGATACCTCCAGCAGGCCAAATACCCTAAAGCTCTTCGATGCTATCCGAGAAAGCCGGCTGGCAATCCTGCAGCAGTATCTCGATGCCAAAGGAGGCCGGGATAATTTCAGCATAACAATTGAGCCGCAATAGTTAGGACTTTTTATGGATAAAGACATATTCAAGAATCCAGCTTTATATTATATACTCGCCCCCGTTGCGGTCGCCCTGTGGCCGCTGCTGATTTGGGGCGTGTACCTGCCCGCCGCCGCCGATAACTGGCAGGCCGAGCAGAACCAATATCACCAGGCCCAGACAATCATCAAAGAGATTTTGGATATTGACCCCGAAAGGCTCAAGTTCGCCGATACCGACGGCAACGCCGCCGAATTCGATTATGCCTCCGCCATCGAGGCGACCGCCAATTCCTGCGGAATACCGCCTGCCGATTACAAACTTAGCTCCGGCATAATCACAGCTTCCGGCGGACAAAAGAGCCAGAGCGCAAAAGTCGGCTTGAAACAGGTCGATATAACCAAATTCGCCAAGTTCCTCTCCACCCTTCAGCTTCGCTGGGCAAATCTGCAATGCTCCGGCGTAAAACTCACCAAAAAGAAGGGCCTGCCTGATATATGGGACATCGACCTCGATTTCAAATACTACTATTGAGAAAAAACCCTCACCATAAATCCTTCGACTGCGCTCAGGATAAATTGGGTTCGTTTGGGTTCGTTTTGACCAAGTGTCCACAGCGGGTTTTTCGTTGTAATTGGTTGTTTTTAATAATGTTACAAGCATTTGACTTTTTCTGAAATTGGGTTTGTTTTGCATAATTTAGTTGTTTTGATTGATTGAATTTCGGCCACAAAGGCGCTAAGGCGCAAAGGCACAAAGAAAAGTTAGCCACAGAGCACACAGAGGGCACAGAGAAAAACAACCACGGATGAACACGGATTCCTTCGACAGGCTCAGGACAGGTTACACGGATTTTTTTCATAATGTTTAGATGTAAAAAAAGCCTCCTTTATTAAGGGCCAACTTGCGCGTTTGGAGTGAAAAATGTAATCGTCGCTCGTCGTTAGTCTCTCGTAACTATAGGGAAGAAAAGGATTAAAAATTTTGAAATTAGCCGGTTTTGGTATGCAGGTAGGCGAGCTTTTGATTGATTTTTCCCACCGCTATAATTTTATAAATTTAGCTAAAAATCTTGGCCTTGCGTAAAAGGCCCTTGATGTTGAACCATGCCCGGCACCTTTTGTCCGCGGCTGAATATAATATCCCATCTTGCCTGTCAAATAGCTAAATCCTTTATCTGGGTCAAGCAAAGTATTCCGGACAAGATCGTAATCTGTTTTAACTGCATCGTACAATTCACCATGCAAATCAAATTCTATAACAGAATGAATATAGCTTGGCTCATCCACGTTTTTCCCAACAGTTCTTGCCACAACCACTATTTTTTTAAGCTTTGCAAGAAGATGGCTTTCCTCAAATTCTTTCTGGCATACATTTACAGGGTCGATCATTGTAATTGCCATAGTTTCTTTGAAGGCAAGCTTCCCGTCTTTTTTATATTTTAGAGGAATAGACTTTAACTCCCATGAGCCGAAAGGTATCTTAGGTATGTTTTAATTTACCCAAAGTTGAAATTCTGGATAGGATTCTTTATCGTAGAAATCTAAATCTTTGTCGTCTTCCCAGACAAGTTCGGTAAAATTTTCATAATCTTCGTTGTAACCCTTGCAAACAATAATTGTCTGTGTGAATGGGTTAAATCTTAAAACCATTTTAGCCCAAAATGGGCTTAAAGTGATAGTGGTATTTCTAATCCAGTGCATAAACGCCTCTTGCAACAAAACGTATGTACCCTTTGTCTCTTAAATACTGTAATTGTTGTCTTATCTTATCCTTGACGTGCCTGTTATTCGGATGTTTTTGTTTCAATACGCTTTCGTAAGTATATACTTCATCAAGGTTAAATCTTTTTTTACCAATTTTATCAACGCAGTTCATTACATCTAAAATCCACCCCTTTTCCAAGGGCTCTTTTTCTTCTCTCAGAAATAATGTTTTATTCCACTTATATAGAATCTCCCTTTTTGGCACGATACGTCCTTCTTGGACATAAAAAATCTTGCCTGTCTGCGGGATATTTAGCAAAGATATATTGCAGCCGACCCAACCAGCCCTTCTTGCCGACGGGGAAAGTGGTTTTCTTTTTTCAATAATATCTGGTGTAAAGAAATGTTTGGGGATTACAAGAAAATTCATAACTTCATAATTCTTCAAACTGTAATTCAACACAAACAAATTTGGGTTACTATCACTTTGTAACCGCTGAATCATCGTCCGGTAGGCCCCATCAACAATTTTAATTCCAACAGAATCTTTTTTGCTTTTCAGCTCATACTCTTCTTTGCATTCTGAACAGAAGAAATCTGCGACGGGCTTGTTGCTTTCGTGGTGGTTGATGCCGAAACCGCAAGCTGGGCAATAAATTTCATTGCCGACCCACGATTCGGTTATAACTCTTATCTTTTGAGAACTGCTGTGATATCTATCTGCGGCCTTTATGTCTAAGAGGGTATGCATACGTAAAATTCAGAATTTTAATCATCCTTTCGGCTTGACGGGATTGTAAGGCGGATCGGCAAATATCAAATCGACGCTTTCTTCCGGCAGAGCGTTTAACACCTCGATCACATCGCCATTGAAAATTCTTATTCCTTTTTGTGTATAATATGCTTTCATTGGTTGTTCTTTTGAAAACTTTTCAAGCCTCAAGTTTCTGTTAAATCAACTATAAGTCCTTCCCAAGTGTATGTCAACTTTCAAAACCAAACGGAAACTGTCTCGCGGTAAAAAGGAGGAAGTGATTTGCTGTTGTTTCCGTAGGCCACCAAAGTGAGGAGAATTAGTGGATTAGCGAATTGGAGAATAAAGTAACCCGCCGGATAAACCGGCGGGCTTTCGGATAGGGCGTTAATGTGGAATGGATTCCTGCTTCCGCAGGAATGACAAGTTAGCGGGTTTTCATCCGCAATCACTATATATTGTATGTTGCCCAAATTACCCAGATTTAACCCGATAATGCGGTTTTTTCGTGAAAAATAATTTTATTAAAAAACGCGATTTTTGGTATTAAAAAGCCCGTTTTGGCCGGCAGAATTGACATAACTTTATGTCATTTGGACGGTTGTATCAAATGCAAAGTTGTCTAAAGTTTTCTAATTGCTTCTGTCGATAGCAGTACTGTGAAAGCAGTTTAGTGCCTCGAAAGGATTTGGGGGCATACAACATATAGTAGATAGCGGATTTCAGGCGAAAAATAAGGATATTTTCACCTGCGGTCTAAGAAGGTTAAGGTAACTTAAATGCCAAGCTTTGATTCTAAAAACCGTTTTGAAGAGCGAAATCAGCAGTTCGATTCTGCCGGCGAAAACCTGGTTGCGGAGCAGGATTTGCTTATGGAGCAGATACTTGAGAATATCAACGCCACGCCCGTTGGGCAGGTATTAAAGAAGATAGCTTCGCTGCCGGAGGTCCGCAAAGAGAAGGTTCTTGACGTCCGTGAGCGGATAAGCAAAGGCAGGTATAAACTCAATGAGCGGCTGGATGTCGCTCTCGATAAGGTTCTTGAGGACCTTATTATCTAAAGCAAGTGTGTAAACAGCTTATTCGGCTGCATCCGGCAGATTTAGCCGGGATAAGTAAAGCAAATCGGATTTAAATTACTTCCGGCACTTCGTCGTCTGGTTCATCCATCTCGGTTGGTTTGTAGTCCGGCTGTTTGGATTTTTCCAGTTCCTCTTCAAAGGCGATGGTAACTGTTTCCTGGATTTTTCGTCTGCATTCGGCATTGATGGGATGTGCGATATCGGCATGGAGTTTCATTCTGCCTTTGACATCCTTTTTTGCCCGGTTTTCAGAAAGGGCTGAGCCGCAGTTATTGCAGTATCTAGCCCTTAGATGGTTTTTACCGCCGCATTTCTCGCAGTGGTCGCTCATTTTCCGGGACGGCATGGCGACGAAATAGCCGCTGGTGCCCTCGATGATTTTGATGTCACGGATTACGAACTCGTTGTCCATCGTCACCGAGCAAAAAGCTTTCAGCCTGTCGTCTTTGTTGTCCACTAATTTGACTCTAACTTCAGTGATTTGCATTTTCTTTGCCTCGCTTAAAAGTCATACCCCCACGCCTCTACCATTCGTTGTTGCTTATGATAACGCTTTTGCAGCCGGTTTGTTTTTCAAGTATGCTTTTGTTTGCCCGCCCCTTTTCAATGTCGCCGTTGTCAATAATGTAAAACATAGCAGAACCACTCCCACTCAGGCACATCGGCCTGAGACCCAACGATTCTATTTTAGCTTTCAAGTCAGCAAGTTCTTCGTATAGACTAAAACAGCTCATCTCCAGCATATTTGCGCACATCTTCAGTACCAAATCAATCCTGTTTTTTACCAAAAAGGCGTTTATTTGTGTATTAAGCTCCTTATACAGGGCCGGGTTGTGGGTATAATTGGCGTAAACCTTTTTCGTAGAGGAATTTACAGCGGGTAGTACCATTAATGCGAGAAAAACAAAATTTTCGTCTATTTTTTTGATTTTTTCGCCTTTACCGCTGCAAAACGCCAGAGGCCCATCCAAGAAGAAGGCGACGTCACTACCTAATTGGGCGGCAAGTTTTGCAAGCTCGGTATCGGGAATTTTTAAATCCAGATATTTGTTTAGTCCGAGAAGGGTTGCCGCGGCGTCACTGCTGGCAGAACCCAGTCCTGAGCCGGCGGGGATATTTTTTGTAAGAGTGATTTTGATGTCAGCATGTTGGCCGGATTTTTCGAGCAGCATTTTGGCGGCTTTGTGGACGAGATTTTCTTCGCCATCTGGCGCCCACTGCGAGCCGTTACAAACAAGTTCGATTCCGGGGTTGTTAGTTTTTTCGATGAGGATTTCATCGTAGAAATTGACCTTGGCCATTATGGTCTCTATCTCGTGGAAGCCGTCCGGGCGTTTGCCGGCTATCAGCAGAGATAGATTAATTTTCGCCGGCGCCCGCACTAACAAGCCGTTGTCGATAGTCTCAAACTGGTTTTTGTCGCTCATAATTACTCGTTGACATTATAGCAGGTTATTCTTATTCTTGGTGCAAAAATTATAGGGTGACAGAATGAGTGATATAATGGAACAGCCGGGGCAAAGTAAACCAGTCGCGTGGTGGCACTGGCACAGGCGATTGTATGACTGGGTGATTCAATGGGCGGATACGCGCTTCGGCGTGTTGGCACTTATTATATTGGCGATAACTGAGCCGGTTTGTGTGCCGATACCAGCCGACATTATGGTCATAGGGCTTTGTCTCGGCAAACCAAAACGCTCATTGAGGTACGGTCTGACCTGTTCGTTTTTCTCCGTGCTCGGCGGGACGATAGCGTTTTCTCTTGGTTTAGCCATCGGGCCAGAGAGGGTCATTAGTTTTTTCGAACAAATCAGCTTCGGGCCGGTACATTTAGGAGAGAAGGCACAACAGGCTTTGGAGCTTTACCGCAGATATGACTTCTGGGCAATCGCCATTTCGGCCCTTACGCCGGTGCCTTATATGATTTTCAGCTGGGTCGGCGGGATGGCTGAAGTTTCTCTGCTGAAATTTGTCGGTGTCAGCCTGGTGTTTAGAACTATGAGATTCGGCGGTGAGTCACTGCTGTTTTATTTCTTCGGCGAAAGGGCACGGCGGCTGATAGAGAAGTACTTCAATACCGCAAGTGTGGTTGTTATTATATTGTTAATGATTCTCGCGTATGCGATGAAGCAGTTGGAACATCTTTTTGCGGAGTAGGGATGAATGATACCCAGAAACGTATTTTGCTTAAAACGGCCCGCGATACGGTTAAGGCGGTTTTGACCGGCGGGGCAGAGCCAACCCCAAAATCGAGCGACCCCGAATTAAACGCCCACTGCGGCTGTTTTGTAACGTTGAAAAACCAAGAGCAGCTGCGGGGCTGTATCGGACAATTCACTTCCGACAGACCTTTGATTGCGTTGGTTGTTGAAATGGCAAGGGCCTCGGCGACCGGCGACCCGCGTTTTTTCTCTGACCCGATTACCGCCGACGAGTTGGAACAGCTTGATGTTGAAATCTCGGTGCTTTCGCCGCTGCAAAAAACGGATGACCCGTTGAGTCTGCGTCTTGGGATAGACGGAATCTATATAAAAAGGGGACGCACTTCGGGCTGCTTTTTGCCGCAGGTTGCGACCGAGACCGGCTGGAGCAAAGAGGAGTTTCTTTCGTACTGCTGCGCTCACAAAGCAGGTTTGGCCCCCGATGCATGGAAAGACTCCAAGACGGAGGTGTATCTATTTTCCGCTGAGGTGTTCGGCTCGGAGTTCAAAAAAATCTGAAATGGGAAAGACCCGATTATGACAAGAAAACTGGCGTTGATTTGCATTCTGGGGGTTGTCCCTATCGTTGGCTGTCTTGAAAGTCGGTCTCAAAGCAGAGGCTCCAGAGTTCAGAGAATAAATACCCCCGCAGGGATGATTGCATATCTGCACAAGCAAAATTTGCCTGCGCTGAAATCCGTTGAGGTTTGGGAAAACAAATATGGGCCGGGGCTGAAACTTACTACCGCTCACTACGAGATATTTACCACGCTTTTGGAACCCTTGATGCTTTCACAGGTTCCCGGATTTATGGAGTCGGCGTATCGCGGCTATAATGACCAGTTGCCGGAGCCGATTGAAACGACAACCAAATTTACCATTTATCTTTTTGCTCAGCGTCAGCACTGGGAAGATTTTACGAAGGTCTTCGCAGGCCCGCAGGCGCCGATTTACTGCAAAATAAAGTCAGGGGCTTATTACCTGAACGGCTCGTGTGTTGTGTATAATATCGGCAGGGAGCTGACTTTTTCCACTCTCGGACATGAGGGCTGGCATCAGTTCAACAGCAGGCATTTTAAGTACCGCATCCCAAGCTGGATTGACGAAGGCATCGCGATGCTTTTCGAAACAAACAGATATGAGCGGGGCTTGTTCTATTTTGAGTCGGTTCAAAATATGGGTCGATTAGGTTCGTTGAAGATAACGCTGATGAAAGACAAGATGATACCGCTGAAAGAATTGGTAGCGATGAACCCCGGCGAGGCACTTGTTACGGGCGAAGATGCTATAATGGCCTTTTACAGCCAGTCGTATGCGCTGGTGCGGTTTCTGCGGGAAGAGGACTATGGAAAACGGCTTGGTAATTATCACAAGATGCTTGAGGACGGCGTAGAAGGTAAATGGCCGCTCGAAGAGGGGGGCAGAAGAATGGCAGCGGACAGGAACATCCCAATGACAGTCCGGTGGAACAGGGCCATAGGTACTAAGCTGTTCGAATATTACATCGGCGAAGATTTCGACCAAATCGAGAAAGAGTATCTGGCGTTTTGCAGGAAGATAGTTTACCACGTACACTTCGCTAAATAACGTGCATAGGAAAAAGATGCAGCGTTCAGCCAACATCATTTTAGCTTCCGTTTCGCCCCGGCGGAAACAATTGTTGACCGAAGCAGGTTACGAATTTACGGTTGTCCCGCCGGGAATTGACGAATCTGCGTTTACATTCGAGGGAATAACTGTTTGTGAATATGCTGAACGGCTGGCCCTGGCAAAGGCAAAAGCCGTGGCAGATAGGTTCCCGAACAGTTTGGTAATCGGTGCGGACACCGTTGCCGAATCTCAGGGTGAAATAATCGGCAAAGCTGCTGATGCGAAGGATGCGGAGCGGATTACGAGAAAACTTTTTAGCCAGCCACATAAAGTAATAACAGGCGTTGCGATTGTCAGGGTATCTGCCGGGGCAGAGATTGTTGAAAGTGATACGACGATAGTTTATCCCAAACGATTGACGGATGAACAGATAGCTGAACATATTGAAAGCGGAACGTGGCGAGACAAGGCCGGTGCGTATGCGATACAAGAAAGCGGAGATGAATTCATCGAGAAAATTGACGGCAGCATGACAAATGTGATGGGCTTGCCGATGGAGCTTCTGGAGCTGATGTTGAGGCGATTTATCTGATAGGGGGTAACGAGTTAGTGTGCACCTGCCTTGAGGGGCAGGGCCAGTATGCGATTGCCTTTTTTGAGTATGAGTCCTTTTTTTATCAAACGATTCACAGAAGTATTAATCCTGTCTTCGGAGATACAGTGTTCCCGGCGAAGGTCATCGGTGTTTTCGATGGTGTCCATCGCTGACAGCAGTACGTCAGCTTCAAGACCATATAATTTATAGCGTTTTACCCGACGGTTGCGTGAATCGTAAATCAGCAGTCCTTTTTTAAGTTTTCTTGCGCTTAGGGTTACGGGCTTTTTCTTTATTTTTTCGAGGTATTTTTCGACCCTTTTCCACATCGGATGAACATGCAGGCCCCTGAATGCGAGGTTGAACATCGGTATCTGGTTTTTGAGGATTTTCTTCGGGTACAGCCTGTTGTAATACTCGAAATCCTTTATGCCTGAAATCCCAAATTTTTCCGCTTCTCTGAAAAGTCGGCTGGTCCTGTAGAGTTCTATCTCGTTTAGCACCGCTACCACGGGCCGATGCAGGAGATGAGGTATGAGGCGCATAATCCTGAAGTTTTCCTGGACATCCTCGGTTCGGCCCAAAGGGTGATTGCAGATAATATTGAATAGCAAGCTATACATTCCGGCTTCGATTCCCCATTTGAGTACTTTGACATTATCCATAACGGTTGCGGGTTTGCCCATTGCTCTGAGCAGGTTTTCGCTGAACGACTCTATTCCTATTTGCACGTTGTCTATGCCGGCTTTTTTCATTTTTTTCAGGAGAGATGGGGACGTATTCCTCGGATTTATCTCGGCCCAGCTGTCTATGGATATGCGGTTTTTTATGAGCAGGTCGCAAAGCTGTTCGATGGTTTTGGTGTGGCCGTTGATTTCCCAATCGCCGAAATGTATGGTTCTATTTCCGTATCGCTTTCTTAAAAATTTGATTTCATCGAAGATTCTTTGCGGGGAGCGGAGATTCTGGCCGGTAGTAGTGATGGGGCAGAAGGAGCATTTCGAATGAGAACATCCTGAGCCTACGTATGTGGTAAGAGAGTAATCGCCCGGCTTGGCCGCTTTGACATCATCGTAATCCGGCGGAGGGAATTTGTTCAGGACATCTGCGGAAAGAATAGCTGAACCTTTCGCAAATGAAGAGTCGGCGAAGGTGCCGAAGATTTTAGGCAGCTTTGTTTTTTTACGAAACTTTCCGAGGAAATCCAGTAAACCTTGTTCCGCATTGCCTACTACGATATGGTCTATCTCACTGAAGTTTTTCCTGATGGGTTCGGTGTTGTAGGGTTGGAAGTATGGGCCGCCGAAAACGATAGTAAGTTTTTTCCCATAAAGCTGTTTTAGGAGTCTGGCCATAAACAGGTTGGTCAGGAACTGCGCTTCCATAGTTGAAAAGCCTATGATGTCGTAGGCTTGCCAGTCCACAGTTTTCATTTTTCTAAGCAGGAATTTATGCAGGAGCCTGCAATAGTTCATTATGCGTCTATGGTCGGTTTTTAATATGGCCGGGTTTGGTTCGAGCTTGTTGTCTCCAAAGTTCATATTGGTATAGAAGATGTCTTTATTCAAGTGCATATCAACGAGACTTTTCATAATGAGCTTTTCCGGATTGTCGTGTCCGAAGAGGGTGGCCGAGAAATAGAGTTCGTGCCAGGACTGGCCGAACTCGCCAATCTCTTCATCTAACTTTTTGAACTGTGAATGATGACGGGTTATGTAATCGGTAAAGTAAACGCATAACGGCATAGTGTTGGCGTGGTGTCCTTTTTGGATTAAGAGAGATTTGATTCTGGCGATATTTAAAGGTGTCCAGCCATTGGCAAAGCCCGGCGCCGACACCAGTAGAACGGAACAGCCATTGTCGGTCTTTTGCATTCGGTCTTGCAGTTTCGCTGCCATTAAGACCTCGGAGAAGTCGGCGGGGCAATCTGCCCATGCCTTACATATTTATATTTACGATGTTAAGAAATAACCCCAATGTTGCAGAATACTACAACCCACATATTTCTCTTCGGTTTCGATTGTTTAGTTACTTTAAAAAATCAGGCAGTTATTTGATAATTCCATGTTTCGATGGGTAGTTGATGTTTATTGCTGTCAAGGCGGGTCGCCTAAGTTAGGAACTTCGTGGGCTAAATATGCCGTTGACAAGGCTAATGGCCAAAAGATCTATTGTTCATTGTTTTTAGCTATGTGCGGCAAAAAAGATTCGTAAGTGATTATATTTTCGTAAAAAATGATATATTTGTTGTGCTATGGCGGTATTGACAGTATAATTCCAATTTTTAAAAGGAAATGACTGCTTAATAGAGCGTTGACATAGCAGAGCCAAGGCCCCGGAGCGGCATTCTTGATATTTATCATTATCGTCATTTCTCTTAATCTGCTGGTGTTCTTGCTTAGTAAGGGACTTATGTATATGGATAGCATACCAGCTTTGAAAATAGGGAACTTGGAAATATGTCCGCCCATCATACAAGGCGGAATGGGTGTTAGAGTATCAAAAGCAAATCTGGCTTCCGCTGTGGCCAACACGGGATGTGCCGGGGTTATCGCCAGTGTCGGATTGGGGGAGTTTGAAAACATACCGAGAGCTGAAGCTGTAAAACGGAATGAAGAGGCTTTAAGATACGAAATTAGAAAAGCGAGAAGCCAGAGCAAGGGGATAATTGGTGTTAACATAATGGTTGCTCTTACCGATTATGAGAACCTCGTAGAAACCGCTGTCGATGAGAATGTCGATTTAATAATCTCCGGAGCGGGTTTGCCTTTGAGTTTGCCCCAATACCTTAACGGCAAGGATATTAAATTAATTCCCGTGGTTTCCTCGGCGAGAACTTTTCAAATCATCTGTAAAAGATGGAAACACCATTTTGATAAACTTCCTGACGCCGTGATTGTAGAAGGCGTTAAGGCAGGCGGTCATTTGGGCTATTCTTATGAGAGTGTAACAGGTGATACGGCCCAAACACTTGAACAGATAGTCGAAGAAGTAGTTAAGATTGCCAATGGTTTCGAGCCCCGTATTCCGGTTATCGCCGCGGGAGGAATTTTTGACGGCAAGGACATCGCTCATTTTCTAAAATTAGGCGCTTCGGGTGTCCAAATGGCAACACGTTTTGTCTGTACGGACGAATGTGACGCCCACGAGAATTTCAAGCAGGCTTATCTGGACGCCAAGGCTGAGGATATAACAGTCATAAAAAGTCCTGTCGGATTGCCGGGAAGGGTTATAAATAATAGTTTCGTAGAGAAAATCAAACAGGGCAAAACCATGCCTTTCAAATGTGATTATCAGTGTCTTCGAACCTGCGAGCCCCAGAAGGCGCCATACTGTATAGCTAAGGTGCTTGCAAATGCTGCACAGGGCAAACTCGATGAATCTTTTGTATTTGCCGGTTCAAACGCTTATAAGTGCAACGAAATTATACCAGTAAAAGCACTTGTTGAAAAGTTAAGCGAAGAGTTGGCCCTGGCACTTGCAGCCGAACAACAGATTCCAAAATAAAGAGTCTTCAAGCAAAGAGAGACTTTAACGCAGCTATGGCAGGGGGCTAAGATTGGGCAGGCTGTAGGATGCACTTGGGGGTATGCTACACGCAACAGCAAACTTTGTGTATTTTTAAGGTTTGAGGGCGTTTGGATTTGTGGGTAAAAGGGGGCGTCGCTATCCCGAAAATATCGAGAATATTCTTGACAACGGGGACATAAAAGTGTAGATATAAAGGGATACTACTATCGGCTATCAAGGAGGATGGAAGATATGCCGAGATGCGTTTCTTTGGCACTTCTTCTAACAAGCATAAGGTCAGCAAGGCCTTTAATATTGTAAAAAGACACAATTATTTTCTCAGGAGGAAGGAAAAATGAAGGTGAATGCAAATCTGCTTAGATTATCAATTATTTTGCTGGGCTTGGCCTGTACAGTTGCAGCCGGGGACGTTATCTACGTCGATACTGATGCCCCGCCAGAGGGTGACGGCTCAAGCTGGGCCAGTGCTCTAAACAGCCTTCAGGATGGCCTGCTGGTCGCCTCAAGCGGCGACGAGATATGGGTGGCTGAGGGAACCTACAAACCGGATGAAGGAGGCACCGAAGTCCTCAACGACCGTGAGGCCGCATTTGAGCTTATAAATGGCGTTGGCATTTACGGCGGGTTTGTCGGCACAGAAACCAGCCTCGAACAGCGGGATTGGGAAAACAATGTAACTACCCTCAGCGGTGACATAAACGCTCCCGGTGATAACAGCTACAACGTCGTTACCGGCAGCGAAACCGATGCGACAACTGTGCTTGATGGCTTTACCATAAGAGATGGAACTTTAGCGGGAATTGACTGCAATACTGCCGATCCAACGATTACTAACTGTGTGATTACGTATAATGGTACGGGCATATCCGGCATACAATCGAATCTGGAAGTGACAAATTGCGTACTCAAGTATAACGAATATGACGGCATTTACAATTTTTATGCGAGTATGACAGTGGCAGATTGCATCTTCCAGAATAACGGTGCCAACGGTATTTACACTCACACTGGAAACCTGGCTGTTATGGATTGTGATTTTGTGAATAACGTGGGTAGAGGAGTATACTTCAGTGCTTATGGTGGGAGTGCCACCTATGTCCGTTGTGCTTTCATTGGTAATACCGGAGGTGGTTTATACAACGGTAATAAAGTGAATGGAAATGTGTACGGTTGCATTTTTGTTGCAAACTCGGCTGAGCAGGGCGGCGGTTTATACATGGGGGCATATGCCGGACATCAAGTAATAAACTGCACCTTTGTCGGTAATTCGGCCACTTTGCCCGATAGCGGTGGGGCTATGCATATTGGCGGAGTTCCTTCTGGTTGTTACGCAAGGAATAGCATCTTCTGGAACAACGGCGATTTGGAGTTGTATAACAGCGATCCAGTGCATCCAATTGCGGCATTCGATATGGCCTACTGTAATGTTGATTTAGCCAAAGTTGAGGGTTCTGTTATCGATAACGGCGGTAATATTAACAGCGACCCGCTGTTCGTGGATGCCAATGATGTCCATCTGGCAGGGCCCGGCTCACCGTGCTTTAATGTCGGAGATCCAAATTTCGTCCCAGTTCACGAGACTGATATTGACGGTGATTGGCGTTTGATGTACGGCCGGGTGGATATGGGAGCGGACGAGGTGTTCACGATAGCCGGCGACTTTGAGCCGGATAAGGATGTCGATGGGTTTGACTTGGACTATTTAGCCGAACACTGGCTCAATACACCCTGCGTCTGGCCGGACTGGTGTGAAGGTGCGGATATAAACCGTGACGGTACTGTCAATTCTGTTGACTACGCCTACTTCGCCGGAAACTGGCTTGCAAGTGTTGAATAAAAAGATAAAAAACCCGCTAAGAGAGCGGGGCTAAACACAAAACAGTCATTCCTGTGAAGGCAGGAATGACTGTTTTTAATTAGTTCCCTCCTTTCGGCCTTGGTCGGGGCAGGGTTGGGCGCTAAACGAAAAACGTTCCGGGTATTTTTACACCTGTTAAAAATCATACTTAGCCTAATGTGCTATTAATCTGCTTGGTTTTTCACAGATTTAAGGTATAATAGCACCTTAGAGCTTAGAGAAACCCAATTGGAGAATAGTAATGGGCAAAAAGGTGTATGTCGGCAATATAAGTCCTGAAGCAACCCGAGAAAACTTAGAAGCGTTGTTTTCAATGTTCGGAACAGTTGAAAAAGCTTATATAGTTACTGACCACGTGACGGGCCAGAGCAAGGGGTTCGGTTTTGTCGTTATGAGCAATGATGCTGACGCCACGGCGGCAATAGCCGCGTTGAATGGAAAAGATTGCGGCGGTTATACGGTTAAGGTCAGTGAAGCTAAAGGCAAGTAGGGACATCTTCCCCATTACTGCCTAACTTACCCCCAACTATTTGATATCATACCAAATCGCAGGCTTCAGGCGGCATCCAGTGAGCGGCTTTGCCGTCCCATTTTACATTACAGCCGATAGGGTTGGTTGTCGGATTAGTTATTTCTTTGCCTGTAAGCAATTCTTCGAGGGCATTTTCCAGGTCATTTACGGTCATATTGGCTGTGTCACGGGGGTTATCAACGCCTCGGCCTGTATAAACGAGTTTTCTTTTTGAGTCGAAGACAAAAAAGTGCGGCGTTCTCAATGCGCCGTAGGTTCTGGCGATATCTTGAGTATCATCGTTGAGATATATCCATGGGAATTTCTGCTGCTGCATACGCTTAACCATATGTTCGAATGAATCTTCTGCGTAGGTGTTGGGGCTGTTCGAGTTTATGCCTACGAACTTTACGCCCTTGGGGATGAATTTCTTTGCGGTTTGACGGGTTACTTCATCCGAGCCGGTCACGAAAGGGCAGTGATTGCAGGTAAAAAAGACGACCAAAACTTTCGCATCGGCGAAATCTTTGAGTGAGTAAGTCTTGCCATCGGTAGCTTTAAGTGAAAAATCCGGGGCTTTTGAACCAAGCGATAGCGTAAAGGCCATAATACATTCTCCTGCAAAAAGGTTTTATTTATCTTTTCTAAGTTACAAATTGATTGGTTTGCAAAGGCTTTCGGCGCAGTGAGCGGTACGGCCGCAGAAGTAACATTTAAATTTCGGCTCCTCGACCAATCCTTTGTAGTCCTGCTCATTGTCTATATGATAACCATACGATACGAAATAACACAGGTGTTTTGTATGCTCATCGCTTTTGCATACTGGGTTATCTTTTGGGTGTTCTTTAGCCATAATTTCCCCTTTCAATTTCTTACTGACGGCTGCTGCTTAGCCGGGTTTATTTAGATTGTAAATTATATTAACCGAGGGCAGTCCCAAAGGCAATATAAAGCCGGGCGGGAATACACCTGTTTTAAAACCGCATTTTTGCGTCCTATAAAGGGGCAGTGAGGCAAATAAGGCCTGTTTATAACCGTAATTCTTAGCCATGTATCTATTATTAGCAGTTAATCCTTGTTTTCGACCGATATTATCTTTTGAAATCATCTATAAAAATGAGCGGGGACACGTTGTCAGCCCAGAGGAGATAAACTGAGGTATGGGGGTCATCAGAGGGAAGGCTAAAAATTAATATCGATACTAAAACAAATACAATTTTTACAGTAGTGGCGAACGGTTTTTTAATAATAACCGCCACGACTTTTGCCTTTCAGAATACTCAGGACCACTATAAGAATTACAGTCTGGGAGCGAGGTATTTTGAGCAGGGCAAATACCTTGATGCGGTTTTGTATCTGAATCGTGCGCATAAAGTTCGGCCCAAGGCAATTGAAACAATGAAGTGTCTTGTCCTGACTCACAAGGAGCTGGGCAACAAAATTTACGCACTGAAACTATTGGAAAATCTGGCGGAGACAGCGGGTACAGATGCGAGCACGAAACGGGAGCTCGGAGATATTTATTTCGGTCTTGACGATTATGTAAATGCGGAAAAATATTACCGGCAATCGCTGTTAATGAAAAGTGACACGTCCGTACAGAAAAAGCTCGCCGAGGTTCTGGGGTGCGAGAAAAAATATAGCGAGGCAACAGCGATATTGGAGCGGTTAATCGGGCAAAAGCCGGGCGACTATGAAGCGACTGAATTGCTGGCAGATATTTATTCATGGGATAAAGAATATGATAAAGCAATAAGCTTGTATTATAAATTAATGTCATCAGAGAGCCTGTCAGAGAAAAAAAGTATCCTTTTAAAAGTGGCTGATATTATGAGATACGCCGGCAGGGACGAAGAGGCGGTGTCGCTCTACAATCAATATCTCGAAAGGCAGGATTAGATATGAAAAGACATTTTGCTTTTCTAATTCTGCTAATCCTGTTTTTGCCATGCCTGGGTCAGGTGCCGAGGCAAGAACTCAAAGAGGCTGACAAGGCGCGTTTCGGTCTGGCACAAAGCCTGAATAATCTCAAAAGGTTCGATGAGTCAGGGCCTATGCTGGAGGATTTACACACCCGATACCCTGATAATGCAAAGATAGTAATCGAACTGGTAAGGGCATTAGGCTACGGCAAATCAGCAGATAGAGTAATACCTATGCTCGAAGATATGGAGCGTCGTCACGGAGATGATTACGAAATAAAAATTACCCTTGCTAATATCTTTTACGAGATTGGCGATATCGCAGGGGCGAAAGAAAAATTTACGGAGATAGTCGAGAAAAACCCTCAGGATGCTCGAACATTATCAACGCTTGCGGAGATACTTGCTGTTGAGGGTGATTATGCAGGTGCAGCGGAGCTTTGCAGAAAGGTTTTATCGATAGAGCCGGGGAATAATCTTGCCAGGCTGTGGCTGGCGCGTATTGAAAGCTGGAGCAAACAGTACGACAGTTCCATAGCAATATACGAAGATATTATCAGAGATGACCCGAACGCAGTTGTGCCGAGAAGGGAGATGGCGAGGGTTTTAGGTTGGGACAGGAAATATGACGAAGCCCTAAAGGCATATCAGGAGCTGCTTGACAGGACAGACGCCGAGCCGGCAGCACGCTACGAGATGGAGTCGAAACGCAATCTTTATAATAAATTCGATATGGCTGCTATAGGACGATACGAAAAATGGCTCGAGCTTGAGCCGAATAATCCGGAGGCGATGTTTGACCTCGGTCAGATATATTCGTGGCAAATGCAGTGGGATAATGCAAAGACGATGTACGAACAGCTTTTGAAACAGACCGGTGGTCATTCGATGGCGAAACAAGCTCTTTCGAAGGTTGATATTTGTTCAAAAGCTGCGCAATTAAAAACGGGATTCGAGATAACAGAGGCCGACAGCAGCGGCAGGCTGACCGATAGAAAATCGTGGGATGTTTTTACTTCGGTTACAAAACCTCTTAATGAAAATTATCAGCTTAGGGTGCAGGAAGACAGTATCTGGTACAGGTTCAAAGACGTTAAACAAATCTATCGTCAGCGGTTTCTGGTCGGTCTTGATTATTACAGTAAGCCCGAATTTTGGGCGAGCGCCCACTATACGTACAGCATTTATCCGGAAGAGCGAGGCGTTAAAAACACTTTCGGCGGAGAAATCAACTATGCGCCCAAAGACCGGCTGCTTGTGAGCCTGTCACATTTACGGGAGGAGATAACCGACAACGACATCGCATTTCAAAACGAGCGTTACAGGGACAATTACAAGGTGCGCGGGCTTTATAAGCCAAGCCGGAGGATGGAAATAGGCGCCGACTATATGTATTCTCACTACAATGATGACAATGGCAGGAACGCATACGGGATTGATTTGGCATATTATATAAGTTATGAGCCGAGGAGTTTGAAGATAGCGTATCGATACGAGGAGTATCAATTCGACAGGGAAAGCTCGGAGTATTTCTCGCCTGGTAATTTTCATTACAACGCGGTATCGGTCGAGTGGAGGCATTTTCTAAACAAAGAAGAGATATTCTGGGGAGCGAGAGATACTTATTACTCGATACGATACGCCGTTAATTTCGATGTTAAAAACGAAACGGGGCACAAGCTGTACTTCGATTTCCATCACGACTGGAACGACAGATGCAGCAGCGGTCTGGAATGGTCGAGGACGATTTACGACCGCAGGGACACGTATAGCGAAAACAGGTTTATGTTTTACACGAAGATTTATTTTTGAAAAAGAAGATGGCCAAAAACTATACAACAAGGAAATCTTATCTGATTCAGGCAGTAGTCATGCTGCTGCTGATTAACCTTATTGTCTATGTTGTGTTTCGTGCGGTATTCGTATCTTATAATAAGTACGGCCCGATAGAAAAGGTGTTAAGCATTTTCCTGTTCATTGCCGAGGGTTTTGTGCTGCTTCACGCCTTTGGTTATTTCATAGGCGTGTACAGGATGACCAAATTCCAAAAGGCCGAACCTGGAAAAAGGCAATTAACCGAATTTCCTCCTGTGGCTATTTTGATTGCAGCGAGACACGAACCCAAAAAGCTGCTGGAGAATACAGTTATCAGCTGCTATAACCTGTCATATCCTGCCAAGACAATCTACATATTAGACGATTCTTCGGAACAAAAGTATAAGGATGAGGCCGAAGATATAGCTGAAAGATATGATTGCAGGTTATTCAGAAGAGAAACCAGACACGGGGCAAAGGCGGGGGTCGTAAACGACTGCGTTAAGAAATTGACGGACAAATATATAGTCATTTTCGATGTTGACCAAAGTCCTATGCGAAACTTTTTAAATGATACGGTTGCTATTCTTGAGAGCAATCCGAGATTAGCATTTATTCAAACGCCGCAGTTCTACAGCAACCTGCAATCGAACAGGGTTGCTCTTGCGTCTGATATGCAGCAGGCCTGTTTCTACGAGTATATATGCGAATCGAAAAGCACCAACGATACGATGATGTCCTGCGGTACCAATGTTGTCATAAGGAAAGAGGCCCTGGATGATGTCGGCGGCCTCGATGAATTAACAGTTACCGAGGATTTTGCGACTTCACTTAATCTGCATCTAAAAGGATGGGAGACATTGTATTACAATCATGTCGGAGTTTTCGGACAAGGGCCTGAAAACCTCAGCGCTTACTTCAATCAGCAGAATCGCTGGGCAATGGGGGCGGTCGGCGTCCTTAAAAAGACGCTGAAAACATTGTTAAAAACTCCATCAGCGCTGCGTCCTATTCAGTGGTGGGAGTATATCATAACGAGCAGTTATTACTGGGTCAGCTGGGCGTATCTGTTCCTGATTTTATGTCCCTTAATATACATATTTTTCGGTGTTCCATCCTTTTTTATGAGCCCTGAGGTTTACGTGGGTTCATTTTTGCCTTATTTAATACTTTCTAATTTCATATTCATCACTACCCTGAAAAGCCGAAACTACGGCTATTTAAAAATACTGCAGGGGCAGATTATTTTCTTTCTTGCGCTGCCTGTATATCTGAGAGGTACGCTGCTGGGACTTCTTGGGATAAACAAGACGTTTACCATAACCGCCAAAGGCGATACTACTGCGGTTCCGTATATTCAACTTTGGCCCCAGCTTTTGCTTTGGGCGATAAATCTCGCCGCGATAACATGGGGCGTTAATAAGTTAATATATAGTCACTCGATTGCACTGGCGGCCAATCTTGTCTGGATAATCTGTCACTTTACGCTTTATTCGTTCGTATTTTATTTTAATGAGGATGTTGAAAGGGCAGCAGAGGGCAGCATCGCGGCGTTTTCAGACGAGGCGCCGGAAGAGTTGAAAGTATATCAGACAGTATGATAAGAAATTTAATTTGGGAGCTACACAAATGATTACTAAAGAAAAATTATTGGATTCGGTGAAGATGGCTTCAAAGACGGAAGAATCGGCTTTGCCGCTTTATACCGAGCACATCAACAGCGTACTTTTTCTGTCCGGGTTCGGGGAAGATAAAAAACGGAGAATTCAAAGAATCCTGCAAAAGCTGAATAACGACTCAAGCAGACATGCGGAAACACTTCGACAGCTTATCCGGCAGATAGAAAGCGAGGATAAAGATGTTTACTGAAATAGATTATAGGGAATACTTTACGGCACTAAAACAAGCAGACGAACAAATGCATGCGAATTTGGAAGAGCTGTTACTGGAAGTTACAGACACGGATGTTAGAGAAGTATTAAGTGCCATAAAAGACGACGAAGTGTATCATTTAAAACTGGAAGACGAACTGTTCAGGATTCTGGATTTGCAGCCGGTTAACGCAGGGCAAAATGACGACTGATAAATTTTTAGGGGGCTTGGCATAAGTTGTCAGGGCAATCAGTATCATTATTTATTTGCGAGCAGTTGGGAGAAATAAGTCGGGGGTTTGGTTTTAAAAGTCATCTGCTTGCCGGTGGCGGGGTGTTTGAAGGAAATCGATTCGGAATGAAGCGCAAGTCTTTTGTATCCATCTTCGGATGTTCCATATTTTCTGTCGCCAACAACGGGATGTCCCTTGTCGGCCAGGTGGACGCGGATTTGATTTTTTCTGCCGGTCAAAAGGTTGATTTCCAATAAGCTGAATTGGCTGGTCTCTTTAATGACCTTATAAGCGGTATGTGCCAGTTTACCTTTTACGGGGTCGTTCGTAGAGTAAACAACGTAGGCTTTATTTTCAGCGAGATACGAAGTGATGGTTCCTTCTTTGCGGTCTAATCGGCCTTGGACTACCGCGATATATATTTTTTTCGTTTCTTTCCACTGGGCCTGGAGTCGCAGCTTGATTTCCTCGCTTTTTGCAAAAACGAGTACGCCTGAGGTCCACTGGTCAAGGCGGTGGACGGTGAAAATTTTGTTTCGTGATTTCAGGCAGCCCTTTTTGACATAATCGGTTAGGAAGTAATAAGCGGTCCTTGTTTTGTTGGAAGCGGTGGCTACGGTCAATAGCCCCGCAGGCTTATCGGCTACGAGGATGTCGGCGTCTTCGTAGAGGATTGTCAGGCCTTTGGGCAGATGTTTGTAATTCGGGCGTTTCTTTTTAGGCATATTTAGTGTGGGTTATAGGCAATTGCAGTATTTCCGTCAAATCAAAAAGTGAGGTCAGTTAGTCCACGAAAAGAAGGGGCGAGTTAAATATATTGGTTTTTGTTTTTTCATAGCGTTATAATGCAGACGAAGACCAAGCTGGATTAAAAAGAGTTTTGAGTTAAAAAAGGGATATTAAACAGGACAAAGATTGGAGGATAAAATGAATCGCAGGGCATTTTTGAAGAGCGTGCCGGCGCTGGCGATGCTGGCTTCGGCGAAATCCAATTTATTTGACGATAGTACTACGGCGAGTGCAGCAGGGCCGATTCCGGTGAGTATAACGGCGGAGGGCGTAATCAAATTAAGTAAGCCGGATTTGAAAAAAGGGATTCCGGTAATGGCTGCGCTGAAGAATAGAAAAACGACCCGTGACATATCAGACAAGAAGCTGACGTTGCAGCAGTTGTCGGAATTGCTTTGGGCGGCAGACGGCGTAAACCGGCCTGACGGCAAACGCACTGCGCCTGCGGCAAGGGCCAAGTATGCAGTTGATATTTATGTTGTGCTGCCGGAAGGCGTTTATTTATACGATGTGGCCAAGCACGAGCTTGCACTGGTTACGAAAGGTGATTTTCGCAAGCAGGCGGGCATGCAGGATTTCGTGTTCATAGCGCCGGTGAATCTGGTTTATGTTCTTAACTTAAAGAACTGGCAGGAGAAATCTCAGCCGAAGCCCGACCAAAAACAAGACCGCTGGATAAGCATCGAATTGGGGGCTATCGCGGAGAACGTTCATTTATATTGTGCGTCGGAAGGATTGGGAGCGGTAATCCGAGGAATGATAGACGGGAAGAAATTCGGCGAAGTGATTAAGGTAAAACCCGAACAGGTACTTCTGGCCCAGACAGTTGGGTACCCAAAATAAAAGCTGGGTATCAGGGAAATAGGGAAGGGACGGCAGATATGGAAAAAGCGATGAGACGGGCGATATTTTGGGGGCCGAGGGTGTTGTGTATTCTGTTTGCGGTTTTTGTGAGTTTGTTTGCGCTCGATGTGTTTGATGCGGGATATTCTTTCTGGAAGACGATTTTGGCATTGCTGATACACTTAATCCCGACGGGAATCATCCTTATCGTGCTGGCGATTTCGTGGCGATGGGAATGGGTCGGGGCGATTGTTTTCATCGCTCTCGGGGTGTGGTATATCGTTATGAGCCATTGCAAGTTTGTGTGGCATGTATATTTGGTGATGTCCGGGCCGATGTTTCTTTTGGGTGTTCTGTTCCTGATTAACTGGGTATGCAGGAAGGAAATTAGAGGGTGAACCATGGGGGAAGATTATGAGTATAAGTAATTAGAAACGTATATTCATAATGTAAGAAACGAGGTGGCCTAAGATGGAGCCAAAAGAGGGATTTTTCAGTAAAAACAAGCTGTTAGTAGTATTGATTGTATTTTTTGCTGCGGCGGGGATGCTGTTATCGTTACAATCAGGCAGGCAGGTAAGCAAAAAAGATGAAAGCGTTGCAGCAGTGCAGACGGAGGTTTACGAGGAGCAGGATATGAATTCACCACAGGCGGACAAGAAATTAACGGCGGAGGAAGAGCGGGTAATTGTACATAAAGGAACAGAAAAGCCTTTCAGCGGTAAATATAATGACTATTTTGAGAAGGGTGTTTATACATGTAAGCGATGCGGGGCGGAGCTGTTTAAGTCGAGTTCAAAGTTTAAGTCCGAGTGCGGCTGGCCGAGCTTCGATGAGGAGATTAAGGGGGCAGTGAAATGGCAAAAAGACGCGGATGGTGTTCGGACAGAAGCTGTTTGTGCAAATTGCGGGGGGCATCTGGGACATATATTTTCGGGTGAGGAATTAACGGCGAAGAACATTCGTTATTGTGTAAATTCGGTTTCGATGAATTTTATTCCGGAGGTGAAGATAGAGAAAGCGGTATTTGCTTCGGGATGTTTCTGGGGGACGGAGTATTATTTTAAGCAGGCACCGGGGGTGGTATCCACAACGGTTGGCTACACGGGCGGTCATCTGGACAATCCAACTTACGAACAGGTATGTAATAACACGACAGGTCACGCTGAAGCGGTTGAGGTTGAGTATGACAGTTCGAAGACAAGTTTCGAGGAACTGGCAAAGCTGTTTTTTGAGACGCACGATTTCACGCAGTTCAATCGGCAGGGGCCCGATGTGGGGATACAGTATCGGTCCGCTATTTTTTATTCGGATGAGCAGCAGCGGGAAACCGCAGATAGGCTGGTCGAAGAGCTTAAGAAAAAAGGTTACAACGTCAAAACCAAAATAGTTCCGCTTGGGAAGTTCTGGCCCGCGGAGGAATATCACCAGGATTACTACGAGAAGACAGGGTCGTCTCCTTACTGTCATATATACAAGAAGATATTCTGATATACAGGGGACGGGACAGAAGAGAAAATTTTTTCATTTTTTTTCTGTGCATCGTTTCATTTTATTTTTATTATTACCCCCATATATTGCATAACTAAGATTCAAGAAGGGAGGCGTTATGCCAAAAACGAAATTAAGGGGGCAGTTTTGTACTAACCGCAAGGGCGCGGCTCTTATACTAATGGTGCTTCTGATTGTGGTGTTCTGCACTATTATATGGTTCGACCCGATGGCGTTAATTCGCGGGAAAAGTAAAGGTATGCCTTGGGGCGAGGAGCGTCGCCTGGTCCGACCCGGCCAGGAGGTCAAACAGCCGAGGGAGGGACAGCCCAAGATTGTGGATAATTTGGTTTTTGAATGCCCAATAATAGAGGATAACGAAGTCAAGGGTGGGGTAGATATGTACTTTTTGCCCGACGGCAGAATAAAGGGTGCATGGGGAGGTACATACAAACCCGAACCTAATCTACTTTGGGAGGTAACCGGGTCGCGTTTTAAGGGTAATATTGACCCTACAAAAATTTACAAGGGTGAGGAAGGTGAGGACCCGAACAAACTTTACTTTATAACGAAGGGCCGATTTCTTATTCTCGAAACAAATGTGAAAACCGACAAAGTTAAAACCGCAACTGGTTCGATATACGTTACGGGATGGCTTGACAACGAGTATAACGCGGTTGGCAAGGTGACTATTACTTCGGACAAAGAAAAATATTGGGAGTATTACTGGCAGAGCAAGGGACAGAAGACCATGATGGTGCCGGATTTCGGTCCTTCTTTGCCGGGATTGTTTTAAGATATAACGGTCATTAGGGCAGTCAGTCTCGCTTCATAGCATCGATGAAGGTGGTAATGTTATTGGCCCATTTTTGGGCTTCGAGGAGGTCAATCTTATCTTGCTTTACGAGCATCGAGAGGTGTTTTTCCATTGTCATCATTTTTTCGTCGGAGCCGCCTTTGGTTTTAGTCTGCATTTGAGAATATAGCTGTTCGATTTTGCCGAGGCGAATGAGGTTGGCGCAGGCGTAGTTTTTATTGTTGAGAATCTCCATAGCGACGAGCCGGCCCTTTCCATCCTTTTTTGGAATAAGCTTTTGACTGATGATGCAGGCAAGGCCGAGAGAGAGCTGGTTGCGGACTTCGTCATGTCTTTCGGATGGGAAATAATCGAGGATTCGTGTTACAGTTCCAGTAGCGTCTCTTGTGTGCAGTGTTGAGAAGACGAGATGTCCCGTCTCGGCGGCCATAAGAGTCATAGCAATGGTTTCGGGGTCTCGCATTTCACCGACGAATATTACATCCGGGTCTTCGCGCATCATTGCTCTTAAACCGTCAACGAAGGATTTAACGTCCTTTCCGATTTCGCGTTGTGAAGTGACAGATTTTTTCTGTGGATAAATATACTCTATTGGGTCTTCGATGGATATAATTCTGCAGGCGTGTTTTTCGCTGATTCGGTCTATTAATGATGCGATGGTCGTGGATTTTCCGGCGCCTGTGATGCCGGTTACGAGGACAAGTCCCTGCTTTCGGTCGATGATGTCCTCCCAGATGTTGTTTGGAAAGCCGATGGTTTCAACTTTGGGGATGTTCATCGATAAAGCTCTGATGGCGGCACAGATTCCGTCGTTTTCCTTAAAGACGTTTATTCTGAACTGGAGAGAGCCGAGTCTGTAGGAACTGTCCACGCTATATAGGGATTGGAGCCTGCTTAAGTTTTCGTCGCTTAAAAGAGGATAGATAAGCTGCTTTGCGATTTCTTCGGTTATGGCGGGGCCTTTGAGTTTTACGAGTTCGCCATCGATGCGATAAACGGGAGGGACGCCGACTTTGATATGCAGGTCGGAGACCCTCATAGCGCCTTTTTCCTCGAAGTAAGCCAGCATATCGAGAATGCTCCATTTGCCGAGATTTTCGGTCGAATAGACCTTAGCCGAGGCGGGATATTGTTCGGACATATATCTCCTTTGCATAAGACAAAAGAATAATTTGGCTGTCTATTTAACTATTCTATCCTAAATGGGGGGTTTGTGGCAAATTATTATTAGCTCCTCAACGGACATAAAAAGGGCCTTAAATCGTAAAATACAGGCAACGAAATTTGATTTTTACTGGCGTTGCCGGGTGATGTAGCTATAATCTTAGGCTACGCCATGAGCGTATCCGGCTACGGATAGGCGCCTACGCTAAGAGAAGTTTCGTAAAAAGGCAAGGACGTGCGAAAGAAAAGGTTATTTATTATAGTTATGATGGTCCTGGCAGGTGAGACGGCTTTGTTTGCCGTTGAGGGCGGGGTTTCTCAACAAATGGCCCGGCCATTTGCTGGTCAGGATTTGCACCTGTCCGGGCGAGAGGTTATAAGCTACCAGAGTGATAGCGGCGAGCATACGCTCGTTTTCCAGGATAAATTTTCGATGTCGATAGGGGCTAATCAATTCTTCAGCGATAATGCGGTGGTGTGGATAGAAGGGGTAACAACCGAATTCTTGGGCCAGAGCAGTATCGATTATAAAGTAAAGGTGTATCTTGAAGGTAAAGTGTCGGTCAAAAAAGGCAAGAGCGCCAAGACGACCGATTTGAGTCAGGCGGTAGTTGAAGACAAGCAATCGATGATAGTTCAGTTTGGAGTGAACGGCGAGATTTTTGCAACATCGGACAAAAGAGAAATAGCAGAGCCTTACGGATTAGCACTTTACAAAAGAGCTGAATCGGTAATGGTACTGGGCAGGGAAGCGTTAATTGCGCGGGAGAAGCAAGTCCCCGGATTGCCGAGAGAAAAAGTTTGGCGGAAAAAAGTTTCCAAAAAAGAATTAGCCAAAGCAGAAAAAGAGTCTTTGCCGACTGCCGCGAAGGAGCAGTTAGGCTTGCTTGACATGATACTTGGCTGGGGAGCGGCAAGACCTGCAGCACCGGCAGAAGTTGCAGTGGAACCGGAGGCGAAGAGTCCCCACTTTGTGTATTCTGTTAATATAGCGCCTGCGGGTAAGACCGAACCCAAGATAGAGCGGACCAAGGCGCCAGACGGGACGGATGTTGCAACGGTGACAGGCAGGTTTTATATTTGGCAAAAACAGGATGAGCAAGGCGGCCTGCTGGAACTGGAGGGGGACAATGCGGTTATATTTTATTCCGGTATGTCGGATGTTAGTGAAGAAGAAAATGATGGAGGAGAAATTTCAGCGGCGGGCGGTGTGCAATCAATTTATATGTCCGGCAATGTTGTGATGACCGAAGGGCAGCGGACCATTCGGGCTGATGAGATGTATTACGATTTCCAGAATAAAAGAGCACTTGCGGTGAATGCGGTGGTGAGGAATTTCGACGTGGAGCGGGGGATTCCGATATACGTTCGTGCGAAGAGGTTACGCCGGATAACAGAGGACAAGTTTTCCGCTGAGAATGCGATAGTTACAAGCAGTGAATTTTATATGCCCCAGCTTTCTCTTACGGCGTCGAGTGTGCTTATTACGGATACGACTGTAATTGACGAACATAAAGGCCGGGTTTCAAAAAGCAGCTATGATGTGGAGATGCATGATGTTCGTTTTAAGAAAGGCAAGCGAACGCTGTTTTATTTGCCATTTATGCGAGCCAATCTCGAAAGGCCTGACCTTCCCGTCAAAAGCATAAACGCGGGTCATGACAGTGTTTTTGGCACATTTGTTGAAACCCGCTGGTATTTGTCCCGTATTCTTGGGTTAAAGGAGCCTGAGGGGACAAACAGCGATTTTCTGCTGGATTATTACAGCGACCGCGGCGTGGGCACAGGGGTTGAAATCAATTATGCCAGGGAAAATTATTACGGCGAGCTTTTGGGTTATGCGATTAGTGACCACGGCGAGGACAGGCTTGGAAGAATGAGGAGTCGGAAAGACCTTGAGCCTGAACATGACCTTCGCGGGCGGTTTACATGGCGGCACAGGCAATTTCTGCCTTACAACTGGCAGCTTACGACGGGGATTAGTTACCTTTCAGATGAAAATTTTCTCGAGAGTTTCTATCGCAACGAGTTTAACACCGGCGATAAGCAGGAGACATATATTCATCTGAAGCGTCTTCAGGACAACTGGGCGTTGTCTATTTTGGGCAAGGGCCGAATAAACACATTTGCCGACGAGCTGGAAGAGTTGCCAAGTGCGGAGTTTCATCTGACAGGCCAGTCACTTTTCAAAGACCGGTTCACTTTGTACAGTGATACCGAGATAGGCCGGCTGCGTCAGACAATAGGCAAGGACCATTCTCAGCCGATAGTTTTAGGCACGACGCCGGCTATTGCGACCAATATGACGGACATCAGCGATGAGCGGTTTACGTTTGCATCGCACAGGACAGAACTTGATATGCCGATTCAGTGGGGGGATTTGAAGCTTGTCCCTTATATAGCAGGGACATTCGGTTATGACAGCCGAAGCGGTTTTACGAGAACGCTTGTGGATGGCAGCGATACGGGTCGTTTCGGAGAAAAAGAAATTTGGATAGGCGAAGCAGGTATTCGCGTTGCCCCGCAGCCGTACTGGAAGATATATCCTGATGTGAAGTCCCGGCTTTGGGATTTGAATCAGTTGCGTCATATCATAAGGCCATACCTGACAGCGGTCGTTTATGAGGAAAGCGACGATGTTGTGCAGCAGCATGACTCTGTGAATATGGGTATTTCCCAGCGATTGCTGACCAAGCGTGGTTCCGGGGACAAACAACAGACCGTCGAGTGGATGCGTTTAGATACCGAGGTTACGTTTCTGAATCACACCGGCGAGAAAGAAGATTCGAGTCCCGACAGATATATCTGGGCACGTCCGATTGTTCCTGCTCGGGTGCTTTCTGCTCCTGAGATATTTAACGGCGATTTAATTACTCACGACGGCCGAAAGTCCACAGGGCTTCACAGGTTTGAGATGTGGGGGCCAAGACGTGATTACTTCAGCGCTGACTATATATGGCGTATGAGCGATACTACGGCATTATTGAGCGATTTAAACTTCGATATTCAAAGCAGCGAAGTTCAGCAATTTAATATTGGTTTTTCTCATTTGTGCTGGCCTAATTTGAGCTATTATATAGGCAGCAGATACTTAAAGCGAGTAAGGGTGCTGGACGAGGTAGGCTCAAATACGTTTGTTTTTGCAGCTACTTATGTTCTTGACCCCCGCTATACTATTGTTTTTGCACAGGAGTTTGATTTTGACTACGGTGTAAATGTGCGAAGCGATGTAACTCTGTTAAGGCGTTACCACAGGATGTACTACGGTCTTACGTTAAGTGTAGATGAGACGCTGGACAGGGAGTCTGTTGTGTTTAGTATATGGCCTCAGGGAGTCCCGGAAATGGGCTTTGGGCAGAGAAGGTATATGGATTTGACCGGACCTGGCGGGTATTAAAAGAGAGAAACGTATGAAGTTTTTAGAGCTTTGGTTTGTGGCCTGGCTCTTTGGTTTTTATATTTTGGGTTTCGTTAGATAAGGAGAAAGGTTATGGCATTGGTTGATACCAAAAAGATGTTTGAGATGGCTTATAAAGGAGGATATGCGGTCGGAGCGTTCAATGTTAACAATATGGAAATCACACAGGGTATTATTGAGGCAGTAGCCGAGGAGAAGGCGCCGCTTATCCTGCAGATATCCAAGGGTGCAAGGGATTATGCGAAGAACAGCTATTTGAAGGGAATCATAAATGTTTGTGTCGAAGAGAATCCCGATATTCCGATTGCGATACACCTGGACCACGGCGACGATTTTGAGACCTGTAAGCAATTCGTAGATGACGGCTTTACGTCGGTTATGATAGATGCTTCGAAACTGCCGTTCAAGGAGAACATTAAGCTCACAAAAGAGGTAGTAGAATATGCGCATAAGCATAATGTTGTAGTTGAGGCCGAACTCGGCCAACTGGGCGGTATCGAAGAACACGTTGTCGGCGTAGAGGATGTTATGAAGCACCTGACCGACCCCGACCAGGTCGTCGAGTTTGTCGGGAAAACAGGTGTTGATTCACTGGCGGTCGCCGTAGGTACCAGCCATGGCGCTTATAAGTTCAAGACCGCACCGAAGCTTGCAATGGACGTGATACAGGCGATACAAGACAAATTGCCCGGATTCCCCCTGGTTATGCACGGTTCGAGCAGTGTTTTAAAGGAGTTCAAAGACCTTATCAATAAGTACGGCGGGAAGATGCCGGATGCAATGGGTGTTCCCGAGGACGCAATAAGCGAAGCAGTGAAGATGGCGATTTGCAAGGTCAATATCGATACGGATTTGCGAATGGCACTGACGGCGAAAATAAGGCAGGTTTTTGCGGAGAAGCCGGCCGAGTTTGACCCGCGTAAATACCTCGGACCGGGCAGGGAAGCAATAAAGCAGATGGTCAAGCACAAGCTGCATGTTTTGGGTTGTGCCGGTAAGGCGGCGGAGTGCAGCTGAAAGCTGAGTTAAATAGTTACGATTGCGAGGCCCGTATCGTCTGGCTTAACGGTTGCGTCTTATCTGACGCATTACGTTTAACACAGCCGTGGCGGGCCTCAAAATCACCGGCTGCACCGGCTTGTGTCAGGCGACGCAGGGGTGGGCAGTTGTAAAACGATTCAATGCGAGATTAACGAATGAAAAACAGATATTCGATTTTGCTGCTCTGGTTAATAATGATTGGGTTGAGCGGTTGTCAATCCGGGGGACAACCCGGTTCCGATTTGGGCATGATTGAAACACCAGAAGCTGAAACAACAAAACCCGGCGTTGTTGAAGTCCCCAAAGCCGAGTTGGTAGAACCTAATTACCTTGAGATTCCCAGAGCTGAGATAAACGACTCCAACATTGTTAAAACAGCTTGTGAGCTGATTGCCCATGGCAAATTCGACGCTGCGGGCGAAGTGTTACTTAACGCTCGATACTCGATGTTAGATGCTCAAGCTGAAGTCAAGACTCAACTGGACCAATTAGTGGAGATAGTGCAGGAATACAAGGATATAAGCGAACGTCGCCGGTTGGCCCGCGAGGCGACATATGCGGAGAGGTTGGCAGAACTGGAGAAGCTTAAGGTCGCGGCAGAAACCGATAAGGTGGACGAAGCAAAGGATGTGAGTGACGTAAATGATATTTCAAAGGCACTGTCGGCTATTGCCAAGGTAGGTGAATTTGCGGATGAAGAACAGAAGGCAGAGTTGTTATCTGAGCCGTTCACACAGCAGACTTTTCAAAGAGCTATAGATAAAGCCGGCGCGCTGGAGTCGAAAGGCAAATGGATTGACGCATACGCGATATGTTATAGCTGGCTGCAGGTGATTGATGAAGAGAATGAGACGTATTCAGACCATGCCGATCAGCTTATCGAGAAGGCTGAGATTGCGGCGTCTTTTCAGGACAGTCCATGCGAGAGCCGGGAGGAACGTTATGAGGGGATAAAGAAAGAGATGTTTGTGCGGGCGATGGATGCGCTGAAATTCAATTACGTCAGCAGCATTATTGATTATCGCCAGATGGCGATTAAAGCTGTCAAACGCTGCAAGCTGTTGGCTGAGGTGATGAGTTTATCTGATTCCTCTATTTCGATTGGAGGAGGTATTACGAGCCAGGAGAAACTTTCAGCGTGGTTGAGCGGTTTGGCGGCTATTTCGGATGAAGTCAGTCAGTCGCCGATGGAAGTGAACAGAGACAAGTTTATAGAAATTTTTGAAGAGGTTCTTGCGCTGAACACAACAACTGTGGAATTATCTGACCATGTTTTGGTTGCACAGTTTGCAGAAGCTTCGTTGGCCGTCCTTGACCCTTATACGATTATGGTTTGGCCCAAGCAGGTGGATGATTTTGAAAAGATGATGACCAATGAATTCACTGGTATCGGGATAGAAATTTCCAGAGAAAAAGGGCTGTTGACGGTTGTGAGCCTTTTGCCCGGCACTCCTGCATATAACTCCGGCCTCGATGCGGATGATGTAATAGAAAAAGTAAATGACCTTGAGACGAAGGATATGAGTCTTTCGTGTGCGGTTAAGAATATTACCGGCCCGGCTGGGACAGAAGTGAAATTGCTGATAAATCGGCCTGGCGAGGACAAGGCAAGGGACATTACCATAACCCGAGCCAAGATAATCGTTCCGACGATTCGTGGCTGGCAAAGGACCGCGGCAGGCCAATGGCTGTATATGATTGATAACGAAAAGAAAATCGGTTATATCCGCATAACCAGTTTTACGGAGAAGACGGTGCCTGACCTTGAAGAAGTTCTCGATAAGCTTGAGGCGGAAGGTTTGAAGGGCTTGATTTTGGATTTGCGATTCAATAGCGGCGGGCTTTTAAGTTCGGCGATTGAGATGGCTGATGATTTTCTTGAAGAGGGCCCGATAGTGATAACTCGGCCGAGGTCATGGGTGTCATCGACATACGCATGGGCACACAAGGAAGGTACTCATCCGAATTATCCGTTAGTTATACTGATAAACAGTTACTCTGCGAGCGCTTCAGAAATTGTGGCCGGGGCTCTGGCTGACCCGCTTCATAACCGTGCGATTTTAGTAGGCGAAAGGACGCACGGGAAAGGAAGTGTGCAGGGTATAATCTCTTATCCCCGTGGAGGCGCACAATTAAAATATACGATGGCATATTATTATTTGCCTTCGGGCCAAAGGGTAAAAAGCAGGGACCCTGAGAAAAAAGGCGGCGAGGAGGATTGGGGAGTCGGGCCTAACGTTGAGGTGAAATTAAGAAGTGATGAACTTAAAAAGATGTTCGATGTTCAGAGGGACAATGATGTATTGGCCAAAGCCGGTCATAACGAAGAGGCGGCACCTCTGAATAAGCATATAGCCGCAGAAAGCTTGTCTGCCGACCCTCAATTGGCGATTGGCGTTTTGGTTATTAAGAGTAAAATGATTCAGGCCCATTCTGAAAACTAAAACCGGCGTAAGTTATTCTATAATAGATTGTGAGGTATGAGTATTTGGCAACGGAAATAAGCCAATTCGAACGGCAGAGGCAGGAGAAGTTGTCTCGCATCAGGGAGATGGGAATAGACCCTTATGGCGGCAAATATGAGGGCGCAGAGCAAGCCGGCGATATTAAAGGAAGGTTTAAAGACGGCGATGAAAGTCAGCGGGCCAAATGTGCCGGCAGAATTGTTCTGCTGAGAGATATTGGTAAGCTTATTTTTATGACTCTTCGCGACTGGAGCGGTACCATCCAGGTTGGTTTGAGCAAAAAGCTGCTGGGAGATAACTGGCCGCTCGTCAAGTTGTTCGAGCTTGGCGATATAATCGGCGCTGAGGGGCAATTAGGAAAGACCAAAACGGGGGAGATTACTATATGGGTTGACGGCATAACGTTATTGAGCAAATCACTTTTGCCGCCGCCGGAGAAATTTCATGGTTTGTCGGATATTGACTTGCGGTATCGGCAGAGATACGTGGATTTGTGGGCCAATCCTGAGGTGATGGAATTATTCAGGAAGCGAAGTGTGATTGTACAGACAGTGCGTGAGTATTTGGCTGGTCGGGGATTTATGGAAGTTGAGACTCCGATGATGCAAACGATAGCAGGCGGAGCAGCGGCCAAGCCGTTTATAACGCATCATAATACGCTGGATATGGATTTGTTTTTGAGGATTGCGCCGGAGCTGTTTTTGAAGCGGCTGCTTGTCGGCGGAATGGAAAAGGTCTTTGAGATAAACCGCAACTTCCGCAACGAGGGGCTTAGCACACGGCATAACCCTGAATTTACGATGCTCGAATTGTATCAGGCCTACGCTGATTACAATGTTATGATGGATTTGACGGAAGAGATGATTTGTCTTCTGGTGGAAAAATATTGTCAGGACGGCAAGACGCAGTTCGGTGAAAAAAGCATTGATTTTGCACGGCCATGGAAGCGGGCGAAATACGCGGAGCTTTTGAAGGAATACGCAGGCTGCGATATAGGGGATATTGGAAGTATTCGCAAAAAGGCCGAGTCGCTGAAAATTGAACATAAGAATATGGACGACGCGGTGGTAATCAACGAGGTTTTCGAGCAGACGGTTGAGGAGAATTTAATCAATCCGACGTTTGTAATTGATTATCCTGCGGCGTTGTGTCCCTTAACGAAGCGAAAAAAGGATAACCCCGAGATTGCGGAACGATTCGAACTTTATATAGGGGCGATGGAACTGGCGAACGCCTATACGGAGCTGAACGACCCGGCGGTGCAGGAGGAGAATTTCCGCCAGCAGCTTCGGGGACAAAAAGAAACGATGGCGATGATGGACCACGATTTTGTGACGGCGTTGAAATACGGTATGCCGCCGGCAGGGGGACTGGGTATCGGCATTGACAGATTGGTGATGGTTCTAACCGGCGCTGCGACTATTCGCGACGTGGTATTATTCCCTCTTTTGAGGCCGTCTGAGAAATAACCATAGTGACACAATGACGCGGAGGGAAAGAAGGTTGAGAGGTTGCGTTAAACGGTTGCGGTTGCGCGACTTTTATCGGCTACGGTTAGTATAAAACCTTGTTGCAATATAAGGTCAGACGGATTTGACTTGTCATACCTGCGAAAGCAGGTATCCAGTAGCTTATATAAATAATCTGGATTCCCGCTTTTGCGGGAATGACAAATGAAAAAAGCAACTTTTTAGAAAAAGCGTTGAAAAGATAGATAACAAAAGGATTTTTGATGGAAGAATTTTGGTTGCAACCCTTATATTTACTTATACCATCATTGATATTCTCACTATTCCTGACTTGGTTCATTGGTCTGCTTCCCGTATTTATTATTCGCTATCTCATATCAAGCAGACCGCTTTCCAAATTTTGGAGTATTTTTTTTGTTTCTGTCTTTTGGTTCTTCAATATAGTCCTGTTTGAATTACTTGGTTCGCACAGTCGTGGGCACCCGGCGTTGCTCTTGGTTGGATTGGTGTCCTACTATATCTATAGAACTGACAAGGGCCCCAAGATAGATACCAGTTGTTCATTTATAAGCATGTTTCTCTGGCTGCGGTATCTGCATAAGAAAAGAATCGTGTTTTTGAGCATAGCGGCTGTTGCTCTGTCGTCGGCGCTGCTGATGGTCGTTGCCAGCTTGTTCGGCGGCTTTATCAATGCGTTCGAGCAAAGTGCGGTTAAAACGATGGGGGATATAGTTCTTGAGCCGCCGATAAAATTCTCAAAATACGAAGAACTTATCCGGCGTTTAGAGCAGAGAAGTATAGTGCAATCGGCGTCGGCGAAACTCTCGACTGAAGGGCTGCTGCATCTGGGCAAAGGCGATGTCCGCGGGGTGGAGATTTGGGGAGTCTCGAATCTTGATAGTCGATTCTCGAAAGCTGAACGGGTATCAGGAAACGAGTACCCGGTTCCGAACGAACGGTCAGCATTCGGATTCGTCGGGATAGGCGTGGTGGCAGAGCCTAACGAAAATACCGATGAATATGATTTTGACGCGGTTAGAGAAATAATTGGTCAGGATGCGGTTCTTACTACTGGCGCTGTGGTAAAGGGGCAAGATGAAGATGGGACTGCGGAAGTCAGGAGAAAGACGATAAAATTTACAATTGCGGATGTTGTTTTCACGGGCGTTTATCATCTTGACAAGGGATTAGTGTATTTGCCTATCGAAGAACTTCAAAAGATTTTGTATCCGGGGCAGAACGAAGGAGTTGCCGGCCAGATTCAAATCAAGCTAAAAGATGGGACCGATTCTGAGGCCGCACTTGCGCAGGTTCGCGGAGTGTGGGAGAGTTTTGCCGCTGAGCAGCTTGGCTGGGAGCAGTATCTTATAAGCAGGACGGCGATTGTTACAGCCAAACAGATGCAAAGCGAATATGTGGCTGAGTTTCGAAAACAGATGGGGATTTTATTGTTGATATTCGGCGTAGTAAGTTTGAGCGCAGTTCTGCTGATTTTCTGCATATTTTATATGATAGTCGAGACCAAACAGAAAGACATTGCAATAATAAAAAGCTGCGGGGCGACGAACGGTTCGGTGGCGTTGATTTTTATAGGGTTCGGCGTTTGTGTCGGGGTGATTGGTTCGGCGGCGGGTATGGTGCTCGCGGATATTGTAACGAGAAATATAAATGTTATCGAAGGGTGGATAAGGATAATCTTCGGGTTGAAGCTCTGGAAGAGCAGCGTATATATGTTCAGCAGTATCCCTAACGAGGTTGACTGGAGTTCGGCGATGCTTATAGCTTTGTCGGCGATTATCGCGGCGACTGTCGGGTCGCTAATCCCTGCGATTATCGCGGTAAGGACCAGGCCGGTTAATGTCCTTAGATATGAATAAGTAGTTTTAATAATGTATAAGATTATTTTGTCATTTCGATATCTGTTCAGGAGACGCGTCAGTTATTTGGCGTTTTTGGCGGTTGCGCTTTGCGTGTTTATAGTGGTCGTGGTGATGACCATAATGACGGGCCTGGTGCGGGGTTTTAAGGACAACAACCATAAGTGGACAGGGGATTGTGTAGTTGGGACCGAATCGCTGGTTGGTTTTCCATATTACGAAGATTTTATAAATAGACTCGATGACTCTGATTTTATTGAGGGTGTGTCGCCTGTAGTAAAGAGCTATGCGCTGGTGAGGGGCCGTAACTCGGAGGAAAGTGTTGGCGTGGAAATGATGGGTATTGAGCCGGTCGAACACAGCAAGGTTACCGGTTTTGGCGAGACGCTGTATTATAATAAGAACGATGTGCCCGATGCATTTAAGCCTGCGTACGACCCGAATATCCCCGGCTTCGTGGTAGGGATAGACAAATGGCTGGCGCGTGACCAGAGGGGCAGGTATAATTATGAAGCCGGTTCCGTTGAAGCAGCTCTTGTGGTGAGTTGTTTTCCTTTGACATCGAAAGGCGCCTTGGCAAAAGCAGGGACGGAGATGGTGAATACAAAAACATTCTACTTCAGTGACATTTCCCGCAGCGGATTAGCTGGGGTCGATAGTTCATTTATTTATCTGCCGTTCGAAGAGACGCAATTGCTTTGCGGTATGGCCGGGGCCGTCAAAAGAATCAGCGCAATCCATATAAAGTTCAAACCGAATGTTGGGCTTGCGGAAGGGTGCGGGAAAGTCGCCGTGATGTGGAAGAAGTTTGTAGAAGATAAAAAAGGCGAAAAGCAGGCAGGATTACTGAATACGGTTACGGTACAAAGCTGGAAGGATTACAGGCGGGCATTCATCGCGGCTATGGAAAAAGAGCAGACAATGCTGGCGATTATGTTTGCTCTTGTTGGGATTACAACGGTGTTTATTGTTTTGGTTGTTTTTTATATGATAGTTACCCATAAGAGCAAAGACATTGGCATATTAAAAAGTATAGGTGTTTCGAGGCTGGATGTCGTCGAGTTGTTTTCGTGTTTTGCTTTTTTAATGGGTCTTTTAGGTAGTGCCGCCGGGGCGTTAGCGGGGTGGTTATTTTTACTTAAAATTAACAGGATAGAGGATTTTCTGTTTAAGCATTTTGGGTTTCAGTTGTGGGACAGGACGATGTATGCTATTGGCGATATTCCCAACGCTATTGATTTGAAGGTTTTGACAGTAATAATAGTCATGGCGATATCAGCCTGTTTGGTTGGTGCGTTTATTCCGAGCCGACGGGCGGCGAAATTAGAAATTGTAGAGACATTGCAGGTGAGCCAGTTATGAGCAAAAGCGATTTTATATTAAAGGTAGAAGGCCTTTGCAGGTCTTATCGGATGGGCGAGGCGAGGGTTAACGTGCTCGCGGGGGTGGATTTGGCTGTGAGACAAGGTGAGTTTGTCGCCATAGTCGGGGCCTCAGGCAGCGGCAAGAGCACACTATTGCATATATTGGGAGCTTTGGACAAGCCCGATAAGGGCGTTGTGAGCTTTGAGGGGCGGGACTTAGGGCGGATGGGACAGCGTGAATTGAATAAATTTCGCAATAAAATGGTAGGGTTTGTTTTTCAGTTTTATCATTTATTGGACGAATTAAGCGTATTAGAGAATGTTTTCCTGCCGGCTATGGCCTCTAAAAGCGTGTTTGGCTGGCTTGGCAGCCGGAGATGGGCGAAGAGCCGGGCGAGAGAATTGCTTGGAGAGCTTGGCCTGAGCGAAAGGGCCAATCATAAGCCTTATCAGTTGTCGGGCGGGGAAAGGCAAAGAGCGGCTATCGGCAGGGCGTTAATGAATGAGCCGAGGATACTTTTGGCGGATGAGCCGACGGGGAATCTTGACTCTGCCACGGGAAATGGTATCCTAAAGGTCTTTGAGAAATTAAATAAGGCCGGCCAGACGATTGTGATGGTAACGCATGACGAAAGGATTGCCCAAAAGGCCGGGCGGATAATAACACTGGCGGACGGCAAAATAAAACAGGGAGCATAGGCCCGCAAGATGCTTGAGCGGGCGTCCATTAGAGGGGAAAATTTATGGCATTGAAGATTTGGCTTAATGACAAGCTTGTAGATGAGGCGGATGCGAGGATAAGCGTTTTTGACCATGGCCTTCTTTATGGCGATGGGGTATTCGAAGGCATTCGTGTTTACAGCAAACGGGTATTCGAGCTGGAGGCGCATATCAAGCGTCTTTACGAATCGGCCAAGGCAATTCGTCTTGAAATCCCGATGGACAGGGACAAGCTTATCAAGGCAGTTGAAAAGACGGTCGAAGCCAACGGTGTTATCGACGGTTATATTCGACTCGTTGTCACCCGCGGGCCGGGTACTCTGGGGCTGAATCCTTTTACCTGTGAGACAGGCGGAATAATTATCATAGCGGATAACATACAGCTTTATCCGGAAGAGCTTTACGAGAAAGGTCTGAAGGTGATTAGCGCGACGACGGTCCGCAATCATCCTTTGGCGATTCCGCCGCAGGTCAAGAGCCTGAATTATCTCAATAATATACTGGCCAAGATTGAAGCGCTGGATGTAAGCGCGGCCGAGGCGATTATGTATAACCACGAAGGATACGTTGCCGAGGCGACAGGGGACAATGTTTTTATCGTAAAAGACGGGCTGATTTATACGCCGCCGGTCGAAGCAGGTGCCTTGGGAGGAATAACCCGCGGTATCGTTATCAGATTGGCAGCGGAAGCAAAGCTTAAGGTTGTTGAAAAAAACCTGACAAGATTCGATTTGTACATTTGCGATGAGTTTTTCCTTACCGGCACTGCTGCCGAGGTCATCGGTGTTGTTGATATTGACGGCAGGACTGTCGGTGACGGCAGGCCCGGGCCATATACCCGTCTGATGAGGAAGAAATTCTTCAAGTACGCCCACGGCAAAAGCAAATAATTGATATTTCCGTCGTATTCCGGCTGGGATACGAAAGGCAGATAATATGCAACTACCAGCACATGCCGACATGCAGAACGGTGTTTCTGTTTCTTCTTTCATGCTCATAAAAGATGAATTGGGGCAGGTAAGAACGCTGATAAATGAGCAGATGTTGTGCTGCGCCGATGAGGCCGGTATCGGCCGACTAATCGAACACTTAAACAGCAGCGGCGGAAAAATGATTCGTCCGGGCCTGGTTTTGCTCGCTGGCATAGCCATAGGTAAAGTTACGGACAAACATATACGTATCGCGGCGATTGTAGAAATGATACACAACGCTACGCTGCTGCACGACGATGTTATCGACGAAGGGCGAACCCGGCGGGGACAGGCTACGGTGAACAGTTTGTGGGGCAACGAGTCTGCGGTTTTGCTGGGCGATTTTTTGTTAAGCAGGGTTTTCAGGATGTGCGCCGATTTGGAGCCTGAAGTTGTGAAGATAATTGCAACGGCAGCCGGTCGGACGTGTGAGGGTGAGTTACGGCAGATAGCCCAGAGAGAAAACTGGCAGTTAAATGAATCGGAATATCTCGACATAGTTACTGAAAAAAGCGCGGCACTTTTCAGCAGTTGCTGCCGACTGGGCGGTTTGTTGGCGGGCGCGGGTGAAGATGAGGTTCGGCGGCTGTCTGATTTCGGTTTGAATCTGGGTATCGCGTTCCAGATTACCGATGATTTGCTCGATATAATAGGTGATGAAGCCAAAGCGGGTAAAACGCTCGGCAGTGATGTCGATAAGAACAAGCTGACCCTGGCGGTGATACATTTGCTGGGTACGATAGATGAGAAGAAAAGGGCCTCGGTGATAGATTCGTTGTGTAATAAGGCAGGTATGATAGAGATGTTGAAGTCGTCGGGAAGTTTGGAATACGCACACGATAAAGCGCAGGAGTTTGTTACCAAAGCGATTGCGCAATTGGCAGGTCTTAAAGAGGGCGAAGCGAAGAACGCCCTGATTGAGACAGCCAGGTTAATCGGGCAGCGATAATTTGGCTTTGTTTGGCTTTGTTTTGGCTTTGTTTTTGATGCGGGGGTCATTTCTGTAATCCTTTGTCAAGCAAGGGTTTAGTTTCGTTTTGGCACATCGGGAATTGGGTTTGTTTTGCATAATTTATTATTTTTGATTGATCCGCCTTCGCCAAGGCTTCGACGGACAAGTCGATTCTCGTATTGCGTGATGCGTATGTCGTATTGCGTAAGATAAGAAAATTAACCACGAATGAACACGAATGGACACGGATTTTTTTCATAATTTTTAGATGTAAAAAAAGCCTCCTTTATTAAGGGCGGACTTGCGCGTTTGGTTGAAAAAGAAATTTAAAAATCAAACTGCAAAGTGCAAAATTGTGGAACTGCTTCGCAGAAACCTGTTTTTTACCACAGATTATTTTTTTTAATTAGCCGGTTTTGGTTTTAGGGTATATGCGCATCTGATTGAAAAGTTTTACCGCGGAGAGCGCGGAGAACACAGAGAAAAATTTTGCCACGAAGTCACCAAGACACGAAGATGAAAATGTTAGAAAAGTGTGAAAGATGGAAAAGATTGCGTCGCCGTCCGTCTTCACTAAAGCTTCGGCGAGACAGGTTGAATCTCGTATTGCGTGATGCGTAGTCGAGTTGCGCAGTGCTGCTGGAGGCCGGTATGAGGAAACGTCCAGTATTACGCAGTGCCGTCAGGGACGCAGTAAATAAAACAGTTTCCGAACAGAAGGCAGCACAAGCAAACCCACAACATAAAGTTGTGGGCTAACCGAACTTGAGATTGCCACATCCGCCTGCGGCGGATTCGCAATGACGGGAAGGTGGATTCCCGTTCCCTTGGGGATAAATTTCACGGGAATGACCCGTCTTCGCCAAGGGCTACGCCGCGGCAGGCAAAATCGAGGTAATGGAAACATTCGCAATAGCACAAAACCGCTGGTATAATGTTTGTTGATGGCAAAAGGTTTGGACAAAAATACGTTGTTTAGCGGGGCTGAGAAAGCGAATATGGCCTCTGCGGCGCCGTTGGCGGTTCGGATGAGGCCGAGGAATCTCGATGAATTCTTCGGCCAAAGGCAGTTTCTCGGCCCGGACAAGCTGCTCAAGAGAATGCTTGATGCGGATGTTTTGAGCAGCCTGATATTCTACGGGCCGCCCGGAACGGGCAAGACGTCGCTGGCAATGGTTATCGCCAATCATACCAAAGCAGAGTTTCATTATCTAAGCGCACCGGCAGCGAGCGTTCAGGACATCCGCGAGGTAATCGCAGCGGCCCGCGACAGGCTGGCGGCCAATGCGACGAGGACGGTGCTTTTCATCGATGAGATTCACCGGTTCAACCGTGCTCAGCAGGACGTTCTGCTGAATGATGTGGAGTCGGGGGTTTTGATTCTCATAGGTGCTACGACGGAGAATCCGTTTTTCTCGGTCAATTCGCCATTACTGTCCCGCAGCACTATTTTTGCTTTCGAGCCTTTGGGCGAGGAAGATATTTTGCAGTTGCTGAAATCTACTATTTCCGATGCCGAGCGCGGGCTTGGCAAATTTGATGTCGAGGCGGAAGAAAACGCCCTGAAGTTTCTGGCGGTGATGAGTGACGGCGATGCGCGAAGGGCGCTGACGTCGCTGGAGGTGGGGGTGTTGTCCCAGGCTGCCCGTAAGCACGAGGGGAGAATAAAATTTAATCTGGAAGTCGCGAAAGAGTCGATACAACAGAAGACGATTAATTATGACGGCACGGGTGATACTCACTACGATTTGGCGAGCGCTTTTCAGAAGAGTATGCGCGGCAGCGACCCTGATGCTACGGTTTATTGGCTTGCGAGAATGCTCGCAGGTGGCGAGGATATGCGTTTTATCGCACGGCGGATAGCAGTATGTGCGGCTGAAGATGTCGGAAACGCTGACCCGATGGCGACGGTTTTGGCAGCGGCGGCTGTGCAGATATCCGAGTTTGTGGGCCTGCCTGAGGCGCAATTATCGCTGGCACAGGCGGCTATATATGTCGCGTGTGCACCGAAATCGAATGCGTCGTCTTCGGCCATCTGGAACGCGGTCAGCGACGTGAAGTCCGGGAAGACGACAGCTGTTCCGAAGCATTTGAAGGACAGCCATTATTCGGGCGCGAAGAAGCTCGGCTTCGGCAGTGATTATAAGTATCCGCATAATTTTGAGGGCGGCTTTGTGCCGCAGGAGTATCTTCCGGCAGCTTTGAGGAAGAAGTATTACGAACCGAAAGAAGCGGGGTGTGAAAAAAATATTAAGCGTTATTTACAAAAGCTGGAAACCTTGATACAAGATAGTAAGACTGGCCAAAAGGGTACTGAAAAGAAGGATAATTGAATGGACGAGAAAGAGCAATTGCGTGTCAAGCTGCAGAAGTGTGTGCTTGCTATACCGCCGGAGCAAAGGATAGAAAAAAGCCATCAGGCCTGTCAGAAATTGATTTCGACGCCGGAATTTCAAAATGCGTCATCGATTATGATGTATTTATCGCTGCCGCATGAGGTGGATACTTCCGAGGCGATACTTCATGCCTGGCAATTAGGCAAAGCGGTTTCAGTGCCGAAGATTTCCTGGCAGCAGAGGCGTATGATAGCGGTGGAGATAAATTCGCTGGAAACCGGTCTTTCGACATCCGCTTCGGGGTTGCGCAGTCCCGTGACAGGTGTGCCGATGCTGTTTGAAGATATTAGTTTGGTAGTTACTCCTGCACTGGGATTTGACAGGAAGGGCAATCGGCTTGGCCGGGGCGGTTCTTATTATGACCGGTTTTTTGCCGACGAGAAGTTTAACGCGTCCAAATGCGGCTTTGCCTTCGCCGAGCAGGTAGTTGACTCGATACCTATAGATTCGACGGATGTTCCGGTGGATTTTTTAGTTACCGATGAAGAAATAACGTATTTTAACAATCAAGTAGGAGAATAATAAATGGCTCGCTGGCGCAGTAGAGGAGACCGAACAAAAAGGCGGGTATATCTCGTTTTAGTGCTGCTGATTGCTGCAGCGGTGATTGTTTTTATTTACAAAGGTAATCCTTTCAGCCGGGACAAGGCTGCGACCTCATCTGAAAAGGATACTGCGGCAGAGAGCGAAACAATCATACCCGTGATAAAACCTGGCGCTGAATCAGCGGTTGCGGAACCGAGTTTGTTAAATTTTGCGAAGCCGACAGCAGAGGATAATCCGTGGGTGACGGAGCTTATTACCGAAGCAATGTCATACCTGGAAGCGAGACCGGCGAAGGTTATAGATGCGCGTGACAGGTTAAACGATGCGTTACCGCAGCCTATGAGTGAGCAGCAGCGGACGTTTATTAAAGGGCAACTCTCCGAGCTTGCAGAAAAGTGGCTATTCAGCAGGACGATTTACCCGCAGGATAAGCTCACCGGCTCTTATAAGGTCAAGCCGGGCGAACTATTTTCAACAATCGGCAATCGACTTAAAGTGCCTTACGAGATATTGGTGGAGATTAACAAAATTGGTCGTCCTGAGGCCCTGCAGGCAGGTGAGGTGATAAAGGTGATTAACGGCCCGTTCCATGTGAGAGTATATCGTTCGACTTTTACGCTGGATTTGTATCTTCAGAATACTTATGTTCGCAGCTTTCCTGTTGGTCTCGGCAAGCCCGGGATGGAGACGCCGACAGGGCTCTGGGCTGTCAAGGTGGACGGCAAAATGATAGCTCCTACGTGGACGGACCCGGTTACCGGCAAGACATACGAATCCGAGGCTCCTGATTATCCTTTGGGGTCGAGGTGGATAGGACTGGAAGGTCTCGAAGGAGAGGCTGTGGGCAGGACGGGTTTTGCGATACATGGAACGAAAGACCCCAATGGAATTGGTGTTGCAGAATCACAGGGATGCATTCGTCTGCATAACGGCAATGCGGTACTGATGTATAATTTATTGATGCCGGGGTATTCACGGGTGGAAGTGGTAGAGTAAACGCGAAATTTTAAGCTGATTCTTTTTTCGCATTATTATGGTGAGCTTGTCGAACCATTTGTTTTGCGGTGAACAGTTCAGCTTTTCCTTCAACGATATCGCGGGTGATTACATATTTTGCGGGCTTTGGTTCTTCGGGCAGTTGATACATCAAATCGACCATCAACTCCTCGCTAATGGCGCGAAGTGCCCGAGCGCCGGTGTTGCGTTTGAGGGCCTTTTGTGCCAGTGCGTGTAAACCGTCTTCGGTGAATTCAAGCTCGGCGTTTTCCATTTCGAAGAATTTTTGATACTGCTTTATGAGGGCATTTTTAGGTCTGGTTAGTATGTCAATGAGTGCTTTTTCATCGAGGGTTGACAGGGCGGTAATTACCGGCAGGCGACCAACCATTTCGGGAATCATTCCGAACTCTATGATGTCCTCGGGTATAACCTGGCTGAGTATGTCACTGTAATCGTTCATTTCATCGGTCTTTTCGAGCAGTTCCGAGTCGAAACCGATCATTTTTTTGCCAAGCCGTTTTTTGATGGTGTTTTCTATGCCTACAAAGGTTCCGCCGCAAATGAAAAGCACCTGGGTAGTGTCAAACGGTATGTATGACTGTTCGGGGTGTTTTCTTCCGCCCTGCGGCGGGACATTGGCGATAGTTCCTTCGAGCATTTTCAACAGTGCCTGCTGAACGCCTTCGCCTGAAACGTCGCGGGTGATGGAGACGTTTTGGGATGTTTTTCCGATTTTGTCGATTTCATCGACATAGACGATACCTCTTTGCGCAGCTTCTATATCGAAGTCGGCATTTTGCAATAGTCGCAGCAGGAAATTTTCGACGTCTTCTCCGACGTACCCGGCTTCGGTAACGGTGGTAGCATCGCATATCGCGAAGGGGACCTGTAAAAAGTTTGCGAGTGTGCGGGCAAGCAGCGTTTTGCCGGAACCGGTCGGCCCGATTAACAGGACATTCGATTTGTCGATTTCCACGTCTTTGTCTTTGCTGTCGGTGTGGAACAGTCTTTTGTAGTGATTGTGGACGGCGACGGAGAGGTATTTTTTGGCGTGCTCCTGGCCGATAACATATTGGTCGAGATATTCCTTTATTTTTCTGGGGCTGGGCATTTCCTCGAGAGTCAGGACCGAGGTGCTGTGCCGCTTTTTACTTTTCAGGATGATGTTGTGGCAGAGGTCAACGCATTCCGGACAAATAAAAATATTGTTGGGTCCTTCGATGAAGGTGTCGAGTTGTTGCGCAGAGGTTCGGCCGCAGAAGCTGCAGATAGCCCTGGATTTTTTGTTATCTGATTGTTTGGTCATTATTTTTCCCTGTTCTCAATTAAATTCGCATAGAGATTGTAGCAGTTACAGGCTGTTTATGCAAGTTATCAACATAGGATTATACGCTGCGTTTGGCGAATTCGGCGCCGTGCTGCAGGGCTTCGGCGTTGATGTTTAGTGTCTTATGATACCGCTTGGCCAGGATATCAGGCAAAGACTTTGCGGCATCATCAGCACGGAACAACCCCCTTCTTTGGAGATAAGCGCCGAGAACCACCATATTTGCGCTTTTTTGGCTGCCCAATTCGACAGCAATATCGTCCGCTGGAACTGCTAATATGTCAATTGACTGGTCTACATTCGGTTTGGAGTCGATCAGGGAACTGTTCATTATCAAAAGGCCGCCTGTTTTGATACATGGTGCGAACTTATTCAGGGAGGCCTTGTTCATTGCAATCAGTGAATCCGGTCTGCTGACCAGCGGCGAGGCGATAGGCTCATCTGAAATTACAATCATACTGTTGGCGGTTCCGCCGCGAACCTCTGCGCCATATGACGGCATGAAGGTTACTTCTTTTCCGGCGTTCATCGCGGTTTGAGCCAGGAGTCTGCCAGCCAGTATGATTCCCTGCCCGCCGAAGCCGGCGATAATTAACTCTTCGCAGAAGCTGTTTTGTGCCACTTTCAGCCTTTCAAACGTCCCAATGGGAAGACCTTTGTCATTTCGTTTTCCATCCACTCGATTGCCTTGACCGGCGTCATTCGCCAATATGTTGGGCAGGGTGAAAGCAGCTCGACCAGGGACAGGCCCGGTGCGTTATTGAGCTGCAGTTCAAAAGCGTGTTTGATAGCCTTTTTGGCATTGCGAATCAGGGCCGGTTTGTGCAGTGAGCACCGTTCAATGTATATAGTTCCGGGCAGAAGCGTCAGCAGTTCGGATACCTGTAATGGGTAACCCTGCTTGCTGGCGTCCCGACCCAGCGGCGTCGTGGTTGTCACCTGATTGAGAATGGTTGTCGGCGCCATTTGGCCGCCGGTCATTCCGAATACGGCGTTGTTAATAAAAATTACGGTTATCTGTTCGCCGCGGTGCGCAGCGTGGATGATTTCGCCTGTTCCAATGGCTGCGAGGTCGCCGTCGCCCTGGTACGAGAAGATTATTTTGTCCGGGTTGGTTCTTTTCATTCCCGTAGCCACGGCGGGCGCTCTGCCGTGCGCCACCTCGACCATATCCACGTCGAAGTAGTCATACGCTAATACTGCACAGCCTACCGGCGCTATGCCGATAGTCCGGCCGCGTATGCCCAGTTCATCTATTGTTTCCGCTATGAGTCTATGGGCGATTCCGTGTCCGCAGCCGGGGCAGTAATGCGTCGGGCAGTCTTTAAGTGCCTGCGGTTTTGAAAAAACTTTTTGCATCATATTATATTCTCCGGCCGTAAGGTTAGTTGCCGGATTTTTTCGAGGACCTGTTCGACAGTGGGGACACCACCGCCGGCTCGGCCGTAAAAAACAACCGGCGCTTTGCCGGCTACGGCAAGTTTTACGTCTTCGACCATCTGGCCACAGCTTAATTCAACGGTCAGGAAAATCTTAAAGTTATCAGCGGCCTTATTGATTTGTTCGGTCGGGAAAGGCCATAAAGTAATCGGGCGTATCCAGCCGACTTTGATTCCTTCCTGCCTTGCCTTGTTGACTGCGCCTCGCACTATTCTGGCGGCGATGCCGTAAGCAACCACCACGATTTCAGCGTCGTCAACTTCGTATTGTTCGCAGAGGATTTCGTTCTTTTCTATCTCTTTGTATACGGCCTGAAGGTCGTAATTGTGCTGTTCGACCACTCCTTCCTTTAACCATAAAGACCGGACGATATTTTGCTTTCTATTGTCGGCGCCAGTTAATGCCCAGTCTTTTGGCGGCAGCTTTCGGCGAGGTTTTTTGTTGAAGACGACCGGCTCCATCATTTGGCCGAGGATGCCGTCAGCGAGGACAAGAACAGGTGTTCGGTACTGGTCAGCGAGGTCGAACGCCAGCGGCATACAATCGACAAGTTCCTGAACGCTTGACGGAGCCAGGACGATGGTTCGGTAGTCACCGTGTCCTCCGCCGCGTGTTGCCTGGAAGTAATCACCCTGCGATGGGGCGATGTTGCCCAGGCCCGGCCCGCCTCGCATTACGTTAACGATAACCGCCGGCAGTTCGGCACCAGCGAGATAGCTAATACCTTCCTGCATTAAGCTGATGCCGGGACTGGATGAGCTTGTCATTACCCTTTTTCCGGTAGCTGCGGCCCCGAACACCATATTAATGGATGCAAGCTCGCTTTCGCTCTGGAGGAAGACCCTGCCTTCTTCGGGCATTCTTTTGGACATGTATTCGGGGACTTCGTTTTGCGGCGTAATGGGGTAGCCGAAATACGCGTCAAGACCGGCAATAATGGCTGCTTCCGCAAGGGCCTCATTGCCGCACATTAGAATCCGTTCGTTCATTTTTTCCCTTTGACCAGGTCCGGGGTAGTTTCCTTGTGTGGTTTATTCAGGATGTCCTGCTCACGGTACACTTCGATTGCGGCCTCGGGACATATAATCGCACAAGAGGCGCAGCCGGTGCAGGCTGAATTATTTTTTTCCGCCGGGAAGTAGCCGCTCTTATTGGATTGTTTCGAGATGACAATGCCGCCCTTGGGGCACACAGCGACACACAGGCCGCAGCCCTTGCAGCGTTCGATATTGATTACTATTTTGCCAGCCATATTTAATTTTACGCAGCAGTTAAACTTTGAGTTCGATTCCGCCGGCGATTTTAACAATTGCTGTCGAATTTGTAAAGGCAATTAGCGAGAATATGCCTTTGTAAGCGTTAAAAGGCGTTTTATGCTTAAGAAGGCTTTATTTGCTAAGTCGGTGGTTTTTTCAGCTCTTCGATTTTGGGCAGGTCTTTCAGGGAATTCAGGCCGAAGACTTCGAGAAACTTTTTTGTTGTTCCGTACAGCAGTGGCCTGCCTACGACCTCGGCCCGGCCTATAATTTTAACCAGTCCTTTGTACATAATGGTCCTGATTATTTCGCCGACGGCGACGCCTCGGATGGTTTCGATATCGGCGCGGATAATAGGCTGTTTGTACGCGATTATCGCCAGTGTCTCCAGCGCCGCGGGGCTTAGTTTGCCGGCGTCACGAACACGGAGCAGTTTTTGCAGCCAGTGGTTGTAAGGGCTGAGGGTCATCATTTGGTAGCCGCCGGCGATTTGCTCTATCCTGAAGGCGTTGTTGTTGGCCTGGTATTTGTCGTTGAGGTTTTGGATGTGCTGGCGGACTTGCGAGGTGCTTGTTCCAACGATATCAGCTAATCTGGCCTCCCTGAGAGGCTCATCGCTGGCAAAGAGAACCGCTTCCGTGACCGACTCTACGGTCACATCGGAGTTTGGCGGGAAGTCGGGCTGCACTTCGACGTCCGTTTGAGTTTCCGGCGGAGTTTCAATCTGAGATTCTGGTTGTTGCTCCGGCTCTTGCTCTTGCTCTTGCTGTTGTTCCTGCTCTTCTGTCATAGGGTTTTCCATATAAAGGGGTCTGCGTCTTTTTTGCTTATATTAATTTTTACTTGCCCGATTTGTTTTTGCAGTTGTTTGGCGAATTTTTTCAATATGAATCTTTCAGAGACGGTATGGCTGAGACATACGCAGGTCATGCCTGCTTCCTGTGCGGCTAAAGCCTGGTGGTGTTTCAGTTCGCCAGTAAGGTAGAAGTCGGTCTTTGCGGCGATAATCAGGTTGATGACTTGGCCGCACGAGCCGGCACAAACCGCCGCGGTTTTTACCAGCCGATTTTGTTTGCCTATAATTCCGAATGCTTTTGCGCCGGTGTGCTTTTTTATTCTTTCGAGGATTTTTTTCAACTGCATCGGTTTTTGCAGTTTGCCGATTCTGCCCAGGCCGAGTTTGTTTTGATTATTATAGATTTTGAACACGTCAAAAGCGGGTTCTTCGTAGGGATGGGCCTTTTTCATCGCGGCTATACAGCCATTGAGTTTTTTTGCCGGTACAATTGTCTCGAATCTTATTTCATTGACCTTTTCCAATTTATATTTTTTGCCGATAGCGGGTTTGGCCCCGGTTAACGGCAGGAACGAGCCTGTTCCTTCGGCGGCAAAACCGCAGTTGCTGTAGTTTCCAATTGCGCCTGCGCCGGCGGCAAAAACCGCGTTCGAAATTTTGGCTGCCGATTCGATGGGGACAAAGACAATAAGCTTGTAATTATCACCCTGTGGGTTTTCAACATAATCGCCGATTGGTTTGCCGTCAATGATACCGACGATTTCCGCCAGCTCGTCGTTCACCCCGCCGGGCAAAGCGTCCAAAGCAGTATGTATGGAAAAGACCGCGATGTCGGCCTGAATCAAATCATATACAATGCTGTTCTGGTTACCGGGGGTGATTTTCTTTATGCCGTCCCAGATAACAGGATGATAACTTACAATTAAATCGGTCTTTAATCTTTTTGCCTCGGCAAGCACTTTGTTGGTAATGTCGATGGTCAGCAGGATTTTTTTTACGTTTCGACGCGGGTCGCCGATGAGCAAACCCACGTTGTCCCAGTCCTGTGCCAGTTTAAGCGGGACTATTTCTTCGATTATCGCTGCTATGTCTTTTATCTTCATTTTATAGTGAGCTTGTCGAACTATTGCTTTTTCTGCACTCGTCTTTGACGAATTCGTCGAATTCTTCCTGTAGTTTCACGGTCACCGGCCCGGGTTTTCCGCTGCCAACCGAGTGGTTCTCCACGCTACATATCGGCATAATCTGCATAATCACATTCGTCAGGAAGATTTCATCAGCGTCCAGTAAGTCAGATATGTAAAGGTTTTTTTCGACAAATTCAATTGATTTTTTTAAGGCGAGCTGAAAAACAGTCTTTCTTGATACGCCTGCGAGTACCGGCGTTTCAATCGGCGGAGTGTAAAGAATCGAATCCTTGACCAAAAACACATTGCTTATGCAGCCCTCGGCCAGACGGTTATCTACGGTGAACCACAACGCCTCGGCAGCTCTTTTTTGATGTGCCGACTTGAGCGCAAGCATACGCGAGAAATAGCTCGTTGTTTTGTGCCCGTAGATGGGCTCTGCGGTGTTTTGTCTGAAGGGACTCAATACGACGAGGACGCCGTTTTTATAGTATTCAGGCGGGTAGGATTGCAATTTGGAGGCGGCGATGAGCAATGTGGATTTGCGTTCCTCCTCGGATTGGGACATTGGTCCGCCGGTCAGCGTTAGCCGCAATCGCGCATCGGTTAAATTATTTGCTTTGAGGACTTCGTAGATTGCGTCGGTGATATATTCTCTGCGGTATGTATTGTTTATCGACAATGCGCCTGCGCTGAAAAAGAGCCTGTCTAAATGGTCTTTAAGCGAAAAGACCACGCCGTTGCAGCTTCGCATAGTTTCGAACAAACCGGCTCCGTACAGAAATCCGCTGTCGGTAACGGATATCCCGGCCTTATCGGCATCGACTAATTTATCGTTTAGAAAAACTTTTTCCATTTATTCTATGCTATCCGCTGCTTGCTGTACGCTATTTATTCCTGCCAGAAGCGCTCGTGCCTTTGTAATAGTCTCGGCCCATTCGGCCTGCGGGTCAGAGTCCGCGACTATCCCGCCGCCGGTTTGTGCAAAGGCCATATTGTCCCTGATGATAATTGTTCGTATGGCGATATTCAAGCAGACACTTCCGTCGATGCATAAAAAGCCGACACAGCCGGTATAAACGCCTCTGGCGGTGGGTTCGGTTTCGTCGATGATTTCCATCGAGCGGATTTTCGGTGCGCCGGTGATGGAGCCGCCGGGGAACATAGCTTTCAATACGTCGCAGAACGTGATTTCCTTTCTGAGTCGGCCGGCCACCGTTGCTACTGCGTGAAAGACCGTTGGGTAGCCTTCGATTGTTCGAGGCTGGATAACTTTTCTGGTTCCGGGTTTACATATCCTGGCCAGGTCGTTACGCTCGAGGTCGATTATCATATTAAGTTCGGCCTGTTCTTTTTCACTGTTGAGAAGTTCATTGAAGTTTCTGCTGTCCACGGAGGTCTCGTTAATTCGCGGGCGAGTTCCTTTTATAGGCTTGGTGGAAATGACGCCATCGGCGATTGTTACGAACATCTCGGGCGAAGCGCTGATGATATGAAAATCGCCGGCGTCGATATACGCGGCATAGGGGCTTGGATTGAAGTGGTTTTGCCAGTGGAAAAGCTCTATCGGCCGAGCGCGGTAATCACATTCGAATCGCTGTGAGAAATTAATTTGATAGACGTCGCCATCGTAGATATAGCGTTTTATTTTCTCAATTGCCTTGAAGTAATAGTCTCTGTCGATGTTGCATCGAATTTGCGAGAAATCAATATTGTCGAGGTCGGCAGGTGCGGGATAATTGGCAGCGGCATTTTGTGATTCATTAAGTAATCGCTCGAGAGCGGACAGTTTTTCATCGGGCGTTTCAATGTCATTCGACAGAGCCAAAGCCATCAGCCAAAATTCATCTTTGGTATGGTCATAAGCGATAAGGCGGTCATAAAAGCACAAACGTATTAACGGCATTTTCAGGTCATCTGTAGTTGTTTCAGGCAGCCGCTCGATATATCGGCCGAGTTCATAGCTGAAATACCCAATCCATCCGCCGCAGAAGATTCCTTTCGGCAGGTTGTCAGGGTAGTTTTTTTCAGGTTTGTATTTATTCAGGGCATATTGGAGTTTTCCAAATGGGTCTTTTTGTCCGGTTTGGAACTCAAATACATCTTTTGGTTCAGCGGCCCAGTAACTAAACCTGTCTGTGTCTTTTTTTGCGCTGTTGCCGCCGAGAATTGAAGGGGATTTTAACTGTGCGAATATTTCACTTACAGCCGAGAGATTTACCCCCCATGCTTTCTTGCGAAAGCAAGAATGGGGGGGGATTTTTCTGTAATGCAGTTTGCAGGCGATGCTTTTGTTTCTTTCGGCAGCTGTTGCAGTCGTCATTATACTTGGCCCGCTCTGAACTGGTTTATGATTTCTACGCTCGCAGATGTACCTATTCTGTCGGCTCCTGCCTCCAGCATTTCGAGGACCTGTTTTGCGGTTCTGATTCCGCCGGAAGCCTTGACTTTGCAGTTCGGCGCGTATTCCTTCAACAGTTTAACATCTTCTATTGTCGCACCGCCGGCGGGGTTCATTCCTGTACTTGCTTTTACGAAATCAACGCCGCATTTATCTACAATTTGACAGGCGAATATTTTTTGCTCTATGGTCAGGGCAGCCGCTTCGATTATAACTTTCAGACAGACAGCCGGCCTCATCGACCGGCAAACCTTTAATACCGCGTTAAGCTGATTGGACAGGTATTTTTCATCGCCTTCGATTATCGCGGCCAAATCCGCGACCATATCGACTTCATCGGCGCCGGCGAAGATACAATCCTCGGCTTGAGCGGCCTTGATTTTGGTGGATTCGGCGCCGAGCGGAAAACTGACCACGCTGCCGATTTTGACTCCGCAGCCTTGCAGTTCTTCCGCTGCCAGAGCTATCCATCGCGGATTGACGAATACCGAACAGAAACCGTAGTCCCTGGCCTGCTGACAGAGTTTTTTGATTTGCTCACTTGCAGCGGTAGAGCTAAGCAGCGTATGGTCGATACAGCCGGCTAATTGTTTTTCGTCAGAGATAGTCACTTTTTTATGTATCCTTTATTTTTGAAAAATGTCATTGTCTCTTCGATATTTTTAAAAACTTTTGTAGCAGTTTGGGTGATAAATACCGAGGGTGATTGCTTTGCTGTCCAGATGACGAATACTTCTTTGGCCGCTTCGTGGGCGTGCTGAAGCTCTCTTTCAACGCCGCTGGAAAGAGCTGCCCGGCCGTCGGCTAATGTCGGAATGAAGCTGATTATCATATCCGACTGGTCGATTAGCAGAAAATCACGGGCATATATCTGACTGTTGATGTCGCGTTCGATTTGCTGTACCTGGCTCAGGTCCAGTTGTACCTTTTGTCCTAATGTTTCAACTTCGACAGTATAGGACCCTTGTTCAGCGGCCTTATGTGCGTAAAGCGGTAAAAACGATTCTTCCAAATCGGCAGGGTCGAAGCAGATAAAAAATTCCTTCAGCAATCGCCGAAGCTCGTCGATTTCTTCTCGAATATTTTTCATATCAACGACGTGGGTCATTGGAAAACTCAAATATGCCTTTTTGCTCCGACTCTCAAAGGCAAGGTTGTAAAATGTTTCGATGGTTTCCTCTTCGGCCCCACGGGCAAGGCAATAAAAAGGAACTGATTCGTTGACCCCTTTACAGAGCATTTCAGTGCCGATGATTTCCTCTTCCCGCCAGACAATCAGGTCCTTCAGGGAGTGTTCTACGGAATGCTCACCAAGGAGACGCGTGTGCAAGGCTACGACGCCGTCAATCAGACAGATATACATATCCGCACCGAGCTGGCGCATCTGGTCGAAGTCCACCGCGGGGAACAAGCCGTGCCGCCAGCGGAAGGTTGCGTGGGTGTTGACAATCAAGTTGGGCGCCTTTTTGGCCTTTGCGATGACATCTTTGAAGATGCTGCGGCGAAGCGAACTGAGCCTTTTCATCGGTATATCGAGGATTTTGCCGTTGGGAATATCCGGCGCTTCGGCATACATCCTTTCGCCGACATTGCACAAAAGCACTTCCTTGTTTTTGTCGGCAGCGAATTGACAAACTCTATGAAGGTAATTTTTCTTGTCAACGCCGACCATTCCGGTAACAACGACTATCATTTTAAGACTCCAGACGACAGACCCCAGACTTCAGACACATAGAAAATAGCATATAATAAAATTGCCGTTGCCACTATAAAAAGACATTAAGGGGCTTTTGTTTCCTTTTCGATATAATTGATAAGGCCGTATAACATCTTGGCCGTTTCGTCCCTCAAGCCATCCAAATTGTTATACTCACTATCTTTCAAATAACCTATTCTTTTCGATAAATGCAAAAGGTATTCTAATTCAGAAATTGACCCCTGCGCGATATAAAGAAATTGAAGATACTCCTTTATAGTCTTCCTTGCTGCTCCTTCGGCTATATTAGAAGGTATTGATACGGCAGCTCTTCTTATCTGTGATACAAGGCCATATAGCTCTTCTTTAGGAAAAGTTTTTGTTGCAGAATAAACCAGCGTTGCGAGGTCATCGGCACTTTTCCATGCTTTTATGTTTCTAAAATCTCTTTTCATATCTGGAATTTCACGCCCGTCAGTTGTTTTTCAAAGTTTGTTGTCCGGCGTCTGTTATCTGGAGTCTGTCGTCTTTACAGATTCTTTAGTTTTTGTTCTCTGTCGTGGTTTCTCAATGCGGTAATTATATCGCTCATATCGCCGGCCATTATCCTGTCGAGATTATAAAGCGACAGGTTGATTCGGTGGTCGGTGACGCGGTTTTGGGGGAAGTTATATGTTCTTATTTTTTCAGACCTGTCGCCTGAACCAATCATAATTTTACGCTGCGAATCGCGCTCTGCTCTTTTCTGACTCAGGTGATGTTCATAAACTTTGCTTTTCAGTACCCGCCAGGCTTTGGCGCGATTTTTATGCTGGCTTTTATCATCCTGCATACTAACGGTAATCCCCGTTGGTATATGTTCGAGTTTAATTGCGCTGTTGAGCTTGTTAACGCTTTGTCCGCCTGGCCCGCCTGACCTGCAGACATGTTCGATAACATCTTTTTCAGCAATCTGTATATCAACTTCTTCCGGCTCAGGTAACACCGCTACTGTCGCGGCGGAAGTGTGAATTCTGCCCTGTGCCTCGGTTTGCGGCACACGCTGAACGCGGTGTCCGCCGCCCTCATAGCCTAATTCGGCCCATACCCCGCGTCCTTTAATGCTAATTACAACTTCACGAAGCCCGCCCATTTCCGCAGGGCTAAAACTGAGGTGTTCGATTTTCCATCTGCGACCCTCAGCGTATTTCGTGTACATATCGAACAAATCACGCGCAAACAAGGCGGCTTCTTCACCGCCGGTGCCGGCGCGTATTTCCATTATTATAGAATCGATACTCATATCGTCGCTTGATATGAGGGCATTTTGAATTTCTTCGAGAAGTGCTTTCTTTTTGGCTTCAAGCGGACGAATTTCCTCTTTTGCCAGATTTTTGAAATCTTCGTCTGCGGTGTTGTCACTTAATATGTGTTCAGCTTCTTCCAGGCTGGCTATTGTTTTTTTGTATTCACGATATTTAGCGACGGTTGTTTTCAGTTTTCCCTGTTCTTTGGCAAGCGATATCAGCTTTACTGAATCGCCGGAGATTGTCGGGTCGGCAAGTTGCTTTTCGATTTCGCCGTGGCGAAGCTCAATCTCGTCGAGTTTCGCTAAGAGAGTGGTTTTTTCTTCAGCCATAGTCCTCGGGACTCCTTACGGAGAACGGCCCTGCGATGGTAAAATAACGGATAGAAAAAGAAGGCTTAAACGCTAAACACTGCTTATAATCGGGAAATCAGCTTTTCTTTTCTTTCTTGAAGTACTCTTTGCCGTATTTCTTTTGGAACCGTTCTATCCGTCCTGCGGTGTCGACGAATTTCTGCTTGCCTGTATAGAATGGATGGCACATCGAGCAGATTTCAGCGTGTATTTCTTCCGCTGTGCTGCACGTCTCGAACGTACTCCCACAGCCGCAACGAACCACTACCTTTTGGTATTTTGGATGTATATCTTCTTTCATAAAGTGCTCCCAAAACCTAAAACGATGAATTCTAACAATATTAGCAGATTTTGCAACAGAAATTTTTTGTAATTAAACCGCTTTAGGCTCTTTTGCCGGGGGTTGGTTTATATTTATTATTGGACGAAGAGGGCCGCCTTTGCTGTCTGCGACGGCAGACAAGGGGGCGGTTTTTGCCAAAATCAACCCCAAATACCACAATTTCATGAAAAGCGTATCTGTGGTGAGTTTTGTCTAATCTAAAGCTCCGTTTGTTTTTAAACGATAAGATAATGTATGCTTTTTAATAGAGATTTTACAGGCCTTGAGGCGGAGATAGCATAATGCGGATTAGATATGTTGTTTCAACGATGCTATTTTGGGGGCGTGAGAATCACCTGTCTTTCGAGCAGGAATGTCAGTTCTTAAGGTCTATGGGCTTCGGAGTTGAGTTGTGGCCTCATATGAAGGGTGGAAGTGACTGTCGTTATGATAGGCGTAATTGGCCCAGGCTTGCCGCTGCTGCCGAGGGTATGCTGGTCTCGATGCGTTCTCGCAATGATGGGCCGACACTGGAAAAGTGGCAAGAGCAACTTGAATGTGCCAAACTGCTTGGAGCAAGTATTGTAACTGACTTGAGAAGTTTGGGTATTCCGAATGAGCCGGAACCGGACAGTTACAATTTTGCGGAAGAAGTGGTTAATCTGGCTGAGCTGAATAAGGTGAAGTTGTGTCTTGAAACCGGCCGGCTATCGACGCTCAAGCAGGTCGGCAGAAAGCTTGAGTCTGTTTGGTATTGCCTCGATACCGGCTACGCCAATCTCGACCCTGAATTTGATTTCAAGCAATATGTAGATGAGCTGGGTGAGAGAGTTGCCTATTTACATCTAAGCGATAATTATGGTCACGCGGACGACCATCAGCCGCCCGGCATGCGAGGCGGTATAGGCCGAAAAAACTGGGAACATCTGCTGAACGTATTAGGCAAATACGACAACGATATAATCGCCTCATTTGAGATGTGTCCATCTATGCCCGCTGTGATGCTGCGGCAGGCCAGCGAATTTTTATTCGATGTATTGAAATGGCCTGATAGGCCACGAAAACAACCCAGCTACGCAGGTGTTGCTTACAACCCTACATAACAGAATTAACCAAACAGCAAATAATTACCAATTATCGTAATTTCTAAAAACCGTATCCTGCCTGTTTCAACTGTTCCTGTGTCGGCATAGTAGGATACGTTTCACCTCTTGGGCCGATATAAACAACGCCTTCCCTTCTCAGAGTTACAGGGGTAATAGAGCCGTTGCTGTTTACAATATTGACTGTAACGGTACTCATTTGCTGCTGCGTTTGCATATTCTGTTGCTGCAATTGCATATTTTGCTGGCGGAGACTTTCCATTTCGGCTCGTGTTTTTTTCTTGTCCGATTCGTTGCCTATCATATACCCTGCGCCGCCGCCTACTGCCGCGCCAATCAGCGTTGAGCCTGTATCCCGGCCTATTGCCTGGCCGACACCTGCGCCGGCTGCTGTGCCGATAAGGGCGCCTGTTTGCGCATCACTCTCACAGCCGCAGGTAAATGCCAGTCCCAAAGTTACAACAGCTATAGTTAGAATTGTCACAAAACTTTTAACCATTTTGTACCTCCAATATCTATTTTTTAAGACCATTTTTTTTATGTCAACTTCCTGTATTTATTTTACTATTGGCCTGGCGGAGTAATCAAGCAAATAATTCTTTAGGCTTGTAAATACCGATTGCGGCAGTTATATTTTTATTCAGCTTATTTATAACAAGGACTTAAGGGAGCCAGAATGAGACCTAAACTGATAATTGTCGGCGCTGCGGGGCGGATGGGCATGCGTATCCTTTCGCTGGCGGCAGAGGCCGGCCAATTCGATATTATAGGGGCAGTTGAAAGCCAGGGCCATGCCGATATAGGCAAAGATACCGGCCTTAATATTAAGCTGGATAGCATCTATCCAGCCGGTGCTGATGTGGCGATTGATTTCTCGCAGCCGGCAGCGGCGGATGAGACCATTGATTACTGCCTGAAAGCCGGCGTTGCGCTGGTTTTAGGTACTACCGGCCTAAGCGATAAACAACGCGAGAAGATAAAGACAGCTTCGGCAAAAATCCCCGTTATATATGGAACTAATATGGGCGTCGGGATGAACGTTTTGTTCGAGATGGTCGGCAAAGTCGCTTCGATGCTTGGTGATGAGTATGACACGGAAATAATCGAGCAGCACCATCGCTTCAAAAAAGATGCCCCAAGCGGTTCCGCTCTGACGTTGGCTGAAAATATATGCAAAGCAACCGGCAAAAAATTTCCGGATTGCCTCGTTCACGGCAGGAGTGGAAAAGAAGCGTTAAGGGGAAAAGGCACTATCGGCATACACGCTGTCCGCGCAGGGGATATCACCGGTATCCACTCGGTAATCTTCAGCACGCTCGGCGAAACGATAACTCTGAACCATACCGCACATAGCAGAGACACTTTCGCTCTGGGGGCGCTGCGGGCAGCCCGCTGGCTTGTCGGGAAAAAGCCCGGGCTTTATTCGATGGCTGATGTGCTGCATATTAAATAAATACGATATCTGACGTGCGTTTCTCTAACAGTGTCATAAGCCGAATATAATATGCTGACATTTGATGTTTAACAGGAAATATTAATGGTTGCCGATATTTTTTTGAAAGGTCTTGTTGTTGGGCTTTTGGTTGCCACGCCGGTTGGCCCGGTTGGGCTGCTGTGTATTCAGCGAACTTTGGGTGAGGGGAGAATCCATGGCTTAGTTTCAGGGCTTGGAGCCGCCACCGCCGATGCTATGTTCGGCTTGATTGCCGCTTTGGGGCTTACATTTGTCTCAAACTTTTTAGTTCAAGAGCAGTTTTGGCTCAAGCTCTTCGGAGGCCTTTTTCTTTGCTACCTTGGAACAAGGACTTTTCTGTCAAAGTCGGCAGATGCTTCTTCGGTTAGTGTCCCCAGTCATATTGGTAATTACGGGTCAACCTTTTTGCTTGCGTTAACAAGCCCCGTTACTATTCTCGTTTTTGCGGCAGTATTCGCCGGTTTGGGTGCGGTAAGGTCAGATACGTATTATTTTTCTGTAGGCTTGTCGGTTGCAGGTGTATTTATAGGCTCTGCTCTTTGGTGGATTATGCTTTGGGGTGCTGCCACTCTCTTTCACTGGAAGATTAGCCCTGATAAATTGACCAGGCTGAATAAAATCACTGGAACAATCATAACATCTTTTGGCCTGGTTATACTTTTGCTGCTGATACTGTGAACAAGTGTAATCCGGCATCTATTTGCCGGGCGTTACAGATTGTATAAGGTTACTATAATACTGGTTGCGTTAAAAAGTGAGTGGATAAAGATAGGCCGCAGGAGAGAGCCGCTCTTTTCATAAGCATATCCCATACACATCGAAAGCACAAACAGCGCAGGCCAGTGCCCGGCGTCTGCATGTGCCAGTGCGAACAGGCCGGAAACTATTGTAATTGATAGCCATGGTTTTAGTGTGACGCATCGCAGCATTGTTTGAAACAGGCCCCGAAAGAGCATCTCTTCGAATACAGGCACTATCGCCACGGCAGTAACAATAATCAGCGCCCTAACTGACAATTGTGAATATGCTGTCATAAGTTCGAGTTCTTCGTGTGGTTGTATCTCGAAATCCTGTCCCCATATAAATTTGCCAATATAAATCGTCAGAATTATCGTCGCTGTTATAAGGGGCCAAACGGAGAGCAAATTCAGCAGGGCTGCCGGTAAATCTTTGTGAATTGTTCTCAGATTCAGGCCGAATCCTTTTAATCGTCTGGCAAAGCCTGCTCTGGCTATATAGATAATTACTGCCATCGCTGCTATGGCGCCTGTACAGAGGATAATGTTGTCCAGGAGAGCTTCCTGCCAGTCCTGCAGGTCGGGCAGGAGTTTTTCTGTAATTGATGCTGCCAGTGAAATGACCCCTATCCAGATAAATAACGGGACAAAGGGCAAATAGGCAGGCAAATTGTTCCGACGGGGGACTGAATCTGACAGAGATTTTCTGCCCAGGGATGTTTTAAGCAGCCAACCGCCGAATAATAGAGCCCCTGGAAGGAAAATAATGAAATCTATCACGGTTTCGCAGCTGACTTTGCCGTAGGCAGATTTGATAATTTCAAAAACATTCATCGTTATATACTTTTGCAATCTTGAAACTTCACCCGTTTTGTATTAGTATCATTCGGGTTCTATGTTCGTCTGTCGTTTTGCGGAGTATTGCAAAATGTGGACTGCTTTTCAAGGAAAATGAATTATGGATATATTTCGTATTGAGGGACCTGTTCGGCTTTCAGGGACGGTTAATGTGAATGGTTCCAAAAACGCTTCTCTTCCGATAATGGCTGCCGCTATTTTGGCTGCCGGCAAATCGGTCATAAAATCGGTGCCCTATCTTTCTGATATTTCCGTTTTTGGCCAGTTGCTTTGCCAGTTGGGTTGCGAGCTGGACCGAAGCCCAAACGGGGATTTGTGCATAGATTCGGATGTGATAGATAATCCCATAGGAGAGTATGATATTGTCCGCAGGATGCGGGCGAGCATTTGCATACTCGGCCCGGTGCTTGCTCGCTACGGCAGGGTGGAGGTTTCGATGCCCGGCGGATGTGCGATTGGTGACAGGCCCGTTGATATTCACCTGCGGGGTTTGGCTGAACTCGGCGCAAAAATCCATCTTAAGAACGGCAATATTGTTGCAGAGGCCCCTCGTGGGGGATTGAAGGGCAAAGATATTTTTATGGGCGGGCCGTTCGGCTCGACGGTGCTGGGTACGGCTAATGTGTTAATGGCCGCGACGTTGGCAAAGGGCAAAACCGTTATCGAGTCGGCTGCCTGTGAGCCGGAAATATCTGATTTGGCGAACTGCCTTAACAAAATGGGTGCGAAGATAACCGGCATTGGTTCGCCTCGACTAATTATCGAAGGGGTCAAACAGTTACAGCCCGTTGAATATCAGGTAATCCCGGACAGAATCGAGGCCGGGACCTTTATGGTTGCTGCCGCCATAACGTCGGGCAAGCTGCATATTCAAAACTGTCGGCTCGATGATATGATGGCTGTTGTTGACAGGTTAAGAAATATCGGGGTAACAGTCGAGGCCGCAGAGGGTGGTTGTGTTGTCACCCGCAAAGGTTCGATTAAGCCTGCTGATATTACCACTCAGCCTCATCCGGGTTTTCCTACCGATTTGCAGGCCCAGTTTATGGCTCTGCTGTCGCTTGCCAAAGGTAATAGCATCGTGATTGAAAAAGTTTTTCCTGACAGATTTATGCACATCGCAGAACTGAATCGAATGGCGGCGAATTTGCGTAAAGAGGGGCCTACTGTTATAGTGGCAGGTGTAAAAAAATTGATTGCCGCCCCGGTAATGGCTTCGGACCTGCGGGCGTCGGCGGCGTTGGTTCTGGCTGGGATGGTTGCCCAGGGTACTACGGTTGTCAACAGAGTTTATCACATCGACCGGGGCTATGAAAGAATCGAAGAAAGATTGAATCTGGTAGGCGCTAAAATCTCCCGGGTTGCCGAAGCTTCATAGCTATGGCAGCGGGGCGCACCTGCCGATGGAATTGCGGAAAAACTTACAAACAAAGTTTAAGAGAGGATTGAAAAATGAAAAAGAAACCTAAAATTGTACGCGTCGTTTTGCTGGCCGTTCTGATTCTGATTGTTGCTGTGGTAATAACCGTTGATATTTTTGCTGAATATGCCATCAAAATTGCTATTGAGACCGCAGCGACCAAAACCTTAAACGTTGGGGTAAGTGTTGGGGATATTGACCTTTCGATTATGGCAGGCAGGCTCGGTATTAGTAATCTTTCGATTAATAATCCGGCTGGTTATCAATACAAAAAGATGCTTGAATTAAAAGAGGGCAGTGTCTCGGTTGACATCAAATCGCTTTTAAGTGATGTGGTCAAAATAAGAGAGCTAAAACTCGATGGCGTAAATGTTGTGCTTGAACAACGAGGCATTTCCAACAATATTAATGACGTTATAAAAGCAATCCCAGCCAAAGAAGGTAAGGCATCTGAGCCATCCGGGAAAAAACTTCATATAGATAAACTTGAAATTTTAAACGTAACAGTTGAGGCAAAATTATTGCCCATTCCCGGCAAGACAGATACCATTACACTAAAGCTTGACCCTATCGTGATGACCGATTTAGGCAGCGATAACAAATTGGACACAGCCAAGCTGTCCAGCAAAATCTTACTGGCTATCGCGGCAGGCGTGGCCGATAAAGGAACGGGCGTTTTGCCTGAAGAGATGACCAGTGCGATGAAATCAACCCTCGGCATGACCACGAAGCTGGGTAAAGAAGGGAAAAGACTTTTTAAAGAAGGCAAAGAAGGCGGCACCGAACTTATGAAGAATCTTAAGGGCCTGCTGAATAAACCCGAGGAAGAGAAGTAAGAATTCTTTGCTTTGATTGTGCTTAGAGCTATTTTGCGGATTTATCCGCCATCAGTTTTGCGGATTCTACCGTATTGTAAAGCAGCATTGTTGTCGTTACAGGCCCGACGCCGCCGGGAACGGGTGTAATGAAGCTTGCCTTTTCCTTAATGGCCTCAAAATCGACGTCCCCTGTGGTTTTCATTTTCGGTTTGCCTTTTTCATTCAAAACTCCCTTGCCGCTCTGGTCGGTGACGGGGACTCTATTGATGCCGATATCAATGACAATGACGCCGTCCTTTACCATATCGGCTTTTATCAGTCCGTGCTTGCCGACGGCGACAAGTATGACGTCTGCTCTTTTTGTATGAAAGCACAGGTCTTTAGTGGCGATGTGGCAAACAACAGGGGTAGGTGATTCCATCTGCGAAGCCAGAAGCATCAGCATAATGGGCTTTCCGACAATCTCCGAATGTCCTACCACAACGACCTCTTTGCCCTTTAGCTCGACTCCGCTTGACTTCAAAAGCTCTACCGCCGCCCTTGCCGTGCAGGGAGCAAGTCCCATTTCCCCGTAAACCAATTTGCCCATATTGGCAGGGTGCATTCCTTCCACGTCCTTGTCAGGCGAAATCCTGACCTGTACCCGGCGGGCATCTATGTTTTTAGGCAGGGGCATCATAAGAATTACCCCGGTAACCGCGTCGTCCTGATTCAGTTTGTCAATGAAATCCAGCATCTCATTCTCAGTGGTAGAGGCAGGCAGCTCTTTAAGTTCATATTCGATGCCAATCTCTTCACAGGATTTTTTCTGCTGATTGATATATACTCTCGAAGCGGCATTTTCTCCGACCTGCACCGCTGCAAGATGCGGCACAAAGCCTTTCGACTTCAGGGCGTCGATGTCTTTTTTTAAACCTTCCTTGATTTTAGAAGCCAGTTGTTGTCCCTCTAATAAAGTTGCCACCATTAGATTTTCTCCTTTGTTTTGCTAACGACTTTTTCCCTGATAAGCTGTATCTTTTTTTCTTTTTCGGATAATTCCTGCCTGATATTTGCCGCGAGGCCGCTGTCATCAATCGATGCCAGATTTATTTCAACATTTAACAGGGCCGCGACAAAGCCAGCCGCAATAAATTCGGCGCCGACGCCAACGTCGCTTACCAGATTGGTATTTCCTTTTTCCAGCAACGGCCGGCAGAGCTTCGCCGCCTCGTATAAGTTCCTGCAAACTGCCAGAGGAGCTTCCATTGCAATCCTCAAAGCGGCCTGTATTGTTTCGGCCCTCGCCTTTTTCTCTTCTTCGGTCTCCTTTGCCATTTTGTAGGCTTCGGAGACTTTTTTGTATGCGGCAACGTCCTCGTCCACAAGCTGTTCTAAAACTATCCGCAATTTTTCCGACGAGGATAAAATCTCACGAATTTCCGGCTCAACATATTGATATTCTTTTTTGCCGAGCGTGAAATTTGCGACCATACTGAGCAGGCTCACTCCCATTGCGCCGACGGCAGCGGCGGCGCTGCCTCCGCCGGGTGCGGACTTCTTCGCCGCTAAATCATCCATGTATTCCTTAAACTTGCCTTCGAGATACATACGTTCTCTTTCAAATCCTATTCGAGATTGGCGTGCTTTTGATTTATTATATTTATTGAAATTCCTTTTCGCTTCAGAATGATATGTATCAGTGCGTCAAAATACAACAGGGCGGTCTGCTCGAACAGGGTATTATTACTCGGGCCAACAACGTATTTGCACTTTTTCCTGATTTTTTCGTCATTTGCCGCAATCAAAATTACCTTATCGGCAAGTTTAGTCAGAGTTGAATTGTCGGATGCCGTTATTACCGCGACCTTTGCGCCGGCGTCTCGGGAAATTCGCGCAAACTCTACAGTGGTCATTGTCGTTCCCCGGCAGGAAATCGCAATCATCAAATCACCAGCTTCTATTTTCTGACACGTTGCGTTCCCCGGCACATGCACTTGAAAACCAATTTGCGTAAGCCGGGTCGCCAGACAACGTCCTATCAGGCCGCTTCTGCCCTGACCAGCGACGAAAATCTTGTCCGCCTTCAATATCATTTCGACAAGCTCTTCCGAGGTTTGTTTTTCTATTTGCCGCAGTATGACCGTCATGGCTTTTGCCCATGCCGAGATGATTTCACGGAAATTATTGTTTTTTGTTGTTTTTGTTTTCATTTTTCTTTCTCAACTGTTCCCATCGCATAAGTTCCGAGACCTTGCCCAAGGTGCTGCCTTCGTCGATTTCAGCCATTTCGCGATATTCTCTTTCGACAACTGCCTGGGCGCGGTTGGCGATTTCCACGATTTTTTCCTGCGGGATTACTACGACCCCGTCGTCGTCGCCAACAATCCAGTCGCCGCTGCGAATATATTGACCGCCGATTCTTACGGGGACGTCAATCATACCCTGTCCCTTCGGCTCGCCTGCTACCGGCGTTATAAGTTTCGCGTAAGCGGGAAAATTCATCTTGCGAATCTCTGCCACATCGCGTATCGCGCCATTGATGACCACACCGGCCAGTTTACGCTGCAGACAGCTTTTCGTGGCTTTCTCCCCCCAGACCGCAGGCGGTATTCCGCCAGCATCTATAACAATGACCTGGCCTTCCTCGGCCATATCTATCGCTTCAACGGGCTTGCTCCAGTCGCCCGGATAGGTCCATACCGTTAAGGCCCGGCCGACCATTTTTAGTTCCGCTGAAATCGGTTTTATTCCTTCCATAGCGCCGGAATTGTGCAGAGCTTCAGTTATATCGGCGGCGGAAGTTTTCGCCAGTACCTCGGCAATACTTTTTTCATCTCCTCGTTTGAAGAAGTCAGTCTCTATTCTGATTCTTTTGCTGATAGCTTTCTTTATTGTCTCTGTTGCCTTTTTTGCGTCGGGCGATTTTGTGATTGCCCCGCCGACAATGACTATGGTTGCACCTGCTTCGATTGCGTCCAAAGCGTTTTCAGAATTAATTCCTCCCGCCACTGCGACCGGGATGCTTACCGCCGATGCCACCATCTCCAAATCTTCGAACGGCAGCTCGCCTCGCATCTGCATATCTATCGGGGTATGGATGCAGACCGAAGATGCGCCCATTATTTCAACTTCCTTTGCCCGCTGCACCATTCGCTCTGTGGTTTCAAGGCCGAGCAGGTCAACGGTGATTTTCGCGTCATAGCGTCTGGCGGCCTCGATGCACTCGATTATAGTAGCGTCTGATGCCGGGCCGAGAACATGAATAATATTGGCACCGGCCTTGGCGGCGCATTCTGTCTCCAGGCGCCCTGCGTCCATTATCTTCATATCCGCGACGATAGTCGCGGATGGAAACCGCCGTCTTAGTTCTCGAACTGCGTCGAGTCCTTCGCTCTTGATAAGAGGCGTACCAGCTTCCAGCCAGTCTGCGCCTCCCTGTATCGCTTCTTCAGCGGCCTTCAGGGCGCGGGCAAGATTTTCGTGGTCCAACGCTAATTGTAATATAGCCTGCTGCATTGTTAATCGCCTTACTAAAACTAACCGAAACGACTTGTCATACCTGCGAAAGCAGGTATCCAGTAATTTACAGAATAGTATGGATTCCCGTTTTCACGGGAATGACAATATCAACGGGGGGTATTATACCTTTGCCGCGGCGAATCTTAAAGGTAAAAAGAGCTTTATGTTCCGGCCTAAAACATCCCTGTTACTTTTCCGGTTTTGACGTCCACGTCGATGTGCCTAAAGGCCGGGTTCGAGCCTGTTCCCGGCATAAGCTTAATCTCACCGGCCAGCGGAACGATGAAGCCCGCTCCTTTATATACGAGGAAATCATGGATGGGAAGTTTCCAGTTTCGAGGGCGCCCCTTTATATCGGGGTCGTGCGACAAGCTCAAATGCGTCTTGACCATGCAGGTGTCGAAGTTCTTCAACTCCTTGTTTTTCTCGAAAGCTTTGGCTTTTTTCAGGGCTTGCGGCGTGTATGTAACGCCGTCGGCGCCATAGACTTCGGTAGCAATCAATTCGATTTGCTTTCTCAAAGGCGTCCCCATCTCGTAGAGGAATTTGAATTTACTTTTTTCCTCGCAGGCCTGAATGACGGCCTCGGCAAGTTCGATTGCGCCCTCTCCGCCTTTTAGCCAGTGTTCTGAATATACTGCCAGGGCGCCGTTTTGCTCTGCGATTTTGCGCACCAATTTAATTTCAGCTTTGGTATCGCTGCAGAATCCGTTTATGCAGACAACGGGACGGACGCCGCTTTTCTTGACAATCTCGATATGAGCGATAAGATTGTCGCAGCCGGCTTCGACTAACTTGAGATTCTCTTTTGTGTATTCTTCGCTTAGCGGTATTCCGGGCTTGACCGTTGGTCCGCCGCCGTGCATTTTTAGTGCCCGAATAGTCGCTACGATAACCACCGCGTCAGGTTTCAGACCCGATATTCGGCTCTTTAAGTTCCAGAACTTCTCGAAGCCGATGTCCGCGCCGAAGCCGCTTTCCGTTACGTGGTACTGCGACAATTTCGTGGCGAGTATGTCAGCGATGATTGAGCTTTGGCCGATAGCGATATTCGCGAGCGGCCCCGCGTGCACAAATACGGGCTGGCCCTCGATGGTCTGCATCAGATTCGGATTTATGGTCTCGACCATCCACGCCGTCATCGCGCCGTCAACTTCGAGGTCGGCGGTAGTGACTTCGTTGCCTTTTTTATCGTAAGCGACCACCATTTTGCTTATTCTTTCGCGCAGGTCCTTTAGGTCTTTAGCCAGAACCAGTATCGCCATCAGCTCGCTCGAAACCGAAATGGCAAATCCCGATTCCATCTCGAAGCCGTCCATCTTGCTGCCTTTGCCGATAGTGATGTTTCGCAGTGCCTGTGCGCAAAAATCTATGACCCATTTCATTTGTACCCGTTCCGGGTCGATATCCAGCCTTTTCAAATTCCTTTTCGCCAACTGTTCGTCGTTATAATTTCTCTCGTGCTGCATTCGGCTGGTTAGCGCCACCATGCCCAAGTTGTGTGCGTTCGTGATATATTCGATATCGCCGGTAAGCCGAATCGAAAACGGCACCAGCGGGATGCACTGCGCCAGTCCGCCCCCTGCGGCGGAGCCTTTGATATTGAATGTCGGCCCTCCGCTTGGCTGTCGGATGGCGCCGGTTACTTTTTTTCCTAATTTCCCCAGCCCTTCAATCAATCCGATGGTTGTGGTGCTCTTACCTTCTCCTAAAGGCGTAGGGGTGATGGCGGTAACATCGATATACTTCGCGGTCGGGTGTGCCTGGCTTTTCAATCGTTCCAGAACCATAGCATAATCGACCCTCGCAAGCTGCCGCCCCATAGGCAGCACTTCGTTGTCTTTAAGCCCTAATTCTTTGGCCAGCACGCCGACCGGCTTCATCGATTGCTCCGCCGCCTCGGCAATCTGCCAATCCTTCATTTTTGTCGGGTCAAGTTTCATATATAGTTATATCGTCTTTATAAAACTCCCTGTTGATTATGTTTTGCTGTTTTTGCCATTGAAATTCGATTGTTTCTTATGTAGTGACTGGGCGAGACAACCTGCAAGCGAAGGTTCCCCAGGTTGCTGCTGGTTCAAACACTGGGCCGGGTTGGAGTCGAACCAACGTAAGCTTGCGCTAATGGGTTTACAGCCCATCCCCTTTGACCACTCGGGCACCGACCCTGTTCTATAATAGCAAAAAACGGAATTTACAATTTATCCAGTTACTTTGCAAGGAAAATTCATCTGATAAATATCCGCCGGGGTTGCCAAAACCGCCGATAGGCGGTATGATAACGTTTATTGTTGCCGATGTAGCTCAACGGTAGAGCACGGCTTTCGTAAAGCCGGGGTTGTGGGTCCAATTCCCACCATCGGCTTTACGCCTCCGCCCGAAACCCGCGATAGCGGCCGTTTAATCCTTAAAATTGCACACGTCGTCTCTTGTGCCGTATAAGCCGTCCCTGCCCGCAGATATCAGTATATAACTGTTCTTATTGTAGGGCCTTATTTTCAGCGCATTATAACTTCCAACAATCGGCACAGATTCATCTCGTGTCATCTTGTAAAATGTTTCACCTGGAAGGCCTACAGGATTACCTTCAGCGTCTAACTTTTGATAAAGCGGATGTACAAAAGGGATCAGGCTAGCGCCGAGTCCGACAAAGGCGTGGTTGTCCATATAATTGTAAATATTGTCTGTATTCGTTGGGGTATTAACATCGTGCGAGAGCTTGGACGTATCGGCCTTGTAGTACAATATGGGCATGCCGAGTTTATCTCCCTTGCTGTTTCTAAGGTTATTTTGTTTATACACATCACAAAGCAGTACAATCTTGTCTTTATTGGTCCAGCCTGGTGTACCAGGAAGACACTTCAAATAATCCTCTAATACGCAGAGTTGGGTGTCTCTGGGTTCCATATATTCCTTTCTGGCCCTTAGATTTTCAGAATTTGCGATAGTAGGATATAAGTCCTCCTCTGTAGCAGAAAGGCCATCGGCGTGAAATGCTGAATCTGGATGAAATCCGAACCCGTCCTGACCTGCCATTGCCTCGGCCAGCTTCATCGCACCGCAATAGGGGGCTGCGCTAGGGCCTGCGCTCGAGTCCGGGTATTCACCGAAATCCATCTCAAATGAGTGCAGCCCTGTTTCGATATTTTTAAGCTGGTTCTTCTGCGTAGTGTATCTTGCGTACCACCTCATCGTATTCAAAGATGGTACGAGCAGGCCAAGTAAAATCACGATGATGCTCATAACGGTCAATAGCTCTATAATGGTAAAACCTGTTTTGGTATGAGAGGGACTTGGCCTATTGATGATTTTGCCTTCCGATTTCATTTTACTCTCCTTTATAATAGTGAGCGAGTTTGCCCCGAACTTTGCCTGCGATGAGCGCAGTCGAACCGTCGAACGAGTCGAATCTATTAATAATGGCATAATGACAAACCGCAATATCCGTAAAAAGTTCGCAAATCGGATTTTAATTTCCGCTCCATTATACAACATTAAAATCTGCTTGGCAAGCAAATTATAAACCGGACATTTGGTTATTAAGACAACAAATCCGCATAATTTTTGCAGTTGCCGCCATAAGCGGCAACTGCAAACTCAAAACTCAAAACTAAGAACTTAAAACTCCGTTTCCCGCTTCCCGCTTCACGCAATACCAATCATGGCCACATTTCCCCCTCCACAAGCCAGTTCTCCGCCAGCGTAACAAAATCCCTGAAATCGACCTTATTATCCTCGTAAATATCCGCCTCGCAGCAGTAACCCGTATCGAGCCATCCGTCCATCATTATTTCAACGTCCCTGTAATCGACCGCGCAGTCACCGGTTAAATCACCTGCGGGGCTTTCGAGGCATCTGGAGGGGTACAATCGGATATCGTCGAAATACACGGTGCCTATTGTCTCCGGTTCGGCCCCGTCGCCGAACCCGATAGTAATCCTCGCGACATCATTCAGGTCCGCGCCGCTAAATTCCGACAGGTCGATACTCCACTGGTGCCACTGCTGGTCGTTTATATCGTTCACTTCGCCGTCGTATAATACTACCGCTTCGTTGCCGTCGCCGTCGGTCAGTTTCACGTACATATAATCCTCGCTCTCCTCGCCCCCTTCCGGCTGGCCGTAGAAATACATCGCCAATGCCTCGGCCCCGCCGCTCGTCCAGTCTGTACCGATTTGGCTCGGCAAATCTGCTGTATCGGCATAGACCTCTGAAAAGTAGTAGTAGTACTCAATATCATCGTATTTATACTTCATAGACTGACCGGAGCGAGCCGTCGTTGTCTCGATGGTATTAGTGGCGCCGCTTTCATAATTAATCTTCCATATCTCCCGCAGAGAGCCAGTGTCCGCGTACGAGTCAAAATCTTCCACAACAAGCCAGTTGCCTGTTCTAAACCGCCAGACGGCGCCTTTCCATACGTTCGGCTCATTGACCTCATCGACCCGCCAGTAATAAGTCGTATCGGATTCGAGAGGCCCGCATGGATCGTAGCTGTTGGAGTCCTGGCGTCCTCTGCCCGGCGGGATATTGGGGTCGTTGGCGTATTTAACAGCAGTGTAATCAGTGCCGAGATATACGTCGTGTTTATCGGCATATATTCTCGGCGTCCAGCTAAGAATTATATCCTCTGATACATCTATCTCGCCACAGCTCGGTTTTGGAATACTTGACCAACATATAGGTGTATATTCATAAGCGATGTTCAATATCTCAACTCCACTTTTTATCTCGCAACGATTTGTGATTATGCCGTTCGGCTCAACGGATTCATTAACCTTAACCGTTAGTTTAACAGAACCGAAATCATCCGGTTTCAATGTGCCAATCTCCCATTTGACTGTAGGGCTATTGGAGTCATAAACCCCGCCGTTTGAAGCCGAGACAAAATCTACTTCGGCCGGAAGGTGGTCGATTATATTAACATCCTTTTTAACCTGCCCTTTGAGCCAATTCTCGGCTAATATGGCAAAGTCAATAAAATTAACAATCCCATCTTTGTCCATATCTATCCCATTGCAGTCGTTATTATTAGAATTGCAGCCGCACAGCCACCACTCGTGCAAACCAGCAAGACCTTCATAATCAAAATAATCAGGGCCTCCATAATAGTCATAATCAATTGTGTACGTTATCTCGTCATGCGGGCCGACACAATCATCATCATTGACATCATCAGTCTTGTTAAGCTTTACCCACGAAGAATAGACCATATTATCCAACGTATAAGTTTCCCGCCCCATGTAAGTGCCAGCGGTAACAAGAATATGGTTAAAGGGGACAGTTGAGATGAGCCCAAAAAACTCGCCCTCATAAGTATTTACAATTTTAGGGCTGACCGGTATGCCATCGAGATACAACTGGATACCACTGCCGAGTCCACCTGGGATAGCGAGGTTCCAGTCGGCTCCATATGCATATATAGGCTGAGCAAAATACCATGTTGTGGTTACCGCATCGGTGACGTAGTCATGCCAAAATCCGTTAAGAATGTCTATGTAACCGTTTACTGTCATCACCTCAACTCCCGGGTTTAGTATGTCGTCCGTAAAGAATTCTTCCTCGAAATTATAGTTAACAGCACTCTCCCACGCGGAGCGGTCGGTGTACACAGTTATCGATGCTCCTGCACCGCTCACCACCTTCGGATATATTGTTTCCACAGAACTTTTATTAGGATCTTTGTACCCAATCTTGGCGTCACTGGTAGTATCACTTTCATCTGCGTAAAACGGCTTTGCCTCAACTGTCCCGCAAAGGCTGCTGATTAGGAAAATTATTGATAAAACAATAAGAAATGATTTTTTTATTTTTTCTTTTCCAGTCTCCATTTTTTCTCCCTTCCAAAAAGTTATTATTTGTTTTTTATTTGTGTCTATTTGTGTTCATTTGTGGTTAATCTTTCTACTAAATCCGTGCAAATCCGTGGTTAAACTTTTTTTGTCGGAACTTCCCCTTTCTCCACCTTTTTAAAAACTGCCCCAAAAATTGTTTGCCCGGCCTCCAGCCGAACAATCCGAATAAAACACGCCGTACAAACATTGTCAACGAAAAACATTTTTCCTCGTACCCGGATGACCTCTGTGGCTCAATAAATTTGTGTCTATTCGTGTTCATTCGTGGTTAATCTTTCTATTAAATCCGTGCAAATCCGTGGTTAATTTTTAATTTCTTCTCCGTCCCCATCCCTGTACCTTTTAAATTACACGTGGTAACTACGGGATTTTGGGGTATTTCCCAAAATTTTTCCACTTTTCGCACCTTTCCCACCTTTATATCTCTGTGTTCTCTGTGTCCTCTGTGGCTATTCATTTTTATAAATACTGCACGGCCCGTGTGGTGTGGGGGAGGAAGCCACAGGCTCGAAGGAGGGAAAAGAGCCATCGGGCCGTGCAGTCAACGAAATTGGTGTTTTGTTTTGGTTACATATCGAAGAATCCTCCCGCTATCCAGAAAACAAGCCAGCCCGCGCAGGCTAATATGCACATAATGCCCAGTACGAACTCTTCCGCGATTGGCAGGCAGGCTGCGACTACTACGATTGCCGTTGCCAGCCGGAACAATCCCCTTTTGAGCGTGAACTTCATTGCCGCAGTATCCTTTCCGCGGCGGGCGCAATAATATTAAAGGGCACCGCCGCAATCACGCTCAACGCAGGCCCGTCAGAGCCTTGAAGGACGTGAAGGACGATGCCCTTTCTATAGTTTACGAAAGCGACCGTAGCTTTATGTAAAAAAGCGAACGGTGCTCTCAAAACGAGAGCACCGAGCCTTCCACACGTTCCTTCAACTTACAAACTGACGGTTTGCGTCGAAACGTCTGAAATCTCAGTGTTAGAATTTCATTTAGCGGATTTCTCTCCGCTAATTTTATTATAACAATCCATCGGCAAAAGACAAGCAAAAACTTTCAAAAGAATTCTCCGTTAACTTAGGCCACTTGCAATTTTTATTCTGTCTACTGTCTACTGGATTCTGCCTTCTGCGCCCCGCGCGAACAATTCGCGCAGGGGGGGTGCTAAATTGGTGAATATTTGGCCTCACTTTTGGCAAATTTTGTATAAGTTTGGCTAAGTTTGGCTATGGTTTTTGTAAGTTTGCGCACGTTTCGCAGCGCTAACTTGCGCGTTTCATCGCGCCCGAAGCCTTGGCGAAGGCGGATTGATGCTACCCCATTTTACTCATCTTCCCTATTTTGTTAACGACTTCTCCCGTTTTTAGAATTCTGGATTCCTGAAATCATCTCGATTTCACTTAGTGTTTTTGCTTGCCGAGGTGGGAAGTGCGGCGGTATAGTAATGGAAGAACTTAATTTAAGATAGTGTCGTAAAAGAGGTTAAGGTGATTGTGAATCCAAAAGACAAGTATAATTCGCTCCAGGCAATTCTTAAGAAGCTGGGTAAAGTGGTTGTCGCATACTCCGGCGGCGTAGATAGCACCTTTTTATTAAAAGCCGCGGTCGAAACGCTCGGCGCCGAAAATG